>JARKOC010000140.1 GCA_029975915.1 Bryobacteraceae bacterium
CACGTTACGCCTGATCAGGTGAAAAGCATTATCGCCGAATACTAATTTTCAATAGAACCGAAGGAGTTAAATCATGGCAAAAATTGCATCGGCAGCTGATTTGAAAAAGTTTCAGGAAGACTACAAAGCGAAGGTGGCCGCACGGAAAGACAAAATTCTCGTGAACGTCTCCCTCGCGACCTGCAGTATCGCTTCCGGCGGCAAGGCCGTCATGGAAGCCATGAAGGACGAGGCGACCAAGCAGGGGCTCACCAACGTGGAGTTCATGCAGTCCGGTTGCATGACCTACTGTCACTCCGAGCCGACCGTCGTCGTGACCCTTCCGGGCAAAGAGCCCGTCTGTTTCGGCAAGCTTGATGATAAAAGCGCACGTGAACTGGTCCAGAAGTACCTGAAGGCCGGAGAGCTTGTGGAAAACGTGATTCCGGTTAACTACGTACGGGTAGAACTATAATTAAGGGGAGGAGTCAGATAATGGAAGTAGCAAAAAAACAGCTGAGAATTGCGACCAGAAACTGCGGCTTTATCGATCCCGAGAACATCGAGGATTACCTCGGAGTCCGCGGCTACGAAGCCCTTGCCAACGCCATTACGGCGGGAACCCCTGCCGGCGTCATTGATGAAATCAAGAAATGCGGTATCCGCGGCCGTGGGGGGGGCGGATTCCCCACCGGTACGAAATGGGGTTTTGCCGCTGCCAACCAGGCCGACCAGAAGTACGTCGTCTGTAACGCGGACGAAGGCGACCCCGGCGCATTCATGGACCGCGCCGTTCTCGAAGGCGATCCCCACTCCGTCGTTGAGGCCATGGCCATCTGCGGCTACGCCATCGGCGCTTCCATCGGCGTCGTCTATATCCGCGCCGAATACCCGCTGGCCATCAAGCGCCTGGTGAAGGCAATTGATGATGCTCGCGAGTACGGCCTGCTCGGCAAGAACATCCTGGGTTCCGGCTTCGATTTCGACATCGAGCTGAAGTACGGCGCAGGCGCGTTCGTGTGCGGTGAGGAAACCGCCCTTATCCGTTCCATGGAAGGAAGCCGCGGCGAGCCCTACACCAAACCTCCCTTCCCCGCCAACTCCGGCTACTGGAGCAAGCCGACCATCGTGAACAACGTGGAAACCTTCGCCAATATCCCGGCGATTCTGGTAAAAGGCGCCGAATGGTTCGCTTCCATCGGTACCGAGAAGTCCAAGGGTACCAAGGTTTTCGCCCTTGCAGGCAAGATCAACAACACCGGCCTCATCGAAGTCCCCATGGGTATAACCCTGAAGGAAGTCATCTTCGAAGTGGGCGGCGGCTGCCCCGGCGGCAAGGAGTTTAAGGCCGTGCAGACCGGTGGTCCGTCCGGCGGCGCGCTGACCTTCAAAGACGCCGACGTACCCATCGACTACGACAACCTCCTTGCGAAGAACTCTATGATGGGCTCCGGCGGCATGATCGTCATGGACGAAGTCAACTGCATGGTCGACATCGCCAAGTTCGTCCTGGACTTCACCATGGACGAGACCTGCGGCAAGTGTACGCCGTGCCGTATCGGCTCCAAGCGTCTCTATGAGATCCTGAGCAAGATTACCCACGGCCAGGGCACCGAAGCCGATTTCGAGAAGCTGAAGAGCCTCGCCGTCAACATCAAGGACACCGCCCTGTGCGGTCTCGGCCAGACCATGCCCAACCCGGTTCTGTCAACCATGAACACCTTTGCCGACGAGTACATTGCCCACGTTCGCGACAAGAAGTGTCCGGCCGGTGTATGTTCGGATCTCCTCGAGATCGTCATTATTCCCGAGAAGTGCGTCGGCTGTACGCTCTGTGCCCGCGTATGCCCGGTGAACTGCATCTCCGGCAAGGTGAAGGAAGCCCACGTGATCGATCAGGCCGCCTGCATCAAGTGCGGCGCGTGTATCGACAAGTGTAAGTTCGAAGCGATAGTCAAGAAATAATTTGCTATGAAAAGGAGCACATATACATGTCTATGCTAAAAATTACCATTGACGGTAAACAAACGGAAGTACCGCAGGGCAGTATGATCCTTGACGCTGCCAAGAAACTGAATGTCGATGTCCCCACCCTCTGCTTCCTCAACCTCGAGGACCTGGCGGTGAACAACATGGCGGCATCCTGCCGTATCTGTGTCGTAGAAGTGGAAGGCCGCAAGAACCTGGCCCCTGCCTGCGCGACCCCGGTTGCGGACGGCATGGTGGTCAAGACCAATACCATGAGAGTCCTGAACGCACGCAAGACCGTTCTTGAACTGATGCTCTCCGACCACCCGAAAGACTGCCTCACCTGCCAGAAATCCGGCGAGTGCGAACTGCAGGATATCGCTGAGAAATTCGGCATCCGCGAAATCCGTTATGAAGGCGCCATGTCCACCTACCGCAAGGACATTTCCCCGTCCATCATCCGCGATATGGACAAATGCATCATGTGCCGTCGTTGCGAAACCATGTGCAACGAAGTTCAGACCTGCGGCGTCCTCACCGGCGTCAACAGGGGTTTCAACGCATGCGTTGCTCCGGCCTTCGAGATGAACCTCGAAGAATCCGTCTGTACCTTCTGCGGCCAGTGCACTGCGGTCTGCCCGGTCGGCGCGCTTGTAGAGCGTGACCACACCTGGGAAATCGTGGACGCCATCGCCGATCCGGACAAGGTAACCGTCGTTCAGACCGCTCCGGCCGTCCGCGCGGCCCTGGGCGAAGACCTGGGCATCGAGCCCGGCGTTTCCGTCACCGGCAAAATGGCCGCGGCTCTCCGTCGCCTCGGTTTCGACCACGTATTCGACACCGACTTCGCCGCCGACCTTACCATCATGGAAGAAGGTTCCGAGTTCCTTGATCGCCTCACCCGCTACCTGGACGGCGACAAGACCGTGCGGCTGCCGATCCTTACCTCCTGCTGCCCGGCCTGGGTGAAGTTCTTCGAGCACCAGTTCCCCGACCTCCTCGACGTTCCTTCTTCCGCCAAATCTCCGCAGCAGATGTTCGGCGCAGTCGCGAAGACCTACTATGCCGACCTCCTCGGCATTCCGAGGGAGAAGATGGTGGTCGTCTCCATCATGCCCTGCCTCGCCAAGAAGTACGAGTGCGACCGTCCCGAGTTCAAGGTGAACGGAAACCCGGACGTCGACTACTCCATCACCACCCGTGAGCTCGCACGCCTCATCAAGAGAATGAACATCGACTTCTCGGCCCTGCCCGATGAAGACTTCGATGCGCCTCTGGGTGAATCCTCCGGCGCGGCCCCGATCTTCGGCGCAACCGGCGGCGTTATCGAGGCGGCTCTCAGAACCGCCTATGAACTGGCGACCGGCCAGACCCTGGAGAACGTCAACTTCGAAGCGGTCCGCGGCATGGAAGGCATAAAATCCGCCAAGGTTCAGGTCGGTCCCCATACCCTCAACATCGGTATCGCCCATGAGCTCGGCAACGCACGCAAGCTTCTCGAAGACGTGCGCGCAGGCAAATCCGAATTCCACGCCATCGAAATCATGTCCTGCCCCGGCGGCTGCATCGGCGGCGGTGGTCAGCCCTATCACCACGGCGACGTGGAAATCCTCAAGAAAAGGACCAAGGTCCTCTACGACGAGGACGCCGGCAAGAAGATTCGCAAGTCCCACGAGAACCCCTACATCATCGAGCTGTATGAGAAGTTCCTCGGCAAGCCGCTGAGCGACAAGGCTCATCACCTGCTCCACACCCACTACTTCAAGCGCTCCAAGCTTGGGGGGTAATGCGGGACTCGAACGTTCCATGCTTTCACTGAGTACATCAGTCTGAGCGCGGATCGCAGATACAATGAAAAACGGCCGGATGACGATCATCCGGCCGTTTTTTTTGAGACCTGCCAGGTTTTCGAAACCTGGCAGGTCAGCTTTATGTTTTCGTCTTCTTTATGTTTTCCTGAGTCCGTGATGCCTTCAAGCCTTCGCCTTCGCGGAACGCCTCGGTTTCCTGCATTTCCGTGGATAGAATGATCCCGACGAAGGTCACACGGGGTAACCGGCGTGAAACGGCATCGGCGACGTTCAAACCACGGCATTCCTCTCGCCTCGGCATTCAGGCATCACGGACTCAGGTTTTTTCGAGCCCGCCTCCAAAAGACGCCAAATTTGACCCAGGTCAAAGAATTCTCGATTGTTACGTGAGATTGTCATACACGCCAAAGAGCACGGCGGTATCCACGCGTGTTCATTCGAGGAACAAAGTCACTAACCCGGAGTATGGATGAAAAAGGACGAGATTCTTTCCTGGCTGAAGACAGAGGATGAAAGCCGGCTTGAAGAGTTGTGGCGGCGGGCGGACTCAGTGCGCCGGGAGAATGTGGGCGACGAGGTCCATCTGCGGGGACTCGTGGAGCTTTCCAATATCTGTGCCCGTGATTGCGGCTACTGCGGGATCCGCGCGGGAAACACCGGGGTGCGCAGGTATCGCATGGATGCTGATGAGATACTGGAGTGTGCCCGTCTCGCCGTCCGGTTCGGCTACGGCACGCTGGTGCTGCAGTCGGGCGAGGATTACGGCATCACAACGGACTGGCTTTCCGATGTGATAACACGGGTCAAGCGGGAAACCGGGCTTGCCGTGACCCTCAGCCTCGGAGAGAGGGAAGACCGTGAACTGGTCGAATGGCGCCGGGCAGGCGCGGACCGTTACCTGCTCAGATTCGAGACTTCGAATCGGGAG
>JARKOC010000157.1 GCA_029975915.1 Bryobacteraceae bacterium
TCGACTGAAGGGGGACGAAGATGCCGCGGCGGTGCTGGGCCCTCTTGTCCGCTGCATCGGCCCGGACCTGGCCAAGGGAGGGCTGCTCAAGGTAAACGCGAGCCTCCTGGCTCCGACACATTCCGATCTGCTGGTGCGGACGGGAGAAAAATACGCCACCGAACGCTACCCGGAGTGCATCGACCGGTTTTTCAAGCGGGAGATCCTGGACCTGGAGTGCCGTCTCCGCGACGGGACCCGGTTGCAGGCGGGCATGGTGGAACATACCGTTGAGAAGATCCACAAGAAGAAAAATCCCCGCGGCAAGTGGAAGACAAAGAGGAAGTACCGTAGAAAGATAGACTACAGGGCGCGCCTGCTGCTGGACGACAGCCGGTACAGGCTCACGGGATCCCCCCGGCTCCCGGCCGGCACATCGCTGCGGGTCGGAAAACATCCGCGCGGCGCCGTGATCTTTCTCTCGCTGCGGAAGTATCCGGCCGAAAAGGATCGCGTTGATGCGGGGCCGCTGCTGGCCCTTCTGTCCGGCGCCTATGGGGCGATTACCCCGGCGCCGCCGACTGAGCCTATTCCCACGGGAGGTACACAATGACCGGATGCGCCCAACGGACTGGATTTTTAACATTGACCACCTGCGGCGAGCCAGTCGCGGCCGCCTGCGCCATGTGCGGCAAGGCCATCTGCGCCGGCCATATCCACCACACGCAATCGGGGATCCTCTGCCCCGATTGCGCGGTGCTGGGTCTTGACGCTGACGAGGCATCCCGGCGCGGCCTGGACTCCTCCTACTACCGTCATTCCGCGGACAGCGACACCTGCATGGTGACCTACGGTTCTTCCGACTACGAGAACTTCGATACATTCGAGGGAGAGGGCGGGGAGATGGGCGGAGGAGGCGCGGGCGGCGAATGGGATGAAGGCGGCGCCGGTGAATCCGATTCCGAAAGCGCCGATGAAGGAGACTCCGGGGCCGCTGACGACTCGGACTCCGGAAGCTCCGACGATTTCCAGGACAGCTGAGCCCCATGGCCCGCATCGTCTGGATCACGGAGCGCCACGGCCCCGACGGCGGGGGGATGGCGGTCTCCTCCACCCGCCTGGTGAACGCCCTGCGCGACCGGGGCCACTCCCTGACCGTCCTCCACCTGGCTAAAGGGTCTCCTGAAACCGACGACGCCGCCTTCCGCTTCAGGGACCGGGAGGGGCACTGGCGGGCCGAGGGGTGGCAGGGTGAAATGGAACGGCTGTTCTTCCTGAAGCGGCGCGCCCTGGAGGGATGCCTGCAGGTGGGTTTCGGCGGGGGAATTCCCGGCTACCTTGCCACCCTGTGGGGGATGTGGCTGGGAACCCCCAGCGTGGCCATGTTCCGCGGCAACGACCTGGACCGGTTGAGCCACGATCCGGGCCGGGGATGGATGATCCACCATACCGTCGGCCGGGCCGATCTCGTGTGCGCCGTTTCCAGTGAAATGCGGTCCAGGATCGCGGCCATGCGGGAAGGGCCGGTCCTGTTCACGCCGGTCGGTATCACTCCGGACGAGTGGATATCCTTCCCCTCCGACCTGGAGGCGGCCGCCGCCCTTCGCGCCCGGCATGCGCCGGACGGTCGGCCCCTGGTCGGGATCTTCGGCCAGCTGAAGTACAAGAAGGGACTCTCCACCGCCATCCGGGTGTTCCGCGACTACGGCATGGGAAGCCGTGCCCGGCTGCTTACCGTGGGAGACGTTCCGATGGAGGAGCGGAGCGAGCTTGAAGAAACCTGCTCCGGGTTCTGGAGCGCCGGGCCTTTCGTCCCCCGAAAAGACCTGATCCCCTGGTACCTGGCCTGCGACATCGTCTTCATTCCCTCCCTGTACGACGGCATGCCCAACGTCATGCTGGAGGCCATGGCGTGCGGTGTTCCGGTGGTAGCCTCACGTGCCGGAGGGATGCCGGACGTGATACGCCACGGCGTCGACGGATTCCTGTTCGATGCCGGGGACGCAGTTGCCGCGACCGACACCCTGTCCCGCGCGCTTTCCTTCGCCCCGGAGGCGCGGCGCAGGGTCGGGGAAGCGGGCCGCACCACCGTCACGACACGCTTTACCGGCGGCCACGAGGCCGATATCCTGGAATCCGCCCTGCTGCGGTTGAGCGGAGGGTAGCATGGACTTCCGCGCAGCCGTCAGCTCCCATCCCGCCATCCTCACCGCCCTGGCGCGGCTCTCCCATGAACCGTGCCCCGACCTCCCGATCCTTACCGCAAAGGTCAAGCTCCTGTGGCAGTGCAACCTGTCCTGCGTCTTCTGCCGGTTGCCCGAACCCGGTGTTGTCATGTCCCGCCAAACCGCGTCTGCCCTTGGGCGCGAGCTAGCGGGCCAGGGCCTGCGCAAGGTCCATTTTTCCGGGGGCGAGGTGCTGCTGCACCCCGACTGCTTTCCAATCTTCGCCGATTGGGCCGGCCTGGGCATCCAGGTCAACCTCACCAGCAACGGTCTCCTGATGGGGAAGGAGGAGGTCCGTCGGCTGGAAGAGGCGGGGGTCCATTCGGTTTCCCTCTCCATCGACTCCGCCGAGCGCAAGGTCCATGACCGGCTGCGCGGCCTGAAAGGCTCGCACAAGGCCGTGGTGCGGGCGGCGGAGCGCATCGCGGCACGGGGCAGGATCAAGCTGCGCATCAATACGGTGGTCACCTCCAAGACGGTCCGGGGGCTGGCCGGCCTGAGGGAACTGGTCCGCGGGCTCGGGCCGAAGGTCACCTGGAAGCTGATCGCGGTGGACCCGGTCGCGCCCGGCCTCCTCCCCTCCCGAAAGGCCGTTGAGAGAGCCTCCGCCGCGGCGGCCCGCTGGGAGGTGCTGGAAGACCGAGCGCCCTTCGGCTCGGCTCCCGAACACTTCCGGGAAACGGCGGCAGGCCGGCACGGATTTCGCGGAATTCCCTGCCATGTGCCCTGGTTTCACCTGTTTTTCTCCCCGGACGGCTCCTGTCACCCCTGCTGCATGACCCGTGGATCCACGGCGCCCTTGGGAAGATTCCCGGACCAGTCGGTGAGACAGATCCTGGAGGGTGAACCCATGCGGGGGCTCAGGGTACTCCTGGCTCGGGGAGGACGCCTTGATGCCTGTGCACGCTGCGATGATTTCCTGAGCGAAAGGAACATGATCACCGCCCTCCTTGCCGGGATGGGAAATCCATGATTCTCTACTATGCCCTGGGCGGCGGGCTGGGCCATATCTCCCGCTCGCTTGCGCTCCTGGCCCATGCTCCGCAACCGCTTCTGCAAAGCGTCCGGTAGCTCGTCTCCAGCAGGAGCGCCGAGGTCGCCCGCCCTATCTCACCCTGCCCCATGGACCTGGTCCCGGAATGGGCCATGGCCGACCGGCGGCTGTATACCCGCTTCCTGGACGAGTATCTCCAAAGCCACGACGTCTCCTGCATCGTGGTGGACACCTTTCCCTTCGGCCTGCTGGGGGAGTTGAAACACAGGGCTCCTCGCCTGCCCCGCGTGCTGGTGGGCCGCTACCTGCGCTGGGACGCCTACCGGGAGCGGTGCGGTGACCTGGCCGGAGCTGCCTGGCCGCGGGTAGCGAT
>JARKOC010000163.1 GCA_029975915.1 Bryobacteraceae bacterium
CGCGCAGCCTGCCAGCTCATCGCCCGACCGTAGCGGCGTCGCCCGCGCCATCAGATCGACGAGCGAGTTGAATTGATAGGTGTGACCGTTGACCGTTTGAGTGGTGACCATGGCGCTCCTCTGCCTCACATCAAGGTCTAGTCGAGGATTGTTAGGGCCGGGTTACCGATGCGTTGCAGATCGGCAGGAAGCCAGGCACCCGTCGATCGTCCTGCGCCGATGCCGACGAGGCGGGTTCAGTCCGCAGGGATTCCCGCGATCGCGAGCGCCAAGGACTCGAGATCGGCGGCGCGCACGCCGGGCCGCCGTGGACGTCGTCCACCCACTTGCGCGGTAGGACCACTCGCCAGTGGCCGTCGGCCACGGCTGCAGCGGCTGCTGAACCTTCAGCAACTGCTGTGACGTTGGGCAACTGCTGTGACGTTTGTCAGCTGACGTTGGTCAGCTGATGTTGGGCAGGTGGTCAATGCGGGACCTGAATCGACCGGAGGGGGCCAGCCCGGTCACCGGTGTGAGCCCGGCTGGCCCGCATCCCGTCGGGCTGAGCCCAGCGGCGGTGCTGACGGCTTGTTCTCAATCGAGCAAGCTGGCAGCGTCCGCGTCCAGGAAGAGCTCGGCGTTGTCTACCAGCTGAAGGTAGGAGGCGGGGCAGTCCGGGGTAACCGGACCCTCCAGCGCATCCCGAACTGCCTGGGCCTTGCGTAGTTCGGGCACGCCGATCAGGACGGTGCGGGGGCGCAGCAGCATCGGAATGGTCAGGCTGACCGCCCGGGTCGGTGTCACAGCCAGCGAGGCAAAGTGGCCTTCGCCGACCTGCTGCATGCGGCAGGCTTCATCAAGCTCTACGACCTTGATGAGGGCGTCGGTGTCGAATGATGCTGGCGGGTCGTTGAACGCGAGATGGCCGTTTTCGCCGATTCCCATGACGGTGATGTCGGGGTCATGTTCGTTGAGCAGGTCGGTGTAGCGTCGCAGTTCGTCTTCGATGGGTTCGGTGTCGGCCTGGATGCCGTAGAACGCCTTGGGGCTGAACGGCTTCACGATGTTGTCGGTCAGCCACTTTCGGAAGCTTGCCGAATGGGTGGCGGCCATGCCGAGATATTCGTCCATATGAAAGACGACGATCTTGTCCCAATCGATGCCGGTCTCATCTCGCAGGGCTTTGGCGAACGGCAGCTGCGAGTTGCCGGTCGCGATGATCACTGCGGCCTGCCCCTTCTCGGCGATGACGGCGGTCACTGCCTCGGCGAAGCGGCGGGCGGTGGCGCGTCCGAGCTCGTCAGGGGTGTCCGCAATGGTGATGGGCAGCTTGTGCATGACGGTTTGACGCATGAAGGATTCTCCAGACTAGTTGTGGTCGGTTTGAAGGTCGGCGGCACCCACGATCTGCGTGGGGCTCACGTAGCGCAGGGTGATCACCAGAATGATCAGAGTTGTCAGCATGTAGATGACGGCCATAGCGCTGATTGCTTGGCCTGGCCTGATGCCGGAAGCGAATGCCGCGTAGTAGAGGGCTACCACCAGGGTCTGATTGCCCGGCCCGGAGACCAAGAAGGTGAGTTCGAACAATGCGACAGTTTGCACCAGTACCAGCAGTGATGCGGCCAGCATTCCTGGGCGCATGAGTGGTGCCAGCACATGTACGAAGATCTTCAGTGTGCCTGCCCCGCACATGCGTGCGGCATCTTCGATGCGGGTGTCGATCTGCTCGATGAATGGCACCATCACCAGGATCACGAATGGGACCATGGGTACCAGATTCGCCATGATGACCCCGGGCAGTGTGCCACCTACGCGCAGCTTGAACAGCAGCGTGGCCAGTGGAATGCCGTAGGTGATCGGCGGCATCATCACCGGGAGCAGGAAGCTGAGCATGACGGCCCTCTTGCCGGGGAACTCGCGTCTGGCCAGCACGTATGCGGCTGGCACGCCGATGAGTAGTGCCAGTACCACCACGCTGAGTGCCACTGTCAGCGTCACCCGCAGGGTGTTGGGCAGCTGAAAGCTGTTCCAGGCCATCGTGTAGAACTTGGTCGTCCAGCCTGCCGGTAGCCAGGTGTCGAACCACTGGGTGGCGAACGAGTTCACTGTCACACTGCCGACGATGCCCGCCAGGTTGATGATGAAGAACCCGATTGCCAGGCCCAGCAGGATGTTGGTGATCATCCGATTGCGACGCTGAGTGTTAGGACGGGCGGGAGTCGAAGTCGAGTTGGTTGCCATGAGCTATCCCTTCGCTCCGGCGGTCGAACCGCGGAACATACGGTTGCGCCAAGACAGCACGAGTCCGATGACCAGCAGTTCCACCACGGCCGTGATCACCGAGATGGTGGACGCCATCGGATAGTCGTACTGCTCGAATGCTGCCCGGGCGGCAGCTACCGACAGCACTCGGGAATCACCCGATGGATTGCCCAGCAGGTTCGCCGATGGGAAGACCGAGAACGCCAGCACGAACGCTAGACAGAACGTGATCGCCAGGCCGGGAGCAAGTAGCGGCAGCGTCACATACCAAAACCGCTGCCAAGCGCTGGCGCCGAGCATCTGCGCGGCAGCCTGCAGCTTGGGGTTGATCCCACTCAGATACGACAGCACTAGCAGGAACGAGAACGGGAAGCCGGTGATGATCAGGGAGATGATCACTGCCTTGTAGGTGTGCAGCACAGTGATAGGTGAATCGATGATCCCGACGCCCATGAGTACTCGGTTGAACCAACCAAGCGGGCCCAGATAGTTCAGCAAGCCTTCAGCGACGAGCACGGTACCCAGCGTGATCGGAATGACCAGCACGGTATTGATCCAGCGGGAGGCTTTGGGGCGTTTCAGCATTCCGATCGCCAATGGCACAGAGACGATCACGTTGAACAACGCAGCTGGCAACGCGATACGGAAGGTGTTGCCGATCGTGCCTGCCAGGTACGGGTCGGTGAAGAACGTCGTGTAGTTCGACATGGTCGGCTGACCTTGAGTGGTCTGAAACGACAACATCACGCCGTAGAAGCACGGGTAGATGAACAAGGCGAGAATGAAGATCAGGCCAGGCAGCATCAACCAGCTCATGCGATCGATCCCACGTTCGCTCAGCCGCTGTCTCAGCGGCACGTGAGTAGACGATGTTGGCGCCGTCATCGTCCGACTCCTCGAACGGGGAAGACCAAGACCCTGTCGGGATTGATGCCGCAGCGGAAGGCGTCGCCTTCGCTCACCGGGTGACTTGTGGTCAGCAGAATCCGCTGGCCATTCGGGAGCCGGCCGATCACTTCGGACCGCTTCCCTTGGTATTCGGCCAGCTCACAAGTGAGTTCGACTGGGTTGGCTTCGATCGCGGGGTCCAGATCGTCCGGACGAATGCACACCTCGACCGGCCCGTCAGGCAGCCCCGCGGCATTGGTCGCCTCAAGGCTCAGCCCATTGCTGCTCACGACCGGACGTCCGCTCTGCTGCGACAAGGTCATCGACAGACTGTTGCGGTAGCCCATGAATCCGGCCACGAATGCGTTGATGGGATTCATGAACACCTCGTCAGCGGCACCGATCTGCTGAGTGAGGCCATCACGCAGCACCACAATGCGATCAGACAGTGACAGCGCCTCTTCCTGGTCGTGGGTCACATAGATGGTTGTCAAACCCAGGTCGGTGTGCAGCCGCCTGATCTCGGTGCGCATCTCACGGCGCAGTTTGGCGTCCAGATTCGACAGCGGTTCATCCATCAGCATCAGTTGCGGTTCCAAGACCAGCGCTCGCGCGATCGCGACCCGCTGCTGCTGGCCACCTGACAATTGGCCGGGACGCCGGCCCGCCAGTGCCGACAGCTGCACGCGAGTCAGTGCTTCGTCAACCTTCGGAGCGATCTGCTGCTTGCTCCATCCGCGCATGCGCAAACCGAAGCCCACATTGTCGCGCACGGTGAGGTGGGGGAACAATGCATAGTTCTGAAAGACCATGCCGAAGCCCCGCTTTTCGGGTGGCACATGGTTGATCGGCTTGTCGTCCAGCTTCACCGAGCCGGAGGTCGGCTGCAGCAAGCCAGCGATGCAGTTGAGCGCAGTCGACTTGCCGCAGCCAGAGGGCCCGAGCAGCGAGACGAACTCGCCCTGGTGGATCGTGAGGTCCAGTTCACTCAGCGCCACCACACCGTTGAATTGCCTGCCAATCCCGTCCAGCTGAAGTCGATCGAAGCGCCCGCCGGGGGCGGAATTCACTGCTGCACCCGATTCGCACCGATTTCGCGATCCCACCGATCGAACATCTGGCCGAGAGCCTTATTGCTAAGCGGAGGCGTCGCCGGATATTTGGCGAGCAATTCGGCATATTCGGGACGACCGAATTGGTTGATCACATCCTGGCTCTCCTGCGGAGCCATATCCAAGGTGACGCCTTCGACTGCCGGCCCCGGATACATGTAGCCGTCATCGTAGGCCTTCGCCTGCTGCTCGGGAGTCAGCATCCACTTGATCAAGTCGAGCATCACGGCAAGCTTGTCAATGGAGACACCCTTCGGGATCGCGACAAAGTTGGAGTCCATGATCCAGGTCGTGTTGTCGAGCGCCACGATCTGCGCCTCGGCCGGCACAGTGCCGATCGCCCGCGGGTTGATGTCCCAGCCCGCAGAGCTGGCGACGATCAGGCGACTGCCAGACGCCAGCTCACGCATTGAAGCGCCGGTGCCGGCAGTGTAGTAGTCGATGTACTTGCCGAGTTCGGCCAAGTAGGCCCACGTCTTGTCCCAGCCATTGACTGGATCGGAGGGGTCGGAATCGCCCAGAATGTACGGCAATCCCTGGGTGAATGCGCGGCCGGGGCCCGAGTTGGATGGACGAGCATATAAGAACATCCCCGGGTTGGCCTTCGCCCAGTCCATCAGATCCTCCGCGGACGATGGTGGGTTCGGTACCTTGTCAGGAAGGAATTGCAGCAATGGGCCATAGTTGCCGTAGTCGTTGACCACGGCGTAACCATCAGTAATGGCCTGCATGAGCTTCGCGTTTTCCTGGTAGGTCGCCAGGCTGGCACCGATCCAATCGTCGTAGTCGGGTGTCAGCCGCAGCCACAGACCCTGTTCGATGCCCGCGCCCAAGGCGTCGTTGCCGGTGAGCACGAGATCGATCTGCGATGTGCCCGCATCCTGCTGCGCCTTCAGCTTGCCCGCGATCTCGGTGGCATCACCGGTATCGAAGATCACATTCGACAAGTACTGTGGGTACTTCGCCTTGTAGGCCTCGATCATCGGCTGAGCAATGACCACATCCCCTGATACGTCGACAAGGTTGAGCGAGACAGGACTGCTGGGGAGTTGTAGGGAGCCCGGACTGGCATCAGCTGTGGCGGCGGAGCCGCCTGAGTCAGCGGTCGGGGGTGTACAGCCGGCCACACCGATGGCGACGCCACCAAGCCCCACGATCTTCATGAAGTCACGCCTGTTTTTCTGCATTTCTTCCTCCTTGATGTTACTTTCCTGTTAAAAGAACCTTTCAGTAATGCAACCGATTGCATTTAAACTAAACCCAAACCTGGCGAAGTGTCAAGAGATGCCAGTAGACTCGTCGTGTGCCTGCCCGTAACATCCCTGCAAAGTCGCCGACTATTCGAGACGTCGCCATCGCTGCATCGGTCTCGCCATCGACTGTCTCGCGGGTTTTCACGCGACCTGATCTCATCTCGGACGCCACCGTGACCCGCGTCATGACGATCGCTGCGCAGATGGGCTACGCTCCCAACCTGCACGCTCGCTCGCTGAGCACCGGCCGAAAAGACACCGTCGCGTTGCTGGTGCCCGATATCGCCAACCCGTTCTTCCCGCCGCTGATCAAGGCCGTGGAGAGGTACTTTCAGGAGCGTCAGGTCGCGGTCCTGCTCGCCGAAACTGATGAAGAGCCCGATCTTGAAGCGCAGCTCACGTCCACACTCCGCGGACGAGCCGACGGGCTGATCATCTCGTCACCCCGCGGCGAGACCGCCGACCTGATCAAGCTTGCTGGGTCAATGCCATTGGTCTTGGTCAATCGGGAGCACGCCAGCGCGAACCGGGTGCTCATTGACAGCTCGCAAGGCATACACGACGCGGTGCTGCATCTGGTCGAGCTTGGTCACCGACGGCTTGCGTACTTGGAGGGGCCGCAACGGTCATGGTCGAACGAGCAACGGCGGACGGTGTTCCTGAAGACTGCAGAGCAGCATGGCGTGCAGACAGTGGTGATCGCCTCCGAGAAACCGAACTACGAAAGCGGCGTCAAGGTCGTGGATGAACTGCTCGCCTCGAAGGTCACAGGCCTGGTGGCATATGACGATGTGTTGGCACAAGGCGTGCTGGCAGGGCTGCGCGACCGCGGACTCGGTGTGCCGGATGATCTGTCAATCATTGGCTGCGATGACCTGGTGGCTCCCGTCACGGTGCCCCCGATGACGTCCATTCGGGTCTCCGTAAGCCAGGCGGGCGAGATGGCGGCACGCCAATTGCAGACATTGATGGCGCGTGGCAAGTCCAAGCGGCGCGAAGAGGTGCTCGTTGATCGGATCCCGTCGAGTTTGTGCGTGCGGGCCAGCACAGCTCCACCGCGGGCGGGTCTTGAGTCTGGTTCTCCGGCCTAGCTGTGGCGCCAGATGGCACCGTCCATACGCGCCCGGGTCTTCTGCCACGACAGCAGCGGTGACCCGAAGTGATCTGATGGTCGGCACTGTCCTTGTCGGTTCAGTTGCAAAGGAGCCTTTCGGAACTCCGGACGGCATGGCGTACGCAACAACTCGACGACGCGACGATGTCGGTGATCCTGGCGAGAAGGTGATGGCCACTGTCTCTATCGCCCAGAATCCCAGTGGCGCGGTGACGGCGCCGGACGGCCGCCTGAATGTCTGTTGCTGCCCGCTACCACGGCGGATTGATGTCGGTGCTGCATTGATCAGGCCACGTCGTGTTCGAGCGAGAGGCGAGTCTGTTTGGCTGGTCTGTACGAGATCGTACGAACCGCGACAGACTGGCGACACTATTACACCTGTGTGCCACGATCATCAGCATGCCAACGGGAACCCTTTGGCCAGCCCGCTCGGGCCACCATGAAAGAACGACGTGGTTGTGGCGCGATTCACAGAATATGCATTCTTGGGGGAGAAAGTGAGTTACTTCGACATCACCCGACGGGGTCTGTTGACTGTCCTGGTTGCAGCGGCTTCCGCTGGAGTTGCCGGGTGTGCACCCGGCGACTCTGGGCAGTCGGTCAGCGCGACGCCGTCTCGTCGACCTTCCACTACAGGGTCATCGCGATCAAGCGTCAGCGCCACGCCAAGCGCAAGCCCCCAGTCTGCAATCACGAAGATTGCTGTGCCTCCCGGCGCCCCAAAGCATGCTAAGGGGGCAAAAGGAGTTGTATATCCTAATGCGCCCGTAGCATCCCCCAGCACGCCTCACCCCCAGCAGATCACTGCGGTGGGCTTGCTCGCGGGTCTGCGGGCCGCGGTTGAGTTTGCCGGCCCAATCCCGAGCACCGACAAGTACGAAGACCAGGGCTGGGCGGTCGAACAAGACCCTTCGAGGGACGGACTCGTCGTTGGAGTGGCGCTCTGTTCGCGGTCGGGGAATGGGCTGGAGAGTTCCAGCTTGGTGGCAAACATCTTTCGCTTCTCTCCGGCCGGAGCATTGAATCGAACGACCTCTGTCAGTGTGGGTGAGGTGCTTTCAGCCTCTGGAATCCAGAAGCCTGAATTCCGTCAAGTCAATCTGGTGGAGGGAGTGGTTCTACTGGGCTTCGCTGCGCCGTACTGGGGTCCCCAAGCGCTGCTTGCCATCGACATGGACGGCAATCTGCTCTGGAATCACGCGGTGGACAAGCCGGTGTTTGAAGGCGAGACTCTTGGAGCAAACGTCAATGTTCACGATGCCTTGTGGATTGGGCCAAATCTGATAGCCACGGGTGGTCCGAATCGGAACTTGGCGCTTCATTTGGACTCCGGGGAAACGGTTTGGGAAAATGAAGTATCGACTAGGTATCGAGGTGAGCAGGCATGGACCACTAAAGACTGCGTGCTGCTCACATATAATGGTGCGCAAGCATTCAGTGTTTCAGGCGGCACCGGATTTCTGGATAAGTACTCTAGTTCTGCCGCTCTGGATCCTATTGCTGGACTGTTGGTTTCGGGTTATGGAAATCTCGCGGTGGACGCGAAGGTGGACGGGCTCGTGTTTGTCGTCCAAGATGCCGCAACGCGTTCTGAGGTTTTTTCTATGGCTTCGGATGATCCCGGCGCGCCGAAGCAGGTTGAAGTGCTTGCAGCGTACGGTGGACGGGCTTGGGTGACTACGCCTGAAGGACAGACCGTGGTCGATGCGAAGACAGGAGAGAAGGCGCAAGGAGTCGGCGATATTCCACCCGGCACAAGAATTCTACACAATGTGCCCACGGACTGGGGGGCAAACTGGGTTCTCATTGGGGACGCTGACTCCTATAATCACAGAGATAAGACTTTCTATGCATCAACCACTGGCTTCGTGCCGCCGTCCGCACTCCCGGCCAGTGCGGTGTGACGCAGTCAAGACCGGCGGTTTGCATGTCCGAGCCTCGATCATGTTGGATGCAACGGCATTGATTTTGGATAGGGAGCTCGCCGCCGAGTACACCGATGCCGCCTCGGTGCGTGTCCGCTCCCGATGCGCAGGGTGTCGCGCGAAATATGGTTGCGTACTCCGCGAGGGGTCGTGGTCGAGACCCCGATCAGCAGGACCAACCCCTAGAATCAGGGCATGAATGCACGCATTCCCGTCTTCGTTTCTGCCCCCACTACCCTGAGTCCTGAGCAGCAACTCTCCTACGACCGCGTCCTCGAGATCCTCCTGGATGAGAACCTGGAGGCTCGAGCGCTCGGACGGACGGACTTCGGCGTGGACACACCACTCAAGGAGGTGTACGCCATCGCTCGACATTGCTCGGGAGGGATCATCCTCGGATACTCCCAGATGCGTGCGGACCGCCTAACGATAAAACCCGGAACGCGAGAGAGCCGAGTCGTCATGGATAGTCCGCTGCCGACTCCGTGGAACAATATCGAGGCGGGTGTCCTTTTCGGATTGAGGTTACCGCTCATGGTGTTCAGGGAGCAGGGCATTACCGGTGGTGTCTTCGATCCGGGCGTGAGCGAGGTATTCGTCCAGGAACTCCCATTAGGGCGGCCTTCACCGGCTGCCGATAGAATCCTGAAGGCCAGCCTCAAGACTTGGGCAAGCAAGGTGCGTGTGCGGTATCGAGAGTACTAGTTCATCCGGTTCTTATTCAGCTTGAGAACGGAACGCAGCAGCGCTCCGATCACACCGATTGGAGGCACTGACGGATGCGATGCAGACCCCGCTGACGAGCATCAGGCCATCACAAGAGCGATCGCTGACAGAGACAGTCAGCTAGCCGACGAGCTCATGGGCAGGCGTCGGATTCGGATCCGTGACCTGCCGCTAAGGGCAATCATGGACTCGTGACGCCCCGGAAGCTCACTCCTTCAAACTCAACAACCACGCCAGCAGGTAGCTGTACGTATTGCCGTCATCGATCAGCTCGCGGTCCATCCGCCGGGCGATATCCAGCGCGTCGCGACGCTCCTGCTCCTCGGCCATCGCCGAGTACATCAAGAGGTAGTCGCCGTACTGCTGCTCGAACCCCTTGGTCGCGGTGGCCTCGGCCACGTTCTGCTTGATGCGGTCGGGGTCGCCGCCCAGCTGGTCGGACGAAGGACTCACCGGCAGCAACA
>JARKOC010000173.1 GCA_029975915.1 Bryobacteraceae bacterium
TGGTGTTCGGTCGCGAACTGGAGAGCGGGGACCAGGGCATCATCGCCGTGGTGGAGACGGACAGCTCCGACACGAGACATCTTCTCGCCGAATGCCGCAGGCGGCTGCCCGCCTACATGGTTCCCCACGAGATCCACTGTGAACGGGAGTTCCCGAAGACCGCAAACGGCAAGATAGACCGCTCGTTCCTGAAGAGCAAGCGGCAGGGAGGCATGGACGGGTAATGGAACTCAGCGAGCGTAACGGAAAGTTCTGCGTGGGGGATACCTCCTTCGAGGAAATCGCCGAACGCTTCGGAACGCCGTTCTACCTCTACGACCTGGACGGGGTGCGGGAACGGGCGGCCGCGGTGAAGCGTGCCTTCGGCCAGGGAATCGAGCTCCTGTACGCAGTCAAGGCAAACCCCAACACGGAATTGCTGCGGGAGATTCTGGACAGTGTTGACGGCCTCGACATCGCTTCGACCGGGGAACTGCACCGGGCTTTGGAAGCCGGATTCCGCCCGGACACGATCAGCTTTGCCGGGCCGGGCAAGACGCGGGCCGAACTGAGCGAGTCGCTCCGACAAGGGGTCGGCATCATCAGCGTCGAATCGGTGCGCGAGCTTCGTGATCTCAAGGAACTGGCGGAAATGGAGGGTATTCGGGCGCCCGTCACCATCCGCATCAATCCGGCCCTGACCGTAAAGGAGTTCGCCGTCAAGATGGGAGGCAAGGCGACCCAGTTCGGCATCGATGAAGAGGATGCGGGAGAGGCGGCGGACTTTCTCCGGGCCAACCCGCACTGTTTCGACGTGATCGGCATCCATGTCTACGCAGGCACCCAGTGCCTCGACGAGCAGGCCCTGGCAGCCGGCCTTGCCGACACCCTGCGCATAGCCGCAGAGATGCGGGAGCGCCACGGCATCGAATGCCGGGTCATCAACGTCGGCGGCGGGTTCGGCGTCTCCTACTATGACGAGGGACGGGCTCTCGACCTCGCACTCCTCTCCGGTCTGTATACCGAGGAGTTTGATCGGTACCGCCGCGAAACCGGAAGCAATCCGCGTTTTCTCCTGGAACTGGGCCGATATCTGGTTGCGGAGGCGGGCATCTATGTGGCGCGGGTCGTCAGCGAGAAGCGGTCGCGGGGGGAGCAGTTCTATGTCCTCGACGGCGGAATGAATCACCA
>JARKOC010000174.1 GCA_029975915.1 Bryobacteraceae bacterium
CAGGCAACTGCGGGACGCGCTTCTGGTCCCCATCCGGGACACCGCCGGGACCATGCACGGCCTGCAATTCATCCTGCCGGATGGAAGCAAGCGGTTCAAGGCCGGCACAGCCATAACCGGCTGTTACCACGCCATCGGCCAGGCAAAAGACAGAATCCTGATTGCCGAAGGCTACGCCACCGGCGCCACCCTCCATGAGATCACCGGCCATGCCGTGGCCTGCGCCTTCACTGCCTGCAACCTGAAACCGGTTGCCGAAGCCTTGCAGCAAAAGTATCCGGATACCGTCCTGATTATCTGCGCCGATGACGATCACGCCACAGATGGAAATCCGGGCCTTACGAAAGCCACCGAAGCGGCGCGGGCCGTTTCCGGTCTCCTTGCCATTCCCCGCTTTCCCGCGACCAGGACACAGAAGGATACCGACTTCAACGACCTGGCCAGGCTGGCAGGGCCGGAGGCGGTCATGACCTGTATTGAGGATGCGACCGCTCCCGCACCTCCCACATCCGCCGGCAACGCATCCCCCGAATACCCGCTTGAAGCCGTAATCGAGAGATTGTCAAAACTCAGCCCCCTGCACTACGACCAGGTCCGCAGGCAAGAAGCAAGGGCGCTCGGCGTCCGGCCCGCGACCCTGGATGCAGCCGTCAGGGATGCCCGCAAGGGTCCCGTTGCCGACGACCTTCCCTTTGCCGAGGTGGATCCTTGGCCGATTCAGGTAGAACCGGCGCAACTGCTGGCCGACATTGCCGCCACGGTCCGGCGGTTCATCGTCTGCGAACGGGAGACCACCCATACGGTGGCCTTGTGGGCCGCCATGACCTGGTTTATCGACGTGGTGCAGGTTGCGCCCCTGGCGATCATTACCGCACCCGAAAAGCGGTGCGGCAAGTCGCAACTCCTGTTTCTCCTGGGACGGCTGTCTGCCCGGGCCATCACCACCAGCAGCATTTCCCCGGCGGCCCTGTACCGCACCATCGACGCCTGGTGTCCCACCCTGCTGATCGACGAGGCCGACGCCTTCATGAAAGACAACGAGGAGCTGCGAGGCATTCTGAACAGCGGCCATACCCGGGAGAGCGCCTATGTCATCCGCACCGTGGGTGACAGTTTCACCCCGACCAGGTTCAACACCTGGGGGGCCAAGGCCCTTGCCGGAATAGGTCGAGTTGCCGACACCCTGATGGACAGGGCCATCATCCTGGAATTGCGGCGCAAGTTGCCCCACGAAGAGGTTGCCCGCATCCGCCATGCCGAACCGGGACTGTTCGATGCCTTGCGGTCAAAGCTGGCGCGGTTTGCCGACGACTACCGGGACCAGGTGAGGCAGGCCCGGCCACCGCTCCCCCAAAGCCTGAACGACCGGGCGCAGGACAATTGGGAACCGCTCCTTGCCATTGCCATGGCGGCCGGCAACGAGTGGCTGCAGCTCGGCACTACGGCGGCGCTGAAACTGTCCGGCAACGAGAGCGCGGCGCAGACGGTCGGCACGGAACTCCTTGCCGACATCCGGGAGATCTTCGGTGATGACCGGGACCGCATAACCACGGCAGAGCTGATTCGTCTCCTGTGCGCCGATGAGGAAAAGGCCTGGGCCACCTTTAACCGTGGTAATGCGATAACACCCCGGCAGGTGGCAAAGCGTCTCCGGGAATACGGCGTCCTTTCCCATACCATCCGAATCGGGATAGAGACCGCCAAAGGGTACACCCTCGATCAATTCCGGGAAGCCTTTTCACGATATCTGTCCTACCCCCCTGAATTATCCGTAACAACGTCACAAACCAATAATCATGCGGATTTAACCGTGACGGATCATCCGACACACTATCCGACACATTATCCGTCACGTCATCCGACATGTTTCGTTTCCGACATGCAAAACGTAACAGACAAACCCGTAGCCAGTGCGGCTTGTGACGCTGTTACGGATAAAACCCCCGAAGAGACCGTATTAGTTTTGACCGAGGATGACCTGGAGATGCCGCCATGAAGGCTCGGCTCAATGGCCACTTCCGGGAATTGCGGGAGGAGGGCGCCGCAGTGATGGAACATGACGGCGGCCTGTCCCGGCGTGATGCGGAACACCAGGCGGCGGAACGTCTGCACTTGCCGGCGTTCCTGGTTATCCGCGCTGATGCGCGGAGCGGAAACTGAGGGGGCCACAGTAATTACCGTGGGCAGCATATGCAGCTGCTCG
>JARKOC010000175.1 GCA_029975915.1 Bryobacteraceae bacterium
GCTGGAAAGCCTTTGCCAGAGGGATTGCCCCTCGGTACCGGCACTGGCAAAGATTCGGCCCACAGCCCCGGGGACGGCGGACAGCGTGGCAACGATCCGGTCGCGGAGATTGACGGCTCCCGTGGCCAGCGCGTCCCAGGCATTGACCTGGGGCGGCTTGATCGCCAGTTCGGGCGTGTTGCCAAACAGGGATTGTTTGAGACCGCCGAAGATGGCACCGGCCTTGGCAGCGACGGTTTGTGCGCCGGAGGTCAACCCATCCCAGAGTTTCCCGGCCATCCGGAAGGGAGCCGAGGCGGCGTCCATGAGGTTTCCGCCCGCCGTTTTGACCTGCTGCCAGGCTCCCGCAGCGGCCGAGAGAATCCCGCGAGCGGCGAAGCCAAACACTTTCGCGGGCAGCGTCTGGGTAAGGCTCATGCCATCGGCGAGGGTCTTGAGCAGCGCTGAGCCGGAGGAGGTCAGGCTGGCGAGTGGTCCCTCGCGGGCATCGGAGAACGGCAGCAGATTGCGCAGCTTGCCGAGGGCGTTCTTGAGCATGGTGAATGGATAGGTCACCGCCGACCAGATCCCTTCTCCCAGGGTGATCAGTAGCTTCTTGCCCGCCTCGAAGAAGGTGGTATCCCCGGCGAAGAAGGAGCGCACGGTGGCAAACATATCCCGCAGGGTGCTGATGATCGGCAGATTCAGAATCGCCTGGCCGATCTGTCCGGCGGCGTCAGCCACCAGGCGGCCGATGGAGGTGAAGATCCCGGAAATGAAATTCCAGACACCGACCACCACATCCCGCGCCCAGCGGAACGGGGTGGCGAGAAAATCGTAGACCGCGCCGCCGATGGCCTTGAGACCGTCCAGCAGGGAAATGTCGCCGGTCAGCACTTGCCAGACCGCATAGACGATCTTCCCGGCGGCCACGAAGGCCTCGCCGATCATGCGCACGGGCAGCAGGAACTTGTAGATGAACTTGGTCGCTCCGACCAGGGACCCGACGATGACCTTGCCGACCCAGACCACGCTGCGCACCACCACCGCCAGGGCTCGAACGATGAGCGACAGGTTCCAGGCCACGATCTTCAGCGCGAATGCCAGCCCCTGCAGAAGCACACCGGC
>JARKOC010000206.1 GCA_029975915.1 Bryobacteraceae bacterium
CAATTGGTATTGGATTACGTAGTCACGGTCGGTGTAGGTACTGGTGCCCGTTGTGAGGGTAGCCAGCGGCTCACCCAGCTTGGCTGCGGCGACGGAGCCCGGTGCCGGGGACAGCTCCTTGATGTAGGCAACGGCCCCAGCTACCAGCGTGGTCTGGGGGAAGACGCACTTGCCGAGGTTTGCACTGGATATCTCGCATGTGGCCAGCGGAGTGGTGGCGGCAGCAGACGAGAAAAGCCCGAAGCGCACGCCAGCCGTGTCATCGGCAGACACATCGTCCGGCCCAGTACCTGTCCGGTAGGTGCCCTTATTGACCGTGATGGTGTAGTCGCGGGTGACAACGGTAGACGCGTAGAAGTTCCCAAAATCCCTGGTGTCGCTGGACCAATCTGGGGAGTCCATCGAGACCCAGGTTGAGGTGCTACTGGTGAACCCGTACCAGTTGTCGGCGAAGTTCCAACTAGCCGGCGTGCCCGCTGGGCGCAGGCGCCACCGCTGGGTTGTGCTCATCGAGATCGTCCCCTGCGCCCCAGTGGCGCCGTTGGGCACCTGAAACTCACCAGGATCAGGGTCCTTGTCGTAAGCACTACAAGGCGCAGATACGCAGTCAGTAATCTCGTAGGTGGTCCCCCAGTTCCCGCTACCCACACGCGCGCCCTCGAGTTCAAAGGACCCGCCGCCGACCAGCGCGGTGTCGCCGCTCGGGGCGGTCCGGAGATCCCAAAAAACGTACGGGCTTCCTACGCCTGCTTCCGGCCCGAGCGCAGAGAGCTGGGAAACCTCGCCCTGTGCCGGCACCGCGCCGACGGCGGCCTGTGTCTCCACCGTCGGATCAGCGGTGGATTCCCGGGCCGACGACGACGTGGTCTTGGCCGCCTCCGACGAGGAGCTCTCGCCCGCGGGTGTCTGAGTGGATGTCTCAGTGGACGTCTCAGTGGATGTCTCAGTGGATGTCTCAGTCACCTCGGGGCTGCTACTCACGCTCGACTCCGCAGCGGACGCCGTGTCCGAGGGATCGGGCGTGTCCGCCACTGCCATGGAGCTGGGGAACATCCCGACGGTCAGTGTCAGGCCGAGCAACGCGCCCAGGAACCACTTGCGATTCAGTTTTCTCGTGCTCGATTGCCGTTCACTGCGAGTCACAGACATCGCGTTCCCCCATCGCGTTCCCCATTTTCATGGTGTTTTCTCAGAAACGTCCAAGAGGAATCTTGGCCTTGATGCATACCCGCGGCCTAGCCATTTGGCATAGACCACCCAGAACCTCACCCAGACCACCCGGCCTCACCCGCTACGGGTAGTGACGACTTGGAGGACTCGTGATGGAATGAGGGCTATGACGAATAGGGGGATCGCCGACGCCTTGGAGCGTCTTCAACGAGCAATCGAGGCGGACGACCCAGGGGAGATCATTGATGTCATTACCGCGGAGAAATGGTGGCTGCTTCCCGACCACTTTTTGGAGATGAAGGCGGCGCTCGCGCACGTCCCACCGAACATGATCGCGGAACACCCGTTGCTGCGTATCACACAACCCCTGATCCTGTTCGCGGGTCGCTCGCTGACGGCATCGGGCGGGAGGTCGCCTGGAGCGAGTGAGCAACCTGGCAAGGCGCTCACCGACACCGGTGAACTCCTTGTGGAGATGATCGTGAGCCGAGTGAGCGGTGACTATCCGGCAGCATGCAGTGCCGCAGAGCGCCTCGCCGATCTGACCATGACGAAAGTCATGGCATCGGGCTATCGGCCTGAAGACCCAGCGCCGTTGTGCCTACTTCATATAGGGATTACCTATATGCTTGCGGGTCAGACCCGCGAAGCAATCCGGGCCCTGCTGTGGGCCAAAGATCTGGCGTCCGAAAGTTCATACGCCTTTGTTTATCCGGATGCCTGCGCAAAGCTCGCTGTCA
>JARKOC010000223.1 GCA_029975915.1 Bryobacteraceae bacterium
CTGATCAAGCTGAACCAGATCGGCACGCTGACCGAAACCATCGCCGCGATCGACATGGCGAAGAAGGCTGGTTGGGGGTCGATGGTCTCCCACCGCAGCGGCGAGACGGTGGACAGCTTCATCGCCGACTTCACCGTCGCGGTGCGCACCGGCCACCTGAAGACCGGCGCGCCGTGCCGCGGCGAGCGCGTGGAGAAGTACAACCAGTTGATGCGCATCGAGGCTGAGCTAGGCGCGGCGGCAGTCTACGCCGGGCGCAAGGCCTTCGTGCGATAACTTAGCCCATCAGTCCCAAATCAAAAAGCCCGGCGGGACTTGCTCCCGCCGGGCTTCGTTTTTGCCTTGACTGTGAACTGTCGCCGATAACAGGTTGTGTGGAATGTCCAGACAATACTCAATCGCCAGGATCGGCTTTGCTCTGGGTTCGCGAGAAACTAAGAAATGTCCGGCCAGTCCGACTCTGAGCCATGTTCGCGCCAGCGTTCGTAAATCTCTTTGATGGTCATGCTGTGCAGGATGTCATGCAGCTTAGGGAGCGCGTCGATGGCCTTGCGCAGCTCAGGCTGCATCCGGAAATACTGCGTTCCGTCTGTCTCCTGAACGTCGATGAACAGATGATAGAGCGCGTCGTCTTCGACAACGACTTTGTCGGTCTGTCCAATACGATTTCCGAGCGCACCCAGCACGCCACCCAGACTTTTGGAGTCACCCCATCGCATGGCGTCGGCAAGTTCCTGCCGGGTCAGGGCATGGTCAGCAAAGTAGAGTGCGTGAAAGAGTGCCAATTGGCCGGGGGGAATGGGTTTGCGAGTCAGGATATGCCGGATGTCGTTCATGGTTACTCCTCACTGAAAACTGTCTACTGTCGACTGTGAACTACTTGTCCCTCGTAATCGCGAACCCGCTCATGAACTGCTTCTGCAGCAGGATGAACACGAACACCGGCGGCAGGCTGGCGAGGACGGCGGCCAGCATCAGCGGGCCGTAGGTCAGCCCGGCGTCCACGTTGCGCAGCGATCCCAGTCCCACCTGGACGACCTGCAAGGCCTCGTTCTTGATGATCAGCAGCGGCCACAGGTACATGTTCCACACGTACACGAACTGGATCACCGCCAGCGCCCCGACCGTGTTCCAGCTCAGCGGGATCAGCACCCGGAACAGGAACTGG
>JARKOC010000237.1 GCA_029975915.1 Bryobacteraceae bacterium
GGTTGTTGGCGCGACGCTGTGGGAGCTGCCGCGCGGGTTCGGAGCTTCAAGCAGTGAGACGTGCGAACCTGAGACCGCTACCGAGACTGCGTTGCGGGAACTCCGTGATGAGACGGGCTATGTGGGAACCAACGCCCATCAGTTGGCGCTCATCTACCCGGACTCCGGCCTGCTGGATACCGTGGTGGCCGTCGTCGAGGTGACTGTCCCGAGCCTCGACGATGGCAAGCCTGGCCCCGCTGGCGCGATCGATGGTGAGCTCGACTGCCCGGCATGGTGGACCGCCGCGCAAACTGACGAACACATTGGTGCGGGCGACGTCCGTGATGGGATCACCTTGGCGGCGTTGCGGATTGGGTGTTCGCTCAGTTAGCGGGCTTCTTGGAGGTCTACTCGTCATCTCGCCGTCCAGCCTGCTCGCTGTGTTGCTTTCATGCCTGTTCCTTCATTGGCCGTCCGGTCCAGCTGCAAAACAACTAGGCCATCGGGGATTGCGATCGGAACTGCAATTCCGAGATTGACCAGGTCGATGCTTAGGCTCACCCTGCGGGGATGGCGGGGCACAATGGATCGTCATCATAAGGCGTACGAGCACATGCCCGACAGCCCCCGCATGATGCAGCCAGTCCGCAAGCGTGACATCCAGGTGATTGATGATGAGTAGGTGATATGTGCTGTGGCCGGTCGAGGGGTGGGCGGCAGTTGCTTGCCGTCGGCTCGAGCTCAGAGGATCCTCACGCTGGCGGTGCGCCCGACGCCTTCGCCTTGGAGTACTCGTTGCCTTGCTCTCGGCATGGCTCGCGCTCGGGTGGGGGAGCGACGCTTGCGATCTGCGAGGAGGGGCGATCCGTGGATTGGCACGAGGATCGTCTGCTGGGGCTGGCGCTCGACGAGCATCGTTACAGCGGAGCACTGGACGGCCGGGCGTCCTCGACCGCTTTCACCACTTCCGTGGGCGGAGCGGGAGCGATGTTGGGTTTCGACGCGCCCATGGGCCGGACCAAGTCTTTCCGGGCTGTGCTGACTAGTATTGTCGGCCCAAATGACGCCGGGGGGCCAAGAATGACGAATGAGATTGAGATCTTCGATGGGGCGAGACTCGTGGACATCGCGACGTGTCACCATCCATTGAGCTTGCTACCTCGAACCATGACAGGCCTGGGAAAGGTGTTTCTCGGCGTCGCGCAACTGCGCGCGCAGAACAAGCTCTTCGAACTCGAAGCGAAACAGCTCCAGAATGATCGTGACTACAAGATCGCGCTTGTGGCGGCTCAACGAGACCTGGGCATGGCAACCTTGCGGCACCGAGGGGAGGAACTGGCAGCAGCTCAAGCTGCTGCGCAACGACAGGACCTGCTCCGAGCCTTGATGATCCAGGCGAAGAATGCGGACCTTGAGCGAAGGCATCAGCAGAAGTTGCTACTGATTGAAGACAGCTACCAGCTTGCCGTGATTCTCCTGCGCCAGCGGGAGCGAGAAATGCGGGGGCTTGTCCAAAGCAATCGGCAGGCTCTCGCGGTGAGCATTACCGCGACAGCCGGGGTCAGGGAGGCCCTGGGTGCGGCCACATCGCTGATGACGAGACCAGGTCAGAGCGCGGTGCAGCAGGAATGGAGCCAGACGACTGTCATACAGTTGGCATCCGACCTGAAGGACTTGGGCGTTTCAGCGTCCGTGGCGCTTGGTCGCCTTCTGGATGCTTCCTCCCGCTCGGCAGAGATAGCGTTCCAGGGACTCTTCGAGGTGCGTGCCTGATGTCGGGGATCGTGGGTTTTGCCCTAGTCGGGTTGGTAATTGCTGTCATCGCGGTGTGGGTGGCGTCGCTGGGGAATGCTCCGAAGCAGGCACATCGACTTGCGCCCACCGCCAACCAACTTCCCCCTCCGCCTCCTCCGCCGACCTTCCCCGTTGTTGTCTGCAATGCTCAGACCAGCGAGGCGCTGTCGCAGGCTCAGACGAGTGTTTCTCGACGTGAAGCCGAAGTTGAGGCGGCGCTTGCCCGGTTTCGAGCTACGGAGTTCGAAGCGCTGATAGCGCTTCACCATGAGGCCTTCCAGACGGCGGACACTGCCTATGTTCTGTACAAGTCCACGGAGGCGTCCGCGCGGAGTGTCTCGACGAGCATTAACGGGTTGGATCGCTACTTGGCAAGTCTGGAGACGGGCGTTGCACGTGGTGACAGCCGCTATATCTCGAGGAAGAGCAGCGCCCATGCAACCCGCCGGCAACTGGTGGCCACTGCTCGAGGTTTGCAGGAGCAAGTTGTGGAGTTGCGTGCTGGCGTACGACAGCTCAATGCGAACACGCACACTCTCAAGGAGAGAATCCGTGATGAGTGTGGTCAGCGGGGCCGCGATTGGTATACGAGGCTTGAGGCGCGGAAGCGCCGGCGACGTGACAGCTGAGAGTGTTCAAGAGTCCATCTGCCCAACTTGATCCGTCCTGGGGTTAGGTGCCTGATGCTCCGAAAGTGAAATGCCTCCATAGGTCTGAGAGAGTCGTCACCGTAGGCACTTGAACGAGATCTTTGTCGCTCAGCGATGCGGAATCGGCGCGCGTCTCCGCGCTACGGTGAGACACCTCGAGCAGTCCGGGCAGCCATTCGGTGGTCGAGTCGGCTTGGCGCCGGATGAGCGCGGCTTTGGCTCCTCCTTCGATGGCTGGAGCGATGTCCGAGGCGATGCTGTCGCCGACGAACAGGGTCGCCTCGGGTGGGATACCCATGTCGGAGGTGATGCGAGGGACTGCGTCAGGGTCCGGCTTTGGCCGGGCCATCTCAACGATGGGCACGTCGGCTGTTCGGCCGCGAGTGCTGCGTCCAGGATAAGGGGGGCCAGCGTAGGGCGAAGCATAGATGCGGTCGAACGATCCGGCCAGACCGAGGAGCCTGATGCGGGGGGCGATATTGACAGAGGTCGCCGCTGAGTAGCCGACGATTGGCACGCCTGCCGCGCGCCACCGGGACAGTGCGGGTACGACATCCCGATAGAGCTGGAGCCGCTCATCGCGCACCTGATTGAAGGCATCGAACGCTGCGGCGAGGGCTTGGCGTTGCTCCCCCCTCGGGAGGCCGGCGAGTTTGGACTGTGCGGCGTCGGTCTCCAGAAGGGCAAATGGATGTTCGGTGTTGCGATACCGCTTGTGCACCGCCTTGAGTTCGCTGCGTAGAGCAGCAGGCGTTGTTCCGAGTTCGGATGCGGCTGTCGTGATCATGGCTTCGAGGGCGGGTACGAAGTAGCCGATCCAGTCGTACAGAGTCTCGTCAAAGTCGAGCACAACCAAGGCGATTCGGGGCAAGTGGGGGAGACTTGGCTGGTTTCTCATCTGCCGGTTCTCCGAACATGCCACAGGGATTGATCTTGCTCTTTCAATTGGCTCGGTTCACGGATGATCACACCGGAGAACGCAGTGTCGGCTGAGACGAACTCGTACCGTCCGTAGAACCGGAATGGCCTGTCCTCGATGCTAGTTAGGCAGAGCCAAGCACACGAGATTGAATCATTTGGTGCGGAAGGACGGTAGTACTCCGGGATGAACTGCCATTCATCGGAGTCGGGTGTGAACGGATGGGGGTCGTCAAATTCATTCGTTCTAGGAACGAGGACATCGGACACGCTCGCGCGCCGCACTTCCCCTGTCGGTGACCCGGAGTCGAAGAGTGCCACCCGACCACCGTGCTGCTCGGTCAGGTCCCGGAATGCCTTCCACAGTTCGAGCTGTGGGTTCTCCTCAAACTTCTTCCACCAGCCCCACCAGACATAGCGGTCAGGGTTCGCGCTCAGGGTTTCAAGATGATTTCGGATCGCAGGGTGCGGAAGATCCCGAAATCTGAAGAGCAGCAGGTCTTCTGGCAGCAGCAGGGCGCTGCCTGGAGCAGTGCTGTTGGTATCCGGGCTGGTGGTGGAGGGTCTCGGGCGAGATTGATTTCGCAGTTCATCGATGACGCTGGTGATGCCGGCTTTGCTCAATGTGGCCACTGTGGCGCGCTTGGAGCGCCACAGGTCCTTGGGGATATCGCGCTGCCCAACGCCGGGGAGAAGGATGATTCTGACCTTCTTCTGAAAATCCTGCTGATTGGTGAAGAACAGGCCTTTGAGGGCGTCAGCTTCCGCGACCGCGCCAGGCCCTACGTCCGGACGATTGGTTCCCGTCCACCGCTCGGCCCAGGGTTCGTTGATAGCGATCAAGACGTAGTCGCTCAAATCGATCTGACGGGGCCCCCATCTGGTCCAGTCCAAGGCTGGATCGTGCTCATGCCATAAGTCCAGAGTGACGTCAATGCCATCCTCCGCATCGAGCAGGCCCGCGAAGCGTTCAACGGTCTGCTGCCAGATGAGAGCTTGGGTCTCGCTCCAAAGCTCCCCGCGGTGGGCCCACGTGACAAAGACTCTCACGGGTGAATCCTACGCGGCTCGTCTTTTGCTGGTATACGAGGTTCGCAGGTGAGCGCATTCGTGAAGACCCTCCCTACTCGGGCTCGGTGACTCGCCCGGGCGCGGAACGGCAAGCAAGTCCCCGTCAAAGTAGTGGTTCAGGGTGTCAGTTGTAGTCCGAGGCTGTCTAGGTCCTCGCTGAAAGGTCGGTTCGTTCGCCACAGTTTCGGCCATCCCTAGCGGGTGGGTAGAGTCCCGTGGCTCCCGAGTTTTTTGTGGCCTTGCCGTGCAGGCTTCTTCCTTTTCACGCTGGTGTCGCACGCCGAGCACCTGAGTTGGCTGGTCGTGTATGGCCGCGGTGTGTACTTGCCGCATGACGGACACTTGTTCCCCTTGGCCATTTCTGCCGTTCAGGCTGCGGTCAGTTTATCGCGGAGCATGGTGGCGATCTCGCAATCATCAGCGGCAGGATGTCATCCTGGGCTTCCGGGGTGTCACAGGGAGACGAGCGCGGTGAAGATGGCGGCCATCTCGACGCCGATGACGTGGTCGCCGCCGACGATCGCGAGCTTGTCGGGTACGTCGTCGACTGCTAGCGCTCCGGTGGAATCAATGTACTGCGGCACTCCGGTTCTGCGGCTCGGGTCGCTGAGACGTACCCGCCCGGACGCTTGATCAGCAAGGCGGCATCTGTGGGCAGCGGTGGGCTGGCCTCCCGAACACGCTCGCGATCTGATGCGTTGGTTGTCGGTGGCGCCACTCTCGAGACCAGGCGTCGGGCATCCGGCGCGCATGTTGTTCGGCCTCTACTAGTGGCGAAACGATAGGCCTCCTCCGAAGGGATGGCCGGGCTTGGATTGACCTGGCCAGGTGCGGTGGCGGTCTTGATCGTCGACCCGGCTAGCTCGAACAACGGCGAGTAGCGCTCGTTGGGCGTCGCTTCGAGTGACCTCATTGGTCCCCGGGTTCTTGCTCGGTCGCCGCTCCCTTTACGCTAAGGAACTCCGTGTACTCGTGAATGGCACACTCAGCCATCCTCGTGGCCTTCTTGTCGGTTTCCTGCTCGCAAAGTCGCCGCGCGGCTCGCAGAAACTCCGGAACCATCTCTTCCCAACTCCTTTCTCCCAGCGTCCAGGTCACCTCGGCGATGAGCTGCGCCGACCAGCCAGGTGACAGTTGTCCGAGTGCATCGACCAGGCGCTCCAGAAGCACCGGTCGGTCGCCTTCCGATGCGATTCGTACGTAGGATGAGGCCGCCCTGATGAGGCTCACGAGCCACATGTCAGCCGAGTCGGCCAAGGCTGCCGCCACGAGCACCCGGACAGCTTGATCCGCTGCAGCCATGGCTTCGGCGTGGCTTCCCCTTTCGTTAAGGCGATTGGCGAGGTTGAGCTGGGCGGTAGCCATGTCCTCGGCGTAGCCCACCGGGTCATCGGCATGGAGCGCACTCGCCATTCGGCAGGATTCCCGGGCAGATTCGAGCGCTTCGTCGTTGCGCCCGACACGGCTGAGATGTGCGGACTGGTTGTTCAGGGCCGTGCAGAGGTGGGGGATGTGGGCGGGAGTTTGCCTTGCCAGGGCCGTGTACAGCTTCACGGATTCGTCGTCCGCGTCCAGCGCCTCCTGGAGCCGATCGTCGTCGCCATACCTGCACGCGAGGTTCGTCAGGGCCATAGCCAATTGACTCCGGTGTGCGCCGGGCCGGACCCGCTCGGCTTGCCGATAGATGCTCACTGACTCCTTGATCAGCGCGAGGCCGTGTTGCACGTCCTCGTGGGTGGGATTGTCGGTCTCCAGCAGCACGTTGGAGTAGTTGTTGAGCGCCATTGCGAGATCCGCTCCGAACGCCTGAAGACTGACAGCGGCAAGCTTCCGCCAGAGCTTCACTGCCTTGCGCGATAGCTTCTTGGCCTTCCGAAACTGGCCGGCTTCGGCCAGCATCCCCGACATGTTCATCATCG
>JARKOC010000258.1 GCA_029975915.1 Bryobacteraceae bacterium
GGTTGAGGTGGCCTGGGAAAACTGAACAGGTCGGTTAGGTGGTTTTTGGCTTTGGAACTCGGCAGTATGCCGACGGATAGGAGCCAAGATGACACGACGTCCCCGCCGCAATCACAGCCCGGCCTTCAAGGCGAAGGTCGCATTAGCCGCGATCAAGGGCGAGAAGACCATGGTCGAGCTGGCGCAGGAGTTCGACCTACACGCCAACCAGATCAAGCAGTGGAAAGATCAGTTGCTTGAAGGCGCCTCCGGTGTCTTCGACGAGGGGCGCAAGGAGGATAGTGGGCCTACGGTCGACGTGAACCGCCTTCACGCCAAGATCGGCGAACTGACACTGGAGAATGATTTTTTAGCCGGCGCGCTCGGCAAGGCCGGACTGCGGAGCGGAAAGCGATGATCGACCGGACCCATGAGCTGCCGGTGAGCCGGCAGGTCAAACTGCTGGGGATCAGCCGGGGCAGTGTCTACTACCTGCCGCGACCGGCGTCGGCGGCCGACTTGGCGTTGATGCGGCGCATTGACGAGCTGCACCTCGACTATCCCTTTGCCGGCCAGCGGATGCTGCAGCATCTTCTGAAGGCCGAAGGCTTTGAGGTCGGGCGCCAGCACGTCGGCACGCTGATGCGCAAGATGGGCATCGAAGCCCTGTACCGCCGGCCGAATAGCTCCAAGCCGGCTCCAGGGCACGAGGTCTATCCCTACCTGCTGCGCAAGCTGGCGGTGACCCGGCCGAACCAGGTTTGGGCCATGGACATCAGCTACATCCCTATGGCGCGAGGCTTCGTCTATCTCTGCGCCGTCGTCGACTGGTTCAGTCGCAAGGTCCTGTCATGGCGCCTGTCGATCACTTTGGAGACGGCGTTCTGCATCGAGGCGGTCGAGGACGCTCTGAGCCACTATGGAAAACCCGAGATATTCAATACAGATCAAGGAAGTCAGTTCACCTCGCTGGAGTTCGTCAAGGTATTGAAGGACGCTGGCATCCGCATCTCGATGGATGGCAAGGGCGCATGGGGCGACAATGTCTTCGTCGAGCGGCTCTGGCGCACCATCAAATACGAGGAGGTCTATCTCCATGCTTACGGAACCGTCAGGGAAGCGAGAGCGGCCATTGGCCGGTATCTGAGCTTTTACAACGGACGACGTCCACACTCGTCGCTTGACCGGAAAACACCCGATCAAGCTTACTTCAACCAGCCGCAGCCTTC
>JARKOC010000275.1 GCA_029975915.1 Bryobacteraceae bacterium
GGTTGAGGTACCCGACGAGAGCGCGCTCCGCGAGATTCAACCCGACTTTGAGTCCCTGTCCCGGCTCCCGTGCAGGGGGATGATCGTCACCTGCCGCTCTACGTGCAGGGAGTTCGATTTCCTGTCCCGCTTCTTTGCGCCGGGCGCGGGCATCCCCGAAGACCCGGTGACCGGCTCCGCCCACTGCTGCCTCGGCCCCTACTGGGGCAAGAAGCTCGGCAAGACGGCCATGACCGCATTCCAGGCATCCGCTCGGGGCGGGATCGTCAGGGTCGGACTTGCCGGTGAACGAGTCCTGATCGGCGGCGCGGCGGTAACGGTGCTGCGGGGGGAGATGGAATAGAGTTTTCTTTCCCGCATTCCCGGGCACTACCCCAACGGGATTTCCAGAAATTCTCGCACATATTTCTTGCCAGCAGCGGCATGAAATGATATCCAGTGAGGTGATCTTTAAGTAACGATTTCACGTTAAACTGCGTTTTTTAATCGTTACCTTTCAAGGAGACACCCATGGATCGCAGCTTCCCCCGGAGCCTTGCCCGGCTCAACATCACCCAGTTTCTCGGAGCGTTCAACGACAACCTGCTCAAGCTCCTGATCATCATCCATCTGATAAGGGTCCAGGGGGCCGAGAATGCGGGCATCATCGCGGCCCTGGCCGGGGCATCTTTCGTGATCCCCTTCCTGCTGTTCGCCGCACCCGCCGGGTGCCTGGCCGACCGCCTTCCCAAGTCCCGCCTGATCACCGCGCTCAAGGGGGTTGAGGTAGCGGTGTCGCTCCTGGCGGTGGCGGCCTTCGCCCTCGGACTGGAGAACGGCCTGTACGCCGTCGTGTTCCTCATGGCCGGACACAGCGCTTTTTTCGCACCTGCCAAGTACGGCATCATCCCCGAACTGGTGGAAAAGGAAGAGCTGTCGCGGGCCAACGGCCTCATCGAATCCTGCACCTTCCTCGGCATCATCGCGGGCACTGCCCTAGCCTCTCTCCTCGCCCTGCTGACCGCAGACCGCCCCTGGCTGGCCGCCTGCTTCAGCCTGGCGGTGGCCCTGGCCGGCCTCTGGTCCGCCTCCACCATCGGGGCGAGCGAGGCGCGCGACCCGGCCAGAAAGACGGCCCTCTTTCCAACGGAGATTTTCAGGACCATCAACGGCATCCGGGCCGACCGGGACCTGATGCTGGCCATCATCGGACTGGCCTTTTTCATGTTCGTTGCCGCATTTACCCAGCTCAACCTGATAGGCTACGGCATGGAACGGCTGGGGCTTGACGAGGCCCGCAGCGGCTACCTGTTCCTTGCGGCCGCGCTCGGCATCGGCATCGGCTCGCTCCTGTCCGCCAAACTCTCCGGCAGGAACGTGGAATTCGGCATCGTTCCCATCGGCGCGGCAGGGATAACCGTCTCCGCGCTCCTCCTCCATGCAGCCCCCGACAACCTGGCGACCTGCCTCGCCGTCATCGTGCTGTTCGGCGTGAGCGCGGGCCTCTTCAGCCTGCCGCTCCAGACCTTCATCCAGTTCAGCGCCGACCCCGCCCGCCGGGGCGAGGTCCTCGCGGCCTCCACCTTCATCAGCTGGGTCGGGATCTTCATCGCCTCGGGCGTCACGTACCTGTTCAGCAAGGTCCTGAACCTGTCCGCAGCCGGAGGGTTCAGCGTTCTGGGCACTCTGACCCTGATCCTGACCCTGCTTACCTTCTGGGTCCTACCCGACTTCTTTCTCCGCTTCATAGCCCTGGCAGCCATGCACCTCTTCTACCGCATCCGCATCGTGGGAGAAGAAAACGTCCCCCTGGAAGGCCCGGCGCTCCTCATCCCCAACCACGTGACCTGGGTCGACGCCCTGCTCCTGACCGCCACCAGCCAGAGGCGCATCCGCTTCGTCATGGAACGGGAGTACTACAACACACCCGTCCTGCGCGGCCTGTTCCGGCTCATGGGGGCCATCCCCGTGTCGTCCGATGACAGCCGCAGGGAACTGGTGGAATTCATCCGCCAGTCCCGCCAGGCGCTTGAAGACGGCTACATGGTGTGCATCTTCGCCGAGGGCGCGCTGACCCGCACCGGCATGCTGCGGGAGTTCCGGAGCGGATTCGAGCGCATCGTCAGGGACAGCGGCCACCCCATCATCCCTATCTACATCGGCGGCGCCTGGGGGAGCATCCTCAGCTACGCCCATGGACGGCTCCTGTCACGACTCCCCACCTTCTCCCCCTACCGGGTCTCCATCATCTTCGGCGCGCCCATGCCGGCAACCAGCACGGCCGTGGAGGTGCGGCAGGCGGTCATGGAGCTGTCGTGCGTCTATTTCGATTCCCGCAGGAAGTACCGCAAG
>JARKOC010000301.1 GCA_029975915.1 Bryobacteraceae bacterium
TGGCGTCGAGGGTTCTCGCCAGCCTGTTGAAGCGCCGTCCCATTTCGCCCGGGATGCAGCGGGTCGCCATCTTCAGATACCCGACGGATTGGGGCGACAGGAAGACAAGCCGTTTGCACAGCGGACCCAGCTTACTTTTTATGATCGCGCGCGTTGCGCGCGCCAGGGTGGCGCTGCCGTAGATGGCGCCCGTACCCATCCAGGCCGCGACCATGTTGCGGCGGGCCATCTCGTCGATCACTGGCTGCGGTATCACTTGGTTGGCCGGGGTTTTGTCCGAGGGGAAAGGCTCCATCATCGACAACACCCGCAAGGGATTCATGAGGTTGATGGAGCCGCAGTTCATGCCGGCGGTTCTGAGTACATCGCGAATCGTTTCCACCGCCTGCTCCAGCTTCTCGTCCCTGTCTATCCAGAAGAAGTAGTTGTATATCTTCTCCGGGATGGGCGCCAACGCGATCGTCATCCGCGTGACAATGCCGAAGTTCCCCTGGGTGAACAGGCCGTCCAGGTAGGGACCGATCCCCCACTTGAAGGCTCGGTCGATGGTAGCGCCGCCCATGTCGGAAAGGGCCGAACGGTAGAGATCGCCGTTGGGGAGTACCGCTTCCAGATACGTCACCGCGCCGAAATGGTCCGCGTGGGGCGTGATTCCGTAGCCACGCTCCACGGCATTGCCGACCAGACTGCAATCCGGGCCTCCGCCATGGACCGGCACCAGAAACGGGTACTTGTGTTCATCAAGGTATTCTCGAAGCTGTTTCTGGGTGACGCCCGGCTCCACGGTCACCATTCCCAGTTCCCGATCCATCTCCAGAATCCTGTTCATGCCGGAGAGATCCAGGACAACGGTTTCGTCCCCGACCGGATTGGCGCTCCCGTATCCCCAGTTGCGGCCTGAGCTGATAGGGTACAAGGGAACGCCGTACTTCCCGGCGATCCAGACGATACGGGATATTTCCTCCACGGTGTCGGGCTTCAGTACCGCGAGGATCGTGCGCTCGATGCCGATGGTATTCGACCCGTACGCGGCGGTCGCGGGTCCCGGTTCCCATATGCCCCTGTCACCCAGGA
>JARKOC010000316.1 GCA_029975915.1 Bryobacteraceae bacterium
CTTGCGGACAACGATGCGGTGGCGGTGTTCTCCGCCGCCGTGGCTGGCTATAATCCGGAACCGGTCGCCCTGTGAGACAGCGATCACGGACGTGGTGTCGCCCATCTCCGCGATGTCGGCCGAACCCGAATACAGTGCCTCTGAGCAGGCGGGGCCGCTGGTGAAACGGGAGGGAGTGATCGCGAGACCCTGTTGCCGGAAGAACCCTTTTTCCACGGCCACGATACAGAGCGCGCTGCCGACCCGGTCCTGGTAGGCGAAGCGGATCTGCGCACCGGCGAGGGAATCCCCGGGTACGGCGAGCGGAAAGAACGCCGCGGTCAGCGCGATAGCCGTGAGAAGCATTGTCAGGCGATTCATGTTCTACTCCTTTTTTTGTCGTGGCGGCAGGCAGCACGGCATGTCGTCGAGGACGGCGCGCAGGTTGCGAATGGTTTCTTCCATGTCGGAGGAGGCACGCGGGCGGGGCCGCGGAAGCTCGATGCAGACCTCCCTCTTCACGCTGTCCGCCGGCGCTCCGAGCACGATCACCCGATCGGCGAGGAGGGCGGCCTCCTCCACGCTGTGGGTGACGAAAGCGATGGCGCGGCGACGGGCATGCCAGATGCGAAGCAGTACGTCCTGCAACCGCTCGCGGGAATTGGCGTCGAGGGCGCTGAAGGGCTCGTCCATGAGGAGCGCGGGCGGGTCCAGCGCGAGGACGCGGGCCAGGGCTGCGCGCTGGCGCATGCCGCCGGAAAGTTGGTGCTGATATGCGTCCTCGTATCTGGCAAGGCCCGCCATGGCGATGCACTCGTCGCTTATCCGCCGCTGTTGTTCCCTGGTCAGCTTCATGCAGCGCAGTCCGAACTCGACGTTGCCGCGCACCGTGAGCCACGGAAACAGGGTGGGATCCTGGAACACCACGGCGCGCTCCGGGGACGGTCCCGTAACCGGGGCGCCTTGAAAGAGGACCCGCCCCGTCGTGGGTGCAATGAAACCGGCAATCAGGTTCAGGAGGCTGGTTTTCCCGCAGCCGCTCGGCCCGAGCAGGCAGACGAATTCCCCTTGCCCGATTTCGAGGCTGACATTGTCGAGCACAGGCGGGCCGCTGCCGTTGGCGTTCGGGTAGCGCAGTGAAAGGGTCTCTATGATGATCACAGAGCGCCTCCGGAATCCGTGAGTCGCCACCGTTCCACCGTCCAGCGTTCCAGTGTGGCGATCACGATACGCTCAAATCCAAGCCCGATAAGCATGATGACCAACAGGCAGGCAAAGGCCGAGGTGTAGT
>JARKOC010000331.1 GCA_029975915.1 Bryobacteraceae bacterium
CTAGAGTATCCGTGTTGATCAAGGGGATTTTAGCTGCCACTTCCGACCGGCACCAAGAAGGGCGTTGGCGAGAACGATGAGCTTGCGCATGATCGCGGTGATAGCGATCTTTGCCGGCTTTCCTGCGGCGAGAAACTGATCGTATTTGGCCTTTAGGTCGGGATTGAAGCGGATCGCGACGAGGGCTGGCATGTAGAGAGCTTGGCGGAGGTTGGCCCGGCCGCCGCGAATGAAGGCGCGTCCGGTCCAATGTCCGGACTGACGCGCGACTGGCGCGAGGCCGGCCAGACTTGCGGCCTGGCCTGGCTCCAGACTTCCCAACTCCGGCATTTCGATCAGCAGGGCGAAGGCGGTGATCTTCGAGATTCCCGGAATGCTGGTCACGATGGCGAACCGCTCGGCGAGGTCGGCATCGGCTTTGATGATCTGGCTGATTTCCGCCTCGATCGCCACGATCTGGCGCTCGATTTGTTCGAGACGCTGTGTGTTATGGCGCTTCAGAAGTGACATGGTCAGCGTCTTGGCGCGGTTCCTGGCGGCGGTGCGGTCTTTCACCAAGGCTTCGCGAGCAAGGTGAAGCTCCTTAAGTTCGAGCAAAACCTCGCTTCTAGCCGGACGCGTCTCCAGCTCCAGCACTGCGCCCATGCGCGCCAGCATCGCCGCATCGAGCCGGTCAGTCTTGGCGAGCTTGCCGGTTGCCTCCGCAAAGCGGCGCGCTTGCCGCGGATTGACCTTGGCGAAAGGAATGTCGGCGGCACCCAATGCACGCTCCAACGCCCGGTGATAGGGGCCGGTCGGTTCGAAGACGATGCGCTCAACAGGCGCCTGCGCCAGCCATTTGATCAGCGCCTTGTGGCCGCGTTTGTCGTTGGCGAAGCGCTGGCTTGCGCCGTCGGTCAGCCGGTGAACATCGAGATGGTCTTTTGAGACATCGACGCCGATGGTATCATTCTTCATCTTTTCCATGCCTCTGCTTGTCATCCGGGGCTCTCCCCCGGGTATCCGTTCAGGCCAAAGGAAAAGACGAGGGCGATCAAACTCTAGCTCGGCCCATCAAACGGTCAGCACTCTCACGATCCGACCCTCGCCGCTGACGAGAGGGCTGCCACCCTCTCCCAGCGGTCCTTTTTGCCCCAGCGGCGCAGAAAGTCATAAGACAAGCAATTTCAGCAAAGGTAGGAACCGGCTTTGCGTCCGAAATTGCGAGGAACCGCTCTAGGTATTGGCCCTTGTGGACCGATCTCGCGGAGAGTTTTCGTCTGCCCGACAATGGCCGAAATCAATTCTCAATCTATGAACGCTTCGAGGCACTTGGACGACCTTCTTGGCGCACGAATTGTTTCGATTCATTCAAAGCGCTTTTATTGTTTTACGTTCCGAAATATATCCTCAAGAACAACAGATTAGCCGATGGGATCACACGACAGGGCGACTCTTGACAAGCAGCATTAAAAGCGCTTTGAATGCCGTGGGAGCAAGATGCTGCGTCTCGTCCTGATGCTGCCTGGGGAGGACTGGCGAGCCAGGCCTTGCTTCGGAGCCGGCAAATAGGATTAGCCGCCCCGCTCATCCCGAGGAGGATTCCCATGACCATCCGCGCTACAGTCTTCGGCGAAAATGTTCACGAGCAGACCAGCCAGGTCGTGCACGACCTCTATCCCAACGGCATGCATGCAGCCATTGCCGATGCCCTCAACGTAGATCCGGCCATCGAAGCAAGCTGGGTGACATTGCAGATGCCCGAGCACGGGCTGACGGTCGAGAAGCTGGCGGCCACCGACGTGCTCCTGTGGTGGGGCCATGCCGCCCATGGCGAAGTCAAGGACGAGATCGTCGAGCGCGTCGCCAAGCGCGTCTGGGAGGGCATGGGGTTGCTCGTTCTCCATTCCGGGCACTTCTCGAAGATCTTCAAGCGGCTGATGGGAACGCCCTGTGCGCTCAAGTGGCGCGAGGCGGGCGAGCGCGAGCGTCTCTGGGTCATCAACCGCAATCATCCGATCGCCGCCGGTTTGCCGGAGAAGATCGAACTCGACATGGAAGAGATGTATGGCGAGCCCTTCTCGGTACCCGAGCCCGATGAAACCGTATTCATCT
>JARKOC010000337.1 GCA_029975915.1 Bryobacteraceae bacterium
CCAAAAGGGGATGTGGATACTCCATGTGAAGCATTGACCGAAGAAGGTTGAAATGGACAGGCAGGCGACATGCCGCGGCAGCCGGTAGTGAAGCTCCGGGCATTTTATTATAATTTTCTATTGACAGTGAACTGGGGTTTCTATATAGATTCAAAATTAATGAAAAGTTGGCCTGATAATTACGTCATGAATGGAGGACAAAATGAAAGGTGGTAGGTTGCTTGCGCTTGTCATGTCATGCTTGTTGCTTTCATCGGTTGTATTCTTCTCCGGATGCGGAGGCGACACTTCTTCCTCCTCCCTCACGTCCGGATCCAACTCATCCTCCAGCGCCAGCCTTGGAGGCGCCACAGGCGGCACTTCCGGCGCCACCGCGAGCACCACAACCACCACGGCCAATCCCCTGGACGCCCTCTTCCTCGGACGCAACTTCGGGGTAGTGGCCTTGAGCAGCGGCGGCATCGGCATCCTGAACGGAACCACCCTGGGCGCCGTATCGCCCCTGCTCGTCGGTGAACTGGGGAGCGTGGGCGGAGGGCTGTTCGACGTCGTCATCTCGCCCGACGGCAAAACCACGCTGGTTTCCAACTTCGGCGACAGCACGGTGTTCCTCATCGACACCACCTATCCCGCCATGCCCTCCGTGGTCGGAAGTATTGACGTCGGCTTCTTCGCCGAAGACATGGACATAACGCCCGACGGGCGCTATGCCCTGGTGACCGACGGCGGTTTCTCCACCAAGATTGCCGTCATCGATGTGCGGAACCGCTCTCTGGCCAGGGTCGCCGAGTTCTCCTGGCTACGCCAGTTCCAGTCCGTTTCCATATCCAGCGACGGCGCCACCGTCCTCGCGGCGGATTATTGGAACGGCCAGGTGCATGCTTTACTGCTCGACCAAGACGGAAAGTTGGAATATGTGTCTTCCATGGACATCTCGAAAGACGGGAAGCTCCGTCCCGTCAACGTGGCCATCTCGCCAGACGGACATACCGCGATTGTTGTGTGCGTAGGTGATAGCGATTATATGGCCGTGCCGGTGCTGTTTATCCCGTCGCCCGGTCAGGTAAAGATTTCCCGGTATCTGAGTCCCGGCACGCACATAGTCGGCGCCCAATCGGTCGTCTTCAACCGCGCGGGCACCAAGGCCTACATGCACTGCGTCCAGGCCATGCCTGATGTGGTCGAC
>JARKOC010000346.1 GCA_029975915.1 Bryobacteraceae bacterium
GTGAACGTCCATCCCAACGTACGCTTCCATTCGGCTGCCCTCCCGTCTTTTTGGGGCGTTGCCATTCAACGACCCCGTGGTCCTGACCGCTACCTTATGCCGGTTACGGGAGGGCAGCCCTTGTTCATTGGTACGAATTCACCCCGACAATCGCTTCCGTCACGCCCGTTGCTGGCTTCGCCTCCGCGGCCTCGGCGAATCCCAACTACTTGCCCCGATCAGCCGCGGGCAACGGGCGCGCCGGACCGGCCTGCGGCCGGACGCGATTGCGGGTGATTCGCAACACCGTTCGGCAGGCCACAGGGACAAATCACGACGACCACCGACCCCGAAGCGGCAATCGCAGGAAACTCTGCTACGGATTCAAACGTTCCATTCACTCCACCAGGCGAATCAGCCATCGATAGCCAGATGTTCCGTCTTCAAAGATTTCGGGCGTCGGAAAGTTGGACACTCGTCCCGTCAAATGTTCATTCGCAACGATGAACACAGTTGCGTAGTGAGGAAGCGACGCAGGCGCAGTTCCCGAACTCCCAATGCGAAGTTGCCTAACCTCACCGGAAGACACCGAAAACTCCGACACCTGCGACCCCGTCGCAACGAACTGGAATAATGAACTGGCACTCGCCTCGGTGGGCCCAGGGCACTCGATCTCACCGTCTCGCCCCACCGTACAATCAGCGACGCCGATTCGCGCGACATCACATCTCCCGGTGCCCCGATTGGCGTAGATGAATTCGTCTGTGTTGCCATCCTCCACCGAAAGGTCTCCAGGCACGTGAATCAGGGAGAATTTACACGTGACCATTTCCGGCTCGACGCGGCTTGCATTGACGCCAATCTGCAGTTGCTGCGTCTCGTTGTCGGGCGCCCCCTTTCGTCTGAAGTCCACTACAACGTCAGTCCTCAGAATGACAGAGACAGGCCCCTCATCCGGCAACCTGACGGTGAGCGAGAAGGAATCGCAAGACTTCATATCGAACGGTGCTCTGGGAGGCTCCACCAAAGCGAAGACACTGCTTTCCAAACGAACAGATTGAATGGTAATCGTCTCCTTGCTCCAGTTCGTAACAGTGACCACTCTCTCATGCGCTTGCCCCGTCAGGACCGCTCCAAAATTGAATCCCTCGGTGGGATCGGCACCAAGAATTGCCCCGTCCATCACTGAACAGACCGATGCTACATCTTCCGCAAACATGGCATCGGCCGGCTTCTCATCCACGTCGCCCCACGATCACCGCCTCCACACTCGGGGGTCGATGAACCACACGATTCGTCAGTTCCGACGTCCTCTTCCGACGAGGAGATTGAGTCACTTTCGTTGTCGCCGACCATGTCGGAAACATCCCTCACTCCTGATTCTCCACACCCGGTCCAACTGACCATCACATGGGTGGCCCAGATGAACACAAGAAGCAAACCGCGTGAACTCGAAGCCACCGTTCTTGCATTCACCATCACATCCCCCCTCTCCACGCTTGATTTGCCACAACCAATTCAGAATCTAGGAGTTGGCCCACAGTCATGCAAGAACATTTGGAGTCTACGCCCAAGTCTTGATCGGTTCAGCCACGACCCGAAGTCCATGAACCTGCTGTCACCTCCGCGGTTCCCCCTCAGAGGCCCCTACCCACCCGCCGTGCTGATTCGGTTGGCACCGGAAGGCCCTGCTGGAAACTAGGGCTGCCGAACAAGCGCCTGCACCGGACGCACGCTCGGGACACGCCGGTTGCATCGAGCCCGCGGCTCGGACGGACCGGAACCAAACGAGGGGCGGCCTCTGGCCGCGGGCCGCAACCGGCGCGCCCCGGCCTGGCCTGGCGGCCAGGCACGCGTCCGCCGGTGACGCGCAAACCGTTGGGCGCACCCAGGGCAAGGATCGCGGTTTCGTGAACTGGGTGTTGAACTCGGTGTCGCTGAGATCCGTCAGGCCGCTTCGCGCCAGCCGTTCCGCGAAGTGGCCATGTGGAGCGACTCGCTCATCGCCGCAGGTTCGTTACCCAGTGTCGGGAGGACATGGTCCGCAAAACCCTTGGCGTCCTCCTCCAACTTCTGCAATACCAGGATGCGAAGGAAGCGCTCCGCGACCGGCCCCAACTTCTGCCGACCATTCTCCCATCGCGACAACGTCTTGGGGTCGACCCCCATCATCGCTGAGAGGTGCTCCGCGCTCCAACCGAGACACTTTCGCAGGAACCGGACCTCCTGGCCCAGAAGTGCGCGGTTCACACGCACGATGTGCAGGCAAAGCGCCCGATGCAGACCTTCCGCGTCAGGGATGGTCACCGCCTGCTCGCCGCACGCCGGACACTCACGAACCGGGACATTCCCAAGCATCACGGGGTATGGCAGTCCAGCCTGCCGGTATTCGATTGTCGCCTTCCGAGAGACCATGTCCGCCTTCCGGCACTTGTAGCACTTCGCCATGGCATCACCCATCTCGGTCTCGATAGACCGTCTGGCAAGAAACCCGTTCCTCCGTCACCACGACGACCACGACCCTCAGGCGCTTCCTTTCGGAAGGCGCGTTCCCAGGGCGCTCCCGAACGCGGTAGCGCCATTCATCGTTGCGCCGGTAGGCGCTTCCGATCACTTCGCCGCTACGAAGCAACCGCACCACGTCCAATGCATCCACGTGCCGTTGCGCCATCCGCTCCCAACAGTGGGAACGGTACTCGACACCTGATGGCAGCGACGCCGCTTGCCGGATGATCTTCTCTGCGGCGGCCTTCGGTAGCGGCTGCTCCATGGGTGATATATTGTCACCTTGCTTCCCAGAAAACAAGCCCGAATCTCCGCGAGGCCGAAGGCGGGCGCCCAACAAGCGCGTTCACGCGGTCGGACGCTCGGGACACGCCGGTTGCACGAGCCCGCGGCCGCGAGGGGAAGGCACATCAGCTAGGGGAGGGGCGGCCTCTGGCCGCGGGCCGCAACCGGCGCGCCGGACCGGCCTGCGGCCGGACGCGATTGCGGGTGATTCGCAAACCGTTCGGCCCACAGGGGCCCCAAGTGCAGGACCACTGACTTCGCGATCTGCGCGACCTGCGGCTACCCCCTGGGGCGTCGCCGCGCGGGAAGGAACGCTGCAACGATTTCTTGCCGAGCCCGGACCTTCGTACCTACCCGTTCAACCAACTCCATCTCGATGAGTCGGTTCACATCTCGCGTCACGGTCTTGTCGGTCTTGTGCCGATACAACGCTGCCAAGCCCGGTGTCAGGCCAGCAAGGTCACCAGCACTCACTGGATCCTGCTGCGTCGACAGTTCCAGAACAAGATGCAGCTGGCGATCTCGAACCGCAGAAGCAGGAACATCTTGGAACCGCTCATGCACGTAATTGCGCCAGGTCACGTCCATCTGCTGGAACCGAATCCACTTGACCTGCTCGCGGAGTTCATCAATGAAACCGCTCATTGCGTATCGGATGAACGGAACCAGATCACCGCCATTCATGCTCGCCTGATCGAGATGCCGGTAGTACTCAGACCGAGTCTGGTTGTAGTAGTTCGAGAGCAGGTGAGCAGCAGGCGTTGGAACGCCTCCCTCCAGAAGCAGCCTGAACTCCAGCAAGCGCGCGGTCCGACCGTTCCCATCGGAAAATGGGTGGATCCACACGAAGTACACGTGGGCAATGATCGCCTTCAGGATAGCCATTGGTACGTCTTGACCTTTGGTAGCCACGAAACTGGTGTTCAGCCAGGAACAGAGATTCGCCATCAACGATGCGCAGTCTTCGAAGTTTGGTCCGATGTAGCTGCCCACCCGGATCGCATGGTCGCGGACGACCCCTGGCACAACGTCCGGCCGACTCGGCAAGCCCTGCAGCACCATCCGGTTGTATTCGCTGAGGTCGCTGGCACTCAATTCCTGACTGTCACCGAGAACTGCGGTCCTCCCGATCGTGTTGCACGCAACAATCACATTGTCGACCTCGCGGCCGAGGTACTCCTTCGATTGTGGGAGAGAAAGGTTCCCCTCAATTCTTGCCAGGACCTCCCGCTCCGTAAGCGTGTTGCCCTCGATGGCCGTCGTGGCCTGTACGCCCTTGGCCAAATAGACCCGATGCAACGTTGCTGCGATGTCTGGTCGCAGCGGAACGCCCGCAAGATGCTCGCATTTCGACTGCGATTCTCCAAGCAAGAACCAAACATCACCTGGCAAGGCCTCGGTCGAGAATTCGAAAGACAACCACGGGTGTGTCTTCAACCATGGTCCAGAACCTGTCCGCTTCATCTCTACACCTAACCTATTGTCTACTCTATCGAACCTGTGGTCGTAGAGTACCATTTGTCCGCTTCCGTGTCCACAAGTTCTGGTCGAAATCATGCCAAAGAACGTCCACATGCGTCCAGGGACGGGGCCGAACAAACGTCTATGAACAAGGGCTGTCAAGCCCCGTGACCGAGATCCTCGGCTCTTCCCTTCCTTCCTTTCGTTCCTCCTCTCGACGACACCGTCCAGGGTGACGGGCCGGCCCCGGCCAAGCGTCTATTCGGGGTCGC
>JARKOC010000347.1 GCA_029975915.1 Bryobacteraceae bacterium
CATGACCTTCATCCACGGGCCGGTGTGCAAGGGACAGATAGCCCTCAACGTCATCGATGACCATTTTTGGGTGCTGTTCATGGATCCCGGCCATGACCTGAGCGTGGCCTATCCCGGATTCCTGAAGACGTACGCCGACAAGCTGCGCATGCCCGTCGAGAAGGGGAGCGACCTGCGCATTTTTTCGGCGCTGACCGATCGGCACCGCAAGGCGGCTGTCGAGTTTTACAGGGCCCGGCAGGACTATTACACGTCGCTGAACTACGACGGCTTGGGCTATGAGTCCATCTGGAAAGGCAACCGTGCCGATGACGCGCCGGTGCTTACTGTTTACCGACATTTCGACAGCGCCTCGGTTCACAGGGGGGTGCTGGGAAATCTGCCCAAGACAATCTGGGTCCTCGATTATCCCCTGCTCGAACGGATCTACTACGCGCTCGTCGCCGGCTTCGACGTGTACGGCACGGCCGGCCACCAGTTGGCGCTGCGGCTCTACATGGATGCGCTGCGCGTGGAAGGGGAGAGCTACTTCCTTGACTTTCTGCCCCCGGAAAAGCGACGGGAGCTGATGCAGTCCTGGTACCTGGGGGGCGATCCGGAGAAGATGCACTATTACCCGTCCGCCCTGCCGGCGAAGATTGCCTTCACCACCGACGATCCGAAGCGGGAGTTCGTGGAACATGTCGTGAAGAAGCACTTGTTGCGTGCGGCGGGGATCACATTCGATCCCGTGAACTATCTGCCGGTAGGGGGTGCCTATCCGCGGCTGCCCACGTCATATACGACAAGGGATGACTACCTGCGGGCGTTTACCGCCCTTTCCCAACCCGGCACGGCCTTTTTTTCCCTGGTGAACGAGCACAACGCCAATCTGGCCTACTTGAGGATCCGCCTCAAGAACGGCAGGGACGTTGCCGGCTCCATTGTCATCAACCGCTGGCATGACAACGTCGCCTTTCTGTTCGGAGAGGACGGGCGGCTCGATCCCTCCAAGGACAGCGCCGACTTCATCCCTGGCCTCATCGGATCCTATCCGAATT
>JARKOC010000368.1 GCA_029975915.1 Bryobacteraceae bacterium
CCCCCGGTCCGTTGGCGCAGGCCGCGGACGCGATCGCCCGCTCGGCCGAACTGCGTCGCCCGCCGCTGCCACGACCGGACCGCGTCCCCGGGATGTCGTCGATCGCCGGGCTGATCTTGGCCGGGGTCGGGAAGGGCCGCAAGACCCAGGAGATGCTCACCCGGACGCTCCTGTTGCGGCAGTTGCTCGCACTCGGTCAGGCGGCCGCGGAGGCGCACCAGGCGGTGGGGGAGCTTCGCCGGGCTGAGCAGATCAACCATGCCCTGAACGCGCGGCTGGCACCCATGCTGCGGCAGCTGGAGGCATCCATGCCGCCAGCGCACGGCACCGGTCCAGTGCCGGCAGCAAGTGATCAGCAGCAGGCGGTGGCCGCGGCGTTCGCCCAACCGGCCGGATCAGTGATCCCGCCCAGCCTGCCCACACCACAGCCCGCGCGGCCGGCTGAGCACACGACTCGAGCCGGCTCCGGGATCCAGCGATAACGACCTGGTGCACACCGATTGCCACATCGTCGGTGAGGAAAGGAACCCGCCATGTCTGACAACGACGGTATCGACGATGCCCTGCGTAACGCAGCCCAACTGACCGCGGGGATGCTGGCCCGCCTGGGCGAGGCACAATTCCGCGCCACCCAACAACACGCCACCGACCAGGAACACGCCGTCACTGCGGCATCCACGTACGCCGAGCAGCAGATCTCGCAGGCCGCTGCCCAAGAACAGGCCGCGATGGCCAGGCTGCGGCTGGTCTATGACCCCGACTGGTGGGCTGCCGCGACCATCCAACAAGTGGCGGACACTTGGCATATCGCCGACGCCTACCGAGAACACCCGGATGCCGGCGCGGCCCGAGAGGTCATGACTCGCGAGATCACCACCCGCTGGGGCGTCACACCCGAGGCAGACACCGACAGCGCCGCCGTTCTTGGACTTCTCGAACAAACCGAACACGACCGGAAACAAGAGAGCGTCGAAGAGTTCCGCGCCGAACAAGACCGCAGCCGTGGGCAGACTATCGAGGATGAAGCGGGTGGTGAAGACATGCCTGGGCAACAAGCCAACGACGCTGCCGAACTGCGATCGGAGACGGCAGAGCACAGCGATGAGATCTGTGAAGGCGGGCGGGCGCGGGCGCGGGCAGACAGCGTCGATAGGCAAGGCGCCGACGGGTACGACTCGGCCGAACAACGCCAGGCGCGGGCCGAGGGCTACGCGAGGTCCGGGGACCAACGCGCCACCCGAGCGCGCATCTTGGCCGACAAAGGAAATGCGTTGCCGCCGGTGTATGCGACTCGCGCCCGACCCGGCCGCGGGCGCCGGCTCTCCCATGGACCACGCCAACCCCGCCCCTACTACCGCATTGTCGGCGACCGCGGCCGATAGTGCCTCCAATGCAATAGGGGAGTGAACGACCGGCGCACGCAATCGCAGCGGTTCCTTCAAAGGCATTCCACCCAGTGGCTCAGCGCCGTCGAGAATCCAGCTCCCAAACGCTCATTGGTCTTATTGCGATGACGGTGCTTGTCCGTGCCGGGTGGCGCGCTCAGCACTCGCACTAGGTCGGGCGACGAAGCCGTATCCGATGCTCGGGCAGTTCTTGGGTCAATCACACTCGACACACCATGACGGTTCTTCGCGCTTGACGGTTGTGGTGTTCGTCTGAACTTGAGGACAGGAGGCTAGTGACGAGGGCCGCCTCTGGTATGGATCTACTGCCGGATCAGCGTGCGACACCCTTCTTCCAGTCCGCTAGGGTCTTGGAGATCTCCTTCAACGGCTTTTCAACCAGCGCGAGCCCTTGCGCTCTGGCAGCTTGGTGCTTGAGGTCCTCCATCTGGATGACATAGGACAGGTCGGGGATCAGCCGTCCCTCAGAATCGGTGGCTGAAACCTTGACCTCGATCGCCGGGACGGGGTCCTTACCTTCGTTGGGGAAGAACTTGTACAGCACACCCAGATTCCACATGAAGGTGCGCCCCGGAGCAAGCGAACCTAGGCCCGCCTTGCACAGTTGTTCGAGGGCTGCGATGTCCTGGCGTTCCTCTTCCGGGGCCCATGTTGGCAGCGGGGGGTCGAATGCAACCTTGATATCGCGGGCAACTGTCGGGCCCGAGTTGCCGATCTGTAAGGTCAACACGCCGGCGTCGTCGCGCGCGCGGAGGTCGGCCCATATGTATGGATTCAGCGCAGCTCGCTGGGCATCAAGGGTGAGCTCGAGTTGTGCTTGGGCAATATCTACGGACCGCTGCGCCGACTTGGCGGAGACCTGCGCCGCGTCTTTGGACTCGGCTGAGATTCGCCTGTTGTGAATGCTGAAAAACGTCGCGAATGCGAGGCTCAGAATCGAAATAGTCACGCCTATGAGGGAAATGGCGGTTGGGGCATCCATATGAATTAGGTTAGGGGCAAACCGGGTACTGCTCGCTGGCTACCCGAGCGCGGCGGGATCGAGAGCTTTCGGGTCGTGCCCGTTTTGGAGTAGCGGGCTTCGCTTAGGACTGTCCAGACGTCGGTCGGTCGCGGCGTCAGGCCGAGCAGCTGGATCTCGTTCATCTCCGGGGAAGGGCAGGTGAGACTGTGGACCGCGAGAATTTGTGTCCTTGACGAGACGAGATCCCCCTCCGTTCCTTACCCGGTCCCGAGCCCCGCAATCTTGGCTCATGCCTTCCCACAGCGAGACACACTTTATGAGACGTGTGCTCTGGCGCGATGCCTGAGAGATGATCAGTGAATGGGGAAGAAGTCACGGAGGCCATCTCGGCGAGAGAGGCATGCGCCAAACGCGGGCCGCGAGGGTCTTACAGTCACCGTCGGCGTTACTCCTCAAATGAAGGCGAGCGGCCAGCCGTCATTGGTTAATGAGCTGCGACTGCTGCGTAGCTCACTGCTGTATGCAGATCATGTTGACCTTGTCGCGCCGAGCGCGGCGTGGATGCGCGAATTCCGGCCCCTGCGGGACATCGACCCGGACGATCCGTGGACGACCATCACCGCGTTACCGGCCGAGACGTTGCGGCGTATCGGGGTGACGGATGTGAGTCCAAGGGACTTTCGTAGGGGGATGCGGAGGTTGGAAGTCCGGCCGCGTAACGATCCAGAGCGGATGGAGGCTGAGCGCTTATGGAAAGAGTACATACCCGAGATGAGGAAACAGGCGGAGGAGGTTTTCGACAGCGCTGAAGCCGTGCAGCTCGACATGGCGCTGGACACCGGTGCAGTGACAATGATCAGTGGTGGCACACGCTTCGAGGACTCTGCCGACCTCCAAGTTGACTGGTTCCGTGATCGCCTTTCCAGGGCGTTGACCGATCCCGGCTCGCACCTCCTGTTGGATGAGGTCACCACTGACTTCCTGCGGGCATCGGAAGACTTAGCTGATGCGGTGCCCCACGTGGCCGGCACGCGATGGCGGCGGGCCAGCGTGGGGACAGGTCTGGTGGAGCGGTTGCCGACCTTCCCGGACGCTCCGATGAGTCAGGTGATCGAGGCGCGAAAGGAACTCGCCGAAGGACGAGCCCGGTACAGGGCGTCGGTAAAGCGGCTGGCCGACAGGCTCGAGTCGTCGGCCCTGGACGCGACGCTTCCGAGTGAGATCGACGAACTGTGGTACGACGAGGTTCGCCCCAGCCTCGACGACCTGCGAAGAACGGCATCGAAGGCCCAAGTCGCGGTTGAAACGACTAAGCGCCTTGGGACGGAATATCTGCCGAACCTGGTGGTGGGAATCGTGGGCCTCGCCGAGTTGGCGGCCATGCTCCCTTCCGCGACCGTCCTGGCAACTGCTGCTGGTCGGGTGGCCGCCGCAGGCGCAGGTGAGGCATTCAAGGCTCGCTCGACTGTGCGGCACCATGACCTCGTGTATCTCTTGGACGTCGATAAGAAGCTTGGTCGCGCGAGGCGCTGAGCGTGGCATCACGCACGACCAAGGCCACTTGCGAAAGAAGCTAGGAATCTATCAAGTACTCGATCGGGAAGGATGGGGGCCGCTGTGGCTGCTATTAGACCTGCGCACCAGCTAACAGTGCTGTCACCTCGTTAGGAGAGCTGCTGCTTGGCGGCCGGGATCACTATCGACGCACTCACTCAGCGACTTGAGGCTGGACACGGGAACTCATGTCCGGGTTCTGTCGGCGGCGCCCGGCAACCCTGCGACGGTTGGGTTACCAACTACCCCAAGAGTGAGCCCAGCTCAGGCACCGTTGTCGAGGATGTCAGCCGAGAGGAGAGAACGGGCCGGAACGCCGTTGTCTGCTGATCAAGCAGGGTGCCTGGACGAGGCGAAGCGCCGGCATTCGGCGAAGACCGAACGCCACGAGAGCCGGCTTGGTGCCGCCTGGCTCACGTCACCGCGTACCGACCGGTCCCGTTGAGCGCTGAGTGGAGCGTTTGTCGGCTGACCCCAAGGTCTCTGGCCACGCGAGCTTTTGGCACTCCGGCCTCGACCTGCTTCCTGGCTGCTGCGATCTTCTCAGCATTGAGCTTGGGAACCTTGGCGTACTTGCCTGCCGCCTTGGCGAGCGCGATCCCGTCGAGCTGCCGCTCGCGGATGGACTCTCGCTCCAGCTCGGCGAATGCTGCGAAGACGGTGATTATCGCCCGGCCCTCCTTGGTCGAGACGTTGAGCATGGGGGAGTCGATGAACTCCAGCGCCACCCCCTTGCTGGCCAGTTCGTCGACGATGCGCAGCAGATCCCGGGTGTCGCGCGCCAGCCGGTCAATCGACTTGGTCCTGATGGTGTCACCGGCCTGCGCAAAATCCATCAGGGTCCGAAGCTTGGCTCGATCGGCGAGCGTCTTCCCCGAGACCTTCTCTTCGACCAAGACGTCGACGCCGGCCAGAGAATCGCGTTGCCGATCCAGATTCTGGTCCTTCGAGCTGACCCGCGCGTAGCCGTATATCCGCCCACTCACCTTAAAGGCCTCCCGTCGGCTCCGTCAATTGACCATCTCAGTGACTTCACTTTACGCTGTGTCCTGGCCTCGCCAGAAGTTCCATCGAGTACACCCTGTTGGACGTCCGAGCAAGCGGCCAAGCGGCCCTCATCCCCTTGGGCGCCCATCGGATGTGCTCGACTCTGCCGAAGGGCGTGTGGTTACTCAACTGCCCAGAGTCGGATAGCCGTCGGGCGCGGCGAACGGGACGTCGTCGACCTTGCAGCAGGTGGCCCGGATACCTGCACAGAATGTGCGGGCGGCCTCGACGTCGCCGTGGTCCTAGCGCGGCGGTCGGATCCAGATGGCGTAACCTGCACGTTCGGAAGGTCACGCTGTGCAACGCATGAGACAAAGCCAAGCGCAAACGCCACGAGTTCCTAGCGGGGGGATGCAAAACCCATGTTCGAGCCGCCGAGATTCGGGCTGTCCTCGAACGAACCCGTGCCTGGGCGAGTCTTCTGGACGCTTGGTGACGGCCCAACGCAGGAGGACTTGCGGGTCTCGCGTCGATGGTTGGAAGCGGAACTGAAGGCGCAGGTTCTCCTATCTGACGAGATCCTAGCCTCAGCTTCGTACTTCTACGAGTCACGGTTGACGCAGGACTTGGTTATGGGTCCAGCGCGCGGACTCGTTCGAGATGGTGAGCTTCGCTTGTTCGTCGGCAGCGATCTCCAGAACTTCGAACACCACGCGAGCGAAAAAGCAAAGAAGAGTCCGCTAGAAATGTTGGAGTATGGCCAACCTGCAATGCTGGCCAGACTATCGCGCCAGCTGGACCGACTCACCGAACCGATGTTTCGCCGCGCGGTTGATATCAGCGGGGCGATTATCGAGCTGTGGCTCGCAGACCTGGTCGACAACCGACCCGGCACGCTTGGCGGAATCGCGTGCGAGATTGACGGAGTTGCTGAAGGTACAACTGCGACATTGCTCGCCCAGATCGCGGCTGAACGAAAGGGAGACTTCGTCTGGCCGTTTGTGCTTCCGAGATTGCAGGGCAGTGGATTCCCAAGACATCGCTTGGGTGAAGTGAAGCATCGATTGAACCAGCTGTACGCACGAGCGAGCGCGGAGGCTGTGGATGCCTTCATCGACCTAGCGGACCCCGTTTCAAGTGACTCGAAAGTGACGCATGCGAGCGCACAAGATCCGTTCCTGCTCCTGAAGACTTTACGTGCGCTAGGACTACTCACAGATTTCTTGAACCTCAGTGTCGATCAAGTAAGAGACCTAAAGCGAACTCAGGGCTGGACCGCTTTCCGACCGCTGTACGTAGCTCTCGTAGAAGCAGCGGTCAGTCTGAGCGGGGATGTGACCATTGCATTGCCACTGCTACAGCATGCCCACAACTCGGGACTCACGCGTGATGAGTTCACCACCGCCTTGGCGCGCGTCCTACATGATGAACTTGACGGGTGGACCCTCGAGAGATGCGCAACAATGAGCGAGAAGTTTTTGACACTCACGGACGTATTTGGCGATAACCCAATTGCTCTACTCGAGCATAGCCTCAGAGAGGACCTACCAATAATGACCGGACGACGCGTTGCGAGCACGCCGCTTGCCTTCATTGTTCACGGGCATGACGCCGCTCTTCGGCTAGACCTGAAGAACTACATACAGAACACGCTCGGCTGGCAGGAGCCAGTCGTCCTTGCAGAGAAGCGCAGCGGTGGCCGCACGATAATCGAGAAGTTCGAGGAGAACGCGGAGAAGGCCGACTACGCCTTTATCCTTCTCTCCCCCGACGACCTCACGAAAGACTCAGAAGCACGTGCTCGGCAGAACGTGATCTTTGAACTTGGCTTCTTCGTAGGATACTTCGGTCGAAAGAGCGGACAGGTGTTGGTGCTGCGGAAAGGTGATGTCCGACTCCCAGGCGACTTAGATGGAGTCATCTACATCGATGTCTCAGCGGGCATCGCGGCGGCCGGCGAAGAAATCCGACGAGAACTGAACGTCTCGTGACGAACCGGTGATGCGAAGACTGCGCCTCCGAGGCCATGGGTCGCGACGACGGGTGGCACGACGGGAAACATAATGTGGTCTGCATGAGTCATAATGCGTGGTCTGCATGAGTACCGTTACGCCTCACGGACGGGAACTTGGAGCCCAGCCTCCGCCTTGGTGCCCACTCGTGTAACAGCCCCCGAGCATGCCGGCCGCAGGTTCCCCGCTCGGCCCGGGGCCGGACACATCCGACTCTGGCACTGTGCGCGAGGGTTGCCTTGCGGCTGGGCTTTCGCGCACCCGCCTTCAATTGTCTCCGGGCGCGCGATCTTGGCCGCCGCCCGAAATCCGGGCGGCGCCTCCGGCGCCCCCCCGATCGGTGCAGATGAGCGCTCGCTGACGCGGCGCGTCCGCCACTTCACTCCGTGCCGCGAACAGCCACCAACTGGTCGCGGTCGCTCTCACGCGTACGCTTCCGTCTCGTGCGCAGCAAGTCCCGGACGGGTGGACTCACCCGAGACCGTCGGCGCTGTGCGCCATAGTGCTGTCATGGCGACGACGACTTGCGGTTGGTGCAACCGCGACGTACACATGACCCAGCTTTCGCGACACCCCTCTGTGCAGAACGACATGTTCACTGGGTATGTCAGTGACGCTGCCTACAAGTGCGACAACTGTGGCCGGTTCAGCGTAGTCACGTGGCGAACTACTTACGACCCATCGGGCAGTTATCGTTCGGGCGAGCCGGAGGACTACGACCGCAGCGTCCAGTGGAACCCGCCTGCCACCAACCAACCTGGGTATCCCGACGTGCCGTCGCACATCGCTTCCGCCGCTCGCGAGGCATGGCTGTGCTTTGCGCACAACGCCTACATCGCCACGTGCAGCGTGGCGCGTTCCGTGATCGAATCGTCAGCGAAAGCCCACGGCGTCACCGTGTACGGAATCCATGCCAAGATCACCGAACTCTCAGACAAGCACCTCATTTGGGGGACCCTTGTTGACTCAGCCCACATAGTGCGGCAGTTCGGGAACGACGCCGCTCACGGGGACCTCGCCGAGCCCGCCACGAACGACGAGGCTTCCGACGTCCTCACCATCATGGACGAACTGCTACACCAGTTGTTCACTACGCCGGCGCGCGCCGCGAAGCTCAAGGCCGCCAGGGCCGCGCGAAAGGACTGAAAGTCACGCCATCCTGAGCTACCCGAACTGTGTGTCGCGAGGGGTAAGCCTTCTGGCCTGGCCTGGCCTTCGCACGCGCGCTCTTGCCGCTCGCAGTCTGATAACGCTACGCCAACCGGCTGGTGGAAGGCACCCCAGTCTCGCGTGGGCGTGTCGGCAGTGATCGTCAGATCAGACGGGGCACAGGTGATCAGGCGGATAGGATGAACCTCGTGAGCCCCCCACCACCACCTGCAGATGCTCGGTGCTGGTGGTGTGGCCGCGCAGCGGATTCGCGGGAACATCGCTTCAAGGCGTCCCAGCTCCGAAACATGCTCAAGGGGTGCGCAAGCCATCTGTGGCTCGACGCTTCTGATCGACCAGCTCGGATCAATGGCCCAGGGGCCAAGGCTATGCATTTCCCTAAAGTCTTGTGCAAGCAATGCAACAATGCCGAGAGCCAGCCCTTTGATCGGGCCTACGATCACTTCGTGCAGAAAGTCATTGACGACCCAGAATTCTTCAGAGTGCGAGCGAAGTTTAACATGCTTGACATATTCCCGGGGGACTCGTCGGCCACAAGGAACTTGGCTCGCTACTACATGAAGAACATCGGGTGCCGTGTCGCCGAGACTGGGTTCGAGGTCCCACAACAGGTGGTGGACTTCATGAACGGGGCCGACGGAATGTCGAACGGCGCCATAGTCCTTTATAAAGACTTCTCCGTGTTCGATCAGCTCAAGCGCGCGGGCACTGGGGGTCATTATCCGTATGCAAACCGAATGCATAACCCAAGGTCGCCTGACGATGGTGCCCTGCGCGCATTCATTGCGGAGATCCAGGACGGTCCGGTGGGTGCGATCTTCTGGTGGGATGCAATAACTCCGCTCGGTACCACGTTCTGCTCGCGGCAAATCACACATCTGCGTCATCGCCGTGAACTGCCTTATCACGAGCTCCATCAGCGGGAATGGGATCGGGCGGCAGCACTCCAGAGGGCATTAGACGAGAGCGGCGCTACCCCGACTGGCTAGCGGGCGACGAACTCACGCCTGATAATCGGGCTGGTACCCCAAGTCCTATCGCGACGAATTGTCTATCGGTGGCGTCACGTGATGGCAGCGGAGGCGGTGCACTCCCTTCCGCTATGCCGCGCTGAGTCGGTGGGAGTCTCCGCCGGACGTCAGTGGTCGACGGCAACGATGGTCAGCTAGTTGGAGCCTCATGGGCCATGCCAGAGTCGGACGGAGCGGTCACCCAGAAGCGGCGAAGCAAGCGGGCCACTCGGTCGCCGGCAGCGGGACCACCAAGCTCGTCCGGACGCAAGGGTGCAGGGACGGTGGTGGCGATCATCTGCGAGGGTCAGGTGCGCGGCGTCAGGGCTTCCCTATCGGCCTGAGTTCTGGGGACGCTGACGGCTCGCTGGTCGTCCGGGGTACGGCGTCCGAGGACGTTGATCCGGAAGCGATTGTCGGGGCTGGGTGTGGGGCGGGCGATCTGACGGAGCCGGTATCCGGGGTCCTTTGTGAACCTCAGCGTGTGGAGCAGGAGGGCGGCGTCGAGGGTGAGGAGTCCTTCGGCCATGCCCCGGCCTGCGCACGTGTGAGTGCCGACCCCGAAGGGTACGTAGGCGCCGGGGGTGCGGTGTTCGCCGCGTTCACGGGAGAACCGGTCGGGGTCGAAGCGGTCGGGGTCGGCAAAGAGGTCGCCGAGGCTGTGGGTGACGGTGGTGGCGATGATGACGTGGGTGCCGGCGGGCAGGTGGTAACCGGCGAACTCGACGTCGGTGACCAGGTGCCGCTCGAGTGCAGGGGCGATGGGATGCACCCGGAGCACTTCGAACAGGAACCGCACCAGGCCGGGCATCCGCTCGAGTGCTTCGGCGGTAATCCCGCCGGCGAGGGCAGCGTCGACCTCCGCGACGAGGTCGGGAACCAGCTCGGGACGCTGCACGAGTTCCCAGATCGCGAACGCGAGCGTGTTGGCGGCGGTGTCCATGCCGGCGATGAACGCGCCCAGCGCGGCGACGCTGACGTCGGTGGGCCCCCACCGGCCGGGGTCGAGGGCGGCGGCGGCGAGGACGTCGTCGATCAGGTCGGGGACGTCGCCGGGGCCGGTGCGGCGGCGCTCGTCGACGAGTGCGTCCACCATGGCCCAGACCCGCCGCTGGGAGCGGGCCACCCGCGGGAATCGCATCAAGGCGGGTGGGCGTTGCCGGGTCACGTGGGCCATCAGGGTGAGCTGGACGTAACGGACCAGGTCATCCAGCAGGGGGCGCGCGCTGCCGCTGACCGCGACTCGAGCCACCTGCTCGGTCACCAGCCGCTTGCACCAGGGCGCTACCGCGAGCCAGCCCGGGCTCACGGCGTCCAGATCCTCGTGGGCGGCCGCCGCTGAGCGGTCGATCGTGGCGTTGAAGTGGGCCCGGGTATACGCCCGGGCTTCGACGCGGCGCATCGCGGTGTGTTCCTCACCATCCACGCTGATCATCGAGCTTGCCACGCCGAAATGCCGGTCGAGACGCCCCCAGGCCAGGTGTGATCCGAAGCTCTTCCGGCCGGACCCCGAGGCGTACCGGTTGGCCTCCGGGCCAGCGAGCACCACCAGGCGCTGCCCGAGGACACGGATCTCGAACACCGGTCCGTGCTCGATGTAGGCGCGGGTGAAGAAGGCACGCATCCGGGTGGTGTTGAGGTCGTACAGGCTGCCCAGCAACGGTGCGGATCCGACGACGGGGATCGTGTTCGTCATCCCAAGAGTGTCGACCCTCCCGTGCCGGGCGACAATCCGTTGGGCCGCGGCAGAGCGCACCACTCGGCAACGGACGGCGGCTGTCGGCCCGCCCACCGCCGTATGGAACACCTCGAACGAAAAGCCCCGGGCAGGGAGTGTCGCATGCCAGACAGCCTCTCGGGGTGAACGGGCAACACGGCGAACACCTCAGCCACATCCAAGACTGCGCGCGCGGACGCTGGTGCTGAGAGTCGGATTCGCAGATTCCCATGGCGGGCGTCGACGCCGTGGGGCGTGAGTTCGCCCACATGCCGAGAAGCGTACGTCCGGCCCCCGCCCATGAGCTGAACTAGACCCCCGCCGCCAATCCCCGTGTGATATCATCCCCTAAGCCTCGTGAGTTGCCTTGCCGCAGTCACGAAGCGCCATTTCGGCACTATTGGGGGGACAATAGGATGACAACGCAAGTCAATGCCATGGGCCGTACCGACTCCTATGCCCTTCGTACCTCCACCCCCCATAGCACTCCAACAAAGTTGCGTCCTGGAGCCTACAACCTACAAAGCCGGCTGCCCGGCGGGCAGTCGCTTCTCGTTAACTGCATTACCCGGGCTATCGATTTAGTCCCGACATCGCTCGCAGAGTATCTGACGGAAGTCGGAGAGATTCCAGAAGATTTCGTCGATCCACCACAGGCGCTTCTCGACTATCTCGCCCTTCGGGGCTATGTCACGAACTTGTCGCCCGAAGAGGAGCGAACCGCGGTTCGTGACCTCGCCACTCGTATAGACGCCGCTCGCGCTCAAGAGCGAGCCACCCCCACTTTCACCTTCGTCCTAACCTATGGATGCAACCTCGCATGCACCTACTGCTTCCAGTCAGGTATTGAAGGTCGCGCGCGACCGTCGATCATGTCGCCAGATCTAGTCGTCCGCTACTTCCGGTACATAGACACCTTCCCGCATAACCAATCGAAGCAAAATATCGAACTCTTCGGTGGTGAACCTCTTATGAAGAGCACGAGGAAGACGGTGGAAACGATTGTCAAGTTGGGCGTCGATCGGGGCTACACCTTCACCGCCACAACTAACGGTGTTCAGCTTGATCACTTTCGCGATCTACTCTCTCCCACCAAGATCGCCCGCCTACTGGTCACGCTCGACGGTCCACGGGAGATCCACGACGCGCGCAGGATTAACACATCAGGCCACGGAACCTTCGCGAGGATTGTATCGAACATAAAGGCCGCCACAGACGAGGGTGTCATGGTTAGCATCCGCACCAACGTCGATCGCGATAACCTTGCACATCTCCCCGCGTTCATAGACTCCTTGGACGAAGTCGGACTCCTCGGACGGAGAAACGTCACGGTATTCGCAGCGCCAGTCAAGCCAAGCTTGGGGAGCCTAGCTACCTCTGAACTCCTCAGCCACTCCGAACTCATAGAATTCCTCTCTCGCGATAGACGTCTACTCGCACTCCGGGATGAGAAGAACCAGGGCTCAGTCAACTCCTGGGACTTCTCTTGGGGCGAGCAATCTAGATACTGCGGTGCCGTTTCCAGCTCCCTACTTCTTGATCCCGAAGGGCTCGTATTCACCTGCAACGAGGTGGTAGGGCAACCAGAACACGCGGTTGGTCAATTCAGGGACGATACGGTCGAGTTCTTTGCGGACAAGTACTCACGCTGGCGCAAGCGTTCCGTGGTGGCCCTTGAACAGTGCCTAGGCTGCCAAGTCGCGCTGGTATGCGCCGGGGGCTGCGCCATCCGCGGTTGGCATGAGGGCTCTGCAGGCGCTGTCGATTGCGGAGGCTTCAAAGAGGCCTTTCTGTCCAGCCTGCGACGCCAGTTCCTCACCCAGAACCCTCAGCAAGAGGAGCCCGATGGCCCTCCAACTTCCCTCTGACTTTGTGTTGGGACAGCTCCGCCCCGATGGTAGAGCCGTCGCTTTCGCGAATGGGCATTCCTACTTGGTTGAGGAGCCCACGCTCTCACTCTTGAGGACTGTTGAGTCCAAGGGGAGCGTAGATCTTGGAACCCTTGCGGAGGTTCTCGGAATCGCAGAAGAGGGCGGACGGCGGTCCGAACTTCAGGCTTTTATTGACGACGTCTTGCTGAAGGAGGGGCTCTTGATTGACACTGAGGCTCCATCCAAGGGTGCGGCGTCCTTTGTCGACCCTCTCGCACTCGGCGTTAAGGTTCGTCTATTGGATGAAGTTCGAATGATGCGACTCGCTCAGCTCATCGCTCCTATTGCGTCTCAGAGGAGTGTCCTGGTTCTTTTTGTTGTTGCTCTCACAGCTTCAGTTCTTGCCGTTTTCGAGGCGTGGCAGGCGGGGCTCCTCACAGACGGGTTGCGAATACTCGGAGCCGTAGCAGTGGTTGCTCCTGGAATCACTCTTCTGGCTCTCCTGTCTTTGGTCATTCATGAGATTGGTCACGCTGCAGCCGCGTTTCATGAAGGTGGTCGTGTCGACGGGGCTGGCGTTGGTATCTACTTCGGGTCGATGGTAGCTTATGTTGGATTGGACTCGGTGCATCGCCTTCGGCGACGAAGCCGTCTTTCTGTAGACTGTGCGGGCATCGCCTTCCAGGGGCTTTGCCTCGTTCCTGTCGTTGTGGCGGCCACTATCTGGCCCTCGGACTATTTGATGGTCATTGCGTTCAGTCTCTCCACCTCGATCCTTGCCAACCTCAGTCCTCTAACGCGACTCGACGGCTACTGGATCATCTGTGATCTTTTCGAAGCTCAGCAACTTCACGCTAAGGCGCTGTTGTTTGTTCGGCCAAAGCGCGGTTGGCGGACGCTGCCCACTTCCGAGCGATGGGCGGCATTGACGCTGATCGGTTCGTTCTTGATGTACATCGCCACGGGCGCCATTCTGGTGGCACTAATCGGGTTCCTAATTCCCATGAGCTTCCCCCGATTCGTGCAGAATGAGGTGGCTCAACTCTTCTCCGCGGTTTCATCAGGCGCCCTCGAAGCCGTGATAGGGTCGGCATGGCGCCTCCTCTTTGGCGCAGTCATGCCGGCCGTTGGCTGGGGATTCGCACTTATACAGACGGGGAAGTTGTTGTATCGGCGTATTCCCCTCACGCGTTCGATCGAAGGGCGAGGGGCGAGTCCACATGTCCAGCGCACTTAGACTTGCGTTCAAGCCAGTCGGACTTATCGCCGGGCTGCCTGCGAATCACGGTTCTCTGAAGACGAAGTTCCTCTCATCCGTCCACGGAGGAGCGCCAGTCCTTGAGGGCTTCGACGCAATGGGCGGCGATGTCATACCCTCATTTGAGCGTGATACGACCTATGATTTCGCCATTGCGGCCTTGCTCAGGCGCGCAGGTATCAGTGGTGAAGATTCTCTTCGCATTCTCACGGCTGGTTCCCTCTTGCGAGTAGGCGTGGGATTGTTGAGGGCGGGCCGTGCCAGGAAGGGCTGCCTTGGGGTGTCGGAGGCTGCTTGCCGACTAGCTTTGGATCTGTTCGGGTCCAGGATCGATCCGACTTCGGAGTGGGAGCAACTCGTCGCCCTGCTGAAGTTTCTCGCGAGTCAGACAGTTGATCCTGAGCCGTGGACGTGCGAACACTGGCAATTGAGTGTCACGGCCAGCCCTGAGCGACTTATCCCGATGCTCTCTCTGGTGGGTGGGGGTCACAATGTGAACGCATCCTTTGCAGAGCGCGAAGTAATTCAGGCCTTGGCGAATGGATATTTGGCCCGAAACGAGCTCATGCGTTGGGAGCGGGGCATTTTGGAGGGGAGGCCGACCCGACTGCGCGGCGCTGTTGCTGAGGAGTTCCGGGGAGAAACGCCGAGTCTGAATCAGGTGGGCGTGCGAATCGTCGAGTCTGGCGACTGGGTTGCGCTGGTGGATGATCTGGATAGGTCTGTGGTTGATTTGCAGATCGTGCGAGCCGGGACGCATATCTGGCTGTTGAAGGCGATTCGACCCTCAATCTGCGCTGACTACGAGGCGGTAGCGAAGCGAGCCAGAGTTGTGAGGATGTCGATTACTGGTGACGTCTAAACAACCTGGTGGGTGATCAAGGCAAAGGTGTCTCTCGGCACGAAGTGCCGCTCGGGGCGCATTGCATGGCGGGGAGGCCAATTGTCGGGCGAGCATCCGTGGGGGTCAGATGTGACGAAATGTGCTTGATCGTCTCGGATCCGCAAATATCTGCGGGCTTTCCTTCTGTTGATGCACAAATCTGCGCGATCTGAACGTTTGCAGACCCGAGGATCATTTTGGCTACCGGAGACGAGGCGCCTGAAAGCTCAGCGGCTATATCGCTGGTTGACTTTCCCTCCATTTGTGAGCTTGCATCGAAAAGTGTGCCAATTCGGTAGCCGGTGCCCCAAGAGACCCAAGGTATTGAACCATCTGGATCGAGTCGATCCATGAGTTCTCTGTCGTCGCTCGTCAGGGCGTCGAGCGGTCGCTTTGCCGCATCTTCCAACTCCACGGCTTCGAACGTGACGTGGTCGCTGGTGAATGTTGCGTTCCTGAAACTGACGGTGGGAAGTGACTGCCAAGGCATCGAGCCGGGAATGTCAATGCTGTGCAAGCCAGCGAAGGTGCCAAACTGGCTCAGTGCGATCACCAGCGACCACCGTTCCATCGCGCAGTAGTGGCAGTATTCAGCCCCCACATACAAGACACGAGGCTTCTTCGCTTGGCGGAGGGGGTCCTCACCGAGGACGTGCGACGCGGCTGTGACGGCATCGATATTGAGAGCGCCCAGCGCGACTCCGTCTCGCAGTGATATGTCGACGACGGGTGCGCTAATGGCGCGATCCCCGGTGTCAAGCGGAGCATTGCACCCGGCCATCAAGACGGATGCTGCGATGGCGAGCATGATCCGTCTAGCTGATATTTCCATGAGATTCACGAGCTGGTAGTGATGGTTTCGGGGAGGCGCTTTCGACCCCTCCCCGAAACCGGACTCTACTACTTGCAGCTCCCGTAGAACAAGGTGCTGCAGCAGTCCTTGCCACAGGTTCCCATTTCAAGTCGGGACTCGAGGCGCTCCACCGACTTCACCGAGAACTGCTTGACGTCATTGAGCGGAACGATCTTGATCTTGTCCATGGTATCGGACTCCTTCTCTTGCGACAGAGGTCCAGCGAGTCTGTCCCCCCATTGGATGCTAGCGGGTCGACGGTTGCTTCGCTCGGTGTCTCGCTAGAGTCGGACCGCGTCGATGCCCACCATGAGGCCAGCATTGGGAAATGGGGGCGGATGCGACCTTTGACCCACGGTCGCGTGAGCAGAATCGTTGAATCCTGAATTGTGCGGTGACGTGCGCAGGCGATAGCCTAGCCTCGATCTTTCATATGGCCGGGTTGGGTCGTTGTGACGGCTTGAGGATCACCGTCGTGGTGTGATTCTGCCGGGTGGGTGTGACAGTTTCCCGGATGCGGTTCCGGTGGGCGGGGATTCCAGGGTCCCGGTGGGTGTTTCATCTTGTCGGGGCAGGTTTGAGGGCTGGCGTGTCAGGTGCTGTCCAGGATGGTGAGGGCGGTCAGCGCGCCGACGAGGAGGCCCACCCACGGGTGGTGGCCGGCGTAGCGGAGCCGGACCTGTCGGCTGCCCCGGACCAGGGCGGCGGGGATCGTGAAGAGCCGGTAGCGGAGCCGTTTCGGTTCCCAGCGGCGGGCTGGCTGATCGTGGAGGGCGAGGAGTTGCATCCACGCGGTGAGCTCGCAGGCGAGGGCGACGATGGCGCACCAGATCTGGTTTTGGGCGAACGAGTACAGGGGCAGGTTCGTCAGCCCGGTGTCCTTGGCGAGCCGGATCCGGTCCTCACACCTGGCCCGCCTGCGGTGACGGAGTTCGAGGTCGGCCAGTTGGCCGCGGGTGGTGTTGGTGGCGAACGCGGTGATGCGGTGGCCGTCGACATCGGTGATGGTCAACTGGGCGCCAGGGTGCGGTCGTTCTTTGCGGATGATGACCCGCATCCCGGCAGGCCAGCCCTTCAGGTCGAGCAGGCCGGTGAGTTCGGCGACCCAGGCCCCCTCACGAGGCTGGCGGTCGGCGTCGTGGGCAGCGGTCCACACTCGGTCGGGGATCTTCTCGATCAGGGTGGCGGCGTCGGTGGGGAGGGTGAACCCGACCGAGTACTGCACCCGTTGGCCGGTGAGCCAGTTGAGCAGGTCGTGGCTGTAGCCGGCACCATCCACCCTGACCAACACGCGTTTCCCGGGCCTGTGGTTGGGCAGTCCCGGCAGTTGTCGGAACGCTTGCCGGAGGACGGTGATGTGGTCGGTGGCCTTGTTGGAGCCGGCGTTGCCGGGTCGGAGCAGGATCGCCAACGGTTCCCCGGTGCCCTCTTGGCCGTGGTCGACGAACGCGCACAAAGGGTGGAACCCGTACCCCTTCTTGAACGTCGGTTTCGCGTGTTCCTTGTCCGAGTGCGCTGTCACCAAGGTGGCGTCGACGTCGACGACCAGCGGCTGCTCCACGCTGGCGGCGTGGTGGGGGGCTTGCTCACCGGCCAGCAACCAGGCGCGGGCCCGGGCTTCAGCGCGGGCGTCGTTGATGGCTTTCAACGCGGTCGGTGCGTCGGGCGGCGAGCAGGCTGATCAGCCGGGAGATGGTCGGGTCCGAGGCCACCTTCCCGTACACGTCCGGCTCGCTGCGGACCAGGGCGACGTCGGCGAGGCAGTCGCCTCCCAGGGCGAGAGTGATGGCCAGGTCGGACAGGATCTTGCCCGGGTCGTGGGTCGCGAACGGTTTGCGCCACGGCGCCAACGCCGTCGACAACCCGTGGGTGAGGCCGGTCACCACGGCCGTCTTCGTGAGCAGCATCCCGCCGGCCTGACCCACCACGCGGGTGGCTCCGGCGTCGTGGCGGGGTTGGGGATACGCGGCGGTACGCTTCACGTTGAAAGTGCTTCCTTCGCGTGGGTGATTGGGACTTCGACAATCACATTCTCCCAAGCCGGAAGCACTTTCGCTGTTCAAACCACCGAGTCAGACCCCACCCTCATGAAAGCGCGAGGTTAAGGCGGCGAATGACATGCGGATTCGTCTGGCTCAACCGCGACAGTTGGCCGACCATCTGAATCCAAGTCCCGATCCACGCGGCAGCGAAGGCGAATAGGGCAGGACAGAACCCCTGCTCGCGGACAGCACTGACAGCGGCGACGTGGATTCTCCGCACTCGAAGCTCAACACGCGCATCTAATGCCGCGGTGTGCGAGGGTAGCCTGACGGCTGGGTGGTCACCCGAGCACGACCGCCCTCAATTGCCGCGACCCGGTGGCCTATTCGTCGGATACTCCCTCGGGTTCGGTGAGTTGCCGGAGCGCTTGGACGTGGCCGAGGTAGGCGGTGCGTCCTGCGGAGGTGAGCTGGATCCAGGTTCGTGGTCTGCCGAAGGGTTGTGGGCGTTTCTCGAGGGTGAGGTAGCCGGCGTCGGCGAGCAGTTTGAGTTGCTTGGACAGCAGTGATGTCGAGATCCCGAGGGCGTCTTCGAGGGCGCTGAACTCCAGGTCGGTAGCGGTCGCGAGGGCGGCGGTGATCCGGAGCCGGGTCGGGGCGTGGATCAGGTCGTCGAACCGGGGGGCGGGGGTTTCCCAGCTCATAGGAGGTCGTAGCGGTCGTAGTCCCCGGCGGCGAGGCGCCGGACGCGGTAGCGGTCCTCCCAGCGCAGCCAGGCGTAGCCGCCCACGGCCGCGATCAGCCCCACCCCGAGGGAGTACCAGGGTTGCCAGTCGGGTGGTGCTTCGACCTGGCCCAGGACGAAC
>JARKOC010000381.1 GCA_029975915.1 Bryobacteraceae bacterium
GGTGAGCAATAGTGGTAAAGAATATCTGAATCTGAAGGTGTATATGTTCGATCAATTAACACCATAGATGCTCCTTATGGATTTTGCCAACTCGTTATTGACCGGTTCACGCGCGTGAACCGGTGATCAACCCCAATGGAACATGTAGTCTATGCACATGAAAATATTTTTCAAAACTTCGCGTTGAAATACTTTCAATCACCTGGCGGAAAAGAAGCAAGGAACTCACTCCCCTTGTGCCCGGTGCACCCTTTCCATCGCCTTCATCACCGCATCCACGATCTTCACGTACCCGGTGCAGCGGCACAGGTTGCCGCTCAACCCTTGCCGGACTTCCTCGCGGCCGGGCGGCAGATCATGGCGAAGCAGCGCCAGGGCCGCCATCTCCATGCCGGGAGTGCAGAAGCCGCACTGCACCGCCCCCTCCTCGGCAAATGCCCGGCGGATCTCAATCCCCTCCCGGCTCAACTCCAGCCCTTCGACGGTGGTGACGCGGGTCCCCTCGAGCTGCGCGGCCACCATCAGGCAGGAGAGGCGGCTCTCGCCGTCCACCAGAATGGTGCAGGCGCCGCATTCGCCGGTGCCGCACCCCTCCTTGGTCCCGGTCAGCCCCAGGTCCTCCCGCAGCAGGTCCACCACCCGCCGGTCGTCCGGGGTGTCGATGTTTATCATGTTTCCGTTGAGTTCGATGGTGAGTTTCACGATGTTCCTTTCAGTAAAAAAGGAGAACTTCAGACTGAAGGCTGAAGGCTGAAGTAACTGCAAAATCCGGGTGACCCTATGCATCATGCAAGGTTCGTCATCCGGCGGAGGAATCTTGTTTGCGGCTGAATGCCGCGGAATTTCCTTCAGCCTTCAGTCTTCAGCCTTCAACCTATTCCCCTGCATCACCGCCTCCATCACCCGCACCGGCGTGAGCGGCGCATGCCGCAGGCGGACGCCGCAGGCGTCGGCGACCGCGTTGGCAATTGCCGGGAGCGGGCCGTTCATGGCAACCTCGCCGATGCCCTTCAATCCGAACGGTCCGGTATCCTCGTTGTTGTGATACTGAATCGAGACGATGTCGGGCACGTCCATTGCCCCCGGAACCAGGTAGGTGCCCAGATCCCTGCTCATCACCCTCCCCTCATGGGTGACGAGATCCTCGGTCAGGGCATATCCCAGCCCCTGCCCGACCCCTCCGTGCACCTGCTGGTCGAACATGGCCGGGTTGATCACCCTGCCGCCGTCGGTGGCGGCCAGGTAGTCGAGGACCCGGATCACGCCGGTGGCCAGGTCCACCTGGACGCGGGCCAGGTGCGCCCCGTACGCGAAGATCACGTGGGGGAATCCGATGAAGAACCCGGTGGCGGTATCCGGAACCTCCTC
>JARKOC010000388.1 GCA_029975915.1 Bryobacteraceae bacterium
CTGGTGATCTCGATCAGGTGGTATCCGAACTGGGTCTTGACCGGACCCAGGACCTTGCCGATCTCGCCGGTGAACACGACCTGGTCGAATTCCCGCACCATCTGACCCGGGCTGAAGGTGCCCAGGGCGCCGCCATCCCTCATGGAAGGGCATAGGGAGTGTTCCTTGGCAACGGCGGCAAAGTCCGCACCTCCTTCAATCTGCGCCTTCAGGTTGTTGCATTGTTCCTCGCTGGCCACGAGAATGTGGCGGGCACTGGCTCTTTTCATCGTTTTCTCCTTGTGTGGATTTCCGTGTTTCGGGTTGCCCGGAACCTGCCGGGCCAATGAACTTCCCGCAAGTCTACCACAACCGGGGGAACGGTGACAGGAGACTTTTCCGTATCTCCCCTGCAATCAGCTCTTAGCGCAGTTCCAGCGGAGGCTCGTCAAGCGCCGCCAGCTGTTCGCGCAGGGCAAGGATCTGCTCGCCCCAGTAACGGACGGTATTGAACCAGGGGAAGGTGCGGGGGAACACGGGATCTTCCCATCGCGCCGCGAGCCAGGCGCTGTAGTGGAGCATGCGCAGGGCGCGCAACGCCTCCATGAGGAGCATTTCGCGGGGGTCGAAGTCGCAGAACTCCGTGTACCCTTCCATGAGCGCGCCAAGCTGGGCCGTCCTGCGGGCACGGTCGCCGGAGAGCATCATCCACAGGTCCTGCACCGCAGGGGCGGTGCGCGCATCGTCGAAATCCACGAAATGGGGCGCGTCATCACGCCAGAGGATGTTGCCGCTGTGGCAGTCGCCGTGGCAGCGTAGTGATCGAACCGGCCCGGTTTCGGCGAAAACGGCTTCAATTCTCTCCAACAGGCGGTCGACCACCGCCGCGTAACTCTCCCGGTACTCCTCCGGGATGAACCGCTCCCGTATCAGGGCGGAACCCTCGCGACCGAAAGTTTCGATAGTAATGGCAGGCCTGTGTACAAAAGGCCGCACCGCACCGACCCGGTGAATGCGTCCCAGCATGCGGCCGAGGATCTCCAGGTTGTCCAGGTTGTCGAACTCCGGCGCATGCCCCCCCTGGCGGGGATAGAGGGCGAAACGGAAACCTTCATGCCGAAACAGGGTATCACCCCCCGCTTCCGCCCACGGCGCCACCACCGGCAGTTCGTGTTCCGCCAGTTCCAGGCAGAACCGGTGCTCCTCCAGGATCTGTGCGTCACTCCAGCGGCCGGGACGGTAGAACTTGGCGATGAGCGGCGTCCCCTCTTCGATACCCACCTGATAGACGCGGTTCTCGTAGCTGTTCAGGGCCAGGGTGCGGCAATCGCAGCGGAAACCGCGGCTTTCCACTGCGTCCATGATGAAACCGGGGGTGAGAGTATCGAAGGGGTGA
>JARKOC010000421.1 GCA_029975915.1 Bryobacteraceae bacterium
GGCCACGGCATCGGCCTTCTCCAGCTTCGCGATCTCCATCTGCCGCTTGGCGATGAGGGGCCGGGCGATGGAGGTGCCGAGCAGGTACTGTCCCTCGTAAATGGCGTTGGCCCGGAACATGGGGAACACGAAGTCCTTTACGAACTCTTCCCGCAGGTCGTCGATATAGACCTTGTCCGCGCCGGTGGCGATGGCCTTGTCCCGAATGGGGGTCAGCTCGTCCCCCTGGCCAAGGTCGGCGGCGAAGGCCACCACCTTGCAGCCGTACTCGTTCTTGAGCCACTTGAGAATGATGGAGGTATCGAGACCGCCGGAATAGGCGAGGACTATCTTTTTCACTTCTTTCTTGGCCATGGTAAACTCCTTGTCTGTATGGTTTATAGCGAAATCATCTCGTCCGATGAAATCAGGCCCCGCCCATGAGCCGGGCCATGATGGCCTTCTGGATGTGGAGCCGGTTCTCCGCCTCGTCCCAGACCACGGAATGGGGCCCCTCGATGACATCGTCGGTGATCTCCTCGTCCCGGTGGGCCGGGAGGCAGTGCATGACGATGCAGTCCTTTTTCGCCAGCTTCACCGTTTCGGCGTTGAGCTGAAATCCGGCGAATGCCTTCTCCCTGGCCTTCTGCTCCTCTTCCTGTCCCATGCTGGCCCAGACGTCGGTATTGAGGACGTCCGCTCCCTTCACCGCTTCCTTCGGGTCATTGGTCAGCACGATGGATGATTTGCCATGGGAACGCGCCCACTCAAGGACCTTCGCATCGGGTTGGTACCCCTCAGGGCAGGCGAGCGCGAGGTCAAAGCCGAAGATCGCGGCGGCCTCTATCCAGGTATTAGCCATGTTGTTGCCGTCGCCGACCCAGGAGAACTTCAGCCCCTTGTAGCCCCCCTTGTGCTCGATGACGGTCATGAGGTCAGCCATGACCTGGCAGGGGTGAAACAGGTCGGTGAGGCCGTTGATGACCGGAATCGTTGCATAGCGCGCCAGTTCCTCCACGATCTCCTGGCCGTAGGTGCGCACCATGATCCCGTCGCAGTAGCGCGACAGGGTGCGGGCCGTGTCCTTGATTGGCTCGCCGCGCCCCATCTGGGAGGTTGCGGAGGAAATGAAAAGTCCATGGCCGCCCAGTTGGTAGATCCCCACCTCGAAGGATACCCGGGTCCTGGTGGAAGACTTCTCGAAGATCAT
>JARKOC010000428.1 GCA_029975915.1 Bryobacteraceae bacterium
TTCGGGACAACCGGGTGGCCGACCAGTGGTTCAGGGACAAGTACAACCTGCGGCTGGTGGAAAAAGACATGGAGGCGACCCGCAAGTACCGTTACGACGAAAAGCTGCAGACCGGCGGCACGTTTGGTGTGAACTACACCACCATGGGCGGCAGGGTTCTGGCGTTCAACTACCGCACCATCTACTCGACGGAGGACGAGCGGACGGCCCTGCACCGGAACTTCGTGGCGGACCACTACCTGAAGCAGTTCAACGAAGAGACAATCGCCGCAAAACAGCAGGCCACCTGTGGCGAGCCGTGCATGGCGGTGTGCAAGAAGATGAACGATATCTACAAGAAGGACTACGAGCCCTACCAGACCATGGGTCCCCTGTGCGGCATCTTCGACCAGCGGGCAGCGGAAAGGCTCAACCACCACTCCGACGCCATGGGCTTCGACGCAATCTCGGGAGGGGGTGTTCTGGCCTGGCTCATGGATCTCCTGGACGAAGGCCTGCTGAGCCGGGAAGAGCTGGGGGTCGCCAGGCTCCCGAAGTGGGATGCGGCGGATTTCGACGTCGTCAACGACTCCATGCACAACGCCGAGCTGGGTTGCGAACTGATCGACGCCATCCTGGAGCGGCGGGGCATCCTCGATTTCCGGGAAGGGGTGCGCAAGTGGAGCCGGATCCATTCCAGGGAGAAGGGGGTGGCGCTCCATGACCGCCTGATCCACATCGCCTTCAGCCGGAGGGGGTGGATGGTCCCCAACCAGTACTGGGTGTCCGGAGCGCTGGTTCCCATGGCCATCATGGGCAAGTACTACATGATCTACAGCTTCGATTTCATCCCGCCCCGCACTTTGGGCAGGATGTGCGCGGATCGCATGAAAAAGGAGCTTATCCTCGACAACCTTGGCATCTGCCGCTTCCATCGGGGATGGGCGGAGGAGCTGCTCCCCGAGGTCATGGATTCCCTGCACAACTGCAAGGACCGCTTCCTGCGCGCCATCCACGTCCTGGCCAGCCGCCTCAACAGCCGCAACTCCCCCATCTTCTGGGAGTCGGATCGAAACATCGATTTTCTGCACACCTTCCTGAAGCGGAAGAAGGAAGTGGACAACGACCCGCACCCGGAGCTTGTGAACTGGTTGGAAAAGTTCGAGCGGGACCGGGTCGAGGCGGCGCGGGATTTCTGGTACGAGACCCTCAAGGGGATCGACGAGAGCCTGCGGGAATTCTTCTGACAACCCACCTCAAATGGCTGGCTAAATCATGAGAAATCTGTTATTTTTAACGGGCTTTAATTCATTCAGAGAGAGGCCGGCTTCGACTCCGCTCAGCCAGCGCGCTTCTTACTCCGCTCAGCCAGCGGGCTTCTTACTCCGCTCAGCCAGCGGACTCCGCTCAGCCACCAGACTCCCTTCAGTCAGAAAATTCCGTTCAGCCAATGGGATATATTGCTCGTTGAGCGGAGTCGAAACGAGCTGAGCGGAAACGTGTGGAGTCGAGACGACCGTTCCCTTCGACTCCGCTCAGGGAACAGCAGACTCCGCTCAGGGAACATCGGACTCCGCTCAGGGAACAATCGACTCCGCGTAATCTCCGGGGTACATATTCCATGAGGTCACCAGAACCGTTCCCTGAGCGGAGCCGAAGGGAATGCCAAGGAGGGCTGACAATGCCCTGTATGTACATCCTCGAATGTGCGGATGGCAGCTATTACACGGGAAGCACAAAAGATTTGGAACGGCGCCTGTGGGAGCACCAAAACGGCGTGGGTGCCAACCATACCGCAAAGAGACTGCCGGTGAAACTCGTTTACTTTGAAGAGTGTTCCCGTATCGACGATGCCTATTATCGGGAAAAGCAGATCCAGGGGTGGAGCAGAAAGAAAAAAGAGTCGTTAATAGCAGGGGATAGCAACCAGATACACAAGCTGGCGGAATGCCGTAATGAGAGCCATTGCCGGAATGCTGGCTTCGGCTCCGCTCAGCCACCGGGCTCCGATTAGGCACCGCACTTCGATTAGGCACCGCACTTCGATTAGGCAGCAGGATATACCGCTCGTTGAGCGGAGTCGAAACGAGCTGTGCGGAAATGAGCAAAATTAGTGGATACGAAACGAGCGCTCCCTTCGACTCCGCTCAGGGAGCGGTTCCGGTGGCTGAGCGGAGCCGAAAGACCGGTGGCTGAGCGGAGCCAAAGCCCGGTGGTTGAACATAGCCAGAAGCCCGGTGGCTGAACATAGCCAGAAGCCCGGTGGCTGAGCGGAGCCGAAGCCCGGTCAAAACTTCCGGTTGTCGAACATGCGCTGCGTCTTGCGTTCCGACCGGGGCAGGGTGCCGTGGGGCACGACCTCGGGAGTGCAGGAAACCAGCATCGCATGCTTGATCGCCGAGGTGATGGCCTTGCCTATCCTTTCGCTCTCCCCGCCGTTGCCGTCCGCGGCCCGCTCCACTCTGACCACCATGTAATCCTTGCCGTCGTCGTGACGGTCCAGAACCACCTGGTATTCGCTCCCCAGTCCGGGGATGGCGGAGAGGATCTCGTCAATCTGTCCCGGATAGATGTTGACCCCCCGGAAGATGACCACGTCGTCGGAACGGCCGAGGATCTTGTCATGGCGCGGCAGGATGCAGCCGCACGGGCACTCGCCGGGAACCAGGCGCGTCAGGTCGCGGGATCGGTAGCGAACCAGCGGCGCTCCCTCCTTGCGCAGGGTGGTGAAGACCATCTCGCCTATTTCTCCCGGCGCCACCGGCTGCAGGGTTTCCGGGTCGAGGAGCTCCAGGATGTAGTAGTCGGCCCAGTAGTGGATGCCGGTGTTCCAGCGGCAGGAGAGGCCGGTGCCCGGTCCGTACAGTTCGGTGAGGCCGGGGATGTCGTACACCTCCTCCACTCCCAGGTTGGCGCGGATGGCATCGATCATGGCGTCGCTGGTCCGCTCCGCGCCGAGGATGACCTTGCGCAGCCCGATCCGGTCCCTCAGCCCCCGGCGGTGCACCTCCTCAGCCAGAAGGAGGCCCATGGAGGCGGTGCAGCAGAGGACGGTGGACTTCATGTCCACCAGGAAGGCGGCCTGCATCTCCAGGTTGCCGGGACCGGTGGGGATGGCCAGTGCGCCTATCCGCTCGCAGCCCAGCTGGAAGCCGGCGCCGGCGGTCCACAGCCCGTACCCCACGCATATCTGCACCCGGTCCTCGCGGGTGACACCAGCCATCTCGTAACACCTGCCGAACATGGAGAGCCAGTCGTCGATGTCCTTTTGGGTATAGCTGAGGATCTTGCGCTTTCCGGTCGTTCCCGACGACGAATGGATGCGGACGATGTCCGCCTGATCGCACGACAGCAGGGGA
>JARKOC010000440.1 GCA_029975915.1 Bryobacteraceae bacterium
CCAGTCTTCGTTGGCGCGATACCAGTCGATAGTGGCTGCCAGCCCGTCCTCGAAGGACGTGTACTGCGGAGCCCAGCCGAGCTCAGTCCGCAGCCGGCTCGCGTCAATCGCATAACGCATGTCATGACCCGGCCTGTCCACGACGTGCTCATAGGCGCTCTCCGGCTGACCCATCAGCCTCAAGATGGCCTCGATCACCGACTTGTTGTCCTTCTCACCGTTCGCGCCGATCAGATAGGTCTCCCCCACCGTCCCGCGCTCAATGATCGTGAGCACGGCCGCGTTGTGGTCATCGACATGAATCCAGTCGCGGACGTTCAGACCGGCGCCATACAACTTCGGCCGCTGCCCATCGATCACGTTGGTGATCTGACGCGGAATGAACTTCTCGACGTGCTGGAAGGGACCGTAGTTGTTCGAACAGTTGCTAATGGTCGCCTGCACGCCGAAACTACGGACCCAGGCACGCACCAGAAGATCGGAGCCGGCCTTGGTGGACGAGTAGGGCGAGCTCGGGTTATAGGGGGTCGTTTCGCAGAACTTCTCGGGATCATCCAGTTCAAGATCCCCGTACACCTCGTCTGTCGAGACGTGGTGGTAGCGGACGCCGTGGCGCCGCACAGCCTCCAACAGGGTGAAGGTGCCCACCAAGTTCGTATGCACGAACGGTGTCGGATCGTTGAGCGAGTTGTCGTTGTGCGATTCGGCGGCAAAGTGGACGACCACGTCAGCGCTCTTTACCAGCGAGTCAACGAGTCCCGCGTCGCAGATGTCACCCACCACGAGCCGAACCCGATGCGTGGGCAGATCAGCGAGGGATTCGCTCCGTCCTGCGTAGGTCAACCTGTCGAGGACTACGACCTCTGCGTCGCTACTGTGTTCCAGCAGGTGACGCACGAAGTTGACACCGATGAACCCGGCTCCGCCAGTAACGAGGTAGGTAGTTGGCATACGGTCAGACTAGTATGCGGCTCTGCCACGCTCAGCACCCGCCCGGCTCCGGACTCCTCGAGCCTGCGCAGCAACGTATGACAGGATGCTCACATGCGCGGAATCATTCTGGCCGGCGGCGCAGGCACGCGCCTTCACCCCATCACGCAAGCGACATCCAAGCAACTCGTGCCTGTCTACGACAAGCCGATGATCTATTACCCTTTGTCGACCCTTATGATCGCCGGTATCAGAGAAGTGCTGGTGATCACTACTCCCCACGAAGCCGATGCCTTCAGGCGGCTACTGCAGGATGGCTCTCAATTCGGCATCTCCATCACTTATGCGACGCAGCCCGAACCCAACGGACTAGCACAAGCCTTCACCATCGGTGCTGATTTCGTGACCGGACATAAGAGTGCTCTTGTCCTCGGAGACAACATCTTCTACGGGCCCGGGCTCGGCCAGCAGTTGACCAAGTACCGCGACGTGGACGGCGCGGCGGTATTCGCCTATTGGGTTGCCGATCCGACCGCCTACGGCGTGGTCGAGTTTGATCAGGACTATCGGGCTATCTCTCTTGAAGAGAAGCCGAAGACCCCTCGCTCAAACTTCGCGATTCCTGGGCTATACTTCTATGACGAACAAGTAGCCGAGATCGCCAGCGCCCTGGCACCTTCCCCGCGCGGCGAGTACGAAATCACAGACATTAACCGTGCCTATATGAACCGAGGGCAGCTGCATGTCGAGGTTCTCCCTCGCGGAACAGCGTGGCTAGACACCGGCACATTCGATGCGTTAAACGACGCGAACAATTTTGTGCGTACCATCCAGGCAAGACAGGGTCTGCAGATAGGGTGCCCAGAGGAGGTTGCGTGGCGAAGGGGGTTTCTTTCAGATGATGAGCTTCGCGCTCGCGCGGGGCAGCTGATCAACTCAGGATATGGCAGCTATCTTTTTGGGCTATTAAGAACTGCACGATCCTAACTGGGGTCTGATCCTTGTACTTCGCGTCAAGCGAATTGACTACTCCTACGTTTTTCGGACAGTGGTCTTCGGTTGTTTCTACGCAGCGGTTCCCGTAACTTACCGGGCTTGTCCGGCTCATTCGGTGTCTAATATCCCAGGCCGAGTTAAGCGGCTCTTCGCAGATGAGGGTGTAGATGGGTGAGCGCGTCGATGGCTGCTAGAGGTCGAGGTCTGCCGATGATGGAAGTTCCTACGCTGCCCATCCGGAAGACCTTGACGTGCTCCATGCCACCTTCGCGACCCCTGACCTGACGGTACTCTGCCGCCTCGACGAGCTCTGGCTCGTTGCTGTGGGGCAGTCGATCGACTCGGATCGGACAGTGATCGAGTGCCGGATCACCGAGCCTGACCCGTGGTGCAGGGGCTGTGGCTGCCAGGCGCTCTTCCGCGGAACAGACACGCCGCTGATCGCGCGCGATCCGTTCGGGCACCGCCCGACGACGCTCACCCTGGATCTACACCCTCAATTGTGAAGAGCCCCCAAAGGTATCGGGGCCGGGCTGCCTGGCTTGAAGAGAGCCTGCACGACTCAACCCAGATCTGCCGACGACCGGACCCGCTGCTCCCGCCATAGCGCGTCACGAAGAAAGGGGATACCTGTCATGGTCATTTCTGTTGTT
>JARKOC010000443.1 GCA_029975915.1 Bryobacteraceae bacterium
GTAGCAACTGTGTTGTCAAATCTGGTTTCTGCCTTTGATGAGGCAGCAGGAACCGGGCTATGGACAAGTGGACAACTGCTGCGCAGTTGCCCACTTGCCCACAGCCCCTACTACGACGACTGAGCCGTGAATTGCCACGGCGTGTGATGTAGCAGCATGGCGTTGAGAATGGTCAAGAACTTGCGCATACAGGCAATCAAGGCCGCTTTGCGGGGCTTACCGGCCGCCAACAATCGGGTGTAGAAGGCTTTGATGACCGGGTTGCAGCGGGTGGCCGCCAAGGTGCCCATGTAGAGTGCCGAGCGCACCACGGCCCGACCGCCCCAGATCTGGCGATGGCCGCGTTGGCGTCCGCTATCTCGGTTGAGGGGTGCCACGCCGACCAACTTGGCAATCTGCTTGCGATTGAGCGTGCCCAACTCGGGCAAGTCAAAGAGCAAAGTGCGGGCGAGCACCGGTCCCACGCCCGGCGCACTGCGCAGGAGGTCTTCCTTGTCCTGCCAAAGTGGGCTTTCGCGAATTGTGTCGCTCAAATCGTTGTCCAAGTCAGCCAGTTCTTGCTCCAAAAAGGCGATGTGGGCCTGCAAACGGGGCCGCACCACCGACGTGGCACTATGCAGACGGTTCTTCTCGGCCACCAACATCTCGATCACTTGGCGCCGGCGGGCCAATAAGGCGCCTACCTGCTGGGCGGCAGGATCGGGCAGCGCCCGTGGTACGGGCCGTACCGCCTCGCCGAAGTGCGCCAGTACCTGGGCGTCGATGCGATCGGTCTTGGCCAGCTGTCCGGTGGCCCGGGCAAAGTCACGCACCTGGCGGGCGTTGACGACCGCCACCGGTAACCCGGCCACCGCGCACGCACCGGCCAAAGGGATCTCGAGACCACCGGTCGCTTCCAGGACGATCAGGGCCGGCTGCAGCTCACACAGCCGCACCACCAGCCCGTCTACCTCGGCCGGGCGATTGCGGATGTGCTCAGGCGTACCCCCCGGCCGGATGGCCACGTCCAGAGTATCCTTGGCAACGTCGATGCCAACATATGGCTGCTCGGTCATCATGCTTCTCCCCTCGTTGGCGGCCCGGCCTTGCGTGATGCGGGCTCTTGGCCCAGGCAACTGTTCGGGCTCTACGGGGGCAGGACACGACGACCCATGCTACATAACGGTCTCTGAAACCAAGGGGCGAACGATCTGCCGTGCCCTGAGCGGCCCCCGTTGGTCTTAATGTAACATACAAGGGGCGAGGTAGGTAGGGGCCAGGTTACCTCGCCCCTACACGCCATGCCACACGCCAGGCTGGTCGCCCGGGCCGGCGAGCTGGGGCAGTTGCACCGCCACCTGGACGCCGCGTTGGCGGGCCAGACCAGCGTGGCCTTCGTGAGCGGGGACGCGGGCAGCGGCAAGACGACTTTGCTCGAAGCCTTCGCTTCCTCGGCGATGGCCGAGTGTCCCGACCTGCTGGTAGCCGGCACGCGCTGCAGCCCGGGTGGCAGCCTGGATGCCTTCGCACCCCTCCGCAAGCTTGCGGAGTTGCTGTTCGGCGATCTCGCGAGCGAGGCAGCCTGGCGGTTACGCGAGCGCGATCAGCTGGATCGCCTGGGGGCCGCCTCAGACCTCCTGCTCGCCGCGCTGCACGAGCATGGTCC
>JARKOC010000455.1 GCA_029975915.1 Bryobacteraceae bacterium
CGTACGCTTCCATTCGGCTGCCCTCCCGTCTTTTTGGGGCGTTGCCATTCAACGACCCCGTGGTCCTGACCGCTACCTTATGCCGGTTACGGGAGGGCAGCCCTTGTTCATTGGTACGAATTCACCCGACAATCGCTTCCGTCACGCCCGTTGCCGGCTTCGCCTCCGCGGCCCGCAACGGTTCCAACCTGATTGCAGATGTCAGGCCGCGGGCAACGGGCGCGCCGGACCGGCCTGCGGCCGGACGCGATTGCGGGTGATTCGCAAACCGTTGTCCAGACCAGGAACAATCCTTGCCGGGAACCTGCTTGACCTTCCCCTCGTCGAACGGCAACATGGGCTTCCGGAGGGCCAGATGAGCGTCGCGCGAGCCAAGAACTCCACCGTCGATGGTTCTGCCGAGGCTGTCGCGCTACTCGCTGCCGTCGATGATTCGCGCCGCACCGCGACTCAACAACTCGATCCTGGCAAGCGCTCCGCTTTGGGCCAGTTTCTGACGCCCGCCACGGTTGCCCGGTTCATGGCGGCCATGTTCGCCAGCCATCGCCCAGTCGTTCGAGTGCTTGACGCCGGCGCCGGCGTCGGGTCGCTCTCGGCCGCTTTCGTGGCCGCCATGTGCGCCCGAAACGATCCGCCCGAGGTGGTTGTCCTCACGTCCTACGAGGTCGATCCCGCACTCTTCCAGACACTCCAAGCCAATATGGAACTCTGCCGCAAGGTCGGCGAGCGCTGCGGAATCCGCGTCGAGGCGAGGCCCATCTGCGCCGACTTCGTGAAGAGCGCCACCGCAAGCCTTGGCGCCGACCTCTTCTCTTCGCGGTCTGATGAACGGTTCGATTGCACGATCCTCAACCCGCCCTACCACAAGATTCGGTCGAACTCGTCCGAACGGCTGCAACTGCGCGAGGCCGGAATCGAAACCAGTAATCTCTACACCGCGTTTCTGGCCTTGGCAGCGCATCTGTTGGTGCCCGGCGGCGAGATGGTCGCGATCACCCCCCGCAGCTTCTGCAACGGCCCCTACTTCGAACCGTTCCGTCACCTGTTCCTCCGACTCATGCGCTTCCGCCAGATCCATGTCTTCGAATCCCGCGAGGAAGCATTCTCGGAAGATGGCGTCCTGCAAGAGAACGTGGTGTTTCACGCCACGAGAACGATTGCGAACCCACCGAACGTCATCATCTCGTCCAACCGAGGGCCTGGCGATCCCGATCTCCGGGTGCGCCGCGTTGGACACGACGATCTGGTCGCCCCGAACGACCGACATGCGTTCATCCATATCGTGACGGACCACGCAGGCGACCCGATCCGCCATCGCGTCGCCGCGTTGGAAGCGACTCTGGCGGACCTTGGGCTGATGGCTTCCACTGGCAGGGTCGTCGATTTTCGCTCACGCGAGCACCTGCGCACGGAACCTGAACGCGGGACCGTGCCGCTCATCTACCCATGCCACCTTCGTGATGGATTCGTGTCCTGGCCTAATGGCAAGAATCGCAAGCCAAACGCGATCTTCCGGGGACCCGAAACCGAAGACCTTCTGGTACCGTCGTCCCACTACGTGCTCGTGAAGCGCTTTTCCGCCAAGGAGGAGCGTCGCCGCGTGACCGCGGCCGTCTATGATCCGACTCGCGTTCCTGCCGACGTGGTCGCGTTTGAGAACCACCTGAACTACTTCCATCGCAACGGCCTGGGAATGGAACCGGAGATGGCGGTCGGCATGGCTGCATTCCTGAGTTCCACCCTCGTTGACCTGTACTTCCGCCAGTTCAGCGGCCACACGCAGGTCAACGCGACCGACCTCCGGTCGCTCCGCTACCCCTCTGCGGCCCAACTTCGGACGATGGGCTCGCGGATTGGCGCCTCGTTCCCTCCGCAGGAAGAAATCGACGCACTCGTTGACGAGGTTCTCTCCCTTGGCTGAAAAGAAGGAAGGCAAACGGACTCCCGCCGCCAGAAAGATCGACGAGGCACTGGATGTGCTGGCGGCTCTCGGGGTGCCTCGCGAGCAGCAGAACGTGCGCTCCGCCCTGACGCTACTGGCCCTTCTGGGGATGACCCCGCGAGCCAAGTGGGCTGCGGCCCAGGCGCCACTTCTCGGAATCACCGAGATGATGGACCGCTTTCGCCAGGACTTCGGGAAGGACTACGCCCCGAACACCCGCGAAACCGTGCGACGCCAGACCGTTCACCAGTTCGTCCAGATGGGCATGGTGGTCGCGAATCCTGACGATGCTTCGCGCCCCGTGAACAGCCCAGACAACCGATACCAGATTGCGGCCCCCCTGCTGGCCTGCCTCCGCACCTTTGGAACGGACCGCTGGCCAGCTGCGCTGGCGGCGTATCTGCGATCCGCAGGAGGCGCCTTGCAGCGCCTCGCGACACGCGAACGCAAGATGGCGCTGATTCCCGTCGTGCTTCCGGATGGCCGCGAACTGACGCTCACCGCCGGCAAGCACAATGAACTCGTGAAGAAGCTCATCGAGGAGTTCTGCCCCCGGTTCACCCCGGGCGGCACCCTCGTTTATGTCGGCGACACTGGCAACAAGCACCGTCTCGAAGAGGCCGGCTACCTCGATGGCCTCGGCGTAACCATCGATGCGCACGGAAAGATGCCCGACCTCGTCGTTCACCTGCCCGACAAAGATTGGCTCGTACTCATCGAGGCCGTCACCAGCCACGGCCCCATCAGTCTGAAACGCCACAACGAACTCAAGGACCTGTTTCGCGGCGCGAAGGCCGGACTGGTCTTCGTCACCGCGTTCCTGACCCGCCGTGCCATGGCGAAGTACGTCGGCGACATCGCCTGGGAA
>JARKOC010000456.1 GCA_029975915.1 Bryobacteraceae bacterium
TCCCCGCATGTCTCGTTCCACCGAGGAGTTCCGTAGTGTGTTCAAAGCCGCCCGGCGGGCTGGCACCCCTCTCGTTGCCATTCGGACGGCCGACCCGGCCAGCGCCATGGCACAAGTCATGGCCAGTCTGAACGGCAAGAGCGAGATCCCAGTTGTGGTCTGGGACATTCTCAATGGGCTAATGGGCCGCAACGAGCCTGGCAAGGCCGCGGCAGGCAAGCTGGTCGGCGAGAACGCCGGCCCCCTCGGCCCAGCCGACGCTCTGGCGGCGGCGCAGAAGATCGCCAGGGACGCCATCCTCTTCTTCCTCAACCCGCAGCGTGTTTGGGAGCAGGTAGACGTTCTGCAAGGCGTCTGGAATCTGCGCGACCTTTTCAAGGCAAACGGCCAGGTGCTCGTGCTGATCTCGACACCCGGCGCCTCCTTGCCAGCGGAACTGCAGAGCGATGTCATGGTCATCGACGCGCCTCTGCCATCGGCGGAGGAACTCGCGTCGCTCGTGCGGGAGACCTTCGAGGCGGCCGAACTTCCGGCGCCGAGCGAGGAGATCATCCACAAGGCGGTCGATGCGCTTGTAGGCCTGGCCGCGTTCCCGGCGGAACAGGTGCTGGCCATGTCGCTTTCGAAAAGCGGACTGGAATTCGACCGGCTCTGGGATCGCAAACGGCAGGCGGTGGAGCAGACACCGGGACTCACCATCTGGCGAGGCGGGGAGACGTTTGATCAGATCGGCGGCTGCGAGAACATCAAACGCTTCCTCGACGCCGTCATTCACGGCGAGGAAGCGCCCCGTGTCATCGTCTTCGTGGACGAGATCGAGAAGGCCTTCGCTGGCAGTGGAACGGACACTTCGGGCGTGAAGACCGAGATGACCGGCACGATGCTTAGTTGGATGCAGGACCGCGGCGCGGACGGCGTGATCTTCATCGGGCCGCCGGGTGCCGCGAAATCGGCCGTGGCGAAGGCCGCGGGCGCGACGGCAGGGGTCCCAACCGTGGCGTTTGACCTGGCGGCCATGCAGAGTTCGCTGGTCGGCGGCTCGGGCGAACGGCTGCGGGCGGCGCTACAAGTGGTCGATGCCATCTCGCAAGGCCGAAGCCTCTGGATCGCCACCTGCAATTCCATCACGAGCCTGCCGCCTGAACTACGGAGGCGGTTCACGCTCGGGACGTTCTTCTTTGACCTGCCAACCGCCGAGGAGCGCGAGGCGATCTGGAACATCTACGAGCACCGCTGGCAGTTGAACGGCGAGCGCCCGGATGACGATGGCTGGACCGGCGCCGAGATCAAGGAGTGCTGCCGAAAGGCTTGGCGGTTGAAGCTCTCTCTACGCGAATCGGCAGCGTACATCGTGCCCGTTTCGCGCTCGGCAGCGGACCAGATCGAGGCGCTGCGGCGGCAGGCCTCTGGGCGATTCCTGAATGCGTCCCAGCCGGGTGTGTACTCAGCAGAGAACGAGCCCTCGGCAGTCGGAGCAGGAAGGCGCTCGTTCCGGGAGATCGGGGATTGAGGGAGCACTGCCATGAGCAAATTTGAAGAATTGCGTACGGTTTTGGCCGACGAGCGCTTCCTTGTCGAGGCGCTCCGGGAGCTTGGGTACAGCCCGGAAGTCTCGAACGAGGGCATGAGCCTCTACGGCTACCTCGGTGACGAGAGGCCGGAGAAAGCCCACATCGTGATTCGCCGGCGGCAACTCGACTCGGCCAGCAACGACATCGGCTTCGCCCGAGACGAAGGCGGCGTTTACCGTGCGCTCATCAGTGAGTACGACCGTGGCATCGGGTTCAATGACGCCTGGCTGGGACGTGTTGCCCAGACGTACAAGGAGCGCCAGACGATGACGGTCGCGAAGTCGAAAGGCTACCGGTTCCTGGGGCGGCAAGTGGTTGAAACGCCTGCCGGCAAGAAGGTGCAACTCCGGTTCGCAGTCCGCTGAGGAGGTTGAGTATGGGCGAGAAGACCATCACCGTCGAGATCGACGAACAGGGCAACAGTTCCATCGACCTCCACGGCTTTCACGGCAAAGGCTGCGGCGATGTTGCCGAAGCGCTGCGGGACAAGGACACTCTGGTCGTGGACCGCAAGAAGCGCGAATTCCACGTCACTGCGGCCGAAAGCCGGGTGGTTCGCAACTCGATCAAAGGGTGAACCGCCATGCAACTCCGTGTCCACGCTTTCATGGAGTCCAGCACTGTGAACGGCCCCGGAGCTCGAGCGGTGGTCTGGGTGCAGGGTTGTCCGCTGCGCTGTCCAGGTTGCTGGAACCCGCAGACACACGACCCGCTGCGGGGCTTCCAGCGCGATGTTTCGGAGATCCTCGAATGGTTCGCAAGGGTAAGCTGCGAGAACCGGATCGAGGGGCTCACGATCAGCGGCGGCGAACCGATGGAGCAGGCGTCAGCGGTTCTGGAACTGCTTCGCAGGCTGAAGGCGGCACACCCCGCAGTGACCACAGGGCTGTTCTCGGGCTACACGGAACGGGAACTCCCTGACGCCTTGTGGCGAGCTATGCAGGGCCACTTGGATTTCGCTGTGCTTGGCCGCTACAACGCAAGGCGGCGCAGCCACGATCCGCTGGTTACGTCAACCAACCAGGTGCTGCATCTGTACACTACCCGCTACTCAATGGCTGACTTCGAGGCACAAGCCGCGGAAGTCCACATCGACGATACCGGTCTGGCCCAGATCACCGGCTTCCCCGTTCTCGGCTCGCCAGTTCTTGGCTAGCCGTCCCCGTTTCACTTTTCATCCTGGAGTCTTCTATGGCCACACAAGGCAGTCTCTTTGCGTCTGTCGGCGCGGTGCTCACACTGCCGGTCCCCGTTATGCCGACCGGCAACGGCGCGGACGGAGACCCGCCGTCTTCGTCCCCGACTGTTCCGATTCACGATCCTGGCGTCGATCTCGCCCGGAAGACCGTCTGCATCAAGGTCCGCCTGTCGACGATGGGCAACACCCGGAAGGTTTCCACTTCCCAAATCGAGGCGGACGCCGACAAGGACCTTCTGCGCGTCTCGAAGCACCTGCTCGATTCCGCCGAACTGAAGGCGATTGGCCGGTTCGACGGCGAGATCCGGCGGTTTCTCTACAACATCTGCCTGCCGTTCGAGGTCGGCATTCACCTGCTGCCGATTGCCGCCATCGAAGCCGTCGAGCAGAAGCTGCGCCAGTTCGCCGAACAGCGGCAGGAACTGGTCAAGGCGTTCCTCGCGGCCTACCCGGCCCTGTGTCAGGACGCGGCGAAGCGCCTGCGGGGTCTCTACGATCCGGCCGACTACCCGCCGTCGAGCGACGTCGAGCGTGAGTTCGGTTTCTCGTGGCAATACGTCAGCTTCGGCGTTCCCGATCAGCTCAAGGGCATCTCCCAGGAAGTCTGGCAACAGGAACGCGAGAAGGCGGCGCAACGCATGGCCGAAGCGTCGTCGGAAATCCAGCAGGTACTGCGCGAGACGATGGCGAAACTCGTTCAGCACATGGCGGAGCGGCTGAAGGTGGGCGCCGACGGGAAGCCCGTGCGTTTCAAGGAAACGACCGTCTCGAACTTGGTCGAGTTCCTAGCCAATTTCGAGTTCCGCAACGTCACCGATGACGCGGAGCTTCAGTCGCTCGTGAACGAGGCCCGGACTCTGCTCCAGGGTGTCGAGGCCGACGACCTGCGCTCGACTGGCGAACTCCGCACTCGGGTACAGGCAGGCATGGAGGGTCTGGCTTCCCAACTCGACACCATGCTCACCAAGTCCGGCAGCCGGAAGTTCCGGTTCGACGAGGAGGATGCATGAGCGCCGGGTTCGTGGTCGCACTCGCGGAAGGCTTTGAGGGGA
>JARKOC010000476.1 GCA_029975915.1 Bryobacteraceae bacterium
GGCTGAGCAACCCCTGCGAGATCAAGGAATTCAGCAACCTTTCCCTCTACCTCAATCCCGGTCATCGTCCAATTAAGAGGTTTTTCGACCAGACAATGGCCACATCCGCCGGCAAGTCGGAACTGAACCTGACCCGGAGCGAAGCGCGAGAGCTTGCCGGTTGCGTAGGGAAAGACGCCGGCCCAAAAACTCTCGGCGCATGCTGGGCCCGATTGTTGTTCGCGCGCGCCTCGGACTTTCAACGCACCGGGTTCGCAGGCACCCTCCCCTACGAATCCGGTGAAACCCCCGTAAACCCTTCTTCACAGATCCGGTCGATGCTCCAGGAACAGATCCGGATCTCCCGTGAATTCGCCCCTCTTCTGAAAAGGGCCGGGCTGGTGAGCGGCGGCGAGGGAGTTTCGCCACTCAGGCCGGATTACTTCTGGAGCCTGTTCGAAGCCGACCACCATGCCACTCTAAGCCTCGGAGCCATGTACGAACTGAATGTCGGTGACCGGCGCCAACTGCTTTCCATTGAATATTATGTCAGCGGCACGTACTATGCGTCTGCCACTCTCTATGAGATCTGGCCGTTCTGCTATGGCGGGAGAACCGGCTCCCTTATCTGGCGCGGCGACCTGTTCGCGGCCCCCCAGCTCCGTTTCACGAAAGGGATTGAACGCATCGCCTCCGGCGCGATTATGATCCAGGAAATCAAGAAAGAGGTCCGCTGCTTTCAGGACAGCCTTGCATGCCCATGACAGAGGTCTGTACAAACAACAAAGGGATTCACGTGAAAAAGGGTTTCTACCCGCCATTCTTGCTTGCTCTGATGATGGTGTGGCTGGCAATGCCGGTCAGGGTTTCGGGCGCCGACTCGATGACCATCTCACAGGAACTCGACGTCACGTTGGGATATGCGGGCAGAGCGACAACTCTCCAGGATCATCGGCATACCGACGCACTCAGTGAGCTGAATACGGGCGTCACGTACGTCGTATCGACGCAGATCAACGAAGACCTGTTGTTGCGGATCGGCGCCGAATGGCAGCGATTCTCGTTCTGGACACCACGGGACGCCGCAACGCCCGACTCGTTGCAACAGGGCAACGCAATCCTGGGATTCGACTATCAACTGGCCGACCAATGGCTCAT
>JARKOC010000479.1 GCA_029975915.1 Bryobacteraceae bacterium
TCCCCGGGTCAGGTTTTCGTTCACCTTCGTCTCTTCCCGGGCCACCCTTTCCGCGGGGCTCCCGAGGAGGTGCTCGAAGGGAAGAAGGATCTCCTTGTCCGCACGGTCCATGTGGAGGGTAACGGCTCCGAACACACCCCCGAGAAGCGTCACAGCCGCTGCCAGCGCAAATGCCCGAATATGGCGACGAAAGGTATAGGGAAACGTTCTGAAAAACCACGCGAAAGGCGAAAAACCTCCCCTGAGCCGCCGCGGCTCGTGAATCTCGCTGAACCCACGGGCCACCAATGAATCAAGGTATGAGCGAAGCTCCGGGTCGGCGGCGAAACTCCCTATCCGTGCAAGATCGCTGGAGGTACGCTGGTAAAGGTAATGGAAACGCCGCACCCCGGCGCTGTCCATACGAAACGCCACATCGCGGTCCATCCTGTCCAAGACGGCCTCAAGCTCCTGCCAGCAGGGGGTTTCCTCGGCAATGAAGCGATCCATGTCCGCTATCACAGTATCTGCCTCCGCTTGACGTTCAGGTATCGTGTCACGAGGCTCGCGCAGAACCTTTCCCGGTCCGACAGGGACATGTCTACACCCCGGAGCTTCAGGTTCTCCCGTATCTGGCGAAGGCCGTGCCAGACGAAATGCCCGCCGAGCCGCTGGTAAAGGTCATCAGGCGTATTTGTGCCGTCATCGGAGAACAATGACGAAGCGGCGGCCGGCTGTATCGCGTGAGCCTGCACCAGGTGGCGACGGCTCAGGACAGGGACCGAGCGGATAAAACTCTCGGCAAGGGCCGGCTCGTCGAGGCTCGTCAGGAACAGGAGAAGCGCCCTGCGCCGGAGCCGGGTTGCAAGAAACGAGGCGGTTTCCTGGAAGTTGGGCGTGACCGGTGACGTCTGCACCGTTGACAGGACCTCGCGGCAGACGCCGAAATGGTCAATGCCGCTCTTTGCCCGAAGAAAGGCGAGCGGCTGATCGCTGAATGCCATGACACCGAAGAGATCCCCCTGTCGCCGGGCTATTGTGGCCAGGAGGAGACTCGCGGAAAGGTAGACGTCAAGGAAGGAGTCCCACGGACCACCATCCTGCATATGATCGGTCCACCGCGCGCTCAGCCGCGAAGCGTCGATGATGCAGTAGACCTCCTGGGTGCGCTCGATGCAGAATTCCTTGGTTACGGGATGACCTCGCCTGGCAGTGGCTTTCCAGTGGATATCGCCCTGGCTGTCTCCCGGCAGGTAGTTTCGCAGCTTTTCGAATTCACGCCCCTGCCCTATCTGCCGGTGCGGCCGGATCCGCATATC
>JARKOC010000412.1 GCA_029975915.1 Bryobacteraceae bacterium
TGTTTAGTCCCGGCATTTGATGGACCGGATCTAGGATGAATCGTTCTGGCTCGGACGTCCAGCATTTGCAGATGAACTCGTAGGGCGTAAGGCCTCTGAGGGTCTTCAGTCTGCGACCGAAATTGTAGGCTGCGACGAAGTCAGCGAGATGCGCTTCGAACTGGCGATGATCGTCGTAGTGGAATCGCTTGACGGTCGCCTCCTTGATCGTGCGGTTCATTCGCTCGACCTGCCCGTTTTTCGGGGAATTGGTCCACTGGACCAATTCCTCTTCCTCAAAACTCCAGGGATGCTTCACTTTAGTCAGGCGGTGCTCGATGCCGTTCTCGCGACAACGCATATCGAACATGTGTGTCACGTAGCGCGCTGTCGGTCCGTCGGCGTAGCGCGGCGGGAACGTGAACTGGATGCCGTTGTCGGTCAGAACGGTATGGATCCGATAGGGCACTGCCTGAATGAGGGCCACGAGGAAGGCGGACGCCGAGGTTCGCCCGGTCTTTCTGACGACCTGCACGAAGGCGAATTTGCTCGTGCGATCAATGGCCACGTAAAGGTACAGCTTGCCTTCGGCAGTCTGAACCTCAGCGATATCGATGTGGAAGTAGCCCCCTCTCGGCGATGCTTGGCATCGCCTGTCGGGCAAGGGATCGGATAGGCCTTGAATTTCTTCTTCGTTGGCTTGTCGCCGGCGACATCGGGCAAGCGGCTGATGCCGTGGCGCTGCAGGCACCGATGCAGGGACGACCGCGTCAGGTGCGGGATCGTCGGCTGCAGGGCGTAAAGGCAATCATCGAGCGGCAGCAACGTATGGCGACGGAAAGCCACTATGACCGCCTCGTCTTCGACCGAGAGGATCGTCGACCTCGGCTCCTTCGGGCCGGTCTTCAAGTCGGCCGTTGAACTGCGCTTCTTCCACTTCGCTACGGTCTTCTGATTAATGCCGTAGCGCTTCGAAAGTGCCCTCAGGCTCTCTTGACTATGCTGTATCGCTCGACGGACTGCCTCTGTCGTTGTGGCGCTGCCGTGGAGAACTTTGCCCATAGTGCATCCCTCCA
>JARKOC010000483.1 GCA_029975915.1 Bryobacteraceae bacterium
AGCTGACTGCCCGATGCGGACCGTATCCGTCGAAACCAGGATCCTGCCCGCCCCTGAAATGGCGTCCCGGGCGTTTGCCACCAGGTTCATGAGAATCTGCGACAGCCGAACCTCGTCGGCCAGCACCACCGGCGCAGGCGCTGCAAGGTGGTACTCTATCTCTATATCTTCACGGACCAGCCGGCTCAGAAGCTCAGAGGACTTCCGCACCGCGTCGTTCAGGGAAATGCGGCGCAGTTCCACAACCTGTTCCCGGCTGAAGGCGAGAAGTCGTTGTGTAAGCGCGGAGGCCCGTTCCGCCGCCAGTGTTATCTGTTCGACGTGGGCAAGCAAATCCCGCTGATCCGCCAGCCGGCCTTCGAGAAGGTAGGCCCTGCCGATGATGGTTGTGAGGATGTTGTTGAAATCGTGCGCGACTCCCCCGGCCAGTTGGCCGATTGCCTCCATTTTCTGTGACTTGTTGAGCTGTTCCTCCAGGCGCCTCCTGTCGGTTATGTCGGAATGGGTGCCGACAACCCGCAGCGGCTCCCCCTTCTCGTTTCGGGCCATTACCTTGCCGCGGGAAAGCACCCACTTGTAGGATCCGTCCCGGCACATCATCCGGAATTCCGCCTCATAGACGGGAATCTCGCCACGCAGGTGGCGCTGCGCTTCTTCCAGGACCCGTTCACGGTCGTCCGGATGCACTCGGTTCAGCCACGTCTCAAAGGTATCCCCTATCTCGTCAGGTTCATAGCCGAGCATTCGTTTGCATTGCTCGGAATAATAATTTTTGCCCGTAACGATATCATTGTCCCAGACACCGTCGCCGCTTCCTTCAAGGGCGAACTGCCAACGCTCCTCGCTCTCCCTCAGCGCCTCGGCCGTTTGTTCGCGCTTGTGACGACCCGCCATCAGCTTGCCCAGGAGCACCGTCCCAACGGGATACACCGTCATGACAGGCAGACCGATACGGATCATTGTCTCAACTCCGAGGGCGCCGGGAAGCAGCAGCATGAGAGACATCATGACCACATGGACAACGAGACCGAATGCATAGAGATCCAGTAATGAAAAATTCTCGGGCGAGGTGCTCCTCAGCCTGCGCCAAAGTATGCCGACTCCCCCGGTTGCAGCGATGACCGAAACGCCCACCCAGGCTCCGCTCCCCCCCAGATAGAAACGGTATGCGCCGGTCATGCACATGGCGATGACGGTGGCGACCGGCCCGAAGAAGAGCCCCGATACACTGAGCAGCACGGAACGCGTATCAAAGATAATGCCCGAATACCATTGCAGCGGGTTCATCATAACCGCAA
>JARKOC010000417.1 GCA_029975915.1 Bryobacteraceae bacterium
TTTCGGCCGAACGGCCAGCGCACTGCCGAGGATCGCCGCGCCCTGCGGATTGGTCATGCCGACGCCGGTGCTCGCGGGATACGAGCCGGGCATCATGCCTCGCTTCGTGAAGAACGCGGTGCGGACCGCGTTGAAATCGTCGTACCAGGAGAGAATCCGGTCCAGGTAGAACCAGGTGCGGACCACGTGGTGAAAGTTCATGCCGGCGCCGCCCAGGGCAGCCTCCATGGTCTCGAACAGGCGACGGCACTGTTCGCCCCGGGAGAGGGACTGCCCGGACGGCAGGAGCGATCCCAGCAGGCAGAATTCAGCGAACTCCGACTCATAGACACTGCCGATGATGCGGCCGGCCGATTCCAGGCGTCGGACAGGAGCGCCGGAAAGGGCGAATATCTGGCAGCTGACCGCATCAGGACCGTTGCCATGGGGATATTCCAGCCAGGCTAGCGGCCATTCCGGGGTGCCGAACGCGGCTTCCAGCGAGCGCATACCCATGTGCGTGGCTCCCGGGGGAGCGAATGCGACCATCGACAGGATCCGTGCGTTACAATCCGAAACCGCTTCCATGGCACGGCGGAACATCTCCGGCGCCGATGCGAGAGACATGGTAGTCGAGACATGGCAGTGCTTGATGCCTCCGGGAAGAGGGACAGTTGAAATTCGGAGGGTATCCGTGACGCTCTTTTTCATTATCCTCGGCCGCCTGTTTTTCTAGTGATATGGGGGATTATCGGATTCGGCAGTTGAAGTCATCCTACGTTCACTCCGGCCGGCCTGTTTCTGCTGCTCCAGGCTCATTTCGCTACAGGCGATAAACTCCCCTGCGGGTTCGGACAGTATCGGCTGTTGACGCTTCATTCACCAGGAGCAGCAACGAATCAGGCCGAAGTCGTTCTCTTCGGATGCCTCCAACTGCCGTTTTTGGGTTATTCGTCCGTGCGGAGCATGGAGTAGCAATCCTTGAATTTGCCGTTGGCTTCGAAGGGGATGGAGTCCACGACCTGGATACAGAGCTCCGCGCCGGGACCAATCCTGGCGAGGGCGATTTCCCGCAGCAGATCCAGCTCGGTGTCGGCCGGTTTCCGCAGGGTGCTGACACGCAGCGCGAAACGGGTTTCCGTTTCCTGGACCATCTGAAACTGGTTGAGCCACGGCGCGTTGTCCGTGATTACCGGAAGAACGACCTCCAG
>JARKOC010000418.1 GCA_029975915.1 Bryobacteraceae bacterium
TTTCGGCCGAACGGCCAGCGCACTGCCGAGGATCGCCGCGCCCTGCGGATTGGTCATGCCGACGCCGGTGCTCGCGGGATACGAGCCGGGCATCATGCCTCGCTTCGTGAAGAACGCGGTGCGGACCGCGTTGAAATCGTCATACCAGGAGAGAATCCGGTCCAGGTAGAACCAGGTGCGGACCACGTGGTGAAAGTTCATGCCGGCGCCGCCCAGGGCAGCCTCCATGGTCTCGAACAGGCGGCGGCACTGTTCGCCCCGGGAGAGGGACTGCCCGGACGGCAGGAGCGATCCCATCAGGCAGAATTCAGCGGACTCCGATTCATACACGCTGCCGATGATGCGGCCGGCCGATTCCAGCCGTCGGACCGGAGCGCCGGAAAGGGCGAAGATCTGGCAGCTTACCGCATCCGGACCGTCGCCATGGGGATGTTCCAGCCAGGCAAGCGGCCATTCCGGAACACCGAACGCCGCTTCCAGTGAGCGCATGCCCATGTGCGACGCTCCCGGAGGAGCGAATGCGACCAGCGACAGGATCCGTGCATTACAATTGGAAACCGCTTCCGTGACACGGTGGAACATCTCCGGCGCCGATGCGAGAGACATGGTAGCCGAGACATAGCAGTGCCTGATGCCTCCGGGAAGAGGTACAGTCGAAATTCGGAGGGTATCCGTAACGCTCTTTTTCATTATCCTCGGCCGCCTGTTTTTCTCGTGATATGGGGGGATTATCCCGGATTCGGCAGTTGAAGTCATCCTGCGTTCACTCCGGCCGGCCTCAGGCCGAAGTCGTTCTCTTCGGACGAATCCAACCGCCGTTTTTGGATTATTCGTCCGTGCGGAGCATGGAGTAGCAATCCTTGAATTTGCCGCTGGCTTCGAAGGGAATGGAGTCCACGACCTGGATACCGAACTCCGCGCCGGGACCAATCCTGGCGAGGGCGATTTGCCGCAGCAGATCCAGCTCGGTGTCGGCCGGTTTCCGCAGGGTGCTGACACGCAGCGCGAAACGGGTTTCCGTTTCCTGGACCATCTGAAACTGGTTGAGCCACGGCGCGTTGTCCGTGATTACCGGAAGAACGACCTCCAG
>JARKOC010000508.1 GCA_029975915.1 Bryobacteraceae bacterium
TCCGTATAATACCCCATAGTATGAAGCTTCGATCTTCGGCAGCCGCAGACGACGCACAGAAACGCAGACCGAGGAATCCAGTCTGGCGTGTCGTGCGTATTCTCCTGCTGTCGATACTCATTGCGCATGGGGCATACATAGGCATCACGGGCGTCCTCATTTTCATCTATAAATTTGCAGATCCTCCGACGACGGTCCTCATGATCTACCGCTCGCTGGTGAACCACTGGAAAGTCCAAAAGCCCATTCCCCTCAAGACTGCCCAGACTCCTTCCTACGTGCGCAGAATGCTCGTTTCGGTCGAAGACGGCAAATTCTACGACCACCACGGCATCGATATGGAGGCATTCAAAAGGGCGCGGGAGCTGAATCAGAAAATCGGCAGGCCCATGTATGGCGGCAGTACGATCACGATGCAGGTGGCGCGCACGCTTTTTCTCTTGCCGGACAAGAGCTATGTCCGCAAATATCTCGAGGTAATTGCGGCGCTGGAGATGGAGCTCATCCTTTCGAAAAACCGTATCCTCGAACTGTATTTTGGCTATGCCGAGTGGGGGAAAGGCATCTTCGGCATCGAGAGGGCCTCGCGGCTCTATTACGGGAAAGGCATCGCAAGCCTTCAGGTCGACCAGGCCGCGAGGCTCATCGCGCTTCTCTCCTCGCCGATAAAGTACAAGCCCGATACACTCTACCGCTCTCTGATACTGCGGGAGCGCTATGAATTTCTGGTGCAGCGCTACGTGGCGCCGATCGCCGCGACGGTACTTCCCCCCGAAAATCCGCCCCCAGGCGGCCTGGAGCCGTCCGCGGACATCACGACCGCCGGGGATGTCTCTTCTCCCGAGTTGGTTGGGGAAGGCGGAGAAAGCTCGGCGGCCGAGACATCGACCGACACATCGAGCGATGGGGCGGCACCCGCAGCCGCAGAGGATGCCGCATCCCAGGAGACATCATCTCAGGAAGCGCCGCCGCAGGACGAGACGCCTCCCAACCTCCTGCCATAGCGGCGCAGCGCCTGCGTCCGCACTCCGGCTGTTACGCTTTCTCCCGCACGGCGCGCACAATCAGGCGCTCGAGGGCATCGGCAAAATGCTTTGTCTCGGCCCTGGTGCGCCGTGGATTTTTCGGACTGGGCGGCGCAATGCCTGCGGATCGGAGCGAGGCCATCGCGTCCCGGATGGAGCGGCGCTCCGCGATATTCTCCACCGTAAAAATATCCCCTCTGTCGTTCACGGCGTACACCGAGCGCCCCACGAGGCGCTCCGCCAGGGGGATGTCGCGCGTGACGACGATATCGGACGGGGCGGCGTGAGCTTCGATATAGCGGTCGGCTGCGCCCTCGCCCGGCTCCACAAGCACGAGAAACTCGCGGGGGATGTCGGCGGGCGCACGCGCGGCGACGAACTGCACGGAGACTCTTGTGCCTTCATAGTCGCGCCTGTGCAGCGCGCGCTTTATCAGAAAGGGCCGAATATCCCTTGGAAGGGAATCGGCATCGGCCCAGATGGTGAGCGCGCGGCTGTCGGGCGATTTGTCCATACCGGTACTCATGATACCTGTTCATCGCTGGTGGCGCGCCACAGCCTTCCTGCGCCTTCGAGCCTGACCGCTGTGCAGGAACCGGCGACAAAGCACGATGCGCGCGCCGGCAGCGCCAGTTCGTCCTCGGCCCGGACACGAAAGCTGCCTTCGGTGCACAGAAGGATTTCGGGCCCTGCCGGCGCATACGAGATGGCCGCCCCTTTAGGATTCGTGTCGAGGCACTCGAGGCGGAATTCCCTGGCCGGCACGGCGTAGACGGCGCAGCTTCCCCAGCCGAAATGTTCGCGGTCCGGCCTGATCGGCTCGGGCCTGGCCTCCGGTTTGAGTATGTCGCAGAGAAGATCGACATCGATGTGCTTGATCGTGAGCCCTGCCCGGATGACATTGTCGGAGCACGCCATGATTTCGAGGATGCTCCCTCTGACATAGGCGTGAATGACGCCGGCGGGCACAAAGAGTCCCTCGCCCGGTTCGAGGCTCAGTATATTGAGGATGAGCGGACCGAACTGACCGGGATCGTGCGGGTACAGAGCCTGAAGATCGAGGGCCATCGCGCCGGCCTCGCGCGCACGCTCCGAATTCGAGCGGAGGAGCTCCTCCGCTCGCGCCCGGAGCCCCGCCTCGGGAATCTTGTATGCATCTCCTTTTTTGGAAAATACATGTCTTACAAAATTCCGGAGCTCTTCCGGTCTCTGTCCCTTAAAATTGAAGGCTCTGCAGAGCTCCGGGCCGAGCAGGTCCGAAATCTCTGAGGATTCGCGAAAACCCGCCATCGCCCGGAAGGGGGTGAGCGCTACGGCGAGCTCCGGCTTGTGGTTGGAGTCCTTGAAGATGCGCTGGGGGGCCGAAAGAGGAATGCCTGCCCGCTCCTCTTTCGCAAAGCCCTCCCGCGCCTCTTCGAGTGTCGGATGTACCTGCAGGGAGAGGGGAGAGCCCGCGGCGAGCACTTTAAAGAGAAAAGGCAGATCGTGGTACTGGTCGGCGACGCGTGTTCCGAGCCAGTGAAGGGGGGCTTGCCGGATGAGCGCATCGAGCGGGAGAGGGCCGGCGTCGAGCCGCAGTTTCGAGGGGGCGAGCCTGTGGCTGCCCATCCACACCTCGCCTATGGGGTAACCGGGGCCCGCCTTGGCCTCGATGAATGGCAGAATCCCTTGGGTATTGCCCCAGGCGTACTGCTGGACGGGATTTTCAAGAGGGGCAATGCACGGCAAATGTCTCTGGTCTCTGTTCATGCTCTCATTCACCTTTCGTCGTCGAGGAATTCTGCCACACTGGTGCAGATCTGATCCAGGGGGCCGGTTTCCAGCCTGCACTTGGGCAAGCTGGCGACAAACAGATTGCCGTATGTCTTCTTTGCGATCCGCACATCGAGCACCGCGACGACACCCCTGTCGTTCGAGTGGCGGATGAGCCTTCCAAACCCCTGTTTGAAAAGGATTACGGCCTCAGGGATGCTCATCTCGACAAAGGAGTTGCCGCCCCGGGCGTCGATGGCCGCGGCCCGGGAGGACTGAATGGGGTCCGTGGGCACGCGGAAGGGGAGCTTCGTGATGATGACGAGCGAGAGGGTCTCTCCCGGCGCATCGACGCCTTCCCAGAACGATTCCGTGGCGAAGAGCACGCTCGAAATGTCGTGAACAAAGGTGTGCAGGAGCGAATACCGATCCTTCTGCCCCTGCCGGAGCGCCAGAATGCCCTCTTTTTCGAGGAGGGGAGCGACCGTATCGTAGGTGTCGCGGAGCACTTTGTGGCTGGTGAACAGCACCAGGGCCCTTCCCCGCGAGGCATGCAGGAGCTTCGCCACCGCCTCATTCAGGTAGGACTGGAACCGGGCCGCATCCGGCAGGGGGGCGCCGGTATCGATGGCCAGCATCGCATGGCGCGAGTAGGGGAAGGGCGAGGGGTAGCTTTTTTCAACGATGCGGGTGTTCTGGAGAAGGCTCAGCTCTTCAGACGCCGCGTCGGAGAGGTATGTCGCCTCGGTCCGCCTGCCCGGAAGGCCTGTGCGGCTCCGCCACCACTGAAATGAGCCGTTGATCGTCAGGGTTGCGCTGGTGCAGACACAGGAGCGCACTTTGCTGAACAGCCGCTCGGCGAGGAGGGGGGCCACCTCCAGGGGCGTCGCCGTACAGATGGCTATTGTCTCCCTGGGGTTCCTGTGGTCGATCTGGAGCCAGAAGATGGTGGCCGGCTCCGCCTCGGGGGTTTTGAACCGGGGCACGAGGGCCGCAATCTCCTGGACCGAGCGCATGGTGAGCCTGAGGTCGATCATGGTCTCTTCATCTTCGAGTTCGGGGGGTGTCGCCTCGACAATCTCGCCAAGGCTGGTCACGAGCATCGCGATGTCGCGCTCGAGATTCTGCAGCGCCGAAAGAAGGGCCGTGCGGCCAAGGCCGTCGAGATTCCGCACCAGGAGGCTCGACTCTTTTTCCGGAAACGATGCGACCGCCGCCGCATTGAACGCATCGACGGCTGCGCCGGTCTTTTCAGCCTGCGCGCGCGCCGCATCGACGAGGCCGGAAGGGATGTCCGGCAGCCTGTAGAGGGCGGGGAGGATCCCCGCCTGCACCCGTTTTTTTCTCCTGAAGAGCCTCACCAGAAGCCGCTGGACGGACCGCTTCGAAAATGTCTCGGAAAAGAGGCTGGTCGCGCTGCCTTCCAGCGCGTGTGCCTCGTCGAGCACCAGCGCCTGGTACGGAGGCAGAATGGTGTTCATGCTTCCTTCGCGGATCCGTTTTGCCTCCAGGTCAGCGAGCAGCACGTGGTGGTTCGCGATTATGATCTGCGCGCTCGCCGCCTCGAGCCTGACGCGCAGGATGTGGCACTTGTCGTGGTGCGGACAGCGCGAAGAGAGACAGTAGTCGCTCTCGGAACACACGCGGCTCCAGATCGGATCGTCGTCGGGAAGGCCCAGATCGGCCTTGTCTCCGCTTCCGCCACTGTTGTCCCATTCCAGAATCTGCCTTAGTTTGACGGACGAATCCGAAAACAGAGCATCTTCCTCGATCGCCTCGTAGAGCCGGCGCCTGCAGAGATAGTTTCCCCGTCCCTTGACGACTGCGGCCTTTGCCGGCTTCTTAAAGAGCGAGCTCACAATGGGGAAGTCCTTTTTGAAGATTTGCTGCTGAAGATTGATCGTCGCGGTGGAGATGACGACGCGCTCGCCGTTGCCGATGGCCCAGGCGAGGGCGGGTATGAGATACGCGAAGGATTTGCCGACACCCGTGCCGGCCTCGGCGACGAGTATGCCGCCGTCGGAGATGATTTCAGTGACATCGTGGGCCATGTCGACCTGCGACGGGCGCGGCTCGAACTCGGGCATACCACGCGAGAGCTTTCCGCCCGCATCGAGGACGGCCGCGATTTCGTCGGCATTGAGCGGACGGATCGTTTTGGGGCGGGCGGGCTCCGCGACGACCAGCACCTGCGACACCTCATTGTCCACGATGTAGCTGCCGATGCCCTCGGCCCCTGCTTCGGCGGCCACGGCGATATCCGCGTCCGAAGGGAAGAGGGTCCCCGAAGGATGGTTGTGGATGAGCACCTGTGCGCGCTCTCTGTAGCGGAACGGGGCGGCTACGGCGCCCTCTGTCCCCCGTGCCACGATTTCGAGAGCCTGCACGACGCCTTCGGCATCGAGCGCGCCCACTGCAAAGACTTCCCTTCCCTCCATGCCGAGGATGGCATCCCGAAGCTTGCCCCGCGCCTCCAGTGAAAAGCGTGTTCCTGCGTCGACCACGGCTGTGTGCTTTTTGCCCATGGAGCCAGTATAGCATAGCCGGCGGATAAATGAGGTAGTTGCGGATATGGAGCGCTGGGTATATCCTATAGTCTCTCATGAATCAGGAATCTGAACAGAACAACGGCCTCCGGTTTGGGGTAGTCCGGTACGTACAGCCCCTGTGGCGCTCGTTGCCCGCGGAGGACAGGTACAGGCATACCCGGAATGAAGAAAAAGACAGCTACGTGCACGCTCTTGCGAAACTGGAACAAGAGGATGAAGAAATTCCTCTGCCGCCCGAGCGCGGTCCGATCGTGTTCCGCGACGGCGTATTCCAGATCGACATGAGCCGCGTCGAGGAGAAGGGCGATATCGACATCGAGCTGAAAAAGCTCATCGATTCGATTATGAAAGAGTGAGGGAGCACAATTGGTAAAGAGCTATTCATGGAACGTGAACGGCCTGCGCGCCTGCGCCCAGAAGGGCCTTCTGGAGTGGATCGAAGCCTCGGATGCCGATTTTATCTGTGTGCAGGAGATCAAGTTGCAGGAGGCTCAGTTGACCGAAGACCTCCGCCATCCTCTGGCGCGCAGCGGCAGGCGGTACCAGAGCTTCTGGGCCTTCGCCGAGCGGAAGGGGTATTCGGGGACGGCCCTCTATGCCCTGCGTGAGCCGGTCTCCGTGACGGGCCTGGGCATCCCCGAATTCGATCTCGAGGGGCGGACAGTGGTCGCCGATTATGGCGGCTTTGTGCTTGTGAGCGCATATTTCCCGAACAGCCAGGAGGCGGGCGTGCGCCTCGATTACAAGCTGCGCTTCTGCGATGCCATGCTGAAATTCTGCGACCGGCAGAGGGCGGCGGGCAAACACGTGATTGTCGCGGGCGATTACAACATCGCGCATACGCCCATAGATCTCGCCCGGCCCGATCAGAACGAGGGGAATGCCGGCTACCTGCCCGAAGAGCGCGCATGGATGGATCAGTTCACCTCCGCAGGCTACATCGACACATTCCGCCAGTTCTGCAAGGAGCCGGGGCACTATTCGTGGTGGAGCTACCGGGCTCCCAGGGCCAGGGAGAACAATGTCGGGTGGCGCCTCGACTATCACTGCGTGGATCCTGAATTTGCGCCTGCGCTCGTGGCGGCGGACATTCATTCCGATGTCATGGGCTCGGATCATTGTCCTGTGTCGCTCTTTCTCGACCTATGACGGAAGAGTGCCTGTTTCGGAGGATTTTGCATGCGTATTCGCTATAACGCACCAGTGACGCTTACGTTCACGCTGCTCGCCGCAATTGTGCTTGTGCTGAGCCAGACCATCGCGCCCGGCATCATCCCCTCTCTCTTTTCAACGCCGGCGCCTTTCCGGACGAATGTCTTTGTCGATTATGTAAAGCTTTTTACCCACGTGCTCGGACACCAGAGCATCCAGCACTTCATCGGCAACTTCACCATGATACTGCTTCTGGGGCCGATACTGGAGAGCGTGTACGGTTCGGGCTTTTTGCTCCTGAGTATTCTGATCACCGCCCTCGCGACGGGCCTCTCGAACGCATTTCTGTTTCCGAATGTCGTACTCCTCGGGGCCTCGGGCGTGGTGTTCATGATGATAATGCTCGCTTCGATCACGAATTTTTCAAAAGGCGAGGTGCCGCTCACCTTTATTCTGGTGATGATCGTGTATCTTGGCGGCCAGGTATGGGACGCGCTCACGAAGCAGGACAATATCTCGCAGTTTTCGCACATCATCGGTGGTCTTGTGGGCAGCATCCTTGGTTTCTATCGAAAAAAATAAATGCGAGGTGCAATATGTATACATTGAAGGATGAGCTGGCGCGGAAGCTGAATGCGATCCGCGCGGACGGAACCTACAAGGACGAGCGGGTGATCGTGACGCCGCAGGGCGCGTCGATCCGGGTCTCGGACGGCAAGGAAGTGCTGAATTTCTGCGCGAACAATTATCTCGGTCTGTCGGACGATGCGCGCATCCGGGCGGCGGCCGTCGAAGCGATGCAGAAGTATGGCTATGGCCTGTCTTCAGTCCGCTTTATCTGCGGCACCCAGTCCCAGCACAAAGAGCTCGAGCGGAGAGTGGCCGATTTTCTGGGGACGGAGGACGCGATCCTCTTTTCATCCTGCTTCGATGCGAACGGCGCCGTATTCGAGCCTCTGCTCGACGAAGATTCCGCCATCATCACGGACAGCCTGAATCACGCATCGATCATCGACGGCGTGAGGCTCTGCAAGGCAAAGCGCTGGATCTACAAACACGCCGACATGCGCGACGTCGAAGAGACCGACCCGGAGACGGGCAAATCCCTCAAGGGACTCGAGCGCTGTCTGAAAGAAGCCCAGGGGAGCCACGCGATCATGATCGCGACCGATGGCGTATTCTCCATGGACGGGGATATCGCGAACCTGGGCGCGATCTGCGGCCTGGCGGAGAAGTACGGTGCGCTCGTGATGGTGGACGACTCCCACGCGACCGGCTTCATGGGGGCGAAGGGGCGGGGCACATGGGAGCACTGCGGTGTCGCGGGCAGAGTGGATATCATCACGACGACCTTCGGGAAAGCGCTCGGCGGCGCGTCGGGCGGTGTCATCGCCTCCCGGAAGGAGATCGTCGAATACATGCGGCAGAAGGGGCGCCCCTATCTCTTCTCGAACACGCTCGCGCCGGCGATTGTAGGCGGAACCCTGCAGGCGCTCCATATCCTCACCGGATCGACGGAGCTGCGCGACCGCCTCGAGGCAAACACAAAGCTTTTCCGCCGCCTGATGACCGAAGCGGGTTTTGACATCCGGCCCGGGGAACACCCCATCTGCCCCGTGATGCTCTATGACGAAAAACTCGCCCACCGCATGGCGGATGACCTGCTCGACGAGGGCATCTATGTCATAGGCTTCTCCTTCCCCGTGGTCCCGAAGGGCAAGGCGCGCATCCGCGTGCAGCTGTCGGCGGCCCACTCGGAGGCACATATCCGTGCGGCCGTCGAGGCCTTCAGGAAGGTCGGCAGGAGGCTGGGCGTAATCTAGGCGCTCCTCTTTACCTTCCGGGCTTTTGTTGGTATTTTTTCTTTATATACTTTATTGTTACTTTCTCTCTGCGAGGTGATTGCAATGCCTACATATGAATATGAATGCCGGGAATGCAGCTATACATTTGAGGCATTTCAGTCTATCAACGATGCTCCGATCAAGACCTGTCCCCTCTGCGGCGGCAAAGTGAAGCGGCTCATCGGCGGAGGCAGCGGCATAATATTTAAGGGTTCAGGCTTCTATATCACTGACTCCAAAAAAGCCCAGTCCGCAGCGACAGGAACGAAGAGGTCCAGCGCCTCAGCCGACAGTGCGGGCTCTTCCAAGGGCTCGGACAATGAGGCGGGCCACGGCTCCACCGAGGCGGCCGGGACGTCGGAGAAGGCCAGCTAAGCTAAGGATCAAATTCAACTGAGGGCGCTTCTCAGCGCATCGAGGGGCAACTCAAGCAGCTCGGGGTTCGAGAGCATCCGGTAGAAGGCGGACGCCGTCTCGGCGAAGATGTAGCCGTCGGCGATGCGCTCATCGAGCGTCACTCTCAAGTCGATGTACCGCTGCCTCGTCCGGATACCGCCGTGCCAGAGTTCCTTGGAGAACATCTTGCCGATGACCAGGAAAATGCTCGTGTTTCCCCATTCATAGAGGTGGTGGTAGGGCGCATTGAGGCCGAGAGAACCCAGGTTTGCAAAGTAGATGCTCGAATAGAAGGGGTCCATCTTGATGAGGCTCCAAGGCGCAAGGTTGAAGCGGTCAAGGAGGCGATATATGCCGATGAGCAGTGCCTTGCCGCCGGGAATCCTGTGGAAGATGTTCGCAAACCGCTCGCCGTCCCCCTCGCCGAGTGTCCGCGCGCTGAGGATGGCTGACCTGATTTTCGTGCTCACCGTCTCAAATGAATCGTCGGGGTTGAGAAATAGTCTGGCATTCACTTCAGGGGCCTCGGGGTCGAAGTGCTGCTTCACGATAAACGAAAAGATCAGATATTTGCGCTGATACATCGCCCTCCGGTGAATGAAGCGGTTGAGCCAGGGATACAGCGCCATGGTTTTCATGGCTGCCGTAATGATGATGCTGAAAAGCGTAAAACGGTCCTGGTCTTCTTTTGTCGTCTGCGCCATTTTCAGCTTTTTGAGGTACGAGAGGGCATTCTCTACGTTTATCTCTTTTTCGTAATACACCGCGGATTCGTTCCGCCCACACATCATGTAGGGCATCAGTGCGTTGAGGGCAAGCTGGCCCCTGACACGCGTCCCATCACAACGATCTCGGAATAGCATAACTTCTCTACTATATGGGAAAAAGCTGCCCGAGTAAACGGGCATCAACCGCGGCCCTTGTCCTGCAGCTCCTGACGCCTCCTGCGGTATTCGAGGATGGGATAGTCCCCCCGGAAGAGATTTTCTCCGATTTTGAGCGCCGAGACCTTGGGCTGCTCTGTTTGGACCACACGGCGATCCTGGTGCGCCACATGGATATTGAACGGCATTGCCGCCGCCGCAACGAGATTTCCAAGAACAGGTATGCGGGCGAATGCCTGGTAGAATCGGAGGTAGAGGCGGGTATTTTCATTGTCGACAGGGACAAAGGCGGCCACCACGCGCACTTTGTCGGATATTCTGTTTTCCCAGAGATTGGGATAGAGGAATTCGATCTTGTAGCCAGTGGGGGAAGGCACGGGGACTTCGTTCGGTTTTTTGGGCTTTTGGCCCTGATCGACTTCATTGTAGACATACATGAAGAACTTGTGGTCGGAGACCCACTCGACCGCGGGACCGTTGACGAGGGTCCGGTTGCCCCGGCCTATCGTCGTGCGATGCACGAAGGGCAGGTGCACGCAGTCCAGCTGATTTTCAATGACCCGGGAGTAATGGGTTTTCCAGTGGTCTATGACGGTGGCGTACCTGGCCCCCTCGGGGATATCGTCGAAGAATTCAGGAATGTCGGGCATCGGCAACCCGCTCCCAAACCAGACCCATATGAATCCATGGGCTTCATACACGGGCCAGGATTTTACCTTGAAGTTGGAGGGGACAGGCGCCGAGCGGCCATTCGCCGGGATCACGGTGCATTTGCCGGAAGGGTCGTACTCGAGCCCGTGGAAGGGGCACTGGATCTGGTCGCCATTGCAGACCTTGCCCAGCGAGAGCGCGGCTCCGCGATGGCAGCACTGATCGGAAAGGCAGACGAGAAAACGGCTGGATGTCCGATAGAGCACAATCTTTTCCCCAAACCTGGTCAAGCCGACAGGCGTGATGCCGACTTCATTGGAAGAGGCGACGACATACCATTGGTTCGGAATCATAGAGACCTATGCTTCAGTGACGATGACGGCGACAAGGCGCAGCGGCGCATTCATGTGATTTTCAATATTATGAATCGCCCCGCCCCCTGTGACAACTACGTCGCCGGGCTGTACCTTCACAGTGGTCCCATTATCGTTTACGGTGCCAGTTCCTTCCATTATATAGAAATATTCAGTTTCTCCACTGTGGGCGTGGGTGCCTATCCCCGCGCCGGGAGGAATGGTGATCTCGGAGAGAAGGCGCAAGTGCCGGGCAAGCGCGTCGCCTGGGGTCTGTGCCAGGCTCACGTCGCCTTTTCCTCCTCTCATCTCGTGCCTGGTTTCAAATGCTCTTTCACTCGCTCTGATGATCATTCCGGTACTCCTTTCCTGGCAGCCGCCACAAGGGCACGCGCGAGGAAATACATTGGATCTATGAAGGGGATATCGAAGTCCTGCTGGGAGATCACGAGGGGCACTTCCGTGCAGCCCGCGACAATCGCCTCTGCTCCCTCTCCGATGAGCGCCTGCGCCGCCCGGACGAGGAGCCGGTGGGGTTCTTCGCCGAGCTCGCCTGCCTTGATGCCATGGGGGCCGTAGATCGCTTCCATGACCAGGGAGCGGTGATCCTCTTCGCTTGGCCAGAGTATGGTTCTGTCCGGCATGGCTTTTTCGAAGAGCCCGGCGCGCCGCGTGCCCAGGGTGGCGAGGATGCCCAGGCTTCGAATCGGCGGAGAGAAGGCGTCGAGGGCCCTGATGGTCTCCTCGAATGCAGAGAGGAAGGGCAGGGTGCAATTGCGGCGAAGGCTGGGCAGAAATGCGTGCGCCGTCATGCATGATATCCCCGCAATATCCGCGCCTGCAGCGAGCAGCCTCCGGGCGGAGGCGAGCATTGCCGGAAGGGGGTCAGGACCGCCTTCCAGAAGATGTCTGGTCCGGTCGGGGATCGATGGGTCGGACTCCACGATGATGTGCAGGTGATCCTGATCGGTTGCGGCGACGTCGAGCCTCACCAGCATGGAAAAAAAGGCCGCCGTCGCATCTGGCCCCATCCCGCCGAGAACGCCGATAACTCCCTTTTTCATGACGCTATTATGTATGCCTTCGGCGGACTCTGTAAATACGGCTCGGGATGCGGCCTCACTGGCATATGAAAAACTTTGCTCTTGCGGGCCGGTAAAAATGGATTCATAATTGTTACTGCTTCACGTGCACTCGTAAAGCAAGGAGGTTCCGCATGGCGGAAGAAAAGAAAAGGGGCGTCTTTGGTTGGTATTTCAGGACCAATCTACTGGCGCGAATACTGATCGGTCTTGTCCTGGGCGCGATTGTCGGCATCATCCTCGGATTTTTCCCCGACTCGGTCAAGCCTTTCGTCGACAATTCAAGATTCTTCGGCGACCTGTTCATCAGGCTGCTCAAGATGATTGTGGTGCCGGTGATCCTGTTTTCGCTCATCGCCGGGGCCGCGAGCATCGCGCCGGCGAGACTGGGCAGGGTAGGCATAAAAATCCTGGTCTATTATCTGTTGACCAGCGCCTTCGCCGTCCTCATAGGTCTTGTTTTCGCCAATATTTTCCAGCCCGGCGCGGGGTTCAATGTCGTGGGGGATGCAGCGGTGAGGGGTTCCCAGGCCGCACCGCCGACCATCGCCCAGATTTTCCTCAATATTGTGCCTACCAATCCTTTTGAATCCATCATGAAGGGCGATGTGCTTCCGATTATCTTCTTCGCCGTGGTATTCGGAATCGCTCTTTCCTACATCAAGGATTCAAAGCAGCAGGCGCTCGCGAAATCCGGCGAGATACTGCTCAGCGCAGTCAATGCTGCGGCCGAGACGATGTACAAAGTCGTGCACGGCATCATGCAGTATGCGCCCATAGGCGTTTTTGTCCTCATCGCGCAGGTGTTCGCCCAGCAGGGCGCGAAGGCGATCGGCCCTCTGCTCATCGTGACGCTGACCGTGTACGTCGGGCTCATTGTCCACCTTGTGGTCATCTATGGAGGGCTTCTGTCGGTCTATAAACTGGGATTCGGCAAATTCCTGAAAGGCGCGAACGAGGCGATGATCACCGCATTCGTGACACGTTCGTCGAGCGGTACGCTGCCGGTCACCATGCGCTGCAGCGAAGAGAATCTTGGGGTGCCCCGCACGATAGGATCCTTTACGCTGCCTCTCGGTGCGACCATCAATATGGACGGCACCGCGATCTACCTCGGCGTCTGCGCGATGTTCATCGGTTTTGCGACGGGCTCGCCGCTCACGCTGAACCAGCAGCTGACGGTCATCATCACCGCGACTCTGGCGAGCATCGGCACCGCGGGAGTTCCGGGCGCCGGAGCGATCATGCTGATCATGGTGCTCGAATCGGTAGGGCTGAATGTTGTTGAGGGCTCCGCGGTCGCCGCCGCGTACGCGATGATCCTCGGCATCGACGCCCTGCTCGACATGGGCCGCACCTGCCTGAACGTCACGGGCGACATGGCCTGTACGGCCATTGTGGCTAAGGGCGAAAACGAAATCGACCTGAGCCGCTGGGAAACGCAAGGGGCGCAGGAAGCCAAAGCCACCGCCTGATCCCCGTCTTGCCATCACGCGTGCGCCGGAGCTTTCCGACGCGACGCGTGCCACGGCCCCGGCCCTCCCCCGGGGCCGTTATTTTCACCGTAGCGACTGCGTGTTCTCTCCGCAGCGCCGCTAAGCTACCATCGGACCTCTGTCCGCAACGCCTGACTGCCGTATGCGCCAACTTCACCCGCTCCGACTGCTCCTCGTTCTCGCCTCCGTTGCCATCCTGGTCGGTGCCGTCGCTTGGGGCACCTACCGGATCAGTCAGCAGATGGGCCTCTCGGAACTGCAGGCCACCGGTCGCCACCGCCTGGACCTTTACGCCACCAGCCAGGAACGCGAAATTCGCAAATACGCCTATTTCCCCGCCACGCTCGGACTCGAACGGGACGTGCTCGATCTCCTGGCCCAGCCAGACTATTCCCGCCTGGCCGGTACGCTGAACAGCTATCTGGAACGGCTCAACGAACGGGCAGGCACCCTCGCCATCTATATCCTCGACCGCCGCGGCAAGGTTCTCGCCTCAAGCAACTGGCGACGCGGCGACAGCTTCGTCGGGGAAGATCTCTCTTTCCGCGAATATTTCCGCGATGCCATGGAAAACGGCAACGGCCGCCTGTTCGGCATCGGCACGACACGCAGCGAGCCGGGGTACTACCTCTCGTCCGCCCTCGCCGATCAGGACAAGGTACTCGGCGTGGCCGTGGTCAAGGTCAGCCTGGAACAACTGGAAAAATCATGGACGACAGTCGAGGCGCCGGTGCTGGTCGCAGACGAGAACGGGGTCGTCATCCTCAGTTCGGTCCAGGACTGGAAATTCACCACTCTTCGGCCGCTCGACGAAAGCACGCGCAACCTTTTCGACCGTACGCAGCAATACAACCGACGTGCCCTCCAGCCGCTCGGCGTCACGGAACTTTCACTGCTTGATTTCGGCGCCCGGGTCGTCCGCCTCAATCACGAGCAGCAGGAAACCGTCACGGCCTATCCGGTTGCCGGGAAGTTTCTCTGGCAATCGCTGCCGATGCCCGGTACGCCGTGGACCCTCACCGTGTTCTCGCATATCGACCCGGTCGAAAGCATGAGCCGCATTCGCGCCGCCGTAGCCGGGATCACCGCTATCCTCCTTTACATTCTCGCGGCGATGTTTCTGCAGCGGCGGCGCCATCTGCGCGACCGCCTGGCCGCCCGCGAGGCGCTGCAAAAAGCCTACGACGAACTCGAACGCAAGGTCGAGGAGCGCACCGCCGACCTGTCGGCCGCCAACCGCCAACTGCAGGACGAAGTCGCCGAACGCACCCGCGCCGAGCGCACCTTGCGCGCCGCGCAGGACGAACTGATCCAGGCTGGGAAACTCGCCGTCATCGGCCAGCTCTCGGCAGGAATCGTGCACGAACTCAATCAGCCGCTGGCCGCCCTGCGAACGCTGTCGGGCAACGCGACGCGTTTTCTCGAACGCGGCGACGAAGCGACGGCACGCGCCAATCTCGAGCGGATCGGTCAGCTGGTTGACCGTATGGGCCAGATTACCGGCCAACTGAAAGCCTTCGCCCGAAAATCAACGGGCAAGGCCCAGCCGGTGGACCTGCGCACGGTCGTCAGCAACGCGGTCGCGCTCCTGGATCAACGCCTGCGTGCAGCTGGCGCGACCGTCAACACCCATCTGCCAGAACTCCCCGCGATGGCGCTGTGCGACCCCAACCGGATCGAACAGGTCGTCGTCAATCTGGTCGGCAACGCCATCGACGCCGTCGCCGGTCAGGAACAGTGCAAGATCGAAATCGGCATGGAAACCGACAGCAGCGCCATCGCCCTGCACGTACGCGATCACGGCCCCGGACTGAGCGACGAGGCGCGCCGGCGGCTTTTCGAACCCTTCTTCACCACCAAGGAGGCAGGGCACGGTCTGGGCCTCGGCCTGGCGATTTCCGCCGGAATCGTCAACGATTTCGGTGGTACCCTCACCGGCGCCAACCACCCCGAAGGCGGGGCGATATTTACCCTGGAACTTCCACTCGACCGAACGCCAGCAACGCATGAATCTCAAGGTACTCATCATTGAGGACGACCCGGACGTCCGTCTCGGCTGCGAGCAGGCGCTCCAGCTCGAAGGCATTTCCACTGCCGGCGTAGCCAGCGCCGAGGAGGCCGAAACACTGGTCAGTGCCGACTTTCCGGGCGTTGTGGTTAGCGACATCCGCCTGCC
>JARKOC010000422.1 GCA_029975915.1 Bryobacteraceae bacterium
AACCGGCAGTTGGAGGTATCCGTAGAGAGTGACTATGTCGTATTTCGTTGCTGCTCTTAACGAAATGGAGCGGCCACAGCCGATACTGTCCGAACCCGAAGGGTGAGTCTATCGGCTGTAGCGAAATGAGTTTAGAGCAGCAGAAATAGGACATCCGGAGCGAACGGAGGATGCCTCCAACTGCCGAATCTAGGATAATTCGATCACTGATTGTGCCGGGTTGAACGGTGCGCTAGCTTTCTTTGAGGCTGGATATTTGGTATGTCTCAATTCGTTATGATATCCGGCGGAAGGTGCGCGGCGGGAGTGATCCGGGGTTTCGCAATCATCCCGCCGCATTGCATGATCATTTCCTGCATCTTCTTCTGAGCAGTCCGATACCCAGGAGACCCGCCCCGACCAGCAGGAGCGTTGACGGTTCCGGAACCTGCTGCCCGCCTTCGATGACGGTACCCCTCAACACCAGTTGGATTGGATCAAAGGCGCCGTAATAGCCGCTCTCGTTGTAGCCCGCTGCATAGAGTATGATGGTGTCGGTGAACAGGCCGAGCATCGAGGTGTCGAGGCGCACCATGAGATCGTCGAGGCTTTCGCCCGCTTCCAGTCCGGAGAAGGAATCGAATCCGGCAAGCGTGAAATCCGTTGCGCCGGACAGGTCAAAGTACCCGGCCAGCATGTCGGCCGGACCCACGGTGTCGTTCAGCAGCCGCAGGGCGGATGATTCGTCTCCGGAGCCCTGCAGGATGGCGCCGAAATCGAGGGTATAGAGTGTTCCGCTCCCCGTGAGGGCGCCATCGCCGGACACGAAATCAAACTCCGGATTCGCATAGTTGTTCACCTGCGCCTGGAGGTCTATGACCGCTTCCGGCAGTGCAAGATCCGCCATGTCAGGATTGTGGCTCTGGAAAGATGCGATCGCGGCGCCGTTGAATATGCCCGCGTTGGCCGTATTAAGGGTTACAGTGAGGCTCGCTGCGTCGGTCGCGCCCGCCGCAACCCCCGTCCCGAGCGTGCCGCCTGCGGTAAACGGTCCGCTTGCGCCGCCTAAGCTGCCTTGGAGCACGTCATTCAGGGCGGTTGCCGGCGCGGCATTGGTTACGGCAAGGGTTCGCGCGGTAACGGTATCACCCCGGTGAACGATGCCGAAATCGATGGTGGCGCTTTCCACCTGGGCAACCGCCGGTGTGTAGACCTTGCCGGTGAGGGCCACCGTCTGTGAAGACAGGGCGTAGTCGGGAGCCCCGGTCGTACCAGCGCCGGTGGATGCCAGTGACAGTTCCGCGGTCCCGGTCGTGATTCCCGCTGTTGCCGTAGAGGCCAGTCCCACGCGGAGCGACGATGCATTCGTCTGTCCGGCGCCGAGATTGCTGATGCTGCCGCTGGCGGTGAATCCCGGTGATGAGGCGCCGATGCCGGCATTCAGGCCTTCCGTATAGATGTCCGGTGAAGTGTTGGTGATGCCGACGCCCGCGGTCGGGAGCCCGTCACCGACCCTTGCCGCAAGGGTCAGGGTCGGCGTGGTGACGGTCGGGACGGCCAACCGGTAGACTGCGCCCTGTACGCTCACATTCTGGTCCGCAAGATCGGTGATCACCCCTCCGAAGCCCGTTCCGTCGGACCTGAAGCTGATAGTGGCCGTCCCATTCCTGCTCCCTGCCGTAGAGGTATCCATCCCCACCACAATACTGGTGCTGTTCGTTGCGGAAGGGGCAAGGGGGCCGAAGGATCCGGCGGCCGTGATCCCTGCGCTCGCGCCCGAGGCGTTTGCGAGAAGGGATTCGGAATAGCCGTCGTCGGGGAC
>JARKOC010000530.1 GCA_029975915.1 Bryobacteraceae bacterium
CAACCGTGCAAGTCGCCGATCAATCTCGTCGCCCCAGCGGATCTGGCGCGGGTTGAGAGCACGTAGGTAGAACTCGAAGATGGTCTCCCGCGAGGAAGCGCGGTTGAGCGGCACCGGTCGATAGGGCTGATTCGGGTTGACGCCGACGGTGCCGGATCCACTCTGTACCGCCCGGAGTGGCTGTGCGCTACTCGACTTCGACTCCTTTTCATCCTGCCGTGGCGCCTGGGCCAGCACCGAAAGAGCGCCCAGCGCGATCGCGAGGGTGCAGCGATGGGCAGTAGTCATATCGTCCCCCGTCTCGGCATGGTGATCGTGGCCGCCAGTTTCTGATCCTTGAATCGCAGGTTTGCTCCCCGGACATCCGCTCGTGAGGACCGCAGTTTGGGAAACATCGTGGGCTCGAAACACGGTACCCGGATGTCGCTCGGCGGTCGAACGTGCAAACGGCCGTGCATTGTGCCCTGGATCGGGTCGGTCATGAGGACCTCCATCTTTCCTTTCCCGAGATTCTTGATGTGGTGGTCGAGTGCACGATACTCCAGTTGCTCTCGCTCGGTCGCGCCAATGGCCTTTTGAAACTGCTCGAATCCGAGGAAGTCTTTGCGCCAGAGTTGCTGTGTCCGCTTCTGCACTGGAACCTGAGAGGAGGCCTGCTTGAAGTACTTCGCGGTCTCCTCGTCGCGCGTCTGGAGGAGCATCGTGGTGCCAGGCGCGGATGAGACGTCCTGCTGAAACCCACGGCCCACCTGCAGGAGTTGCGGCAACGACTGCATCGAAAACAGGAATGCCGTGTTCGTGCCGCGCGCGGTGTTCAGAATCTGTGCGAAGTTTCGGTAGCCGAACGGCGCGAACTCATCCATCACCACTGAGAACAGCGGCTTGTTCGTGCGCCTCCGCTCAGACTCGGATTCGTATCTCTTGCCGACGACCAGTTGTAGATTCTGGAGCAGCATCTTCCCCAGCGCCCGAACCGGTGCAGTGTTCTTGTTGATGTTCAGGCTTACAAACAGAATCAGCTCCTGATCGATGACCTCGTTGATGGAGAGCAGATTGTCGTACGGGCCGGTGATGACGCTCAACTCGTCGTCGAGAAACGTCATGCACTCGTTCAGCAAACCCTGGATCTTGGGGACCCGGTCCCGGTCCGAGAATGACTGGAAGAGGTTCTTCGCTGACATTTCGAAGTTGAGCCGTCGTTGCGTGGAGATGCTTGAGTCGCGCGCCATCTGGTGCCGGGCCAGCGCAACTTGGTCTTCAATCACGCTTTGGTCGAGCGCCATCACCATCACGTCGTAGAAGTTGAACGCCCGGCCGGTGTAGTGCAGGATGCGGACAATGTCGGCCAGGTAGTTCAACTGATGCTTGGCGAAGAACTCGTCGTGCAGGTCAAACGACCCGAACACCATCGAGACCTGCGCCATGTAGTTGTCGTCTTCCGACGAAAACGGGTTGTACTGGACGGAGTAGTCGGGTCGCGACGGGTTCATCAGCCGAAGATCGTTGAGCCGGCCGGCCCGGTGGATGTAGGGCAGGAGCGAGTGAAAGAATTCGAGATCGCCCTTGCCGTCGAAAATCACCATCGGGATTCGGTGCGACTCGCCCGCGGGACCCACATGCCGCATCAGGTCTTGCGTAATGATGTTGCGGAGTAACGTGGTTTTGCCGCTACCGGTCTGGCCGAGGACGAGAGCCTGCATCACGCGGGTCTCATCACTCCACCACCAGGGCATTCCGTGAACGTCATACCCGAGAACAACGGAGTTCTCCTTCCAGGCGGTCTCGACAATCCGGCGATCCGCGCGGACCGGAATCGTCGGCAACTGGTTCGGCCAGGAGTCCTCGCGTGCCTTCTTCGCGCGCGTCAGTTGATAGACGGCGAGGAAAAGACTGACGCCGCCAAGCAGAATCCAGAGGGTCAACTCCACGATCTGGCGGTCGTGGAGGAACCAGGCATACTTGGCGATCACGACCGCGACGAAGTAGGCTCCGAGCACAAGCAGCCACAGAAGAAGGGCCGGATTCTCCTCGATGAGCGAGGGCCGGTACTTGTAGTTGGGTGCAGGTTGCATGTCCATCTCTGTACGCCCTCTCAGCGAAAGTGGAAGTAGTAGACAATCAACGCCGCCAGCAGAGTCAACCCGCCAAAGGCGACGATCCATTTCTTCGGCTTTCGGCTCGCCTGTTGGAACGGGTTCCGCGGCTCCATCGCGATATCCCCGATGAGGTTGCGCAAACCCATGTGCTTGCGGTCGCGTAGGAGACGCTCGAACTCCCGGTGAACTTCGACCGGGGTGACAGGCGAACAACGTTCATTCGCCGGCGGGGCGGCCATGGGCAACCTCCCGAACCGCGCGGTCTTTTCCAAGAACCAGGACCGCATCGACAGCCGACGTGGTATCAGGTGCGAACGTCACTCGCACGAGTTGCTCGCGCTTCCCGGATGCTCCCAGCCGGAATGCGATCCAGCCGGCGGCCTGCCCTCCGGCTGGGACTGCCTCCGGCTCCTCTCCCGCGACCACTTGAACTTCCCTGGCAGTTCTCGTCTTGATCTCGCGCAGCGCCCGTTCGCCGAGTTGACTGCCAGCCAATGGGATCAGGGAGAACGATGACTTCACCAGATCGAGGTGCGTTACCGACGGCTGAGCGGGCCGGTACGCACGATTTCCATGATTCAAAACTGTGTAGCGGAGATAGTGGCGGTCGCCATCCTGGTAGAGATCGCGCAGCAGCACCTCGACCTTTCGAGTCCGGTCCCGCTCGCCGAACAACAATACTGCCTGCGACTGCGTCAGCATCTCAGCCGGAAGTTGCGGACCGCGATCTACCGGCGCGGCCTCCCGTGACTGTGTGTTTGTCGAGACCAACTGCAGCGGCGGTTGATCGATGGCAAAGTGCATCTGGTCGACGCTCGGCGCGGGCACGAGTTCGTAGCTGTACCTGCCCGAAGCCGTCCAGATGAAGAGGTTTGTCCTAGCATCCTCCTCAGCCGGCTTGACGAAGACCTTGTTCTCCCGCCGCTCGACCGTGAACGCATTCTGATTGCCGACCGCCACCATCGACACGGGCTCGTTCAGCTCGATCACCGTCAGGTGGTCCCGTGCGGTCTCCACACGCACCACCCTCTTCGGGTCGGGCGTCTGGGTTTCGAGTTTCTGTGCATTGATATCGCTGGCCGCGAACAGGACCAGCAAAAGGACGGGAGCGGATGGCTTCATGGGGCCTCCCAGTGTTGAGCCCAAGCGGCCCGGGAGTCCGCGCTGGGTGCACGGATCCCGGACCGGTCGGGTTGGTTCACATGGGCTTCACGGGTGGAGCCACTTGAGGCAGTTGCCGGGTTCCGGGAACTTCGCACTTCCCGTTGCGGATCTGGCCTGTTCCCGCGCTGCAAGGGAACGGATGGACCCACTGGACCCGGCCACCGTCGTAAACGACCTTTCCGTCCGGCGTCACAGCCATCAGGAACGTCATCTTCGAGTAGCGTTGCCCGTTTTCGCCCATGACGGTTTCGACGAGGAAGCAGCGGCCCTCCTCGTCCATTTCGACCA
>JARKOC010000534.1 GCA_029975915.1 Bryobacteraceae bacterium
CGGCATTATCGGAGGATTCGGCATTGCCCGCATCAACAGCATCAATGAATCCTACTCGAAAAACCAGGCCCCGTATGCCGCCCTGGTAAATATCGCGGCCGCCTCCCAGAGCGAGCGCGCAGCCTTGCGCGATATCATCTCGGCAAAAAATGCGGCGGAAGTTAAGAGCAAGGCGGCTGCCATCAAGGAATTGGACGCCAGGATCTCTGACTGGATCACCCTGCTGGAAAAACAGGCAGCGTCGCCGGGAGTGAAATCAGGTGTCGCAACGCTGAAGAAGTCTCTCGCGACGCTCTCTTCCAACAAAGACAAGCTCATCCACCTGGCGCGGGACAACCGGGCGGAAGATGCCGCCAAGGTACTCCGTGACCCGGAGATCCAGAAAGCATCCGGAGTACTGTCGGGCTCGCTCCAGAAGCTCATGGAAGACATGTCCACGGGCATGGAGAAGTCCTTAACCACCTCCGGCACGGCGTCAGGCGCAACCGACACGACCTTGCTGATTGCCATTGTTCTGGGCATGCTTGCCGCCCTGGGCCTGGGGATCGTACTAAACGGCATCGTCCAGCGTCAACTTGGCGACGATCCCAAACATGTGGCGGAAATCGCGCGAAGAGTCGCGGAGGGCGACCTTTCCCTGGAGATTGACATGACAGGGAAAGATACCGACAGCATACTGGGCTCGGTAAATGAAATGGTCCGGGCAATCAAGGGGCTGGTAGGTGACACCCATATGCTGGCGCAGGCCGCGGCAGCGGGAAATCTCAAGGCCAGGGCCGACGAAAAGAAGCACACCGGCGAATTCCGGCGCATCATCTCCGAAGTCAACGGCATGCTCGACGCGACACTCGGACCCGTCCACCACGCTGCCGAGCACATCAACCAGCTGAGCCGCGGCGAGATCTTCGACGAGATAACCGACGGCTACAAAGGCGATTTCGCGGAACTGAAAGAAAGCCTGAATCGCCTGAGAAACGCCCTGGAAGCAGTACGCCTCGACGTGCGCGAGGTGTGCATCGCATCGTACGAAGGATACCTGGACACGCGCGTCGACACCACCAAGCATGAGGGCTTCTTCTCCAAGGTCGCCGGAGGCATGAACAATATCTTCGAAAACATGACCGCCCCCCTCAAGGTATCCATGGACTATGTGGGCAAGATCAGCAAGGGAGAGCTTCCCGAAACAATAACCGAGGAGTACCGCGGCGACTACAACAAGCTCAAGGACAGCATCAATGCTCTCGTCGGCACCATGAGCGGCCTGCGCGGCGAACTGGGAACACTGATCCAGGCAAGCAAGAACGGCGATCTGAGCGTCAAGGGCGATGTATCACGGTTCGAGGGCGAGTGGGCCGAAATCATCAAGGGGCTCAACGAGCTTATCTATGGATTCGGCGCGCCCGTCAGGGTGATCGGCTCCTACCTGAACAAGATAAGCAACGGAGAAATCCCGCCCCGGATCGTCAACCACTACAACGGCGCGTTCGAACAGATCAAGGACAATCTCAACAACTGCATCGACGGCCTTGGAGGCCTCGTGGAGGCGAACAACGTCCTGCAGAAGATGGCGGTCAACGACCATACGCAAACGGTTGAAGGCAGCTACAAGGGCATTTACGCCGAGGTCGGCCGTGCCGTGAACGAGGTGCGGGAACGCCTGCTGAACGCCACACTGGCAGCCCGGAACATCGCTGCGGGGGATCTCAGCGGTCTGGACGCTCTCAAGGCCGTCAACAACGGCACCGGCAAGCGCTCCGAGAACGACGAGTTCCTGCCGGCGCTGATCGGCATGACCGAAGCGGTGCAGGCCCTTGTCACCGACGTCCACCTGATGGCGGATGAAGCGATGGCCGGAAGGCTCCTGACCCGCGCCGACGCCGACAAGCACCAGGGAGAATTCCGCACCATCATCACCGGCGTCAACAATACCCTCGACGCGGTCATCGGTCCCCTCTACGCCACGGCCCAGTGCGTGGCACAGATCGGCATGGGGCAGATTCCGGAATTGATCACCACCGAATACCAGGGCGATTTCGAGGAAATCAAAGAAAGCCTGAACAACAGCATCACCAATGTGAATAACCTGGTGGAAGACGTCAACATGCTCGTCCAGGCGGCCCTGGACGGTGAATTCGAAAAACGGGCCGATGTGGAACGGCACACCGGAGATTTCCAGAAAATCGTGGAAGGCATCAACAAGACCCTCGACACCGTCGTGGACAAGAGCGTCTGGTACGAAGCGATTATCGACGCCGTGCCCTACCCCATCCATGTTACCGATATGGACATGAACTGGACCTTCATGAACAAGCCGTTCGAGAAACTGCTCATGGAAGCAGGACAGATCAAGGACCGCGCATCGGCACTGGGCATGGCCTGCTGCAACGCCGCCGCCAACATCTGCAACACCGACGGCTGTGGCATAAAACAGCTCAACAAGGGAGTGCCGGAAAGCTTCTTTGACTGGCACGGTTCCAAGTGCAAACAGGACACCTCGTTCCTCGTCAACAAGCAGGGCGAGAAGATCGGCTACGTGGAAGTAGTGCAGGACCTTACCGCCATCATCAAGGCGCGCGACTATACTGCCGACCATGTGGAGAAGATGGCCGCCAACCTGCTCATGCTCGCCAACGGCGACCTGAATTTCGACCTGCAGTTGGCCGAAGCCGACCAGTACACCCAGGAAGCGCACGAAAACTTCGTCAAGATAAACAGCAGCCTAGCGGAGGTGAAAAACGCCGTCGGAGGCATGATCCACGACACCGAAGGCCTGGTGCAGGCGGCCCTGAGCGGGGATTTCGACAAGAGGGCCGAAGCGACCAAACATAACGGCGAATACCGGACCATCGTCGAAGGGATAAACAAGACCCTCGACACCGTCGTGGACAAAAACGTCTGGTACGAGGCAATCATCGATGCCGTGCCGTTCCCCATTCACGTCACCGATATGGATATGAACTGGACCTTCATGAACAAGCCGTTCGAGAAGCTGCTCGTGGAAGCGGGACGCATCAAGGACCGCGTATCGGCACAGGGCCTGCCGTGCAGCAACGCAGCGGCAAACATCTGCAATAACGAAGGCTGCGGCATCAAG
>JARKOC010000015.1 GCA_029975915.1 Bryobacteraceae bacterium
CTGAGATTGACTCCAGTCTTCGTGCGCCGCAGTCCTTTGTCTACCTGCGCGACCAAGTCCTGTCGAGGGCCGCGACCCTACTGGGATTCCGTCGATGGGCGGCACCTGTGTCGAGGCATTCTGACTGCTAGAGCATCTTGACGGGTGGGTGTGCACAGGGTGCTCGGTTGCGGCGGTGACGACTTGTCCACACTGGGAGTTCTCGTTGGGGTCCGAAGGATGCCGCCTTGCTGAATGGCAGGTGGGCGACACGGTGCCGGCTCACGGCGGCGAGCAGCGCCCATGTCCTGCCGACATTGTTGGCCGGGCAGAGCGTCTGGGGAGGTACTCGTCCGCTCATGCAGAGTTGGGGTGTGCGGTTCATGCGTCCAACTGGCCTGGGACGACTTCGGCCTGGGCCAGTACAAGCAAGCGCCCGACAGCATGGCCCACCTGTCTCGTCAGCACCACACCGATGTCGCAGTATGCGCCGGGAGCATGGCACTCCTGTACCGAGGTTCCCTCCTTTTCGCATCGAGGGGAGCGATACCCAACTCGACGGCGGGCTGGCCGGCGTGGAGTCTGTCGTGGCCGGCCCGCATCAACGCCGCGAGCTCGGCGTCGGTATGGGCCGACCCCAGATGCTCCACGATCACTCGCTGGCCATGCCTCTTTTCCACGATCTGCACCGCGGTCGCACCAGTCCGGGTCTTCACTTTCCGCAGATGCGGGCTCACAAGCCTGATTCTAACCGCCCGTTAGTGCCCCAAAACCACCCACCGCAAGCCCCTGACAGGCACAAACACTGACGAAACACGCTCACCTGTGGAAGTCAGGAGAATCGCGGCGTTGGTTTATTTTCTCATATTCCATGAATGCCCTTTGACACGGGATGTCGTCGCGCCGACCCTGTGATGAACAGCGGGTATAAGACCTGACTTCCACAGGTGCGCGTGTGTCGTCAATGTTCTTGCTTGTCAGGGGCTTGCGGTGGGTGGTTTTGGGGCACTAACGGGCGGTTAGAATCAGGCTTGTGAGCCCGTATCTGCGGAAAGTGAAGACCCGGTCGGGTGCGACCGCGGTGCAGATCGTGGAAAAGAGGCATGGCCAGCGAGTGATCGTGGAGCATCTGGGGTCGGCCCATACCGACGCCGAGCTCGCGGCGTTGATGCGGGCCGGCCACGACAA
>JARKOC010000019.1 GCA_029975915.1 Bryobacteraceae bacterium
GGATCGTTTCAGCCAGCAACACCGCGCCGGCCTGACCGGCCGCCGGCACTGATGCGGTATCAATCCGAACACAGGGATACAACCCGATAGACTTCACCTTGAAGGTGCTCCTTGATCTTGCAGAACAGCGACTCTTGACACGCCCTATTCTCCCAAGCCAGGAGCATCTTCACCTACTCCCGCAACCAGCCCTCAAACCCCCAACGACGAAATCTCGAGGCTAGTGTCCCACTCCAAGACGGCAATAGAGTCGGCCCAGCGTTCCTCCAGAATTGTACCGTCGCCGTATACTGCTGCCTCAGTTACGTCTGGCACCGATCCTTTGCCGCGGGCTCGTTCGACCGTATTCAAGCCGACTTGACTGGCGGTGGCGGAAGACACGCGCCGGGCTCGGTGGTCGCGTCTGGGGAGACGGGTCGCGCGGGTCTTTGCCAAAGACATGATTCTGCGAAGAGCGACGAGCACGCCTCAGTCCGGAGATACGTCAGGGCCTCGGAGTTCCCAGGAGCCCAAGAAGATAGCTGCCGTATCCGGAGTTGATCAACCGCTCGGCGCGAATACGAAGCTCGTTATCGGAGAGATAGCCCTTCCGCCAAGCGACCTCCTCCGGACATCCGATCTGCAGGGCCTGTCGCGCCTGGATCGTCCGCACGAAGTTGTTCGCGTCGTTCAGTGCATCAAATGTTCCTGTGTCTAGCCAAGCCGTACCGCGAGGGAGAACCTCGACATGCAGGCGGCCTCGGTCCATGTAGGCGCGGTTAACGTCCGAGATCTCGTACTCGCCGCGTGGAGAAGGCTCGAGGGCGCTGGCGATCTCGACCACCTGCTCGTCATAGAAGTAGAGTCCTGGAATCGCGTAGTTTGAACGAGGGCTCTTCGGTTTCTCTTCAAGAGATACAGCGCGATGGTCTTGATCGAACTGGACGACGCCGTAGGCAGTCGGATTGGCAACCCAATAGGCGAAGACCGCTGCACCGTCCACGTCGCGGTATTTGGTGAGTTGCTGGCCGAGCCCAGGCCCGTAGAAGATGTTGTCTCCGAGAACAAGCGCACTTTTGTGCCCTCGCACGAAGTCAGCGCCGATGGTGAAAGCTTGCGCTAGGCCCTTGGGTTCAGGTTGCGTGGCATACGTGATGGAG
>JARKOC010000020.1 GCA_029975915.1 Bryobacteraceae bacterium
CGATCCGGTAAACACGCCGGGATCCACGTGGGCGTAGACGGTCAGGGCGCCGTCCGTGCCGCGGACGATGACCATGTTCGGCGAGTCATCGCCCGGCGCCTGCCCCGATTGGTAGTCGGTCACGACCCCCGATTCTATGGCCAGCACATCGCCCGTATCATCGAGGCGGGGATTGATATCCTTGGCCCGATGTGAAGCAGAATAGCCGTTGCCGACTCTCCCGCCGTTTCTGAATGGCGGTTTCGGATAGTTGTGCATGATACGCTCCTCTCAATGAAAATGAAGCACTCCGGCCTCACGGCGCAAGCAGCAGGACCTTGGTCTGGCTGGGAACCACACGCACACCCGGACAGTTCGTGGAGTTCTGCAATGAAGAACTGGTGAGCCGCGTCGCGGGCATCCCCCCAATCAATACGGTAAAGGACGCCGTCAAATGCCGTGACGGCCCCATCACGGTGCCTGCCGCCACTCCCATGTTCACGCCCGCGTTGTCACCGTTGGTCATGGGGATCGTCGTGCCCATATTGTGGACCGGCGCCGCCATGAAGAGCACCTTGTATACGGCATTCACACCCATGGGCGCCGTTGCAACGTTGGGGTACGGAACAGGGACGGGGCCGGCGGGAGTAGGGGTAAGACATACATCGGGGAATCCGGTATCCATCCCTCCCATCTGCGTGTTGGCAAACATTGCACTCTCCTTTCTCCTACCCGACGTGTATCTGTTTGGCATCGGCCTTGACGAGCTCCCGAGCGGTCATCAGCGTGTTTTCGCCATGCAGCCGCAGATTGCCCTCCGCTGAGTAGTCGATCTGTCCCGCACGGAGGTGATCGATTTCCTGAACGGTCCGGAAGGCGTGCCTGACCGTCTGGCGCAGACGCTCAAAGGCGGAATCAACCGCACCTGCTATCAATCGTACGCTGCCGAAAAACAGGCTCCCTTCGCGCGCCCGTGCCTCCAGCCGGTCCGAGGCTATTGATATCGCTTTCCGCGATACGAAATCCAGCCCTTCGGCCGCGCTGACAGCCAACCGTCCCGACCGAACCTCGATGGAAAGGTCACCCTCGGTGGATAGCCGCGCTGCACCGCAACCGGGGCGCTCGAGCACCGCCAGAACATAAAGCCCCCTATCCCGGGGACCGGCCAGCAGCACCACATCACCCACTTCAGGAGCGAGGAGGCAGCTGAAGGCCCGGCTCGCGCGGAAAGTCCCCGTGGAGGACCGCACCTCCAGGAACCCCTCCGAGATGCGGTCAACCGTCCCGATTGTTTCGAACACACCTTCGTTTTCCAGCGTCAGGGCGACAGCTTTCATCTGTTCATTCCTTTCTATTCAATGCCTGGCCGGCCAGTCCTCCGCCTCTGCCAGGTCGGGGTCGTCACCGAGAGCGGCGCTCCTGTCCGTAAACACGGTCCCCTCGTCACGGACACGGTGCAGCACGGCACGGAACAGCCCGGCTTTCGAAAAGTCCGCCCGGCTCAGGTCCGCATGGGAAAAATCCGCGTAGGAGAGTTCAGAGCCCATGAACCGGGACCGGACGCACCGCGCGTTCATCAGGTTGCACTGCGTCATGCGGGCGTCCGACAGGACCGCTTCTGTCAGATCGGCGTCGACGAAGAGGGATTGCGTGAGCACCGCCTTTCGCAGACTTGCCCCGGTGAGTTTCGCTCCGATGAAAAGTACCTGTTCCGCCTTCACATTGTCGAGATTCGTTCCGGAGAGGTTCGCATCCTTGAAGTTGCACTGGGTGAGAATCGCGCCGCTCAGGTCGCAGCCCGACACATCCGCACCCAGGAACTGGCACATGACCAGGCTTTTGCCGCGCAGATCCTGGCCGGTCAATTTCGCCTCGATCAAAAGGGTCATCTCCGCGCTCATGCCGGCGAGGTTGGAAGCGCTGAGATCCGCCTTCATCAGCGTGGTTTTCTCAAGTCGGGTATCGGACAGGTCGATCCCGGTGGTATCCGTTTCGGCAATCACGGTATGGCCGAGGTTCGCGCGTGACAAATTTGCGGCCGTCAGACGTGATCGTGCGATGGATGCGAACCTCAGGTCGGCGCCGCACAGGCTCGTGCCGGACAGATCCGATTCCGCAATCGAGCTGTCAATCAGCATCGCACCCGCGAGCACGGCTCGCGGCAGAGAACATTTCACTACGGAGACATGACGGAGGTCGCCCGCACTGAGGTCTGCGTCAGAAAAATCGCACCCAACGAGCACGGACTCCCGAAA
>JARKOC010000045.1 GCA_029975915.1 Bryobacteraceae bacterium
GCCTTCCGACGACTACTGCAGGACGGCTCGCAGTTCGGTATCTCCATCACGTATGCCACGCAACCTGAACCCAAGGGCCTAGCGCAAGCTTTCACCATCGGCGCTGACTTCGTGCGAGGGCACAAAAGTGCGCTTGTTCTGGGAGACAACATCTTCTACGGGCCTGGGCTCGGCCAGCAACTCACCAAATACCGCGACGTGGACGGTGCAGCAGTCTTCGCCTATTGGGTTGCCAATCCGACTGCCTACGGCGTCGTCGAGTTCGATCAAGACCATCGCGCTGTCTCTCTTGAAGAGAAACCGAAGAGCCCTCGTTCAAACTACGCGATTCCAGGACTCTACTTCTATGACGAGCAAGTGGTCGAGATCGCCAGCGCCCTCGCGCCTTCTCCACGCGGCGAGTTCGAGATCACGGACGTTAACCGCGCCTACATGAACCAAGGACGCCTGCATGTCGAGGTTCTCCCTCGCGGCACAGCATGGCTAGACACGGGCACATTTGATGCGCTAAATGACGCGAACAACTTCGTGCGCACCATCCAGGCACGACAAGGCCTGCAGATCGGATGCCCTGAGGAAGTTGCGTGGCGGAAAGGCTTCCTCACAAGCCAGGATCTACGAACCCGGGCAGAACGGCTCAAGAGTTCCGGGTACGGCACCTATCTTCTTGGTCTACTGGAAAACACCGGATCTGACAGAACTGATCAATAGCAGAGTGCAGATCATCAGAGGTTCTGCGCTGAGGCCCTTGCACCGCACAGCAAGTCGGCTTTCGAATGAGGCTGTTTGCGGGCACTCGCGTTGACGGGCTCTGTTTAGGGGTCTCTGACGGCAACACATGGCTGGCATAGCGTCACGGTGCGAATGCCTCGCAATTGGGTGGGCAGCTAGCTGAGCTCACAGTGCGTGCAGCACCATCGCCTGCATCCCGTGATCCGTGACCAACGGTGTCGACGACAAACGGCAGTCGCCAAGAGTTCGTCTTTGCTGTGACGCGCGATCGCCGAAGGAGCAGATTTGGCTCAAGGAAGGCTCGAGAGGGGTCCTCACCCCGCGAGCTACTGCCGAATGTCGGAGATGTGCTCGTGATACCAATCCACTGTGCGCCGAACGCCCTCCTCCAGGGAGATCTGAGCAGTCCAGCCCTCGTTCTTCAGCTTGGACACATCAAGCAGCTTCTGCGGAGTACCGTCAGGCTTGCTCGTGTCCCACAAGGTCTCCCCCGTGAAGCCCGTGACCTGCGCGATCGTCTCAGCGATCTCACGGATAGTCACGTCACTCCCCGTACCAACGTTGACCTGCTGCGGACCGTCGTAATGCTCCATCAGGTAGAAGCAGGCATCCGCCATGTCATCAGAATGCAGGAACTCACGCCGCGGCGTGCCGGTCCCCCAGTTCGTCACCGACTCCGCACCGCTACGCGCGGCCTCGTCATAGCGGCGGATCAACGCCGGCAGCACATGCGAGCCCTTGGGCGAGAAGTTGTCGTTCGGACCATACAGGTTCGTCGGCATCGCACTGATCCACGGCAGCCCGTACTGCCGACGCACCGCCTGCACCTGCAAGATGCCCGCGATCTTCGCAATCGCGTACGCGTCATT
>JARKOC010000051.1 GCA_029975915.1 Bryobacteraceae bacterium
AGATCCGCGTTCCATGAGGCAACTCGATCACCTGCCCACGAAACTGACCCATCACGGTCCAGTACACGTCCCGATCGAGCAACTCAAGGTTCTCCACCGAGTCCACACCACCGAGGACGAGCGGTTTCCTATACCCGATACTCTCATCAAGTGCCGGCGCGCCGCCACCGGCGCCGCGCCACTGCGAAAGGAAGTCTCGGGCCAGCACCTCCTCTGCACAGTCAACCAGTTCCTGGTCGTGGAACTGGGAGAACGCCACGGGGATCTCTAGCGCCTCGCCTGTGCCTGGCTCAAACATCAGAATCTCAGGGTCATCAGGCCCGCCTCGCGCCGAATCGGTCGCGAACTGCCGGCCCAACCAGTCGTAGCCGAAACAGACGAAGCGCCCGGCAAACTCCGGGAACGCAGCCCGTACGAGTTCGTTGGCTGCACGGGATGACCCTGATGAGTGGACTCGGTAGAGCCCACCCGAAAAGGACCGACCGCCGGCAGCGTCCATCCACTCGCCGACCGAGCACCGACCAAGTTCAGGTGTAAGTGCACCGAGTGCGCGGTACGACACGCGGGACATGTGCCTGGGGCGGAGCTCGGGGTCACCAGTTGCTCGTTGAGGAGAGTGGCCAGCGATTCCACGGAAGGGTCGTTGATCCACATCATGTCTTCGGCTCCAGTCATCGCCGACCCGCCATCCACTCAGAGAGGTAGCCCTCTGCGCCCCGCCCCGGGCTCATCCGCCGCCAACCCTTCGCGTCAACCGAATCGATGAGCACGGGCGTCCTCCGCAGTTCGGTAAAGCTCCCCCCAACCAATCACTTGAAGCTGCGCGGGGCCCAGAGAGTCGTACCCGGTCGGGGAGTTCACGCGCGCGATCGCGATATGGACGAAGCAGGGAAACTCATCGATCGGAGAGACCGATGAACCTTCGAATCTCGCGGTCAAGACGACTGCTGAGATGTCCCCTGCCCGGTCGAAGTCTTGGCCTGGCACAGGCGGGTTCAACTCCACGAAAAGGGCGTCCTTGCCCGACTCTGTGGCCATGTGGCGGCGCACGATGCACTCTCTGACAGGTTCAAACCGAGCGCTGTCGAGCGAACTTAGGTAGTAGGTTTCAGACTCTTGCATCTCAAAACTCCGGATTGACGCCACTGACTCGAGTGACACGAATTGCCCCATTGTCCATCCAGTCGGGAATGACGTACTCGGGGATCCCGCCGGTGTTGCCGTCAAGTGGTAGCGCGCTTCTTCGAAGGACGACCTTACTCGGGTCTGCCAACTCGCCCTCAATGACGAACTGTCCCGTGTTCCCAGACGGGAGCCCCGCGACATCTCGATAGTTCGCAACTGATCGAGGGTCGATCGGTGACCAGGACGCGCCACCGGCCCTTGAGTCGCCACCGTACACGCGGAACACCCTCTCGATGGCTCCGGATCCCGACTTTGTGGCGTTGGTTTGGGCCTTGGCCACCCCTACCGTGCTACCGGTCGCCGTGTCACGACTGCTGGCGCGGACCACCTGCCGCTCAACCGTACCCGCAGCACCATCATCGGCATACCCCAGAACACGCCGCACCAGCCCCGCAACCGGAGTCCCATCCAGCTGCTCGACCACCGCCCGACCCACCCGGGTCTCAGCGAACCCACGAACAGCCTTGCCGACCACCTTCGCCGCACCCACACCCAACCCGGCCGAGGCCAACCCAACCTCAGTGCGCCGAGCACGCCCAAACGTTCTAGGCGTAACGAAGGCGACGTCCTTCGACCAGTTGAGCGACTGACAGCCCCGAAGGTCCGTCACGGGGTTAGGTCCTTCGTGACAGTCGTAGGCGTAGGAAACTCCGGCCGCCGAACCGGGCCAAGCCGCCGCCGACGCGGAACCGTTGGCGATCCCAAGGAGGGCGATCAGAGCGATGGCAACCATCGCCCAGAACTGGCGCCACCACAGATCAAGAAGCTTCATCGGGGCCTGTCAGCGTCTTCCTCGTTCCAGAGGGTGTACACATAGCCAGGTCCGTACTTCTCAATGAGTAGCTGCTCGGCCTCCTCGCCGGAGACGGCCATGATCCGAACACGCCGTCCCGGTTCATCGCCGATCCAAATGAGCCCGACATACTCACGCAGAGGCGCAGCGTCGCGGTCTGCACATCCATCGTTGCGGCCGATCATCCGCGCCCCGCCAGACACGCACCGCTGTTGCAGAAGCCGCCGATGATGGTTCCCGGGCTGTTGAGGACTCCGGAGACCTCCGCAGGGGACATGTTCGGGAGGTTGTGGACTGTCACTCCCGGCAGATGGCCGAAGGATCGAACGTCATCGGCGAACAGACTCGCGTCCGGCACGAGTGATCCATCAGGTAACCCGTGAGTGCCAGTCAGGATGTGCACATCATCGCCACGCATGAGCCCACCATTCGTACCAGAGAGCCAGATCCGCAATAGGCGATGCCTCACGAATCTCCTCCGAAGAAGCCTGGGGGGAGCGCGGCGACGGCGCTTTCCATCTCCTCAATCGTCAGACGCCGTACAACGATCAGGTGCTGAACGGTGTAGCTCCGCTGAGACTTGACATCCTCCTCGACATCCTGCGCCAAACGCACTGGGTCATAGAAGGTGACTGGCAGCTCCAAACTGTTGAACACGACGCGGGCATCCCAGAGGACGCCTTTCGCCTCGACCTCCCACGCGTAGTCCTCGAAGTCGTCGGGAAGCTTCAGTGTCGGTTCCACAGTAACCCCTCACCCGCATTGGATCTGGGACAGGCAGCGGGTGAACTGCTCTGGGGTGAGGTTAGCTCCCGGGCGTGGCCGATCCACTCGGTGCCGACCTCGTAGGTCGAGCCACCGGCCCAAGGGTCACGCACGAGGAATCGACCGTTTTCTAGGCAGCGACGTGGCGTTGGTTTGGGCTTGCACCAGCCCTGCCGTGTCACGACTGCCAGCGCGGACAACCTGCCGCTCAACCGTACCCGCAGCACCATCATCGGCATACCCCAGAACACGCCGCACCAGCCCCGCAACCGGAGTCCCATCCAACTGCTCAACCACCGCCCGACCCACTCGTGCCGCCGCGCAGGAATGATCGAGCGTGGTTGAGTTCGTGAGCGAGCGTGCGGGCCATCTCCTCCGAACTAGCGAACGCGGCAGGGCCTACCTCGATGACGTTCGGGGATGCGGCCCGCACACGTCCGGCGCTGGCGAGGTT
>JARKOC010000053.1 GCA_029975915.1 Bryobacteraceae bacterium
CGACACCCTTGACCTCTCGGTGGTTGACCGGGTGGAGAAGGTGAGCAGCGAGGAAGCCATCGAAACCGCGCAACGTCTGGCGAAGGAAGAAGGCATCCTGGTGGGCATTTCCTGCGGCGCGGCGGTTGCTGCCGCCCTGCGACTGGCGAACGATGGCGCCTTTGCCGGTAAGACTATCGTTGTGATTCTTCCCGACGGCGCGGAGCGCTATCTGTCCACACCGTTATTTACCGACCAGGACGCACGATGAGACGATGCCCCATCCGGTCGGCCGGACCGACTTCGGGTGAGAAGGGAGGTGTCCGACTGCGGCAGGCACATGTGGCTTGAATGACCCGACACACAGGAGGCCGGGCAGGGACTCGAAAAAGAGAGCCCCGTCCGGCCCTTTTCCGTTTCAGGAATACCCGGATCCGTGACGCCTTCACGCTTTCGTCTTCCCGGAACGCCTCGGTTTCCTGCATTCGCGCGGGTTGAACCGGCACGACGAAGTTCAACCGGCGTAACCGGCGTGAAACAGCATCGGAGACGTTCAAACCCCGGCATTCCGCTTGCCTCGGTGTTCAGGCATCACGGATCCAGGGAATAGGTAACGCACAGGGTTTGTTGCTTCGATGGCTTGTGTCGTTGGGTAGTGATCCGTTCGGTGCGAGGATGTCGGCAATGGCAATCATGCCTATCCGTGCTCCGCACGAGACTTGCGCACGACGCCGCTGAACAGATATGCCGCTACCGGCGCAAGGAATACCGCGGCCGTCACTCGCGGGTCTTCCAGCCATTGGCCCAGAATGAAATAGGGGATCTGGACACGGTAGGTCAGGAAAACCGCCCAGCAGAGGACAATCCCTGCGGGACCGGCGCAGAAGGGAAGGAATACCGCCAGGCTGAGGGCGTACCAGGGTTGCAGGGTCGGGGTCAGCAGCAGCATCGCCATGACAAGGCTATAACAGGCCTCCATCGCCAGGCGTCCACGGCCGGCGTTCGACCGTTCCCCTCTGAGTCCCAGGGCGAGGCGGGTGTAAGTCCATGCGGCGACAGCCAGAAAACCTACGGACACCAGCAAGCGGGCGATCCCTCCCGAACCCGTCATCTTCCTGAGGGTGGTGAATGCAAAACCGGCAAATTCCCAATTGCGGGCATAGGTGTCGAGCGTGGCCGCCATGTTGTCCAGGTGCGGCAGGAACGGCACGAGAAGCAGCGCGATTGTTCCCAGAAAAGCGGCAACAAAATGGATGCGTCTTCGCGACGGCGTCAGCAGCAACAGCACCGGCGCCAGCACGAACGGGAACAGTTTGACCATGCCGGCGCAGGCGAGCAGCGCTCCGGCAAGAAGGAACGGCCATTTTCCTGGAGGGGCTGAGGGGGTGCTGTTCCGTTCCGTCAACAGCAGGCAGAAGACGCCCATCAGCATGGTCAGACCGGCGCCGTCCACATGCCCGGAACCGGCGATCTCAAGCACCGGCAACGGATTCCAGGCGTACAGCACGGCCCGCCACCGAGGCATTCCCAGCCGCCCCAGCACAACCATCAAGAGGGCGCACAGTCCCAGGTCAAACAGCACCAGGAAGGCCTTGAGGCCGGTGATGCCGCCGCCGAATTTCGCTCCCGCGGCAAAGACGACCTGGGCCGCGGGGGGGTAGAGGGTGACATGGTCGGGATGGTTGATGCGGGAATGGATCTCCGCACGTTCGGGCGGCGGTCGTACGGCGGCCGGCGCCGAGGCATACGGGTTGTTTCCCCGGAGCAGTTGACTGCCGTCCCACAGGTAGCGGTACACGTCGTCGGACAGCTGCGGCGGGGAGAACAGGAACAAAAGGCGCAGGAGCACCGCCACACAGAGGATTACGGACGGAGACCAGGAAACCTCGCCCAGCTCACCGAGGTAGAGAGACAATGCCGACACCACTGCCAGGAACGCAGTGACGCCGACAAGCAGCGGAACGACCAATCGCAGTTCCGGCTGAAAGGCAAGAACACCGTAGGAACAGACAATGGCAGGAAGGAATAGCAGCGGGGCTGATTTTTTAGCGAAGTTCTTGTCCATGAGGTGTCTCTTGAGTGCGCCACATTTCCGGAGTCGAGTCCTTTTTCGCGCGACGACTATACCAGAAGCGATGGAAAAGGTGTACACCGTGGCCTGTCCTCACCACTGAACCGTCCGCTGCCCGGCGGGACCGGGGGTTGACGGGAAGACCCCGGTGGTGGTATACGGGGACGCAGGTATCTTTCCCCTCCAATTCTTGCGGATCGTAACGAACAGCCATGACTTCTTATTTCGGCGCCCTGGCGGCGCTCGTTCATTTTTCCGCCCTGGGGTTTCTCTCCCTGTACGGTCTGCATCGCGTCTGGCTGTTGGCGCAGTGGCGACTCCTGCGGCGAACAAGACCGAAAGCCGTCCCCTCCCTGCCGGAGAACCTGCCGCTGGTAACCGTCCAGCTCCCCGTCTTCAACGAGCGGTTCGTGGCGGAACGGTTGGTGGACGCGGTCGCCCGCCTGGACTGGCCCGCCGACCGGCTGGAGATCCAGGTCCTGGACGATTCCACCGACGACACGAGCGACATCGCCTCGCAGAGGGCGGCTCACTGGCGGGGGTTGGGCATCCGCATCCTCCATATGCGCCGGCCCCATCGCGACGGTTTCAAGGCCGGGGCGCTTGCCGAAGGGCTGAAGGCGGCCTCCGGGGAGTTCGTGGCCATCTTTGACGCCGATTTCATCCCGGCCCCCGACTTTCTCAAAAAGACCATCCCCCATTTTCATGATCCGCGGGTCGGCATGGTCCAGACCCGCTGGGGGTTCTGCAACGCCGAGC
>JARKOC010000056.1 GCA_029975915.1 Bryobacteraceae bacterium
GTTGTTTGATTGAATGAGTTGAAACTTATGGAAAAAGCCGGATATTCTTACCTGGGCTCAGGATAACCGTTGCACCCTATCACTCCTTACATATTAATCACCGCCGTTCTCCTTGACCTCCTCCTGGGCGACCCGCGCCGGATGCCACACCCGGTGGTCGGAATCGGACGACTGATCTCCGCCCTGGAAACGCTCCTGCGCCGCCTTGTCCGGAGTGAGCTGGCGGGTGGTGCTCTGCTCCTCGTAGGTGTCGTCGGGTCGACGTATCTGCTGACATTTCTCCTTCTGAGGGGGGCATGCGCCCTGCACCCCTACATCGGTTTCGCCGTCTCTGCATGGTTCTCCTACACCTGCCTGGCGGCCCGCTCCCTCCACCAGGAGTCGAGGCTGGTGGCCGACCGGTTGATTAATGGGGACCTGGAAGGAGCGCGCACCTTCCTGTCGCGCATCGTGGGCCGGGACACGGACGACCTCAGCGAGCCGGAGATCTGGCGCGCCCTGGTGGAAACGGTGGCGGAGAACAGCTCGGACGGGGTCATCGCGCCGCTCTTCTACCTGATGCTCGGCGGTCCGGCACTGGGCCTTGCCAACAAGGCGGTGAACACTCTCGACTCCATGGTGGGATACAGGAACGAGCGCTACCTCCTCTTCGGCCGGGCCTCGGCCCGCTTCGACGACCTGGCCAACTGGCTCCCGGCGCGCCTCACCGGCCTGCTGATGGTCGCCGTTGCGCCGCTGGTCGGCCTCTCGGGAAAAGAGGCCTTCCGGATGATGCTCCGCGACGGCCGCAACCACTCCTCCCCCAACAGCGGCGTCCCGGAGGCGGCAACCGCCGGGGCCCTCGGCGTAAGGCTCGGCGGGACCAACCGCTATTTCGGCAAGCCGGTGGAGAAGCCCACCATCGGCGACCCGCGGCGTGACCTGTCGATTGAGTCCTACCGGGGAGCGATCCGGCTCATGTACGGCGCCATGGCGCTGATGCTGTTCCTGTGGGGAACGATAGTTTTGTTTTGCTTCCCGTCGATCTTTTGAATA
>JARKOC010000091.1 GCA_029975915.1 Bryobacteraceae bacterium
GAAGACGGTGTGTACAGTAGAGTTGAAGAAGGTGGAAGGGATTGGCAGGAGGGGAGACCCGTCGTTAGTCTTTCGGAGAGCGAGAAACGTGATGGAATCCTGGCATAGCATGTCGGCGCGGGAGGTTGCGCGTCGGCTGGAAACAGACATCGTCCGCGGTCTGACTGAAGGCGAAGCGGCCCGCCGTCTGGCCGTGCACGGTCCCAATGAAGTGCGCGCGGCCCGGCCCGTCTCGCCGTGGCATATTTTCGCGGAGCAGTTCAGGAATGTCCTCATCATCATCCTGCTGATTGCCACGGCGCTGTCGGCCTTTCTCGGGCACGGCGCCGAGGCTATCGTGATAACCGTTATCGTGCTGTTCGCAGTGGTCCTGGGGTTCGTACAGGAGTACCGCGCCGAGCGTTCCATGGAGGCATTGCGCAGAATGGCGGCCCCCGCTGCCCAGGTCATTCGCGACGGGAATGAAGTCCGGGTACCGTCGAAAACCCTTGTTCCGGGCGATCTGGTAATCCTGCCCACAGGGAACCGTGTCCCGGCCGACGTGCGGCTCATGGAAGCCGTTAATCTGCGCGTGGACGAGGCGCCGCTCACGGGAGAGTCCGTTCCGGTGCTCAAAGACGCGGATACGCTGGCGGATCCGGGGCTTGCGGTGGGCGATCTCTCCAATATGGCGTTCGCGGGCACAACGGTTTCACGGGGCAGGGGGCGCGGTATCGTCGTGGCCACCGGAATGGAGACCGAATTCGGCCGCATCGCGCGCATGCTGGAGACGGTGGAGACGGAACGGACCCCGCTCCAGAAAAACCTGGACAGGGTCGGCCGGGCCCTGGCGTGTTCGGCCTGCGTGGTGGTGACCCTGATCGTTGCCCTCGGCGTGGTGCGGGGACAACCCTTCCTGGAGATGTTCCTTTTCGGCATCGCCCTGGCAGTGGCGGTCGTGCCCGAGGCGCTTCCGGCGGTGGTCACCATCTCCCTGGCCATCGGCGTTCAGCGGATGGTGCGCCGCAACGCATTG
>JARKOC010000092.1 GCA_029975915.1 Bryobacteraceae bacterium
TTTCTCCAGCCGGAACAGCAGCGCGAACAGCGCCCGGACGATCACGTTGGGCTTCTTGCGGTTCCAGGTCATGTCGCCGCGCTCGACGATCCCCGCGTCGTCGGGGTGCATGGCGATCGGCGCGCCGTATTTCTCGCGCAGATAGGCGGCATTCCCGCTGTGATCGAAATCGCCGTGGGTGAGCGCGATCAGCTTGAGGCGGCCGGGTTGGCAGCCCGCGCGCTCCAGCGCCTGATCGATCCGGTTGCGCTGGGCGGCGCGTCCCGTGTCGATCAGGATGAAGCCGTCCCCGGCCCGCACCAGGTAACAGCTCACCGTGACGTTGAGCATGAACGGCATCGCAATTGCGGTTATCTCCACAGCCATCGTTTCCCCCTTTGGCGACATACGGCCATCGACCCTTTTCCCATTCGCGCAAAGTCCATGCGCGGCACGACCGTATCACGTCGGGGTGAACTGAGGCGGGATCGATTTGATTCCGGGTCTCCGCGCCCACGCCATTGATCCAGTCTGCCGACCGGTTGGCCGCCCCGGCTGCGCGAAGCGCCGGGCGCGCCAACCCATTTCACGGACTGCCGGTGGAGCCTCCCTGGGTGTCAGCCGTCAGGTCGGACAGGACACGAACGATAACCTGGGTTGTTCTATGCACGCCAGCCAAACCACGATCCAGGTCGGAACGGCTGATGTAATCCGTGCGCAGGAGTTCGGTTTCCCGGTCAAGGGTCTGCGCAAGATCAAACGCCGCGCGCGCCGAGGCCAACCCGCCGGGCTTGCGGGCCTCGTCCAGCTCGATCTGCCGCCTGGAGTGCGATTCTCCCCCCTTGAACAAGTCCAAAGGCTGCTCCCGGAGGCAGGGCGGGGTTCTGCATGTCGCGCAGGGCGGCGACGATGGCCGGAGACAGCGCCGCCTGGGGATCGTCGGGCTGATTCATGGGGTATGCCTCATCAGGGTGCCGGACCTGGCCCTGCCCAGGGTCACCGCCAGTTCGCTCATGGGATCGCGCGAGGCATCCGCCAGCGCTCTTCCACCGATGCCACCACAAGCGGCTTCGAGCGCGTGACGAAAGACGCCGGGAGCCCGGTCATCCCCGGCATGGGTCAGGCCTTCCGCCAGTCGACTCAGGGCGTTGGTCCGCTCCCACGCATCCTGAATGCTGTGCGCCACGTCTCCGGCTTCATCGAAGCGCCCGGCCTGGACCAGGTCTGTCACGATGGCATACAGCGCTCTTCCCGCGTCGTCCTCGTCGGAAATGCCGCGCGCCGCCTTGACCGCGTCGGCGTAGTGACCGGCTTTGGCCAGGGCGGATGCCAGATCCCTTAGCGCCCATTGATGATGCCTGGGATCCTGAATGGCACGCACCGCCTTGTGCGCTTCATCGAAGGTCTGGGAGGCCCGGCTGTCCTGCGCCTGGGCCAGGGCTGCCGCCAGTTCGCTCAGCGCCGTGGCCCGCCCCCATTCTTCCTGAATGCGCCGGGTTAGCCTGGCCGCCTGATCGAAATGCCCGGCCTGGGCGAGGGCGGCTACCAACTTACTCAAGGCTCCCGCCTGAATCCGCGCGCTCTGAATGAGGTCTGCCACCTGGAGCGCTTCATCAAAGCGCCCGGCCCGGCCCAGGGCTTGGGCCAGGCTGCTCATGTAGTTCACTCGGAAGCTCGTGCTCTGAATGCTCTCCATCAGCCGGACCACTTCGCCGACGGTCTGGGCATCTCCCAACTGGGCCAGCGCGGTTTCCAGCCCATTGATGGCATACCCGAGTTCCTGCTCTCGAAGCGTGCGCACGATCGCCAGGGCCTCGTGGAACACACGGGTGGCCTGGCTCCTGTCTCCAACCTGGTCCAGGGCGGTCGCCAGTCTACTCAGCGCCCGCACCCGGTTTTCCTCTTCCTGAATGTGACGCGCGACTTCGACCGTTTCGCGCAACGCGCCGGTGACCTGCTCGTTCTTCATCCCGGCCAGCGCCGTTGCCAGCGTTCCCAGGGTAACGGCCTGGTTCCACCCATAGCTTATGCGACATGCCACCTGGACGGCTTCGCGGAAGATGCGAACGGCCTGTTCTACCCCGGCCTGGGGCAGGGTCGCTGCCAGCTTACATAGGGCCTGCTGCTGCTCGGACTTGAGGCTGTCCGCTATCCTGACGGCCGCGTCATAGCAGCCAGCCAGGGCCACGTCCCGCACGAGGTTCGCCCGTTCCCATTCATTCGGCATGTCACACGCCGCGTTGAGTGCGTCGTCCCCCCGTCCGGCCTGGGCCAGGGTAATGACCCGGATTCTCTGGGCTTCCGTTTTGCGCAGGGTATCCAGCTCGCGCAGAATGCGCTCCTTCCTGCTTTTGTTGTCCAGACGGCGTGCGACCTCGACCACTTCGTTGAATGCACTGTCAGACAGGCTCACCCGTGTGTCAATCAAACGCATTGTTGAGCGCAAGTCACCCGGGCCGGATGGCGCCGGAGACAGCGCCGCCTGGAGATCGTCGGGCTGGGGCATGGGATTGGCCTCCTCTGGATCGCCGCATGTCCAGGCACAGTATAGTCCGGGCGCACGATGTGGAAAATCCGCGCGGCCAGGATGGAGGCAGAGCCAACGCACAAGAACGGGGCCGTGCGGCCCTGCGGATTGGCGCGTTTCGAGCGGACTTCAGCCGCCCGGCTGGGTCAGGATCAGCGCCATCGTCGCCGCGTCGATGTTGCCGCCGCTCAGGATCACCCCAATCCGGCCGGATAAGTCCACCGCGCCGCTGAGCAGCGCGGCCACGCCCAGCGCGCCGGACGGCTCCACGACCAGCTTCGTCCGCTCAAACAGGAAGCGCACGGCCTCGATGATCGCGGCTTCGCTGACCGTCCGCATGTCGTCGACGTAGTCCAGCACCAGGGGGAAGGTGACCGTCCCCAGGCTGGGCGTGCGCGTCCCGTCGGCGATGGTGGGCGGGTGGTGGACGGTCTGCAAGGTTTTGGTGCGGAAGGAGCGGGTGGCGTCGTCGGCCAGTTCTGGCTCGATGCCGATCACC
>JARKOC010000113.1 GCA_029975915.1 Bryobacteraceae bacterium
TATGGTTGTTGAAACCGCGTCCCCGGCCGTTATCGAAGCCAGAAAAACCATCCTCGAGCTCATGCTCGACAATCACCCGGAAGACTGCCTTACCTGCCACCAGGCAGGAGAATGCAAACTGCAGGATTACGCCTATTTCTACAACGTGAAGCCGGGCGCTTTCGGCGGCGCGAAGAAAGATTACGACATCGAGGACGACAACCTGTTCATCGTCAGGAACATGAACAAATGTATCCTGTGCGGCAAGTGTATCCGGGCCTGTGAAGAAAAGCAGGGGCGTGCGGTCATTGACTTTGCCTGGCGTGGTTTCAAAACCAAGGTGTCCACCGCCATGGATACGCCGCTGGCTGATTCGGTCTGCGTATCCTGCGGCAGCTGCGTCGCCGTGTGCCCGACCGGCGCGCTGACCGAAAAGGCAATGACCGGCAAGGCGAGAAAGTGGGAAGTGCAGAAGGTGCGCACCACCTGCCCGTTCTGCGGAGTAGGGTGCAACTTTGACCTGAACGTCAAAGGCGGAAAGGTAATCGGCGTTACTTCCAACGCGGCCGCCCCGGCGAACTCCGTCGACATGTGCGTCAAGGGCCGCTTCGGCACCGATTACGTACACAACCCGAATCGCATCACCAAGCCCCTTATCAAGAAAAACGGTGAGTTCGTCGAATCTTCCTGGGACGAGGCGCTGGACCTGGTAGCAAGCAAATTCAGCACAATCAAGAGCAAGTACGGCAGCGATGCAATCGCGGCGCTTTCTTCGGCCCGCTGCACCAACGAAGACAACTACGTCATGCAGAAATTCATGCGCGCGGGGATCGGCACCAACAATGTCGACCACTGCGCCCGAACTTGACACGCTCCTACTGTAGCCGGTCTGGCTACAAGCTTTGGCAGCGGCGCAATGACCAACTCTTTCGCCGACTATCTGAATACCGACCTGTTTTTCGTTATCGGATCCAACCCCACTGAAGCGCATCCCATGGCAGGCGCCAAGATCATGTCTTCCGTCATGAGCGGCAGAAGCAAACTGATCGTGGCCGACCCCCGCCGCATCGAACTCGCTGAAAAGGCCGACATCTGGTTGCAGCACAGACCGGGTACCGATATCCCTCTCCTGAACGGCCTGATGCACATCATCATCAAGGAAGACCTGCACGACAAGGCGTTCATCGAAGAGCGGACCGAGGGCTTTGAAGCGTTGAAGGCCACCGTTGAAACTTATACGCCGGCTCGTGTTTCCGAAATGACGGGCGTGCCCGAAAAACTGCTCTATGACGCAGCCCGGCTCTATGCGACTACAGCCAAGGCAATGCTTTGCTATACCCTGGGTATCACTGAGCATATCTGCGGCGTGGACAACGTCATGAGTACCGCGAACATCGCCATGCTCACCGGTCACTTGGGCAAGGAAGGCTGCGGCGTGAACCCGCAGCGCGGTCAGAACAACGTACAGGGCGCATGCGACATGGGCGCGCTCCCCGGCGATTACCCCGGCTACCAGAAGGTGGTGAATCCGGAGGCGCAGGCCAAGTTCGAAAAGGCCTGGGGGGTCAAGCTCTCCAATAAACCGGGCCTTACCATCCCGGACATGATGGACGCGGCAGTGGAAGGCAAAGTGAAGGCTATGTATGTCCTGGGTGAAGATCCGGTCATGACCGACCCGGACGCCAACCACATCAAGAAAGCCTTCAACAAGATGGACTTCGTTGTGGTGCAGGAACTGTTCATGTCCGAAACCGCGAAACTTGCCGACGTCATCCTCCCCGGCGCCAGCTTCGCGGAGAAAGACGGCACCTTCTCCAGCTCAGAGCGTCGCGTGCAGCGTGTGCGCAAGGCAATCGAGCCCATCGGGGACTCCAGGCCGGACTGGTGGATTATCTGCGAGATCTCCAAACGCATGGGATATGCGATGGACTAT
>JARKOC010000152.1 GCA_029975915.1 Bryobacteraceae bacterium
CAGGAAAACCATTCTTGAGCTCATGCTCGACAACCACCCCCAGGATTGCCTCACCTGCCACCAGGCAGGCGACTGCAAGCTGCAGGACTACGCCTATTTCTACAACGTCAAACCGGGCGCCTTCGGTGGAGAAGCCAAGGACTACGACATTGAAGACGACAACCTCTTCATTGTCAGGAACATGAACAAGTGCATCCTGTGCGGCAAGTGCCTCAGGGCCTGCGAGGAGAAACAGGGCCGTGCGGTGATCGACTTCGCCTACCGCGGGTTCAAGACCAAGGTCGCCACCGCCATGGACAAACCTCTGGCAGACTCGGTCTGCGTCTCCTGCGGCACCTGCGTATCTGTCTGTCCCACCGGCGCCCTGACCGAAAAGGCCATGATCGGCAAGGCGAGGAAGTGGGAAGTTGAAAAGGTCCGCACCACCTGCCCCTTCTGCGGCGTGGGCTGCAATTTCGACCTGAACGTGCGCCAGGGCAAGGTCATCGGCGTCACCTCCAACGCGGCCAGCCCGGCCAACGGTCGCGACCTGTGCGTCAAGGGGCGCTTCGGCACCGACTACGTCCACAGCCCGAAAAGGCTCACCAAGCCCCTGATCAAGAAAAACGGCGAGTTCGTCGAGTCTTCCTGGGACGAGGCGCTGGACCTGGTGGCGGGCAAGCTGGGCGATATCAAGAAGAAATACGGCAGCGACTCCGTTGCGGCCCTCTCTTCGGCCCGCTGCACCAACGAAGACAACTATGTGATGCAGAAATTCATGCGCGCGGGGGTCGGCACCAACAACGTCGATCACTGCGCCCGAACTTGACACGCTCCTACCGTAGCCGGTCTGGCTACTTCTTTTGGCAGCGGCGCAATGACCAACTCGTTCGCCGACTATCTGAATACCGATCTCTTCTTCGTCATCGGATCCAACCCCACTGAAGCCCACCCCATGGCGGGTGCGAAAATCATGTCATCGGTCCTGAGGGGCTCCAAGCTGATCGTGGCCGACCCGCGCCGCATCGAGTTGGCAGAAAAGGCCGACATCTGGCTGCAGTTACGGCCCGGCACCGACATCCCCCTCCTCAACGGCCTGATGCATATCATCATCAAGGAAGGTCTCCAGGACCAGACTTTCATTGATGAGCGGACCGAAGGCTTCGAAGCGCTCAAGGCCACGGTCGAGAAATATACGCCGGCCAAGGTCGCGGAAATGACCGGAGTCCCCGAGAATCTCCTCTATGACGCGGCACGGCTTTACGCGACAACCTACAAGGCTATGATCTGCTACACGCTGGGCATCACTGAGCACATCTGCGGGGTGGACAACGTCATGAGCGTAGCCAACCTGGCCATGCTGACCGGTCACCTGGGCCG
>JARKOC010000159.1 GCA_029975915.1 Bryobacteraceae bacterium
CAGTTCCAGGCTGTCAGGCGCAATCTCGAGATCGTTGAGGTTGATGTAAAGCCGATCTTCACGGGGGGCCCAGGTGGAGAGACCGCCGCCAACGCGTATAGACGTCATCCGGTCGACCAGGCCCAGTTCGGCCGCATCGATCCGGGTGATGGCCCGCGTGTTCAGCCCAAACCGGTTCCCAAGATAGAAGTCCCCGTCGGACTGGCAGGCGTCCCGGCACGGCGATGGCCCGTGGTACACAAAGTGGATACTATCCGGCAGCCACTTCAGTCCGACGTTGAACCCGTCGATAACCTGCGTTAGCCGGCCGGTGGCGACGTCAAACACGTGCGTGTCTGCTGCAAGGGACACAAACGCGTCGAGCAGGATAGCCGAACCATCTGGCGACCAGTCCAAGGCCAGAAGGGAATCCGCCGGGAACGACAGCGCGTACGGCCTCAGGTCGCCGGAAGACAGGTCATACAGGAACAACGCCGATTCGCCGGAGCTATGCGTCGCGGGAAAGGCCAGAACGCGGCCGTCAGGGGAGACGGACGGAGTGTACCAGTCGACGATGTTCCACTGCGCATCCTGCCTGCCCTCGATCGTGAAACCATCGAGAACTGCAAGTGTCGCCATGCCGCCGTCAGGTTCGAGGGTGCGGATCTCCAGCCCAATTTCGACAGGCATGAGGATGTAGGTTCGGAGGGGCGGCTGTGAGCCCTGTGCTCGGACGCTGGCGACCGTCATCAAACCCAACATGAGTCCAGACAGCAGTACAAAGTGCAACCGGTGCTTCATGCTTTACTCCTATGCTGAATTGTGGCTCGATAGGCCTCACTCCCGCCCAGGGTACAGGTAGCGCGGCACCCTATTCCAGGAAATACCCCGCCGCGTCCGCTTCGGCCGACCAGCCCTGGGTGCCATCGGCCAACTGAAGCTGCCACCAGCGATAGCCATCCGCGCACAACGGCCCGCCGATCACGGCGAAGGGTGTACCCTCGGCCATCAGAGCTACTTGCGCGCCGTCCAACCCCGGCGCGTCGCGCAGGCGGCTCGGTGTGCCGCCCGTGAAGGCGACCTGCCCCTGCCCACCCACCGCCAGCCGCGCGGGCTGCGTGGCGTCGAACAGGCAGGAGAGGGCCGCCTGTTCTTCGGGAGTTGCGGCCAGGTGCCAATCGCCCGGCTCAGGCATGTACATCGTATCGATGTTCGGAATCCGGAAGAACTCGGTGGACTCCCAGACCCCATCGCTGATCTGGGCGACATAGAAGACCCAGTCGTCGGGCTGCCGGGTATAGGCCAGGAGCAGGTCTTCCACACCCAGCCAGTCGACGATGACGACATCTTCCTCGACTCTATCGAGTGTATCCAGCGACCAGTCTCCATCAATCTCACGCAGGGCCACAACGTACTGGCGTGTAGTCGGAATCCACAAAGGGGCGGTTTGTACAATCAGGCGTGTGCCGTCCGGACTCCAGGTCAGCGGACTTGAGGAGATTCGATCAGGAATCAACTGATCCAGAGACAGCATCTGACCAGTATTGCGGTTATAGACCAGAGTAATAGGAAATTTCGCGCCTGAGACCAACTCGCTCATGTCGAAGTCTGGCGTGAATCCGGTCAGTTGAACCGCGATCCATTCCTCATAGACAGGGTTCCAACTAGCCTGAATGACTTCCCGGAACGCCAACCCGCTCACCCCCGTGGGGAGAGGGGGCAATGGCACTGTAGTCAAAGGCTGATCGACATCGTAGTGGAGGAGGTTAACAAGTGTCCCCGAACCAACATCGAACATATCCAGGTTGAATGCAACGAGACCTTCCAATGTGAATTTGCTTGAGATATACAGAATCCTTGACCCATCGGATGACCAGTCCTGCGGATCGGACGCATTTCGTTCTGGAAAAGCGTGAATCACCTGTAGACTACCTGATGCCATATCGAGGATAGTACTGGCTATCCGCCCATCGCCATAGGCCAGGTA
>JARKOC010000161.1 GCA_029975915.1 Bryobacteraceae bacterium
TGCTCGAGTGGTGCCACGGCTTCTACAACCACACCCGCCGGCACAGCAGCGCTGGCATGATGGCACCCATCACCTACGAGACCACCGCCCTCAACCGAGAAGCGGCATAAGAAACCCTCCACGGTTCGGGGTGAACCTCACTTTCGTGTTCTCGCGGGCGTACCAAGAGGTCGGCAACTCCTTTCGGATGGCTATAGTGGGTAACCAACAGCGGATCCAGGACCTAGAGACCGCCCTAGGGAAGTCGGAGGGGTATCGAGGCATGGCGCGCCAGATCTCCGATGTGGTCGATCGCATCAGCGCAGAGCTTGTCCGTGCGAATACTGACTTAGATGACAAAGCGTTGGCGCTCCTGCTCAGGAAGGTTTGCCTGAAGGTGGCAACCGCCTACTCGAACTCCAGCGGGGTCGCTTGTAGGGTCTGTGTGAAGCAGGTGATGGAGAAGCCAGATGAGCCGGGTAAGCCGTATGTGAAGGCCGTTGCACGCGACACCGGCACCACTTTGGATGATAGACAGCGCTGGCATCTTGTTGAGGACAACACTGACTTCGAAGCGCTGCTATTCGGACGGCTTGAGTTCTGGTTCTGTACTGATATTCAGGATAGAACAATCATTGCAAACTATTTCAATACAAGTCCTGGCGATCATCCTTATCGTTCAGTTGTGGTGTGGCCGATCTTGGCGAGTACAGGCCGCTCAAACAGCGATAGCCTCACCGAGGGATACGATGTGGCGGCGTTCCTATGTCTTGATTCAGGACAGCCGAACGCCTTTGACAAGGAGAATGATGTTCCAATGGGCACGCTGGTTGCCCAAGCATTGGGACGAGCATTTGAGGCGCATTATGCGTCATTCCCGAACGACGTAAGTACAACTACTGGAGAGAAGTCGATGTGATCACCCTAGACGCTCGCAGAGACGAAGAAGAACAGATTCTAACCGACAAGAGGGGGCGCCGCTTCAAGCGCGTCGAACTAAATGGCCACTGGGTTGAGTACCGATACCTAGACGCAGGTGGGGCGGTGACCCACGCGATCGCTTTTCCTCGCGTGCCTCTCATCGCGGACGAAGTGCTTGCGGACAGAGCAATCTCCGAATAGACAGCTGCTCTCGTAAAGCGAACTGCGAGTAGCTGATTTCGCAAGCGCGGTGGTCAGCTCGAGCAAGAAGGTCGGCTCTGGTTGAGTACCTCGTACTCAGGCAGTCTGAGTGGCTTCTCAGTAGTTGGCTGGCGGCCACATCCCTTGCTCAAGTTCACCCCGCATACTCCACAATCGCCCGGACGGCATGCTCCGCCGCGTGGCCATCACCATAGGGCGTACCGCGAGGCGTCCTGGCTTGGCTCACGGTGGCTGGTTTTCGTGTTGATCATGCACCTGGCCAGGGGTGTCGGACTGGGGGTTGCGCACTAAGTGGTGCGGTTTCAGGCTTGGTTTCGTGGCGTATGTGCGGACGGTGACCACCGGGTCGGGGGCGACGGCTGTCAGATCGTGTGGAAGTCGGTGCATGGTTCCCGCGATATCGAGCATGTGAGTTCCGCGCATAGCCCGGCCGAGGTCGAGGTGCTCAAGACTGCCGCGGTGCAGCGGATCGCTGCCGGGCAGGACCCGCTGCCGCTGGACCAGCCGGCTGTTGGCGGTGGGCCGGGGATCCAGGTGGTGGGGATGAGGATGGGTCTGCTGCTCGACGCGATCGCCTGCGTTATCGCCGGATGGGCCTGGTTCGGGCCGCTGGTGATGATGCGGTTTTCGAGCAGTTGGTGATCGCCAGGATCATCGAACCGTCATCGAAGTTGGATGCTTCCCGGGTGCTGGACCAAGCAGGCGTCCGGCCTGTCTCGTGCCCGACCCTGAAACGCCGACTCCGTACGTACGCCGAACCCGCGTTTCGTCGCCGCCTCTCAGGTGATGTTTCAGCCCGGCCTGATCGGGTCCGGCAGCCCTGGTCATGTATGACGTGACGGTGCGCCGTCGCGCAGCACGTGGAGAACCCAGATGCTGGGGACAACGGCGCACATCGCGACACGCGGCGCACTTCCCTCCGGCCTCCCCGCACCGCGGGGTCAGGTCGCCTGTCGGCAGCTGACCGGTTCGGTGAAGATCGTCGCCTGAACTTGTTGCAGATCGCGCCCCGACGTTTTCGCACCCATCACTGCGGGTCGCCTGGGAACGCGGATGTGCGTGGCTCTCTACCCGCCTTCTCCCGGCGCGGAGCCTTGCGCGCACAATCAAGCTCGGAGGGAGTGCCCCTAGCGTGTAAGCAAGCACTCAAGCGGCTGAGCGGGTCGCTCCACGAGGCGGTCTGCCTACGAAGCGGTCTTCGATCACGGATCTAACACGCATGACCAAACGAGGTGGAAAACGTGCTATTCATGGTTTTGTGCATGCCACCCGCGAGCAGCTTGACAACCTGGCCCTCACCAGCACTGACGTTCTCGTCGATGGGGGGCGATTCACGCTCCACCGCATAGCGGGGAGAGGCAGGAAGGGTGTCGTATGGGAGGCGCGAAACGAAAACGGCCGTCCCCGAGCGGTTAAGTTTGTCACCCTTGATGAGTACGATAGCAAGCTCCCATACCGGGAATTTTTGCTCGGGGCAAACCTAGAGCAATTCTCCTGCTTCGCGCAAATCGAACGGACTGACATAATTGAGATTCAGTTGGGTGGAACGACATGTGAAGTCGCCGCTTTCGTTTCCGAATGGCTCGACGGCATCACTTTGGAAGCTATTTTGTCAGACCCCGCCCCTCCCGAGCCCTCTCTCATAGTTTCATACGCCAACGACATCGCGGATGCTCTCGCAGCTCTCGATGCCAACAAGCTCGCACATGATGACTTGAACTTCGGCAACGTGATGTTGTGTGATCCTCCCAAGGGTGCGCGTGAGAAGATCCGCCATTTCAAGATCATCGACCTGGGGAGCCTGAAGCCCCGTGACCGATTGGATCCCGCCAAGAAGAAGGGCATCGATGACTATCGATGGGTCGGGCTTCACCTTGCAGCGCTACACAACGCCACACGAAAGAGGAGTTCGAATTCTCCGCGCGATCGCCGCTTTCTGCTTGAACTAAAAAGCATAATTGCGTCCATCCTTGACGAAGATCCAGCCACGCGTCTGCGCGATCCCAATAAACTGGCTGAGTTGATAGAATTTGCATGGGCGAACGCGTCGACGACTCGTCAAAAGAAGGTTGCCACGCCCTTCGAGTTCATAAGTGCAGAGCAGATTGCGGACGACGCATTACTCTACGAGATTTTCACCACTTCCCTGCCCTGGCTGCCCCTCATAAACAACAGCACCCCCGAGATAATTTCCGGCCCCCGTGGGTGTGGCAAGTCCAGCCTATTTAGATTTCTGCGCCTACGGACCCATGTCAACGTGTCTCCAGCAGGGTTTTCCTCGAATGCAAGTCCGACAATCGCAGGGTTCTACCTCGCGTGCGGCATCGACATTCAGCCGCGGCTGGGATGGTTGACGGAGGCCTCAATGACGGAGGTGCGGCGAGCAGAAACAGTTCACTTGTTCAATCTGCTTCTCTTACGGGAAGTGGTAGGAACGTTGGCGGCAGCAAGGCGAACGGAAGGGCAATTTCAAATCTCTGATTCGGCAGAGCGAGAAGTGTTCGACGCGATTCAAGAGATTGCGGGCGAGTCAATTAAACGGACACTGTACTCAGGAGTTGGGCGTCTTGCCCAATTGACCAACAGTATCCGTCGAGAAATATGGACCTCTCATGAAAGAATCAGGCTAGATCAGCGGGCCGCTTATCGCCTGACTGATGAAGCTACTCTTGGACAGATCACTCAAGTCTTGGTTGACACGATTCCACTCTTTGACAGCTATCGACCGGTATTTCTCTTGGACGACTTCTCGTTCCATCGCGTTCCACGGTGCGTCCAACAGGTGTTGCTGCCAGTGATCTGGGCCCGAATGCCATCTCACTCATTCAAAGTGTCGACCGAGAAACAGGGCACCTTCACTTCTTTCAAGTCGGGCGCTACGGCAGAACTTGGACGGGAACTGGTCGAGCACGACCTTGGAGCAATCGCACTAGACAATACCTCGGGGTCAGACCTGCGCAAGTTTGCGGAGGATCTACTCAATCAGCGACTAAAGGCTTGCAATTATCAAGCCACTGCTGCCATCTTGCTGGGAGAGACGAACTACGGGAAAACACACGATGGAAATCCGCTTTCGCTCGCCGAGGCTCTCCGCAAGGACGCCGAATCCGGTCAAGCAGCGAAGCGACGCGATGTGTACCACGGCCTCGATACTATCTCGCAGATCTGCTCGGGCGACGTTTCGGCGCTACTTCTGGTGTTCGAGCGCATCTTCTCTTCTGCCAAGATCGGTCCAAGCACTGTTACTCAGGTAAGCGCTGCTGTCCAGAGCAAAGCGATCAAGTCAGTCTCGAGTGATCTCTTGGATCAACTTAGATCCTTCCACGGGTCCGGCGAGCAAATGCACGCCTTTGTTCAAGAATACGGTCGCTTCATACGCAAAGTCCTAATAGAGGCGCCCCTACAAGAGAAAGGTTTGGGCAAGGGGCGGCCCGCACCACAGCAGATTCCTCGGATCGAGGTCGATGACATCTCACGCGTGTATTCCAGACTGCGCTTGAACCAGAATGCTCAGTCTGTCTTCGACGATCTCTTGAGAAGGGCCGTGTTGATTCAGTTGCCAACGACGACAGGACGCCACGAAGGCGTGACCTCTCTGCGTCTTCACTTGAGAAAGGTATTCCTGCCGGCATTCAATGCAGCTCTTGGAAAGAACGTGTCTCTTAACCTGAAAGCGGACGACTTTGTGACGGCACTAATCGACCCGGCCGCATCCTTCAAGGTTGCCGCCTTACGCAAGTTGCCCGCGCACTCTAGCAGCGATCCGGACCTCTTCGAGGAGGAGGAACAGTGAACGAGTCGGCTGAAGAGCTTCGCCTTCAAGTTCGCACCGTGGGTATCGGTGATATTCGGGATTCCCTGCCCCAGGTGAATCGGCTCGAAGCCAATGAGTTTGACTTGCCGTATGATGTCATGATCTTGGCGCTGGGATTCGAGGATCGCTTGACGCTGGCTCTTGAGCAGTTGTCACGCGCAGGGCTGCGCGCGCGGCGCGCGGTGATCATAGAGTACGTGACGAACCAGGTCGACAACGAAACTAATCGGGACTCTGTGATGGCGGCGCTTGCATCAATCGGCTCCGAGGATGTCGCTACCCTAGACTTCGGTGATAAGTTCGAGGAGCAATTCTCGAGGTTCATCGATGAGTCAATTTCGGAAAATAGTCGTATCGTTTTGGACATCACCGCAGCCTCTAATCCGTTGATTAACCGAGCGCTTCTAATTCTGATGCGCCGAAATCTGAACCTAACGCTGACATATGGCGAGGCAGCCGAATATCATCCGACTGCTGCGGAGTATGAGAAGGGCGTTCAACATGACCTGAGTGGGATATCCACTGCTGACGGTACCTATGAGCTCGAAGTCACCATCAGCTCGTTCGCAGAGCAGGACGATAGCCTGCCCGACCAAGTCGTTATAATCCCAGGATTCGACACGGATCGTGTCAGAAAGGTAATTGCCCAGGTCGATCCAAGCATCCTGCTAGTGAATCGGGAGCCAGTTATCTGGATTCTGGGCGAGCCTCACCTGGAGAAAGATCGGTGGCGCGTCGATCTAATGCGGAAACTTCACGGAATTGAACAGGTAGAAGATGCGAGCCGCGTGCTCACTGCATCTACTTTTGATTATGTGTCGATATGGAGCCTGCTCGACGATATTTACCACGAACACGCCACGACTTCTAGACTTTCAATTGCCCCAATGGGCTCCAAACTTCAAGCTGTGGGCGTTGTTCTGTTCTGTTTGGATCGTCCCGATGTCAAGGTTGTCTATGCAACTCCTCGCGAGTACCACACTGCACGTTACACAACAGGCCTAAGGGACGTTTGGCTGATCAATGTATCGGATACGGGTCACTTGCGACGTCTTGTCCAGTCAGTAGGTGAATTGACAGTAGGCAACGGTCGGGAGACTATCCTCGCGGGAACCCAGAGAACAGACTGGGCTTCCTGATTTGACGAGGCGTTCACTCGCCGTATAGTCGGTAGGCGTCAGGGTGAAAGGCCCGATATTCAGGCAATCGTTCTGCCCGAGGTAAGGCCCATCTCTCGAGCCACCACGTGGTCTCTGACGAGACTGTTCTGTCGAAATATTCTGGTGCTGCTGACTCTCCGCGCAGAACCTGACGCCAGTTTGTCGCGAGGGGTGCTCCGAAGGTCTGTCGTTGAACGCCGTGATTTCTGAGTGAATCAGGTTGTATCCCTAATGCGCGTAGGCCGCGCCGAATCGTCTCCCTCCGATTGCGATATCCGCTTCCTTGCCAATTCGGATGCCTAGAGGACTGGTCATGCCCCGAGTCTTCATCGGCAGCGAGCCGCAACTTGCTGTAAATCTCTTCGCCGAACTGGAAGTCCCCAGTACCCGCGGTTAGACCGAGTGGATGGTACGCAAGACCGTGACTGCTGTCGCTCAGACGGTTATATACGGAGGAGCGACCGAGCGCGGAGGTGGTTGTGATCAGAGCTAGCGGAGTCGTTGGATTTCGGCCCAAGATCATGGTCCGCCGACCCGCATATTTGTCATGATGTGCCCGTATCACCTGCTCGGTCAAGGCAAGTAGAGCGACCAGCTTCCCTCCAGCCAGGTATGAATAAGGTGGGACTGCTCCAAGAACGTACGCATCCATGGAGCCCACAAGGCCCAGGCTCCGTTCTTCAGGCGACCAGCCTACCCAGACATCACGAGAGGCGAGGCTGTAGACTGGGTCACACAGCCCGATGATTCCGATGAGGCGGTCACCGTTTCCGCGATCTCGCACCAAAAAGCGCAAGCGTCTGCCGTAACCATTCGATACTGGAATGGACCAGTGCAAACCGACCCACCTAAACAGTCGCGTGTTGAAGGCGTCGGTCTTGGGCACAGGCGACAGGGCCGGTCTAATGCGTTGGACAGCTAGGTCTTTGCCTGGCACAAGCTGGGATGCGAACTGATCCTCCAGGGGTTGCAGCGTCTCTCGGGCTTGTTCGCGGCGTGCTTTGACTGCCTCTGCGTGGAGCCTACGTAGGTGGCGCTTTTCCTGCGGCGGCGCAACGATGCGATCGCCATCGAGGACGAAACCGATGGCGACAAGGTGCTCAAGTACTTCGGCTGCGAGGTCATTGTTGCCGGTGGGCATAATCTCCTTCTAAGAATCATGCAGGTGCCGATGCCGCATTGCGCGACGATCCGGTTGGATCCCTCCCCCTGATCGAAAATTGGCGTCGGATATTGCGCCCCCAAAGTTGTTGACGTTGATGCTAGCCGACGCGAGTCCTCTTGAACGGCGCCCTATTGGGCTCGAACGCGAGAGACGCCCGATTCTTGGAGTCGGACCTGACAAGCCTAAGCATTGGTACGAAGGCTACTCCTCCCGGTCGCCCGCGCCAAAGGGCCCACAGTCACCTGCGCCCGAACTCGTTGCCACCCGCCTGTCACGAGTCTGTCAACGTTTTCGGTGAATTTGGATTTGTTGTTTTGGGTCGTGGGCGTCGGGCGGTGAGCCAGCCGTCGAAGGCGATGCCGAACGCGTTCAGGGCTTGTTTTCAGCGCTGGGTCCATCTGGCTCTGCGCTTTCCGATGGGGTCCAGGGCCGTGACGGCGAGGCAAACGCACTTGAGGGCGGCTTACTCGTTGGGGAAGTGTCCGCGGGCCTTGACAGTTTTGCGGATGCGGGCGTTGACCGACTCGAAGCTCTCTTGTCAAGCGGCGGTGCTGAGGGGGACATCGCGGGTTACTTTCGCGTCGTTCCACATGTGTCGGATGATGACGTTGGCGAGTTGACGTTTGTGGCTTCGGCGGGCTGCTCGCAACGTC
>JARKOC010000172.1 GCA_029975915.1 Bryobacteraceae bacterium
CAATGCAACACATAAAGAAAGAGTTCTCAACATTTGATTGGATACTTGAAGGAATGATTGCTCGCAGTGGCCTCAGCATTGTTGAAAAAGACGGTAATGGGTTCTTGTCAGTATACGTCTGTGAGAAATAATACTGGAAATAAAGGGACACGGAAAGGGCTTGAACAGCATAAAATCATGAAACGATCCGGCACATGGTCAATTCTGACCCTTATTGCACTGTTACTGCCTTCTGCCCCATCTCAGACGCTTGCCGGGGAAGATTCCTGGTATCTTTTTGCCCGCGATGACGGCTGTGTTTCGCTTCAACTGCTGGTAAGTGCCAAGAATCTCAAACGAGCACCGGTATCACCAGAGGATTTCGCCAGGATGATGCGCGCGCGGGGCGAGCAGGTTTCCATAGGGCTGCCTGAAGGTTTCCCGTCCGGACTTCTCGGCAAGGCAGTCCAAGTGAAGTATGGGAGTAACGCCGTGCTCTTCGTCACTGAAGAAATCTGTCGCACGGCACGATAGGCTGATATTCAGCGTCTAACGGGACGTCCCGTTGTCGCTTTTGCCCATGCGCTTTTTCTCCCTTTGCGGATTCATTCTTTCGTTGATTCGTCGGCCGAACCCAGGAATCGCAGCACCGACGCCGCCACGCTACGCATGCTCTCCGACAGGAAAGCGTGGCCGCCGGGATGGCGCTCGAACCGCCCCCGGGGCAGGAGCCCGGCGAGCGTCTCGGCTGCTGCTGCAGGGAGGAGGACATCGTCCTCTCCGGCCAGGACGAGCGCCGGGGCGCCGATGCGCGACGCCCGCTCCCGGGTGTCGTGGGCCAGACAGGCGTCGGCATGCGCGGCAAAGCCGCGCGCCGAGGGGGCGGGCACGCCGGCGAGGGTCGACAGGGCCCCCTCGATCAGCGTATCGTTCTCGAGGGTCCCAGGACCGAAGACCCAGGCGAATTGCTCGCGCCGGAAGGCGTCTGCGTCCACCCCGGCCAAAAGGAGCCGCCGCCAGGCGTCGAGGACGCGGCGGGTCCGCCCCGGGAGGCGGGCCGCGGTGGCGGCAAGCACCAGGGAGCGGATCCGGTCCGGTGCGAGGAGCGCCAGTTCCTGCGCCACGAGGCCGCCGAGGGAGAATCCGAGAACGTCCACCGGGCCGAGAGAGAGGTGGTCAAGGAGCGCAAGCGCGTCGGCGGCGAGCCGGGCAGTGCTGCATGGTTCCGACGGCGCACCGGACAGACCGGACCCGCGGGTTTCGAGGAGCACCAGCCGGCGCTCGCCGCAAAGCTCGTGCACCAGGGGACCCCACGCGGACAGGTCGAGGCCGATGCCGTTCAAGAGGAGCAGAGGCGGTCCGCTGCCGACGATTTCGTAGTGGAGCGGCGCTCCGTCGAGCGTGAAATCACGCGCCCCGGCGGTGCCGCTGCTCGCCGCCCGCGTGCCGGCGTCCTCCTGACGTTCCAGCTGGACCTCGACGTACTGGGCGAAGTCTTTCAGGGAGCGCAGCTTCACCGAGGATTTGTCGCTGACCCGGATGGTAAACCGCTCCTCGATGGCGGCGATGAACGCGGCAAAGCCGAGCGAGTCGAGGGCGTTGAGCGCAATGGCCTGATCCGGCTCCAGCTCGCGGACCGTCTGCGCATTGCCCCCGGCCTTCACCACGAGTTCCCTCAGTTGATCG
>JARKOC010000190.1 GCA_029975915.1 Bryobacteraceae bacterium
TGTACCGGCGACGAGAATACCAATTCCGTCGGTAGCCCGAACCCGAACACCCTGATGCCGACCGGCACCGTTCAGGGTATCCTGAAAGACGCCTGCACCAATGAGCCAATCGTAGGCGCAGTCATCGACATCGGCGTGGCAAAGGCCACGACCAGTGAAACCGGCCAGTACGTGATGAAGAAAGTTCCCGCCACGAGCTATGTATCTCCTGAAATCCTCGTAGGCGGCAACGGACTGAACCTTTCCGGCTACTCCGGCAACTATTCCGCAACCATCGATCTTCGCAACGCGAAGAACGTAGTTACCGGAAAGAACAACTATCCGCAGTTCGCCTATGACGAAGTGGAAGTCAAGTTCTCCTCCCTGGAAGAGTCCAGCCTCAACCTGGGCACCACCTCTGCTACCAACCACGACACCCCGGTTGTGGGTCTCGGCAACGGCGACTTTGATTTCTACGTCGGCCAGCTGACCACTTCCATCAGCGGCATCGCTGTTACAAGCAACCTCCAACCCGTGCCCAACGGCTACACCGTCAAGCTGTACTCCCTCGGCAGCCACTGGAACGGCAACTCTGCCACCGGCGCCGACGGTCACCTGATCAAGCAGACCGTGACCAAGACCATCAACAACATCCAGGGCCGTTTCGAGTTCACCGGTCTGGAAACAGCCCAGTGGTATGTGGTTGAAGTCATCGACACCAACACCGACGTTCCGACCATGGTCGGCTACGAAACCAAGAGAACCAAGTGCGACACAGAAGTAACCTGGTTCGGCGTGCAGGACGGCGACCCCGTCATCGTCCGCTCCACCGACGTTATGTGCCCGTTCATAACAGCAATCAGCCCATCGGATGACTGGACGGATCTTGATCCGGAAGTCGCAGGTGGCGTCAACGTAACCTTCACCTTCAGCGAGCCCATCCAACCTACGACTCACAACACCGGAAGGGGCCTGACCGCTTCCGACCTGGGCGGCCTGTACCATGACGTCTATGTCATGTACGAAGGCAACAAAGCCAACTACAACAAGACCGGCAACATCGCCCATACCCTGTCCTGGAACAGCGATATGACAGTTCTGACCGTCAACATCCCGGTCGTGGGCAAGGCCAGCGTGTACTCCGTTTCTCTGGCCCAGTCAGCGGTTGCCAAGCTGACCGACGCCGTCGGCAACCAGCTTGCTGCGGGCCCGATCCGTTACACCGACGATCCTTGCGATCCGCTAGCAACTTTCTATGATGAGCACAAGGTCGACGGACTTTCCGGTGTGCTTCTTGTCAAGCAGGTTCACTTCACCACCTACGGCGCCGCAGCCGCCGGTACCCCGGTACTGCAGCTCGTCAACACGCCGTATGACTACGACTCCAACGTAGACCTCAGCTGGACCGAAACCGCGGGCGCCAAGTACTACAACCTCTACTGCGCGGTTGTCCAGAACTGGGGCAGCACCGTCAAC
>JARKOC010000227.1 GCA_029975915.1 Bryobacteraceae bacterium
GCTCTCTGGTTCCTCAACCGGACCTTTGACGATACCATCACGCGGCCCCTGCGCCGGCTTGCCCGCCAGGCGCGCGGGTATGCGGAGGGAGATTTCGGCCGGAACCCCGTGTCCCACAATGACGCCCGCGAGCTGAGGGAGCTGGAAGACGCGCTCAACGCTCTCGGGGCGGCCCTGGAGAAAGACCGCGCACCGTCCCCACCCGTCAAGGAGGACAGCCCGTGAATCTCGCCATGCTGCTGATCGGACCGGGAAACCTGCATCACAACCGGTGGTACGTAACCGCACTGGGAGCAGCGCTGTTCGTAACCGGGCTCTTCATCATCATCGACGCCTCGGATACCGTCACACTTATCGCCCTTGAGGCATTCGGCTGGGTCATGGTGGTTATGGGGCTCGCGAAGATGGCGTTTTCCATCCTCGCCTGCGGCGGGGGCATGCCTTCTTTCTTCGGTTTTCAGGGACTCGTGTTCGTGCTGCTCGGCATCGCCATCGCCGATTTCCCCCAGCAATCGGAAAACGCGGTGCCGTGGCTCTTCGGAGTGGCGCTCCTGGTCAACGGACTGTACCAGACCCTTTCCTCCCTTGTGATCCGGTATCCCAACTGGGGCTGGTTTCTGGCCAGCGGCCTCGGTCACTTCCTGCTCGGGGGCCTTCTGTTCCTTGAGTGGAAGAAGGCGGTTGTCTGGGTGGTGCCGATGTTTCTGGGAGCGGGTTTTCTCCTGATGGGGCTTACCACGCTCCGCACGGCCCTTCGGCTGGGCCGGTACCTGCTCCGGGCGGAAAGTGACGACACCAGGATGGCGGTGCGCTATTTCCTGGATTTCCATGTGCCCGGACGCTTCCGCAAGCGGTACCTTCCGGAGGAACCGGCTACTCTCCCGGACTGCAACGGCGACCACGGCGACCTGCTGGTGCATATCTGGACGCCCACCACCGTCGCGAAGGTGGACGCGGCCCCCAACCTGATCAGCCGCTACGTGGCGGCCCGGGACGCCGAGGGCAAGTTCACCGTC
>JARKOC010000232.1 GCA_029975915.1 Bryobacteraceae bacterium
GCTGATGGCCTGAATGATAATAAAGTTGACAACGGCAAAGCCGATCGGCCCTAGCTGCAGGCCGGAAGGCTTCGGGGTTTCAGTAGAATTTGACATGTTGACTCCTTTCCAGAAAACGTAAACCTTCCCGAATCGAAACGCATCACCCCTGACCCACGGAACAAAGCAATGAAGCGCGGCGGGGAGGGAGAAGGGTAAACTCCCCGCCGCGCATTCAGGTCTGCGGCAAACCCTAGTTCGGGCTCACAATGATCTTGATGTTGGCATCCTTGTTGTTGACCAGTTCCTCGAATCCTTTCGCGATGAGGTCGTCCAGCTTGATTTTGCCGGTGATGAGCGGATCGGTCTTCAGCTGGCCGGAAGCCAGGAGAGTGGCAACGCCCTGGAAATCATCCACGGTGTAGGCCAGTGTGCCGATGACGACCTTGTCGGTGGCGCTGAGGCTGAAGAAGTTGAATTCGCTCGGCCCTTCGAAAATGCCGACGATAACGATCTTGCCGACATTGTGGACCGACTCGACAGCCATGGGTGCGGTTTTGACATTACCGATACACTCGAAGGAAACGTCAGCGCCATTCTTCGTGCCGGTTATTCTCTTGATTTCGGCGATGACATCGCACTCTCTCGGGTCGAGGACGATGTCTGAGCCGCACTGTTTGGCCAGTTCCTTGCGAGCGGCGGACATCTCGATGACGATGGCCGTGGAAGCGCCGGCCGCCTTGGCGCACATGAGCGTTCCGAGACCGATGGTGCCGGCGCCGTAGATGACAACGGTTTGCCCCATGATGGAGCCTGCCAGCCTGACTGCCTTGAAGCCGGTGGCGAGGGGCTCGATGAGGGAGGCTGCCTCCATGTTGAAACCCTTGGGCAGTACATAGCAAAGCTGGGCAGGCACGTTGACATATTCCGAGAAAGCGCCGTCTGCCATGAGGCCGGTGAACGCCAACTTTTCGCACACATTGTAGCGGCCTTCCCGGCAGGGCAGGCAGACGCCGCAGTGCTGGCAGGCGTCCGGGGCAACCATGTCGCCTACCTTGACGGTGGTGACACCCGCGCCGACTTCCACGACTTCGCCTGAGAACTCGTGGCCGAGAATGAGCGGAGCACACGCGCCGGTAAGCGGATGGGGCTGAGTGGGGATAAAGATCGGGCCGGCAAGGTATTCGTGCAGGTCGGAGCCGCAGATGCCGCACCAGGCAACCTTGATCTTGACCTCACCCGGTTGCGGTGCGCCCGGCTCGGGAACGTTCTCAATGCGGATGTCTTTTTTCCCATACCATTTTGCTGCTTTCATGCGTGTCTCTCCTTTTCGTGTATTTGTAGTACGCTGCGC
>JARKOC010000250.1 GCA_029975915.1 Bryobacteraceae bacterium
CAAGACGGCGGCCGAGAGCAGATCGACTTCCTTTGTTTTGGCGGCGATCAGCGGAGCGAGGGAGTCGCGTTGCTGGCTGAGGAGAGTGGACTCGGAAAGCGACTGGCCAAGCCGGTCGAACTCGGCCTTGGCGCGGGAAGCGGCCGACTGAGCCTCGTCAAAAGCGGATTCGAGGGCAACGATTTCGTCGCGAAGGGTATCGATGGAGGCGAGTTCGGACTGGAGCGCGGACCGGCGGGACTCCAGGGCTGTGAGTTCGGATTCCAGGCGGGCGGCGGGCGAGTGTTTTTGGACCTTGCCGGTCGGGGTCCAGTAGGTTGAGGCTTGGTCCTCGATCCACTTCAGGAGACGCTGGGCCGCTGGCGAATCGAGTTGCTCGGCGAGTGCCGAACGAACGTTGGGGGAAACCGGCGAGAGGGCCAGGTCGCCTTGTTGCGTCCAGAGGACGGAGGCCAGCAGCCGGTCCTGGGTGGCCTTGCCATCGGCGGCAGCGCCGAGGAATTCGCGAATGCGGGCGTCTGCCTGCTTGCTCTTGGCAAGAGGCTTCCAGACGCCGGAGGTGTGGGTTTCCAGGATCGATTGGGGCGAGTGAAGGAACTGCTTACGGAGACGGAACTCCACATTCCGATGGACAAAATCGACTTCGACGGACGGCGCGAGCGATGTACCCCAGGGGACAAGGGCGGCGATGGCGGCCGAGGCTGAGTCGTGTGGGGAGAGGAAGGCGTGGTGGAGGGCCGTGAGGACGGAAGACTTGCCGCTGCCATTGGGTCCGTGGAGGATGTTGATGGAGTCGAAGGCAAGTTCGAGATCGAATCGGCGAGTGTGAGACCGGATGGACTCTATCGAGATTCGGCGGATTCTCATTGGCCGGTCTCCGAAGCGCCGAGGTTCAGATGATCAAGGGCGAGGCGGGCGGCGGCGGCCTGATCGGCGCCGGAAGCAGCGATCTCCAGGAGTCGGGCAGCGACGGCTGGAAAGTAAGCAGGTAGGTCGGATCGCGCGCCTACGGGGAGGAGGCCCGAGTCAGAGAATCGCGACCAAACGAACTCTTTTTCAATTAAGTTCTTTATTTGCTGTATTTTGTATTGTTCACTACTTGATACAGTACCTCTGATACTAAGTTCAAGAAGAATGGCCGGAGAGGCAATTTTCGCTATTTCTTCATATAGGTCTGTGAGACTGGAGTTCGTTTGGACGACGCGGTCCAGGGTCACTTTTGATAGGCTTCCGGAGCGAAGACGGGTGACGGCAGGCGGGGTGGACGGCGCCAAAATTTCGACGAGGAGAACGTTTCCGGAATCGCGGTCGTCAGGGGCGGTGAGTTCGGGGGCGCCGGAGTAGGCCAAGTTCTGGTGGATGGAGGCGGAGTGCCAGTCGCCCAGCGCGATGTAATCGAGGCCGTAGCGGGCGGCGGCGTCTGGCGGAATCGGATGCTGGGAGGCGGACTGGAAATGGGGCAAGTCGAGTGAGCCGTGGGCGAGGGCGACCCGAATCTCATCCTTGCCTTCACGGGGTGGAATCCAGGCGAGGGGGTCTGAGGAACTCCAGCGGCAGTTCAAGGGGCAGGGGTAGAGGGTTCCGCCGGTGAGTTCGACGGGGGAGGGATTGAGTAGAAGGCGGAATCGGGAAAGCGAATCCAGATTGAGACGGTCCCAGAGGGCGCCGGGAGCATCCTGGTCATGGTTGCCGGGGATGACGTAGACAGGACAAGGGAAGGACTCAATGATGCCAACCACCTCCCTGGCCGCGGAGAGGGCGATGGCGTGGCTGTCGAAGAGATCGCCGGCGAGCAGGACAAAGTCCGACTGATGTTGGGCGGCAAGGCCGGCGACGTTGGCGAACGCTTTCAGGCGCGCTTCAGCGATTCGCGGGGCAGACGCGCCGGCCCACGCGGCCTTGAGACCGGCGTGCCAATCAGAGGTGTGAATAAACCGCATCGGCAGATAACCAATGTAGCGGAAGCGGAGGGCGAACGCCGCCCGCAAGATGACGGTTACGGTTCGACAGGGAGGAGTCCGGAATCCGAGGCGTATTCGTCGCTGGGGGCGCGGACGAAGATCGTCAGGGGACCTTCTGTGACCGCAGGCAGCCGGATGGCTAGGCGGTATGTGCCGGGCGTGCCGAGATCGACTTCCGAGGAGATGATTTCGATAGAAGGGACTGCAGCGGCGAAGACCGTGGTGGGCTGGAGTGTCCGGCCCTGCGAATCGACAGGGCCAAGGCCGCGCATGAGCAGGATCACGGTCTCGCCGGAGCGGGCCGGATTGGCGACCGTGAGGGGTGAAAGATCCTGGCGCAAGGCGTGGATGAATCCGCCGGTTTTGCTGAACTGGGGGGCGACGGCGCGCATCTCACCCTGAATCCGCAGCGGTTGGAATGGTGAATCGGGCGCGTCGATTTCAAAGACGCCCGAACCGGTGGAGGCTTCCCAGGGGACGATGAAATCGAGGAAGTCCGCGCCGCGGTTGACGACAGGGACGGCGAGGCCCTGCCAACTCAAAGAGACGGAATTGAGGCCGGCGCCTTCAAAGCGGTAACGGGAACCAGGCGCCCATGTGGTGTATTCCGGCATGTCGACGTGTGGAGATGATTGCAGGAAGGTCTCAGTCAGGCCGGAGAGGCCATCAACACGGATAAGGCGGCCGTCGTTGGTGGTGGCCCAGACGATGAGGCCGTCGCCGGAGAGGGTGGCCTCTGAGATTCCGAAGGGTTCGGCGGTCCACTGGCGGAGGCGTCCGGTGATCAAGTCCATGGTCCAGACCTGGACGGCGAGCGAATCATTCGTGCCGGCGAAGTTGGCGGCAGAGAGGAAGAGCAGGGCCATGCCGTCGTCACTGAGGGCGGGCTGGCTGACGCCTTCAGCGGCCCAGAGGAAGGGGATCTGTTCCTGCGTGTACAGATCGATGAGCCAGAGATAGGGAGTCTGGTCCGAGGTTTGAGCGATCGCGAACGAGGCGTTGTTCGAGATCGTGACAGTGGAGGTACTGAAAGAAAGCTGGATTGTGCTGTCGGGTTGTCCCGGCCGGCGGACGACCAGCGTGCGGCCCCCTGGGACGCTGACAACAGTCCCATCATTGGCCACCACGCGCCGTCCGGCGCCGGCAGCTCCGCTGAGGCCGGTGGCGGAGAACTCGTTCCAGCCGGTTTCGAGGTTCAGGCGATAGAAACGGTACGGCGATACGAGTGAAGTGGGATTGGCATAAACGGCCCATTTGCCGTTGGCGCTGATGCGAACCGTGCCGCTGTAGGGCGCTTCGCGGGACCCGTCGAGCCAAACGACAGATCCCTGGTTGAGTTCGACGCCGATACAGCCGCTGCCGCCGATGCACCAACGTGTGCCAGTGAAGGCGAGAATGGCGCCGGAGGAGTCGTACTCCGGTTTGGTCAGTATCGGGAAATTTGAAGGAGCGCGATCGCCGGGGTAGAGGATGACGGGGGTGACGTCGCGGAGGGTTCGAAGGAAGCCGGATGATGAGATTTCAAATATCTTCTGATTGTCGTTTCGGGTTGCGGACTTGAGCGAGAGAGATGAAGAGAACGCAACTTTTGAGCCGTCGTGGGTAGTGGCGAGATGGAGGAACTGCGCTGGAAGCAGAGTGGAGACGGAAAAGGCGAGCAGGGCCTTCAAATGAGTCATGCAAAGCCCAGAGCACGCAGATGGCCAAGGGAACTGGCAGATTTGTGAGGGATTGTGAGGCGATGATGGGGCGGGGTGACGCGCAGCGTGTCAGGAGGAAACGGGAGCAGTTTACAGATGAACACGTGGAGGGGCGGTTTGGGGGTTCCTCGCGGCGGACTGGAGAACCTGGAGACTAGACTATAGAAGATGGTCATTACGGGCAGGGAAACAGAGCGCGAGATCCGGCAGACGGTTCTGGAGAACGGAATCCGCGTCATCACGGAGCCGATGCCGGCGGTCAGGAGCGCGGCGGTTGGGGTTTGGATCAGCACGGGGTCGAGGGTGGAGAGGCCGTCGGAGAACGGGATTTCGCATTTCATCGAGCACATGCTGTTCAAGGGCACGGCGAGACGGACGGCCGAGGATATCGCTCGAGAGGTGGACGGGATTGGTGGTCACCTGGATGCGTTCACCGGCCGGGAGCTGGTGGGATACACGACAAAGGTGCTGGACGAGCATATTCCGATCGCCTTCGACGTATTGGCCGATATGCTTCAGCATCCGAAGTTTGACGACGAGGAAATCGAGAAGGAAAAGGGTGTCATTCTCGAAGAGCTGAAGATGGAGCACGACAATGCCGAGTCGCTGCTGCACGACGTGTTCATGGGGAAGTTCTGGAGCCGGCACCCGCTGGGCCGGCCGATCATCGGAAACCGTAGGACGATTCAGAGCTTCGCGGCGGACCAACTGCGGGAACATCACCGGAAATACTATTCGCCAGCGAACATGGTGATCACTGCAGCCGGCAGTCTGCGGCATGACGAATTGGTGGAAGTTGCGAACCGGCACTTCGGAGGGTTGGCCAAGGGCGGGACCGTGGCTAAGACGACGGCGCCTGTAGCGGCGGCGGCGATCACAATGAAGAACAAGCGGTCGTTGCAGCAGGTTCATGTGTGTGTGGGCGTGCCCGCCTATCCGGCGACCCACAGGCTGCGATTTGCCAGCTACACCTTGAATCTGGTGCTGGGCGGGGGGATGAGTTCGCGGCTATTCCAGAACATCAGAGAGCGCCAGGGGCTGGCGTATTCGATCTTCTCGGAACTGAATATGTACCGTGACACGGGGATGCTGGCCGTGTATGCCGGAACATCGACCAAGAGTGTGCGCGCGCTGGTGGACGGAGTTGTCGGCGAGTTCCGGCGGATCAAGAGGGAGCCGCTGACGGCCGAGGAGTTGCGGCACGCGAAGGATCACATCAAAGGATCGCTGATGTTGAGCCTGGAATCGACGGGGAGCCGGATGAGCAATTTGGCGAAGCAGTGGCTGACTTACGGGCGATTCTATGAACTGGACGAGATTATCGAGATGGTGGAGGCGGTGAAGGCGGAAGAGGTCATGGAAGTGGCAGCAGATCTTCTCTGTGGGGAGAAGATCAGCCTGGCGCTTCTCGGGCGGCTGGACGGGATTGGGCTGGCGCGGGATGAGGTGAGTTGCTGAGGTTCGAATGAGGCGGCTCCGTCTAGTTGCAGGGTTGGCGGCACTGGCGGCAGCGGTGTGGGCGGCCGACTTCGCGGCGCTCGCGCCGCAGGGCTATGTGAACGACTTTGCCGGCGTGATTCCGCACGAGAGGCGGAGGGAGCTTGAGCGGTACTGCAGGGCGGTGGAAGCGGCGACAGGAGCGCAACTGGCGCTGGTGACGCTGCCCTCGCTGGACGGCGAGCCCGTGGAGGATGTGGCGAACCTGCTTTACCGGAAGTGGGGTGTCGGCAAGAAAGATACCAACGAGGGAGCGCTGCTGCTGATTGCGATCGCCGAGCGGCGGACGCGGCTGGAAGTGGGTTACGGGCTGGAGCCGGTGATACCGGACGGCTACGCCGGCAGCCTGCTGCGTGACATGAGGCCGGCGCTCAGGGCGGGCGACATTGGCGGGGCGATGGCAGCGGCGGCGCAGGCGATGGGGGAGAGGATTGCGGGGGCCAAGGGTGTTCAGATCAACGAGCAATTGCGAACTCCGCAGCCTCGGCGGGGAGGTGGGGAGCCGGTTGTGCCGCTGCTGCCCGTTTTGGTGGCCGGAGGGCTGCTGTTGGCGGCGATGCTGATGAGTGGAGGCGGGATAAGCGGCGGGCCGAGAGGCGGAGGTAGCGCGAGAGACGTGGCGCTGGGGATGCTATTGGGCATGATGACATCCCGTGGCCGGACCTACGGGGGTGGCGGGTTTGGAGGATACGATTCGGGCGACAGCTTTGGCGGGTTCGGCGGAGGCGATTCGGGCGGAGGCGGAGCGTCGAGCGGCTGGTAGGCGCGGAGGGCGAAGCGGACATGGAGAAGTTGCTGGAACAACTGGTTGAACGATTGAAGAAGGCTCTGGATGAGCGGCTGAAGTCGGTGATCCTGTACGGGTCAGCGGCTGAGGGCAAGCAGGACAAATGGTCGGACCTGAACGTGTTCTGCGTGGTGGACGAGGTGGACAGGCCGGCGCTGGAGGCGGTGGAGCCGGTGATGCGGTGGTGGCGGGAAAAGTCGAATCCGGCGCCGCTTCTCATGGGCGAGGCGGAGGTCAGCGGCTCAACCGACTGTTTCCCGATCGAATTCCACGACATGTTGGAGCGGCGGAGGGTGTTGTATGGGGCAGATTCGATTGCGGGTCTTGAGATCGACGATTCGTTCTACCGGGCGCAGGTGGAGTATCAACTGAGGGCGAAGCAGATCCGGCTGCGGCAGAAGGCGGCGGCGGCGATGGTGGATGGGGATTTGCTGATCCGTCTGATGGCGGAGTCGTTGAGCACGTTTCTGGTGTTAAGCCGGCATGCGCTGCGGCTGGCGGGCCGGGAGGCCCCATTGGACAGGCGGGCGCTGGCCGAGAAGGTGGAGGAGGCGTTCGGCGCGGATGCGAGAGCGTTCTATACTTTATTGAGCCTCCGCGAGGGCACTCTGAAACTGAAGCATGCCGAGGCTGGGCCACTGTACGACCGTTACATGGAGACGATTTCGAAAATCGTTGCGGCAGTGGATGCCATGGAGAAGTAGAAGGACGGAAGAGAGATGAAGATACTGCTTGCCATTTTGGGCGTATTGCTGGTGTTGGGTTTGATCGTCGGAGGCAAAGCTGCGTCGGTGAACAACCTGCTGGTGACCGAGCAGGAGGCTGTGAAGAAGGCCTGGGCGGACGTCGATATCGCTTTGCAGCGGCGGGCCGACCTGATCCCGAACCTGGTGAACACGGTCAAGGGGTTCGCGGCGCAGGAGAAAGAGATTCTGGAGACAGTGGCCAATGCCCGGTCGCAGTTGTTGAATGCGCGAAGCCCGCAGGAAAAGATTGAGGCCAACGGCAGGCTGGACAGCGCGATCGGGCGGTTGCTGGTGGTGGTGGAGAACTACCCGCAGTTGAAGTCGAGCGAGAATTTCCTGCGCTTGCAGGACGAGTTGGCCGGGACTGAGAACCGGATCGCAGTGGAGCGGCGAAAGTATAACGAATCGGTGCAGAAGTACAACACGACGATTGGATTGTTTCCAAACAACCTGCTCGCAGGGATGCTGGGCTTCCAGCGGAATGACGACTATTTCAAAACCGATCCGGGTGCGCGGACGGCTCCGGCGGTGAAGTTCTAGTTGGCTTGGGAGGCTGGTGAAGTGAGCGCGAAGCTGTGTCCGAATTACATCAACGGCGAGTGGGTGGAAGGCGGGACGTTTGAGAACCGGAATCCGGCGAACTGGGAGGAGGTTGTCGCGCTGCATACGGCTGGGAAAGCCGGGGACATGCAAAGAGCTGTGGATGCTGCGAGCGCGGCGCTGCCTGGATGGGCGGCATTGACTGGTCCGGCGCGCGGGGCTCTGCTCAACAAGGTGGCGGACGTTCTGGACAGCCGGTTCGAGCAGGTGGCGGCGGACATGACGCGCGAAGAGGGCAAGACGCTTCCGGAGGCCAAGGGCGAGGTCCGGCGGAGCATCAACATCTTCCGGTATTTCGCGGCGGAGGGGTCGAGGCTGGGCGGGGTGATCGCGCCGAGTGAGCGGGACCGGGTGCATATGTTCGCGATGCGCAAGCCGGTGGGGGTGGTTGGTTTGATCACGCCGTGGAACTTCCCCAGCGCAATCCCGGCGTGGAAGATGGCGCCGGCGTTGATCTGCGGCAATACGGTGGTGATCAAGCCTGCATCAGCGGCGCCGCTGAGCGCATGGCGGATCGTGGAAGCTTGTCACGAGGCGGGATTGCCGAAGGGTGTGGTGAATTTCGTGGCCGGTTCGGGATCGGCCGTGGGCAACGCTTTGATTGATGCGCCGGCGGTAAGGGCGGTGAGCTTCACGGGGTCGTGCGGCGTCGGGCATAAGGTTCACGAGAGGGCGTCGAAGCGGCGGATCCGGATCCAGTTGGAGATGGGCGGGAAGAACCCGACAATCGTGCTGGCGGATGCGGACTTCAATCCGGCCGTAGAGAATGTGGTGAACGCAGCGTTTTTCTCGACGGGGCAGAAGTGTACCGCGACGTCGAGGGCGATTGTCGAGGAGAGCATCTACGACAAGTTCGTCGATGCGGTGGTGGAGCGGACGAAGCGGCTGAAAGTGGGCGACGGGATGGAACCGGGGGTAGAGATTGGACCGTGCGTCGACGAAAGCCAGATGAACACGGTGCTGGGCTACATTGCGCAGGGGCGGGCGGAGGCGGGCGAGCCGTTGTGCGGCGGGCGGAGGCTGACTGGAGGCGCCTATGACAAGGGCTGGTTTGTCGAGCCGACGGTGTTTGCGGGCGTGACGCAAGAGATGACGATCGCGAGGGAGGAGATCTTCGGGCCGGTGCTGGCGATTCTGAAGGCGCGGGACTTCCAGCAGGCGCTGGAACTGGCGAACGCGAGCGAGTTCGGGTTGTCGGCGTCGATCCAGACGGCGAGCCTGTCGCGGACGATGGAGTTCGTTTACGGGATGGAAGCGGGCCTGCTGACGGTGAATCTGCCGAGCGCAGGCGTCGAATACCAATTGCCGTTTGGCGGAACGAAAGATTCCAGCTTTGGGCCAAAGGAGCAGGGACAGGCCGCGCTGGAGTTTTACAGCGACCACAAGACGGTCTATCTCAGATACTGAGCAACAAATGAAAATCGGGCAGATTGAGTGGAACGGCCGCACGACGGCCGCGGTCTTCGAGAAAGGCGCCGCGCGTCCGATCCCGGGCTATAGCCTGTTGGAACTGATCAACAGGGGAGTAGTGGAGCGCACAAGCCTGGCGGAATTGGCGGCCAACCATGCGGCGAACACGAGGGAAAGCCTGCCCCCGGTATTGCCAGTGGAACCGGAGGAGGTGTGGGCGTGCGGGTGTACGTATGAGATGAGCGCGTCGTTCCGCGACGCCGAGCACGGAACACGCGAAGGCTTCTACCGCCACGTGTTCACAGCGCCGAGGCCGGAGATCTTCTTCAAGGGCACGGCGAGGGTTTGCGTGGGGCCAGATGGAGAGATCGGCATTCGCGAAGACTCGAAGTTCACGGCTCCGGAGCCGGAACTAGCGGTCCTTCTGGGTGAGCGAGGCAAGATCCTGGGGTATACGCTGGCCAACGATGTGTCAGCGTGGGACATCGAGAGGGAGAATCCGCTGTATCTGCCTCAATCCAAGGTCTACACGGCATGCTGCGCGTTGGGGCCGTGGTTTGTAACGCCGGACGAATTGGCGGATCCCTATTCGCTTGAAATGACGTGCCGGATCGTGCGCGCAGGGGAGACGATCTTTTCAGGCGCGGTTTCGACGGCCAAGCTCGGGCGGAAGATCGAATCGTTGATCGAGTACCTGATGAGGGCAAATGAGGTTCCGGCGGGTTCGGTACTACTGACTGGAACGGGCATCATCGCGCCGCAGGAGGCTGCGCTGGCCGAAGGCGACGTGGTGACGATCGAGTCGAGCGGGATCGGGACGCTGTCGAACAAGGCAGTCGTGGTCCGGTAGGGAATGTGCTGCCGGGGCAAGGGCGCGATGCCGCTCAGGCGGACGAAACGGGGGATGAAAGGGCCACGAGAAAGTTCCTGAGGATGTCCGCGGCGGGCAGCGGCGTCTCCGGTTCGGGGTGAAGGTTGGCCCACTCGAGAGCGAGGGTGAGGGTCAAGAATGCCGGGTGTAGCGATTCGTCCCCGCGGCCGATCGATGCCAGGGCCTTGGAAGGCCAGTTGGGGAAGGGGATCGTTTTAATGGGCTGGCGCTCAGGAGCAGCACATAGAGACGGAGGTGAGGTGACCAGGTATTCGCGGCAGCGCAAGGGGCGTTCCTCATAGATGGAACAGGATTCGTTTTCGAGAAAAGGGCAGGCGAGATCGAGGTCGAAGTAGCGGAACGCGAGCGACCGGATGAAATCCGGACCCGGATCGGCCGCGCCGGTGAGGATATCGAAGAAGCCGGTTTCCCGGAGCTTGTCCACGGCGGCGGCGAAGCGGGCATGGACAACCGGTTTGCGGTCCGGCGGCAGTGACGCGACGAGGGCAGAGATGCGGCGGGCTTCGGCGTGGGTGACCGGGACGTGCTGACGGCAGCATGCACCGCAACCGGCGCGGCAGCTCACCGGCTTCGCGGACGAGTGGGCATGGACCACGAGATCGGCCACAGCATTGACCACGGGCAACAGGGTGGACACGGGGACAGGATCCGCCGGCAAGTGGACGGAGCATTCGTGCTTCATCCCGCACAGATTGAGGGTAAAGGTAGCCAAGCCCAAATCCATGGAGATCCATCGTACGTCAGGGATCGGCGGAGACGCGAGGGCGGGCGCGTTGATAGAATCGTCTGCTTACCCATGAGCACAAACAAGAAGGGTCTTTTCGTCACATCCGACGGGCGGAACGTCGCGTTCACGTTCGCGCTCGTCAGCTCCCTCTTTCTGTTGTGGGGATTCTGCAACGGGATGATCGACGTGATGGACAAGCACTTTCAGAACGAGCTTGGCCTGACGAAGGCGCAATCGGCATCGGTGCAGTTCGCGCACTATCTGGGTTATTTCCTGATGGCCTTGCCTGCCGGCTGGCTGGCGACCAAATTGGGATACAAGGGCGGCATCATCGCGGGCCTGCTGCTGGTTGCAGTAGGCGGCTTCTGGTTCATACCTGCGACCTGGGTGAATGAGATGGTGCATGAAGGGCGAGTAACGCCGACCATGGCGTTCGTAGCCTTCCTGGTCGGCGTCTGCCTGATCGCAGCCGGGCTGACGTTTCTGGAGACAATCGCCAACCCGTATACGACGGTGCTGGGAGACTTGCGGTACGCGGCGACGCGGATCAACCTGGCGCAATCCTGCAATGGTGTGGGCTGGATTCTCGGGCCAATCGTCGGCAGCATGTATTTCTACGGGACTGATGCCAGCGGCCGCAGCACAGGGAGCGAGACGCTTTACATCCCTTACGTCGGTATCGCGATAGGGGTGATCGTCCTGGCGGTGATCTTCTACTTCGCCAGCATCCCTGACATCAAAATGGAAGACGACTACCACCTGGACGACTCGGCGCCCAACGTGGCGCACTCAATTTGGTCTCATAAGCATTTCACCTTTGCCGTGGTGGCGCAGTTTCTTTACGTGGCGGCGCAGGCGGGGATCTTCAGCTTTTTCATCAACTACATGGTGGCCGAGCCGCCGCCGATCCCGGCTAGTTGGAATGAGGGGATGAATAGCCTGGCGTCAAGAACGGCGCTGCTGCACGATTGGCTGACGGGCTGGTTTGAGGTGAACTCACATGGAGTACTGGCGTTCACCGACAAGGGAGCGTCGAACGCCGTGTCGCTCGGGCTGATCTGCTTCCTGGTGGGACGATTCACGGGAGCATGGATTCTGAAGCGATTCTCCGCGCACAAAGTGCTGGGTTTGTACGGATTGGCAAACGTAATCGCGACTCTGCTTGTATTCTTCAAGCTGGGCTGGGTCTCAGTTTTTTGCGTGTTCCTGAGCTACTTCTTCATGTCGATCATGTTCCCGACCATCTTCGCTTTGGGGATCTTCGGGTTGGGCGCGAGGGCAAAGAAGGCGTCAGCCTACATCGTCATGGCGATCATGGGCGGAGCATTACTGCCAAAGCTGATGGGATTGGTGGCCGACATGTACGACATGTCACGAGGGTTCATCGTGCCGATGTTCTGTTTCATTTTCGTTGCCTACTACGGATTCAACTGGCCGAAGTGGAGCAAGGCCGAGTCGTTGAACGGCGTGAATCCAGGTAGCGGGCATTGAGGAATTTTTCAGCGCGGGCCGAAGGACCCATTCAGGCCGGAAGTGTAGTCAAACATACTGAAGATGTGGATTGCCGCCATCGTAATGGTCCTTACTGGGTGAGCTGTGCCGGAAGAGGCCGCGGATAGGATCGTCGTCAACAAATCGACTCGAACACTGCTGCTGTATTCGGGTTCGAAGGTGATCCGTACGTATCGTGTCGCGCTCGGGCGCACGCCCGGGGGCCCCAAGTTGAGGCAAGGCGATGGCAAGACGCCAGAAGGCGGCTATACGATTTCGGGACGCAATGCGAACAGCGCCTTTCACAGGTCTCTGTGCATCTCCTATCCCGATGCGGCGGATCGCGAACGGGCGCGGAGAGCAGGCGTTGATCCAGGCGGCGACATCATGATTCACGGCCTGCCGAACGGTCAAGGCTCGATTGGACCGGCTCACAGATTGGACCGAAGGCTGCATCGCCATGACGGATGAGGAGATCGAGGAGATCTGGCGCCTGGTTCCGAACGGAACGCCGATTCGCATCAATCATTGAGAGGGCGCCGCTCCAGGCACCGGGCGGCCGGGCAAAAGGCTCGCGGCGCCAGGCGGAGAACGCAAAACCGCCGGGCGGCTGTGTGGAGGATATCCACGAGGCACACCCGGCGGAGAAGATCGAGACTGCCAGCGGCGGCTAGAAGACCAACTTCAGAGCGAACTGGATCTGCCGGGCCGGAGATGACAATCCTGTAATCGTGCCGAAGGCGTTATTGAGGACGTTACCCTGGGCTGCGCCGAGGTTGGTGGTATTGAACAAATTGAAAAACTCGGCGCGGAACTCGACGCGGGTGTTTTCCCAGGGGAGGTTGAAGTCCTTGTGGGCGCCGCCGTCGAAGTTGAAGATGGCTTCGGTGGAGGCCACGTTGCGGCCGAGGTTGCCAAAGGGCCGGGAGGGATCGTTCGGGGTGGCGGTACTGGGCGCGACGACAGAGGCCTTATTGAAGTAGTTGGTCACGCTCTTCTCGGGGGAGTAGATGCTGCCGCCGAGGTAGTTGGGACGGTAGGTGGGCGCCGTGGAAACCTGGAACGCGCTCGGTGGGGAGTAGCTGAGGTTGATGGGCTGGCCGGAGGTCATCGTGTTGATGCCGGTCAGGCGCCAGCCGCCGAGGATGGCATTGACGAAACCGTTCACCGAGGAGCCCCACTTTCGTCCGCGCCCGTATGGGACTTCCCAAACGGCGGTGCTAGTGTTGTTGATGGGCTGGTTGTAGCTGCCGATGCCCTTTTCGTTAGCGATGTCGCGGTAGTTGAGGCGCGAGTTATCGCCGTTGGAAGCCTCCAGGTGACCGGAGGCGTTGTCGATAACCTTTGACCAAGTGAAGCTGTTTAACAGGTAGAGGCCGCCCGAATAGCGGCGTTCGAGCTTCATCTGGAGTCCGTGGTAGTCGGAAAATCCACCGCCCCAGGAGATCTGGATGTAGTCGAAACCTTTGATCGGGCGGCGGGAGGCGAGGGCGAGGTTCTGGCCGGGCTGGTTGGGAACGGCCTGATTGTAATCGCCAAGGCTCATCAGGCCGCGCGAGCGGTTTCCGACGTAACCGATGTCGAAGAGGAGATCCCTGACGATCTCGCGCTGGATGGTGAAGTGCCAGCTTTCGACGTGGCTGGTGCGGTAGTCGGCAGGGGTGTAATTGGTCCGGGTCGTAGCGGTGGAAAAATTCGAAGGATTGACCAGTCCGTTGGGATAGCCAAGTTGGGTGGTGCGGAAGCATCCGACGTACTGATTGCCGGTGCAGAGCGGCTGGGTAGGCACCTGGTTAATGGTCAGGTTGACGATCTGCGGGCCGTTGTAGCCGAGGAGATTTTCACCGCCGAGGCGGTTGAAGTGAATGTAGCTCGTACCGTAGCCGCCGCGCAGGACGGTGCGGGGCGTAAGCGAGTAAGCAACGCCGATGCGCGGGGCGAAGTTGTTCTTGTCCGGACGGACGAGAGCGCGTTCGTAAATGCCGCCGCTGGAGGCTTGAATGATTTTGACGGCAGCTGGGTCGAAGTTGGAGAGGCGGTTCTCGGCTTCCCATTGCGGGGTGGCAAACTCGTAGCGGACGCCGAGGTTGAGGGTGAGTTTGGAGTTCACTTTCCAATCGTCCTGGAAGTAGAGGAAGTGCATGCGCTGGCGGTAATTGAGGACGATCTCGTTGTTGAGGCTGTAACTGGATCGCAGGCCCATGAGGAAGTCGGCGAGGTTATAGAGGTTGTTGCTGGCGGCGCCGGTGGGGCGGGCGAACTGGCCGCTGTAGTTGTCCTGGCCGTACTGGGGGTTGAAGTCGAAGATGTCGGTATTGATCGACTGGTACTCGTAGCCGGTCTTCCAAACATGGCGGCCTGAGATCTTCGAGTAGTTCAACTTAGGGTTGAGGGTAGTGGGGTTCTGGAACTGGGGATTGGAGGACTGGCGGCCAAGGGCGGTGAAGCCCCCGATGGACTGGGCAGTGAGGCCGCCACCGATGACGGGAGAGTCTGGGAGTCCGGAGATGCCATATTCCTGGGCCATGTTGGGGCGTTCGGAGCCGAGCGCGGATTTGCCGCCTTCGAAGATGCTGAAGCCGAGGCGGAAGTCGAGGACGGAAGTGGGGGTAGCGTTGTAGTTGAAGCCCGCGGTGAACTGCTTGTTGAGTACGCGCACATTGCCGTTGGCGTTGCCTCCGGACGGGCCGGGGATCACGTGGTTTTCGGTCCGGTTCATGAGGCGGTGGCTGTATCGGCCGAAGACGTTGAACTTGCTATTGACGTAATAGTCGTACCGGATGTCGCCTTTGTCATCGACGGTGGGGGTAGGGGTAAGGTAGTCCCAGTTGTTGGAGGGCGCGACGCCAACGTTGCTGGAGCGGATGGGTGAGGGCAAGTCGCCGAGGACCTTCCTGGCGAAGGCGGTGATGGCGCTCTGGGGGATGACGCCGTCGGTGTAGACGTCGCCGGTGAGCGGGTTGCGGACCGGAATGCCAAGATTGCCCTGCCGCTGACTGGCTGTGGGAATGCTGGCAAATTCCAAAACGCGCTGGACGCGGCGGAAGCCCTCGTAATTAGCGAAAAAGAACATCTTGTCCTTCACGATCGGGCCGCCAAGGGCTGCGCCGTACTGGTTCTGGACGAGGACGGGCTTACCGGTGGAGGGCCGGAAGAAACCGACAGCGTTGAGCTTCGTGTTGCGCAGGAACTCCCAGGCCGAGCCGTGGAATTGGTTGGTGCCGCTGCGGACGCTGGCGTTGATGACTGCGCCTCCGGCGCGGCCATATTCTGCGGAGAAGTTGTTGGTCTGAACCTTGAATTCGGCGACCGCATCGGGGTTCAACTGCACGATCTGGTTCGAAAAGCCCTGGTTAGAAGTACCGTATGCGTTGTTGTCGACGCCGTCCAGCATGAAGTTGTTCAGTGAACTCCGTAGACCGTTGACATTGAACGATGCATCGCGGCTGTTGGCGATGTTGGACTTGCGGACGCCGGGCGACAGCAAGGCAAGATCTGCATAGGCGCGGCCATTGAGGGGCAGGTTGACGATTTGCGCTCGTCCGACGACTTGGCCGCGGTCGCTGGAATCGGTTTCGAGGAGACGAACCGAGTCGCTGACGGTGACGCTTTCAGAGACTTCGCCGACCTGGAGAGTCAGGTTGACGCGCTGGCGCGCGCTGACTGTGAGGGTGAAGTCCAGCGAGGAGGTCTGCTTGAAACCGCCAGCCTCTGCTGTCACTTTGTAGCTGCCAATACGCTGGTTTAGGAACTGGTAGTTGCCGCTTTCATCAGTGGACGTGGTGACTGACACGCCGGTTTGGGTGTTCAAAAGAGTGATCTTGGCGTTGGGGACAGCGGCTCCCGACTGATCGGCCACAGTTCCCAGGACAGTGGCCGTGTCGTATTGCGCCTGAAGCATGCATCCCGCCAGCAGGGCTAGAGCAACGAGAAATCTGGACATGGGATGAAGGTAACAGGCAATTGGAGGAGAATCAAGACAACATTTGATGACAGGCCATAAATTGCTGGCACACAATAGGAAAACGTGTGCAGTGGATACAAGATGAACGGCGAGGCGGGGCGATTCGAGGGCGGACGCCAACCGCCGGAAGCGCGGAATCAACAGGCACAAACTACCCCGGAATGGGTGCACATGATAGACTCGCAACCTGAGAAGAAGTGGGTTGGCTAGGAGGTTGGTTGAATGCGCGTGCGGCTCTCGATTGTGGTTCTGACATCAGGATTTATAACGGTCTGTCCATTGCCCGCGCAATTGGGAGGGTTTGAGGGCCGCGGCGATGTCGGCACGGTGCTGCATGCAGGTGGAGTCCAATACGACTCCATTAAGAAGAGCTTTCGAATAACGGCCAGCGGTGAGAATTTGTGGGGGACAGAGGATGCTTTTCATTTTGTCTGGAAGAAGGCATCCGGGGACGTCTCGCTTGCTGCCGGCATTGCCTTCGAGTCGCCGGGCGGAAATCCCCACAAGAAAGCCGTCCTCATGATCCGGCAAAGCCTTGATGCCGACTCTAGCTATGCCGACGCCGCTCTGCACGCAGACGGTCTGGCTTCTTTGCAAGCGCGGGACGCTCCGGGCTCCGCGACGCACGAGATCCAGTCCGGCGTGAAGAGTCCAAAGCGCCTCAAGATCACCAAGCGCGGCAACCGTTTCTATATCTCGATCGCGAGCACGGGCGAAGCCATGCGCCCGGCTGGGGGCTCGATGATGGTCCCGATGGCTGATCCTTTCTACATCGGCCTCGGCATTACCGCACATGACAAGGATGCGGTCGAAACGGCGACATTCACCAATGTCGAGTTCGTCCAGGAGCCTCCCGCAAGCACGCCGTTGAAGCTCTACTCGACGCTGGAGACCATCGCAGTGGCCTCAACTGACCGCCGCGTGGTCCACTTCGCCGAGGGACGATTCGAAGCGCCGAACTGGTCCAGCGACAACAAGCTGTACTACAACGGCGGGGGGCGCTTATACCGGATTCCCGCAGGCGGCGGCCAACCTGAACTCATCGATACCGGCTTCGCGACGAGGATCAACAATGACCATGTCATCTCGCCTGACGGCAAGCAGATGGCAATCAGCGACGGATCCCAGCAGGACCGGAAATCGCGGATCTACGTTTTGCCTATCGATGGCGGTACACCCCGCCTGGTGACACCAAAGGCGCCATCGTACCTTCATGGATGGTCACCCGACGGCAAGACGCTGGCATACTGCGCGGAGCGAAACGGGAACTACGACATCTATACGATCCCGGTTGAAGGCGGCGAAGAAACGAGGCTCACCACGGCGGAGGGTCTTGATGATGGTCCGGAGTATTCGCCGGACGGTGAGTTCATCTACTTCAATTCGATCCGCTCGGGTCTCATGCAGATCTGGCGAATGCGGCCTGATGGGAGCGGACAGGAGCAGGTGACACCTGACGACGGCTATCACAATTGGTTTGCCCACGTTTCGCCCGACGGCAGGCAAATCGTCTTCCTGACCTACGAAAGAGAGGTCACAGGACACCCGGAAAACAAAGAAGTCATGTTGCGCCTTATGACGCTTGGCGACAAGAAGGTGCGCGTGCTGGCAAAGCTGTTTGGCGGGCAGGGGACGATCAATGTTCCTTCGTGGTCGCCCGACGGCAAGCGTATAGCCTTCGTGAGCTACCAGCTATTGCCGTAGTTCCAATGGGCGTTCACCCGAGAAGTTGCCGGTAAGTCTTACGGAAGAAGCCATCGGTCATACCCGCGATGTAGTCGCATGTGACCCTATGCCGGTCCAATTGTTTGGCGCGGGCTTCATGACTCTCCGGCAGGCTCCCGGGATTGACCAAATAATAGTCGAACAGCCGCCCTATCTCGTCCATCGCTCGCTGGCGCTCGGCCTTCAGTTGTTCAATTGAGTACACGCGCTGATACAGAAACGTCTTCAGTCCACGGTTGATGGTGGCGGCTTCGGGCAGCATGCGGACCAATCGCCGGCCGGCGCGGCGGACATCGTCGACAGAGCTGCAACCCTCGATTTCGACGGCCTGCCTCGTGCCTTCGATGAGACCTGAAACCAGTTGGTCGATCAGCTTCCTCAACGTTTCCTGAAAGAGTATGCCGCCGGGAGCCGTGGGATGACTTGCGCGCGCGGCGTCGAGGAGATCCGTGTAACCAGGGACGAGTGCCGCGATTTCCTCGAGCTTGAAAAGTCCTGCCGAGAAACCGTCATCAAGGTCCGCAGTGTTGTAAGCGACCTCATCGGCGAGATCAATGATTTGGGCTTCGAGCGGCGGTTTCAAGCCGGGTAGAAACCGGTCGAACTCCGGACGCTCGCCAGGATCGAAGTCGCGAGAGTGTTTGACCAAACCTTCGCGGACCTCGAACGTCAGGTTCAGGCCTGGGAAGCGGGCGTAGCGCCGTTCGAAATCCTCGACGATATGCAGGGCGTGGAGGTTGTGGTCGAAGCCCTCTCCGAAGCGGGCCATGGTCCTGTTCAGGGCCTCCTCCCCGGCATGCGCGAAAGGCGGGTGTCCGATGTCGTGAGCCAAGGCGAGGGCTTCGGTGAAGTCCTCGTCGAGGCTTAACGCGGAGGCCACGGTTCGGGCGATTTGGGCGACCTCAATTGTATGTGTTAGCCTGTTGCGGAAGTGATCGGAGAAGCCCTCTCCGAATACCTGCGTCTTGTCTTCGAGGCGCCTGAATGCGCGCGCGTGCACGATGCGATCGCGGTCCCGCTGGAATTCATTGCGATAGGGATGAGCCGCTTCAGGGTACTGCCGCCCCCTTAATAGATGAACCGGATACCGAAGCGCTACAAGGCTCACTTGCCCCTATTTAAATCGCCCAGCAGGGTGAGAGCAGCCCGGCTGGCCGCGCCAGTTTCTGAGCGCAGTGGTTCGAGCAGTTTGCGGGCCTCGTCCGGCTTGGAGGACGCGATTGTCTGCGCTAGTGCGATGGTGGCCTGTTCCTTCCCGACCAGAATTGTGGGATTGGCAATCAGTTCTTTGAGCAGTTTCTCAGCCTCTTCGGACTTGCCCTCGGAACCAGCGATTCCGGCCAGAGCGAGCTTGGCGAGTGAGCCATAGTCTTTGCCGCCGTCCTTGATGGCTTCGTTGAGGTAGCGGCGCGCGGCGGCAACATCGCCCTGATCGGCGGCGTTGACGCCGAGAAGGTAATTCGCGATACCGGCCTCCTCCGTACCTTGATATTTCTCGATGAACCCGCCCAATTCCTTCTTCAGAGCCTGCTGGCGCGCTTCCTCTGTTGGAAAGCTCCGCCCCCGGTTGCCTGTATCCGGACCTACAGACGCGTTGTAGACCAGCATCGCGGCGGAAAGTTCGCCATACCGGGCCTGCTTGCGGGAACGCATGAAGTAGAACAGGCTGACACCGGCAACGATGAGGGCCAGAGCGATGACCCCGTAGCGGATGAACTGGGTTCGGTGGCGCTCGAAGAATTCGACCGAATGAGCGACTTCCAGAACAAACTTGTCGGACTTTAGATCATGACGGGTAGTACGGTCCACAGATCACTCCAAACCTTCGATTTTAGCACGAGGGGCTCATCCGGCTGGCCGAATCGGGATTTGTCAGCCGGAGATGATCTGGCGTTGAATGGCGAACTTCACAAGGCCCGCGACGTCGAAAATGTCCAGTTTTCTCATGAGGTTGGCGCGATATGTGTCAACCGTCTTCGTGCTCAGGTTGAGCCGTGCGGCGATCTCCTTGGCGCGGACGCCTTCGACCAGCAGGCTAAAAACCTGGTACTCGCGTGCGCTGAGTGAACCGAGGGGATCGGAATCCGATCTGCGGCTCCTTTCGGTGAACAGGGACTGTATATCAATCTCGGAGGAGACGTACACGCCTCCCTCTGATACACGGTCGAGGCACTCGATCAGCGCCTTCCCGCCTGTGCTGCTGACAAAATAACCCTGCGCCCCCGAGCGCAACACCTCAATGACGGTCTTGCGGTCAGTCCGTGTCGAATGGATCACGATCTTGGTTTCGAGGCCCTCGATCCGCATACGGTTAACCGCCTCAATCGCGTACATGCGCGTGAGCGACAGGCCCATCACCGTGATGTGCGGTTTGTGCAACCGTACCGATTCAACGGCGGCTTCCCCGTCTGGGGCCGTAGCCAGTACACGGTAACGGCCAGAGGACTCGCACAGGCTGGCAATGCCATCGCGCAGCAGCGCCAAGTCCTCGGCCACAACAACAGTGCAAAGGCCGCCTTGAGTCAATCTACTTCTGGAAACTTGCCAAGCCTGCGGCTTCGTCGTCATAGACTTCGAAGACCGTGTAGAGTTTAGTGATCTGCAGCAGGTCGTGAATTCTCTTGGTCAGCGACAGCAATTTGAGCTTCCCGCCGGCGTTGGCGACGGTGGTGAAACCAGACACCATCTCGCCTATGCCTGAACTGTCGATGTAGGTGATCTCTGCCAAGTTGACCAGGACGTTCTTCTGTCCCTTGCCGACAAGGCTTTTGATCGTATCGCGGAAATCGGAAGAGCCTTCCCCAAGAGTGATGCGCCCCTTGGCGTCGATCACAGTCACATCACCCACTTGCCGGGTTGTCAGTTCAACACTCATGTAACTAAGCCTCCTTAAGCTATTCAGAAATCTTTGGCGGAGATCCAGTTCCCGCCTTGACATACTTTCTCAGAAGAGCGACCGTTCCGCCACCCTCAGCCGGCTCGACTTTCAACTCGTCCACAAAAGCGCGAATCAAAGTAAGACCCCGGCCAGACTGGCTCAATAGGTTCTCGTCGGCCAGCGGGTCCGCGACGCTGTCCGCATTGAACCCGCCTCCTTGGTCCCGTATCATGACTTCGATCGATCCAGCGTCGGCTTGGATTCGAAATATGACGCTCTTGTTTGCGCTGTATCTGTTCCCGTGCACAACCGCGTTGACCATCGCTTCGCGCACGGCATACCCAAACCGGAACACGTCTTCGTCAGCCATGCCGAGACTCTCGGCAGCCGATGCCGCCTGGCTTTCAGCGGTGTCGACACTGTCCAGGCTCGAAGGGAGCACAAGATCGGCCACGAGTTTTGGACTGTGTTCGCCGGCGGACATCTTCCTTACCAAGTTTAGAGCGCCCCGATGAAACTTGTACCTTAAGTCACGGGTCGGTAATAAGTCAAACCACCACTTGACCGCAACTGCACCGCGGCGGCGAAGCGAGGCTATCACCTTCATCCATCACTCTACACGACACGGGCATGATGATTCACCGGGCCACACCCGCCTCCGAGTCCGGGATTGCTTCGAATGGCCTCCGTGATGAACTGTTTTGCCTGGGCCACGGCATCTGGCAGGGCCATTTCGAGGGCTAAACCAGCGGTGATCGCGGCGGAATAGGTGCATCCTGTCCCATGTGTGTGCCGGGTCTTAAACCGTTCCGAGGGATACTCAAAAAGCAGGCCGCCATGGAACAGAATATCGATTGCCTTGCCTTCGAGATGGCCCCCCTTGACGAGCACGCTGGCGCCGGTGCTGTCGAAAATTGATTTTGCGGCGTCGCGCATCTGTTCCAGATTTGTGACGCTAAGGCCGGCCAAGGCTGCCGCCTCCGGCAAATTGGGTGTGACCAGAAGGGCGCAAGGCAGTAATAACTCCATCAACTTCTGCCTGGCGTCTGAAGAGATCAATGGCGCCCCGTGCTTGCTGATCATGACCGGATCAACAACCAGCGGCAACGCGAACCGCCGGGCGTAGCTGGCTACGACCTCAATGATGGCTGAGTTGCCCAAAGCACCGGTTTTGGCCGCCCGAGGTGAGATGTCCGTCACCACAGCCTCAATCTGCTGGCCGACGAGTTCCGGACTGAGCGCCTCCACACGTTCCACGTTAAGCGTGTTCTGCACGGTGATTAGCGTGATTACGGCTTCGCCATATACTCCGAACTGGTGGAACGTCTTGAGATCCGCCTGAATACCCGCCCCGCCACTGGGATCGGATCCTGCGATAGTCAATGCAACCGGTTTCACATGCCCAGTGTAGCCGTGCGCGGGAGGGCTCCCGATTCAGAATCGTAGCCGGCCCGTGTCGCACTTTCCCGGCTGGTTCGTCAAGCTGACTTCGACGCTTTCCAGTTGAGTCGAGTCGCCCGAGACCGGGAATTGGGCTCTAAGTTGAAAGACCCCACCCGTTTTTGCGTTGGCGGCGTAATACTCCGCAAATGCCTGGCCGACATCAATGTCGAACGAACCTGCCACACTCCCATTAGACCGGTAAAAGGTGAACGCGATCCGCTGAGCAGTCCTCGTGTTGTCGATTCCGCGCAGCACGACCTCGGCGACGTTCGTCGAACGCGTGGCCGTCGCAAGGTCGAATTTAACTGGCGACGGCGCAATCCGGATGCGCTGTTCCACCGTATGCGGGCCAAACAGAATACGCAAAACGATCCATCCGGCGGTCGAGCCGGTCTGAATCGTGGCCGCGCCTTCCGGAAACTGAGCGGCCATCTCCCCCGGATTCACGGTGAAGCCGATAGAACGCGACAGCGACGGCAGGAACGCCGCCGCGGCGTCATCGCCCAGCGTGGCCGTCTCAGGGACGAACTCCATGCGAAGCGTGCCGGCGCCGGCTGCGCTGGCCGGTGATGTCAGCATGATCTCGACCCGCTGCTGGCTCCCGCTCTCAAGCTCCACAGGCAGTTGTAGGAATGAAGGCGAAGGCTGCGGGACTTGCTCGCCGGTAGCGATAAGGTTCCAGGATCGTGGTCCAAGACTAAGCTTGGCGCTGTAGTTGCCCGGAGTGGCGGGCCGGCAGGTTACGCGGAATCCTTCGCCGAACCAGTCGAGAGTGAACCCGCTACCTGCCAGTGACGGAGGCTCGGCCGGGGGCATTGTGAACCGGAACCACTTTTCTATTTGCTGTCCCGGCTGTATCCGGCCAAAATCGAGGGCGGAAGCAGTTGCGACCAGGGTCCAGGATTGGCCCTCATACACCTCCAGTTCGGGCACATCTTGCGACGATCCGCTCAGCTTCCAGACCGTGTCGTTGATCTTCAACTCACCAGAGAACGAGCCTCCGGACTGTGGGGCGAACTCAACGCGGATTTCGCCAAATGCGCCTGGAGCGAGTGTTCTCGGGATTGGAAAGGCATTGCTGACGCGGAACGGGCCGCCGGGCGCGATGAAGACCCGGTTTACCTCGATAATCGCCGTGCCCATGTTGCGCACACGGAACCGGACTTCAGAGGCATCGCCAACAGCCGTCATGGGGAAGGCGAAGGAGCCGGCGACCACCGTCTCTTGCGCGGGCGGCACGAAGACGGCAAGTTGAAGATCCTGCACAACGGCTGGAAGCAGATACCGCTCTCCGTTTGATTCGCGGATCAGCGAGAGGGCTGCCGGCGTCGGTTCGATTCTCCAACCGTTTTCGATCCACTCCCTGCCGCCGGCAACCTCCTCGGCCTGCCAGGCGCCAGGCGACCCGCTGATCCGGATGAGTCTTCCGGCGCTGTCCCGGATTTGGCCCAGGACCGGCGGCTCGAAGCCGCTCTGGCCCGAAGCGAAGCATGCCGCGAGTGTAAATAAGATCAGTCGTGTTTTCATATCAAGGCTTCCCAATCGAGACGATGGGGGCGCCGACGGTGGGCGCGGTCGGTGCTGGGGCTGCCACCAGGGCGCCGGGACTGGAAGGTCGGCCCTTTCCGCCCGCAAGGGCGACTCCCGCCAGTACGGCCCCGGCGGCGGCCGCGGTCAGAATCCATTTCGATCCGCCAGAGCCTTTTGAGACCGCCGGCTGTTCTCCTGTGCCCGGCATGAGTTCCACGCTAACCACGGCGGCTCCCGTGTCTCCGTCCCGCGAAGCCTTGATTTGAACCAGGGCCACGCCGGGACTGTCACCCCAGCAGATTCCGGCGACCGACGCCGTGCCGTCGCTGGCCGTGATGACGCTTTCGCTCGTGAGTCCGCTGGCAAAGAATCCTGTCGCGCCCTCGCGTGGGAGGGTGAATGTCACCGTCGCGTTTGGGACGGGCCTACCACCGGCATCCGTCACCAGAACCTCGATTCGATTCACCGATGTTCCGCCGGCCCGGGCTTTCGATCCCTCGCCCCGCCTGACGAGAACTGTCAAGCCGGCTCCGGCCTGAGCTTGTGCCGCGAGGACGGCAATGATAAGGAACAACGAGATTGGCTTCATCCTGCACGCCGCCTGCCCCCATGGATTTGGCAGTGGCGCCGGATGTTAGAAGTCGATCAGGACCACAGTCACGTTGTCCGGCGCGCCTGCGTGTTTGGAGGCTTCAATCAAGTGGTGGGCGCAAGTCTCCAAACTTCTCTGCGATTCCAACGTTTTGGCGATGATTTCCTCCTCGACGTATCCATGCAGGCCGTCGCTGCATAGTAGCAGGCGCGAACCGGGCGCCGGGTCCAGCCGCTGTTGCCTTACGTCCAACTCGCTCTCAACTCCGATGGCCATGGTAATGACGTGGCGAAAAGGGTGCCGTTTGAGGACGTCCTCGCAGAGCCCAATTCTGCGGCCGACTTCCTCTACCCAACTGTGATCCTTCGTCAGTTGATCGAGTTTGCCTTTCGACCACAGATAGGCCCGGCTGTCTCCAGCGCTGGCGAGTTGGACGCCTTCGGGGGAAACATGAACCCCCACCAGGGTTGTTCCCATGCCGGAGCAACAGAAATCGGCTGCCGCATGAGCGCGGACGGCATTGTGAGCAGCCTGGAAGGCCGCGCCCAACTCGGCCGCCGCGCCTGCCTTGCGGAAGTGAGATACCACTGTCTCCAGAGCCAGCGCGGACGCCTTCTCCCCGGCCTTCGCGCCGCCCATGCCGTCTGCGACAAGGTAAAGTCCGAGTTTCTGGTCGATCAGGAACGCATCCTGGTTGACCGGGCGCACCAACCCCCTGTCTGTCAGCCCGCAGGCATCTGGCAAGACGGATCCGGCTCCTTCATCTATCTAAAAGATTAAGCGAATTCCGAACTGGAATACGCGCCCGTCGTTCAACGTGTTCGTGATCTTGCCGAACGACGGAGACGAGAGGTTTCGTTGCGGTTCGTCGAACTGAGGGGTGTTTGAGAGGTTGTAAACCTCGCCCGTGAACAGCACGGTCCAATCTCCGGGAAGTGGAACGCGCCTTGTTAACGATCCGTTCCAGTTCCAGATCCTCGCCCGGCGGAATGTGCCGCGGCCCAAGTTCCCGCGCACTTCTCCGGCGCGGATGAAAGCAAACCTGTCGCGAGTCAGAATGCGTGTGGCTGTGTCAGGGTGGCTGATTGTGGCTCCTAGTATAGATGGGTCAAGAATGTTGGGGCGGTCGGATGGGCCCCCGTCGACATTCCCGTAGCCCGGAGAATCGCTGCCAATGTAAAGGGTCGATGGCGTGCCGCGTTTCCAGAGGTGAATGCTCGAAAGCGTCCATCCACCGAAAACCCGTCGAACCAGCGGACTGGAGGACCGGCTAAAGGGGAGATCGTAGTTGACCGAGGCAGTGAAGGCGTGGGGCGAATCGAAGTTAGATAAGCCCTTGCGGTCCTTGAAAGCATCGTACTGCCACTGGCTGCGACCCTTCACCAGATCTTGGTTCGCGGCAGTGGACGAATAATCGAGGCCTTCGTCGATCGCTTTCGAGAAGGTGTATGAAACTTGGGCAGTGACCCCATTGCGGTAAGGTTGTTCAAATGTGACTTGCCCGGCATCAAAGTAGGCGATGCCCCCATTGAGGATGGTGTAGGTCTCGTAGTAGCGGGGATCGGGGCGCCGGAGGTTGACGGTCGCTGTGGTCAGTGGGATGCCCGCGACGGGCTCGGCGCGGTTCTGGATGATGGCCGAAAGCGACTTGATCGTGCGTGAGCCGACATAGGAGGTCCGGACCATGCCGCCCCAACCGAGCCGTTTCTCGATTGTGAGGTTGTACTGGTGCGAATAGGGCGTGGCCAGGTCGGGCGAAATCCAGGTTGGCGTGTAACGTCCTCCCGGATTGAGCGAAACGCCTGCCAGCAGATCGGTGAGGACAGGCTGATTGACTGTGACGTATTGGACCCGGGGCGGGTTGTTGCGGATCTGCTGATAGGTGACCGGCGGAATCTTCTGGAACGAAGTGGTGTACATGCTACGCACAACCCAACCACGGCCGGCTTGCCATGCCAGGGAGAAGCGCGGCGAGAAGTTGTTGAAGTCACCCGAGTAAGGGAGCTTATCGATGCCGCTGGTCTCCACGGGGCGAGTGTCGGCCATATAACGCAGTCCGAGGTACACCTGGAGTCGGGGATGCGCCTGCCAGCGGTCGCCAAGGTAGGCATTCACGGTGTAGTTGCCGAATTCCCGGTTTAGATCGCCAAGGGCCACCTCGTAAATTGTCGGCAGACCGAGCAGGAAATTCTCAATGGCGGTATGGCCGAAATTGCTCTGGAACTGCAAGTATCCGCGGCTGTTATTGGATTCGATGCCGTATTGGCGAAGCCGGGTGACATCGCCGCCCCAGGTCAGGTTGTGCGAACCGGTTCGTTGCGAGACGGCGGCTCCGTAGAGGGCTGTGTAGGTCGTGCGGTCGATGGGGAACATCGAGTCAGGCCCGAGTTCCTCGATCTGGTTGCCGAAGCGCACCCTGGGCCCGACGGCATTCGGCTCGGGCGCTAGAAGGGTGACGGCTCGCTGGAAGGAAGCCGTGAGAGCCAAATCCGATCCCGCGGACATCTGGCTCGTCCAGGTGACCGTCCCGCGGGTGGTATGGATGTCGGTATCGGGGTTTTGGCCTGCGACAAATTTGAACGCCCGGATGCGCTGCCGGTCGACAGAGTAATTCGCCATCACCCGTTGGGATCGGGGTAGAAGGAAGTCGAGACGTCCGGTCCCGGCAAGGCTGTCGATTCGCTGTGGAGCATTTGTGTTGAGTGCGCGAACGTCGAAATCGGGGCGGTTCGGCAGTTCGTTGGGAAACGCATCAAGATATCTCTGGATAATGGCGCGCGTGGCCGGATCGGTGGCCAGAGGGGTCCGCTCGTTGGCCAGCGGAACGAGTACGTTGCCGTTCACCATGCCGCGGATGTCACGCTGGCTGTACGTGGCGGTCCAGAAAACGGGGATGCCGGGCATCGGTCCAGTGAGCCGGCCACTGGTCAGATTCCGGTGCGATGGCTTCACCCCGCCTGCTTGAAAGAACGTCCGGGCATTGAAAACCGAGTTCTGGTGTGAATAGGATGCATCGCCATGGAGTCCGGCAGGGGCAGTTTGAGGCCGCAAGCCGGGGGTGCTGCTGGGCGCCGCGCCATGTTCCGTCGCAAAATACTGCGATTCGACGCGGGGCTCGGCAACCACCGTCGTCGAGGAGCCGACACGGATGTTGGCCTCCTTAATCGCATTCGTATCAATCATATAGACGATTACATTCTCGTTCCGCTGAGCGGCGGCGCCCATTCTTGAACGGGTGGCCGGCGGCGAAGCGGGCTTGGCGCCGTTCACCTTGGGCGCCTGGACGGCGGCCGTTGGCGTCTGGCTGCTTGCAGTCTGAAATGTGAGAACGGCGAGGGCGAGGATGCCCCCCACGCGGGGATGAATGCTCACTACCCCTTGATTCTATCGAATTCGAGACAGTGACATATCAATGCACTTCGAGCTTGGGTGCGAACATCTGTTTTAGCATGAGCCACCCGGATTCGTCGTAACGGGTTTTCAGACGTTCCTGGCGCTCAGCCCGCGGATCTCCAGGTTGCGGACCCTGCCGATCCTCGCATCTTTCGATCATCAACTGGACGGTTTCGTCATCCGGCGAGCGTGCCAGAGCCTCCTCAAACCGGCCCTTGGCCTCATCAAAACGGCCCTTGCGCCACAGGTAGTAGCCCGCATTGAAGTAAGCCGCGGGATCGGCCGGATCCGCTTCAATCGCGCGACCAAACGAATTGATCGCCTCCTCGATGTCGAGCCGTGACTGGACGACTCCAAGGTTGTTAAGTACCTCATTCAATGGAACTTCTTTGGCGATCTGCTCAAGATCCCGCCGAGCCGCTTCATACTCTCCCATGTGGTAACGGCAGAGCGCCAGGTAGAAAGCCGCTTCTCGGAATCGAGGTGCACCGGGCCCAACTTTCGATAGCCAGTTGGCGGCTGACCTATAATCCTTTCGCTCGATTTGAAACAGTCCCAACCTCAGATTGGGCTCCGCGTACGCGGGAGCGAGCCGGGCGGCTCTGGAAAAGAAACGGATCTGGAGTTCCCGATCGGGAGCGATCAGCCCGCGGATGTAGTTTTCCATGGCGTCGAGCCGGATCGCTGGTTGGGCCTGGACGTAGTCCTGCTCGCCTGCGGCGAACGACGGGCGTAGAGAACGGATGAGCCTCCAGGCGAGCCGGGCCTGGATTTGGGAGAGGTCGTTCAGAGAGCCAGCCACCTCCATGGTGGCAAGGCGGCGCATATGGCGAATATCGACTACCGTTGCGGTTACTACCAGGGAACCCAAAGCGGCGTCTGGGCCTTTCAAGTGAAAGTCTCCATAGACCGCGACGCCCGCGTCAACGTTAATGGCAATTTCCAAGACTGTGGCCTGCGTCAACCGGGCAGACGGAAGGATCCCCATGGAGGCCATCGCAGAACGCCGCTCGTCCGGCGCGACACGCGCAATCCCCTCGGCAGACAGGGCATCCCCAAGCGCTTCGGCCAGACTCTCTCCGATCCAGCCGATATTTTTAGAATTGCTTGAATTGTAGAAAGGTACTATAAGGACAGTTTCTGCATGGAGAATTTGTGCAATAGTCAAAAAGAGAAAAAGGATGCCCGGCCGCCATGCCATGGGGTGAGTATAGCAGAGCGGCCGGGCATCCTTTGTTGGGATGGCCGGGGGATCCAATCTTTCGGCTTAGTTGAACACCAGCGTGGTGTTGGTACCGCCCAAGCGGATCTCGCGAACCTTGTACTTACCCGCCTCGCTGGTGTAGCGAACCGAGGTCGCGCTGAACTTGTCGTTCCCCGTCTCAACCTTCACGGTCGCTTCAACTTTGTTCTTTCCTTTCATGATGGTAGCTTTGTCGTTTTCGACAACCAGCTTGTAGTCGCCGGGTTTCAACTCGGTCCCATTCACGACAGAGGGTTGGAACAGCGTCACCGTATGAGTAGAGGCGCTGACAACGGCCAGCGCGAGAATGAAGAGGGCAAGCAATCGGATGGATTTGGTCATCGTGGACACTCCTGTATGCATTATATGCACATTTGTTTCGCTTATCGCAAATAACCGGCGTCTATACTTCCGGCGTGTACTATTTACACAAACGGTCCAGACGAGCAATTGCGTGTTGCGAGCCAATCAATTAGTTAGACGGGCGCCAGGACCAAATGTTCCGCTCAATGGAATTTCATGAATGTAAATTAAGACAAAAACGCCGAGAGCCGCGCCGCGGCGAATTGCAGGACTGTTGGGTCGTGGCCGAAGCCTTCGATCCAGACGACATCCGGTTCCCGGCGAAACCAAGTAAGTTGCCTTTTGGCGTACTGCCGGGTCTCGATGGTGATGCGCTCGATGGCCTGAGGCGGCGCCATCCGGCCTTCGATGCAAGCCAGTGCTTCCTTGTATCCCAATGATTCAAAAGGCTTTGCTGTGCGCGGCACGCCTGCGGCCAGCAATCGGCGGACTTCGTCAAGAAGGCCTCCGGACCACATGGACCGGGTGCGCTGAGCGATGGCTTCGTGGAGCGCCTCTCTGGGTGGCGAAAGGACAAGTTTCAATGTCCTGTATCCCTCCAGTGGCGAACGGCCCCGCTTGAAAAGCTGCGAGGCAGGTTGTCCGGCCGAAAGGCAGATCTCGATCGCCCTGGTGAGTTTGTTTGTGTCGTTCTGGTGTATCCGCTGAGCTGATGGGGGGTCGATACGCCTCAGCAGGCGGTGGAGAAAACCTGGCCGCCGCTGCTCGGATTTCGCGAGGCGGGAGCGCAAATCAGGGTTTCGCTCCGGACCGGGTGCGAGGCCTTCGAGCAAGGCACGTAGATAGAAGCCCGTCCCGCCGGCAACGATAGGCAGCTTTCCGGAGTTTGTGATTTGGCCTATTGCCACAGCGGCCAACCGGGCCCAATGGCCGGCGTTGGATTCCTGCCCGGGATCGAGGAATCCGAGCAGGTGATGCGGGACCATGGCCAGTTCAGCGGGGGAGGGCTTGGCGGTCCCGATGTCGAAGCCCTGATAGATCTGAAGCGAATCACAGTTGACGATTTCGCCGCCAAATTCCAGCGCCAGGCGGATGGCGAGGTGCGATTTACCCGACGCGGTGGGTCCGGCGACTACCACCAGCGGGTTGGCCGCAAGATTGTTCACGAAACCAGTGTAGCGGGCGCAACCCCGATGCCCTGCCGCTGCATCAGATATATTGAGGAAATCCGGCAGGGTACGTGTATCTTGCGGCCGCCGGTCCGATAGGGAAGGGCTCAGGACGACAAAAATGATGCGATCTATTGCGATCACAGCCGCGCTGGCTATTTGGCCGGCATTACTGGCGGCGCCTGCGGCGGCGCAGACCCCGGAGCCGGCCCAGGCCGCGGCGAGACAAGACAAGTCCCAGGCCTACTATCATGCCGCGCTGGCCCACTTGTACGCAGAACTGGCGGCTCAGTATGGTGGCCGGGGCGAATACGTCACAAAGGCGATCGAAAACTACCGCCGTGCGCTGGCCGCCGATCCAGATGCCTCGTTCCTGGCCTCCGAGCTGGCTGACATGTATCTGCAAACGGGACGTTTGAGAAGCGCGACGGCCGAATTCGAGGACCTGGTCAAGAAGAACCCGGACGACTTGAACTCGCGCCGCATTCTAGCGCGGTTCTATACGGCCCGGATCCGCGATGGCCAGCAAGGCCGTCCGAATCAGGAGATGCTGAATCTCGCGCTTGAGCAATACCGCATTCTGGCGGAGAAGGCGCCCCGAGACGTTGACAACCTGGTCACCCTGGCGCGGCTCGAGAAATTTGCGCTGAATTCATCGGCGGCCGAGGCAGCCTACAAGAAAGCCTTGGCGGTGGACCCGGATAACGAAGAAGCCCTGACCGGACTAGCTATCGTCTACGGAGATCTCGGCAACAATGAAATGGCAAGCCAGATGCTTCAGGCGGCGGCAAAGAAGAACCCTAGCCTGCGGACGCTGACCGCCCTGGCCAGCGCTTATGAGCAGATGAGGGACTATAAGATGGCCGCGGCGACCTATGGGCGCGCCTACGAACTGAGCCGGGAAAACACAGACTTGAAGCGCGCCTACGCACAGTCGCTTTACACAGCCGGCGATGTAGACAAGTCGAGAGCGCTTTTCGATGAAATCATTGCCGAGGAGCCGAACGATCTGCTGGCCAACCTCCGGCTGAGCCAAATCTGGCGGCAGGGACGCGACTTCGAAAAGGCCCGGAAGTACGCCCGCAAGGCCCGTGACCTGGATCCGAACAACATTGAAATCCGGTTCAACGAAGTCGCCCTTTACGAGGCTGAAGGCAAAACGCAGGAGGCGATTGCTCTGCTGAAAGAGCTGACCGAGAACACCCTGCGTTCGGTTTCGATGCAGGAAAGGGGGAACGCCCTGATCCTGCTGGAACGTCTGGGCCTGCTATACCGTGCCGCGGAACAAACCCAGGACGCCGTGGCCGCGTTTCGCCGCATGGCGCAGGTGGACTCCAACGCGGCTCCAAACGCCGCGGCGCAGGTGATAGACACCTACCGTGCGGCCAAGGACTTCGTCTCCGCCGAGCAGGAGATGAAGGACGCATTGGCTAAGTTTCCGGAAGACCGTGTGCTCAAGAGCGTCGCGGCGACGCTTCAGAGCGATCTCGGGCGGCACGCCGAGGCAGAAGCACTGTTGAAGACTCTGTTTGATGGAAAGAACGACAGGGCTGTCCACCTCGCCTTGGCACAAGCATATGACAAGGCCAAGAATTACCCGGCGATGGCCCGGGCGCTGGACGAGGCCGAGAGGCTCTCCGAGAGCAATGAGGACAAGGAGCCGGTTCTGTTCCTGCGCGGCGCCATGTTCGAAAAGCAGAAGAGGTACGACGAAGCGGAAAAGCAGTTTCGGCGGGTGCTCGAAGTGGCGCCCGAAAATGCGTCGGCCCTCAACTACCTGGGATACATGCTGGCCGACAGGAACGTCAGGTTGCAGGAGGCTTTGGAGCTGATTCAAAGGGCTGTGGACCAAGAGCCGACCAACGGCGCATTCCTGGACAGCCTTGGGTGGGCATACTACCGCTTGAACAAGCTGGATGAGGCGGCTGACTACTTGCGCAAGTCGCTGCAGCGCGGCACGAAGGATCCGACGGTCCACGACCATTTAGGAGACGTGTATTTGGGCCAGGGCAACCTGAAGGACGCCATCAGCCATTGGGAGATCGCGCTCAGAGAGTGGCGAGGGAATGCACCCAGCGATCAGGACGAGAGCGAAGTCGCTAAGATCCAAAAGAAACTGGAAAGCGCAAAGGTCCGCCTGGCCAGGGAAACGGCAGCCAAAGACCAGAAGCAGCGTTAGGCTTGCGCTGAGGCGCCAGGCGTAGTTGCGCCAAAGGTTGGGGTGTCGCCGATAATGGGACGATGAGGACGATACTACCATTCCTTCTGTGCGCCGCCACAATGATGGCAGGCGAAGTCAAGTTGGGGGCCCCCCTTACCCTCAAGAAGCAGACCGCTATCTCCGCATTGGAATCTAAACCCGCCGACCATTTAGGCAAGTTGGTTCAGGTGAAGGGCAAGGTGGTCGAAGTCTGCGAAAAAGCCGGCTGCTGGATGAACCTAGTCGATCCCAAATCATCGGCGAAGGTACGTATCAAGGTAAATGATGGCGAGATTGTCTTCCCGAAGGAGGCCGTCGGGCGAATGGCCGTGGCCGAAGGGACATTCACCAAAATAGACCTGACCAAGGACCAGTTGATCGCCCAGATGAAGCACGAGGCGGAGGAGAACAACAAACCGTTCGACCCTTCGACGATCACCGCCGGCAAGACCATCTACCAGATCAAGGGAACGGGCGCAGTGGTCATTGAGTAGGCGGGCTCCCGAAAAACGACAGGAAGTACTCAGCGTTATGAACATCCGAAAAACGGTGGCGGCCGTCTCCGCTCTTGTTTTGTTTGGCATCGTGGCAAGCTTGACCGCGCAGACGCGGACCGCACCAAGAAAGCCGGTTCCCGCCAAGGCGCCCGCCAAGCCGGTAGCGGCTGCCGAACCTGCGTCCACGCCAAATGCAAGGCCGGAGGCGCCGAAGCTGATTCTCTTACTGGTTGTCGACCAATTCCGCGCGGACTATCTAGACCGGTTCCACACGGAGTACAAAGGCGGTCTGAAGAGGCTCCTTGACGAGTCGGCCGTTTTTGGGGATGCTCACTACGACCACTCGCCCACGGTGACAGCGGTGGGACATTCGATTACACTCACGGGCGCGATGCCGTCGTCGAGCGGCATTGTCGGCAATGAATGGTACGACCGCGCGACGGGCAAGCAGGTGACGAGTGTGAACGATCCCTCGACCAAGCAACTTGGCGGTGAGTACGGCAAGGAAGGGGCTTCCCCGCACCGATTACTCGTGTCCACTGTGGGCGATGAGCTGAAGATGAGCGAGAAGTGGCCGGCTTCGAAGGTAATCGGAATCTCGATAAAGGACAGGGCGGCGATCATGATGTCCGGACGAAGGGCCGACGGCGCTTATTGGTGGGACGCCACGACGGGCAACTTCGTGAGTTCAACATACTACTTCGATCAACTTCCTCAATGGGCGGCGGAGTTTAACAAATCCAGGGCGGCTGACAAGTTTGTGGGCCGGAACTGGGGTCCGGCCGATGGAGGAACGCCCTTCATGATGCTGCCATCGACGCCAGGGCCGGCTTACTGGTCCGGCGTAGTTGGTACGTCATATGGCAACGACCTGCTGGTGATGATGGCTAAGGCAGCGATCGACGGCGAGAAATTGGGGCAGAGGGATTCCACCGATCTGCTGGCCGTCAGTTTCTCATCCTGCGACACGATCGGCCACCGGAAGGGGCCTCACTCACCGGAGATCCACGACGTGGCGCTGTCGACCGACAAAGTGCTGACCGATCTGTTTGATCATCTGGAAAAGACCGTAGGCATGAAAAACGTCCTGGTTGCATTCACGGCGGATCATGGCGTGGCGCCGATGCCTGAGTACAACCAGAAGCACAAGATGCCGGGCGGGCGTGCCGCGGCCAAGGATGTGCGGGACACTGTGCAGAAGGCACTCGCGGCGAAGTATGGAGCGGGAGATTGGGTATTGGGCTATTCGGGTCCGGCCCCGTATCTGAATCATCAGCTCATTACCAGTAAGAAACTGGCGCTTGAAGAGGTGCAGGAAACCGCGGCAGCGGCGGCCCGGCAGTTGCCCTACATTGCGCGGGTATTTACGCGCGAGGACCTTCGGCGGGGAATGACGCACGCGGATCTGGTGGGAGCCCGAGTTCAGAACGGATTCTTCTACCTGCGCGCATCGGATCTATTCATAGTTGCCAACCCATACTGGCTGTTTGAGAATTCGGGGACTTCACACGGGACGCCTTGGAATTACGATTCTCATGTGCCGCTGATGCTCATGGGGCCGCAGATCAAGCCTGGGCGATACTACCAGCGGGTGAGCGCAGTGGACCTGGCGCCGACACTCACGGCGATCGCCGGTGTCGAGATTCCCAGCGGAGCGTCTGGACGCGTGCTGCACGAGATCATCCGCGCCGGGCGCTAAGTCTGATAGGATCTGGGAGTTATGCTGATCACCGCCGCAATCCTCGCAATCTTCGTCTACGGCATGATCGCCGCCATGCTTGGCACGATCCTGCCGGACCTCTCAAAGCGTTTTTCCCTCACGCCTAAGCAGAATGGCAACATCGCCATGACGCAGGCTGTAGGCCTGATGATCGGGTCGTTCTTTTCTGGTCCCCTGATTGACGTTTTCGGCGTCAAGCTCGGACTGCTTCTAGGCTTAGGGTTGGTTGCCGTCGCGCTGTTTGGACTGCGCACGGCCAGCGGCTTTACCTCCATCGCCGTTTTGATGCTGCTGCTGGGCACGGGAGGCGGCGCGATTGTGGTCGGCGCCAACGGGTTGCCGCCTTTTATCAAAATCGAATCGCTCGAGACCGCCGGCGTGTTCAACCTGCTGAACCTGTTTTTCGGGCTTGGCGGGCTGATCACTCCACTGGTGGCGGCCAACCTGTTCAAGAACAACTCCGCCCGGCTGCTCATCTTTGCGGCTTCCATCACGGCGTTGACCCTGGCCTTCTGTGGCTTGACGGGAATGCCGGAGCCCAGCGGCAAGGTGAATTTCGATACGTCGCAGGTGGGAGCGTTGCTGGGCAGCCTGCCGCTGCTTCTTTTGGCCCTGTTCCTGTTCCTGTACGTTTCCTGCGAAGTGGGCGTGTGGAACTGGCTGGCGCGACATTTGATCGCGCAGGGTGTGCCCGAATCAAAGGCTTTGACGATTCTGTCACTCGGGTTCGCGCTCGGCTTGCTGCTCGGCAGGGTAGCGGTTTCACCAGTCCTATCGAGCGTTTCGCCCGAGATGGTGCTGGTCGGCTCGGCGGTGCTTATGGCTCTGACAACGTTCGCGATGCTGCAGAGCGGCAATCCGAATACGGCCTGGGCGCTCGTCTTTCTAGCCGGGATCGCGATGGCTCCGGTCTTCCCGACGACGCTGGCAGTGGTCAGCGCCCGCTTTGCCGCGACCGCGGCGACGGCCACAGGCATCGCGGTGACGGCTGGCTGGCTTGGCTTGGTGGTCAGTTCGCCGGTAATCGGTGGGATCGCGGGCGACGACCCAAAGCGCTTGAAGAAGGCACTGCTGCTGTTGCCTTGCGCGTCCGTGCTCATGGCTGTGGCGATGTTCGCCCTTATGAACACCTAGCGGAGCTTCAATAACTAATGGAGAGGCCGCGGGCCCTGGCCGGCGGCCTTTTTCACGTCCGGTTGAGGCAGTCTTGACCTCAAACGGCACGGGCGGAGCGGGCTTGGGCTGCCCCGTTGGTTTACCCCGCGACGAGGTGCGCTCGAAACAAATGGGGTGATCCGAGTCTACGGCTGTGCGTGGACTTCAATGCTTCGACACGCAGACGATCCGCCCGAGGGCTGGTGGGCGTGGGCCGATTTGTGAGGGAAAGGGAGAGTTGGGCAGCAGTGGGTGCGCGAAGTGAAGAGGGCTTTTTCGCTCGGAGCGGCGGTGGTATCCTCGTGATGCCCTGCCGGGACGCATGGTTCATCGCCCATGCCGGCCCTGAGGGCGAAGGGAATAGAGATGCCATTGCGATCGATTGGCTTACTGCTTCTTTCAGCGATATCTCCGATCACGGGATGGGCGCAGAGTTCGGTGCCCACGTTCGACTTCGCGGCTGGAACCGGCCGGTTCACATTTCTCGGAAGCGATCCGGCCAAGGGCGGCACAACGTCCATTCCGACTGTGCTTATTCCCATCACGCTGACATTCGAAGCCGGGAAAGCCGCTGGCAAGCCTATCCAGATGGATGCTGCGCGGCACGTGACGCGGATCATGCGTTCTCCGGTTTTCGCGCAATTTGCCTTCCCGTCAGGCGGGACGACCCAGTTCGCGGACGCCATGCTCAGGACGATGTTTGCCCAATCTGGCGGCTGGCACACGTTGTTCGGCGCGCCTGACGTCAAGCCGCTCAGCATCACCGTCCCTGTGGGCTACGGCTATGTTCTCCATTCGAAGAGCTCAGGCCGGTCATTTGCAGTGGCCGATGTCGAATTCCTTCAGCGCGAGATCTTTAAACAGATTCCGAAGCAAGAAGGCAAACTTGTTATCGCGGTGACCTTGAACACCGTGTACTATGCCCTGGGCGACGCCACCGTCTGCTGCTCCTGGGGAACCCATGGGGTGGATTCGGCCACGGGCAATTCGTTTGTGCTCGGCTCGTACCTGCACGACGCCCCACCGGTCGTGCAGGACATGGATATCCAGCCTCTCACGCAGCAGATCGCCGCCTTCGTGAAAAACCCGTTACGGGACCCGCTGATTCAAAGCCGGAGCGCCAAAGTCCCCGGCAATAGCTTTCCGGCCTGGATGCGTCCCGGGCTTGAAGGCAGTTGCGCCGGAACGGGGGCGACCTCGACCTACTTCCTGCTCGAACCAACCCACACCAACCCGAAGAACAACATCCCCGCATCCAAGAGCTTCACGGCGAAAACTGGCGGAGGGGTCTACCATTTGCAGAACACGGCTTTGCTGCCATGGTATGTCGGGCCGGTTGAAGGTATTGGGAGCCAGTTCAGCTTCCCCGATCCCAAAGCACTGACAACACGCTCGACGCCATGCCCGGCTCGCGGGGGACGCGCTTCCGCCGGCGCCAGGCAACAGGGGATCCCGAGGCCGGCGGCCGAGCCCGCGCCGCGGACAGGCCCGGACAACGGCCACAAGCTGATCGGCTACTGGGCGGGTTACGGCTCAGCCAGTTCGACGTTCCCGCTAAGAGAGATCAACCCGCAATGGGACGTCATTCTGGTCGCGTTCTCGACGCCCGACCGGAATGCGCCGGAGGGAACGATGCAGTTCCGTCCGCCGGCGGGAATGCCTCCAGAGGAGATGAAATCGGACATTGCGTACCTGAAACGTCTGGGGAAACTGGTGATGGTTTCGCTCGGAGGAGGCGGCCAGCATTTTACACTGGCCGACCCGAACAGAATCCCGAACTTCGTCTCATCCGTCACGCGCATCGTGACCGAGTACGGCTTCGACGGAGTTGACATTGATTTCGAAAGCCCGTCGCTGTCCATCGCTCCAGGAGACACCGACTTCCGCAATCCGACAACGCCATCCATAGTCAATCTGATATCGGCGCTCCGGCAGTTGAGGGACCACTTCGGGCCGGGTTTCAAGATCAGTCTGGTGCCGGAAGGAACGCAGATCCCGGCCGGTTATCCCAGCTACGGCGGGCAGTTCGGCTCCTACCTGCCCATCGCCCATGCGCTGCGCGATGCGCTCGTTTTCGTGGACACGCAAAGCTACAACACGCCACCGCTCCAGGGGCTTGACGGGGAGATTTACCAGCCCGGCACGGTGGACTACCACGCGGCGATGACCGAATTGTGGCTTCAGGGCTTCAACGCCGGCAGGGACCAGGGACGATTCTTCCCGCCCATGCCGGCGGAAAAGGTTGCCGTTGGCTTCCTGAATGGGGATACCACGCCCGCCATTGTGAGCCAGGCGATGGATTACCTGATCACCGGCAAGGCGCCTCCGGGTGTGAAATACCGTCTGCGCAGGCCAAGCGGATATCCGGGGCTGCTCGGCGCCATGTTCTGGACGATTGACGCCGATCGCCGCGCCAGCTACAACTACTCCAACTCGATCGGGCCGCAGTTGCACGGCTATCCTGCGCCTGCTACGAAGTAGCCCGAGAGCCACAGAGCGGCTCTCGCGAACCGCGGGTGTATACTGTTCGAAACCCAGGAGCTGACCATGGATAATCCGATCGCGACCCAAGGAATCGGCCGCCGCCAATGGCTGGCCGCAGCGGCTGCTCCATTGGCTGGAGGACAGGCCCCGGCCCGAGCGCAGGGGGTCTTGCCCACAGCGGCCATCGGCAAGTTCCAAGTAACCCGTCTGGTTGCTGGATATAACCCGATTGGCGGCCATTCTCATGCGGTGCCGAAACTCAGCGCGCTCATGACCAACTGGTTCACGCCGGAGCGAACGCTGGAATACGCCTTGTCGTGTGAGAGGAACGGCATCAATACCTGGCAAGTCAGTGTTGACAAGAAAGTCTTCGGCGCACTCCGGGCGGCGCGGGAGCGGGGATCGAAGATCCAGCACATCTGTCTGATGCGAGACGAGACGCCCGAAATCTGGAAAGAGATTATTGACCTGAAGCCGATCGCCGTCGTACACCACGGCGGCGTGACTGACCGCTTCTTCTACCGCGGCGAGCAGAGCAAGGTGAATGACTTCATCAAAAAGGCGCACGACCACGGTGTGATGGCCGGCGTTTCGTCACATGTGCCAGAACACATCGCCCGCGTGGAGGATTCCGGCTGGGCGCACGATCTTTATATGACGTGCCTCTACAACGTGGTTCGCCAACCGGAAAAGTTGAAGGAAGGGCTGGGAGACGTTCCAGTAGATGAATTGTTTCTACGAAACGACCCCGAACGAATGCTGAACGTCGTCAGGCAGGTGCGACGCCCCTGCCTCGCGTTCAAGGTGTTCGCGGCGGGCCGGTTGTGCAACAACAACGATTCGATGGAGAAGGCCATGCGGTTCGCATATGAGCGGCTCAAGCCGGGCGACGGCCTCATTGTCGGAATGTTCCCAATCCTCAGCGACGAGATCGCCCAGAACGCTGGAATGGTGAGGCGGATTCTGGCCGTGAGCTGATCCGATCCAAAATCAACCTTGCTCAGCCGATCCCGGGCCCCGTGCCGTCTGTCCGGGGAAGCAGTCTTCGCGGGCGAACACAACGACCGGCGATGGGATATGATTCGTCCACGGAGATCATACCCATGCAGAACCCAGATTTGAGCCGTCGCTCTTTCGTCGCAGGGTCGATGGCCGCTCCGGCGGCGGTCCGTTCGTTGGCCGCCGCGAGCGACCGCATCCGCGTTGCCAACATCGGTTGCGGGCGGCGCGGGCTACTAAAGGAACTCATCCAGCTCAAGGACAGCGCCAATATCGAGATCGCGGCCGTCTGCGATACTTGGCGGCAGAAACGCGAGAGTGCGGCGGCCGAAGTAAAGGAGTTTACAGGGAAGGAGCCGTTGGCGACCGGCCAGTTCGCGGAGGTACTCGCGAAGAAAGATATCGACGCCGTGATCATAGGCACGCCAGACCATCTCCATTGCGCGATGCTGATCGATGCGATCAAGGCCGGCAAGGACGTGTATGTCGAGAAGCCGCTGGCTATGAATATGCGCGAGTTGGTCCGGGCCTACGATGCGGTGAAACGGTCGGACCGCATTGTTCAAATCGGCACGCAGATGCGGAGTTACCCGAACTCCGGCGGAGCAAAGAAATTGATCGCCGCCGGTGAACTAGGAAAAATCCTCAAGGTGGAACAGGTTCGCAACGGTTACAGCCCATACTGGATGAGCTACGGCGGCCAGAAATTCTTCGCGGAAAAACCCACCGAAGCCGACGTGGATTGGAAGGCCTTTCTGGGTGACCGGAAGGCGAGGCCGTTTGACGCGACCCAGTATCAAGGCTGGTATGGTTTCCGCGACTTCTCCCGTGGCCCCCACACGAATCTCATGGTGCACTTCATCGACCAGGTGCACTATGTCACTGGCGCCAGCATTCCCCGGCGCGTTGTTGCGATGGGCGGCACGTACCGCTGGAAGGGCGCCTTTGATGCGCCGGATTCGGTTGAAGTCGTTCTCGACTACCCGGAGGATTTCCTCGTGCGCTACTGCACTGTGTTCGGCACGGGAGCAGGGAACTACGCCAAGTGGTTCGGCACACGCGGCACTTTGGACGCGAAGAGCTTTTCGCCAACACAGAAGTGGTCAGTGTCGGGACAAGGATCGGGCGAGCCGGACCGCATAAGGGAGGATCTGGAGGTTGTGCCGGTGGAAACGCCGCACCACATGCAGAACTTCCTGGACTGCATCCGTACCCGGCAGCAGCCCATCGCGCCAATTGAAGCCGGTTATGCGCATTCAGTGGCGGTCATCATGGCCGATGAGGCGCTGATCACCGGACGCCGGATGATCTACGATCCAGCGAAGCGCGACGTCGTGCCCGGCTGATCCCTCATAACGCGCAAGCGATTCTCTCTCCGCCCCGGCGGCGGGATTCGAGCATCAACAACGCTAGCCGGACTGAACGGGCTGACTCCCCGGGCGGACACAGCGCCGGCTGAGCGCCAGTCCGGCAGCATTCGAGGAAGTATTCGATTTCGGCCTGATAGAAGTCGGTCTCAAGGAGACGGGGCGTTTCCGAATCACCGCTGGCACGATAAAGTGTCGTGGGCCGCCCGGCCGAACTGTACTCTACGACGCCGTTGTCGCCAACGACGGTGAACTCCATCGAGAACGGATAGGCTCCAGCATGGTGCCAGCCGCCGGTAACGGTCACGAATCCAATGCCGGGGTAGTGCAATTGAGCCAGGATGTTGTCGATCCCATGCGCCATGTCCTCGTGCCCCGTGGCCGAGACGGCCTCGGGGGCGCCAAACAGGTGAAGACACATGTCGATGTCGTGGATGAGCAGGTCGAAGATACCACCTCCGCTCTTGGCCGAATCGAACTCCCAAGGGCCCCACCCGGGCACTGCACACCTGCGGCGGAAGAGCGCTGACCGGACCCGCCCAACGCTGCCGTCAAGCAAGAAGCGGCGAAGCGTCTGGTAGTCCGGCGAGAATCGCAGCACTTGGGCGGTCATCAGGATGCGACCGGCCTTCTTCGCTTCTTCGATCATCTGGTCGCACTGCTCTCCAGTGAGCGCCATCGGCTTTTCAACGAGAACGTGTTTGCCTGCACGGAGCAGTTCGACCGCGACCGGAGCGTGCAGGAACGTCGGCAGGCAGATATCGACTGCGTCGATTTCGGAATCTGCGGCAATCCCGTCCACACTCTGGTATTGCTTAAGGTTCGAGAAATCGAAGCTCTGCGCGGGTCCGCCCAAGTTGCCTTGAATGCCGCTCAGGTCGCCCGAAAGCCGTTTTTCGTCGACATCCATGACGGCTGCCAATTGCGCGCCGGGAATATTGGCAATGGCTTTCAAATGGGTTGACCCCATGAAGCCGAGGCCGATGACGCCGATTCGCATGGCAGTCTCCTTTACACCGCAATCGCGTGGCCGGTACGCGCCGAGTCGTAACACGCTGCGATCACCTTCTGGCTGCGAATACCGGCGTCCGCGCCCGGTTCGGGTTCCGATCCGCTCAGGATTGCATTGCCGAACGATTCGATCTCGGCCATGTACATGTTGACTGGCGGGGGCGAGATGTCGACGCCGGCAGCGGCATCCCTGGATTGCGAGGCGTCGTAGCCACTCCCACTATCTTTCAGGATGGCGGTCATTTTGCCTTGGGCCGTCTGGCCGAGCGTGCCTTCGGCGATGATGCTTCCCCTGGAGCCGTGCAGTTCGAGCGTATTCCGGCTGCCCTCGTCGGTGATGCAGAAAAATGTATCGACGGTGCCGAGAGCGCCCGAGGCGAATTCGAGCAGGGTAACGGCGCTGTCCTCGCTCTTGTAGTCATGCACTGAATTGCGGATAAAGCAACTCACGCGTGCAACGGGTCCGAGCAGCATCTCCAGAAGGTCAATGCAATGGCCGCCCATGTCGATGAGCGACCCGCCGCCGCCGGTGGCGGGGTCCTGCCGCCATGCGCCCGGGATGGGCGGGTACCAGCAGGAAAGTTGCGCCCGAGCATAAACGATCTTGCCGAGCCGTCCCTGATCGATCAACTCCATTGCTGCCTTGTGCTGCGAATGGAAGCGCATCATCAGCGCAGCGCCTAAGCGCACGCCCGCTTCGCCTGCGGCGGCGGCCATGCGTTCCGCCTCTGCGACGTTCATGCCGAGGGGCTTCTCGCAGAGAACGTGCTTTCCCGCTCGTAGGCACGCCAGCACATGTTCATAGTGGACGTTGGCCGGCGACGCGATATAGACGGCGTCGATTTCCCGCGCCAACAGGTCCTGGAGGCTTTCTGCGGCGGCCGTCCCAAACTGTCCCGCGACTGCAATGTTGGTCGCGCGGTCTATGTCGAACACGACGGCAAGACGGGCGTTTGCCGCTGTCATTATGCCCTCCGGGATCGTCCGGCGCCGTGCGATGCCGCCGGATCCGATGACTCCCCACCTCACGATGTCAAGCATGGCTTCTCCTCTTCGAGTAGGCCTTGATCACCTTCACCAGCGCGGCCGCGATCTCCTGGCAGTTCTCCTCCGTGTAGGTCGGATAGGCGAAGCAGGTGAATGTGTGCTTCTCGTGCCAGAGGGCGTTTGGAACTTCCACTGCCGAATAGTCAACGCTGGATGGATTTGAGTACTCGGCGGAACGGAACGGGAACCCCGAACGCCCAAACGCGTTTCCCTCCTGGAAAGCCCGCTCCGTGTGGCACTGCGGCCAGAAAACTTTCCAGCACGGCGCCCCCTCGGCCCCGGCCGCGGCAACGAACTCCTGGATGGTACAGTCCATGCTCTCAATGTCCAGGGAAAACGCCATCACATACCAGCCATTGCGCCGCTCCGGCGTGTCTACCGGCAAGAACTTGACTTCATCCAGATCCTTAAGCGCGTCCACGATGATCCGCGCATTGCGCCGCCGCGCGGGCATGTTCCAGCCGTCAATGCGGTCGAGTTCGGCCAGTCCGATGGCCGACTGCATTTCCGTCATGCGGTAGTTCCAGCCCACCATGTTGTGGATGTACGGCAGCTTCTGCTCCAGTTCCAGAAGGCTCAACCGTTGCTTGACGTCGTAACCATGATCGCGGAAACTGCGCGCCCGCCAGGCGACTTCTTCGTCATCGGTGGTGACCATTCCGCCTTCGCCGCCTGTAGTGAACGTTTTGTTCTGGCAGAAACTGCAGCCGGCAACGTGGCCGATCGAGCCGGTCTTCTTGCCCCTAAATTCGCCACCGTAGGCCTCAGCGTTATCTTCGACGACAAATAGGCTGTACTTCTTCGCCAGCGCCCATACCTTATCCATGTCGCAGACGTTGCCGTAGAGATGGACCGGCATGATGGCCCTTGTGCGCTCTGTGATCAGCCGCTCGGCGCTCTCCGTGCTGATGCAGTGGTCCTCCAGGTTAACGTCAGCGAAGCGCGGAATCGCTCCCGCCTGGACAACCGAAAAGCTGGATGCGATGAATGTGTAGCTGGGCACGATCACTTCGTCGCCTGGCCCGATACCGAGCGCGGCCAATGCGACGTGCAGCGCCGCAGTTCCGGTGGCGACGCTGATGGCATGCTTCGACCCCTGCCATTCGGCGAATCGACGCTCGAACTCCATGCCGCGCTTGCCGGTCCAGTAGTTCACCTTGCCGGAGCGAAGGACGTCCTCGACGTCCCGAATCGCCTTCTCGCTGAACTGCGGCCAGCCGGGCAGCTTCTGTGTCACTGCCCTCGCGCCTCCATTGATTGCCAGGTTTTCGCGCATATTCTGTGTCCTCCATCCGGAACGATCGATGTTGGCTACACTAGGCCGCCAAGGCTCCTCGGTCCGGCGGCCTAGTGTACGGGGTCACCGTCTCGCCGCCATGTTACTGCATCCGAGTGGCACTAGCCACGGCAACCACTTGAGTCCAAGGCTGGTCAGCGCTTGAGAAAGCCTCTGACTCGCCCACTGCTGTATTATTCGGAGATTGCACTGCCCCTGGCGCAGGACTGAATCGAGCGCTGCTCAAGGGCTGGAGGCATTTATGACTATGAGATTATTTCTGTCGAAAGCAGCAGTCCTGGCGGTTCTCGCGACCGCAGCAGCAAGCCCCCAGCCGCCGCTGCGGGAAGCCCATGCAACCGACGATTACACAGTCCGGGAAGAGATGATCCCCATGCGGGACGGGGTCAAGCTATACACCGTCATCCTTACCCCTAAGGTTAGCGCCGGCAAGTTGCCGCTGCTGCTGGAACGGACTCCATACGACGCAACTAGAATCCTGGGTGGACGGGCAACGACCCGGATGGGCGTGGCGCTCGGGCCCAAGTACCTTGACGGTGGATACATTTTTGTCGCTCAGGACATCCGGGGACGCTTCAGGTCGGAAGGCGACTACGCCATGTACCGAGTGCCGCGCGGCCAGTTCAACCGAACTCAAACTGACGAAACCACAGACGCCTGGGACACAATCGATTGGTTGGTGAAGAACACGGTCAACAATGGACGCGTCGGTGTCTGGGGGACTTCGTACCCCGGCTGGCTGACTCTGGCAGCCATGCGCGATCCCCACCCGGCACTGGCAGCGGCCGTTCCATTCAATCCAGTCGTGGATGTCTGGAAGGCTGACGATTGGTTCCACTGGGGCGCGTTTCGCCCGGTTTATGCCTTTGAGTTCATCTATTCCATGGAGTCCCGCAAGGGCGCTTCCTCCCCTTACCCTTATGAAGTCCGGGACATCTACAAATGGATGCTGGGTCTTGGCGCGGCGGGCAGGGGGCTGGGATCGAGACTCGACGACAGGCACGAAATGTGGAAGCGCCTGATGGAATTTCCGGCCTATGGTCCCTACTGGCGCGACTGCGCCGCCGACCGTTGGTTCGATTCTCCGAGACGGCTCGTGCCCGCATTGCACGTGCATGGATTCTGGGATCAGGAGGACATCTATGGATCGCCCGCCGTCTATGCCGCCTTGGAAAAGCATGACCGCGCCAACGACAAGAACTTCTTTGCGGCCGGTCCTTGGTATCACGGCCAGCACTTCGCCGATGGTAGCAGCCTTGGACCGATTCATTTCGACGAGGACACCGCCAAGCGATTCCGGCAAGATGTGTTGTCAGCCTTCCTGCGCCGCTTCCTCAAGGGAGAAGACTCACCGGTCCCCAGTCCAGTGACCGTCTTTGAAACTGGCGCCAACCGCTGGCGCCAGTTCAAAAACTGGCCACCATCTGCCGAGTCCCGCAATCTCTATCTGCATCGCGGCGGGGCCGCTTCATTCGAGAAGCCAGGGGAGACCGAAGGATTCACCGAATACATCTCGGATCCCGCCAAACCCGTACCCCACTCGCCCCGGCCCCAGTTCGGCTATGACTACGACGTTCCTGGCATCATCGCCGCCTGGCGGCGCTGGCTTGTGGAAGATCAGCGTTTCGCCGACGGCCGGCCCGATGTCGCGGTCTGGGAGAGCGCACCTCTGACCGCGCCGCTCACGCTCCGAGGTCCCGTCACTGTCAAGCTATTTGCCGAAACAACAGGAACCGATGCCGATTGGGTGGTCAAGCTGATCGACGTTTATCCGGACGAAGCTGCCGGCTACGAGATGTCAGGCTATCAGTTGATGATCAGTTCGGACATCTTCCGCGGCCGTTACCGCGAAAACTTCGATCAGGCTCGCCCTTTGGAGGCCGGCAAGGTGCTGGAGTACACAATCAACTTGCCCCACCTGAACCACACACTCCTCAAAGACCACCGCCTGATGGTTCAGATTCAGAGCACGTGGTTCCCGCTCTATGATCGGAATCCGCAGACTTTCGTCCCATCGATCATGTTCGCTCCGGATTCCGCTTACAAGCCGCAGCGCCATCGAGTCCATCATTCCGCGACCTACCCGACGCGGTTGCAGGTTCTCGTGGACCGCCCAGGGCAATAGGGTAAATCTTCGTCAGGATGGTGCTGGAGGTGGGGGTCGAACCCACATGACCAGTGAAGGTCGCGGGATTTTGAGTCCCGTGCGTCTGCCAGTTCCGCCACTCCAGCAGGTGAGGCGAGGCATGCCGAATGCGGCTGCAATTAGATCCTAACATAGGATGCCCGCCGCAATGGGCCATTCCAGGTTGCGCATGTCCGCCGCGCGGCCATGCGACGCCCGGAACACAAATGACCTGCGGCACGCTGTCGCAGTACAATAATGCGGAGCATGGAGTTCTCAATGACAGCAAAAACAATCAACTACTATTCCGTCGTCGTCGCGAACAAAGCCGGCGAGGCAGTGCGCGTTCTTGGCGCGTTGAAGGAAGCGGGGGTCAACCTCACTGGATTTTGGGGATACCCGATCAAGGGGAAAAAGGCAGTGCTCGACATTGCCCCCGAAGACGGCAAGTCCTTCCTCAAAGCCGTAAAGAAACTCGGATTGGATGCCGGACCAAAGAAGTTGGCGCTATTCGCGGCGTGCGAGGACCAGCCCGGTTCCCTGCTCGATGTTGTATCGAAGATCACCGCCGCGGGCGTCAACATCCATGCGGCACAGGCGATTTCATCGGCATCAGGTCAATACGGTGCATTCATCCAAGTGGATGAAACCGACTTCAAGAAAGCTAAGAAGGCAATCGGCGCAAAGTAAGAAACAGCTGTTCCGTCCGGTGGTAAAACGGATAGGAGCATGCAAACAAAACAACTCGGGAATAGCGATCTCCACATCACTCCCATTGGCATCGGCGCCTGGGCCATGGGTGGCGGGGGGTGGCAGTTCGCCTGGGGGCCGCAGGATGACGCAGATTCGATTCGCGCCGTCCGTGCGGCCCTTGAAGCAGGGCTGAACTGGATTGACACAGCCGCGGTCTATGGTTTGGGCCACAGCGAGGAGATCGTCGCCCAAGCTGTCGAAGGCCTGCAGAAGAAACCCTACATTTTCACGAAGTGCGCTCGTGTCTGGAACGAAAACCGCGAGATCCAGAAGTGTCTCAAGCGTGACTCGGTGAGGCGGGAGTGTGAGGATTCGTTGCGACGTCTCAAAATCGATGTCATCGACCTCTACCAGATGCACTGGCCTGAACCGGATGAGGATGTGGAGGAAGGCTGGGAGGCCATGGTCCGGCTCAAGGAAGAGGGCAAGGTGCGCTGGATCGGCGTATCGAACTTCTCCACTGCACAACTGAGGCGCATCTGCCGCATCCAAACGCCCACATCGCTCCAGCCTCCCTACAACATCCTCCGCCGGCAGATCGAGGGCGATCAACTGAGTTTCTGCAAGGCAGAAAACATTGGTGTGCTGGTCTACTCGCCAATGCAGTCTGGCCTGCTGACCGGAAAGATGACCCGGGAGCGCATAGCGGCCATGCCGCCGGACGACCACCGTCCGCGCACGCCTCATTTCCAGGAGCCGGCGCTGAGTCGCAACCTTCGTTTGGTCGAGGTGATGCGGGAGATAGGAGCGCGCCATGGACGCACGCCGGGAGATGTCGCGATCGCCTGGACGTTGCAGTTGCCTGAGGTGACAGCGGCCATTGCCGGGATGAGGTCGGCTGAGCAGGCGCGCGAGATTGCCGCCGCGGCCGGCTTCAGGCTGACGGACGGAGAGATCGCTGAACTTGAGGAGTTCCTGGCGGCAAATCCTGTCTAGGCGGCCGGCTTGCGCAACCAGATGAAACAGTGGTTGCCCAACCGGTGGACGTACGGCGAACGCAACAGGTAGAGATCCAGATACCGCAGCGGCCACAGCGTCCAGCCAAGCACAGCGTGAGACAGCACCCTCCACCAGCGCCAGGGCAGCAGCAGTTTGACGTATTCGAGCGTGAACACGAGCATGGTTGCAGTGGGGCCGGTTCGCCAACCCGTGGCCACCACCTCAAGGCCGGACGACATCGTCCGAAGCCCTTCAGGCGTAAACCGGCGGTAGTCGCTCGGGTAGGCGTGGAAGGGGTGGCAGAACGGCGTGACGATATGCGCCCACCCGCCCGGCTCGAGTACACGCGCGATCTCCTGCATGACCAGACCGGGGGCGGCGACATGCTCCAATACCGCGTCGCACTCCACGCGAGTAAACTGCGCGTCCGCGAAAGGCAGCGCGTGGGCATCGGCCTGAACATCCACGCCAGCCGTGGGATCGATGTCGAGATTCACGAATCCGCTGACGCTGCGGTTGGCCCCGCCAATGTAGAGATTCCAGCGGCCAAGCGGAGCGTCTGGCCGCGCCTCACGCGGGTTGTGAATCAGCGGTTCGGGCGGGCGGAGCCAGCGGGCCAAGCGCGGCTGCTGATGCGTCGCTCCGGACAATTCAGACCTCAGCCGATATGCCGGGCGCGCCGGCGGACTTTTGCCGTGGCGCGGGAGACCAGGGCTCCAACCGTGCCGCGGCTAATTCCAAGTTCTGTGGCGATCTCCCGGTAGGACAAGCCCGCCCAGCGCATTTTGAACACTTCGTTCTCACGGGGCGTCAGCAGCGCCCCGGCAAGCCTGAGCAGATCCTCGGTGTTGGCTCCGCCAATGCCGCCATTGTGGCTGCATTGCGCGGGCGCCTGCCCGGCATAGCAGTCGAACCGGACATTCAACCGCGCGGAGTCGATCAGAAGGTGCCGGACAACCGTGTGCAGGAAGGCGCCAGGATTGTGGACCGTCTCTCGCCGGTTGAGCGCCCCTTGCAGCCGGAGAAAACCCTCCTGGACAGCCTCCTCGGCTTCCTCCGGCGGAAAGCCAAGTCCGATACCATACCGTTTGAGTTGCCCCGAGAACCGGTGAAACAGATCCTCGACCGTGGCGCCGGCCTCCGATGCGCAGGCCTGACCCGCCCCGGCCACCCCGGAGTCAGTCTGGACAGATCTGTCGTACCGTCGCTTCATCCCCTCATCCAATACTACAGCCTGAAAAACCCGATCTCGGCATTGAAGCTGACTTTGGGCGTAGGTGAATCGTCTGAGTTCAATGCACATTAGCACTTAGTCGGCCTCTGAGCGTAAATTTCCTCCGCCACGCCCTCGTCTTTCCGTCGGACAACTGCCGATAGGCGAATAAGAACCATGCGACGACGACACCAACGCGGTAACGCGATGCTCGAGACAGCGCTCATCTTCTTGCCGCTGTTTGCGATCATCTTCGCGATTCTGGACTTCGGACTGGTGATCTTCATCAAGAGCACGCTGCAGCATGCAGTGAGAGAAGGCGCGCGCTACGCGGTGACATACCAGCTCAAAGGGGGGATGGGCCACGATCTTTCGATCAAAACCGTCGTTCAGGAGAATGCGCTGGGCTTCCTCTCCGGTGCCGCGGGCCTGGACCAGATCAAGGTGAGGTACTACGAACCGAACACTTTCACGGAGACCCCCTACAACTGGCCTGGGAACCTCGTTGAGATCTCGGTGGAAGGCTATCAGTGGAAGTGGATTATTCCCTTGTGGCGGGAGCCTGGCCAACTCAGTCTGGTGGCCAGGGCGCTGGACAGGATGGAGGGACTTCCGGCGGGCACCACGCCGCCTGCCAGGTAGAAACGGTTTGTCCTGCTGTTGTTGAAGCGAGGAAAGAAGCGATCCCGCGCAGAGGGTCGTAAGAGGAGAGTCAAAGATGAGAAGGAGCAGGAAGCGGTCCCAAGGCGGAAACGCCATTCTTGAATCAACACTGTGCTTCATATTCCTCGTCCCGCTGATGGTTGGATCGGTCGGCATAGGGATGTCGCTGAACCGCGCGATCCAAGCCAACCAGGTGACCAGAAGTGCCGGCCATATGTATGCCCGAGGTCTCAACTTCGCCCTGACAGGCAACAAGCAACTCTTGATCCGTATGGCCACTGGGTTGAACCTCCAACTCACAGGAGGCGACGGCGTCGTATACCTGACGCGCGCCGTCAAGATCGGCGACCAGCAGTGCCTGGACGGCGGTGTGGCGATCGCGTCATGCACCAACCGCGGACAGACCGTGATCACGGGCAGGATCGTATTTGGAAACACGAGCCTCAAAACAAGTTCTTACGGGAACCCCGCCTCCACATATTTCAATGCAAATGGTGATGCCTCACAGGCGAACTATCTGACTCAGTCGGCCCTTGTCATCAACAACTTCGACGCCACACTCGTTCTCGGCGACGGGGAGAACGCCTATATTGCCGAATCCTACTTCAGTAGTGCTGGAACCGGTTTCGGCATGGGCGAGGGCGCCTACAACCGGAGTATCTTCTGATGAAAGCGTCAATCACGAATTCGATTCGGAGCGGCTCCAGCCGCCTACGCACCCGGCGTGAGAAGGGCGTTGCGCTGCTGCTCACGTCTATTTTCACCATCTGCCTGATCCCCGTTGTCGGCTTGGCGATTGATGCGGGCTATATGTACGTCATCAAGGCAAAGCTAGCTACCGCCGCCGACGCCGCGGCCCTCGCTGCAGCCCGGAACCTCCATGTGGGGTTGACGATGGCTGAGCAGGAATCGGCCGCCCGCAGCCGCGCCGAGGCGTTCTTTCACGCCAACTTCCCTAACAATTACATGGACACCCTCTCGAAGTCGGTCTCGGTCAGCGTCGCCGAAACGACAGCCCGCGTCAGAACCGTGCATGTCCGCGCCAGTACGCAGGCGCATACCTGGTTCATGAGCTTCCTGGGATTCAAGAACGTTGACATTAACACTGTCAGCACTGCGTCCCGGCGCGATGTCAACCTGATGCTCGTTCTCGACCGTTCGGGTTCCATGCAGACTGCCGGCGCCTGCACCCCAATGAAAGAGGCAGCCAAGGTCTTCATCGACGGGTTCGCCAATGGCCGCGACCGGATTGGCATGGTCGCATTCAGCACGGGCTACTCGATGGGATATGCGCCGGACCGTGACTTCAAGACCACCAGCCCTTCCATCTACGACCAGATCGATCTGATCACCTGCACCGGCGGCACAAATAGCGTCCAGGCTGTGAAGGAAGCTTGGGACGAAATAGAGGCAATGAACGAGCCGGGCGCGTTGAACATTATCGTCTTCTTCACCGATGGACAGCCCACCGCACTGCCTGCGGTCTTCCCCATCAAGACGGTCGTCGATACCCGCTACGGCTACGGCGCCGATGGTTACACCTACACGTCCACGCAATACTCCATGAACCCGAGCACGTGCAAGGACGCTGCTGGCAAGGTTTACGGGCAGGTCGGATGGGCTCCCATCCCCCGCCGAGGCATCATCGTGGCAACGGGAACAAACGCTACCACCGGCAACACCGGGGCGATTATTAAGTCAGCCGAGCAGCCGTTGACAAGTCCCAACCTCAACGTGATCAACAGTTCTGTCACCACTTCTGATGAATATGCCAGCGGTTGCAAGTTCAGTACCAACCTGTACTATGCCCGTCGCGACGTGGCGTACATTCCCGACACGGACCTCTACGGTAACGCCACCAACTGCTGCTACCAAACCGCCACGTCATCCGACAAATTCAGTTCTGGCGCCTATGCTGGAAAACTGCGTCCCGATAAGCCCATCACGATCGAGAAGGCAGCCTCCAACGCCCTCGACAATCAGGCCAACACGATCCGGAACCACCCTACGCTGTTCCCGGTCATCTACTCGATCGGACTTGGCTCTGTCGATGAGCCGTTGTTACGCCGGGTCGCCAACGATCCTGCAAGCACAATCTTCAGCACATCTCAGCAGCCAGGCCTGTATGCCTACGCTCCCGATCAGACGCAGCTTTACCGGGCCTTCGCCCTGATCCAGAGCGAGATTCTCCGCATCGCCCGCTAGCCAGGGTGTCAGTGGATCTATCGAAGGGCCGCGACCACCTCGCGGCCCTTTTCATATAGCATCGACACTTCGCTGCCGCAGCCTACAAATAGCATCCCCATCTCTTTCCACCGCCGGGCAAGGGCGGGATTGCGGGCCTGGGCGCCAGGAACCACTCCGTGGGCCTTGCATGCTGCGACGATCTTTTCCACTGTCCCAAGCATTTTGGGATGCTCGAATTCACCCGGCACGCCCAGGCTAATGGACAGATCCACCGGTCCGATCATCACCGTGTCAACAAACGGCACGCTGAGCAGTTCATCCATGGCTTCCACCGCCTTTACGGTCTCAATCTGAAGCACAACCATGGTGTGCTCATTGGCATGGCGCATGATCTCGGCGATCGATGCCGGTTCGAAGTCGATGTGCAGTGGCGTCAAACCGCAGCCGCGGACGCCTTCGGGCGGAAACTTGGTCCAACTCACCGCTCGTTGCAGAATCTCCGGGTCCTCTACGCGCGGAAAGATGACGCCCTCGGCGCCGCAATCCAGCGCCCTGGCGATGAGCGAATACTGGAGATCGGCCACACGCACAATCGGGCTCAGCGTCGTCTTCGCCGCCATCCGGCAGAGATCCTGCAACTCCGAGATCGAAAAACCGCCGTGTTCGCCATCAAGAAATGCCCAATCGAATCCGGCGGCCGCCAGCGCTCGAATGGCATCCTGCGAGCGGAACTGCTGGTAGGCAGTGCCGATCTGGATGCGGCCCTGCTTCAGCGCCTGTTTGACGGTGTTGGTTTTCACGTTGCCTCCATGTCCGTTGGATTGCTCAGATCGTTAGCATGAGGTGGTCAGGGCAGCCCTGCTGTGTGTTTTCGTACAGAGTGTCGATCAGATCCAGTCCATGCGTTGCCAGGAACGGCAGGATCGAGTAGAACCGTTCCTGAAGATGGCGGTCGGGGTACACCAGACCCGCGATATGACCCACCGCGGCGTCGGCCAGGCCGTTTCGGCGCAGAGCCTCGGCCGCCGTCTTTTTCTGGATCTTCTCCATCTGGTAGAGGATCTTGGCCTTGCTCTTCTCCATTGCGGCCGCGAGTGTGGAATCGAACCCGTGGAGGTGTCCCCGCAACCGGTCCACAGCGGAGCGCACTTCGAGGATGGAGTCATCGAAAGCGTTCTCCAATTCCTCCGGCAGCAGGATCTGGGCGACTCGCCTCCTCAGCATCTCCTCGCCATGGAAGCAGTCGGCCAGGCTCAAATGATACCGCTCCATTAGCATCCGCCCCCGTTCGTCGAGAAGCGTGAACCCGGATCGCGGCGTAATCACGGGTGACCGTCCGAGCAAGGTTCTGTAAAGCGTTTCCGACTGAGCCAGGTAGGCGATCTCCGCAGGGCCACAAACGAACGCGGCGGTCGGGAACAAGTAGTCCTGCATAACGGGGCGAAGCAGGGCTGTCGGAGAAAGCATCGCCGCATGCTGGGCGAGATCTCCCGGAGAGAGTGTCTCGGCCCCGATTTGATATCCCTTCCCCTTCAGCTTCAAGCTGTGCCGCAGTCCGTCCCGCATCAGGAAGAATAGCGACGTCGAGTCATCGAAGTGCACCTGCGCGTGATAGCCGGCTTCGTTCAGTTCACGGCCTCTCTCGCTAAGGGCCGCCGAGAGTGCGACCGATCCCAAAGCTGCTTCTTTCAGCAGCGGCTCGGCCAGGGCGCGGAATCCCTCGGTCATGGGGTCGGCGAAAACGAACCCGAAGCCGGCAAGCAGTCTCTCCAGCAGGCGCTTGAAACCTTCACCGAACGTCACCCCAGGCCGGTAGGCGTCTTCAATGAGACTAGTGACCTCGTCGGCGTAAAGCAATCCTTCCAGAGCTTGCCGCAGCATCTCCACAGGCGGTTCGTCAACAACTACATCCCCTACAGGTTGCCCCGCCTTGCCGTTGGCGTGTGCGGCGAGCCGTACCGGGCGGCGGCGGCGGTTGTAAACGTGGCAGTGATCGATCTCCTGGTGGTCGTGGTCCTCAGTAGCCATCCAGAAAACGGGTACAGCGCGAATTCCGCTGTTGTTCAATTGATGGGCCAACTTGGCCGCTGTTAGCGCCTTGTACAGTGTGTACGCCGGTCCGCCAAACAATCCGGCCTGCTGCCCGGTGACCACCGCCACCGTGCCCGGCATTTCCAACATGGACAAGGCGGGCGATTCGCCGTTGGTCCGCCTCAGGACCGACACAACCGCCTGGCGTCTCGAGAACGGGATTTCTGCTTCCGCCGCGGCCCTTGTGATAGACGCCGGGTCATGCGGATCGTGACGGTAAAATCGAGCCACTCGGTCAAAGCGGTAGAGGTAGTCTGCAAACAGCGCGCTCGTTCCTGGCAATTCGGTATGGGGAATACAGATGGTTCGCATGCGGTCCGCCAGGCTTCCGCCCCGGATACACCCGAGCGTATCAAACTCAGGCGCCGTGCGGCTTCAGATAACATCAAAGAAACAGGCAAACAAGCATGGAAGATCAGGAGTTTCAACAGCGCGCCAGCCAGGCGATCGAGGATTTGAATAACCGGTTGGGTTACGCAGCCAGCGAATTCGATTTTGACGTCGACCTGAACGCCGGAGCGCTGGTTGTTGAGTTTGAGGATCCAAAAGAACGCTTTGTCGTCAGCCCCAATTCGCCAGTCCGGCAAATCTGGGTGTCCGCGCACGTCCAGAGCTACAAGCTCGATTGGGATGCCGGCCGCCAAGCGTTCATCTTCGCCAAAACCGGCGAGTCGCTGGACGATCTGATCGCCTCGGCGATCCGCAAGCGAATTCCGGATTTCGCCTACTAGTGCCTGGCGTCTACATTAGCTATCCCTTTTGCGCTCAGAAGTGCACGTACTGCAACTTCGCCTCGGGTGTCTTTCCTGGTGCGCTGGCCGCTGAATACTTGACAGCGGTGATCAAAGAAATGGCTTCCGCCCCGTGGTCCTGGACCCCTGAGACGGTCTATCTCGGCGGCGGCACGCCCTCACAGATCTCTCCTGCTCATCTTGCTAGGCTCTTATCCGTTATCCCCGGCCACCCGTGGCGCGAGGCCACAATCGAAGCCGCGCCCGGCACAATCACCGATGAAATCGCCCGCGCCTGGGTCGAATCCGGCATCAATCGCGTCTCACTGGGCGTTCAGTCCTTTGCCGAAGCCGAACTTCGCGGTACTGGCAGACGCCACACCGCTCAGACAGTTCAGGATGAAATCAACATCCTCAGATCCCATGGCCTCACGAACATATCCATCGACCTTATCGCCGGGTTGCCCCGCCAAACGGAATCGAGTTGGCGGCAATCCCTCGACTGGATCGAGCGCCTCCAGGTTCCACACGTCTCCGTCTACATGCTCGAGGTAGACCAGGGTTCAAGACTCGGCTTGGAGATCCTCAACCTCGGGCAACGCTATGGCGCCGGCGAGGTGCCGGATGAAGCCTCCGTGGTCGGCTTCTATGAGCAGGCAGTCGAGCGGTTGGCTGCGATGGGGCTGTTCCAGTACGAGATCTCCAATTTCGCCCGGACTGGCTTGGAGTCCATCCACAACCTCAAATACTGGCGGCTTGAGCCGTACCTCGGCTTCGGCGCCGATGCCCACTCCTGCTGTGACGGAATGAGATGGCAAAACGTCGAATCGGCGGACGATTACGTCGTGAAGATCCGGGAGGGACAATCCCCTGTCCTGGAGACCACTCCCGCCGTGCCGGACGAGGAGTATTTCTTCCTTGGTCTTCGCCAAATGTCGGGCGTCGAGGCCGGACCAGAGAAAATCAGGCCTTACCGGAACGCAGTCGAGCGTCTGACCGCAGCAGGACTGCTCACCTACGACGGCCAAATCCTCAAGCTGACGCGCCGCGGCATTTTGTTATCCAATGAGGTCTTTGGAGAGTTCATCAAGCCATGCCGGAAATCATTGATCTGAGGAGCGACACAGTCACCAGGCCGACGCCAGCCATGCGCCAGGCCATGTTCGACGCTGAGGTGGGCGACGACGTCTATGGCGAGGACCCCACCGTCAACCGCCTTGAAGCGCGCGCGGCTGCCATCGCCGGCAAGGAGGCGGCGCTGTTTGTGCCCACGGGCACGATGGGCAACACCATCGCCATCAAGCTTCTGACCAATCACGGCCAGGAGGTCATCTGTGATTCCCGGGGCCACCTTTTGAACTACGAACTCTCTATGGCCGCCTGGTTCTCCGGATGCCTGATCCGTCCCATTGATACCCCAGACGGCATCCTGACCTGGGAGTCAATCAAACCGCACATCCGTCCCCTGGGCCCGCATTGGGCGCAGACCGGCTGTATCGAACTCGAAGACACCCATAACATGGCGGGCGGTACCGTGTACCCCCTCGATGTGATCGACGAAATCTGCGGCGAGGCTCGACGTCTCGGTATTCGGGTTCATCTCGACGGCGCGCGCGTCTTTAACGCCGCGGTGTCCCAGGGCGTTTCCGTCGCCAGAATCTGCGAGCCCGTCGATACCGTCATGTTTTGTCTTTCGAAGGGGCTTGCGGCGCCGGCGGGGTCGATGCTTGCGGGCAGCAAGGAACTGATCGATCGCGGCCGGCTGTACAGGAAGCGGCTCGGTGGCGGCATGAGGCAGTCCGGTATTCTGGCCGCCGCCGGATTGCTCGCCTTGGAAACAATGGTGGACCGTCTGGATGAGGACCATTCCAACGCCCGCCATCTGGCTGCATTCCTCGCGTCTCTCATCGGGGTGCGCGTACTCAACCCTGAGCCGGCAACTAATATCGTCGTCTTCGACGTTTCCGGCACTGGCCGGACCGCCGCAGCCATTAGCGCGGATCTGAAGTCCCGCGGCGTCTTGATCAACCCAATCTCACCCGCCGCCATGCGCCTGGTCACCCACTGTGATTTCCATGCCAGCCAGTTGCAGGCGGCCGAAACGGCGTTGGCGGCGGCGCTGGCGATTCAGTAGGGGGTGAGCCCTGCACAATTGACACGGCGTGCGACGTATTTCTGGTAGTATTTCTTAACAACAGGGCCTTCGGCCGCTCAGTCACTGCCGGCGGGGCTGGGACCCTCCGATCAAGAAATCCCATGATTCTGGTTTCAATCGTACTAGCGCTTCTGGTCCAGGACGTGACTCCGGAAACTCCCTCCGCCGCGCTGGCTTCCGCTCAAGCGAAGGCCATTTCGGCTCACCGGCTGTTCCGCGAGCGGACCAGGGGCTCCCAAGCGTGTGAGCCCCAAACCTTAACGGCGCTCTCCACCGCCAATCGGCTGGCCATCGATGCCATTCAACGCCGTCAAAAGGTCCTCGCAGCGATGGAATCTGAGGGACTGGCCGGCGCCGCCGCAATTACGCCAGAACCCGCCGATGCCGAACTGGGGCGCGCTGTGGATCTGCTCCGGCGGGACATGGAAATCTCGGCTGCCATGCTCTCTAAAGTCTCCTCTGGAGACGAGAATGCGCAGCCGTCGGTGGGCGAGGCTCTGGCGCGAGTTGATGCCCTCCAGCGTGTGGATCTCCTCAAGTCGGTCGCGTCCGGACAGAGCCAGAATGGAGTGCTGCTGCCTACCACATTGGCCAGGGATCTCGCGATCGAGGAGAACCTCATCCAGGCCTATTTCGCCGCATCGCGAGCCGAAATCGAGCGTGTATGCCTGGAAAAACCGCCTGTCTCCGATGATCCGTTCCGCGTGCCCGCCCGCCCGGCTAAACCGGCGGCAAAACCATCGAGAAAGGGCGCGCCGCAATGAGGGATGTGTCCGCTAGTGCTGCCGCCCGCTGGGCTCACAACACTCGGGCGCTCTCTACCCGTGTTCTGGTGGCGATCGCGTGTTTCTCAGCCGTCTGCGGCCAGTCAAAGGAAGCATCCTTGTCCGCTGCGCGAGAGGCTTATTCATCGTCCATGGACATCTGGATGGCCCTCCAGCAGGATCTGCCCATCCAGATCAGACGGCTCCCGCCTGCCGACGCGCTGGCCAAACTGCAAGCTGTTGAAAAAGCACGCTTGGACGTGGGCAAGGCCCGCCGCGATTACCTCAATCTGATCAAAGATGCTTACACCGCGGCCGCTTCCCGCTATGAGGTGGCTGACCACTCCAAGAGCGAAGCCGGGGCAATGATCGAAATCACGGACAAGGAGCTACTATCCGACCTTGACCAGGTGATCTCGCGGCTGGATGAAGAGATCCGGAGTTCGGCCGCCACTGACCGCCCTCGGGCGGCCGGTCTGCAAAAGCAGAAGACTGAGTTGCTCGACCTCAAGAGTCTGGTTCTTAGGCGGGGCCGGGATCTCGACCGGTACGAAGCGGAGTTATCGCAGTTCAGGTCGGGCCGCCAGGCGCTGAACCGGGCATACCTCGACCTCGCAGGATGGGTCACCTCGGCCGCGGAAGCCGCCGGCCGGGACGACGCTCGCTGGACAGCCGCCTATTCCCGGCTGCGCGCTCAAATTGAGAGCAGACCAGTTGAAAAGCCCGTTTCCAAGCTGCCTGAGGCGCCTCCACCGGCGCAGCCGGTTGCCACCCCCATCGTTCCTTCTGCTCAGGCTGCCGTATCGGCGCTTGTCCCCAACATCAGCGGACTTTGGGTACTCAACAACCCGCGCGCGCGAAAACTGCCTTCGGGCGCGTACGAGCCCGCCAGCGCCCGCCTGGAAATCACACAGACCGGCCCTGAAGTCAGCGGCTCCTATGAGTGCTCCTTCGCCGTACCCGAAAACGAATCCTACAACCCACTGGTGCGCTTTAACTTCGCCGGGAGGATTACCAACCCGATCCTCCGGTTTGACATCAAGGCCCCGCTGGCGGGCACAATCCTCATCCGTCAGGGCGCGGCCGGAACACTTGAGGTCTCCTATGGAATCAGGAATCCTCAGAAGGCCGGGATCGACTTTGGCCTCGTGCCTGACGACGGCCCGCAAGTCCTGAACAGAGCGGTTCGTTAGTTGTTTCCTGGCGCCCGGCCGGCCCGGACGCATCGCATAATGGGTTGGGAGGCAGGCCAACATGTCTGAGCCGAAACAACCAGGTTCGCATCCATCCACAGCCGTCCTGTCGCGGGGCTTCGATCCTCATCTCAGCGTGGGCAGCGCCAGACCAGCCGTTTTTCGAAGTTCCACTTACGTATTCTCCAGCCCGGAGTCGGCCCAGCGAGCCTTCGAGTTGCTCTCGGGTAGGGCCCAACTCGAAGCCGGCGAAACCGCGGACCTGATTTACTCCCGCTTCAATCACCCCAACGCACAGATTCTCGAGGACCAAATCATCCCGCTGGAGGAGGGCGCAGATTGGGCGGTCGTTTTCAACAGCGGCATGGCCGCTATCATGACTACGCTGCTCGCCTGCGTCAGCCAGGGCGACGCCATTGTTCACACTGTTCCCCTCTACGGCGGCACCCAGAGCCTATTGCATCAGTTTTTCGAGCCTTTTGGCGTTCGCACAATCCCCGTCGTCGCCGGACATGGCAGCCTCCTGGACGAGGCAATCCTGGGTACTGAGCGCGTCAAAGCCATCCTCATTGAGACCCCTGCCAATCCTACTATGGTCATGACCGACATCAAGCATGCCGCCCTCACAGCTTCGCGCCTCAATCCCAAGCCCTTCGTCATGGTCGACAACACATTCCTCGGCCCCGCGTTTCAGCATCCAATCACATTGGGGGCTGATGTCGTCCTCTATTCGGCCACGAAGTACCTGGGGGGCTTCTCGGATCTTCTTGCCGGTGTCGCTTTGGGCGTCGACCGGCAAATGGAGTCCGCCGTGCGTTCACGGCGCGGGCTCTTCGGCAATATCCTCCAGCCCGATGAATGTTGGATCCTGGATGGCCGCCTGCCCACGGTTTCCCTGCGAATGAACCGCCAGAGTAAGAACGCTCAACGCATCGCCGAGGGCCTTGTACGCCGGAAGGAGATCCGCAAAATCTACTACCCCACCCTCTTCGACGACCCCGAACAGATCCGCCTCCGCCTCGCCCAAACCGATTACCCAGGCGCAATGATCGCCATTGAATTGCACGGCGGCAAGCCTGCCGCTTTCGAGTTCCTGCGAAGTCTGAAACTCGTCCATAATGCCGTCTCCCTGGGTGGCATGGAGACTCTGGCCTGCCATCCCAAGACCACTACCCACTCCGGTTGCAGCGCCGAAGAGCTTCGGATTGCCGGGATCACCGACGGCCTGGTGCGCATCTCAGTCGGTGTGGAGGACTGGAGGGACCTGATGCGGGATATGGAGCAGGCGCTAGACGCAGTCTCCAAACTCGTGTAGCCTGCGCGCGTCTACTCCCACTCGATCGTGCCCGGCGGCTTGTGCGTGAGATCGTAGAGAACTGCTGCTACGCCGTCCAGAGCCAGCAGACGTCGGGTCATCTCGTCGAGCAAGCCGCCGGGCATCACAACTGAACGGGCTGTCATGCCGTCAATCGAATGAATCGGCCTCAAGACAACTGAATCGCGACACGCATCAAAACCTAGCGGGATCAAAACCACAGGGAACTGCCAGACGTCATTCTCGAAACCCGAATCCAACGACATCTGCCGAACAATCGCGTCCGCCGCCCGCAATCTATTCAGTCTCTCCTGGGTGATGCTGGAGGGCCAAACGGACAATCCCTCGATTGGCTCATTTGCTCCCGCCAGCGCCACCACGCGGTTGACGTCGGACAACGTGTTGATTAATTGTGTCGCCTTCTCGTGAACGCCGGTTGCCTTTGGATTGTCTGCCAGGAGAAGGACCGAGCGGTAGGATCTGGAGTCGCCCTGCACTCCCACGCTCTTCACTGGTAACAACCAGCCCACGTTCCTCTTTTCAATCGGCGCCGCGCTGTCCGAGCACAGGCAACGGATGGCCAACCCCGGACCGGGGAACGGATGGCGTGAAAGCAGCTCCTCCGGTAATTGCAGTTCCCGGCCCACTTCGCGGACTTCGTCCTTGTACAGCAGATGGAGTGGCTCGATGAGCCGGTTCTCCTCAATCAACTTCTGGATCCCCGCCACACGGTTGTGGTGCGTCTTGATCAGATCCGCTTTGGCCGTGCCGCCACTCTCGATCGTGTCGGGATAGATCGTACCCTGCCCCAGAATCCAGTCGTCGTCCAAATAGTGACCCGATTCAAGGATCTGCTCTTGTACGGTGACGAACATCTCGCCAATGATGTGGCGCTTCCGCTCGGGATCGGTCACCCCGGCGAGCGCATCGAGGAACCGCTTCTGGGCGTGCTCGACCGCGAAAAGCCCCCGTCCAAGTGACTCGAATACTCCCTGGACAAACTCCGTCTCGCCCTGGCGCATCAACCCTGTATCCACGTAAAGCGCCCTTACCCGATCCTCCCCTAGGGCCCTCAGGCATAGCGTGAAAGCGACGGTCGAGTCTACCCCGCCGGAGACGAAGAAGAAGACTTTCCGCCCCGCCGCGACTCGCCGGATCTCTTCTTCGATCCTCAGCGTCTGCTCCTGCGGATTCCAATCCTGCTCGCATCCGGCAATTCCGAATAGGAAGTTCGAGAGAATCTGCCGCCCGCGTTCGGTATGCACCACTTCGGGATGGAACTGGACGCCGTAGATCTTTCTCTCCTCATCGGCGATCGCAGCTACCGGACAGGTCTCCGTCCAGCCGGTAAGTGAGAATCCAGGAGGCAGCGTCTGCACGGCGTCACGATGTGACATCCAGATCTGCTGCCGGCCAGCCACTCCATGCCACAAAGGGCCATCCGACGCCGTGTCCAACCACGCCAGGCCATACTCGCCCTTATCCCCCTTGGCGACCACTCCTCCCAAGTGCTTCGCGATCAACTGCTGTCCGTAACAGATGCCCAGCACGGCCGCGCCAGAGCTGAAAATCGCCGGGTCCACATCGGGTGAACCAGCTTCATAAACGCTCGATGGTCCGCCGGATATGACGATCGCTCTCGCTCCCGCGATCTCGACCGCCGGTATCTCGCTGTGGCGAATCTCCGAGTAAACACCCAATTCGCGGATCTTGCGCGTGATCAGATGGCAGTATTGCCCGCCAGTGTCAAGAACGATGACTTGTGGAATGGAAGTCTGCGGCTCGGATTCCGGCTGATGGATCAATCTCGATTGGACCTCTTGTCCAATTGAACCATCTGCTTCTTCGCATTGTCGAGCAAGGCCTGCGCCTTGGGCAGCGATTCAATCGCCTTCAGCACCACAGGGTCCGTTTCAATGGCGTATCGCAATGACGCATCCAGGGAATCCGCCGTGATCAACGCTTCCCGCTTCAACTGGACCTTAGTCCAGGCCAGGTTCTCCGCCCATTCCGCTTCCGTGAACTGCGCTCCCTGGTCCAGGCAGAACTTGTGGAACTCCGCCACCATCGAGGCGTCCGGATTCCAACCTGCCGGGACCTTGGCCTCATGGCTGGTGAAGTACTTCGGGATGTACTCACGGAATGCCTGCCGGCGCAGCAGCTCAATCTGGAATTTGTTGTATGTATCCGTAAACTTCTCGTCCGGAGCAATCCCCGCGCCGCCATATACCGTACGGCCGGAGTCAGTCATCCTCGCATCCTGGAGGTTCTTTTCCTCAATGTTCTTGCGGAAGTAGTAGTCGTAGAAACTCCCGCTCGAATAGTCGCGTTGGATCAATCGGCCGCTAGGGGTGTAATACTTCGCGGTCGTCAGCGCCAGACCCGTGTTCTCCGACAACGGAAAAACAGTCTGAACCAAGCCCTTGCCAAACGTGTTGTCTCCAAAGATCCAGGCCCGGTCATGATCCTGCAAAGCGCCAGCCACAATCTCGGCCGCCGAAGCCGAATACCTGTCTACTAGGATGACGATCGGGTAGTTCCGGTTCGAGGCGCCGTTCGAGGCAAGGTAAGGCTTCTCCGGGGAGGTCCGGCCGCGGTGGCTCACCACGTTCTGTCCGCGCCGTAGGAACCTTCCCGCAACGGCCACGCCTTCGTTCAGCAATCCGCCTGGATTGGCGCGCAGATCAAGGATCAGGCCCTTGACGTTTTTCTCGTCCAGGTTCCTGAATGCGTCGTCCAACTCCCGCGAGGTGTTCTCGTTGAAAAGTTCGATGTCGATGTAGGCGATTCCCGGCTTAACAAAAAATGCGTTCTGCACGCTATAGCGCGGAATCTCTCCTCGTATGATATTGAAAACAATTGGCTTATCTGCGCCCTCACGCGCTACGACAACCTGCACCTGCGTCCCCTTAGGCCCTTTCAGCAGGTCAGCGACCTCGGTCGTATTCAGACCGTCGGTCCGTTTGTCATTCACTTCCAGAATCACATCGCCCGGCCGGATGCCCGCCTTGTAAGCCGGTGATCCGGTGAATGGAGCAACCACTACGGTCCGCCCGTTCTTCGGCTGCACTGACATGCCCACGCCCGCATAGCTGCCCCGCTGGTCTTCCCGCATCTGCTGGTAGTCCCGCGGATCGAAGAACGACGAGTGTGGATCCAGCGTTCGCAGCATCCCTTGCACCGCGCCCTTATAAATCGCCTTATCGGCCGATACCTTCTCCGCGGCGTTTTGCTCAACCAGGTTGTAGATCGAAGTGAACGTTCTCAACCCCTTGCTGAGTTCGTCCTCGTCTGGCGGCGCCGCGGCCTTTGCCGAAATCTGTGGCGCCAAAACACCCGCGATCACTGCGCACAGCGCGATGATGAACACACTGAACAGGATTGGTCGCAAGTGCTTGGCCATCCGGATTCCACCTCCCAGCCTGCCGCCAGTATAACGCACCGCCGGCTCATCTCATTAGACGAGCCCCACACCTCAAAAGGTTGTGGAAAAGTATCTCGCGCCCGCAGTTTTCCACAGACAGGCCGCCTGAGCGCTGGATCAGACAGCCTTCGCCTTCCGCGCCGCGCTGGAAATCTCCGACCGGACCGGTTTTCGAGGCGTCGTCGTCAACCGCCGCACCTGGTCGCTCACCGAAACCACGAACATTGCCTGCCTGGCGCTCTTAATCACATCCACAATGCGCGAATGCTCGTGCTCAAGGTAGATGTGTTTTCCATCCGTCAGCAGGTAGATGTCGCTTTCGGGGGCTAAAATGTCGGTGAGCCGCCGGTTCATCTCTTTCTGCAAAAATCTGAGAACACGCCGTATCTTCTGTAAACTGAATCCCTTGCGGCGCAGTTCGGCGATCACACTCACCTCAACCACTTCGGCCATGTTGTAGGTCCTCTTGTGGCCGTCGTGCTGCGGAGAAACCACCTTCTGCTCGTCCCACCACTGCAACTGGCGTAAGCTGACGCCGCTCAACCTCGCCACATCGGCGGATGAGTAGCTTTGCGGCTCCGAACCGCTGGCAGCCAGCGCTTGTTTTGTTTTGAACATAACACCCCCAAAGTGTTCTTTCACCGGCAATACGGATTTTAGCGGACGGCCAGTGAGAGTCAATTCGCAAGATCTGGCTGTAAGGCCGTTCAAATACCGATATCTAGTGTGTCGGTTCTGGGTAGCCAAAGAGCCCAAACTCTCGCAGTTAGGCGTTCAAGTACAGGTTGGCCCAGGAGTGGCGCCAGCTCCCAGCCTGTCTATGGACTAATCACCTGCATCTCCTGGGCGTCAACCGCCCTTTCCAACAACTCCTTCGATCAACGCCCCGCAATCCACTCTCGACTCTCGCGCTAGACTACCGGAAGGCGGGCCCCTTGGCCCGCGCGCGACGCCCCCGTCGCGCGCAGAATCACGAGCCGCCTGCGGCTTCCGGCCAACCGCCCTAGGGCTCTCCAGCGGCAAAATCGATGTCGGTGGTAGAACTCGTATGAACCCGTCTACAGAACCAGTTCACGGAGGAAATTGGCGGCATCCTCCGGCGTGGTTGGGTTCAGGTAGAAGCCGCTGCCCCATTCAAAACCAGCCACCTTGGTCAGTTTGGGCATGATCTCGATGTGCCAGTGGTAGTGCTGCATCGGGCCGTCCTGAACTGGCGCTGTGTGAAGGATGGCGTTGTATGGGGCCTGTTCGAGGGCACGGTCCATCCGGCGCAGAACGTCGCTCAGGACCTGCCCCAAATCCTTGATACCGCCGGAATCCAGCCGCTCAAAATGGGAGTCGTGCCGGCGCGGCAGAACCCAGACCTCGAACGGGAACCTCGACGCAAACGGCGCGATCACCGCGAAGTGGTTGGTCTCTAGCACGACTCGGCGGCGGTCCTGCAACTCCTGCTCGATGATGTCGCAGAAAACACAACGCTCTCGGAACTGAAAATACCGGTTCGAACCGTCGAGCTCTTCCTGCACGCGCTTGGGTACCACCGGCAGGGCGATCAACTGCGAATGAGGATGCTCGATCGTCGCCCCGGCGGCGGCCCCATGGTTCTTGAAGACAAGTATGTAGCGCAGGCGCATGTCGCGCCGGAGGTCGAGAATGCGGTCGCGGATCGCGAAATAGACATCTGCCACATGGCGCGCGGGCAAAGTGGCGAGGCTGCCGGCGTGTTCCGGCGTTTCGATGATGATCTCGTGGGCGCCGATCCCGCTCATCCGGTCATACAGCCCTTCTCCACGGCGCTCAATCTCGCCTTCCACCCGCAGCACCGGAAATTTGTTGGGTACGACACGCACATGCCAGCCAGACTCATTCGGCGCCCCGGAATTGCGATAGGCGAGAACCTCGGGCGGTGTGCGCGCCTCATGTCCGGGGCAGAAAGGGCAAAGCCGTCCGGCTGGGGCGGGGATGACATGCTCGCGGGTGAAATCGGAAGGGCGGACGGTGCGGTCGGAGGCAACAATCACCCAACGGCCGGTAATGGGATCCTTGCGAAGATCGGGCACGATTGATTTTCCAGGGCTGCTTGATGCAGCCCTCATCAGAATACAGCAAGCCGCGGCCTGAGAAGTGAAGATCCACGATCCAGACGGAAACTAGGCGGGTCGGTCATGACAATGGCCAGGAGGTCGAATCGGACCTCAGCCGGGTGAATGCCATACTGTCGCGCGCAAGCGATGGAGGCCGATTCAAGCGCAGCCCGCTTCAGCTTGCCGACCGCTCGCTCCGGAGCCGAAATCTCATCAGTAGTCCGGGCCTTCACCTCGACGCAGACCAGGGTCGCCCCCTCGAACGCCACGATGTCGATTTCGCCGTGCCCGGCAGGAGGGCGGTAGTTGCGGGCGACAATCTCGTAACCGACCCGCTGGAGATATCGGTGGGCCAAGTCCTCGGCGCGTGCCCCTAAAGCCTTCGAGGGCGCGAGCGATCTGGAGCGATAGTGGTGGCGGACCAAATCAAGCCGTGCGAGGATGCGGATGAGCCATCCGGACAAGGGCGCTACTTCAGGACTTCGAACTCGAACTCCATCACCTTGCCGCGCACGACGTAGCAGAGATAGTACTCCCAGAAGCGGCGGAATCGTGTCGATGCGTTGACGAGGAATTCGAAGCCAAGGTACCTCCACATTGCTAGTAGCCGGACGCGGACTTTCTTCTCACGCAATCGGACGTGAGAGTAGTAACCGTATCCGGCGTTGTCGGGCCCAAAGTACCGGAAGGAAAAGCTGTTCAGGTGCCAGCGATGGGTGGGATCGCAAAAACTCGAAAAGTCGGTGTAGTGTGGCGTGGATATGTGGATCGCGCCGCCAGGCGCCACCACGCGATGAAACTCCTCGATGGTCTTCAGGACATCAGAGACATGTTCGATGACGTGGGTGGCGTAGAGGGATCCGAATGACGAATCGCGGAAGGGGTACGGGAATCGGTCAAGCTCGCAGATCACATCGGCCTTCGTGCGTGGATTACGATCGATGCCGATCGAACCTGGGCGCTTGTTGATGCCGCAGCCGACGTCGAGAATCCGTTCTGTCGCCACCGTCCCAGTTTAGTGCGTCGGAGCAGTGCCGGGCTGCACGCGAGTGCCGATGTGTCGGTCTTTCCTCTGCACGCACCAACCGCGAAGCAAGAGCGCGGGCCGTCGGGGTGATTCCTGCGACGTGCTCATGGAACTCCTATCCACAAATTCCTGCTGAAACCCTCCATGCGCACGCCGGTCCACCCAGCGAACCTGCGCGAACGCAGGACAGGACGCCCGGTCTCCAATCTCCTCCGGAGCGTCTTTCCGGGGAGCCGATTCTGCTGGCTGTAATGGTTTCCCGTGAAGTCAAGTCACGCGCGTAGCCTGAATATCTTGCCTTTCTTTTCTTGCGGATACACCGTTGCGAGCAAACCTCAGGAGTTCATTGCAGCGAGCGTTTTCCTTGGAGGTTCATCACAATGGCAGCGCTACCTAAAGCGTCCTACGGAATCGAGAATCTATACCTGTTCCCTTACTACCAGACCAGGGAGCAATACACTAAGGCCACCGGGAAGGTGCCGCCCGCGTTCGACACAACCAGGCCCCCAAAAGGTTGGTTCGATCCGGCCGCCGCGGCCGATGCTTCGACGCGGCGGAACGTGGTTTACGAAAACGTCATTGCGGGCGACAAAAACGGTTTCGCAATCGCTGGCGCTGACGGCAAACCGGTCCTGGAGTCCATGCTGTTATCGAAGGCCGAGGCCGCTACGGTCAACATCCCGCTGAAGGACTCCGCCAACGAACCAGGCGCCGGAGTCCCGGAAGTGCCGGTGCCCCTTCGCCCGCTGGAACCGGAGGAGTATCTGGATTTCGGCTTTGGCGGAAACGTCATCGTGCGGAATCGGAATTACGAAACCGAGACCCCTGCCAACTTCAGCTTGCAGGACCGCAACCTGCTCAAGTTGATCGCCCGGAAGCTCGGTATCGACATCTAGCGTCTTGCGGTTTGCATCAGGAAAGCGCAGCCCCCACTGTCCCTTCAAGCAAGTGGCCTACGTCACACACTGTGACTTCCGGGCTGCGCTCCGACAAACGCGCCGAGAAATCAAGACTTCTGCCATCGCTGGTTTCGATGAGCAGCATTTCGTTCACCCAGCCGCCTCCTGGACACCAAACGTCCACCGTGTGGTACGTCATTTTGACCGAATCCGGATCGAGCCCCGCCGCCGCCATTGCCTTTCTTACCGCCGCGATCGAGGCGTCCTCGGCCTGAGACTGGCTTACCTGCTCCGCTGTTGCTTCAATTGTCGAATAGGTGCACGCCGTTCCTGAAAGGCGGCTCGCCATCGAGTGAGTCCCACTCTGGGAATTCTGTCTGCCACCCTGTTCTAAACTGGAACAGTTCGTTTCAGCCACTGCATCCGGGCTCAAGCCTGTTTCTCTCTCGCCGGATTCGCTCGCTGCCTGCGCCACATGTTCTTGGAATGATGAGGCTTGCCGCTCATTTGAAACTGCCGCCCGGCAGCACCCCTCGTCTTCGAGAAATGTTCCCAGGGTGGACGTGGTTGCGTTCGTTGTTGTCACAGTCTGCTCACTCCACGCAGACCAAGTGCAAGCTTGTGGCCAAATCAGGGCGCTATTTCTTTTTGGGGCTCGGCCTTCGGCCTGAACCTGCCGCCGCCGGTCCCCCCTCAGCCGGCGCCGGTTGCTGCACCAACCCAGGCTGCACATCGAAGAACAGCTTTAGTTTGAAGACTTGACCCGTCGGCACGACGCTGACTATAACCTCGCTCGTCGCCTTTGCCGTGGTCGTTGCCGGCTTGTAGTTCACAGTCAGCAGCGCTTTTTGCTTGCCCTTCAACTTCGTTTCGCTGAGTTTGACATCCAGGCCCGGGAGATCCGGAGCCGTCAACTGTAACTCGACCGCTCCTGTAAGGCCGTTGGTGAATTCCACCTGATCGCTCGAAGCCTCATAGCCCTTCACCCGCAGTTCCGGCTTTGACACGGAAACGGCCTTCATCACAAAGCCGCCTTCCACTTTAGGTATGTTGGCTGGTTCCGCCGTCTTCGAGGGATCGTCCGGCTTCGCCGAAGACATCTTGCCGAACGGAGTATCCCGCGCGGCGCCTGGCTCCGGGATCAGGTAGCACCATTGGCCGTCCTCCAGTCTCCACTCGGACGAAATCATCGATTTCAAGGTCACCCGCCCCGCAGGCGGCATCATCGCCTCGCTACCCAGCCGCATCCATACCTTAGCCGTGCTGTAACCCGGGCCAAACTCGATTCTGGCTACTTCCTTGCTCAACCACTTCCGTTTCTCGGATGTATAGTATGCTTCCTGGCTCGCTTCGCAGACATATCGCTCCGCGGCTCGAAACTTCCCATCCATTTGCAGTTGGTAGAATTCGTCGGCCCGCCGCCTGACAGCCTCCTCCAATTCCGGCGGCGCTTTCACCGGCAAACGCGGAGGTGTCTGTGAAAGGGCAGGCACTGCGAGCGTGATGAGAGCCGTCAATCCGTAGATCCACATCGTCGTATGATTCGCCATCTGAGGTAATGACGTCCGCCGGAGACAGTTAGTTGGCGGCAGCCTCTATCAAAATACCATCCGGGGCGTAGAGTTTAGCTCATCCCAACCTGTCCAGCCCGGTAGCTGCGCTCGTCCAGCCTCGTCAATCTGCGTTCGCCGCCCGGCGGCAGCACTGCTGTGTGCGGCGCGGCAACGAGGGCGTTTGAAACCTCCCAAAGCGGCTCCTCGCTGGTCATCCAGTTGATCCGGTCGAACTTCGCCAGACGAAGCGGTCTGGTCGAATATGCCCTCAGTGTCCTTTCGCCTTCAGTGTTGTAGTACTGCTCGAAGTAGCTCATGACAAGCTCGCGCAGCGTCCGGTAAACAGGTTCCCGGTACCGCAATCCGGCATAGTTGGATTTCGCCACTGCCCCCCATGAGCCATCCTTCCAGCGAAACAGAGCCAGCGCGTGACTGTCGTCCCTGACTGGCCTCAAATGTAACAACAGCGGTTCGTGGCCAAGAACCCGTAGCGCCGCCGCTCCGAGCAACGCGCCCCCCATGCAATGGGCCACGCCGTCGGCAAGCGTCAGTCTGGGGGACCTGCAGCGCGGTCCATCCGGCTCCAGATCGTATTGGAGTTGCTCGTCAAGGAAACGCTGCACTCCTCCCGGCGTCCTCATCGATCTATAGATTCGAAGCTCCTCGCTGTTCAAGCGCCATCGATCCCGGTGCGCCTTCGCTGATTCGGACATGGCCGGTCTCCGCTCCTTTTTCTGTTCCGCCACTATGGCGCGGGCTCCCGGCTGAAACGAATCTCCGTCCAACTGCCGGGCTGGTGAGTGTCGTAGACACCGTGCGGAGTCCAGCACCAGGCCGGGTGTGGCTGAACCTCCTTCCCCCCGGCCATGAGTTTCTCGAACCGGCCAAAGAAGAACCGCCACACGTCGCCCTCCTTTGGCGGCAAGGCGCGTCCGTTGGCCAGATGTTTCAGGCTGGTCCACGGCAGACGCATTTCGGCCGACCAACCGCGCGAGAGTTGCATCCGGTCGTTCAGATGCCCGTCGATCTCAACCGACGTCTCCAGACCTTCCATGTCGTAGTCTAAGAATGCCCAGCGCTGCCCTCTCGGATGTGTTCCTTTCCAGAACGTCTCGCCCGACCGGTCGGCATCCCCGGCAAACGAAACCGCCCTGCGCCGAGTCAGGCTAAATTCATCCGGATCAAACTTGCTGTAAGCGTCACTCCAAATGAAGAATACTTCATAGAGCGTGTTGAGGGCATTGATCTCCAATTCGTAGTAGCAGTCGCCGCCGTCGATGAACAGCTCGAAGTCGCTCTCCAGGAAGACCAGCGAATCCCGTTCGGTCTGCCGTGCCTCGATAGCAGGCGATTCGCCCCAAAACTTCACATACAAGTACTGATCATCCCAGAGCACGGCCGCCCTGGTGTCGAACCACGCAGGCTCACCCGAAACCATGTCCACAAACCGCGGCGAGCGCGGCGCCCGGTCCCAGTCAGGCTGCCCGGAAGTCCGGTGGCTCACATATAAAGTATTCATTTGCAACAGTTTAATGGCGCGTAGAGTTCGTTTGGTCAGAACCCGCGAACTCGTCCAAACGAATCACTATACCTCAGACCAGCCGGTTCGGACGCGCCCATTTCACGCGCGCCATGCGCACAACCCCAGCGTAGGCACGCGCCGTGATCATTGTCCCGACCGAGATAAACGACTCCTCCCTGCTCACCGGATTGGTATGGAAGTTGCCCAGGTGCTCGACGCCCTTGCCGTTGCGGACCCCGTCGCCTTCTAACGGTATGGCGATTCGTTCGGTCGCGCGGATCAGGCACAGCTTCTTTTCGTCCATCAGGGCCATGAACAGCGGCGCCCTCCAGCGCATTACATCGACGTTGGACGGGTCCTTCCGGGTATAGACCAGCCACAACCCGTCGCTGTGAATGAGCCACCGCTGCTGGGTCGTCGACATCTCGATGGCGGTGCCGTCGTTGAACGCCCACGGCCGCATCGGCTCCCACTCCATCCCGTCACTTGACCTCGTCACGAAGCCCTGCCCGTTCTCCGCCCGGATGGTCATGTAGAAGGTTTCGCCGAGTTTGGCGAGTGTCGGTTCCAACAAGCCCCGGCCGCAGGACAGCCGCAGGATGTTTCCGTTTGGTCCTGCTTTTATGTGTTTCCCGTCGAACGAACAGCGAAGGGTACAGACGCCTCGATCCGGCCGGCCGAGCGGACCGAACGTCAATGGAACGAGAATGTCGCCGGATTCCAGCTCAATGCGCTGCGAGCAGCCTGACATATACAACGCTGTCGCCTCGGGGTGGTTCCAGTCCAGCCGCTGAAGCGGCGACCAACGCCCATCGGGGGAACGGACACAGTAGACCGGCCAGCGCTGATCGTTGGGCCGCGTCAGGCGGTTGTCCTTGTAGTAGACGTTTTGGGCCATGGCCAGCACGGTCCCGGTCCTGGCGTGATACTCCGGAACGGTGTCGCAGTAGCCCTCTTCGACGCCTCCACCAACGTCCCGCCGGCCCATGCCGGGAATCGGCGCAGGTGTGGTCCAAGTCCGCCCGGCATCGATGGAAACCGACCAGTGGACCGGGCCGTAGTAGTCAGACCCGCCGATTACCTGGACCGTCATCAGAAGCTCACCCGGCGGCAGCCGGCAGATGCGCGGGTGAAACCACGTCTGGCCGCGCCCGTCGAGATTGCTCCACATCGCGGTCCGCTCGACCGATTCGATCCAGCCGGGGACCGGTTGGCTGGCTGCGGCCGCTGCGGCCAGCCACTCGCGCCTGCTCAGGTGGGCGCCCATGGCCATCTACCTGTCCAACCGCAGGGCTTTGCGCTTGGCGTCAACAGTCGGGTACAGCCGTTCCCAGGAACCGTATGACGGGTTGGGCAGGATGAACCACCTGTCACCGAACCAGCGCTCGTACCGCTCCAGTGCCGTGTCGCGGGCTTTCGCATCGCGCTCGACGGTGAAGAAGTCACCGATGTCGTCGCCGATCAGCAGCAGAACCCGATGGCCGGCGGTGGCCTGATAACGGCGAACGGACTTGTCCGAGGAGGCCGTGTCGGATTCTTTGCACAGCAACGTGTCGGTCCGGCTCAGTAGCTTGTAACGGGTCAACAGGGCCACTGTCGGATCTTCCTTTTGGTTGGCCGCGCAGACCCGGTTCGAAATGTAGATTCTCCGCACGCCATGAAACGCGGCGAAATCAAGGAACTCGGCCGCGCCCGGCACCAGGCCGGCCTTGCCCTCGGCCACCCATGCCGTCCAACTCTTACCGTCGAAAGCAGTGCCGTCGGCGATCTGGCGAGCCTGATAGGCGGAGTTGTCAAGGACGGTTTCGTCCAGGTCGAGCACCACGGCGGGCGGCTTGTTCGAAAACTCGCCTAGCTGTTCTATGGCGGCCGTCCAGGACGGCTCGGCCAGGGCGCGAACCAGCGCCTGTTCGGCATTGCGGTAGGTTTGGCGGGCCGAGGCCCGGTATTCGATCGAGGTTTGTGTCCAAACCACAGAATTGAGCAGTTCGTGCGTCTGGGCAGACAGGCCGGTCGCGGCCAGCAAGGCCAAAGCGATTCGCAGCTTCATCGGTAGTGGTCCCTCCGGACTTCCAGCATAAGATGGGACGTGATCCCAATGCGAGAGATGCACGCTCCGGAGATTGCCGCCAGCGGCTGGCTGAATACGCCGGCGCCGCTCAGCCTGGAGCAATTGAAAGGCCGGGTCGTCGTGCTTGTCGCGTTTCAGGCGCGCTGCCAAGGCTGTGTCAAGGAAGCGCTTCCCCAAGCCAAGGCGCTGTGGCGGGACTTTGCGAGAACCGACGTGGAGGTGATCGGCCTGCACTGCCCGTTCGAGTCGGCGTCCCGGCTTGACCGCGAATCGCTGGCAGCCATGCTGGCCGAGAACGGGATCGAGTTCCCTGTGGCCATGGATGCCGAGGGCGCGCAGTGGCAAACCGAGACCTTTGCCCGCTATTCAATGCAAGGGACGCCAACACTGGTGCTGATCGGGCGCAACGGGAAGCGGCGCCTTCAGAAGTTGGGCCATGCAAGCGACGAGCAGGTCCGGCAGGCAATTCAGGCGTTGATCGAGGAGCCCGGCAGTCTGAAAAATTCGCAGTGATCGGTCTTGTTGTGACAGCCACTGCGGAACCGGGCGCCTGATTTAGCCGCGGCCGCGGCGGGGTCGATGGGGTGAGGCCATCCGCCCTCTCTGGGGGATGCGTGCGAGAAGGACTAACGCCTTGCCCGGAAGAAGTCTTCGAGAAGTGTGGTGGCCTCGGCGGCCATCAGCCCTTCCTCAATCTCTACCCGGTGATTCAGGATGTCGGAATCGGCCAGCCGGAACTTGGAGCGGACGCCGCCAAAGCGCAGGTCGCGCGCACCGAAGACCAGGCGGCCCACTCTGGCGTGAACCAGCGCTCCGGCGCACATGACACAGGGTTCAAGAGTCACGTACATGGTGGCGCCCGTAAGCCGGTAGTTGCCCATAGCTGCGGCCGCCGCCCGGAGAGCGAGGATTTCGGCGTGGGCCGTGGGGTCGCAGCCGGCGATGGGCCGGTTATGGGCTTCGGCCAGAAACTGTCCGTTTGAGTCGACAATCACGGCGCCAACCGGGGCTTCGCCGGCGGCTGAGGCGGCGGCGGCAAGTTCCAGGGCTCGCCTCATCCAGGCGCGGTCCGAGTCACTGCAATTTAACACGACACCCCATTTCTCAACCCTTAGAATATAAAAGCGGCCATGCGATTCTTTCCATTGATTTTCAAGAACGCTCTGCGCAATCGCCGGCGGAGCTTTCTGACCATTTCCAGCCTGGCCCTTTCGATCTGCCTGCTTGGTGTGCTGACGGCGCTCTATGCGGCGCTGTTTCACTCTTCTCCGCCTGCGGGGCAGGAACTTCGTTTGGTCACGCGCCACAAGGTGTCGATCACCAACGTGATGCCCACCTGGTACAAGGAGAAGATCCGGGCCGTGCCGGGTGTCAAAGAAGTGATTATCTGGCAATGGTTTGGCGGCTGGTACAAGACTGAGGAGCGAGACCGCCAGTACTTTTTCCCGCGCATGGCGGCCGAAGCCGACCGGTTATTTGCCGTTTATCCGGAGTGGGAGATCCCGGAGGACCAGAAGCGGGCGTTCCAGGCCGATCAGACAGGCTGTATCGTTGGGGCCGATCTGGCTAAGGCGCAGGGTTTCAAGATCGGAGACAAGATCAACATTCGGGGCTCGTTCTTCCCGATCAATCTAGAACTGACGGTGCGCGGGATCTACCACTCGCCGCATGAATCCGATTCGCTCTGGTTCCAGTTCAAGTACCTGGAGCAAGGGTTCGAAAGCCTGGGCTGGCCGAACTTCGCCGGCACGTTCACGATGCTGGCCGAGTCTCCTGAAGCGATTCCCGGCATTATCCGGACCGTCGACGCGATGTTCGCCAACGCCGAGGCGCCCACCAAGACGGAGACCGAGTACGCATTCGGGCTCTCGTTTCTCGCATTCCTGGGTAACGTCAAGATGATCCTGCTGTCGATCTGTGGGGCGGTGACGTTCACCATTCTGCTGGTAGCCGCCAACACGATGGCGATGAGCGTTCGTGAGCGTGTGCGCGAAGTTGGGGTATTGAAGACGTTAGGGTTTACGCAGCAGAAGATCCTGGGCATATTACTTGGCGAGTCGATGGCGATTTCGTTGATTGGAGCGGCAATTGGGCTTGTGCTTGCCCAGGGGCTTTGCACGATGCTGCGGCAGGCGCCGCCAGTGGTCCAGCAGATTAAGACACTGACCATCGAACCGGTGGTGCTGGCGATCCTGATCGGGATCTCGATGCTGCTTGGACTGGCGAGTTGCATCGTGCCGGCTTGGAACGCCGCCCGAACCAGCATCCTGGACGCGCTGCGATTCACCGACTGACGAGGCCGAGATGAAGATTCCACTCAGCTATAACCTTCGCAACCTCGCGGTGAGGCGGACGACGACGATCATGACCGCATTCGGCATCGGCCTGACGGTGGCTGTCCTGGCCGCGTCAATGAGCCTGACTGCAGGGCTGCGGGAGGCATTCAGGTCGTCGGGGCATCCGCTGCAACTCATCCTGGTGCGCAAGGGGAGCGGCGCTGAGTTGAGCAGCCAGGTGTCGCGCGAGTCGTTCAACGAAGTAATCAAATACCGGCCGGGCATCGCGAAACTGCCATCGGGCGAACCGGCGGCGTCGCTGGAACTCGTGAATACGATCAACCTGCCGAGCAAGGAGTCGCCTGACGGCATGAACCTGACCAACCGGGGCATCCTGCCGGAGGGCGTCGCCATGCGCGAGGACTTCAAAATGGTGCAGGGGCGATGGTTCGAGTTCGGCAAGCGCGAGGTGATTGTCGGAGCGGACGTCGCGGCGCGATATCCTGACGCCGGATTGGGCCGGATGGTCCGGTTTGGGCGTGGAGAATGGCTTGTAGTGGGCGTCTTTGACAGCCCGTTCCCGGCGCGGAAATCGGAAGTGATCGGGGACGCCAATCAGATGCTGGCCGACTTCCAGAGGGGTTCCTTGTTTTCGTCGGTCCTGGTGAGAGCACAGGACGAGGTCTCGATGCAGGCGCTGATTAACAGCTTGAGCGCCGAGCAGAGGCTGCAACTGGACGTGATGACGGAGAAGGAATACTACGCGCGGCAATCATCGTCGGGGAATTTGATCCAGTACGTGGGAACTTTCGTGGCGATCATCATGGCGGTGGGGAGCGTCTTCGCGGCGATGAACACGATGTATGCCGCAGTGGCGCGGCGGTCCAAGGAGATCGGGACTTTGCGGGTGCTGGGCTTCTCGCGGCGCAGCATCCTGACCAGCTTTTTTATTGAATCAATGATCCTGGCTTTCCTTGGCGGTGTGGCCGGCTTGCTGATCGTGTTGCCGCTGAACGGGCTGACGACGGGCATCGGCGCCGACGCGACCTTCGCGGAGATCGCGTTCCAGCTTCGAGTGACGCCCGAAGTGGCGTTGACCAGCATGGTCTTTGCGCTCATCGTGGGCGCGACCGGCGGCCTATTGCCCGCCTTTGGCGCGGCCCGAAAACAGATTCTGACAGCGCTTCGCGACGTGTAGTTTCATATGGACGCAGACCTCAAACACCTTCGTATCCACCGCGACGCCCCGCCCGAGGGGACCTCCTCGGGCGCGGTCCGCTGGATCCTGATCGCGTTGATCGTCATCCTGCTGTTGGGCGCCGGCTGGTATATGTATAGCCGTCTGAACGCAGCGATCGAGGTGGAAACGGGCCGTGTCACGGCGTCGGTTTCGGGGGCGGCGGGCGAGAGCGTGGCTCTGAACGCGACGGGATATGTCGTCGCCGCGCATAAAATTCAAGTTGCCTCCAAGGTCATCGGACGGGTTGCCTGGATCGGGGTGGACAAGGGTGACAACGTTCGCGAGGGCCAGGTGATTGTGCGTCTGGAGGATGAGGAGTACAAGGCCCAGCTTGAGCAGGCGCGGGGGCAGTTGGCTTCGCTGCAAGCGAGATTGGCCGAGTATGAGAACGGGTCGAGGCCGGAGGAGATAGCCGCGGCCGAGGCCAATGTCGAGCAGGCGAGGGCGGAGTTGCAGAACGCGCGCGTCAACCTGGAGCGGACGCGGGGATTGTTCAAGGACGGGGTGATGGCGCGCCAGGCGCTGGACGACGCCGAAGCGCAGTTCAAATCGCGAGAGGCGCGGGTGAATTCGTTGGCGAAGACATTCGAGTTGGTTCGCATCGGTCCACGCAAGGAACAGATCGATTCGCTCCGGGGCCAGGTGCAGCAGGCCAAGGGGGCGGTTTCGTTCTATGAGACGCAACTGGCCAATACGGTCATCAAGGCGCCAGTGACGGGGACGATCCTCGAACGTGAGGTGGAGCGCGGCGAGTTCGTGACGACGAGTTTCGTCGGCGAGCGCGGGGCCAAGGGGTTTGTTGTGTCACTGGCGAACCTCAACGATCTTGAAGTGGAACTCGACATCTCGCAAAACGACTTCAACAAGCTACGCATGAAGCAGCGGGCCATCATCACGGTGGACGCCTGGCCGAACAAGCGATGGGAAGGTTACATTGACGAGATGTCGCCGGAGGCGAACCGGCAGAAGGCGACGGTGCAGGTGAAGGTGAAGGTCGCCAACCCGGACGAATTTCTTCGGCCTGAGATGAACGCGTCGGTGGCGTTCGTGGCGGAGAAGACGGAATCGGCGATGGCATCCGCCCAGGGCGCATTTGCGCCAGCGGCGGCGATCAAGGATGGCAAGGTGTTCGTCGTGGTGAATGGGAAAGCCGTGGAGCGGGCGGTGAAGACAGGCGCCGTGACGGCACAGGGCATACGGATTGACGAAGGGCTGATCGGCGGCGAGGATGTCGTGCTGAATCCACCAGCCGGGTTGAAGAGCGGCGTCAAGGTGAAAGTGAAAGGGAGTTGAGGCGCATGACCGAAACGGCAACCGCAGGCAGCGACGTCATCATCCGGACCCGCAAGCTCACCAAGGAGTTCGCCCGCGACAGTTTCCGGGTTGTCGCGCTCAAGGATGCCGACCTGGAGGTCTGCCGAGGCGACTTCATCGCGCTGATGGGGCCGTCGGGTTCAGGCAAGTCCACGTTGTTGCACCTGGCGGCTGCAATGGACCGGCCGACGTCGGGAGACATTGAAGTCCTTGGCCAGAGCATCGGTTCATTGAGCGAGAGCGCCGTGGCGCGCTGGCGGAACCGGCACGTCGGTTTTGTCTTTCAGAGTTTCAATCTGATCCCAGTGCTGACGGCGCTCGAAAATGTCGAGCTGCCATTGAAGCTGACGCATCTGAAGAAGGGCGAGCGCGACCAGCATGCCCGGACGGCGCTGAAACTAGTCGGCCTGGAAGACCGGATGCATCACTACCCGAAGCAGCTTTCCGGCGGGCAGGAGCAGCGTGTAGCCATCGCGCGAGCCATCGTCACCGACCCGGACATCCTGCTGTGCGACGAGCCGACGGGAAACCTCGACGCCGGGTCCGCCGGTGAAGTACTCACGCTGTTGAAAAGGCTGAACGAGGAGCACGGCAAGACCATCATCATGGTGACGCACGATCCGCACGCCGCCCATTTCGCCCGCCATATCCGGTATCTTGACAAAGGAGAGCTCCTGCCCGAGGGCCAAGTTCCCGAAGACTGGCGCACTCCAGATACCCGCCAATGAACTCGTCCGCCCGAATCGCAGTCCTTTACGAACATCCGCAGTGGTTTGTCCCGCTTTTCGACGAACTGCGGCGGCGCGGGAGGGCGTTTGATGAGTGGCAGGCGCAGACGCTCATCATCGATCCACAAAGGACGAGCTGGCCTGAGGTGGTCGTGAACCGGATGAGCACGTCGGCGCAGTGGCGGGGGCACGGGGCTGGGCAGTTTGCGGCGCTTGAACTGCTGGAATTGCTCGAAGCGCGTGGTGTGCAGGTGATCAATGGTTCTCGGGCATATTCGGTGGACATCTCGAAGGTCCGCCAGGTGGATGTGTGCCGCCGCGCCGGGGTTCGTCATCCAAAAACGGTTGCCGTGAACGATCCGTCGCAGGTGATGGAAGCCGCGCGGCGGATCGGTTATCCGGTGATCGTGAAGCCGAATTGCGGCGGGTCGGGTGCGGGGGTCCGGCGGTTCGAGACGCCGCAGGAGCTGGCTGCGGCAGCGGGAACGCTCGACGCCGGCTGCGACCATTTGTTGGTGGTTCAGCAAGTGATCCCGGGCGGCGAACTGCTGCGGACCGAGGTGATCGACGGGCAGGTTCTTTACACGGTGAAGATCGACCGGCCGGAAGGGATGTATCATCTCTGCCCGGCGGATGCCTGCGCGGCGGGAGCGTCGTTCACCAAGGTGCTGGCATCGCGGGAGATCGAAAATGCCGCGTTGGCCATTGCGAGGGCGGCGCGGATCGACGCCGGAGGGATCGAGTGTTTCGTCGATCCGAAGACGGGCGAGGGCGTCTTCTACGACATCAACGCGTTGTCGAACTTCGTAGCCGATCCGATGGCTGTGCTGGGCTACAACCCGATGGTCCAATTCGTGAATGCCATCGAGCGAAGGCTGACTTCGCGGTGGTAGCCTGCGGGTTCCCCCCAGGATCAGCCCAGGCCGAGACCGCCATCGACTTGAAGTGTCTGGCCGGTGACGAAGTCGCCCGCGGCGAGGAAATAGAGCACGCCCTCGGCGATCTCCTCGCCCTTGCCGGCGCGGCCCGCGGGCGTCGCTTTGATCATCTGCTGGATGCGCTGGTCGCCGGATTCCTCGAACGGGATGATACCCGGAGCGACGGCGTTGACTGTGATTGAAGGGGCGAGAGCTTTGGCGAGCGCGCGGGTCATGCCCGTGACGCCCGCTTTTGAGGCGCAGTAATGGACATACTCGGGCCAAGCTCCGAATGCGCCCATGGAACTGATGTTGACGATGCGCCCGGCTCCGCCCTCGTTGGTCCGCATCAGCTTTGCCGCTTCCTGAGCGCAGAAGAAGTAGGCCTTGAGATTGACGTCGTGGATGAAGTCCCAATCAGCCTCGGTGACTTCAAGCGGGTGGATTCTGGTGAATCGGGCGGCGTTGTTCACCAGGGCGTCGAGACGGCCGGCGCGTTCCTTGATTTCGGCGAACATGCGGCGGATCTCCGGCACGCTGGCGAGGTCGGCCTGGAACAGCGGAGCGTTGCCGCATTCGGCCGAAGTGGCTTCGGCCTCGGCGCGGGAGTTGCCGTAGTGGATGAGAACGCGGGCGCCTTCGGCGGCCAGTTTCAGGGCGATTGCCCGCCCGATTCGTTTGGCTGCGCCGGTGACCAGGACAGTTTTGTCGCGGATGGACTCCATAGGTGGAGTTTCGCACTATCGGCGGCCGGTGAGCCAGACGCCTGAAAGAACCAGCATGCCGCCAGTGGCGACAGGCAGCGTGATGGGTTCACGCAGCACGGCCAGGCCGGTCAGCGACGCGATGACGGGCTGGGCATAGGAAAACGCGGCCACGCGAGAGGCGTCGATCCGGGTGAGCGCGTGGTAGAAGATCAGGTAACAGAGCACGCTGGGGAACAGCGCCATGTAGATCATCATGCTCCAGCCGGAGACGCCGACGGCGCCGAAGTCGAAGCCCTGGCTGGCGTAGACCAGCAGCGGCGTCGCGGCCAGCGCGCCGGATGAATAGCCAACAGTGTTCACGGTCAAGGAATCATGGCGTGAGGTGGCTTCCTTGCCGAAGACGGTGAAGACGGCGAAGGTAAACGAGGCCAGCAAGATGAAGGCGTCGCCAAAGACGCTGGCTCCCGCCGAGCGGCCCGGCGCAATCTGAAGTGCGGCCACACCCGCGATGGCTAGGGCCATGCCCGCCGACTTGCGGGTAGTGATTCGCTCCTGACCGCGCATGGCGGCGAGCACCAGGACAAAGACCGGCCCGAGGGCGATGAGCAACGCAGCGTGCGCGACGCTGGTCCGGTTCATGCCGATGATGAAGAAAACCTGGTTGAGCGTGATGCCGCAGACGCCGAGCGAGATCAACGTCCAGATCTCGCGGCGCGTCCAGGGCGGTTCTTCAGGACGGCGCCTCCGGAAGAAGGCGTAGATGGGGATGAGGAAAAGCGCGGCGAAGATCGACCTCAGTGGCGCGAACATGAGCGGCGGGAACCACCGCAGGGAGATTTTGGCGGCCACATAGTTGACGCCCCAGATCAACGTCATGAAGCAGATCAACCCGTAAAGGCCTGCGCGGGATCTTGTCACTGGGGTTTGATCGTCTCCTGCCTGACGCGCACTGACTTGAGGTAGTCCAGATCCAGGTTGTAGCCGAAGCCGGGCCCGTCCGGCACGTTGATCAGTCCATCGGGCGATACCTCGACCCAGGGATCGATCACGTCCCGATGCCAGTAACGCTTTGACGCGGATACGTCGCCAGGCAGCGTGAAGTTTGGCAACGTCGACATGGCCACGTTGTGAGCGCGCCCGACACCGGACTCAAGCATCCCGCCACACCAGACAGGGATGCCAGACTTTTCGCACACATCGTGGACCCGCTTGGCCTCTGCAAATCCGCCGACGCGGCCGAGTTTGATGTTGATGATGCGGCAGGCGCCCATGCGAATGGCCTGGTCGGCCTGATGGGCGTTGCGAATACACTCGTCCAAACAGATGGGCGTCTGCATGGCTGCCTGGAGCCGGGCGTGGTCGATGATCTCATCGTGCGCCAGGGGTTGCTCGATCATCATCAGGTTGAACTGGTCGAGCTGTCTGAGCCGGTCCGAATCGTTCAATGTATAGGCGGAGTTGGCGTCCGCCATCAACAGGATCGACGGGAATTCATGGCGGACGCTGGCGATGACGTCGATGTCCCAACCCGGCTTGATCTTGATCTTGATGCGGCGGTAACCGGCATCGACTTCAGTCCGGATCTTGCCTATCAATTGCTCGACGCTGTCCTGGATTCCGATCGAAACGCCACAGGCGATCTGCCTGCGCGCGCCGCCGCCGATCTCCTTCCAGAGAGGGACGCCGTGGAGCCGGGCCTGCAAATCCCAGCAGGCGACCTCGAATCCGCCCTGGGCCATTTTGTGGCCGCGGATACCGGCGCTAAGCTTGCCGGCGGTCTCCGCCTCCACGGTCTTGCCGGCGGCCTTGGGCGCGATGTAGTTCTTCAGCAACAGCCAGGCGCTTTCGGTCCACTCCTCGTTGTAGAACGGGTGCTCGCCGCAGGTGACTTCGCCCCAGCCGGATACGCCACCGCTGACCACTTCCACCAGGATCATGTCGCGCGAATAGGTGCGCCCAAAGCTGGTCTCGAAGAAATGCACCAGAGGCATGGCGATCTGGTGCAGCCGGATCTCGTCTATTTTGAATCCCATAAGCCGAATGTGTAGGCGCCGGCCTCGGCCGAGCGTTCGAATCCCGTCACTGTCAGGCCGCGATTGAAGGCGGTCAAGAACCCGTCAGAGACGCGCGCCTGAATTTCGCGTGCGCGCACCGGATCGTTGGCGCGGATCTCGCCGATGTCAACCGGGATGCTGATCCGCTCAAGGACCTCGCCGCGTTGCTCAAGTGATCCGGCGAGCAGGCTGTTGACGCGCGGCGAATCCAGATGCCACTCGGCCACGCATCGGTCGGTCGGCAGACCGCCATGGAGGTGGCTGGTCGTGGTTCCGTACTGGTTCAGGACGTAGCGTTTAACGACCGCGCCAAGCCGCTCGATGTTGAAGTGGGCGTTTTTCAGCTCCAAGGGGTCAAAGGTCCACTCGACCAAACGAATTCCCCGGCTGAGGGCGTCCTCGCGCTGCGCGAGTTTCATCCGCCGGCCGAGACCCATGTCGCGGTAGCCGGTTTTGACGCCCATCATGTGGCTGTGCAGGTAGTTCTCGCCACCGGGTTTCACGCCGGGAATAGCCAGGAGGAAGCCAACCATCACATCGCCGTCGTAACAGCCGATGGTCTGCCCGCCTACCTTGTGGGCGACGACGAAGAGCCGTACCGGCAGCAGTTCAACATCCTCGAATCCCCATATCTCCTGCTGTAGTTGAACGGCCTCGCGAAATTCCTCGACCGTGTTCAGGCGCCGGAGTTCGATGTGCCGCGCGTTTTCGCTTCCTGCCACAAAGCCTCCATTTCATCAATCCCATGCAGCCTCGCCGATTCCGCCAGGGACCGCCCGCGTTTGGCCAGCTCGCTTTCCACGTAGCCGAAGCGGCCGCGGAACTTCCGGTTCGTCGCACGCAATGCCTGCTCCGGGTCGATTTTCAGCCAGCGGGCGATGTTGACGACTGTGAAGAGCACGTCGCCGATTTCGTCCTCCCGCCCGGCGGGGTCCTGCGCCTGCTTCAGTTCGTCGAGTTCCTCGTGGAGCTTGGCGATCACCTCATCAAGATTCGGCCATTCGAAGCCCGCGCCGGCCGCCTTCTTGCTGATTTGAACCGCCTCGGCCAAGGCAGGCTGGGAGCGGGGCACGCCATCCAGCAGCCCTTTGGAGGCACCCGTCTTCGCTTTTTTTTCGTCAGCTTTGATTTCGTTCCAGCGCTTCAGGACCTGGTCGGGCGTCTTGGCGTCGCCATCGGCGAAGACGTGCGGATGCCGCCGGACGAGTTTTTCATTGATGGCGTCGAGGGAATCGGCAATCGAAAACCGCTGCTCCTCCTCGGCCATGCGGGCGTGAAAAACGGCCTGAAGCATCAGATCGCCCAACTCCTCGCACAGGGAGGAGTAGTCGCGCTGGTCGATGGCGTCAAGGACTTCGTAGGTCTCTTCGAGGGTGTAAGGCTTGATTGAATCGAAGGTCTGCTCGGCGTCCCAAGGGCAACCGCTTGGCGAGCGCAGCCGGGCCATGATGCCAACCAGCCGCTCAAACTTTGCGCCAATGGATTCCGTGGGTTCTGAGGAGCCGTCGCTCATGGGGGTAGCCGGGGAAATTTCAGCGTAGCATAGGGTCTGGTGTTCACTGGGCTGATGGAAGCGGGGCAAGTCTGGAGCGAGACGCAGCGTGTGTGCCGCCAATACTTGTCTGATTGGTACAGAATAAAAATGTGGGGCTGTAGTAAACTGATCGGTGAGCCCTCATATTTAGGAGAAACCCATGCCATTAGTCTCTATGCGTCAGCTCTTGGACGAAGCCGCCAAGGGCGGATATGGTGTTGGCGCGTTCAACGTCAACAACATGGAACAGATTCAGGCCATTATGGAGGCAGCCCGCGAGACTGAGTCGCCGGTGATCATCCAGGCCAGCCGCGGCGCCCGTTCCTACTCTCAGGACAAGTTCCTCTACCATCTGATGCTCGCCGCCACCGAGCTCTATCCCGAGATTCCCACAGTCCTGCACCTGGATCACGGCAACAGCCCGGACACCTGCAAGTCCGCCATCGAACTCGGCTTCACATCCGTCATGATGGACGGCTCGCTGCTGGCGGACGGCAAGACGCCGTCGAGCTACGAGTACAACGTCGACGTCACCCGCCAGGTTGTGGCCATGGCGCACGCCAAGGGCGTGACCGTGGAAGCCGAGATCGGCTGCCTGGGCGGAATTGAGGACGGCCACGGCGCGGGCGGCAGCGGCATGGAGCATCTGACCGATCCGGCTCAGGCGGCGCAATTCGTCGGCGACACCAATGCCGACGCGCTGGCGATCGCCATCGGCACCAGCCACGGCGCCTACAAGTTCACACGCAAGCCCGACGGCGAAGTGCTGAAGATGGACGTCCTGATCGAGATCCACAAGCGGCTGCCAAAAACCCACCTGGTGATGCACGGTTCGTCCTCGGTTCCAAAGGAATTGCAGGACATCATCAACCAGTACGGCGGCAGCCTGAAGCCGACCTGGGGCGTGCCGGTGGAAGAGATCCAACTGGGCATCAAGAACGGCGTCCGCAAGATCAACGTAGACACCGACAACCGCCTGGCGATGACCGGAGCCATCCGCAAGGTGCTGATGGAGACGCCCGAGAAGTTCGATCCGCGCGACTATTTGAAGCCTGCCCGCGAGGCGATGAAGAAGGTGGTTGCGCAGCGCATGGTCCAGTTCGGACAGGCCGGCCACGCCAAGGAGATCATCCCGATCCCGATGGCCGAGATGGCCGAGATGTACAAGAAGGCCTAAGGATACCCGGCGGGCCCGCTATTAGGCGCGGCCTGGGGTTAAGTTTGTTTTCCAGCAGGGGGAGGACCGGTCAACCGGTCTTCCCCTTTGTGTTTACGACGCAATTGTTTGAGCCCGGATTCGATGGACCAGCCACTACCGCACGAAGATGTTCACGCCCGGCTGGGCGTCTCGGCGATTCACGGGATCGGCGTCTTCGCAATCATCCCGATCAAGGCCGGCATGCGTTTGTTTGGTCCCGAGAGGGACGAGATCCAGCCCGTTCCCTCGGCGCTTGTGAAAGAGTTGCCCGCCAGGCTGCGCCAACTCTATGAGGATTTCTGTGTTCCGGCGGGCGGCGCTTATTTCGCGCCGGCCAGTTTCAACCAACTCACCATCGCCTGGTATCTGAACCACGGTGAAAAGCCTAATGTCGCCTGCACTCAGGACGAAGGCTTCATTACCCTTCGGGACATCGCCGAGGGAGAGGAACTCACGATCGACTACAGGGCTTTCTACCCGGGCAGACTCCCGTGGGAAGCATAGGCGGCGGTCAACCGAGGACGATCCGTTTGTCCTCGGCGGTCATCTTCTCGGCGGAGTAGCGGAGGGTCAGGCGGGTGGCCCGGCCGCGTCTGGGCAGCAGGAAGTCGACCGTTTCACGGGGCCGTTTCGGATAAGTCTCTTTGAGAAGCCATCCGACACCCTTCCCGACCATGTCGTCGCGCACTTCGAGCAACCGGTCAGCGACGGTGAAGATGAGATCGGTCCTCCGGCCCTGTTTGGCCTCTTGAAGAAGGGAAACGGCCGCCGCGCGCTTCTTCCAGCGGTTGGGCGAGGCCGTCCAATCGATCAGGTTAGTCCCAAGCTCTGGGCAATTGCCGATCGAGGCCGCCAACAGCCACGAAGCCACGCCGTCGCAACTGGCCCAGTTGTTTACGTAACGGTCCACCCAGCTCTCGAACAGGCGGAATTCGCGCCCGCCACAAGTTTTGGCGAACCGCCGGTAGACATAGATACCCAGCGCCGCGGACTCGAGACCCTTCATGCGCCAGAGCCGGTCCATGAATTCGTCGCGCGCTTCCACAGGCCATGGTTTGACGACCCTGTAGACTTCCCGCGCTGCTTCGTGCAGTTTATCCGTCCGGACGCCGTAGGTCGAGATCTCGTGCTTGAAGAACCGGCGCTGGCCTTCGGCGAAGACCGGATCCGCCAGGGCGCGCAATCTCCTGTCCACCTCTAGACTTAGGGACTTCGGGTCAGGCGGGGTCATGATGCTACACTCCCAAAGTATGACGGTTGGCAACCCATTCCGCATTGTTGACAGCCTGGACACCGGTCCAGCCATGGCCACCGTCTCCGGACCCGCGCCCCGCATTTCGTCGCTTCTCATCAAGCCGGTTTCAGCGCTCTGCAACCTGGATTGCGAGTATTGTTTCTATCTTGACCGCGACGCCGACCCTTACAAGGATCTGCCGTCACGGCTGATGCCTCTCGACACATTGGAGCGGCTGGTCGATACGTTTCTGTTCTACTCCTATCCCCAATCCACCTTTGCATTTCAGGGTGGGGAGCCGACGCTGGCCGGGGTGAAGTTCTTCCAGAAGCTCATTGAGTTTCAGCAGCGCCACGGCCGCAACGGGCAGTCGGTCTCAAACGCACTGCAAACCAACGGCGTGCTGATCGACAAGGACTGGTGCGATTTGTTCCGCACCTACAACTGGCTGATCGGCTTGTCGATCGACGGCCCTGAGGAGGTCAATGACCGGCACCGCTTCAATAAAGCGGGTCATCCGACCTGGAAACGGGTGATGCAGTCGCTTGAGCTAATGTTGAAGGAAAAGGTAGATTTCAACGTCCTCTGCGTACTGAGCCAGGCCAACGTCCACAAGCCGAAAGAGATCTACAAGTTCTTCAAGAGCATCGGCGTGGGTTATATGCAGTTCATCCCGCTGTCGGAATTCCATCCGGACGGCACGCCGATGCCATTCACGGTGAACGCCGAGGAGTACGGCAGGTTCCTGTGCGAGATCTTCGACCTGTGGTGGCCTGACCGGCGGACAGTGCGGGTGAGATTTCTGGACAACTTGGCCGAGGCGGTCGCCGGGCAGAAACCTGGCAGTTGCACGATGCACGAAACCTGTGACAGCTATGTCGTGGTCGAGTACAACGGCGACATCTATCCTTGCGACTTCTTTGTGGAGAAGCACTGGAAGCTTGGCAATATCGAAGTCGATTCATGGCAGGAGGTCGCCCGGCGAGTGAGGCGCTACAACTTCGCCGCGAAGAAGACGCTGGCCCACCCTGAGTGCCAGGTGTGCAAGTACCAATCGATCTGTCACGGGGGCTGTCCGAAGTCCCGTCATGGGCAGCGAGGCGAATTCGCCGATCTCGACTGGTTCTGCGGGGCCTACAAAATGATCTTCGACAAGGCGGTCGGACCGCTGAAGCGCGAGGTCGAGAAGATCACGGGCCGCAGCTCAGACCTGACGCCGCACCACATCAGCCCCTATTGAACATCCTGCTCTGCGGGCGGCTCCAGCCGGTCGATTCTGACCTTTGCGATCCGGTTATGTTCCATCTCCAGTACCGTGTAGCGGCGCGATTCGTGCACCACTTCGTCACCGGCTTCCGGGATGCGGCCCAGTTGATAAAGAATGAATCCGGCCAGGGTCTCGAACTCGTGGTCGTCGGGCAGTTCGATGCCGTATTGCGCATCCAGGTCGCAGATCTGAATGGTGCCCTCCACCTCGACCGATACCGCGTCTTGAGGCGGCAGGTTGTAGACGGGATCGAATTCGTCCTGGATCTCCCCAAAGATCTGCTCGAGAATGTCCTCCATCGTGATCAGCCCGGCGATGGTGCCGAACTCGTCGACCACAAATGCCACCTGCGCCCGGCGGCTCTGCAATTCGTCGAATAACTGGTTCAGGGGCTTGGTTTCAGGGACCACCGGAACGCGGCGGAGGATTGAGCGCAGGTCAAACGGAGGCACTGGTTTGCGTTTCGCATTCGATTGCCGCCGTTCAGTCCAGTACGCCAGCACATCCTTGACGTGGATGATGCCAAGAATGTACTCACGCGATTTTTCGTAGACGGGCAACCGTGAGTAGCCGGAATCGCGAAACGCTTTCAGCACTTCGTCCAGTTCGGCGTCTAACTCAACCATTGTCAGGGCGTTTCGAGGCGTCATGACCTCCCGCGCCGCGTACTCCTGCGTCTCCAGCAGGCGGCTGGCCGCTTCCTTCTCAAACTCATGGATGTGGCCCGCGGAATGCGCCGCAGCGATGACGAACTTTAGTTCCTCTGTGGAATGGACACCGGCGTTGTGGTCTCCGCGCGCGCCGATTGCGCGGGTGAGGATCCTCGCGGACTGCTCAATGACCCAGACAAACGGCTCGGCTGCCTTGAAGAACACCAGCAAAGCCGGTGAGACGAGAACGGCGAAACGCTCGGCCTGGCCGATGGCGAGGTTCTTCGGGACGACTTCGCCTATGACGACATGCATATAGGTCATCAGAACGAAGGCCACAACCACGGCCACGGCATCCATCGCGGCGGCGACCAGAGGAGCCGGTGAAAAGTTAAACCAGGCCGCCAGCAACCGGTAGAGCGTGTCCTCGCCCACCCATCCCAAGGCGAGAGACGTCAGGGTGACCCCGACCTGCACAACAGCCAGCAGCCGCTCAGGCCGGGCGAGCAAGTTCAACGCGGCCGCCGCGCCGACCACGTTGCGTTCGGCCATGCCCTTCAAGCGTGAGGGCCTGGAGGAGATCAACGCCGCCTCCGCGCCTGCGAAGAAGCCGTTGGCGCCGATGATGGCGAACATCAACAGGAAACGATATCCGTAACTCAGGGTTTCCATTCCGGGCCGGCCGGATTGTGCGGCCTCATACAATTGTAGAGATGCATCTGAGCCGCGTGTTGCGCATTGTCAATCTGCTGATCGTCGTGGCCGCCGTCGCGCTGGCCGCCGCGGGATGGTGGTTCTTCGTCCGGCCGTCGCCCGACGTCAGTGGTTCGGTGGAGGCTCCTGTGGGAGCGCGCGTGACCATCGTTCGCGACTCTTACTACCGGCCCCATATCACGGCCGCCTCGCTGGACGACGCGATCTTCGCGCAAGGATATGTCACCGCCCAGGAGCGGCTTTGGCAAATGGACATGCTGCGGCGGGTCGCCTCCGGGGAATTGAGCGAGGTTGCCGGCCGGGGTGCGCTTGAACTCGACATGAGCGCGCGAAGGATGCAGCTTGGACGGATTGCGACGTATCAGGCAACGCGGCTCCCTCAAGCCGAACGGAAGGCCCTGGCGGCTTACGCGCGGGGCGTCAATCACTTCATTGACACACATCGGGATCGCCTGAGCTGGGAGTTTCAGGCAATGAACTACCAGCCGCGGCCCTGGCGCATCGCGGATTCGCTGCTCGCCATCCTTCAAATGGATCTCGTGCTCACGAACTCCTGGGAGAATGACCTCCAAAAAGGCTCACTTCTCGCCACGGGTAAGGCGGATCTCGTCCGCCAGCTATTTCCGGTCCACTTCGGCCCGGACGCCGTCGAGGGGTCGAACGCTTTTGCCGTTTCGGGGTCTCATACGGCTTCCGGCAAGCCGTTGCTGGCTGGCGATCCCCATCTCGAATTCTCTGTCCCTTCTCCCTGGTTTCCGGTTCATATCAAAGCTCCCGGCCTCGATGTCGCCGGGGCAGCCTATGCGGGTCTTCCCGGAGTGGCCATCGGGCACAACCAGCACATCGCCTGGAGCGTGACGAACCTGGAGTTCGATTCCATGGACCTCTATACGGAGCGGATGGACCACCGTACGGGCCGCTATGAGCACAAGGGCCAGATCCGCCAGGCAGCGCCCCAGCGCGACAGGATTGCCATTAAGGGAGAACGCAGCGTCGAGGTCCTCACGTGGGTGACCAACCACGGCCCGGTGGCCGCTACCTCCGCCGGACAGTCGTACTCTCTTCGATGGACGGCCGCGCACCCGGACACTTATTCAATTCCAATCCTGGCTCTGAACCAGGCCCGCGATTGGGACCAGTTCCGAGCCGCGCTCTCCACATACTCCGGCCCAAGCTTCAACTGGGTTTTCGCCTCGCGTGACGGGCACATCGGTTATCAGGCGGCCGGACGTCTCCCGTGGCGGATAGGTTTCGACGGGGACGCCCCTCTCGATGGCGCGTCCGGAGGCGCGGAATGGACGGGTCTGGTCCCATTCGACCAGCTTCCTTCGGTTCTCGACCCGCCCTCTGGCCGCATCGTGTCAGCGAACCAGGACCCATTCGTCAGACCAGTTCCCTACGCCGTCAATGGACGGTTTTCGGCATCCTACCGGTCCAGGCAGATTCGCAATCTGCTGGCTGCGGGAAAGAAGATGACCGCTGGAGATTTGCTCTCCGTCCAGAAGGATGTGTATTCAGAACTGCACCATGCATTCGCGATCGAGGCGCTTCGAATTGCTCGCGCCCGGGGCGGGTCGCTTTCGTCCGGCGCCGCCATTCTGAACGGATGGAACGGCCAAATGGAACTGGGCCAGGCCGCGCCCGTTCTGGCGGACCATTTCTTCCGGCAGGTACGGCGCCGTTTGGCTGAACGCGCAACCGGCCGGGCGAATCCAGATCTCCGTTTCCGTGGATCCGCCGCCGCGGTCCACCATCTTGTGAAGACGCGCCCGCCCGGCTGGTATGACAACTGGGATGACATGCTCGCCTCGGCGCTTGCCGACGCGATCGGACAAGCGAACCGCCAGTATGGCAAGGCGCCCTCGAAATGGGACTGGGGCGCTGAGAACAAGGTGCAGGCCGCGCACCCGGTCGCGAGCCGTATCCCGCTCATCGCTGGATATTTCAACATCGGCCCTTACCCTGCCTCGGGCAGTTCGAACAGCGTCAAACAGACAGGCGGGGGCATTTTGCCTTCGATGAGATTTGTCGCGGATACCTCCAATTGGGACCAATCTCTGCTGATACTGCCTTCGGGGCAATCAGGGCACATTGTCTCCGGGTTCTCCAGACACTACAAGGATGAATGGGCCGATTTTGCGGTTGGCCGGGCACGCCCATTCCTCTACCATGAAGTGAAAGCGGACTCCACCTTCACCCTTCAGCCTGCCACTCAAACCAAGTAGACTCGAATAATCCGGCTCTGCCGGCATATCCGAGCAGGAGTGATCCTATGCGCCGCATCCCTCTGCTGGCCCCTGCGCTGTGCCTTTTGCTGAACGCCGGCGTGGATTATCAAAAGCCCGCCAAGGAGATCCTCGACGTCCTTCACGCACCGGCGTCTCCGTCCACTTTCATCAATCCGGCCAAAACGCATATTCTGCTGATGGACCGGCGTCTTTATCCCGGAATCGAAGAACTCGCAGCGCCTGTGCACCGGATCGCCGGTCTCCGTATCAATCCGGCCAACAACGGACCCCACTCGCCCGGGCAGGTTTTTACAGGCATCACTCTGCTCCACATCGAGTCAGGCAAGCAGACACGGCTCGCGGCCCCGGCTGGGGCCAGACTCGGCGCGCCAGTCTGGAGCCCCGATGGACAGAGATTTGCGGTGGCCAACTCCACTGCCGGGAGCATCGACCTCTACCTTGGATCGATTCAGTCCACTGCGCTCCGCCGGGTCCCTGGAGTGAGGCTGAACGACACCACAGGCGATCCATTCGATTGGTGGTCAGGAAGCAGTGAGTTGATCGTCCGGCTCGTCCCAACTGGCCGGGGTCCGGCGCCAAAGCCCCCCACGGCTCCGTCAGGTCCCAACGTCCAGGAGAGCGCAGGCCGCTCAGGGCCCGTTCGTACTTACCAGGACATGCTGACCAGCCCGTACGATGAGGCGCTGTTTGATTACTTCTGCACCTCGCAATTGGCCTCCGTGGACTACGCGACGATGAAGGTGACCCCTGTCGGCAAGCCTGCGATCTTCGCAGAGGCTGATCCCGCCCCGGACGGCAAACACCTCCTGGTGGGGTTCGTCCAAAGGCCATATTCCTACGTCCACGGCTACAACCTTTTCCCGCGGGAAACTGTTGTCTGGGACAGGACCGGCAAGACCGTCTACTCGGTGCACAAGCGTGGATTGCTGGATGCGGTGCCGATTGAGGGCGTCGCCACGGGGCCCAGAAATATCTCCTGGCGTCCAAACGAACCGGCCACCCTGCTCTGGTGGGAGGCGCTGGATAATGGCGATCCGAAGGTGAAAGTTCCCAATCGGGATAAGCTCATGATGGCCAAGGCGCCTTTCACATCGCCGGTGGAGGTGACCAGGACGGTGCACCGCGCTATGGGCGTCATGCACGGTGAGGGCGGGCTGGCCCTGATCAGCGACTACGACCGGAACCGCCGGTGGGTCACTACGACGCGTATTTTCCTCGACGACAGGAATGCCGAGGCGAAAACCGTTTGGAGCCGCTCCATGCAGGACCGGTACGGAAATCCCGGCCGCCCACTGATGAAACGGCTGCCCAACGGCGCCACGATCATCCATCAGTCCGGGGACTTCGTGTTTCTGGCCGGAGAGGGAGCCACTCCCAAGGGCGACAGGCCGTTCCTCGACCGCATGAACATCAAAACCTGGCAGACTGAGCGGATCTTCCGGGCAGGAGAGGTGGGCTATGAATCTGTTGTCGGCTTGCTGAGCGACGACGGATCACGATTTGTCACATCGTACGAGGATCCCTCCACGCCGCCGAACCTGATGATCCGTATCGCAGGCGCTGAGAAACGAACCCCCATCACAAACTTCAGCGATCCGACACCGCAACTCCGCCAGATCAAGCAGCAATTGGTCACATACAAGCGCGCCGACGGCGTCCAACTCAGCTTTACCCTTTTCCTTCCGCCGGGCTACAAGGAAGGCACGCGACTGCCGACAATCCTCTACGCCTACCCCCTTGAGTACAACGATGCCGATACTGCGGGGCAGATCGGCGGCTCCACGCAGCGATTCGTGCAGATGCGCGGAGCGTCCCACTTGTTCCTGCTGCTGGCCGGCTACGCCATTCTGAATAATGCGACAATCCCGATCGTCGGCGATCCCGAAACGGTGAATAACACCTACATCGAGCAACTTGTCGCCAGCGCGAAGGCCGCGATCGACAAGGCTGTCGAGATGGGCGTGACCGATCCGAAGCGGGTTGGCGTCACCGGACACTCATACGGCGGATTCATGACCGCCAACTTGTTAGCGCACTGCGACTTGTTCCGGACCGGCGTTGCCCGTTCAGGCGCGTACAATCGGACGCTGACGCCCTTTGGATTCCAAAGCGAGCGCCGGACGTTCTGGCAGGCTCGCGACGTCTACATGAAGATGTCGCCATTCACTTACGCAGACAAGATCAATGAGCCAATTCTGCTCATCCACGGAGAAGCGGATAACAATCCTGGAACGTTCCCGGTTCAGTCCGACCGTCTCTATCAGGCGGTAAGAGGCAATGGCGGAACGGTTCGTTTGGTTTTTCTGCCGTTCGAATCTCACGGCTATGCGGCGAAGGAGTCATTGGAGCACGTTTTGTGGGAGACACAGGCCTGGTTTGACCGGTACGTCAAAGGGGCAAATTAGCCCCGTCCGGATCCAAACAACGGATTGACATCCCGCAAACTGAGCAGGGGCCGTCTGGCCCACTGCTCAGACGGTGTAGATCGCGGAGTGAGGGACGAGCTGACTCACCGACCGCCGCGGGGCTGGAGAGCGAAACTGGCAGGACAGGCTGCCTTCCTTGCCGTCCACGCGCAATTCCCCGCCCTTCCGGCTCATCCGCCACATCCGTCTCGCGCCATGCACCCAGACGAGCGATTCCAGGCTGCCCTCGTAACCGGCAATCAACTGGTAGCCGCCCTCCGGACCAAGAAAGACGACCCAGTCATCGGCAGCCATTCCAGCTTGCGCCCCTGACTGCATTGCCTCCATCAGCCTGCGAGCCGTGCCCTGCAAAGTGTCCACTCTGGACTCTTCGGCCTGGCGCGTGGGTCTTTGAATGAATCAGGCTCCGGCCATGCGCTGGACTCGGCTCGCCACCTCGCTCAACTCGCGTCCACCAAGAGCCACTTGTTCGGCGCTGGCTGCCGACGAACGCGCGATTGCCTCGTTTTGAGCGGCAAGCCGTTCGAGTTCGTCGATAGCCCTTTTCACTGACTCCAGGCTCCTCGCCTGTTCCTGGCTGCTCGAGTTCACCCGCCGGACCACGTCCTGGATGCCTTGCGACTGTGCGGCGATCGCCTCCACGGCCTCACGCGCCTTGTCCGAGAGCCTTCTGCCATCGGATGAACGGGCGCGAGCCGCTTCCACCAGATCCGCCGTCTCGCGCGCCGCGTTTGCCGAGCGCTGCGCGAGCGCACGCACTTCCTCGGCCACGACCGCGAATCCCAACCCCGCCTGGCCCGCCCTGGCCGCTTCCACGGAGGCGTTCAACGCCAGCAGGTTGGTCTGGAACGCGATTTCGTCCATCACTTTCAGGATGCCGGCAACCTTCTTGCTGTTCGAATCGATCGATTCCATCGCCTCGCCCATCTCAGCAAGCACCACCGAGGCCTCCACTGTGGACCTGGTTGCGATTTCCACGCCCGACTCCGCCTCCCGCGCCGCCTCGGCGTTCAAGGCTGCCTGCTCGCGGACCTCCTCTCCGCGCCTGGCGGTCTCCCTCAGACAGGCGCCCTCCTGTTCCACTCCCGCCGCAAGCGACTCACTGCTCGACGCCATTTGCGCCGCCGACTCCGTCAGCCGTCGCACCACATCGCTCAGGTGGGATCCGCAGTCCCTTAGATTGGCCGCGGTCTTCAGGACGGTCCACATGCCGAGCATCCCGGCCATCGTGCTCAGCAGGCAAAGCGCAGCGGTCAGCCACCGCGCCGATTTCACCAGAGCCTCTCCGTGAAGCGCCGACTGGAACAGTTCAGCCTCGCCGGCCCTACTCTAATGAGGCCGTGGTCTCCCCGATTTTTTTGACCAATGGATCAATCCGCTCCATCAAGATCTCGTGGGCCCCGTCGAAATCGCCCGCCGCCGCCTTCCGCGTGTAGTCAGCCTCCATCGCTTGCCACTTCGTGATGGCCCCCTCCAGGTCGTCGATGTGCCGCTGGCCTTCATGCCCCGAAAGCCTTCCCTGCGATGACATAGTGCGAAGCTGGGCCAGTTTCTCGCGCGCCTCCGCGGCCCCTTTGGCGAAAGCGAACTGCTGTTTTTCGAGCAGTCCGGCTCCGTGGCACGTCGTGCAGGCGCCTTCCAGCCTGGATCCCTTCTCCATGTGGTTGATGACTATCGTCATCTGTGCGGCATGAGCGCTGGCTTTCATCTCTTTCACTGACGCCAACAGCGCTCCCAGCGTCTGCTGCGCAGGAGCGGTCCGGCGCGCGGAGTGGTCCAGGGCCTCGCCAAGCCTGGATGTGGACCAGAGAGCGGCGGCGCACATCAGTCCCATTGTTATGGCAAGCGCCGCAAAGGCGGCCGCCAGGCGCCGGCCCAGTTCACCTCGCCCGAGGCCAAACATCCACCGCATACATCCATGCCTCCGAATCCCATATCGGCTGCACTGGAGGATATATGAGAAGAGTCCGCCTACGCGGCCCGCCGAACTATTGATGGCTCCAAGGATTCTTTGCCCCGGCGTCCTTCTCCGCCGGCTTGGTTTCGATTTCCGTAGGCGGTGTGGCGGCGGGTTTGGCGCCCAGGTCGGCAAGTACAGTCCTGAGCACTGCCTCGAGCAGCGCCGAGCGCGGATAGGCCACCCGTGTTCCCTTGCCCTTCTCGAAGTTCAATGCGATGGCCAGGTGATCGGAGACCGCGACACCCAGAAGCTTCGATTCGGGCACGGTTGCGTCGGGCTTGAGCACCTGCCCGTCGTGCTCTTTGTCGAAGGTATTGAGCAGCATGACCGTTGCTTTGTTCTGCATCGGCACGTTCTCCTGGCTCGCGACGGCGGGAAGCGAGTAAGTCGGAACGAACGGGTGCGGATACGAGGACAGGAACCTCTGACGGGCCTCCCGCTTCAAGGAGTTCATCCCAGCCGCCAGATCCCCCTTGCACGACGCCTTCTTCGAATACTCCATGTACTTGCCGATGCGCATGGGAAGCGAATCCGCGATGGGCGATCCCCCGGACGCCCCGGCCACGGCAACGAAGGCGGCCACGGCCTTCCGGGCTTCCTCGTCCCGGGCCAGAGTCTCCTGAACGTCGGGCGTGCCTTTGGAATAGCCGATGACGATGTACTTCCGCTTGTCGCTTCCCGCCATCTTTTCTCTCAGGTACTGGCCGATGAGCTTGGCGTTGTCCTCGGCCGAATCGTTTGGCACTGAAAGGATCTCAGCCGTAATCCCATATTTCGAGGTAAGGTGCTTACGCCCCTCGTCCCAGGCGGGCGTATCCGCCAGGCAAGTGTTCAGGATGCCGGGGATCACCAGCAGCCTGTAGTCGCGTGACGGCCAATCCAGCTTAGAATCTGTCTTGCCCCCACCGCGCAGCCAGTCGCCGCAACCGCCCCATTCGCCGCCATCGGGGTTTACCTGCGCCAGGACCGAACAGAAGACGTCTCCGAACTCGCTCACCAAACCGGCTGATTCGGGCGCCATCGTGATCAGCAAGATCCGTCCGTCTGAGTAATACTCCTGGCCGTGGGCGGTCTTGGCCTTGGTAATCGGTTTCTCCGGCGTGTAGTAATCGAGTTTCACCACTTGCCCGGAGTTCTTCAGTGATTCGCCAATGTACTCCCTCTCAAGATCCGTATCCGGATCGATCTTGTGGGTGATCTTGCCGTTCCTTTGGTCGCGGTCGAAACCGATGTCGTGCGTCCCCGCACCAACCCACACGGTCCAGTCTCCGGCTTTGAACGGCGCTTTCCAGACTCGGAAGTGGTGCCTGGCCTTGACCGTCTCGATGGGATCGGAGTGGGCGAATCCGTAATCCTGCGCCCGGCCGAACATCTTGAGTTCCGACATCGGCATGGTCAGGTACGCTTCACCGGACAGCACGCCCAGGCCGCCACGGATAATGGTGTCCTTGATCGAGCGGTCGACGATCACCCACCCCATCGACAGCAGCGCCTTCTTTAACTGGTCCTCTCCGCCGAAGACGATGAAGTTCACCCGGTCGCCCTCGGTTCCGGCATCGTCCACCACGCGGGGCGGAATCTGCGCCCATTGCTCTTTCGTCAGTTGAGGCAGTGGACCGGTGTAGGTTTGTGAGGTTGCCTCGGCCTTCGAGGCAACCTCGATCTTGAGGTTATAGAACCCTTCGCTGCGGGCCGCCGAGGCCGGCTGATTCACAGCCACGAACAAGCGTCCGCCGCTCACCATTCGCGCCTCGCGCCGCGATCCGATTAAAAATGGCCTCGTCGCTCTTCCATCGCCAACCCGCCCGATCAGCGCCCCGCGGCCTGCGTCGTTCAGCGGCATGGCGCGCACTATGTCCATCCAGCCGCGTTTCAGGCCTTCCGGAGTCGATTCAGTGGCCGAGTCGGCAAACTTCAGTTTCCCATCCGCCTCGAACTTCACCAAGTCGCCAGCCGATACATCGATCCCGGTGTCTTTCCATCCGTCCGCAGCCGCCACCTGGACCGTTTTCGTTTCCGCCAGGGCGAACATGCCCAACAGGAGTCCCAGCGCGATCGTTCTCATGCCCCTATCTTGCTATGATCGGCGCTGCGTTGCATCTCCACCCGTGAAATCGGTCCCGGCCTTTGATACCTTCGTTTGTGTCCAGCGGCCGGACGAACGGACGCCGAACAAGGAGTGTTCACGCAAATGAGAATGGTCCTGGTCACGCTGTTCGCGTTTCTGCCCTACTTGGCTGCGCAGAGTCCCATCGGTCTCCACCCGGCCAATCCCCATTACTACGAATTCCGGGGCCGGCCAACGATTCTGGTCACATCCGCTGAGCACTATGGGGCCGTGCTGAACCTCGATTTCGACTACCGTAAGTACCTCGACACGCTGGCGGCGGACAAAATGAACCTGACCCGGATCTTCACGGGCGCCTACCGTGAGTTTCCAGGCGATTTCAGCATCCACGGAAACACGTTGGCTCCCAAACCGGGCCGCTACATCACTCCATGGGCCGAAGCCGGAGAAGGCAAATGGGACCTCTCAAAATGGAATCCCGCCTACTTCAACCGCCTGAAGGATTTCGTCGCCGAGGCGTCCAAGCGCGGAATTGTCGTCGAAGTGACACTGTTCACCGCCTATTACAACGAACCCCGCTGGAAGGAGTGCCCTCTCTACATCGAGCGCAACGTGAACGGCATCGGCGACGCTAAATTCGACGAATCGCTCACCTTGCGCCACCCTGCGCTCGTCGAGGCCCAATCGGCCATGGTCCGGAAGATCGTCACCGAGCTCAACGCCTTCGACAACGTCATTTACGAAATCTGCAACGAACCCTACTTCGCCGGCGTCGCTATGGACTGGCAGCGCCACATCGCCCGCGCGATTTCGTCCACGGAGAAGACGCTCCCCAACCGCCATCTCATCGCCCAAAACATCGCGAACCACCAGGGCGTCATCTCCGAGCCCGACCCCGAAGTCTCCGTTTTCCACTTCCACTACGCCCGCCCGCCCATTGCCGTCGATCAGAACTACGCCTTGAACCGGGTCATCGGGTTCGACGAATCCGGCTTCGACGGCTCCGGCGAGGCCATCTACCGCATCCAGGGCTGGGACTTTATCCTCGCTGGCGGAGCGCATTACAACAACCTCGACTACTCCTTTATCGCCGGTCATGAAGATGGCGCCTGGCCCGTCCCCGCTGCAAACCCCGGCTACGGCTCACCTGAACTCCGCAAGCAACTTTCCTATCTCAGCGCCTTCCTGAAAGGCCTTGACTTCGTCCGCATGGCCCCGGCCCGCGATCTCATCGCCGCCGGCGTCCCGGAAGGCGCCTCGGCCCGCGCCCTGGCCGAACCTGGCCGCCAGTACGCCATTTACCTTCACCACGGCCGTCCTCTGGCTGGCCACAAGCCCAACTACGTCGTCGGCAACCGCCGCTCCTACACGCAACTCGAACTCCGTCTGCCGGCTGGCGATTACAGGGCGTCCTGGCTCAACCCTCGCAATGGGAAGACGGACCGGGAGGAGAGTTTCAGCCACTCTGGCGGGATCAGGGTACTGGCGTCGCCAGCCTATCAGGAGGATGTCGCGCTCAAGATCGTCTCCACCAAATAGTCTGTGCCGAGAATGACTGAAGTCATCGTCATCATCGTTGCGCTCGCGACCGTTGTCGCCATCGTTGCCTATAAATATGAGACTCTCGGCGACCGCGGGGCGGAGTTCGATCTGGTTATCAAGCGGGGCAACTCAATTGCGGACCCCCGGGATCCTCATCGCACGATTGAGCTCAACCTTGGCAGTGATGCTTCGGCGCAAGACGGTGATCCTTCCGATTCGAAGCTGGGCTCGTGACGGCAGCCGATCCCAGCGCCTCCAGGGCGCGGCCCACCTGACCGCTAAGATGGTATGAGATGGGGAGTCACCCTTCCACAGCTGCCCGAGGCAACTCGACGCGAAAACGCATCATTACCGCGTTTGTCTACGCCCTGTCGGCTGCCTGCCTGCTCTGGGTCTATCACGATTTCGATTGGAAAACTGAACTCCCTCGCCTCCGAAACATACACTGGGCGTGGATTGCCGCCGCCGTCGCCAGCGACGTCCTGGTATATGTTGTCCAGGCGTGGCGTTGGAACGTCCTGCTCACGCCCATCCGGGAAGTCCCGCTGGGCCGCAGCGTCCGGGCGGTCTACATCGGTCTGTTTGCCAATGAAGTGCTCCCGTTTAGGAGTGGTGAACTCGTCCGCTGCTATCTACAGTCGCTTTGGAGCAAGATGCCGTTTCCAGTTGCTCTTTCATCGGCGCTGATCGAAAGGCTCATTGACGGCGTCTGGTTGATTCTCGGGTTCGCCGCAGTCTCCTTGATGGTTCAGGTCCCCGCACAGGTGGAGGCGGCGGCATTTGGACTCGCCGCCCTGGTTGGGGTGCTTGGTGCGCTCGTGTTATTCGCCGTGATGAACCAGCGCTTCGCGCACCACGTGACCACTCGCCACCGGTGGTCTGAGGTTCTGCGTACGCTGGTGGAGGGATTGCATTCCATGGGGCGGGCGGAGTCGTTCTTCAGAGCCGTCGCCGTCAGCTTTCTCTATCTGTTCCTTCAGATCGTTCCGATCCACGCCATGCTGGAAGGCTATGGCCTGGATTTGCCATGGACCTCAGCGGCTATCGTCCTTGTCGTTCTGCGGCTGGGCACGGTAGTGCCGGCGCTGCCCGGAAACGTGGGCGTGTTTCACTTCTTCAGCTTCATGGCGCTCACCCGCATCCTTGGTGTCGAGGCCCAAGCAGCCAAGGGCGTCACCGCTGTGATGTTTTTCGTCATCACGGTGCCGCTGCTCATTGGAGGGTCGCTCGCGCTCATGTTTACCGGGCTGAATATCCACCACATCCTCCACCGCGCCCACGAGCACCACTGGCTGCACCGCAACCATCCGGCTCCCAGATCCGAGTAGGATACAATCCACGTTTAGTGGGTTCTCGCTGCTCGAAAGGAGTTGTTCCGCACATGAAACGCGCTCTTGTCCTGTATGGATTGCTCGCTGCTTGCGCCTTCGCCCAGTCTCCCAAGCTCCGGATCATCGCCATCGGCGCGCATCCAGACGATTGCGACATCAAGTTCGGCGGAACCGCGGCAAAACTAGCCAAGGCCGGCCATGCCGTCAAGTTCCTCTCGCTCACCAATGGGGACGCCGGCCACCAAACGCTCGGCGGCGCAGCCCTCGCCAAGCGCCGTTATCTCGAAACCCAGGAATCGGCCCGCCGTCTCGGCATTGCCGAATACCAGGTTCTGGACAACCATGACGGCGAGTTGATGCCGACTCTTGAGGTCCGACGCCAGATCATCCGCGCCATCCGCGAGTGGAAGGCCGATATCGTTGTCGCGCCGCGCCCGAACGATTATCACCCCGATCACCGCTACGCCGGCATCCTGGTTCAGGACGCGGCCTACATGGTGGTGGTCCCGAACATCGTCTCCGACACCCCGGCCCTGCGCCGCAACCCGATCTTCCTCTACTACCAGGACACCTTCCAGAAGCCCGCTCCGTTCCGCCCCGACGTCGCCGTGCCGGTCGATGACGTCTGGGATATCAAGATCAACGGTCTGGACGCCCACGTTTCGCAGTTCTACGAATGGCTGCCTTACGTCGACAACCGCCTGGAGCAGATCCCATCTGACCCGGCGGCGCGCAAGAAACTCCTCTACACCATGCGAATCCAGCCGGTCACCGATGCCGTGCGCAAGACGCTGGTCGAGGAACTCGGTGAAGCCGCCGCGGCCAAAGTGCAGTTTGTCGAGAGCTTCGAGCTTTGCGAGTACGGCCGCAGGCCTTCCATGGAAGAACTGCGCGCGATGTTTCCGCTGAAGTAGGCGCCCTGACGTGACCATCGAGGAGCAGTTCCGCCAATTGCCGTCGGTCGACGAGTTGGCCTCCTCCCTGGCTAATCTCGAAGGCCGTTTCCCGCGCCGTCTCATCGTCAACGAGTGCCGCGGTGCGCTCGAGTCGGCCCGGGCATCCATCCGCGAGGGGAGGGGCGTGCCGCAAGCCCTGGCGCACACGGTCGCGGCTACTCTCGATTGGCTCGCCGCTCCGTCTCTTCGAAAGGTCATCAACGCCACGGGCGTGATTCTTCACACGAATCTGGGCCGTGCGCCATTGCCGCCGAATACCGCCCCCGGGCCCTACTGCAACCTGGAATATGACATCGCCCTTGGCCGCCGCGGCAAGCGTGATGCCCACATCGCGCCTTTGCTCGAACGGCTGCTAGCCCGTCCCGCCATCGCAGTCAATAACAATGCCGCCGCCGTCTGGCTGGCTCTGCATGAACTGGCAGCGGGCGGTGAGGTGGTTGTCAGCCGCGGCGAACTGATCGAAATAGGCGACGGCTTCAGGATTCCGGATATCATGGCCCGGTCCGGCGCCCGGCTCGTCGAGGCCGGCACAACCAATCGAACCCGCATCGAGGATTACCGTAAGGCAATCACCCCGCACACCCGCCTCCTAATGCGTGTCCATCCGTCGAATTTCCGGATGCAAGGGTTCACGGGCCGCCCAGCCCTGGCGGAACTCGCCGCCCTCTCCAACGAGACCGGTATCCCGCTTTACGAGGACCTTGGCAGCGGCTGCCTCACCGGTCTTCGCCAGTTCGGCATCGACGAACCGCTCGCCCAAGATAGCTTCAATGCCGGCGTGGATCTGATCTCCTTCAGCGGCGACAAACTGCTCGGCGGCCCGCAGGCCGGCATCCTTGCCGGGAGAGGCGAACTCGTCAGCAGGCTTCGCGCCAACCCGATGTACCGGGCGCTGAGGCTCGACAAGCTTGTCATCTCGGCTCTGGAGACGGCGCTTCGCAACATCGTGCTCGAACGCTGGGAGGAGATTCCCGCCTTGCGCATGATCCGGCTCAGCCCCCAAGAGGTACACCAGCGCGCCGACCGGCTTCTGCGCCAGTGGGACCATCCCAATGCCGAACTGATTGAAGGAGAGTCGCTCGTCGGCGGAGGCTCGACGCCCGGCCAGTCGCTCAAGACCTGGCTCATCGCCGTTTCAGGCGACGCCGTTCGCATGGAACGCGCGTTGCGCCAGGCATCGCCGCCCGTCATCGCCCGCGTCGAGTCCGATACTTTGCTGATCGACCTCCGCACGGTCGATTCCTCCGAGGAGGCGGCTCTGCTGGCTGCCCTCAAAGCCGCCGTTTGATGTGAAATTTCGAAGCCGGACCAATCTGCGGTTCGATATGTCGATTTATCTTGACTTCTGCATCTGGCGATGTAATACTTGTATTACTTGAGCCTGCCTTGAGCAGCTCCAAGTGTAGTTCGAATTCGCCCGCAAGCGCAGAGCAGGAAGAAATGATCAGAGACATCCTTCTCAAGCCAAAGCTGCTCAGGCAGTCCAGGAACATCCTGCTGCCGCGCGGGCAAATGCCAAGTCCATTCCTTATCTTCTAACGCTTCCTCACTATCCAGAAGCAAAGCCTGAGCCTTAACGAGGCTGAAGCCTGTTTCCACTCCGGGTCCATCTGCATTCGGGCATGCCGGCGCGTGCATGCCAGGAGGTACGTCCATGAGTGTCAGGAATTATATGACGCCGAATCCGATAGTCGTACGGCCGGAAACCACGGTTGCCGAGATCGCGCGGCAACTCACATTCCACCGGATTGGCTGCGTGCCTGTGGTCGATGCCGACCGCCACCTCATCGGCCTGGTCACAGAGACTGATCTGTTCGTCCGCCAGAGCGTAGTCCCGTTCTCCAGTTACCGGGCTCCGACACTCATGGGAGCCTGGGTCGATCCTGAGCGCATCGAGGAGACTTATGGCGACCTCGGATCCAAAACCGCCTCGGACGTGATGACGACTGCCCTGGTCACCGTCGATGCGGACACCCCCATCGGCCATGCGGCGCGCCTCATGATGCAGTTAGAACGCAACCACCTGCCCGTCGTCAGTTCCGGCAAGCTTGTCGGCATTTTGACCCGCCACGATCTGTTGCGCGTCCTGTGCCAGCGCCTGAGCGCCTGACGCTCGACTGATTCCACACCTGCCCGCTTGGTTGGCTGTCACCGAAAACGAGGAATTACCGATGAAAACACTGCAATACGAACCCATTGAGGCGGTCCCCGTCCGTCCCTGGCATCAACTGGAGGCGCACGAGGCCCTGGAGCAGTTGCGCTCAGATCAGGCATCAGGACTCGACGAAGCTGAGGCCGCCAACCGACTGAACACCCTGGGTGCGAACGTTCTCACTCCCCCAAAGACCCGCGGCCCCCTGGTGCGCTTTCTGCTCCAGTTCAACCAGCCACTCATCTATATCCTGCTGGCTGCCGCGGCCATCACGGCTTTGCTGGCGGAATGGCTCGACAGCGGCGTTATCTTCGGCGTCGTCCTGATCAATGCCATCATCGGTTTCATCCAGGAAGCAAAGGCGCTCCAGGCCATTGAAGCGCTGGCGCGATCCATGACAACCGAAGCCACTGTCCTGCGTGGCGGGAAACGCCGTCAGATCCAGGCAAGCGGACTTGTCCCCGGCGACATCGTGTTTCTCCAGGCTGGCGACAAGGTTCCCGCCGACCTGCGCCTGCTCCATGTCCGCGGCCTCCAGGTGGACGAGTCGGCGCTCACGGGTGAGTCTGTCCCAGTCTCGAAGGACGCCGCGGCGCTCTCCGGTGAGGCGAGTCTGGGGGACCGCAAGAACATGGCGTACTCCTCGTCACTCGCCACCTACGGCACGGCCCGCGGCATTGTCATCGCCACCGGCGACGCAACTGAGATCGGCCGGATCTCTGAACTGCTCCGTACAACCGAGAGCCTGGCTACTCCGCTGACCCGCAAGATCACGCAGTTCTCCCATGTGCTGCTTTGGGTAATCCTGGCCCTCGCCGCTGTCACCTTTGCCGTCGGCCTGTCGCGAGGCGAGTCCTGGCTCGACATGTTCATGGCCGCCGTGGCGCTCGCCGTCGGAGCCATCCCCGAAGGATTGCCAGCCGCTCTGACGATCACTCTGGCCATCGGCGTGGGCCGCATGGCCCGGCGGAACGCCATTATCCGTAAACTGCCGGCCGTTGAGACGCTCGGCAGCACCACTGTCATCTGTTCCGATAAGACCGGCACCCTGACGCAGAACGAAATGACCGTCCAGGCCGCTTTTGCCGCCGGGGGCGTTTACGGAGTCACCGGGAGCGGATATGCCCCTGTGGGTAGCGTTGAGCTTGTCTCTGGAATCGCACCCGAGTCCAATGCCGCGCTGGCCGAATGTTTCCTCGCCGGCCTGCTCTGCAACGACGCCGTCCTGCACCACGCGGGGGACCAGTGGCGCATTGAGGGCGATCCCACTGAAGGCGCCTTGATCTCCTCGGCTCTAAAATCGGGCCTATCGCTTGAAGAGATCAAGCGGTTCCCGCGCCTCGACGCCATCCCGTTCGAGTCCGAGCACCAGTACATGGCCACGCTCCACTCATGTGGCGAAGGCGGGGACCACATCGTCTATTTGAAGGGAGCCGCCGAAACCCTCCTGCCGCGCTGCACCTCCGCGATGGGAGTCGATGGCGCTTCTGTAACTCTCGACCGCGAGGAGGTGGTCCGTCAAATGGAAGCGATGGCCTCCAAAGGCCTCCGCGTCCTGCTGCTTGCCCGGACTTCGCTCAACACCGGCCGGACCGTGCTCGATCACGCCGATGTCGCCGCCGGTCTCACCTTCCTCGGTCTGCAGGGCATGATCGACCCGCCCCGTCCCGAAGCCATGTCCGCCGTCGCCGCTTGCCAGGCAGCCGGCGTGAACGTCAAGATGATCACCGGTGACCATGCTGGCACCGCCGCCGCCATCGCCGCCAAGACCGGCCTGCGCGGAGCCTCGGCCGGCGCGCTCACCGGCGCTCAACTCGCCGTTCTCGACGATACCCAACTCGCCGAAGCCGCCGAAAACACCTCCGTCTTCGCCCGTGTCACCCCGGAGCAGAAGCTCCGTTTGGTCACAGCGCTGCAGTCGCGCGGCCACGTCGTCGCCATGACCGGCGACGGTGTCAACGACGCCCCCGCCTTGCGCCGCGCCGACATCGGCATCGCCATGGGCATCACCGGCACCGAAGTCGCCAAGGAGGCCTCCGACATGGTCCTCACGGACGATAACTTCGCTTCAATCGAGGCGGCGGTCGAGGAAGGCAGGGGCGTCTTTGACAACCTCGTCAAATTCATCGTCTGGACCATCCCCACCAACATCGGCGAAGGGCTGGTCATCCTGGCTGCCGTCTTCGCCGGCGCCACACTGCCCATTCTTCCCGTCCAGTTGCTCTGGATCAACATGACCACCGCCGTCTTCCTCGGCCTTATGCTCGCCATGGAGCCCAAGGAGCCGGGCCTCATGAACCGCCCGCCTCGCGACCCGACCACGCCGATCCTCACCAGGGTCCTCCAGTGGCGCATCGCCTTGGTCTCGGGCCTCTTGCTGGCCGCCGCGTTTGGCTTCTTTGAACTGACCCTGGCATCTGGCGGCTCGGTGGCCGAGGCCCGCACGATGGCCGTCAACGTCTTCGTTTTCGGCGAATTGTTTTACCTGTTCAATTGCCGCTCGCTCACACAATCGATGTTCGCTCTCGGCGTGTTCTCCAATCGCTGGCTCATCGGCGGCGTCTCGCTGATGATTCTCTTGCAGCTCGGTTACACCTATCTGCCCTTCATGAACACGGCCTTCCAGAGCGCGCCGCTCCACGCCGCCCAGTGGGCGCTCATCCTCGGCGCTTCGTGGGTGATCTGGGCCGCGGTCGGATTCGAGAAATGGCTGCGGAGCCGGGTGGCGGCCAAGGCGTGACGTCAAAGACAGCAAGCCCCTCATCCGCCCCCGTCGAAGCGGGCAGGATGAGGGGCTTGTTCTTTCAAGGCCCGTGATTTTGGAACCGGGCTAAGCGGTCGCCACCCGCTCCTGATATGTTCCTTCCGCGGTGCTCACGCGGATGGTGTCCCCTTCATTCACGAACTGGGGCACGCTCACGGTCAGGCCGCTCTCCAACTTCGCCGGTTTGCCGACGTTCGATACCGAACCGGTCCTCAACCCCGGCTCGGTCTCGATCACCTTCAGGTCCACCGTCGGCGGCAGCTCCACGCTGATCGGCTTGCCCTCGTGAAACTCGACCTGGACCTTCATTTCGGGAACCAGATAGTTCGTCCCGTCGCCGATGAAATCCTTTGTCAGGTGCATCTGTTCGTAGGTTTCCGTGTTCATGAAGTGGTAGTCTTCACCGTCCTGGTACATGAACTCCATTTCGTGCTGTTCGAGTTGAGCGCGCTCGACGCGGTCTTCCGAAGCGAAACGGTGTTCAAACATCGAACCGGAACGCAGGTTGCGCATCTTCGCCTGGACAAAACCCCGCAGGTTGCCAGGGGTTCGGTGGGTCATGGAAAACACGGTGTGAAGTTCGCCGTTGAACAGAATCACCATGCCTGGGCGCAACTGGGTCGCTTGAATCATACAAAGGCCTCGATCAATAAATTTCAGATTGGGAAATTCCAGTTTACCAGAGCAGCGCTAGCGGACCAATGTCAGCCAGGCGGTCCCGAGCGCCAGCGTTGCCATCGTAACTGGAATGCCTACCTTCACATAGTCGGTGAACCGGATGTGGACATGCCCGCGCGCCCGTTCCACAACGATCAGATTTGCCACCGATCCCAATATCGTCAGGTTTCCCGCCAGCGTCGACGACATCGCCAGCGTAAGCCAGCCCAACTCGGCGTCAGGCAGCCTTTCCATAACCGGCCTGAACACAAGGACCGCCGGAACATTCGACACCAGGTTCGACAGCGCAGCCGAAGCCCCGCTCAGCACCCAAACCCGGTCCAGGCCAAAACCCTTGGCCATCTCCAACAAGTCTCGCTCCAGAGTTGTCCGCTCTACGCCCGCGACAACCACGAACAGTCCGGCGAAAAGGGCCAGCAGTGTCCAGTCCACCTCTCCGTAGACCTTTTCCGGCTTCACCCTCCTGGTGGCCAGCATCACCGCGCCGGCTACGATCGCCGTCTGCGCGACACCCCAACCAGCGAAAAAGAGCCCTACCATGGCCACCGAAACTACCAGTGACTTCCAGAGCATCGGCTTGTTGATCCGTGCCCTGACCCTCTCGCCGACATCGAAATGCGAACCGTCGAACTCGCTCCGGTACATCCACCGCAGTACCAGATAGACAACCACAAGGGAAAGCGCCCCCACCGGAGCCAGCACGGACGCGAACCGGGCGTATTCGATCCTGGATAACGCTCCGATCATCATGTTTTGAGGGTTGCCGGTGATTGTCGCCACGCTGCCAGCATTCGACGACATGGCCACAGCCAGCAAGTACGGGATCGGATTTCGTTTGAGCGACAGCGTCACTTCCAGCACCAGCGGGGTCATGACGATGCAGATCGTATCGTTGACGAATATCGCCGACAGCACCCCGCAGATGGCGATCAGGCCGGCCAGCAAGGTCCGTGGGTGATGCGCGTGCCGGACCACCCATGCCGCCACCCACCGGAAGAACCCCGCCAGCCGCAGGTTGCCGGCCACGATCATCATGCCGAGCAGAAGCACGATCGTAGGCCAGTCGATCGCCAGCAGCGCCTCGTTGAATCCGATGGAGCCGGTGGCCACCATCAGGCTTGCCCCGATCACCGCCGCGCCGGCGCGGTCCACGCGCATGCCGGGAAACCGCCCAAGCGCCAGGACCAGATATGTGCCGGCGAAAATCGCTATAGCCGCCATCGTGTTCTAGAACTCATCTTCCCACCTATTTTTGGCGCCAAGTTTGCCGCCCGCGCCCACGCGTGTTAGGATAAAGATGCCCCTTGGACCGGAGAGTTGTCTGGTCCCAAACCCACACGGAGCAGAGATCCCAGTTAGATGAGCTCGACCGTTTTTCTCGGCAACCTTCCGGTCTGGGTCACGGCTGATGACATCAAGTCGTGGCTAACAGCGGAAAACCTGGTGGCCGACTCCGTTAAGGTCATCCGTAATCCGGAGACCCAGGAGTCAAAAGGCTTCGCATTCATTGAAGCCCCCAACGATGAGGAGATGCACTCCATCATCCGGCGTTTCGACCGCGCACCCCTAGAAGACCGCATCCTTAGAGCCAACCAGGCGCAACCGCCCAGGCCGAAGGGATCTGTGCGCCCCACCGGACCCGCTGCCGGTCCGGCCGCTAGCGCTGGTCCCATGGCGCCGGCTCCGCAGGGCGAGGGTCCGCTGCGCCGTACGCGCGGAGGGCGCAAGCACCGCAAGCCTGGCAATGGCCCTACTTCGGCTTTCGCTGAAGAACTCGCCAAAGCCCTTTAGCTCCACGGTCACGGCAAGGAGCGCCGGGCCTCGCGCCCGCATCTAACCGCGCGTCCGAAGAGTCAATTAACAGTCCTTCCTCACCGTCCGGTGGTATACTCGAACCCGGCGTTGTCGCCAAAGAGACTTCGCCGTTTTATATATCATTCTTAGAGGTACCCCGGTGTGAAAGATCTTATACTCCTTCGTATCGTTTTCATTTCCGTCCTCACCGCAGCTGCATTCTTCCTGGAGCCCTTTGGAGCCCCGCGGCCCTGGTCAGCCCTGGCCGGTCTAGCCCTTGGTTTGTCCATCGTCGCCGGTGAAGTCCGGTTGAAGCAGGTGAGTTTGAAGCGGTTGATCGGCGCTGCTATCGCCAGTGTCCTGGGAATTCTCGGGGCCTTCATGATTGCACTCATATTGAACTGGGCGCTGCCGAACAACCGTTCCACGGTCCCCTTCCTTCAGCTTCTCGTCCTCCTTGTCATGACTTATGTCGGGCTGGCCGTCGGTTCAGCCAAGGGCGACATGCTCAACCTGGCCGCCCTCGGCGGCCTTTTTGGCGGTGAGAAGGCCGCCCGTCAATCTTTCAAGATTCTTGACACGTCGGTAGTAATTGACGGCCGCATCGCCGATATCGCCGAAACCGGTTTCCTGGATGGCATTCTGGTCATCCCGCAGTTCGTCCTGCGTGAATTGCAGTTGGTCGCCGATTCTTCCGACTCGATGAAGCGAAACCGCGGCCGGCGTGGCCTGGACGTCCTGCAGCGTATCCAGAAGATGGCGAACCTTAACGTCCAGATTCTCGAGGACGATTTCCCCAACGTTCGCGAGGTGGACCTCAAGTTGATCGAACTTGCCAAGGTCTATGACTGCAAGATCGTCACCAATGACTTCAATCTGAATAAGGTCGCCCAACTGCATGGCGTCCAGGTTCTCAATATCAATGAACTGGCGAACTCCCTAAAGCCGATCGTCCTCCCGGGCGAGGTGATGCGCGTCTTTATCTTGAAGGAAGGCAAAGAGCAGAACCAGGGAGTAGCCTACCTGGATGACGGGACAATGGTGGTGGTTGATGGGGCTAAGCGATTGATTTCAAAGACAATCGACATCTCGGTGACAAGCGTGCTTCAAACGACTGCCGGAAAGATGATTTTCGGCCGGTTCGATGACCGCCACCATCATGTTTATGACAAGCCAGGCGCGCCGGGTCCCAGTCATGACCGCGAATCAACTCGCCGCGAGGACCACGCTCCGGTGCCTGGATCCAATCTCTAGGGGGACTCAAACCGAATGAAGGTTGCCGCAATCCTCCCTGCCGCCGGTCTTGGCACACGCATGAAACCGGCCGAGCCCGGTTCGGTCACGCTGCCGCGCAAACAGTTCTTGCTTCTGGACGGAGTGCCTGTTGTACTGCACACCATCCGCAAGTTCGTCTCGTGCCGCGTGGTGGATCAAGTCATCCTCGCCTTGCGCCCGGAGGACCGGCCCAAGGTGGATGAACTCATCGCCGCGGAAGGCTACGACAAGCCCGTCACCACCGTCGATGGCGGCGATTCGCGCCAGGCGTCTGTCGAAAACGGCCTCGCCGCAGTCGCTCCAGGCACCGATGTCGTCGCCGTTCATGATGCCGTCCGGCCATTTATCGATCCCGATACGATCGAGGAGGTGATCCGGACTGCGGCTGACACAGGCGCGGCAATCGTGGGCATTATCCCCGTCGACACCGTCAAGCAGGTTCATTTGCATAAGATTACCGGCACGCTGAACCGCGACCGCCTGGTCCTTGCGCAGACTCCTCAGGTCTTCCGTACCGAGATCCTTCAGCGGGCATACGCTCAGGCGAAGATTGACGGATTTACCGGCACTGATGAGTCCTCGCTCGTGGAGCGGATCGAAGTCGAGGTCACGGTCGTCGCCGGTTCGGACCGCAACATCAAGATCACGCGCCCTTCGGATCTCGAACTCGCCCAACTTTTCCTCCGTGAGGAGAAGGAGCGCCAATCCTAGATCCCGGAGATCAGATGCCTGATCAGCAGCCGCCGGAACTCGAACTGCTCCATCAGCGGATGGACCTGCTCGCCCGCATCAATGGCCAGTTGCTGGCACGGATTGGCGATCTTGAACGGCGTCTCCGCAGGATCGAGGGCGGCTACGAGTCGCCAACAACAGCTGCTTTGCCCGGATTCGAGGCGGTTGCGGAGCCTGTTTCTCCACGACCAAACGAACCATTCGCGCCGGACGAGCCGCTCCGAAGCCCCCCTGAACCGGCGTTGGAATCCGGCTTAGAGCCTCCCTCTGAACCTGTGGACGAAGGCCGGGCCGGGCCATCGAAAGCCGCCCAAACGGGTATTCCACCGGCTTCCCAGTCGGCCGAGACTTCGTTTGGTCTGAACTGGCTCAATAGGATAGGAGCCTTTACCCTCGTCCTCGCGGTTGCCTTCTTCTTCAAGTACGCCGTCGACAACGGCTGGATCGGCCCCACGGGGCGCGTCCTGCTTGGGCTCTTCGCTGGCGCAGCTCTCCTGGGCGCGGCACACTACTTCAATCTTCGAGGGCATGCGCTCTTCACTCAGGGGCTGGCGGGAGCTGGCGTATCGATCCTTTACCTTTCCTTCTGGGCATCCAGTTCGCTCTACCAGCTCATCCCCTCGCCGCTCGCCTTCGCCGCCCTGGTTGCCGTCACGGCCCTGGCCGGCGCTCTCGCCTACCGCGCGAACGCACAGGCGCTCGCCGTTTTAGGCCTCATTGGCGCCTACATTACTCCCCCGGCCCTCTCCACGGGTGAATATCATCCCTGGATCCTGTTCGCCTATCTATTCCTCATGAACGCCGGATGGTTGTTCTATGCCCGCCGGATGAACTGGCGCATTCTGGAGTTCATCGCCGTGCCCGCCACCGCCATCGTCGGCGGCGCAGTCTTCGCCGATCTGAGGCCAGCCGACCGCGCCTCCGCCGGTTCCTTCTTCCTCTTTTCGCAATACGCCATTTTTGTCCAAGCCCGCTGCCTGCCATTCGTGCACCTGGCTCAAGCCGCTGCCGCAGTTGGGCTTGCCGCGGCCTGGCGCGACAGCCAGGCGGGCTTCGCCATTTCGTCGGCGGCTCTACTCACTTCCGGTATCGTTGCCGCTCACGGCCGCGCCGTTTCGTCTCTGGCCCTTACCGCAGCCGGCGCCTGTTCGGCCGCGTTCGTGCTGACGTTCGCCGCCGGGCCCACATCCGCCACCCTCTTCCTTGGCGCCCTGGCCGCATTCGCCATCTCGCACTGCTACCTTCCATTCCGCGTGTCGAAAGGACATTCGCCCGGCCGGGCGGAACTCGCCCTTCAGCCTTTGAACACTGTTGCCGTCTTCGCCGCGGGCTACAACTTTCTCCATCCTCGACACGAGGCATGGCTCGGGTTGTTCGCGACTTGCCTGGGCGCGGTTTACCTCGTCACAGGACTCGCGCTTCGCAGATCCATGGGCCGGGTCCAAAACACAGGAAACGGAGTACTCCTCTCAGCGGGCGCTGCGCTGGCGATGTTCACCGCCGCCATCCCGCTCCAATTCTCCAGTTTCCGGATCACGGTCATGTGGGCCATGGAGGCCGCCGCTCTGGCTTGGATCGCCCGCCGTCTCGACTCTGTTCAAGGGCGGTTCAGCGTGCTGGCCGTCGGCGCGCTTGCCGCCCTGCGCCTCCTGTATATCGATTCGATCATCTATCCGGATCCCGCAACCTATTCCCTTCTCGCCAACGCCCGTTTCGTGACATTCCTGCTTTCCGCCGCAGGATTCGCCGCCGCCGCCTACTGGCTTCGTCCTTTTCTTCTGGCGCTGCCACCTTACCTGGCCGCCCATGCCGCACTGCTGTCGGGCCTTGCCCTTGAGGTCCATGGCCACGTCCGCCGCGTCACTGCTCCCCCTGACCAGTTCAGCGCTGAGATGGTTGCGCTTTCAATCCTTCTGGCCGTCTACGCTCTCGCCCTCATCGCTGCCGGCGTGGGCACCCGCACCAGATTGAATCGCATCCTCGGCCTCGCCATGCTCGCCGTCGTCGTGGTGAAACTGTACGCCGCCGACGTCTGGGCAATGCAGCGCGTTTACCGCATCGTCGCTTTCTCCGCCCTCGGCGTATTGCTGCTTTTGACCTCGTTTCTCTATTCCAGATTCCGAACCAAGATTGAGGCCCTGCTCCAGGATGAAGAAACTTAGCCTTGCCGCCTTCCTCTGGCTGCCACTGCTCTCTCAATCGGCCCACCTATCGCCGGGCGAATTCCCCTGGCGAGCCCGAATCGAGGTGAAGGAAGCTTCCGGCTACGCGACGGTCCGCATCAACCGCGCATTCTATGACAAGTCGGCCGCGAACTTCGCCGACCTCAGGCTGTTCGGGCCCTCGGGCGTCGAAGTCTCGTCGCTCTTGCGAGACATGCACCCAGCCGCACCCGCCGCCACAATCAGCACCCAGATCCTTGACCTGGTGAAGACGCCAAAGGGACAACTCCAGTTCATCCTCGACTTCGGCGTGGCTCCTCCCTTCCATAACCGCCTTTCTTTCTCCACACCGGAGCCCGATTTCAGGAACACGGTCCTGATCGAATCCAGCCTGGACCGGGCCGCCTGGGATACCGTCCGCACGGCGGCGATTATGCGGTTCACGCAAGATGGCCAACGCCTGGAGTCTCTCTCCATTGATTATCCCGATTCGTCCCGCCGGTACCTCCGCATCACAGTCGACTCCTGGAAGGAGCGTGCGCCCTTCACAAGCGTCAGTGCGCAGCGCTCGGCCTCGCCCAATGCCGAGGATTGGGAACTGCTGGCCACATCCTCTCCAGTGGCGACCCATCTGCCGGACCTGAAATCCACGCGCTACGACTTCGCTTTCCCCTTCGGCGTGATGAACGATATCCGGATCTCCATCGAGTCCCCGGCCAAGGAATTCTACCGGTCCACAGAACTCTCCTGGTCCGCGGATGGAACCAGTTGGGCCTCCACCTACGGCAACGTCATCTATCGTGTTCCAGGGGCCGAGGAGCTTTCGATTCGGGGCCGTACCCTCAACGTTTCGCGCCTGCGGTTGACCGTTCACGACGCCGACAGCCAACCGGTGGAGATCAAGTCCATTTCTCTCCATGCCCCGGCCCGCGAAGTGATCTTCCCCATCACGGGCGCCGGCACATACACGTTCTATCTGGGTCTGGCGGGCGCGCCCAGGCCCAGCTACGATCTGGCGGAGATTCTGGCCCGGGGCGCGTCGGTCAGCACGATTGCTCTCGCCACCCCTGATTGGGAGCCCAATCCTCTTTATGTTCCTCCATCTGAGCGTCCGAGGCCTTTTACCGAACGCTTCCCATGGTTACTGCCTGCGGTGGTGATCCTGGCCGTTGCCGCCTTGGGGTTGGCAGCCTACCGTCTGGTGAAGCAGCCGGGGCGGCCGAATGCATAGTTTTCTGTAACCTCGGCAGCCGGCCACCGTAAACTCCAAAGACGGCGATGACTCCGGCCACCTTCCAGTCGATTTACGAAGCTTACTCGCCAGACGTCCGCCGGCTTGCTCTTTACATCACCCGTTCGCCCGACGCGGCCGCCGAGATCACCTCCGAAACATTCCTGCGCGCCTGGACTGGGCGGTTCTCAATCCGCACCGAGACCGCCAAAGCTTACCTGCTCGCAATCGCGCGCAACCTCGCCATCGATCAACTGCGAAAGCCACCCCATCCAATCCCAATCGAAGACCATCAGGCAGCCGCACGACCCTTGGGGACTGCCTCGTTGGAGTTGAGCGAAGCGCTTGACGCCATAGGCAGGCTGCCCGCGGCCTACCGCGATGCCTTGCTGTTGGCGGCGGTGGAAGGCCTGTCCTATGAAGAAACCGCGCGGATTCTCGGAGCTTCAGTGGCTTCGGTCAAGGTCCGTGTCCACCGTGCGAGGTTAATGCTTGCTGAAGCGCTCGCAAGAAAGGAAACGAAATGAGTCTGACCATTCCCACTGATTGCGTTCCAGGTGTTCTGGAAGACCTGGCGGCATTGTTGCTCGCAGGTGAGTCCTCTGAGGGCACGCGCCGGTTTCTTGAAGCGCATGCCCGGCAAGATCCGGCCTTCGCTAAGCGTCTGAACGCCGCCACCAGGATCGATCTCGCTCCTCCGCCACCCGCCGCCACCGACGATAGCCTCCAGACGATTCAACTCATCCGCCAGTATGTGGCTCTTCGCACGATCTTTACGGCGATGGGTATCGCCTTCACGCTCATCCCGCTCGCGTTCACGTTCAGCGGGGCCGGCGCCGAGTTCCTCTTTCTCGGGAAGCAACCCGGCATCGTCTCCTCGTTCTGGAGTATCGCCGCCGCCAGCTGGGTTGCCATGTGGATCATGCACAGGCAGATCCGGAAGCGGGGGATTTAGCCAGAAACGCCTGCTCCAGTGACGCTGTTTTGATCGAAACTGAATACATGGACATCCGCACAGGTCTTGGCTGGGATAACCACCGCATCGCCTCGGGCCGTCCGCTGATACTCGGCGGCGTTCCCATCCCATGTGACTTCGGCTTGGACGGTCACTCAGACGCCGATGTCCTGGCGCACGCCATCACCGACGCGTTGCTCGGAGCGGCCGCCCTGGGCGACATTGGCCTCCACTTTCCAGACTCCGACCCGAATTGGAAAAATTGCGATTCGCTCGTCTTCCTCAAGCACGCCGTCAAGCTCATTCGAGAATCCGGCTACCGCATCTCGAACGTCGATGCCACGGTGATCATCCAGAGGCCCAAATTGCGCGACTTCCGGTTACCTATCCGCCAGTCGCTCGCCCAAACCCTCGACCTCCCCGTGGACCGGGTCTCCATCAAGTTCAAAACAGCCGAAAAGGTTGGCCCTGTCGGCGAGGGACTCTCCGCTGAGGCGCAGGCATCGGTGTTGATTCTGAAGTCGGAATAAGGCCCGGCGCCGGGCGAATTCGAGAAGGCCGGCAGCGGCCCCTTGATCCGCAAGAGTTTTATAGAGTTATTCAACGTCGCCAGCCCTGGATTCTCAGCCTGGGGCGCCTCCCATCAAGCCATGTGGAGCGGAATCAGCGCTTCTGTTCAGGGGATCTGCGGCCTTTGACCTTCAGCACGATCGGCGTGCCTTCGAAACCGAACGAACGGCGTAGTTTGTTCTCGACATATCGCTCAGTCGAGAAGTGCAGATCCTGATACCTGTCCATGAAGAGTACGAACGTCGGCGGCCGGATTGAGGCTTGGGTGATGTAGAAGATGCGGCGGTGGACGCCGAAGTCGAGGCTTTCGGCGAAGCGGTTCAACTCGCCGGTGCCCACTCGCTTGTTGAAGCTCTCCCAGCTTTTTTCGAGCAATTTGAAGATCTTGCCGACGCCCCTGCCGTTGTGCGCCGAAATGAAGACGACAGGCGCCCAATCAAGAAATTTGAACTGGTCGCGGACAGCTTGCTCGAGCTCCTTCCGTTTCCCGTCCGGGATGAGATCGGCCTTGTTCACGCATATGATGACGGCGCGCCCCTCTTCGTGCGCGTATCCGCCAATGGTGGCATCCGATGCCACGGGTCCTTCCGTGGCATCCACGAGGAGCAGCGCGATGTGGCAGATGCGGATGTGCTTGCGGGCCATGACGACACTGAGCTTTTCGGCCATTTCGTGGGTTTTGCCCTTACGCCGGATGCCCGCGGTGTCGACAAATGTATAGTCCCGTCCGTTGTAGGACACGGTCTCATCGACTGAATCGCGGGTGGTGCCAGCGACCGGGCTCACGATGGCCCGTTCGCGGCCGACCATGGCATTGAGCAGAGTCGATTTGCCGACGTTCGGCCGGCCGATGATAGACACCCGGATGGGCGGCTGTGTCTGTTCTGGGAGATCCTCATCGACAGTGGCGGGAAAGCCTTCGGTGGCAGCGTCCAGCAACTCATGGATACCCAGTTTGTGTTCGGCGGAGATGGGCAGGACAGTTTGGAAACCGAGCGAATGGAACTCCGCAGCGAGGACCTCGTTCTTTGGTGAATCGATCTTGTTCACGGCCAGAATGACAGGCTTGTTCAGCTTCCTGAGTATCAAAGCGAGATCGCGGTCGGCGGCGGTGATCTCTGTCCGGCCATCGATCAGGAAGATGATTCGCGCAGCGCCCTCCAGCGCCACTTTGGCCTGCTTTAAGATCTGCGACGGAATCAGTTGCTGGTCGTCAGGGATGATCCCACCGGTGTCAATGAGTTCAAATGGGCGGCGCCTGTGGACAGCTTCTCCGTGAATACGGTCGCGCGTGATACCGGGCTCGTCGCCCGTGATAGACCGGCGTTGGCCCAGGATCGCATTGAAAAGCGTGGATTTGCCTACGTTCGGGCGGCCCACGACAACAACGACGGGCAATGGGTGTGGGCGCTGTCCGGCCATGTAACTCATTGTCCCACCTCGCTGGCGGCGCGACCACGTCCGAAACATTTTTCTGATGAATGGACAGCGAGTGGAGTAAAGTGTATTGAGCGACAATTATCCGAGAGAAACCGAGGGCTCGGAGTACTATCGCTATTGAGAGTATTTTGTCCCGAACTGCATCGGGATGCATCGGAGGAGGGAAGGACCGGGGACATCCATCAGGATGAGTGTTGAGACGCTAGAGAAATCATATGAGATGGTTGGGCAATCGGCCAGGCTAAAGCAGGTGTTGCGCCTGGCCAGCCGGCTCGGCAGGGGTCAGTGGCCAGTCCTGCTGTTGGGCGAGACAGGTACTGGAAAGGAGCTTGTCGCAAGAACAATCCATGCGTCGGGTCCAGGCGGACCTTTTGTCACGATCGATTGCACGTCAATGGTTGGGCCCCTCATGGAAAGCGAGCTTTTCGGATATGCGAAGGGCGCTTTCACGGGGGCCAACACGAACAAGATCGGGCTGATCGAGCAGGCCGACGGCGGGACAGCGTTCTTCGACGAGATCGGCGAGCTGCCGCTTGAGTTGCAAGGGAAACTGCTCCGTCTGCTCCAGGAGCAGGAGTTCCGCCCCGTAGGATCGCTGCAGGTGAAGAAATCGCGGTTCCGGGTGATTGCCGCCACGAACCGAGACCTTGCGGCCGAGGTGGAAAAGGGCAACTTCAGACAGGATCTGTATTTTAGGCTGAATGTGGTCACCATGCGGCTGGCGCCGCTGCGGGATCGCCGGGAAGACCTGCCGGCGCTGATCGCTCACTTCCTTAAGCAGTACGGCAACGGCCACACGCTGAGTTCAGATCTGCTCGAGTTGATGATGTCCTACCCCTGGCCGGGCAACGTGCGTGAGTTGCAGAATTGCGTGCAGGGAATGGTTGCCGTCAACACGGGTCCGGTGTTGCACGCAGCCGACGCGCCGTCGCATTTGCAGCATCACCGGGAATCGGCCGCTTTAGGACGGCTGAAAAAGGCGGCCAACGGGAACCACGCGGCCGGCAACGGAGACGCTCCAGTGCCCATCGTGGCGCCTGTCGTCCCCTTGGCCGAAATGGAGCGCCAGGCCATCATTCGGGCTCTTGAGTACACCAAGGGCGACCGCGTGATGGCGGCGCATTTGCTGGGCATTGGCAGAACCACGTTGTACCGTAAGTTGAAGGAATACGGGATCAAGGCTTGATTGCCGCTCTCGATGCGACATATAGCGTGGGCCGGAATCTCTCGGGCGTAGGCGTCTACAGCCGCGAGTTGGCGTTTCATCTGGCCGCGTCGCATCCAGAGGCTCAATTTCTTCATTGCTTCCGGCCCCACCGGTTTTTAAGAGGGCTACGTGCGCGCCGGCTTGAGAACGTTTCCGTGAGAATCCTGCTGGACGGCTTGAGCACGTTCAGCGCCGGCATCTTTCACGGGCTCAATCAACGGATGCCGGGCTGGAGAGCCAAACGAACGGTCTGTACCTTTCACGACCTGTTCGTGCTCACCGCCGAGTACTCCACGCCGGAATTTCGCGCCAGATTCGCCGAACAAGCCCGCCAAGCCGCCGCGCGCAGCGACCTGATTGCGTGCGTTTCGAGCCACACGGCGGAAATGGTGGAAGCCCTGCTGCGAGTGGAGCGCTCACGAATTCGAATCACCCCGCACGGGGTCAGGTTTCCGGATCAAGGGCCCGTATTGGAGCGCGAGAAGTTTGTCCTCCATGTTGGAGCGATTCAGAAGCGCAAGAACCTGGTTCGTTTGGTTGAGGCGTTCGAAAGCTCATGCGGACCGGAGTGGCGTCTCATTCTGGTCGGGTCGGATGGGTTTGGCGCTGACGAGGTCCGGGCGCGAATCGCAGCGAGTCCGGCGCGTGAGAGGATCGAAATCACTGGGTGGCTGGACGATCAAGCGCTCCACCGCCTGTATACACGGGCTGGCATCTTCGCCTTTCCATCGCTTGATGAAGGATTCGGAATCCCCGTGCTGGAAGCGATGGCACTGGGAGCGCCTGTTATCGCCTCGAACAGAGCGGCGCTGCCGGAGGTGTGCGGAGATGCCGCGGCGCTCGTTGACCCGTTTGACACCAATGCCCTGGCGGGTGCGTTGATGGATCTTACGAGCCGGAAGGAGCTTCGAGATCACTTGTGCGCGAAGGGCTTGGAGCGTGCCCGCCAATTCACCTGGGCGCGAACCGCGGAGCTGACTTGGAACATTTATCAGGAACTGATCTGATCAGCCCTGATCGTCGTCCACGGCGATTTTGAGGGCGCGGAGGACCTTCTGGTCCTGAGAACTCCAACTGATGCGCGCTGTGGCCTCATCGTTTCCAGTTGAAATTTCCAGTGACCCGCCGGCAGGGGCTGTCTCGTCTTCATCGTCCTCGTCGCGACGGTTGAAGCCGATAGTCGCCTCGAGAACCAGGAAAACATCGTAGCCGGCCTGCTTGATTTCGCTTATGGCTTCGGCGATGCGGTCGGAGTCAGACAGCGACTCGTTAATCGCGTTGCCAAGCTCGTGCATCAATTCTTTCAGGCGATCGTCCAAGTTTTCCCTCACCGTCCGGCTATCTCCAGGATACCACCCGGATCAGGCGGCATCCGGAATCCGGCGCGCTGGCCCACGCTCAATCTATCGTCAATTCAGGCGGGCCACATGAGCCGTATCCGCGTGAAAGCGGTTTCGCATCGGGAGCGGGGCTGGGATAATGAAAAGAGCGCCGGACACAGCATCATGAGACTCGTCAGAAAGTTCCTGGAGATCGTCATGCCTGGAGTGATCAAACCGCTCCACGCGCTGTGGAATGAGATCATCGGATTCTTGTTCCTGGCCATCGCCGTGTTCATGATCCGGCCGACATGGAAGGCCTACCAGAAGTTCCAGGGCGGCGGCGACCCAGGTGAGGCGATTGTTGGACTCATCGGCGGGGCTGGTTTGCTGATTGTCGGGCTGGTCTTCGGGCTACACGGATTCTGGAAGGCCCGCCGGATCTCAAAGTCCTGAGCGAGCGCCCGAATCGGACAGCCGGTTACTCCTGCCTGCTGCGCTCTTCGAAGTCAGCCAGTTGTTTCTTTACGAAGTCGCTGTCGCGGCCGTTGGGGTTCATTTCGAGGTAGGCCTTCAAGGAGCCCGCCGCACCTTTGAAGTCGTTTTTGTTGGCAAGCGCCACGCCGAGGATGTGGTGGATCTTGGGAAACCGGCGGTCGCGGTCCAGCTTGATCGTCTCGCGAGCGCTCTTCTCTGCGTCGTCGTAGTGCTGAAGCTGCAAGTGGGCAAGGCTGTTGAAGTACCACGCCTGAGGATATGAATAAGGGTCGAGCTTCAGGACGCTCCCGCTTGCCGCGAGGATCTGGTCCCAACTGTTTGAACTCAAGGAGACTTCGAGCATCCCGAGATGGGGCTTTACGTACTTCGCATCAGACTCGATTGCCTTCTTGAAGGCCGCTGAGGCATCTTCCTGACGTTTCATGCCAGCATAGGCCACGCCCAGCTCATACCACGCCTCGGCATACTGCGGATGCAGTTCGACCGCCTTGGCGAGGTTGAGTTGGGCCTCCTCGAACTTCTGCTTCTTGTTGCGGTCCTGCCCCTTCTCGAAGGCTTTCCTGGCGTCCTTTGGAGCGCTGAGCGAGGTAAACGATTTTGTTTGCGCTTCAATCTTGCCGAGTCGCCGCATGAGGATGGTGCCGACGCTTGGATTGTCCATGATGCGGCGGCCGGCAAGGTTGACTGATTCTGACAGGTATCCGGGCAGGTTGGCGCGCAGTTCGCATCCCATCAGTTCGCGCTCGGTGACCCCCATGTTGCTGGCGCCTCCCATGCCGCCGAAGGGTGAGCTGTTCCTGCCGCCGAAGCCGTCGTTCAGACTACCCATGCTGGCGTCGGCTCCGATCATGGCCGGTTGCTGGCCCAAAGTGATAGAGAAGTGGCCCTTGTTGTCGGAGTACCCGTAAGGGCGCGCCTGGCCATTGCAGTACAGCTCGATCACCGCGGGCTCAGGCGGCGGCGTCCCTTCTTCGGTAATGAGTTTGCCTGACAGGAAGACCGGACGCCGGAATTCCTGCTGTTGTGGCTGTTGGGTGGGGAACCTTTGCTGGGTCCCCTGCTGCGGGGAAGTTGGTGTGCCCGTTCCGGTTCCGGGCGTTCCAGTCCCGCCGCCGGGAGGAGCGGTTCCGCCCCCGGTTCCTCCGCCTCCGGTACCTCCTCCAGGAGGCGCTGCTCCGCCTCCGGTCTGAAAAGCAACGGTGAGCGGCGACAGCAACACCACAATAGCCAACGTCCTGCAAATGTGGGAAAGACTTCGAGTGCTCATTGCTCAGCCCCCAGGCGGAAGTATTTCAACGGCGGAAGTTAGCAGTATTATGCCACAAGCAGTGAAGATGTCCAGCTTTCCGTATAAGATGGTTTGGACGGGAGACAACCCATGAAAAGGACCCTTTACTCAGGAATCGCGGTTCTCGCGCTGATGCTGGGCGGCTGCTCCTCGACGAGTACCGCGCCCGCCGCCAAAAAGGAGGTGAAACCGGCAGAGCCGATTGGCGGCCAGACCGGCATCTTCTATATGTATCAGGCGGCGCGCCAATGGAATAAGGATGCCCAGATTCTGAATGTCGAGAACGTCAACATCGACTCGGTGAAGCCGGACGCCGGCAAGTATGGCGCCTGGCGGGGCACCTTTGTTTCTTTGACCGCGAAGACGCAGAAGACTTTCACATATAGCGTTGCCGAAGAGGGCACAATCCGCAAGGGGACCTATATGGGTAGCGAATCGATCTACGCGCCCAAGGCGGCGACCCGCGTCATTCCTATCCAAAAAGTGAAGCTGGACACGCCGGCTGCGCTCGAGATCGCCAAGAAAGAACTGAAAGCGGTGCTGGACAAGAATCCGGATGCCCCGATTCAGTTCATCATGGAGTGGACATACCAGACGCCGAATCCGGTGTGGAGAGTGGTGGTCGGGCCAAGTGTGGGGCAGAGTCTGGGATCGGTCTATGTCGATGCGGACACGGGGAAGTTCGTCAAGAAGGTCCGCTAGCTTCGAAAACGGCCCTCCTTTAGTGGGAGGAGACAGGCTTGACCGGCGACTTGGTTGAAGTCTTGCTAGCCGCGGCAGGGCCGTCCAGGAATTGCACTCTGGAAGTCATCAAGTCGTAATTGGCTGCCACAACGAGCAATCGCCCGGCATCGACTGCGTGCTTGAGCAACGGCTCGGACTCGCGCACCTGTGCCGCCACGCGGCGGGCATTTGCCACAACGCAATTGTGAACCCTGTCACCGGGTTGATTTGCCGATTCCTCAGCCGCGGGGCGGATCGATTCGACGACCGTCCTGATGTGGCCTGGCGCCTCGCCGCCGGCGACCGCGGCCGAGACAGCCCCGCATTGCTCATGTCCTAGAATCACCACCAGCCGCACGCCAAGGTGTTCGACGGCGTATTCGATGCTTCCAAGCACCTCGTCGTCCACCACGTTGCCCGCATCGCGGATGACGAACAGATCCCCAAGTCCTTCGTCAAAGATGAGTTCGGGGGGCACGCGCGAGTCGGCGCATCCCAGTATGACGGCGTAGGGGTGCTGGCCGGACTGCGCGAGTGACTTGCGGCGGCCGATCGAGATGTCCGGGTGTTTCTCCTTGTGCTTGACAAAACGGGTGTTGCCGGCCTGAAGGCGGGCCAACGCCTGTTCGGGCGACATGGCGGCTGGAGCGTCGTGGCCACCGGCAAGCGACATAGCCGCGAGACAGAGAAGTCCAATGAGAGATCTCATAGCGTGGTGTTACCTAACTCTATTATCAGACCGTTTGGTCTGGATTCGCGGTGCTCTTACAATGAAACTGTGTTCAGAAGAGAATTTGCCGCGCTGAGCCTGTTCAAGGCGGCCGTTGGGGGCGGACAGGATCAGGGGGACGGGTTTGTCGAGCGCATCGCCAGCGGATTCAAATTCACTGAAGGGCCGGTCTGGCTTGAAGAGGGGGCGCTGATCTTCAGCGATATCCCGACGGCCCGGCTGCTGAAGTGGAGCCTCCGCGATGGAGTGCAGGTAGTTCGGGAGAACAGCGGTGGAGCCAATGGAAATGCCGCCGACAGCCGGGGCAGGATATACAGTTGCGAGGGGGCGTCGAGACGAGTGACACGTTTGAGCGCCAACGGGCGGATCGAGGTGTTGGCCGAAAGCTTTGAAGGCAAGCGGCTCAATTCGCCGAACGACATCGCCTTGCGCAAGGACGGCCACGCCTGGTTCACCGATCCGGCCTTCGGCAATAGGGAGGATACGCGGGAATTGGCGTGTCACGGCGTATTCCATCTGAAGCCGAACAGGGAATTGGAGGTGGTTGCAAAGATGGACAGGCGGCCGAACGGGGTGGCTCTGTCGCCCGACGGACGGACGCTGTTTGTTGCCGTGTCGGATGAACGTTCTATCAGGGCCTGGGATGTGGATCGGAACGGAGATGCATCGAATCCGCGGCTCGTCCTGGCCGGGATCGACGGCCCGCCGGACGGACTGAAAGTAGACGAGCAGGGCAACATCTGGGTGGCGGCGAACGCCGTGGCGGCCTATGACCGGCGTGGTAAGCTCCTGCGCACAGTGCCGCTGGCCGGCAAGCCTTCAAACCTGTGCTTCGGCTCTGATTTCAGGACGATTTACGTCACGGCGCGTTCGTCGGTCTACCGTGTGATGCTCGACGGCAGGCCGCAGCAGCAGGTACAACCGTGAGCGGCCGCCGGAGCTATCCTGATCGCCCGCTGCTCGGCGTAGGCGCAGTTGTTTTCCGAGGCGATGACGTGTTGCTCATCGAACGCGGCACGCCGCCGCTGAAGGGATGGTGGACCGTGCCCGGCGGGATGGTGGAAGCCGGAGAGCGGCTGGAAGAAGCGGTGGTCAGGGAGGTGCGGGAGGAGACGGGCCTTCTGGTCCGGCCCGTGAAGGTGGCGGCCCTGTTTGAGCGCATCATGAGGGATCCGGAAGGACGGACTCAGTATCACTACGTGATCGTCGACTACCTTTGCGAACTCCTTGACGGCACGCTTCAGGCGGCGAGTGACGTCGCCGCGGCATCGTGGGCTCCAGTGAGCGAACTCGGGATGTGGAAAGTGGCTCCAGGAACTCCGCCGGTGATTGCACGGGCACTGGAGATGACCAAATGAACGATGAAAGCCTCGAGCTGCTTGAATACCGATCGCTGAAGGCGCTGATCGGCCGCTGGGTGGCGAGCGAAGGCGGCCGGGATCTGCTCGAAAGGACGGCTCCCTGCAGCGATCTCGCCTGGATCGAATCGAAACTGGCCGAGACTGCGGAAGCGATGCGCTGGATCGATGAGGCTGCGCTGCCAAAAACGCGCGGAGGACAAACCCCTGCGCAGCTGTCATTTTCCGGTATTCCGGAAACAGCCGGGGTCATCGCCAAGTTGCGGATTCAGGGGTCTGTCCTTGAGCCGCTGGAACTGCTATCGGTCATCGTCCTGCTTGAGAAGGCGGATCAGATCAGGCAGTCCCTAAACACGCAATCTGCGGCATTCCCAGCGCTCGCCGCAATAGCATCCCAGATCGCCGACTTCCGCGAAGCAGTGAAATCCGTTTCCGGCAAGATTCTGCCCGACGGAACGATAGCCGACCACGCCAGCCCTCTTCTGGCACGCGTGCGCCGGGACATGGAACGCCAGCGGCGCCAAATCCACGAGTCGCTGGAGCGGTTCCTGAAGCAGCATCGCGACGACGGCATCCTGCAGGAAGAGTTCGTCACGATCCGCAACGACCGGTTTGTCGTGCCGGTGGTGCCTGGGGCGAAGAGGCGCGCGGCCGGCGTCGTTCATGCGGCCAGCGGCAGCGGTCACACACTTTTTCTTGAACCGCTCGAGACAATTGAGCTGAACAACGACCTCGTCCGGCTGAATGATGATGAGATGCGGGAGATCCACCGGATCCTCGCTGAACTGACGGACCGGTTGCGAACGCAGGCGCATGCGGTTGGGCGAGCCGCCAGCGCCTTGGCGGCGCTTGATTTCGCCTTCGCCAAGGCGCGTTTCGCCGAGTCGTTTGGATGCGTGATTCCCAGGTTTTCAGGCAGCGGCGCCCCCTCGCTCCGGCTCAAGCGAGCCAGGCATCCGTTGCTCGAGGATGTGCTGCGGCGAAAACGGCTGCCGATTGTGCCGGTTTCCTTTGAGTTGGATTCCCAGCAACGGGCGTTGCTCATTTCCGGTCCGAACACGGGCGGCAAGACGGTGACGATGAAGACGGCCGGCTTGCTGGCGCTGATGGCGCAATCGGGCTTCCCCGTCCCCGCCGACGAGGCTGTCTTTCCGGTGTTTGACGACGTGCTGGCCGACATCGGCGACAACCAATCGATCGAGCAAAGTTTGTCGAGCTTTAGCGCCCACGTGGCCCGGGTGAAGCAGATTGTCGAAGCGGGAGCGCCAGGGGTTCTGGTCCTTCTGGACGAACTCGGCCGCGCCACTGATCCGGAGGAAGGCGGCGCGCTGGGGGTGGCGGTGCTTGACGAGTTTCAGCGTTTGGGCGCGTTCACACTGGCCTCGACGCATCTGCTTGCGCTAAAGGTGTACGGCGCAACAACGAAGGGCGTCGTCAATGCGTCAATGGGGTTCAACGAGGAGACTCTGGAGCCGACGTATGAACTGCGCACCGGAGCGCCTGGCAAGTCGGCCGGGCTTGACATCGCGTCTCGGCTTGGATTGCCGCCGCGGCTCATCGAACGGGCGCGCGCGGCCATGTCTGACACTGAGCGGGACATCGCGCATTTCTTGAAGGAGCTCGAAACAAGGGTCAGCGAGGCTCGCGAGGAGGCTGCGGTCCTGCGCCGCCGCCAGCTCGAGCTTGAGCAACGCGAGAAGGACTTGACAGCGGCTCTGGAGAAGCGCGAGACCAAACGAATCAAGGAGATCGAGGAACGCGCCGAAAGGGCTGTGATGGCTTTCGAGCGGGAGGCGCGCGAGGCGATTGGACGCGCGGCGGCCGTCCCTGAAACGCGGAAGCAGGCCGAGCGGGCGCAGCGGGAGATGGCCCGGGCGCGGCGGGAATTGCGAGAGGAGTTCGCTGCGATGGCTGCCGGCAAGGCGCCGCCGGCGGCGCCGTCCATTGAAAGTCTGGCGGTGGGGATGCGAGTCAAGCTGAAGAATGTCAGCCAGCCCGCTAAGGTACTTAAGTTGCCCGGCGGCGGGATGGTTGAGGTCGAGGTCGGGTTCCTCAAAATGCAGGCGCCCCTCGACGATGTGAAGGAAGTTCTCCCAGAAGCGGGCGGGACCGGCAAGCGGCTTCCGTCAGGCGTTTCGTTCACCGCCGGGCCGCGATTCGAAACTTTGACCAGCGAGGTGAATATCATCGGCAAGACGTCGGACGAGGCGGAGGTCGAAGTTGAGCGATTCATCGATGCCTGCGCCCTGGCAGACGTTTCCCGAGTGCGCATCGTCCACGGTCATGGCATGGGCATTTTGAAGAAGATGGTGCAGCAGTTGCTCGCAAGGCACCCCCATGTGGAGAGCTACGGTCCGGCGACTCCGGCCGAAGGCGGCTCCGGCGCGACTATCGCGGAACTCAAGTCTCTCTAGCCCGTGTTTGGGCGTAGACTGTCAAGCATGGAACGTCGGACATTCCTCATGACCGCCGGCGCGGCGGCCCGCGCACTGGCAGCCGACAGGCCCCGCATCGGGGTGATCGGCAGCGGCGGGCGCGGGCGTCTGCTCACCTCCGAGTTCAAAGAGATCGGAGCGGAGTTGCCGGCCGTGTGCGATGTCTACCAGCCCAATCTCGAAGCGGGACTGAAGGCGGCATCGACGGGTGCGAAACCATACACCGATTACAGGCGGCTGCTCGAAGACAAGTCGCTCCAAGGCGTCATCATCGCCACGCCGGATCACTGGCATGCGCAGATGGCAATCGATGCCGCCGAGGCGGGCAAGGACATCTATGTCGAGAAGCCGATGTGCCACCTGCCGGATGAAGGGTTCAAGATGGTCGAGGCTGTCCGGCGGAACAGGCGAATCTGCCAAGTGGGCACGCAGCGCCGCAGCGGATCGATGTTCGTCGAAATCAGGCAGAAATACGCCACGCCGGAGACGCTCGGCGACGTCCGCTTGGTGAACTCATGGTGGATGAACTATCAGGACAGCCTGTCCAAGGCGCGGCTGAGGGGTCCATTGGACTGGAAGCAATGGCTGGGCCCGGCCGAGCAACGTCCGCTCGACGAAACGCGTTTTTTCAATTGGTACTACTATCACGATTACTCGGGCGGGCTGCTTGTCGGCCAAGCCGCCCACATCATCGATTGCATTCAGTGGTACATGAACTCGCCGATGCCGGCTGCCGTGACCTGCGCCGGCGGCAAGGGCAACCTGGGCGGAGGCGAGATCCCGGAGACTGCCTCGATGACGGTGGAGTATGACGAGAACTACATCGCCGTCTTCACCCTTGGCTACAAGGCCATGCGGTACCACACGCATAACGACCAAATGAACCAGTTCCATGGCACGAAGGCTCGCCTGGATGTCGGCCGGGAGAGTTTTGCGCTGTGGCCGCAAAGCGCGGAGGTCAAGATGGCTCCATCGGTCACTTCGGACCGCTTGGGTTCGTTTGTCGTTGCGACGCGCGAGCACATCCGCAATTTCCTTGATTGCATGGCGACGCGCCAGGATCCGACGGCGCCAGTTGAAGCTGGGCTGGGCACCTCGATTTCCCTCGCCATGGCCATGGAGTCGCTCCGCAAGGGCCGGCGGATCAAGTGGGACAGGAACGCAAGACGGATGGTCTAGAGCGGGCATCGGGAGTGCGCACCCTGTCAAGGACTGGCTTCCAGTAAAATACCCGTGCTGTGACAATTACCCGCCGCTCTATGCTCGCCGCTTTTGCCGCGCCGGCCATCGCCCAGCGGCGCCGTCCGAATGTCGTCATTTTCCTCACTGACGATCATGGCCCGTGGGCCACATCGGCCACGGGTTGCGCCGAAATGGTGACGCCCACTGTAGCCGCTCTCGCATCCCGCGGCACCAAGTTTACGCGCGCCTTCGCCTGCACGCCGGTGTGCAGCCCCAGCCGCCTGACCATGATGTCCGGCCTGATTCCTTCGCAACATGGCGTTCAAGACTGGCTCGTCCCCGCCGATGCATATGGCCCAAATTCCACCCGTTATCTCGAGAACCGGCTCACCTGGTCCGACGTCCTTGCGGGCAGTGGATACACGCTGGGGATGGCCGGCAAGTGGCACATGGGGCACGACGACAAAGCGCAATCCGGCTTCAGCTATTGGGCCACGATTCCCGGCGGCGGCGGGACCTACCGGGATCCGGTGTTCGTCAAGAATGGCCGGACAATCCCGATGAAGGGTTTCAAGACCGATCTGGTGGGCGATTGCGCTCTTGAGTTTCTCGACTCACAGAAGAACTCAAGATCGCCCTTCGCGCTCTACATGCCCTTCTACGCCCCCCACACGCCGTTTGACTACCAGCCGGACAAGTATCGAGACCCTTACAGCGGTTCGCCGTTCTCGTGCTATCCGGATACGCCGAAACATCCGTGGCTGAACCCGACCACGGCGGTCCTGCACGGAAAGCAGCAATCCAAGCTCGGCTATTCAGCGCTGATCACCGCCGCCGACGCAAACATGCGGCGCGTACTCGACAAACTGGAACAGATGGGCGCTGCAGAAGACACGCTAGTGATCTTCACCGCCGACCAAGGCTACAACGCGGGCCACCATGGGGTTTGGGGCAAAGGCAACGGCACCGTGCCTTTTAATATGTACGAGGAATCGATCGGCGTGCCGATGATTTGGTTCCACCCGGGGCGCATCGCCGCCGGACGTGTCGAGCCGGCCATGATCTCACACTACGATTTCGCGCCATCGCTGCTCGATTATCTCGGGTTGCCCTTTTCCCCCAAGGGCTTCCTCGCCGGCATGAGCTACGCGCCGCTGCTGCGCGGACGATCGATGAAGAAGCGCGACAGGCTCTACTTCGAGTACGGTCCGGTGCGCGCAGTGCGGACCGAATCTCTTAAACTGGTCCGCCGCGCCAGTGGAGAGGACGAACTCTTCGATCTGGCGAAAGACCCAGGCGAGACGTCCAATCGCTGGTCCGATCCGTCGTATGCACGCCAACGCGCCGTGCTCGATGCCAGTTTGCAGGACTTCTTCAGGCGCGCAGGCGCGCCGGCGCTGGCCGATTGGCGGACAACCGCGAAACAGAATCTGACGGTCTACAAACGGGCAGAATAGAAGTTCCGCCCCAAAGCGGAGAGCCTTCGGGGCGAGCCTCACGCGTCAGTGCAAAGTAACGATTGTCGCGCCCCAGCCGCCGGCCTCGGGCGGCGCATCGGAGAAGCTTTGAACGTATGGAGTGCGAGCGAGGATCTTGCGGACCATCTCCCTTTGCGCCCCGATGCCGCGTCCGTGGATGATGCGGAGCGCCTTGAAGCCGCGCGCATACGCTTCCTCGATCCAGGCTTCGACGGCCGCTTTCATGTCGCGAGGCGCGAAGGCATGCAGATCGAGCGTGTCGGTGATCGGGAAGTCGACTGGGCCGCCGAACGGGTCACTTTCTGAATTCATGAATCTCGAAGATGGGCACTCTGTGGCTATCGTAGATGACGTTCAGAAGCTTTTCGCGGTAGCCGAGTCTGGCAGCGGCTTCGAACAGCTTTCCACGTACACCCTTGAATGCTTCGGTTTCCTTGGTATGGGTGACGAAGACGTACTCGGGCTGCGCGAGAGAGTGCTCGACGAAACGGCTGGTCTCGGGATCGTCCAAGCGTAGCGCCGACCCTTCCGCGCCTCGAACCATTCCAAGTTTGCCTGCGCCATAGAAATCCACCTGTTGAGCGATCCCCCAATCCACAGGGAAGACAATCCGGCCCGGCATTCTGCCAAGCGTTTCGACCAACGGTCTGGCAGCGTTGGTCCAAGTCGATGTGGGGCCATACGCGGCGAACTGCGCGTAGTGCTGATTCAGCACAGCCAGATTCGTTGACGCAGCGAAAAGGAATACGCCTGATCCGATCCAAAAGCCACGGCCTGGCATGCGGCGTGCGATTTCTGCCAGTATCATGCCGGCAAGCAAATGAGGTAGCGGCCAGAGAAGGATTGTGTGGTGGAGGCTGCCGCCTGCTCCTTTGGTCAGCAGCATGAGTACCCAAGCGGTCAGGAATGCCAGACCAGCGCAAAGCGCAGGCCGCCTGTAGGGGCTCCAGAACATGAGAGGCAGAGCCAGCAGGGAGACGACAAGCACGACCTGCTGAAAGCTGCGGCGGGGAGCGCCAAAGCGCGTGCTCAGCCAGAGTGATGCCCGCTGGTAAATGCGCAGAGGCCCGGCTTGCCCTTCGGGCACGTCCCGGACGAGATAGCCGAGCAGGCCCCCGCCGTTGAGCGACCCGTCCATGTTCATGACTTTAATGGCCAGCGGTTGATCGTCGCCCGACACTACCGGACGCGCCGTGGCGAAGGGCTGAATGATGTTGTAGTAAATCAGCGGCGAGGCGCCCAGAATCATTGGCAGGATGAACGACGAAGCCAGGCGCGGTTTCCTGACTATGCCCAGGCACTCCCGCCAGAAAACCACCGCCAGGGCGATTCCGCCGCCGGCATAGAGCCAGATGGAAATCGCCTTGTCCCAAAGCGCCAATCCGGCCGCGAAGCCGCTGATCATGAGCCAGCGCCTCGACCCCTCTTGCGAGTACCGGACCAGGCTGTACAGAACCGTGGTAAAAAACAAGTGCTGTAAGGCGACCGGCCCCCAATCGAAAACGCTGGTCAGAAGGTATGCCGCGTCGGTGACCAGCAGGAGTCCAGCCAGGGTCGCAATCCTCAGGGAAGTCAGGCGCCGGAGCGCAAGAAAGAATAGCATCACGGATACAGAGGCGAACGCGAGCGGCGGCAACCGCAGAGTTCGATGGTTGTAACCGGCCAGATCAAGGATCGGCTGCATGATGAACGCCTTCAGAGTGCCGAGATAGCTCATCAGCATCACTGGAATCTCGCGCCCTGAGACCACGGCCCTGAACTCCGTATTGAAAGGCGAAATGAATGTTGTTATGAACAGAACTTCGTCATACTGCGCGCCTGCAAGAGGAATGAATGCGACGCCGATCAAAAAGAAGAGAGAAGCCAGGCCAATGCAGGCCATGGCCTTGACAATTTTCTGGTTCATGGACTAGCCGCCAATTGCGTACATGGGCCGCGGCGGGGGAACGAAGCCGCCACGATTGATCTCGTGTCCCGGCCATTTCCTCGTCACGACGGCCCGGATCGTTTCCATGATCGCAGTTTCGTCCGCCCCTGAACGCAGCTGTTGCTTCACATCGGTTTCTTCGTGCGCGAATAGGCAGTATCGAAGGTGACCGTCGGCCGTGATTCTGATCCGGTTGCAGTTCAAGCAGAATGGCCGGCTCACCGAGGCGATGAACCCGATCTTCCCAACACCGTCCCGGAAGGCGTATTCGAGGGCGGGTGCGCGCGGATCCGGATCCGGAATCGGGTCAAGCGGCCCGATCCCTTGCTCGATCATGGCGAGGATATCGGAGGCCAGCAATACACGGTCCTGTTGCCAGAGTCCCTGAGCGTCCAATGGCATGAACTCGATGTAACGGATCTCAAGTCCATACTCCCGGCCGAACCGCGCCAGGGGGACGATTTCGTCCTCTACGAGGCCTTTCACAGCGACGGCGTTAATCTTGATTGGTGAGAAGCCGAGTTCACGCGCCTTCATGATGCCCGCCATGACGCGGTGGTGCTCGTCGCGGCGTGTGATGCGCTGGAATAGCGCGGGGTCGAGCGTATCGAGGTGGATGTTCAGGCGCCGCAGCCCCGCTGCGTGGAGCGCATCAGCCTGTTCGGCAAGCAGAAGCCCATTGGTGGTGAGCGCAATATCCCGGATCCCATTGATCGATGCGAGTTTCGCCACCAGGACGTGCAGGTTCTTGCGGACCAGCGGTTCTCCGCCCGTGATGCGAATCTTGGTGATGCCGAGTTTCGCGGCGGCGCGTGCAAAGCGCTCGATCTCCTCGAAAGTAAGGATTTCGGCCCTGGGCACGAACTCGACGTCATTCTCCGGCATGCAGTAATAGCAGCGAATGTTACAACGGTCTGTGACGCTGATGCGGAGGTTGTCGTGGAGACGTCCCTGGCCGTCGATGAGTGGAGCTTCCACGCGATGTTTCTCCGGGGGCGCCTACTTCAGCGCCAGCATGCGCTCGATGGGCAGACGGGCTCGCTCGATGAGTTCCAGCGGGAGCTCAACCCGCGGCGCGAGATCGCGCAGTGAATCGCGCAGTTTCTCCAGGGAGTTCCGCTTCATGTGAGGGCACTCGCTGCAATTGCAGTGCTCGTTGGCCACAAAGTGGAATGTTTTGCCTGGGGCGTGGCGGTCAAGAGAAAACCGGACACCGCTTTCGGTCATGATGATGAACTCGCGGCCGGGATTCGCGATGCACCATTCGATGATGCCTGATGTGGAACCGATGTAATCCGCCATTCGAAGAACGTCCTCCGGGCATTCCGGATGCGCGGCGATCAGCGCCTCTGGGTGCTCCGACTTGGCGGCCGTCAATCGCCGTGCCGGGAAAGTGGCATGCACGATGCAAGCGCCCTGCCATATCTTCATGTTCTCTCTGCCGGTCTGACGTTTGACATAATTGCCCAAGTTGATATCAGGTGTGAACAGGATGGGCTTGTCGGCCGGAATCGAATTCACGACATCGACGGCGTTGCGGGATGTGCACAGGATATCGCTTTCCGCTTTTACATCGACCGAGGTGTTGATGTAGCTGACAACGACGTGGTCCGGGTGGCGGCGTTTCCAGGCGCGGAGTTGATCCACCGGGCACGCATCGACCAGCGAACAGCCGGCCTCGGCATCAGGGACAATGACGATCCTGTCCGGGTTGAGCACCTTGGCCGTCTCGGCCATGAACCAGACACCACAGAAAGCAATGACTTCCCCGTCGAACGACTGTGCGCGACGAGACAGTTCAAGCGAATCCCCAATCGAGTCAGCCAGTTCCTGGATTTCTGCTTCCTGGTAATGGTGGGCTAGGATTGTGGCCTTTCGGTCGCGCTTGAGATCAAGTATCTCCTCAGCCAAACTGGACGTGACTGGCATCGGTGAGGTATTGCCCTTGATCAGATTGTAACAGCGCGCCCTTCAAAGAGCCAAAAACTACAGGCTGAGAGTCAGCGTATCGTATTGTTCAGGAAGAGCCGGAGGGACGGTGCCCCATTGATGGCGTTGAGCCGTGAGCGGCGGCGGGAGGCGTGGTAGGGACGGGCAGAGTCGAACTGCCGACCTACCGCTTAGGAGGCGGTTGCTCTATCCAACTGAGCTACGTCCCCACGCATCTTGAAGCCACCGGCTTCACTTCGATTGTAGCAGCGCTTACCAGCGAGCCAAGCCCTTCCTGCCGATGTCGCGGCGAACCTGCATGCCATCGAAAGTGATCTTGTCGACCGCCTGGTAGACGTTGGCGATGGCCTCGGGTAGCGTTTCTCCGGAGTGAGTGACGCCAAGAACGCGGCCGCCGGAGGTGGCAACGCCGCCCTCGACAGCCTTTGTGCCGGCGTGAAAGACGACAGCGCCGGTTAATTCTGCGTCGGCGATGCCGGAGATCAGATCGCCCGTACGGACCTTGCCAGGATAACCAGCGGAGGCCATGACAACGCACACTGAGGGGCCAGGTTTACAGCCGAGCAGATTGGCCCTGAGGCGGCCGGCCGAAGCTTCCATGAGGAGCTCGCCGAAATCGCCGTCGAGGCGGTGCAAGAGGGCCTGGGTCTCGGGGTCGCCGAGGCGGACGTTGAATTCAAGGGTTTTGGGTCCGTCCTTGGTCATCATGAGTCCTGCGTAAAGGAAGCCCTTGAATGGTGTGCCTTCCGCCTTCATCCCCTGGACCGTGGGGATCATGATGTTGTCGATCACATTTTGGCGCATTTCTGCGGCGAGGATGCGCGAATCCGAATAAGCGCCCATTCCACCGGTGTTGGGTCCGGTATCGCCATCGTAGATGGTCTTGTGGTCTTGCGAAGGTTCAAACGGGAGGACGGATTCCCCGTCACATAGAGCGATGAAGCTGACCTCCTCGCCGGTAAGGAACTCTTCGATAACGACGCGCGAACCGGCTGCGCCGACCAATGTCCCGCCAAACATAGAATCCAGCGTTGCGGCTGCTTCGGATTTGTCTTGGACAATAACAACGCCTTTACCGGCAGCGAGGCCGTCCGCCTTAACGACCAGAGGATAAGTGAATTCATCGAGAGCCTGGTGGGCAGCCGCCAGATCGTCTGTTGCCGCGAAACGGGCCGTGGGGATGCCATGACGAGTCATGAACTGTTTCGAAAAGATCTTGGACCCTTCCAGTTGAGCGGCGGCCCGGGTAGGTCCGAAGATGCGAAGGCCGGCTTCGTCAAAGGCGTCGACCACGCCGTCGACGAGTGGGGCCTCCGGTCCCACGACGGTGAGATCGGCAGCAAGCGACCGGGCGAGGTCGAGATACCCCCCGGGGGTATACGAAGAAGGCTGAACGACGGCCGCAACGCTGGCGCAACCCGGGTTGCCGGGGGCGGCAAAGACCTGATTGACCGATGGGCTCAGTGCGAGACGCCAGCAGATGGCATGTTCACGGCCGCCACCGCCGATGACGAGAACTTTCAATCGATTATCTCCTACAGTTAGAATAGTTTAGGATAACTGGGAATTCCAAGCAGGCCGATGGGACAACACAAGTACGACGTGGTGGTGGTGGGCGCCGGGCATGCCGGATGCGAGGCGGCAAGAGCGTGTGCCCGAATGGGGCTGAAGACCGCCATCGTCACAATGAATACAGATCTGGTAGCGCAGATGTCCTGCAATCCGGCGATTGGAGGGATTGCGAAAGGGCACCTGGTGAGGGAGATCGACGCCCTCGGAGGCGTCATGGGCGAGGTGGCGGACGCGGTTGGAATTCAGTTCCGTCTGCTGAACACCAGCCGGGGGCCGGCTGTTTGGAGCCCGCGAGCCCAGATGGACAAGAAGCAATACCGGGTGGAGATGCGGAGGATTTTGGAAGCGGAGCCCAACCTCAGGTTCGTTCAGGCGGAAGTAACCGAATTGGTTCTGGCTGACATTGGGGGCGGGAGGCGCGAGGTGCGTGGCGTATTGCTTCGCGACAGCCGGAAACTGGAGTGCGGCGCTGTGGTAGTGACCACCGGCACCTTCCTCAACGGTCTTGCCCATGTGGGGGAGTCGAAGTACAACTGCGGCAGAAACGGTGAGCCTCCCTCCAATTACTTGGGTGATTACTTGAGGACTTTGGGTCTGCCATGGGTGCGGCTGAAAACTGGAACGCCACCCAGGCTAGATGGCCGAACAATCGATTATTCGTATTTCGAGGAGCAAAGAGGGGATCCTGAGCCGGTCCCGTTTTCGTTCATGACGGAGCGGATACAACGGGAGCAGGTTCCGTGCCATGTTGCATACACGAATGAGGCGACTCGAAAGGTGATCCAGGAGAGCCTTGGGCGGTCGCCGCTTTACAGCGGCCAGATCGAAGGAATCGGGCCGAGATACTGTCCGTCCCTTGAGGACAAGATCGTAAAATTCCCGGACAAGCCGCGCCATCAGCTATTCCTCGAGCCTGAAGGGTTGGACACATATGAGGTGTATGTCAATGGCATGTCCACAAGTATGCCGGTGGATGTGCAGGAAGCGATGCTGGGGACAATTCCGGGCTTGGAAAAGGCTGAGATGATCAGGCCGGGATACGCGATCGAATATGACGCGATCGATCCGAGGGAGTTGGATCACAGTTTGGCAGTAAAGACCATCAAAGGCCTGTTTCTTGCAGGCCAGATCAACGGCACATCCGGATACGAGGAAGCCGGATGTCAGGGCCTGCTGGCGGGAATTAACGCGGGTCGCCAACTTGGGCGGAAAGATCCGGTTGTGCTGAAGAGAACGGATGGTTATGCGGGGATTCTGGTAGATGATCTGGTGACGAAGGGCGCGGACGAGCCATACCGGATGTTCACTTCCAGGGCAGAGTACCGCCTGCATTTAAGGATAGATAACGCGGATGAACGGCTTACCCCGATCGCTGAGCGAATTGGGCTGGCCACGGCGGGCCGGCGGTCCATGTATTCGCAGAAGATGAAGGATATAGAAGAGGCGAAGAGGTATCTCTCGTCAGTCAGAGCCAATCCCGCGGATCATCCAGCTGTGGGGCTGAACGGCGATGAGCGGCCCACACTGGCCGAGTGGCTACGGCGTCCAGGCGCCAACATTACCGTACTCGAGGAAAAGATCTCGACTGTGTTAGGGCGGAGACCGGTGCGAGGTGCGCTCCAGACGCTTGAAATCGAACTCAAGTACGAAGGCTACATCCAGCAGCAGGAAAGGATGGTCCAACGACTGAAGGACTCCGAGGGGAGGCAGATACCAAGCGGGTTTGCGTATGAAGAGGTCCCTGGATTGAGCCGTGAGATCAGGGATAAGTTGAAGAGAGTGGGTCCAGCCACGCTGGGCCAGGCTGCCCGGATTCCGGGCGTGACTCCAGCTGCGATTGGGATCTTGGACATCTATATCAACATGAAGGGGGCCACAAAGGATGGACTTGGGGCGGAAGCAGTTGAGGATCCAAGACTGGGTTAGCCGTTCTTGGCAAAGCCACCCCGCACTAGATGCGGATCAGTGGCGGCAGCTAGAGCTTCACTACGCACTTCTGCGGAGATGGAATCCAAAGGTGAACTTGGTAAGCGCATCTACGTTGGACGCAGCCCCAATGAAGCACTATGCAGAGTCCTTGTTCCTGGCGGCAGGCTTGCCGGAGGGGGTTCGTTTGGTTGTTGATGTGGGATCTGGCGCTGGCTTCCCTGGTTTCCCACTTGCGGTAATGTGTCCGGGTGTCAAGGTTGTGCTCCTTGAGTCCGACAAGAGGAAGGCTGCTTTCTTGCGTGAAAGTTGCGGGTTGGGGAACCTAAAAGTGGCGAATGTCAGGATGGAGGACTGGGCGGGGACCTGCGATGCAACCATTACACGGGCTGTGGACCCTACAAGTGTCTTGTCGTGGGCGCGGCAGCGGGCGCAGCATTTCGGCTGTGTGGGGTCGATGACTGACATCGCGTTCCTCGCTGAAGACCAAGATATTGGGGATAGAAGAACAACTCCATTCCCTTGGCTCGCCAGAAGTGGGACCCTCTGGGCCACGTTCCACGTGAAACGTCCTTGACCTCCCGTTCCACGTGAAACTCTCCCGCCCGTGATAGCATAGTCGTTTCCCGATCATCCTCAGCCCGGAGCATCCCGAATGGGCAGAACCATCGCAATCGCCAATCAAAAGGGTGGAGTCGGAAAGACAACCACCGCTATAAACCTGGCGGCTTCCCTAGCCGCTAACGAAATCCAAGTCCTCTTAGTGGACATGGATCCTCAAGGTAACGCCACCACAGGCGTCGGCTTCGCAAAGACTGAGGGAATGGCTACCACGTACGACATTCTAACCGGGGCAAGATCAGCCGCGGAGGTGCTCCGGAAGACAGAGTTTGAAGGCCTCAGCATCATCCCGGCGGACAAAAATCTCGTAGCCGCCAACCTCGACCTGGTTGACGTTGAGGAAAGAGAGTATCGTCTTAAAAACGCCCTGCGGCCAATTCAGAATGCATTCCAGTACACCATTATCGACTGCCCCCCCGCCCTGGACCTCCTCACCCTGAACTCAATGATCGCCGCCGAGTCAATCCTCATCCCAATCCAATGCGAGTTCTTCGCCTTAGAAGGTATCTCACAACTCATCGACACAATCAGCCGCCTCCAAGCATCCATCCATCCCGATCTGCGCATCGAAGGCATCCTTCTCACCATGTTCGATGACAGGACCAACTTGACCCGGCAGGTGGCTGGTGATCTGCAGGAGTTCTTTCAAGAACAGGTCTTCAAAACTGTCATACCGCGAAGCATCCGGCTCGCTGAAGCCCCAAGCTACGGAAAGCCTATCCTCGCCTACGATGTCCGCTCACGGGGATCAGAAAGCTACATAAAACTCGCCAAGGAGATCATCTCACGTGACCAACACGCCTGATCCCGCCCGCAAAGCTCTCGGGCGCGGGCTTTCCGCGCTGATCCCCCAGAAACAGACGCAAGCTTCTCCTGCTTCCTCTAGTTCTGGCCAACTCTCGCTGCCCCTGGACCAGATACAGCCCAACCCCCTCCAGCCTCGTGAGGTGTTCGATCCAGAGCGCCTCGCCGAACTCGCCCAGTCCATCAGAGAAAACGGAATTATCCAACCCATCATCGTCCGTCACGCCGGCGACGCTTATCAACTCGTCGCCGGAGAGCGCCGCTGGCGCGCCGCGAAGTTGGCTGCGCTCACCCACGTGCCCGTCGTCATTCAGGATTTCGCAGACGAGCGGCTCATGGAGATCACCCTCATTGAGAACATCCAGCGCGAGGATCTGAACCCGATCGAAGTAGCTCACGCCTTTGATCGCCTGAACAAGGAGTTCCACCTAAGCCACGATCAGATCGCACAGCGTACAGGCAAAGATCGATCCACCATCACGAACCTCCTTCGGCTCTTGAAACTCCCCGGCGACATCCAGGCCCTTCTCGCCAGCCATCGCCTCTCGATGGGCCACGCTCGCGCCCTGCTTGGCCTACCAGCGCCTGAACTACAACTAGAGGTGGCGCAACGGATATCTTCCGAAGGCCTCTCGGTTCGTCAAGTCGAAAAACTTGTCCAGAAGATGACCGAACCGCGCGAACCCAAGTCGGCCGGGGAGATTCCCCTTGATGCCAACACGCGCGCTGCACTCCAGGAACTTGAGCGCGTCTTGGGAACTCGCGTCCGGATCGTCCAGAAGTCAGAGAATCGTGGAAGGATTGAGATAGAGTACTATTCCGTAGAGGAACTCACACGAATCTATGAGGTGATTGTGGGCGAGAGCTGAAAGTTGGTGCCGGCGGTAGGACTCGAACCTACGACCTGCGGATTATGAGACCGCCGCTCTAACCACCTGAGCTACACCGGCACTGCATCCGACTTCTTTAGCGTAAGGGGTCCATTCGCGGCATGTCAATCACCAGTATTCCCGTCCTGATTGTCTCAATATTCCTGCTTGACAGACTGACCCTCCAGGTTCATAGTTAGGCCAGATAGAGGAGACGCGGTTCGTTTCCTCCCATCTGTCGTTGGACAGAGCGCTGTGCCCGGTGGTCGAGCTGACAGCCTCGGCCGGGTACGACTATGCGAGAGAGGAGGTTATCCATCGAGATAGATCACCTCATAGGGCGACTACCCGGTACCTGTTGCGTCGAGTTGTGCGCCTTCACCGTCCAACGGGCTTCGATGCGAGCCCTCAGACGAGCGGCCATGCGAGCCGCGATGCATTAAGGCTCAACATAGCTTATACACCCTCAATCTGAAGGGTAGACGGCTTCAGGATCTGGCGGTCGCCCTTTCTATGCATACGCTGGGTTTGACACTGGCAAGAAGCCTTCAGTAGAGTCATGGATGAGTCTGTCGGCTCAGATGCCGAAGGGACTGATATACGCTCCGTGAGTCTCATCTCCTTCCAAGGCGTTTCCAAAAGCTATCCCATCTACAATTCCCCCTCCAGCCGCTTGAGGGAGTTGTTGACTTTCAATCGTCGCCGGTACCACGAAGACTTCTGGGCATTGAAGGATATCTCATTTGAAATCAACAAAGGGGAGACATTCTGCATCGTCGGTGAGAACGGCTCTGGCAAGAGCACTCTACTCCAGATTGTTGCCGGTATTTTGAGTCCAACCACCGGAATAGCCAAGGTTTCGGGCCGCGTCTCTGCACTGCTGGAGCTGGGTTCAGGCTTCAACCCTGAATTCACCGGACGCGACAATGTGTATCTCAACGCGTCCATTCTCGGACTCTCATCTACGCACGTCGACCGCATCTACAAGAAAATCGAGGAGTTCGCGGAGATTGGCGAATTCATCCATCAGCCCGTGAAAACCTATTCAAGCGGCATGGTTGTTCGCCTTGCCTTCGCCGTTGCTATTCACGTCGATCCCGAGATCCTCATCGTCGATGAGGCCCTTGCTGTCGGGGACATCTACTTCCGTCAGCGTTGCCTTCGCAAAGTGCACGAGCTTCGCGCAAAAGGGGTCACTATTCTGTTCGTCTCTCATTCCGCCGGCGATGTGAAAGCGATTGGTGACCGGACGCTCTGGCTCGACAACGGCCGCATCCGCGCCTTAGGGGCCACAGACCGTGTTGTTGGCCAGTATCTCGCCGCGATGGTTGAGAAGGACTCAGCCTTCCTTGAGCAGGAAACCCCGGACACCGCCCCGGCTGGCGCAGTGACGGCGCCCGAAATCGTGACCACCATCCCAAACATCGATCACCGCCACGGCGACCGACGCGCCGAGGTTCTTGGAATCGCCGTGACCGATGAGTTTGGATCGCCAGTCAACCTCCTCGAACCCGCTTCGAACGTCACGGTCCGCATCACCGTTATCGCACGGCAACCGATAGCCACGCCCAACGTAGGATTCATGCTCAGGAATCATCTCGGCGTGGACTTTGCTGGTACAAACACCATCCGCGAAGGGGTAAAGCTGCCGCCCATGCAGCCCGGCGACACCTACACGGTCGACTTTCATCTGAGCTTGCCCCATCTCTACCCCGGCTCGTTCTCGTTCTCTCCGGCAATCGCCGACGGGTCGCTGCTCGCATACAAGATGTGCGACTGGATCGATAACGCCGTCACGCTGCAAATGCGGCCAGGTGATGGCCAGGTGTACGGATACGTTCACCTGCCATGCCGTATCGAAGTAAATACGCCGATTGCCAAGGCCCGCACCAACCCGGAGGCCCGGCTTGCTTGAATTCACTGGCGAACGCCTAATCCCAGGGCTGGTGGATCCCGACCTCTGGAACGAACACTACTGCCGCTATCTCTTCGCTGCCAGACTGGCTGCCCGGAAGCGCGTGCTCGATATCGCCTGCGGCGCAGGATATGGTTCGGATTGCCTCGCCCAGACCGCCGCCTCAGTCACTGCAATCGACTTGTCTCCAGAAGCGGCAGCCTCAGCACGCAACGCCTACCCCTCGCCGAACATCAGATTCCTCGCAGCCGACGCCCGAAGTCTTCCATTCCCTGACTCTTCGTTCGATCTCATTGTTGCTTTTGAGGTCATCGAACACCTCGATGATCCTGCCGCGTTGCTTGTGGAAGCCAAGCGCCTGCTCGCGCCGGGCGGCCAACTTGTCGTTTCCACGCCAAACAAACTCTACTACGCCGAGACCCGCAGGCTTTCCGGACCTAATCCTTACCATGTGCGCGAACTCGACTTCGAGGAGTTTCAAGAGGCCCTCTCCAGCCAGTTCCCTTCTGTAACCCTCTTCTTACAGAACCACGCCGACAGCTTGGTTGTCCGCCCTGCTCTGGCTCCGCTTTCTCAAGGCGAACTGCGCATGGAACCGGCGGACGCGGAACCCGCCGCGTCGCACTTCTTCATCGCCGTATGCGCGCTCACGACTCAGACGGGTTCGCCCACGTTCCTTTACCTGCCCGCAACGGCCAATGTTTTGCGCGAGCGTGAACACCACATTGAGAAACTCGAGTCCGAGCTCGCTCAGAAGTCGGAGTGGCTGGACCAATTGAAAACCGAACACTCCAGCCTGGTCGATCTCTACCGCGAACAGTCCGCCCAAATGAAGGCTGTACAAGCCTGGGGTCTGGAGATGGACGAGAAGCTAAAGGCCGCGGCCGTGCAGATGCAGGAGGAACTGCAACGCCATCAGGCGAATGTTCGAGAAATTTCGGCGGGCTACGAAGCAAAGATAACCGAACTTGAATCCGAGAACGCGCGGATCTCGCAATTGGCGGCCGCCAATCTGGCCCGTCTCGAGTCCGAGCTTGGCGACGCGCGGGCCGAACTTGCGCGGTGCGTCGACTTGCTACACGAAACCGAAAGGACCGTCGAAGAACGAACCATTTGGGCGCAAGACTTGCAGAGGCGCATTGAAGCTCTGGAATCGACCATCGCCTCCATCCAAGGGTCGCGGTGGGTCAGGTTCGGGCGCAAGATCGGCGTCGGTCCAGACCTGTCACGGTACTAATCCATGGCGCTTCTGCTCCGCTTACTCCGTAATCTGCCCTTGCTGCTGCTCTCACCCTTCCTTTGGACCGCCGCAGCCGTCATGATTACTCTTACCGATCTTGCTTTCCGCATCCTCGGACCCCGTTGTCCGCCCGCGGACACGATGCCGGATACCTCGGCCGCGAGTGTCGTCATCCCCAACTGGAACGGGCGCGACCTACTGGAAAAATACCTCCCTCCTCTCGTCGAGGCGATGTCAGGCAATGCCAGGAACGAGATCATCGTCGTCGACAACGGATCCACCGACGGCAGCGCGGAGTTTGTCCGCTCCACTTTTCCACAAGTTCGTTTGGTGGCTCTGCCCAAGAATCTCGGCTTCGGCGGCGGCTCGAACGCCGGCTTCGAGGCCGCGCGGAACGACATCGTCGTCCTGCTGAACAGCGACATGCGGGTGGACGCCGGTTTTCTACAGCCACTTCTCGATGGCTTCACAGACGCCTCGGTCTTCGCCGTATCGTCCCAGATCTTCTTTAGCGACCCGGACCGCAAGCGCGAGGAGACCGGTCTCACTCAGGGGTGGTGGGCCGACGGGTTCCTCCGGCTCCGCCATGTGGCCGATGACGCCGTTAACGAACCGTTTCCTTGCTTCTATCCTGGCGGCGGATCGTCAGCGATTGACAGGAGGAAGTTTCTGGAGTTGGGAGGCTTCGACCATCTCCTGCGGCCTTTCTATCTCGAAGACACCGATATCGGCTACATGGCCTGGAAACGCGGCTGGAAAGTTTACTACCAGCCAGCCAGCAAGGTTTGGCATGAACACCGCGGAACCATTGGCAGGAAGTTCTCTCAGTCCTACATCGACGGGGTGCTCTATAAGAACCTGATCCTGTTCTGTTGGAAGAACATCCACTCCTACCCAGCCATCCTGAGCCACTTGGTGAACTCCTGGATCGGAGCGGTGTTGAGCGTGCTGGCCGGCCATTCCATGGAACGCGCAACCCTCGGCGGCCAGTGGCGCGCACTGCTCCAGGCGCCCGAGGCCCTGCGCTCACGCTGGCGGGCTCATTCGCTCGCCGTTACCAACGACGACGAAGCGTTCCGCCGATCGATGGGGGCTTATCACAGGGATCGGTTCCATGATATGGAAGCCGACCCGCAACCCCTGAACGTGCTGTTCGTTTCGCCCTACCCGATTTGTCCTCCCTCACACGGCGGCGCCGTCTTCATGAACCAGACGGTGCGTCATCTCGGATCGCTCGTCGATCTCCACCTCATTGTTCTGGTGGATTCCCCTAACGAAATCCCTGCCCACGACGAACTCGCCTCCTTAACTCGCTCGATGGAGTTCCTCGTCCGGCTGGAGGGACTTCCAGCCTCCATCGGCTCAATCCAGCCCTTCGCTGTCCGTGAGTTCGCGAACAAGGACCTGGAATGGCTCATCCATCGCCAGATTTACCTGCACCGCATCCACGCGGTTCAGCTGGAATACACCAACATGGGTCAATATGCAGGCCCTTGCCACCGCCTGGCGTGGTTTCTGTTCGAGCACGACATCTACTTCCAATCCATCGGACGGGCTCTCGGTTCGATGAAACTCCTGGCTCGCTTCAAGGCATCGTTCGAGTACCTGCGCGCTCTCCGGTATGAACTGCGCCTGCTGCCCACACTGGACCGCATCCAAACCTGCACCGCCGAAAACCGCGACTACCTGCTTTCCTTCCTTCCTGAGCTGAAGGACCGCATTGATCCCGATCTTCGCGCCGGAATCGACGTCGCGTCGTACAGCTTCACCCTGGACAACCGGCAGCCCAGGACCATGCTGTTCCTTGGCAGTTTCCGCCACGAGCCGAATCGCGTGGCGCTCAACTGGTTTCTGAAGCACGTGATGCCCCGGGTGATGGAACGGGCTCCGGACGCCCGTCTTATCGTTATCGGTTCCGATCCGCCGCCTGCCCACACTCTGCCTGATTTCGGCGGCGCGGTCGAGATACTGGGCTTTGTCGACGATGTCAGGCAGCCGTTAAGGGATTACGCCGTTTTTGTCTGCCCTATCCTCAGCGGTTCAGGCGTCCGGGTCAAGCTCCTGGAAGCATTCGCTTCGGGGATCCCAGCCGTCTCGACGCAGATCGGCGCGGAGGGCCTTGTTCAAGCTGGAGATCCGATTTGCGCGGTCGCCAACGATCCCGGCCAGTTCGCAGAGAGCATTGTTGGGCTGTTCAACGACCAAACCGCCGCCTCTCAAATGGCGCTAAGGGCGCGCGCGTACGTAGAGAACGCCCGGGATATGCGGCGGATGACGGCCCGTCTCGAAGCCGCCTACCGCGCGGAGTTCAACGCGAAGCAGCGGAACCGCGCCCCGTTGAATCCGCGATAGCTTTCACGATCTTCTGGGCCGCCGCGTCCAGATCCTGTGGAGAACTGGATTTCGGCCTGACGTAAGCCGACCAGAGGATGACGCTCGTCTTTCGATCCACCAGGAAGATGGTTCCCTTGCCCCTGGAGAGTCCACCAGGCCGGGCTTGGCCGGCCTCCACAACGTTTAACCGGGAGTTCGGCTTTCTGTCCTTGTCTTGCTTCTCATCTTCCTCGGACTTCGCGGTCTTCGGAAGCGGATATAGTTCTTCCATTCTTTGTTGAAAGCCCATTCCCACTGTGTCGGTGAAGACGGCGTCGGCGAGTTTTGGATCGGCGACCACACTCAGGACGCCGCGCTTGACCAGATGATTGGCGACGAACTGTTCCAGGCCGTTCGGCATGGGGAGGAGGTACACATTTCTGACACCCGGCAGATCGGCGCCGGCCGGAATCTGGGCCTCGGGAGTCTGCCCGGCGGCCAGGCTCAAAGCGACAAAGAATAGAGTGGCTCTCACACCGCCATCATATCGCGCCGCTACAATGGGAACTTCGGCGCGCCGTGTACAAAGAGCAGAAGATCACCGTCGTCATCCCTTGTCTGAACGAGGAGCAGGGCATCGAGTTGGTCCTGAAGAGGATGCCCAGCTTCGTGGATGAAGTGATTGTGGTCGACAATGGCTCCACCGACCGGACCTCGGATGTGGCGACGGCGTTGGGCGCCACAGTCATTCGAGAAGATGTGCGCGGCTACGGCCGCAGCTATAAAAAGGGCTTTTCGATCGCCCGCGGCGACATTATCGTCACGCTGGACGGCGACCACAGCTATCCGCCCGATGCCATCAGCTACCTGCTTGAGGCATTCTTCCACCTCGAAGCGGATTTCCTGAACGCCTCGCGTTTCCCAGTTCGCGACCGCAACGCGATGAGCTTCAAGCACAAGTTTGGCAACCTGGTCCTGTCGCTGGCGATGTCCCTGCTGTTTTTCCGCTGGGTGTCGGATTCTCAGAGCGGGATGTGGGTCTTCCGGCGGTCGATACTGGAAGGGATGATCCTGGAATCGGACGGGATGGCGTTCAGCGAGGAGATCAAGATCGAAGCCCTTCTGCGCCCGAACACGCGTTTCGAGGAGATCTCGATCATGTACTCATCTAGGCTGGGCGAGATCAAGCTGAACCCTTGGCGCGACGGCTTCACCAACCTCTTTTTTCTGATGAAAAAACGTTTTGCCAGGAAGCGCGGTTAGTGGTAATCTACAAAGTGCCCGCCTGTGTTTCCCGCTCGTTTTCCTCGGAGCGGAATTCCCTCTTCCCTGGCAAGACTTGATGCTTGATGTTTCGGTGGTCATTCCGAACTTCAACCGCGCCGGCCTGCTGAAGCGCGCTCTTGAGAGCGTCGCCGCCCAAAGTGAGACGGTGGTGGAGGCGGTGGTGGTGGATAACGGTTCCACTGATGGATCGGCAGAGTGCGCGGAAGGCTCGGGCGCTCAGGTCATCCGTTTTGAGGCCAATCTGGGATTTGCCAGGGCGGTCAACGAGGCAGCGAGACGATGCAAGGCACGCTACATCATGGTGCTGAACAACGACGCCATCCTGGCGCCGGATTGCCTTGCCCGCCTTTGCGCGGCCGCCGACGGGGCCGGGGCCGCCTTCGCGGCGCCCCTGGTTGTCAGCGAGTCAAATCCAGATACGCTGGATGCCACCTGGGACCTGCTGTCGATGAGCGGCTGCGCCTTCCGCGCCGGACACGGCGCTCTCCTGGCCGAACCGTTCTTGTCACCGCGGCCCATCCGCTTTGCTCCATTCACCGCTCTGCTGGTGCGCAGATCCGTCTTCCTCGCGCTGAACGGGCTGAACGAGGATCTTGGCACCTACATGGAAGACGTCGAATTCGGTTTGCGTTGCTCGATCGCCGGGCATGTGGGCGTCTACGAACCTGCGGCGCGGGCGGCTCATCAGGGGAGCGCGACCGATGGCAGGTGGAGCGGCCGCATGGTTCGTCTGATCTCCCGCAATCAATTGCTGCTCGTCGCCATGCATTGGCCCGAGCCAATGGGGTTAAGGCTTGCCTGGACAGTGGCTGTAGGACAGGCGCTTTGGGGGCTATCCGCCTTGCGGCACGGCCGTACCATCGAATGGCTGAAAGGGAAACACGACGCGATGGCGTTGTACGGCCAACTCCGGGCGCTGCCGCGGTTGGCTTCTCCGGATGTATTCGGCTCGTTGCTGCGCGACTCGGAGTCCGAATTACGCTCGCTGGCTCATGGAGCGTATTGGCGCCTGTACAGCCTGCTCACCCGGCCAGGAGGCGCCTGAGGTGAAACGCGGCGCAGTCATCGTCACCTGGAACTCCGGCTCTCATATTGGCGCGTGTCTGGACGCACTCGCACGGCACGAACCCGGCATGCCGGTTGTCGTGGTGGACAATGCATCCTCCGACAACACGCTGGCGGAAACTCGGGCGAGGATCTTCCCTGTTGTCGCCGCGAATCGGGAGAACCGCGGTTTCGCCGCCGCTGTCAACCAGGGCGTGAAGGCGCTGCCGGATTGCGAACTGATGCTGGTTCTCAACCCGGATGCGGTGCTTCAGACGGACACCAGCGCCATGGCCGCCGAGTTTGATGATGCGCGGGTAGGCGCTTGTGGCGGCCGCTTGCTCGGCGCGTCCGGGACGCCGCAGACCGGCTTCGAACTGCGCCGGTTCCCGTCGGCAGCCACGCTGATCTTCGAGTCGCTTGGTCTGAACCGGCTGTGGCCGTCCAATCCAGTGAACCGGCGGTACCGATGCCTCGATCTGGGAGCAAACGAGCCGTGTGATGCACAGCAGCCGGCAGGCGCGTTTTTGATGATCCGCCGTGAGGCCTGGTGCGCGGTGGGCGGGTTCGACGAAGGATATTATCCGGTCTGGTTTGAGGATGTCGATTTTCTGAAACGGCTGGCTGCGAGCGGCTGGCTGATCCGGTTCGCTCCCGGTTCAGCAGCCGCGCACGCCGGCGGGCACTCGGTTTCGCTGATGGCGATACGTGCCAGCGCCGCCGCATGGTATGGTAGCCTGCTGAGATATGCAATCCGGCATTGCTCGTTTGCCGGACGTGCGGCGGTTTGTCTTGCCGTGTTGGCCGCTGCGGCGCCAAGGGCATTGCTTGGCGCGGCGCGGGAACACTCTGTTTGCCCCTTTCTGGTTTGTGGTAGAGTGATGCGGCTTGCGTTGGCGGCACTTGTGTCGCGGCGGACAGGCAACCAGGAAGGGACTGAACTGAAGCCGGCCCTGCCACCGGTCGCTCATGGGTATGCGAAGCTGGTTAATTCCGGGGATAGGTCACCTCATTGATGGCAAATCATGAGTTCGTCTCGGTCACTATCGTGACCTACAACAGCGGCAGGTACATCAAGCGGTGCCTCCACTCAGTGCTGGCCCAGAAGGGCCCGGCCTTTGAGGTCATCGTCGTTGACAACAATTCGACAGACGGCACGCGCGACATCCTGGAGCAGTTCGAGGATCGCATTACGATCGTATACAACGATCACAATGCTGGGTTCGCTGCGGCGCAGAACCAGGCGATCCGCCTATCGCGCGGCAGTTGGGTGCTCACGCTCAATCCCGACGTCCTGTTGATGCCGTATTTCATTCAGGCTCTTCTCGAGGCCGGCCGCTTGGATAACCGCATCGGAACCGTCTGCGGCAAGTTGCTCGTAATGAGTCCGGACTTCGATATTGAAGCCCGGCCGAGGGTGGATTCCACGGGTATCTTCTTCACGCCGAATCTCCGGCACCTGGATCGCGGTTCGCGTCAGATCGACAACGGCCACTATCTCAAGAGGGAGTATGTGTTCGGCGCAACGGCCGCGGCGGCTCTCTACCGGCGGGCGATGATTGACGACATCTCTGTGGACGGCGAGTTTTTCGACAGCGATTTCTTCGTCTACCGCGAGGATGCCGATGTCGCCTGGCGCGCGCAACTGCTTGGCTGGCGCTGCCTCTATACGCCTTACGCCCGCGGACACCATGTCCGGGCGGTTTTGCCGGGCAACCGCCGCGCCTTGCCGCGCGAGATCAACATGCATTCGGTGAAGAACCGGTTCTTGATGCGCATCAAGAACATGACCGGCGACCTATATCGCCGTCACTGGTTCTCCATCGCGGCTCGGGACGCAGTGGTTGTCGGGTGCTGCCTCCTCTATGAGCACTATTCGCTCAAAGCCTTCTGGAAGGTGCTCAGCTCCTGGGGCAGTGTGTGGCGCAAGCGCAGGGAGATTATGGCCCGGAAGCGCGTTTCGGACGAGTATATGGCCGAGTGGTTCCGTTTCGAACCGGTAAGCCGTCCTGCGCCACGGCGTAAGGACTCGGCCGTGATCGAAGCCCAGTCCAAGGCGCAGACCGCCGAAACCTAGGCTGAGCCAGTCCGGTACGGCGGGCGATGTTCAGCCAGGCCTGCCGTGGAGGAACGGCGCGCGGAATCAACAGACTCGCAAGCAGCCAGTTTGTCGCGTCCCGCGAGCCCTGTCACACTGAAGGTTTCTGAGTCATGAGAATCGCCCTGCTTGGTACTCGCGGCATTCCCGCCCGCTATGGCGGCTTTGAGACCTTCGCCGAAGAGTTGTCGGTTCGTTTGGTGGAGCGAGGCCACCAGGTAACGGTCTACTGCCGCGCCAGGCACGATAGCGATACGTATCGTGGAGTTCGTTTGGTGTACCTCCCGCCGGTTCATCACAAGTACCTGGAGACGGTCGCGCACACATTCACCTCGACGTTGCATCTCCTTCAGAACAGGCTGGATTTCGACGTAGCCCTGTACTGCAATGGAGCCAATGCCATCTTCACGGCTCTGCCTCGTCTGGCGGGCATTCCGGCCGCAATCAATGTGGACGGTTTAGAGCGCAAGCGGAAGAAATGGAATGCGGCGGCGCGGGCGTGGTACCTGATGTCTGAAGCGCTCTCAACAATCTGCCCAGCGGCAATCGTCACCGACGCCGAGAACATCCGTGCTTACTACCATAAGCGTTACGGGGCCGAATCGACATTTATTCCCTACGGCGCTCCGATGGGCCCCGTGGCGCCGGGCGAGACGCTGAGATCACTCGGACTGGAACCAGGCAAGTACTTTCTCTATGTGACAAGATTCGAACCCGAGAACAACCCATTGATGGTCCGCCGCGCCTTTGAGCGTGCCGATCCCCCATTGAAACTGGCGCTTGTGGGGGACGCGCCCTATGCGGCGGACTACATCGAGCAGGTCCGCGACACACGGCACGAGCGGGTGGTCTTGCCGGGCGCGATCTACGGCGAGGGATACCACGAGCTTCAGGCAAACTCATTTGCTTACATCCATGCCACCGAGGTCGGCGGCACTCATCCGGCGTTGATTGAGGCGATGGGCCGCGGCGCCCTGGTTCTCTATCTCCAAACAAGTGAGAACGAGGAGGTCGCGGGCGGCGCCGGTCTGCCATTCTCGGGCGAGGAGGATCTGGCCGGCTTGATCACCCGCGTGATGATGATGGACGAGAGCCGGCTCCAGGCGCTTCGCCAGGCGGCAATGGAAAGGGTCGCTGCACGATATAGCTGGGATGCGGTCACATCCGCTTACGAGGATCTGCTCGAAAGCCTCATCGGGCAGGCACAATAGAAAGATGGTTCCCATTACCTACCGCTGCTGGGTGGAGGTCTCCCGCCGCCAGCTTGCGGAGAACTTCCATGCCATTCGAACCGCTGTCGGACCCGGCGTCGAAGTGATGCCCGTGGTCAAGGCCGACGCCTACAGGCACGGTGCGGTTGAAGTCGCCCGGGTCCTGGCGCACGAGGGCGCTCGATGGCTGGCCGTGTCGAACGTGGAAGAAGGCGTCACGCTTCGCCAGGGCGGCGTCACCACTCAAATCCTCGTGATGGGCGACTTCCTTCCGTTCGAGCGCCCTGGGTTGATCGACTACGATCTCACTCCAGCCATCCATTCACTCGCTCAATTGGCCGATTATGACCGCATGGCGCGCGCCGTGGGCCGGGTGCTGCCATTTCATCTCAAGATCGACACCGGGATGGGCCGATTGGGCCTGCTTCCTGACACGGCACGCGTCATCGAGACCATCCGCTCCTGCACGCACGCACGCTTTGACGGCCTCATGACCCACTTTGCTTCGGCAGCGAATTTCGAATCCCAGCAGACGCCTGACCAGATCTCCGCCTACGACAGACTGGCTGCTGCGCTTGAAGGGGCAGGGTTGCCGCCAAGATGGCGCCACCTCTCGTCGACGATCCCGGTCGCTTATGGCCATCGAGAAGCTTGGGGCAACATGGTCAGGCCAGGACATGCCATCTACGGCTATGTCAGTCCGGCGCGCGGAACCGCGCCGGCTCCGGCTCTGGCCGTGCGGCCCGCATTGAACTGGAAAGCGCGAATCCTCGAAGTCAAGGACTTGCCGGAAGGGGCATTGGTGGGCTATGGCGGGATGTTCCGCTGCGAACGGCCGTCGAAGATCGCGGTGTTGGCGGTGGGTTATGCAGACGGCATGAACCATCGGCTGTCGGCGAAGGGCAAAGTCATCGCGGCAGGCAAGCTCGCGCCGATTGCCGGCGCGATATCGATGGACCTGACATCGATCGACGTCACCGATTGCCCGCCGCTGGCTCCCGGCGATGCAGTCACTCTTCTTGGGCACGAGGGGAATGTTTCCTTGAATGCACAACAGATCGCACGCATGGCCGGAACCATCAGCTATGGCGTGCTGTGCGGGATCGGCCAGAGAGTGAAGCGCGTCTATTTCTGACGGCCCGTGCGCGCCGGCAATTCCCGGATGCACTCTATCCTCAGCTTTGCGTTGCCCGGCTTCGCCTGGACCGCCTTCCTGATGGCCTCGATCGCCGCCGCTTCCAGATCCTTCGCCGCCGTGTATTTCACAACCAATTTGGGGCCCCGCGTCTCGAAGACGATCTCGGCATTCTTCCTCGGCGCCGACTCCGCCGGCCAGACTTCGGCGAGAGTCTTTTCGGCCCTCATCACCATTTGCGCGCTGAGCGCATCGAGGTCGGCGTAAGGATCCGGAGCATTTGGCCGGCCCCGGGTCGCAAGCGCCTCCCGCAACAGCCGCAACTCATCCGCGCTGGCAACCCGCCGGACCGTCAGATCAACGTTCTTTCCCGTCGTGCGCAGCAGATAGTCCTTCACGTCGGCGACGAGTTCCTCCGGCACCTCAGCCGTGGCGACCAACTGCAAACGAACACTGTCCCCCGTGAATTCCACGACCTCCTTGATCAACGAACCGTCCGGAGAGAGCATCCGCAGCCCTTGCTGGATGGCGGCCGCCGTTTGGGCCTCGTCCTTCATCTTCGAGAATGACCTTTGCAGTGGAATGTAGAGTAACACCAGCAACAGTCCGACCATCAGCAACCGGTAATGAAGTTTCCCGACGTCACCCAGGCGGCCTGCGAGGCGCGTCTTCGAGAGGGCATTGTCGATCCAATCGTCGTGCCTGGTTCTGGTCAGCACGTCACGGATGGGCTGTTGAACGTCGGGCGAGTCCATCCGGACCACATAGAAGACCACAAATGCGCTGGCGGTGATGGCAACCAGGTTTGTCAGAAACAGCAGGCTTGCCCCGGAGATGATGGCCCAGTCGAATCCGGCCCCGACGCCATAGCCCACGGTGCAAAGCGGCGGCATCAACGCCACGGCAATGGCGACACCCGGCATGGCCGTGACGCCGCCACCCTCGCCGCCGCGGCAGACGACGACGGAGCCGGCCAGGCCAGACAGAAGGGCGACGCCGAGATCCAGCAGATTGGGCTGCGTCCGGGCAAGGATCTCGCTTGTGGCCACGTGGAATGGCAGCAGCCAGACCAGGAAAGACGAGAACGCGATGGAAGCCAGAACGCTAGCAACAATGCCGGCGAACGCCTTTGCTCCCAGATAGAGATCAGAGACAGCCAACCCGAGTCCGGCTCCCATGATGGGGCCCATCAGCGGCGAAATGAGCATCGCGCCGATCACCACCGCCGGGCTGTTTAGAACCAGGCCCAGCGTGGCGATGCCGGCGGAGAAGATCAGTTCGAGGGCGTAGCTCAGTGAAACAACATCCGACCCTCGAAAAACCGTCTCATACACCCTGGGCTTAGCCAGGGGCGAGACACGCAAGAGGAATTCAATCCGTTCACGGAGACTCTTCTCCATGCCGGAAGTTTTACACGTCCAGGTTACGCACGTCCAGGGCGTTTTCGACGATGAACTTGCGGCGCGCCTCCACGTCCTCGCCCATCAAAGTGGTGAAGATCTCGTCGCACTCGACGGCATCCTCGAGCTTCACCTCCAGCAGCGTCCTGACGTCGGCGTTCATCGTCGTATCCCACAACTGGCCCGGATTCATTTCACCCAGACCCTTATACCGTTGGATATTGACGTCCCGCATGCCTTCGGACTTCAGATGCCCGATCAGGCTCCGCCAGTCGTCAATCTGTTCCCTGCGCGAGTCCTTCACCACAAGGAACGGCGGCTTGTTGTATTTCTGGACTTGGCGGGCCAGCAACCGGAAACGCTTGTATTCCGGCGAGGAAGCCAGATCGCGGCCAATCCACCGGTCGCCCTGCCCTTCGGCATGGAAGGCCACCTGGAAGCAGGATGTTTCCTCGTCAACGACAACTTTGGCCTTCAGTCCAATCGCTTCCAGCCGGGCCTTGAGTTCATTGACGTTGGCTTCATCGGCGAACTCCGCCTTGGTATCAATCCTTAGTGTTGGATCAGCCAGCACACTGGCGACATTCGAGCTCGTCAAGCGGCGCTCGAATCGGGTGAAGAGCTGCTCAAACTCGTCGAGAGAGATCAGAAACTGGCGTAACTCACCGCCATCCAGGCGCTGGGCATCTCCGTTTCCAACCATGACGTGGACATTATCCGTGGCGCGGCGCAGGATCTCCCGCAGGAACTCCTTGTCGTCCTTGATGTACTTCTCCGACTTCCCCTTCTTGATGCGGTACAGCGGCGGCTGGGCGACGAAGATGTGGCCGCGGTAGATCAACTCCGGCATATGCCGGAAAAAGAAGGTCAACAAAAGGGTGCGGATGTGCGAACCATCCACATCGGCGTCGGTCATCAGGATGACCTTGTGGTAGCGCAGCTTGGTGATGTCGAAATCATCCTTGCCGATGCCGGTGCCGATCGCTGTGATCAGGGTGCGGATCTCTTCGTGGCCCAGCATCTTGTCGTAGCGGGCCTTCTCGACGTTCAGGATTTTGCCCCTGAGCGGGAGGATCGCCTGGTACTTCCGGTCCCGTCCGGTTTTGGCTGTGCCGCCGGCCGACTCGCCCTCGACCAGGAACAGTTCGCAGCGAGAAGGATCTTTTTCCTGGCAGTCGGCCAGCTTTCCGGGCAGGCCGCCTGAATCAAGCGCGCCCTTGCGGCGAGTGAGCTCTCTGGCCTTTCGGGCCGCTTCGCGCGCGCGAGCCGCGTCAACCGCTTTGCTGATGATCTTCTTCATCACGGCCGGATTCTTATCGAAGAACTCGGACAGCTTCTCGTTGACGATTTGCGTGACGTAGCCGCCAACATCAGAATTGAGTTTGCCTTTGGTCTGGCCTTCGAACTGGGGTTGTGGCAGTTTTACGCTCACCACGGCGGTCAACCCTTCAGTCGCGTCGTCGCCTGTCAGGTTGGCGTCCTTCATCTCCTTCACAAGCCCGCCGGAACGAGCGCTGGAGTTCAGCGTCCTGGTGAGAGCCGTACGGAAGCCCGTGAGGTGAGTTCCGCCGTCCTTTGTGTTGATGTTGTTTGCGAAGCTGAAGATCTGCTCCGAATAGGAGTCGTTCCACTGCATCGCTATTTCAATTGTCAACAGGCCGCCGTTGGGCAACTCGCGCTCGCCCTCAATCGCAATCGGCTTCTCATGAAGGACATTCTTGCCGCGGTTCAAATGTCTGATGAATTCGCTGATGCCGCCAGAGAACAGGAACTCGTGCGAGCGCACTGGGTCGACGCGTTCATCACTCAAGGTGATTTTCAGCCCTTTGTTGAGGAAGGCCACTTCGCGCAGCCTCGTGGAGAGCGTATCGAAATTGAACTTCGTCGTCTCCATGATGGTGCCGTCGGCCTTGAACGTGATCTTTGTGCCGTGCCGCCTGCCGGCTTTGCCTGTCTTGACCAGAGGCCCTTTTGGCAAGCCGCGCTCGTAATCCTGTTCCCAGGCAAAACCATCGCGGTAGATTTCAAGGTGAAGCGTCTCAGCTAGGGCGTTTACGCAACTCACGCCGACGCCATGGAGTCCGCCGGAGACTTTGTAACTGTTGGAGTCGAACTTTCCTCCGGCGTGGAGTTTCGTCATGACGATCTCGGCTGCCGAGACGCCAAACTCCTCCTTGATGTCCACGGGGATCCCGCGTCCGTTGTCGGCGATGGTAATCGAATCATCGATGTGGATCGTGATCGAGATCTCGTCACAGTAACCCGCCATGGCTTCATCGACGGAGTTGTCCACTACTTCGTAAACGAGGTGATGAAGCCCTCCTTCACCGGTCGAACCGATGTACATGGCCGGCCGGAGACGCACCGCCTCTAGGCCTTCGAGAACTTTGATACTCGAGGAATCGTAAGCGCCAGTGTTGCCCAAAATTATTAACCCTGAACTCTCAACGGCGGCAGCTCTCCTGAGCCCCGCCGGATCTACACATGTCAGATGCGCATCGGCATCACGACATATCGGTACTCGTAAGCGAGCCCTTCACCTGCCGGGCGAAGTTCGCCGGCACTCTGACCATCCTTGAAATGGAAACTGACTTCCGGCTCCGGGACGGCCCTCAAAAACTCAAGCAGATACTGTGCATTGAAACCAATTTCAACGGTTGGACCGACGTAGTCCACACTGAGACTCTCCTCCGACTCCCCCGTCTCGCTGAGCGATGAGTGAATCTTGGCTTCGTTGTCGGCTAACTGAATCTTGATTGCGCGGGTCCGCTCGTCGGCAAACTGCGCGACACGTTCGATCGTACCCCGCAGTTCCTCGCGGTTCATCGTGATCGTGTGAGCATGGCTGCGAGGCAGAACACGCTCGTAGTCCGGGAAGTTACCTGTCAACTTACGGCTCATCAGGAGACGGTCCCCAAGGCGGAAGAAAAGGTGATTGTCGTCAGCCGCGTAGGCGACCTGAACATCCTCGCCGGGAGCCTCGCTGGCGATCTTCTGCAATTCCACCATCGCTTTCTTCGGGAGAAGCGCTTTGCTTGGCGGCGCATCTCCGGCGCATCCGTTCTGATGCGCCAGCGCCAAACGGTGGCCGTCCGTGGCGACCATCGTCATCCCGCCATCCTGAACTTGGAGCAATGCCCCGTTCAGCGTGAACCGTGAATCCTCATTCGAGATGGAAAAGACGGTCTTCTGAATGAGACTTGTCAGAGCCTGAAGTGAGATCAATGTTGAACTGTCAGGCATCTCCGGCAGCTCAGGATAGCTCTCACGCGACATGCCTGCGATGCGGGAACGGGACCGTCCACAGGTAAGGCTTGCCCAGTGAGTATCGGAAACCTTGACGTGAATCTCAGCCTCAGGCAACAACCTGACGTAATCCAGCAGCCGCTTCGCCGGGATCGTGCCCGAACCGGCTGATTTTACCTTGGCTGGAGTTACGCTGCGAATACCTAACTCCAGGTCGGTCGCCGTCAATGTCAAGCGGTCCTCCCTCGCTTCCACCAGGATGTTAGCGAGAATCGGGATGGTCGCCTTCTTCTCCACCACGCCCTGCGAGAGGTTCAACTCACGAACCAGGTCGGCTTTGTTTACCGTGAACTCCATGTGCCGCTCCCTTGAGATTGTCTTCGAGCCATTCAGCTCCGGGGCCTCTTCCTTCTGGCCTTAGGATTCAATCATACATGTCTATGACCAGGATTCGTAGGCGCTGTGGAAATGTTGAATTCTTTCTAAATTATACAAAACTCAATCGCTTCTGGTCCATCGGGGCTGTGTGTGAAGACCTTGCTTCGTGCATCGTTGGTCCACAGCCATGGCCGCCATGCACCGCATTTCACAGCCACCCTCAGGACTACGCTGTGCGGAACGTAACAAGATCAATTGAATGAATCGATTAGACTGTGAATGAGCCTGTTGAGATCCCCGTCGGCCTGGCGCAACTCCTCTACTTTCCTTACTGAGTGCAAGACTGTCGTGTGGTGTTTGCCTCCAAAGGCACGGCCAATTTCAGGTAGTGAGGCAGGCGTGAGTTCCTTTGCCAGGTACATGGCAACCTGCCGCGGTCGCGAGATCTCGTGGGCGTTGGTCTTCTGCTTCAGTTGTGAGGGTTGAAGACAGTAGCGTTCCGCTACAGCCCTGACGATGGAATCAATCGTGACCCGCCGCTCGTGGATTGGAAGCATCGTCTTCAGTAACTGTTGAGCCATCGGCATGTTGATTGGCGACCCGGTTACTGAGGAGTAGGCGACCAGTTTTACAAGCGCACCTTCCAACTCACGGACACTAGACTTTGTCTTGGTGGCAATGAAAATACGTACATCTTCTGGCAGGCAGACGCCCTCCGCCTCCGCTTTCTTATCCAGGATCGCCATCTTTGTCTCCAGATCCGGCGGTTGGACGTCAACCATCAAGCCCCACTCGAAACGTGATCTGAGCCGGTCAACGAGTCCTGGAGTGTTCTTCGGCAGAGAGTCTGAAGTTAGTACAATCTGTTTCTGCCGGTCATACAGCTCGTTGAACGTGTGGAAGAACTCTTCCTGGGTGCGTTCCTTGCCAGCGACAGAGTGGATGTCATCTATCAGCAAGGCGTCTGCGCTCCGATAGTTCTCGTGAAAAGCTTGCATCCGGTCCATCCGGATACACTGGATCATCTCATTCATGAAGCGCTCGCCGGTAGTGAAGGCGACCTTCATCCAAGGCCTTTCCTGCACCAGTTTCAGGCCGATGGCGTGGAGCAGATGGCTCTTGCCCATTCCGCTGCCGCCGTAAATAAACAGTGGGTTGTAGCTTTCCGAAGGTCTGGCGGCGACGGCGAGTGCAGCCGCATGGGCGAACTGATTGCAGGAGCCAACAACAAATGAATCGAATGTGAATTTTTGATTCAGTTGTTTGCTTGCTGGGTGGAAGTGAGGGGAGTTGGGTATGCTCTCAACAATGGGAAGCGGTGCTGAATCGAGTTCATACTGAACTTCGGCCACCGGCAGACGAAGTTCACGTATCACATTCTTGACACGCGCGGCGTATTCACTCTCCATCCAGGTCTTGGTGACCTCATCTGGAACCTTCACCCTCAGACGCTCACCGCTCTCGCCCGCATAGGAGGTCTTTGCGACCCAGTTATTGTAAGCCTCAGACGTCAAAGTGGCTCCGAGATGCTCTTTGATCGTCTCCCAAGCATTCTTTTCAAACATCAATACACAGCTCCAACGTATGATTTACACAACTTTTTCACAGGGCTGTCTAAAGTGAAATTTTCCCCGATAGAATTCGACTCACCCCTCAGGCTCCAGGCAACGAAGCCGCGCCGCCAGTCCGATCCAGAGGAGCGACGCCACACAGAATATCACAAATGGCGGGTCCTGGAAGTGATTCCTGTGAATGAATGCAAGTCATTCATATTAAATGAAATACGACTCTTGAAGGGCTTGTGGAAAACACGCATTTTAATAGCATTTTGTTCAGGCCCGGACGCAACGGGTTGACTTGATTGACAGATGCACTACGGGCGTACGAAAATAGAGGACGTCCACCAAGCGGGAGTAACTCAGCTGGTAGAGTGCAACCTTGCCAAGGTTGATGTCGCGGGTTCGAATCCCGTCTCCCGCTCCATTCTGAGGCTGGACTCTACGCCAAAAACGGGGGACATCCGGGCTCACTCTCCGGCGAACTGGTTCTCGATGCCCTGCGCGCGATAGCGAATCTCCTGGAACGTCGCCGTGGCCCCCTGCCCGGTCGGCGATTGCGCCTCGAACCCGACTCGCAAGCCCCTGTCCACTCCCAACGAGAAGACCCGGGCCATCCGCCAATTCACGCCGTTAGCGGAATAATACAAGCCAAGCCCCTTGCCCACCGTCCCAATCCTCAGCCACACGCTACCGCCTGCCCACACCTCTCCGTTGCAGTCGTCCGAAATGCCCTTTGTCACCACGCTCACAATCGTCGGCTCCTGGTAGGCCGATTTCTCGAACGCGATCTTGCCCCAATTCTCTTTGTCGGCAAATACCATCAGCGCTCCGGCGTCCCACTGCGAGTTCATCTCCGCCGACACCAGCGCAGTCAATGTGAACTCGCGCCCAGCCGCGAACGTCAGGCACGGCGCCGACTCCGCCGTGGCTCCGTCGGTCGGAGAAATGAACCAGTCCGTCCGCGCTCCTGCCCGGATGCTCAGCGCGCCCCCCTCCAGGCTCCACGAATCCGGCTCGACCAGCCATTCCAGCTTCTCCGGCAGACCCTCCATTCGCGGGACGGCGCCACTTCCAAACCGCTGTGTTTCCATTACGTCATCTTCTCAGACCGCGGGCTCCCTGCCTCGCTACGCTGTAAACTGGATAGTTCCACAGCCCATGAGCGACAAGCCCTTCGTCCATCTCCACTGCCATACCGACTACTCTTTGCTCGATGGCGCCTGCGAGACCGGAAAGCTCATGAAGATGGTCAAGGCGCAGGACCAGCCCGCCGTGGCCATGACCGACCACGGCAACCTCTTTGGCGCGGTCGAGTTTACAAAAAAGGCCAACGAGAACGGCATCCACCCCGTCATCGGCTGTGAAGTCTATGTGGCTCAACAGTCCCGCCACGTCAAGAACGAAACCAGCCGCTACAACCACCTTGTCCTGCTCTGCGAGAACGAAGACGGCTACCGCAACCTCATCAAGCTCGTCTCCACGGGCTTTCTTGAGGGCTTCTACTACAAACCCCGCGTCGACAAAGATCTCCTCGCGCAGCACACCAAAGGTCTGATTGCGCTGTCCGGCTGCCTCAAAGGCGATATCCAGGAAACACTCCTCCAGGACCGCTACGACGACGCCCGCCGCCTTGCTCATGAATACCAGGACATGTTCGGCAGGGGCAATTTCTTCCTTGAAATCCAGGAACACGGACTGAACGAGGACTCCATTGCCATGCCGGGCGTCCACCGGCTTTCGGCCGAGACGGGCATCCCTCTGGTGGCCACCAACGACGCCCACTACGTCGAACACGCCGACTGCCGCGCCCAGGACATCCTCACATGCATTCAGACCGGCAAGACCGTTAACGATCCGAAGCGCATGAAGTTCAGCTCCGAGCAGTTCTTCATCAAGAACCGGACCGAGATGTTGGCCATCTTCGCCGATGTCGAGGACGCCTTGGACCGCACATGGGAGATCGCCCAGCGCTGCCAGCTCAAGCTCAAGAAGGTTGAAAACTCCTTCCCTCGTTTCGAGGTGCCCGAGGGCAACACCATCGACAGCTACTTCGCCTGGGTCGCCCGCCAGGGCTTCGAGCGCCGCCGCGGCCGCCTCGAACAGCTCGCCGCGCAGGGCCGCCTTAAACACCGCATCGAGGACTATGTCGAACGGCTGGAAACCGAGATCGCCCTCATCCAGCGGATGCAGTTCTCAGGTTACTTCCTCATCGTCTGGGATTTCATCCGCTTCGCCAAATCCCAAGGCATCCCCGTCGGCCCGGGCCGGGGCTCGGCAGCTGGATCGCTGGTCAGCTATGCCATGGGCATCACCGACGTCGATCCCCTTCACTACGGCCTGCTCTTCGAGCGCTTCCTCAATCCCGAGCGCATCAGCATGCCGGACATCGACATCGACTTCTGCACCAACCGCCGCGGCGAGGTCATCCAGTACGTCACCGAAAAATACGGCCGCGAGCAGGTGGCTCAGATCATCACCTTCGGCACCCTGGCCGCCAAGGCCGCCCTCAAGGACGTGGGCCGCGCCATGGAACTCACCTTCGCCGAGGTCGACCGCATCACCAAACTCATCCCTTCGACTCCCCTCAGCATCAAATTGAAGGACGCCATCGAAGCCGAGCCAGCCATCGAGGAAGCCGCCTCCAAGGACCCTCGCGTGCGCGAAATGATCGACATCGCGTTGCGCCTCGAGGGCATGGCTCGGAATGCCAGTGTCCACGCCGCCGGCGTCGTCATCTCACCCTCTCCGCTACAGGAACTCGTCCCGCTTTACAAAACAAACAAAGACGAAATTGTTACCCAGTTCGATATGGACAGCCTCGAGATGATGGGCCTTCTCAAAATGGACTTCCTCGGGCTGACCACGCTCACGATTCTCCACGAAGCGCTCAACCTCATCGAGCAACAGCACGGAATCCGGATCCAGCTCGAAGAACTCCCGCTCGACGACAAGGATACTTACGAGAAAATCTTCGCCCAGGGCCTCACCAGCGGCGTTTTCCAGTTTGAATCCTCGGGCATGAAGGACGTTCTTCGCCGGTCCAAGCCCGAGCGTATCGAGGACCTCATCGCCCTGAATGCCCTCTACCGCCCCGGCCCCATCAAGAACGGTTTCGTCGACGACTACATCGACCGCAAACTCGGCCGCCGCCGCGTCACCTACGAACTGCCCCAGTTGAAGCCCATCCTCGAAGAGACCTACGGCATCTTCATTTACCAGGAGCAGGTGATGCAGGCCGCCCAGCTCATCGCCGGCTATTCGCTCGGCGAAGCAGACCTCCTCCGGCGCGCCATGGGCAAGAAAAAGAAGGAGGTGATGGACCAGGAGCGTGAAACCTTCATCCCGCGGGGCGTCAAACTGGGCTTCCCGCAAGACAAGGTCGAACACGTCTTCGACACCATGGCCAAGTTCGCCGAATACGGCTTCAACAAGTCGCACTCGGCCGCCTACGGTTATCTCGCCTACCTTACCGGCTACTTGAAGGCCCACTACCCGGTCGAGTTCATGGCCGCTCTGCTGACGTCGGAAACCGGCAACACGGATAAGGTCGTCAAGTACATCAACGAGTGCCGCGACCTCCACATCAAGGTGCTCCCGCCCGACGTCAACAAGTCCAATCTGAACTTCACCCCCGACCATGGCGCAATCCGCTTTGGTCTCGGCGCGGTGAAGAACGTTGGCGCCGGCGCCGTCGAGGCCATCGTCGCCGCTCGCAAGCAAGGCGGCCCGTTCTCCTCGCTCGACGACTTCTGCCGGCGCGCCGACATGCAGGCCATCAATCGCCGCGTCATCGAAAGTCTCATTAAAGCCGGCGCAATGGATTCGCTCGCCGGGCGCCGCTCGCAGTTGTTCGCCGTCGTCGAGGAGTGCATCCAGTCCGGCCAGCGCGCCAGGGAAGACCGTGAATCCGGCCAGACCGGTCTGTTCGAAGCTCTGATGGCCGCCGAGCCCGTTGAGCACGCCGAACGGTTGCTGCCAGACGTCCCCGATTGGACGACCATCGAGAAACTCCGCGGTGAAAAGGAGATGCTGGGCTTCTATGTCACCGGCCACCCTCTCGATGAGTTCAAGTGGAAGGTCGATGAGTTGGCGACGCACACCACTGAGACCCTTCACAACGTGGAGAAAGGCCAGGAAGTCACCGTTTGCGGGCTCATCACCACCATCAACCGCCGCCGCAACAAGGAGGGCAAGCTCTGGGCCTCCATGCAGCTCGAGGACTGGGCCGGCTCGGCTGAAGCTCTCTGTTTCGCGACAAAGTATGAACTCCTGGAAAAGGAGATCATCGACGACCGCGCCGTAGTGGTCCGGGCCAAGGCACTGCCCGAAGACGACGGCTCGGTGAAGCTCAGCATCCAGGAGATCATCCCGCTCGACGTCGCCCGGGTGCCCTATCCTTCGATGATCTCCGTCCGTGTCCGTCTCACCAACAACGGCTCCAACAGGGTCGAAGAACTGCAAAAACTCTTTGAACGCAAACCAGGCAAGACCGAGGTCCGCCTCCGCCTCGAACGCCCGCGCGACTTCGCGCTCATCCTCGATGTGCCCTGCAAGATTCAGCCGGATAAGGAGTTCAGGTCCGAGATCGAGCGCATCTGCGGTCCAGAAGCCGTGGAAGTGTTAGCCTCGTAAGAGGGAAGCAAAGGAAGTCCAATACCTATGAGCGAGGCTCAGAACAGCCAGCGCATTTCCGATCTCCAGAAGGAGATGGCCGAACTCCAGATGACCAGCGGCGGCGCCCGCGCCCGCCTCCAGGAGATCGAATCCGAACTGCTCCGTCTCAAAGGCGAGGAAGGCCAGAACATCGCCTGGGAACGTGTCAAACTCGCCCGCCACCCCAAACGGCCCCATTCACTGGACTACATCCAGCGCATCGCGCCCGACTTCATCGAAATTCACGGCGACCGGAACTTCGGCGACGACCCTGCCATCATCTGCGGCTTCGGTACCGTCGGCGGGGAACCTGTCATGCTCATCGGCCAGCAGAAAGGCCGCGATACCAAGCAGAAACTCTACCGGAACTTCGGCATGCCAAAACCCGAGGGCTACCGCAAGGCTTTGCGCGCCATGCAGTTGTCGGCGAAATTCCGCCGCCCCATTGTTACGCTGCTGGACACCCCAGGCGCCTATCCCGGCATCGACGCCGAGGAGCGCGGCCAAGCCCAGGCCATCGCCCTGAACCTGCGCGAGATGGCCCGCATCGAAAGCCCGATCATCGTCATCGTCATTGGCGAAGGCGGCAGTGGCGGCGCGCTCGCACTGGGTGTCGGCAACCGGGTCTATATGTTGGAGAACGCCGTTTACAGCGTTATCTCGCCGGAAAGCTGCGCCGCCATTATTTACCGTGATGCCAGCAAAGGCGACATCGCCGCCTCAGCCCTGAAGATCACCGCCGCCGACCTTTCCTGCCTCGGCCTCATCGATGCCATCATCCCCGAACCCCCGGGCGGCGCCCAGGATGACCACGACCGCGCTGCGGACTTCCTCCAGACCGCAGTCATCGCCGCCATCCATGAACTCAAGCCCATGACACCCGAACAGCTCGTCGCCCAGCGCTGCGAAAAGTTCCGTCAGATGGGCAGCTTCTTCACCGAATAAGCTGCGATGGACCGGACCAAACTCATCCTTCTCATCGCCGCCGGCTTCGCCCTCTTCATCGGTCTGATCACCTGGCAGATGACGTCCTTGCGACAACACCGGGTCGAGGTCTGCATGGCCTTTCAAGGCCGCCAGAACTGTTCCATCGCTTCCGGAGCATCAAGGGAGGAGGCCGTTCGCACGGCCACCGACGCTGCCTGCACCCTGATAGCCGGCGGCGTCACCGACACACAGGCCTGCGGGCGCACCCAGCCGCTGTCGGTCCGCTGGCTCGATTAAGCACCCTCAGTCCCGCCGGCAAGCCGCGCACCTTTTCGTAGCGCAGGCACTCTTGCCTGCCGCGTCGAGACTCCTCTTGACGCCCTCGCTCCGTCTGCCTGCCGCAAATTCAGCGGGCGGGCCCCAGGTCCGCGGCTGGTCCCTTGTCCGGCAACCGTCCCGAGCCAACCGCAAACAGCGAGCGCGGGTCCCTGGGCTTTGTTAGTCGAACGATCCCGGCGGCGGCTCCAGCAGCTTCACAATCTCCTCGAATCCCGACTCCTTGGCCAGATCCAGCGCCGTCCGTCCGTTCTTGTTCTTGATGGACCTGTCCGCTCCGCGCTCCACAAGCATCTTCACCACTTCCACCCGCCCCCACCCCGCAGCCAGGTGCAGCGCCGTCGACCCGGTCTCACCATCCAAGGCCTCGATCTTCGCCCCGTTGGCAATCAGAACCTCGGCCACTTCCCGGTGCCCCGCCAGCGCCGCGTCGTGCAGGGGCGTCGAGCCGCTCCTATTCCGGCCATTCACGTCCGCGCCGTACTTGATTAGCAACTCGGCCACCCGCCGATGCCCTTTGAGAGCCGCATCGTGCAGGTACGGCTTGCCGTCCACGCCCTTCTGGAGCATCAGCTCGACCACATCGGCCTGACCCCGCAACACCGCCTCTTTGAGCTGCGACGCCGATCCAAGCTGCGCCCCTTTGGCCATCAGCGTCTCCACCGTCTGCGTGTGACGGTTCCTGAGCGCCTCATCCAGAGCCGTCGACCCGGCCAGATCCTTCGCCCCAATCTCCGCCCCGGCGTCGGCCAGCGCAACCACCACGTCTGTGTGCCCCTTGATCGCCGCCTCATGCAACGGCGATTGGCCTGTCGCCGGATTCCGCATGGTCACCGACGCTCCCTTTTCGATCAGCAACCGGACCATCTCTGTCTGGCCCTTCCAGGCAGCCTCATCGAGCGGCGTCGATCCCCCCTCGTCCCGGGCGTTCACCTTGGCGCCCTTTTCCAGCAGTAGTTTGGCGATCTCCAGGTGACCCCGGTTCGCCGCCACATGCAGCGCAGTGGACCCGTTCCGGTAGATGGCTGTCACGTCGGCGCCCTTTTCGATCAACAACCGCACCACGGCCTCGCGGTTCATCAGCACAGCATATTGCAGCGGTGTCGACCCGCCCTCGCGGTGCCTGGCGTCCACCTTCGCGCCCTTGTCGATCAGCAAACGGACGATCTCGGTTTCGCCGCTCCAGCAGGCGTCGTGCAGCGGAGTCGAACCGAGCGAATCGTAGGCATTCACATCGGCGCCTTTGGCCAACAGCGCCTTCACGGTTTCAATGTCGCCCGCCCGCGCCGCACGGTTCAGGTCGGCTTGAACAAACGACAGCAGGATGAACAGAATCGTCATCAATACACCGGTTCCAACACCACCCGGATATCGGCCGCGTCCACCTTCCCCGGCAGCCGCACCACGAGCTTCCTGGTGCCCTCATTCTGGCGTTGCGGCGCAGGAGGCTGCGTCGATTCCACGGCGAACCGGGCATTGGCGGGCGACTCGATCCGGGCCCGCATCTGCTTGCCGCCCATCGCCAGCACCGCCTCCCTGCCCCTCAACGTGACCTCGGCACCGGTCACCATCCCCCATAACGCCTCCACCGCCTGCTTGGCCCGGATCTCGTCCCGGACCGCCACCCGCCGCCCGCCCGTCATTGTCACTGTCCGGACATGGCTGGCCAGCTTCGACGGATACGCCGCCGTCAGGTCGATCCTGACCATCGATTCGCCGGGCAGGAATCGCTCGGCGACAATCGGCGCCGACGCCTTCGGGTCCTGGTTCTCGCCGTCAATCAGTACGACATTGTGCGATTCGGTCCGCAGCCGGTAGTACGTCCAGCGCTGATTGCCGAAGTACGCCGGCAGGTTGTAGTCGTCCGGCCCGAAGTCGATCGCCCAGCGCATCCCGAACACGTCCAGCACAAACGAACCTAGGTCCAGATGTGAATGATTCGCCTTATTGTCGCCCCCCTTTACGCCAAGCCAGAGGGTGCCGGGATCGGTCCAGGATGCCCGCATGAACGCCGTCTGGACTCCTTTGTAGACTTTCCCGAGCGGCCGCTGCGCCTCCGCCGGAGACCTCGCCAAGTCCGTAAACCAAATCAAATCAAGAGCATGTGGAGATTGAGTTCGTTTGGTCAGCTCCATCTGCTGCCACGCGTACACCGGCTGCCCGAATCGTTTGGCCAGCCAGAACATCTCCTCGGCCGTGCCCACCCCATCGCCCGCATCGGCATAATTGAACGTCTTGCCCGACGGCGAAGAAAAGTCGATCCGGAAGTCGCCCGCCTGGGCGAAACCGGGTGATTTCGACAACCCAAAGTCCTTGCCCAAGGCAGCTTCCAGGCTCGCCAGGAAGTACACGGTGTAGCGCGTGGCGTAATGCCAGTAACCGGGGCCCTCATTCCAGCCGCCGTCCGGCGCATATGAGTTCATCGCCCGTGGCAGCGACTCGACGGCCGCCTTCAGCACCTCGGCGGCCCGCTCCGGCTCATCTTCAGCAATCGCCAGCGCCCCGATGCCGATGCCGCCGTTGCACACCTGGTTCCAGTTGTGCACCGCCAGCGTCCAACTCCGTTTGGCCCGGTAGATCGCCAGCGCCGGCTCCAGGCCTTTTTCGACGATCGCCCGCCGGATCCAGGCTCGCTCATCCGGCGAGAGCGCATCGTAGAGCCAATCGTAGCCGATGGCGAAGGCGTGCGTCATTTCAGCTGTATCGAGGAAGTGTGAAGGATTCCAGTCCTTGAACTGCGCCGCTGCCTTCATCTCGGCCACGGCCCGGTCGCGCCACTTCGCGTGGCCGTCCAGCCGGTAGAGCAGCGCTAAAGTGTAGATCCGGTCCAAGGCCCGCCGCGACTGCGTCAGCAACCGCGGCCCGATGATCTCGTAGACGACCGGCGCCTGATTGAGAATCGCCTCGCCCTTCTTCTCCAACTTCGACCGAATGGCTTTGGCGTCAGGGTTCGTTTGGCTGACGTCGCGAATCCGGACCATGTCCTGAGCCGTCGCGATCAGCCGGGGGTGCTCCTTCCGCAGCGGCTCCAGCGGATTTTGCGCCTGCATTGTGCAAGCGAGCAACACGGCGGCGGCGATCGATCTCATGCGGGAAGCTCCACCTTAGTTATATCGCCGCTCGCGCCCGTAACGCCTGGAGTTCATATAATTCAGAGCATGTACCCGATCGCCGCCCGCGCCCTCCGCCCGCTCGGACTCGCGCTTGCCCTTGCCCTCGTCCTAACAGCCGCGCCACCCAAGCGCGCCCTGACTCACCGGGATTACGACTCCTGGCGCGCCATCGCTTCGCCTTCGCTTTCCCGAAACGGCGAGTGGCTCGCCTATTCCTACATGCCGCAGGACGGCGACGGCGATCTCATCGTCAAAAACCTCAAGACCGGCAAGGAACTGAAGTTTGGCGTCGGCACCCTGCCGCCCCCGCCGATCCCCGAGCCCGGGTCCACCGAAGAGCCGCCGCCGCGCGGCATCCGTGTCCAGTTCACGTTCGACAATCAATGGCTGGTGGCGACCACTTACCCGTTCAAAGCCGACACCGAGAAGGCCCGCAAGGAGAAGAAAAAGGCCGAGGAGATGCCCAAAACCGGGCTGTTGATCGTCAAACTTTCGACCGGCGAAGCGACCCGCGTCGACCGGGTCAAATCCGTGCAAGTTCCGTCAAAGGGCGGCACATGGGTGGCCTATCTGAAGGAAGCAAAACCCGCCACGGCTGATGCCGCCAAACCGGCCGAGGCCGCCAAACCGGGCGGCGACGGCGAAGACCAGGCTCGCCGCGCAGGCGGCGCGGGCGGCGGTTCATCCTCCCAGGAGTTCGGAACCGATCTCGTCCTGCGCGATCTCACCAAGAGCGAAAACGCCGAAACCACCTACGAAAACGTCCTCGATTACTCCTTCGCCCGCGACGGCAAAACCCTGCTCTACACCGTCGGTTCGCGTAAGGCCGAGGATAATGGCGTCTATTCGGTCACGCCAGGCGCCGCGCCCGTGGCGCTGTTGGCCGGCAAAGGCAAGTACACGAAACTGACTTGGGACCGGACACAAAGCCAAGTCGCCTTCTTCTCCAGCAAGGACGATGCCGCGTCCAAGACGCCCAGGTTCAAGATCTACCATTGGGACCGCAAAGCCGCCCAGGCCGCCGAACTCATCTCAGACTCGACGCCCGGCTTCCCCGCCGGAATGGTAGTGGGCGAGAAGGGATCTCTCCAGTTCACGCGCGACGGCAAGCGCCTGCTCGTGCCCGCCGCCAAACCGCCCAAGCCCGCCAAACCCGAGGAAGACGCGAGTGCCGCACCAGCCACCGAAGAAAAAGTTGTCCTCGATCTCTGGCACTACCAGGATGACTTCATCCAGCCCATGCAGGCCATTCGCGCCAACCAGGAGCGCAACCGCACCTACCGCGGCATCCTTGACCTGGCAACGAAGAAATACGTCCAACTCGCCTCGCCCGAACTCGCCACAGTGGTTACCGACGACGCCGGCACGCACGCCTACGGCACTGATGACCGTCCCTACCGCCGCCTGGTCGACTACGAAGGCAATTCGTCGGATATCTACCTGGTTGACACGGCCACCGGCGCCCGGCGCAAGGTGATCGACAAACAGCCCGGCGGCTTCGGCGCCGCGCTCAACTGGTCGCCCGACGGCCGCTACGCCCTCATCCATCGCGAAAAGAACTGGTACGTGCTCGACTCTGCAACCGGGAACCTGCGCAACCTGACCGCCGGGCTGCCCGCCGTCTTCTATGACGATGAAGACGACCACCCTGACATTCCGCGTTCGTTCGGTACAGCCGGCTGGACCTCGGATTCGAAATCCGTGCTGGTCTACGACCGCTACGACGTCTGGCAACTGTTCGCCGAAGGCCTCACCGCCCGGAATCTCACCGAAGGCATCGGCCGCAAGCAGAAAACGCAGTTCCGTGTCGCCCGCATCGAACCCGTGGACGAAGACGACGACAACCGCTACATCGACCCGTCGAAGCCGCTTTACCTCCGCGCCGAGAACCAGGAGACCTTCGACACCGGATTCTATGTCGATTCCCTCACCGGAAGCGCCGAGCCGAAGCGCCTGCTCTGGGGCGCAAAGGCGTACCGCTTCGCCACCCGCGCCCGCGAGGCGGATGTCCTCGTTCTCACGGCCGAACGCTACAACGAGTTTCCCGATCTCCATGTCACCGACGCGAGCTTCAAGACCCTGAAGCAGGTCTCAGAAGGCGGCAAGCAGTTGGACGCCTTCCTGTGGGGCACGGCCGAGTTGATCCGTTTCAAGAATGCCGACGGCGTGCCGCTCAAAGCCGCCTTGTATAAGCCCGAGAACTTCGACCCGGCCAAGAAATACCCGCTGATGGTCTACATCTACGAGAAGATGTCGCAGACCTTGCACTCCTTTCAGGCGCCAAGCCCGGGCACTTCTGTCAACACGCCGTACTACGTCTCGAATGGCTACCTGATGCTGAAGCCGGACATCGTCTACACGGTCGGCCAGCCGGGCCAAAGCGCATTGAAAGCGGTCCTGCCGGCGATTCAGGAGGTGGTGGATCTCGGTTATGTCGACGAGAACGCCATCGGCATCCAGGGCCACTCCTGGGGCGGTTACCAGATCGCCTACATGGTCACGCAAACCACGCGGTTCAAGGCCGCCGAAGCCGGCGCGCCGGTGGGCAACATGACGTCGGCCTATTCCGGCATCCGCTGGGGATCAGGCCTGCCGCGCCAGTTCCAATACGAACGGACGCAGAGCCGGATCGGGGCTCCGCTGGTGGAGGCGCCTCACAAGTATCTGGAGAACTCGCCCGTCTTCCACGCCAAGCGCGTCACGACGCCGCTGCTGATGATTCACAACGACAAGGACGATGCCGTGCCATGGTACCAGGGCATCGAGATGTTCCTCGCCCTGCGCCGAAACGGTAAGGAAACCTACATGTTCAACTACAACGGCGAGTTCCACGGCCTGCGCCGCCGCCACAACCAGAAGGATTGGACGGTCCGCATGCAGCAGTTCTTCGACCACCACTTGAAAGGAGCGCCGAAACCGGCCTGGATGGAAAAAGGCGTCCCGTTCATCGAGCGTGAGGACGAGAAGACGGATTTCCAGAAGATCTACTCGCCCGTGACCCAATGATCGAGACGCAGAGGCTCCGCCTCCTTCCCTGGAAGTGCGAGGACTGGCGGAGTTTCCATTTGATCGCCACTGACCGGGAAGTAATGCGCTACATCACTGGCGGCGAGCCGTGGGCCGAGGAACGGACGCGCCAGTTCGTTGATGGACAAACCGCCTTTTTCTCGGAACGAGGATTCTGCCGCTGGCGCCTCGAATTCAAGGCGACCGGCGAGACGGCGGGCTTCTGCGGGGGCGGCAAGCTCCACGGTTTCGACGGCATCGAAACTGGCTGGTGGCTTGCCCGGCATCTCTGGGGCCAGGGCCTGGCCACCGAAGCGGCGCGGGCGGCGATAGACGACCTGTTTGGCCGGATCGGGCTGGCTCAGATCATCTCCGTGGCCGCCCGCGAGAACCTGGCTTCACTCCGGATTATGGAGAAGCTCGGCTTCCGTTTTGCCGAAGAAATCGAATACAAAGGATTCCAGGTTAGGGTGCACCAACTGGAACCCGCGTTTTTCGTTCGCGTTTGATCGGCGGAGGACGGGTCCACCCCAGCGGATCCCCACCGCCAGGCCAATCCAGCAGCGTTAGTTTCCCAGTGCCGCCAGCGCTTCGCGAGCCAGATACAGTGAAAGGTTTCTGTCCGCACCGAGGACGGCGCCCTCCAACACCCGGCGGGCGTCGGCCGTCTTGCCGCAATGGTGAAGCGCCAGGCCGCGCGCAAACGACATTGCGCCAGCGCCGGTTTCCGCCGCGCGGCACATGCGCTCGCGCAACTCCCCCTGCGATGCGTCGCCCAACTCACGCGCAGCCAGGAAGGGATAGACCGAACCTGCTCCGCGCCGCCTCTGCGGCGGAGTCAGTAGTTTGCGCAGCCTCGACTCGGCCTCAGCGGTCCGGCCGGCAGACTTTTCGATCTGCGCAATCATAAACTGGACGCGCCCGTCGGCCAGCAGCGGCTCGAATCCATCTTTGGTGAATTCGAGTCCGGCTACGGGCTTGCCCAACTGAGCCACGCCTTGCAGGGCCTCGGCGGTCCGGCCGGCCCTCGCCGCTGCCAAGGCGCGTTGGAGTTTGATCTCGAGATAGACCTGGCGGACATTCGTGCCGCCCTCCTCGCGCGGAAAGAAACGTCCCTGAAACAGCTTCTCCGCCTCGTCGAACCGGCCCGATTCAGCCAGCGACAGAGCCTGGCTATAGACCAGCGGCGCGGGCATCGATGCCGGGTTCGGATACCTTTGAAAGACAGCGACACGTTCGGCGGCCGGGCGGCGAAGAAGCGTGAGCGACTGGTCAAGCCCGCTATAGATCTCGGCATTGGCCGGATCTGCATCCAGGCCCTCTCGCAGGACAGCGGCGGCTTTGGCCGGATCTCGTGACACCCTCAATAGCGTCTGGCCCAAGTTGCGGTGCAGGACCGGGATTCGAGGATTGATCGAACGAGCCGTTTCCCAGCTCCGCAGGGCCTCCTGTGTCATGCCTACCGACATCTGGAGCAGGCCCAGAAGGTGATGGGCCGTGGCGTCGCGCGGATTCGCTTTGAGAGCGGCATTCAAGACGTCCACCGCGCCCGGGCGGCTGGGGAAGACGTATAGGGTCGACATGGCGGATGCGGCATCGAAATCGGCTTTGCCCGATGTGCCAAGAAGCTGGCGGCAGTAGCCGCGATAGTAAGCGATCATCGGATTCGCCTGTGGCCGGACGGCGCCGGGTTCTGTCGTGGCGGCGTCGACATCCGGGTACTGGCGTTCAAGAAGGGCAATCGCCTCCTTGATGAAACCGGCGTCGAGGTATTCTGTGACGATCTCAAGAACGCGGTCGGGCTCGGCGCCCAGGTGCGCCCACAGCGCTGGATCGGGGTTCGGGGATTCCAGCCGCAGCAGGGAATTGGCAGGGTCGGCGGCCGACCATTTCCTCAACTGCCGCTCGGCTTCCTCCTGCTTCCCCAGTTTCTTGAGCAGCGCCACCTCCAGCCAACCGGAGTTAGCTGCCGGCGCCGACTCGTTCAACGCCAAACGAACCTTCGTCAGAGCCTCGGCGAAATCGCCTCGACGCGCCGCTATCCGGGCCAACTGCAATGCCGCCGCGGGCCGGAATGACCGGAACACCAGCGCCCGCATGAACTGGACCTTGGCCTCGGTCTCCCGGCCCAAACGGATTAGCGCCAGTCCGAGATAGTAATGAGTTTCTTCGTCGTTGCTCACCTGCGTCAGAGCCGCCGATAACAATCTCTCCGCCTCGGCGAAGCGCATCAGATGAACCGCCAGCCGCCCGCCGGCGCGGCGCAATTCGAAGCTCTCAGGAAATCGTTTCAGCCCCTGCTGGTATGTCTCCCAGGCGGCGAGCAGGCCTCCGTTGAGTTCCTGGTCCATGCCCAGTTCCGCGAAGTCGCCGTCCGTGCGCTTGTCCGGATCAGGAAAACGGCGAGCCGTGCGGGGTCCTGGCTTCTCGGCCTTCGGACCGTCCATGTCGTAGGCGCCTTCGGTGTGCTCGAGATACAACTCGCCCGAGGGACCGGTGATTCTCACGGAATACAAAGGCGCAGGCTTCAAATCGCGGAAGAAGACGCGGGACGGCGAAAGGTCCGCCTTCTCGTCCAGGATCACCTGATCGCCGCCCAGCACCCGTACCCGCGCGCCCCTCATCTCATGAGTCACGTTCAGGCCGAGCCGGTTCGCCGCGCCTCGTTCGATGTTCACGACGGCATGCAGATTCGCCCGGACGAACCCGCCGATCTCGCGCACCGGAATCCAAAACTCGCTGAAATCGAGTGTCTCCTGTGGCTGGAGAAACGCGTAGGTCTCCTGGTTGCGGAACAGCCCAGCCTGCACTTCGACATACGCGCTCTCGTTGTCCGACAAAGCCTTGCGCCAATCCAGCCCGTCGGCATCCACGCCCCAGGCCCAGATCTTCTTGGCGGGCACCTGGTCATGGAAGGCGAAGTGCACAACGCCCGCCCGGGTTTTGGGATGGTAGACGCCCATGTAGGGTTCCCGGCTTCGATGAGCGAACTGCGATACCGGCCCTTGCGTATGGTTCTTCACCACGCTCAGGTCCAGCCCGGCCTGGTTCACCGGCCATGTATCGACCTGCGTGAATCCGTGGCTGGCAGTGAGCCGTTGCGGGTATATGATCCGCGTGTCGTCCCAGACCTCGGCCGCGGCGTTGTTCCACCAATAGAAGCGATGGCGGACCGGACTGCCATTGAACAGCCGGACCCGCTGTTCGAGAACCGTGCTGCCGGGCCGCAGGATCAGTTCCACCCGCCAGCGCATCCCATAGACACGATCCGTGTTTCCGACCCACACCGATGCGCTTCCGTCGGGATGCGATACCGTGGCGAAGTCCACCGGCGACATCGAGACCCAGTTGTGGCTCACCGGGAAGTTGAACTCGATGCCGAACGCCGCCCAGGCGCCGCGATAGCCGATCAGCGCCTTTTTGATGGAGGGATTGGCGTAAAACATCTCGGCGCCATTGGTCTTGTCGGTGCAGCTATAGAGGTGGCCGCCAATGTCGGGCAGCACTGAGCACTTCAGGTATTCGTTCTCCAGAAACAGCGCCCGCCACGGCTGACTCACTCGATTCGCCGTCATCTGGTCGCGGAGCGTGTAGGGGTAATTGAATCGTGTCGTTTCGAAGGCGTCAAACGGCGGATTGATGTTGGCCGGACCCTCCTGATAGGTGGGCAGCGTCATCACGCCTTGCCAGGTCTTGACGGGTTGGGCTGCCTGGACAGCAAGGAGCAATGCTGGAATCAAGACCAAAATCGGTTTCATGGGTCGGGGCCTCGTGGGAGAAGATTCGGGCAAAGTCCAGAATAGACTGTTCGCCTCCCGGAATCGAGCCGGTCCCCAGCGTGGAAACGGCATCCGTTGCCCCGGAGGTTGTCGCGGTGAATAATAAATGTCGCTCCGTCCACCTGAGGTACTGTCTTGAACCAGCCCGCCGTCTCCGCACCCTCGACCCCGAACGCCGCTGGCCGCATTCTCTCCATCGACATCTTTCGCGGCCTCACCATGCTGGTGATGATCTTCGTCAACGACCTGGCGAGTGTGAAGGGACTGCCCTGGTGGAACTACCACCTGCCCCGCGGCGTCAACGGCATGACCTACGTCGACATGGTCTTTCCCGCCTTCCTGTTCATCGTCGGCATGTCAATCCCTCTGGCCATCGAGCGGCGCCTTCAGAGAGACCCTTCGCAACTCCGGCTGTGGCGGCATATTCTCCTCCGCTTCGCGGCGCTGGCCATTCTTGGTATCTTCTTGGCCAACTGGGGCCTCATCAACCCGCAACTGACAGGGATGAGCAAGCCGGCGTGGAGCCTGGCCGGTTTGTTCGGCGCGGCGCTGCTCTGGAACCTGTATCCACGGGAGTCCAGCCACCAGAATTTGTTTACAGGGCTGCGGATCGCAGGCTTCATCATGCTGTTCGCCATGCTCGCCGTTTACAGGCGCACCGGGCCGGATGGCCAGCCGGCATGGCTGAGCTTCGGCTACTGGGAGATTCTCGGGCTGATCGCGAAGACGTATCTGGCGGTCTGCATCCTCTATGTCCCACTGAGGAAGTGGAAATGGGCGCCGCTGTATCTGCTCGCTGCTCTATGTCTGCTGAACGTCGCCTCACGCGCCGGCTTGACGCCCTGGCTCAAGGGGCTGCCATTTTGGATCTGGCCTTTCGGCCGTGGCGATCTGGCCTCCATCACCATGGCCGGCACCGTCGCGTCACAAATCTTCCTCGGCGGGACGTTCGCCAACACACTTCGCAGGAAAGCGATCTGGGCGGCCTGCTACGCAGCTGTCCTGTTCGCCGCCGGGTGGGCCCTGATGGGCTTCGGCATCTCGAAACTGGGCGCGACGCCCACCTGGTGCCTGTGGTGCGCCGCCAGCAGCGTTGTTCTCTTTCTTGGCCTCTATTGGCTGGTCGACATCCGCGGCGTCACGGCCTGGGCAGCGTTCGCGAAACCCGCCGGCGAGAACACGCTGCTCACTTACCTGTTGCCCGACTTCTGGTACGCCGCCTTCGGCTCGTTCAACCTCGGCATATGGGCCAAGTACGGCTGGCCTGGCGCGCTCCAATCTCTGATCTTCACGATGGTGATCCTCGGCGCGGCGGCCGTGCTGACCCGCTACCGCGTCCGCATGCAACTGTGAATCGCGCCGGAAGACGTTCTCGGCTTTACGCTCCTGAGCGCTGGTGGAGCCGTGCTTCGCCCCGGTTTTCGGTATAGGATCAGGGCATGGTGCGGCGACGGCAAAGCCGGCAATTGCTAAGCTGAAGCCGTTGCTCCGCCTCTCAAGGCAGGGACGGGGGAAAGCGTCGCAGGAGGTGTTCTCGATGACAGTTCAGAAACTTGGGCTTGTCGCCACGGTTCTCGCGGTTTCGAGTCTTGCTCAGACTGAGCCGCAGTTTGACCTCCTGCTCAAGGGCGGTCACGTCATCGACGCGAAGAATCGCATCAGCGCCATCCGCGATGTCGCCATTAAGGACGGCCGGATCGCCGCCGTCGCCGTGAACATCCCGGCTGCATCCGCACTCAAGACTGTCAACGTGGCTGGCCTCTACGTCACGCCAGGCATCATCGACATCCATGTCCACTGCTACACCGGAACCGGCGAACGCAATTCCTATGCCGGCGATCTCAGCGTCTACCCCGACGGATTCACATTCCGCAACGGCGTCACCACCGTCGTCGACGCCGGCGGCGCCGGTTGGCGTAACTTCCCCGATTTCCTCGACCGTGTCATCAACCGCTCCCGCACCCGCGTGCTCGCCTTCATCAACATCGTCGGCCACGGCATGCGAGGCGGCAAGTTCGAACAGAACCTCGATGACATGGAGGTCAAGCCCACCGCCGAAATGGCCATGAAGCACAAGGGCGTCATCGTCGGCGTCAAATCCGCCCACTACAACGGCCCCGAGATGGACCCCTTCACCCGCTCTGTCGAAGCCGCCAAAGCCGCCGGCATCCGCGTGATGGTCGATTACGGTTCCAACCGTCCCGAACGTCCCCTCTATGACCTCCTCACCAAGGTCCTCCAGCCCGGCGACATTTATACCCACTGTTACTCCGGCCTGCGCGGCGAGCAGGAGGGCGACACCGGCGGCCCCGGCAAAGCCCTCATCGAGGGCCGCAAACGCGGCATCATCTTCGACGTCGGACACGGCGGCGGCAGCTTCGCCTGGCGCGTGGCCTACCCGCTGGTCAAGGCCGGCTTCCTGCCCGATTCCATCTCCACAGACCTCCACGTCTCCAGCATGAACTCCGGCATGAAAGACATGCTCAATGTCATGGACAAGTTCCTTGCCATGGGCATGAGCGTGGACGACGTCATCGCACGCTCCACCTGGGCCCCGGCGCGCATCATCCAGCGCGAGGACCTCGGCCATCTTTCCGTTGGCGCGCCCGCCGACGTGGCCGTGCTCAAACTCGAAAAAGGTTCGTTTGGTTTCGTCGACATGCACGGCGCGCGCATGGACGGTTCGGCCAAACTGGTTGCGGAAATGACCGTGCGCGACGGCAAGGTCGTCTGGGATCTCAATGGCCTCGCGCGCGAACGTTGGGATAAGCTGCCCGCCGGCTACGGCCCGCAAGGCGACCCCCGCTGGGACGCCTACGGCCGGCGGCAGCGCCGCCCGCCAACGAAACAGTAGCCGTAAGGAGATCGAGCCATGTTCTTGAACACCTGGAAGCAATCGCGGCGAAGCCTCTTCCACGCCGCATCCATCGTCGCCGCAGCCAAGGCGTTCGGCCTCAAAGCCCTGGCCGCTCCCCTCGACCTGACAGCGAAGATCTACGAGTCCATCGGCGTGAAGCCCGTCATTAACTCGCGCGGCACCTTCACCATCATCACCGGTTCTCAAACCCTGCCCGACGTCAAAAAAGCCATGGACCTGGCCTCGCGCCATTTCGTCGATATGGACGAACTGATGGACGGTGTCGGCGCGCGCCTGGCCGAACTTTCCGGCGCCGAATGGGGCATCGTCACCTCCGGTTGCGCCGCGGCAATCACGCACTGCACCTCTGCCGCCATCGCCGGCAACAACCCGGAGCGGATGCAGCAACTGCCCGACCTCACCGGCCTCAAAAACGAGGTCATCATCCCGTCTTACTCGCGCAACGTCTACGACCATGCCGTCCGCATGGTCGGCGTCAAAATCGTCGAAGTCCGCGATCCCTCGGAGATCGAGCGCGCCTTCACCCCCCGCACCGCCATGGTCTACATTCTTGGCAGCCCAAGTGACGATGGCCCCCTCGGCACCCGCGTCTTCGCCCCCATCGCCAAACGCCACAACGTCCCCATCCTGGTCGACGCCGCAGCCGAGATCCTCACTCTCAAACCCAATGTCCACCTCGAACGCGGAGCCACCGCCGTCGCCTACAGCGGCGGTAAATGCATCCGCGGGCCACAAGCCGCCGGAATCGTCCTGGGCGAGAAGGAATGGCTCCAGGCGGCGTGGCTCAACTCCGCGCCGCACCACGCTTTCGGCCGATCCATGAAGGCCGGCAAGGAAGAGATCATGGGCATGCTGGCGGCTGTCGAAGCCTGGGTGAAACGCGACCACCAGGCCGAATGGAAGGAATGGGAAGCCCGCCTGGACCACATCGCCGCCGCTGTGCAAAAAGTCCCCGGCGTCGCCGCCAAAACCACCCAGCCCAGCCCAGACCTGTCGAACCGCTCGCCGCGCCTCACCATCTCCTGGGATGCCGCCAAAATCAACATCACCGGTCCGGAAATGGCCAAACTCCTGCGCGACGGCGAACCGCGCATCATCGTCGCCGGCTCATCCGGTTCGCGCCCGGAACGCATGCAAAGCTCGGTCTGGATCATCCCGTACCAGATGATGCCCGGCGACGAGAAACTGGTCGCCGCGCGCATCCATTCGCTCCTCGCCAATCCGCCTGCCCCGCCTACCCCCGAATCCATGACAGCCCCGCCCGCCGCCTCCATCGCCGGCCAATGGGAAGCGCAAATGAAGTTCGGACGCGGATCGGCCGTCCACACGCTTGTCTTCGAGCAGGACGGCAACACGCTCAAGGGCGTCCACCGCGGCGAGTTCTATGCGGGCGATCTCACCGGCGCCATCTCCGGCGACAAGGTCCGTTTCCGCAGTTCACACCGCGTCCACGGCACCCGCCTCACCTGGGAGTTCACCGCCACGCTCGACGCCGGCAAAATGACCGGCAGCGTCTTCATGGGCGAATACGGTACGGCCCCGTTTACCGCTGAACGCCACAAGTACCAGCAGATGGGCCGCCGCGGATAGCACGCCTACCGCGAGCGCTTCAGCAGCGGCTTCAAGACTGGCGTGATCACATCCGCCATGCGCATGAACCCGACATCGGTGGCATGCGTTCCGTCCACGGCCGCCTCGCCGTCGTTGCCATAGAGCTCGCCCGCCGGGACATAGCGCAAGTTCTTGTCGCCTTCCTTGCGCAGCTTCTCATACACCGAGCGCAGAATCCGGTTTTTCTCTGTGATGAGCTTCCGCCGCTCTTCGTTGAACTGGATGTCGGTGTAAAGGGCATTCTCCACCAGCACGATCGGCGTCTTGGGATGCGTTTTTCGAAGCGTCCTCAGAAACGGTTCCACCCGCTCTTTGGCCTCCTCGGCGGTCAGGTTCGGCAAACTGTCATAAACATAAACCGCCGGATCGAGTTCGGCGAACAATGCGGCGATCTCCGGCTCGGATTTGCCGTTGCCGGAGAACCCAAAGTTCCACACGGGCCAGTCCAGCCTCCGCCCGATGATCGACGTGTACACCATCCCCGGCCTCGACGCGCAACCGCCCTGCAGAATCGAACTGCCATAGAACAGCACCGGCTTCACGCCCGGCCCCCTCAATGGCGCGGCCTCCAGCACCGCCCCTTCCGGAACCCCGATCTCCACCGACTTCACTCCGTTGTACAACGGCATGTACAGCATGTATTCGCGCCGCCCGCCGGGCCAGTTCCGCAGCAGGACTTGTTCGTTCTCCGCCTTTTGTGGCCGCCCGTTGGCCACCCAGTGCCAACCCGAGGGCAGCTTCACATACAAATCCAGGCCGCTCACGCCCGTCGCAGGCATGTGAGGCATCGCCAGGCGGTCGCTTCGAAGCGTCCATCGGGCGCTGATCGTCGCGGCATCGGTCACGAACCGGACGCTCAAGCCGGCCGAGTGCCGCGACAAGTCCCAAACGGCCTTTCGCACGGCCCCCTCCGCCCGTCCTGGAAACCGGTCATATGGTTCCAGTGTGCCGGTCCAGGCTTGCCCTTCGATGCCCAGACTCCGGGCATCCTTCCATTGCAGTGGAACCGGCGCGCCCGTCTGTTGGGCAAATATCGGCAGCACCGCGAGAGCGAGCAGGCATCTCATGAGGCACGGTCCTTTCCGGGCGGCGAGGACACTGTCGCTTCCTCGCTGTCCACTCCATGAGTTTCGCTCAAACCAGCCGCCTCCGGCATTCCAACCTGCCCCGATTCCGATGTGCGGTTCGCGCGATGCAACGGCCGGCGGAGCCAGTAGGGCGGCCGTCTCCCGGTTGGGGCTTCCGATGAAGTTAGGCGGCGCTTCAGAACGGAGGCAGATCGGGAATCAAAGTTCAACCCAATGAACCCAATGGCCCCGCCCGGTCTTGCGTTGCGTCGAAAAAGGACAATCTTGACCCCAGTGCGATCACTGGCTTCGGCGGGCCACCCCGAGCTCTACAACTTCTGATTGACAGTCTGCCCATCGAGAGCAGTTTTCATTCCCTGTCATGTGAACCCGTGGGGGCGCGTGAGGGGTTCACGCGCTTAGCGGGTGAAATCACACATTTCTAAGCTTCTGTCTATCAGTACATTGGCGAAGTTCGTGCCTTGGCTGGCGCCGTCTGCGCCATGTCTGCCTGTCTATGCTCTGCCTGGGGCGGCAAGGAGCGCCCTGCGATGAACGACCAGACCAATTCAGCCACCGGCCTGCACGATTCCCTCAACCACGAACGCAGCGAGGGGGCCATTTCAGGGGATGATCCTCAGCGTCCCCATCCCGCAACCCGGAAGGCGGACCCCCTGGTCCGCGCGGGGTCCCCCGACCCCGCCCTTGCCGCTCCCCGCGCAGACTCTCCTGCCGCAACCCGGAAGGCGGACCCCCTGGTCCGCGCGGGGTTCCCTGACCCCGCCCTTGCCGCTCCCCTCGCAGACTCTCCTGCCGAAGCCCAGAAGGCGGACCCCCTGGTCCGCGCGGGGTCCGGGGACGGTCCGGGGACAGCCTGACCCGCCCCACCAGCCATCTTCATAACAGATTCACTTCTAAGTACTTACGAGATCTCCCCAAGACCCCATCAGACGCCATGCGCCTGCAAGGCGCGCGTTTCCAGCCGGCAGATTCCATCAGACCCACTCCCCCCGATCCAACCCGGCTTCTGTAACCTGCTCTCAGCGCAGGACTTCGCGCCACCGCCACTCCACTTCCTCTCCACTACGCCCGTCGCCCGGGCCATGCGTGCCGCACCCGAGTTCTCTGCAACTTTTCCAGCTGGGACGGGCGCCACCGTCCCCAACTTCGCATTCCCGGCCACCCTGCGGTCACACCGCCAAGCGATTTACTTTCCCCTCAAAAAGCCCA
>JARKOC010000261.1 GCA_029975915.1 Bryobacteraceae bacterium
TCGTGCGATCAGGCGGACATCGTCCGCATCCATTCGTCGTCGGGAACGACCGGAAAGCGCAAGATCCTCAGCTATACCCAAAAGGACATCGACGACTGGCTCTCCATGTTCGGCAGGTGTTACGAGATGGCGGGTGTCACCCGGGAGGACCGGGTGCAGATATGCGTGGGGTACGGGCTGTGGACCGCCGGCGCCGGGTTCCAGCTCGGCTGCGAGCGGATCGGCGCACTGGCAATCCCCACCGGCCCCGGCAACCTGGAGATGCAGGCCGCCTTCCTTGTGGACATGAAGTCGACGGTCCTCTGCTGCACTGCCTCCATGGGCCTCCTCCTGGCGGAGGAGGTGCACCGCCGGGGGCTGAGGGACCGGATCGGGCTGCGCAAGGTCATCCTCGGCGCGGAACGCACCAGCGACGCCATGATTGAGGCCATCCGCGCCAACCTGGCAGTGGAGGAGGTGTACGACATCCCCGGCCTCACCGAACTGTACGGACCGGGCACCGTCCTCTCCTGCCGCTGGAACGCCGGCATCCACTACTGGGCCGACTACTACATCCTGGAGCTCCTCGACCCGGAAACCCTGCAGCCGGTGGCGCCGGGAGAAATAGGCGAGATGGTGTTCACCACCCTGCGCAAAGAGGGAGCGCCGCTGGTTCGCTACCGTTCCCGCGACCTGACGCGCCTGGTTCCCGGCGAGTGCCCGTGCGGCTGCATCCTGCCGCGCCATGACAAGATCCTGGGCCGTTCCGACGACGTGGTCATCTTCCGGGGGGTCAACATCTATCCGGGACAGATTGACGAGATCCTCTCCGCCATCCCCGGACTGGGCAGCGAATACCAGGTGGTTCTGGACCGTCACGACGACGGCAAGGATTACATGGTGGTCAGAGTGGAGCGGGCCGCGGACGGCAACGGCGGGGAGAGCGAACGGATCTGCAAAGCGATTACCTCGGCGATCAAGCATGCAATGCTGGTCTCCTGCACTCCCGAGGTCGTGCCCCACGGCACCCTGCCCCGGTCGGAACGCAAGACGCAGCGCATGTTCGACAACCGGAAGTTTTGACCGGGCTTCGGCTCCGCTCAGCCACCGGGCTCCGCTCAGCCACCGGAACCGCTCAGCCACCGGCTCCGCTCAGCTACCGGAACCGCTCCCTGAGCGGAGTCGAAGGGAGCGCTCGTTTCGTATCCACTAATTTTGCTCATTTCCGAACGGCTCGTTTCGACTCCGCTCAACGAGCGGTATTTCCTGATGCCTAATCGGAGTGCGATGCCTAATCGGAGCCCGCTGGCTAATCGGCTCCCGGTGGCTGAGCGGAGCCGGTGGCTGAGCGGAGCCCGGTGGCTGAGCGGAGCCGAAGCCAGCATTCCGGCAATGGCTCTCATTACGGCATTCCGCCAGCTTGTGTATCTGGTTGGTATCCCCTTCTATTAACGA
>JARKOC010000265.1 GCA_029975915.1 Bryobacteraceae bacterium
GAACAGGAGGCTCACGGCATCCACCATCTCGGGAGTGGATCGCCAGTTCCTGTCCATGGTGAAGCGGTTTTCCGGCGGTACCCCCTCCCTCGCTGCCAGGTAGGCGAAGATATCGGCCCCGCGAAAACTGTAGATGGCCTGCTTGGGGTCGCCGATGAGGAACAGGGGAAGACCGTTCCCGGAGAAGATCCGTCGGAAGATGCGGTACTGCACAGGGTCCGTATCCTGGAACTCGTCGATGAGCGCCGCGCGGTAGCGCTCCCGGAGCCGCTCCGCCAGCGCCGTGCCCGAAGGCCCGTCCAGCGCGCATGCAAGATCGGTAAGGAGATCGTCATAAAACCGGACGGAACGTTCCTCCTTCAGTTGGGGAAGCCGGCGACGCGCGAATCCGAACAGGGCCGACTTGAGGGCGGTGAAGCTCATCTCCGCAAGATTGGACAAATTTCCACAGAGGTCGAAGAACGCGTGCCGCGGCGGCTCCACACGCTTCAGGGCCTGCGTTTCCATGAAATCCGAGGTGAACTTCTCGAAGCCGGAGAAGAAGACGAGGGCGCGACCTCCCGCGGCATAGCGCTCCATCTCCGCGAGAAGCGCCGGCACCAGGTCGGGATGGTAATTTGCCTGTGACCGGCTCAACCCCTTGTGTTGGAGCAGAATCTCCGCAATCTCTTCCCTTTTCTCCCGCCACATCTCCGACAGGTCCAGGAAGACGGCTTCCAGGCGGGAAGAAATCAGGTTCACGTCTTCATCGGAATAAAGCGGCACCACCTCCAGGTCCGGGTTGCCCAGCTTTCCCCGCAGGAAGCGGACCATATCCACGGGCAGCCATCCCTTGCGCAGCACCAGGGGCAGGAGCGGCGACTCGTCGCGGAAGAAGACGCGGCGCCAGAAATCGTCGACCACCGACTGGAGGAGTTCACTCTGGTCCGGCGCCAGTTCGGTCTCATACAGTGCCCCGCTTTCGAAAGCGTTTTCCTGGAGAGCCCGGGAGCAGAACCCGTGTATGGTGGAAATCGCGGCGCAGTCGAATGTCCGCAGGGCGGAATCGATGCGGGCGAGGCCCGTTTCCGCGCCCGGCCACCTCGGATGTGCGCCGCTCATCATGCCGGCGCAGAAATCGTCACCCTCCCCAATCCCGGCAAAGACGTCACGGGCGGCGCGCAGCCGTTCCCGCACCCTTCCCCGCAGCTCCTTGGTTGCGGCCTCGGTAAAGGTAACCACCAGGATGTTCTCCGGGAGCAGGCCCTCCTCCACCACCAGACGCAGATACAGGCAGGCAATGGCGTAGGTCTTGCCGGTTCCGGCGCTAGCCTCGATGAGGTTGTCGCCCGCCAATGCAATGGCAAGGTTGTCGTAGGTTTTCATGGTCGTCACGGTTCATCCTCGATTCAGCGGTCGGAGGCGTCCGGAGTGAGCGACTGTGCCGCTGAGGCCCAGTGGCTCTTGGCGAAATGGAGCAAAAGACAGCCGACCTGTTTGAACCCGGAGGGTGAGTTGTCGGCTG
>JARKOC010000271.1 GCA_029975915.1 Bryobacteraceae bacterium
GAGCTTCAGTCGTCCTTCCAGGTAGCGCGTCAAACTTCGCATGACTCGTTCCCCTGCTCTCTGGCTTTTGACCAGGATGACCATGTCGTCGGCGTAACGGGCGAAGCGGTGGCTTCGCCGTTCCAGTTCGTGGTCGAGTTCGTTGAGCAGGATGTTGGCCAGGAGCGGCGACAGCGGCCCGCCTTGCGGCGTGCCGATGGCGCTGGGCTCGATGTGCTCTCCGACCAGCACACCGGCGCGCAGGTAGCGGCCGATCAGGGCCAGCAGCGCCTTGTCGCGGATCGTTCGCCCGATGATCTTCATCAGCACGTCGTGATTGACGGTGTCGAAGAACTTGGCGAGGTCGATGTCCACGGCAATGGCGTAGCCGTCCTTCACATACGCTTGTACCTGTTTGATCGCCTGGTGGGCATTGCGGCCCGGTCGGAAGCCAAAGCTCGAATCCGAGAAGCCCGGTTCGAAGATCGGCGTGAGCACTTGGGCGATGGCTTGCTGGATGACCCGGTCCATCACGGTCGGGATGCCCAGCAGCCGTTTGCCGCCGTCGTCCTTGGGGATTTCCACCCGGCGGACGGCTTGCGGACGGTAACGCCCGGTTTCGAGTTGGCGGCGGGTGTCTTCCCAGTGCGCTCGCAGGTGGGCGGGAAAGTCTGCTATGGCGATGCCGTCGATGCCCGGCGCGCCTTGGTTGGCTTTCACGCGTTTCCATGCACTGCGCAGGTTGTCGCTGGAGAGGACGGCTGCCAGTAACTCGTTTGTTGCCACTACTTTCGTCTCGTCTTGGTTCAAGGCTCGGTGCGACCCGCTCGCCGGCTCGCCTTCCCCGTCCGGGGAGATTGCGGCTGCGCCGAGATCAGGCCGTCTGCGCCTTGTGTTTCGTTGTTTGGTCCTTCGCCGGTCGCAACCTGCCTGGCTACTATGACCGCTGCTGACTTCTGCCGCGTCACCCCTGCCATTGCTGGCCGAGGCGCTGATTCGTTGTTGAGCGCCGCTGTCGCTTCGTTCGCCCTTGATGCGTGACAGCCCGCATCGGCGCTGGTCGTTTGGCACTGGCACGACCCAGCCACTTTCGCTCAACTTCCTTCTCCGCTCGCGCGGCAGACCTCCCCAGGTAAGAACGCGATGTTTCCGCGCACAAGCGCCGCATTTACCGTGCCGGTCATACCGGTGGGCTTCGCTGTCATGTGCCAGCTCGCCTCGACCTGCTCAGCCTTCTATGCGGTTTCTGCCCGTCGCCTCGCGCTTTTGCTCTCCGGCTTCCTTCAGACAACCCCTCACAAGCTTGCCCTTGCCTTCGGCTAGTGGTTATTCTTATCGCATGCTACAAGATCGGTACTCCCACAGGGGACTTACAACCCATTAGATCGCGCCCATGCTGGGCGCACTCCCCTGACTCCACCGGCGCAGCGCGAT
>JARKOC010000306.1 GCA_029975915.1 Bryobacteraceae bacterium
GAAAATCTTCAGTTGTGCCGGATGCGAATTCAATATCAACTCGCCGAAACAGCTGGGAGAGGTCCTGTTTGATCGACTGAAGCTGCCGGCCGGAAAAAAGACCAAGACCGGCTGGTCAACCGACATGGATGTTCTGGACAAACTCTCCCGTGAACATGAGATTGCCGCCCTGATCCTCCGCTACCGGAGTGTCTCCAAGCTGAAATCGACCTATACGGACGCCCTGCCCAGGTTGGTCGACCCGGCGTCCGGGAGGGTGCACACCTCCTACAACCAGGCCGTCACCAACACCGGCAGGCTTTCCTCGTCGGAACCGAACCTGCAGAACATCCCCATCCGAACCGAGGAGGGAAGACAGATTCGCCGCGCCTTTATCGCCGGGGAAGGCGCCCTCATCCTTTCCGCGGACTATTCCCAGATCGAACTGCGGGTGCTTGCCCACCTTTCGGGCGATCGGGTGTTCTGCGATGCATTTGCCCGTGACGAGGACATCCATACCCGCACCGCCAGCGAAGTTTTCGACCTCATGCCGGGCTTGGTAACGCCCGAGATGCGCCGACAGGCCAAGACCATCAACTTCGGGGTCATCTACGGCCAGGGAGCCTTCAGCCTGGCACGGGAACTGGGGGTCTCCACCAAAGTCGCCAAGGAATTCATCGACAGCTATTTCAAGCGCCACAGCGGCGCACGCGAATTTCTCGACTCCTGCATCCTGAGCGCGGAGCGGGACGGCTTCGTCACCACCATTCTCGGCCGCCGTCTGCCGATCCCGGACATTTCCAGCTCGAACGGAAACATCCGGGCATTCGCCCAGCGCAACGCCATCAACTATCCCATCCAGGGATCCGCGGCTGACATCATCAAACAAGCCATGGTCAGGGTGCATGAACGGATGAAGAAGGAAGGCTTGAGGAGCCGGCTCATCAGGCAGGTGCACGATGAACTGGTATTCGAGGTGCCGGAGGAAGAGCGGCAACGGATGGAGATGCTGGTATGCCGCGAGATGGAGCACGCGGTGACGCTCCAGATACCT
>JARKOC010000314.1 GCA_029975915.1 Bryobacteraceae bacterium
GGGCATTATGGTATCCCATCCTTCCAGCCGCAACCGGCATCGGCAACAGCCTGCGCCTGGCAAAGATCGGTTGTCCTTCCGAACGCTGGTTCAGCATGATGCTGCCCGGTGCATCGGCCAGGCTGGAAAGCAGGCTGGCCACGAGCGCGATCGTTCGATTCGGACGCCTGCTCGGCTCCGGACTGCCGAGACCGGAGCCTCTGGCGATGGGTCGTCCGGACCGCATCGCCGACTGGGTTGCCGGTTGCCTCGATCGGCACGGGAACTGCGTTGTCCAGAGTTACGTGAGTCAGGCAGTCCGGATCTGCCGGGCCGTCCGGGAACGCCGCTCCCATCTCGGCGGCTTGTCCATGATCGTGGGCAGCGAACCCCTGACGGATGCCAAGTACCGCGAGATTTCGGCCGACGGCGCACGGGTGTACCCCCGGTATGCGGCCACGGAGATGGGGACGATCGGCATGGGGTGCGGAAATCCGGCCGATATCGATGAAGTCCATGTCGTCTCCGACATGGTGGCGCTGATCCAGGACGGCGATACCCCCTCCGGCCGGGTCGCGCCTCTTTTTCTCACCACACTGCACGACGTCATGCCGCAGGTGATGATAAACGTCCAGCTCGGCGACGTGGGCGTGGTGCATCAACGGAACTGCGGATGTGTTTTCGAGCACGTCGGTTTCCGGACGCACCTTTCCGCCATCAGGAGCAACGAGAGGGCCACGGGCGAGGGTATGGCCGTCAGCGGCCGACTGCTTGAACGGATTGTCGAGGAGGTCGTCGTGCCTTGCTGTGGCGGTTCCGTGGTGGATTACCAATGGGTGGAAAGGGAAGATGAGAGGGGGCTGACCCGGATGGCGCTGAGAATCTCCCCCGATTGCGGACAGGTGGACGAGGGGAGTCTTGTCCGGGGCGTGCTCGATGCCTTGGCTGAAATTGGCGAGGGAGAGAGGCTGATGGCGGAAATATGGCGTCAGACCGACGCTGTGTCGGTCGTTCGCGAGTATCCGCAACCCACTGCCCAGGGGAAGACATTCAGTTTGCAGAGGGAGCGACATGT
>JARKOC010000315.1 GCA_029975915.1 Bryobacteraceae bacterium
CTAGGAGTGTGCATTGCGGTGTCCAAGGATGGCTACGCGCCGGTCGGAAGGGCCGGCCTGAGGGGTCGTCTCTGAGGCTCACGATTGTTTGTTACTGACTGACGGTCATCCCGATGGTCGTGACCTCGCTCTCATGCCCAGAGTCGGGCGTCGACGTCGAGGGTCGTGATCCCGCGCACATTGCAGCCGTCTGTGTGCGTTCACGAGACCCGAATGTCTACAAAGGAAGGCTGCCTTGGAGGCCGGGTTCAAGGAAGTGCCGCACGCGCTTCGATCGCTTGCCGCTGCTCCGGCCAGGCCCAAATCGATCCGATGACAATCTGAGGCAGGTCCTCATTAGCGCGCACGAGGTTCAGGTACTCGGCGCCCAGTTTGCCCAACTTCTCACGTTCCGCGCGGAAAGCTCTGCTCTCCCACCGACGGCTCAAAGCCTTGTCCATGACAACGTCGGTTTCGTTGTCGATGGCGAGGAGTAACTCTGACTTCGTCAGAAGGGGCAATGAGCGCCGCAGCCAGTCTCGCCGTGTTCCACCTGATGGTCGCGTTGTGTAGATCTTGCCAAGGCCTGTCGTCGTGGCGGCCCGTCGTGTCGACCCGGGCTACGTCAATCAGGCGACGGTTCAGTTCCTGTAGCGCCCCGAGCGCCTCCCTGGCAGCCAGTAACCTCTGCTCACGTGCAAAGTGCGCACGACTTCGCCGGTCGACGGACGAAGTCACCACCCAGGTGCCCAGCGCGGTCAAGACGCCGCCAACGATTGCACCGATTAGGGCCTCGAGCATGGGCCGATCGTAGCGGCGCCACTCAGGTCAGTTCAGTCGCGGATCGCGGGACGGACTGTTGACGCAGGGTCGCCCGTCTCGGGAGCTTGACTACGCGTTCCCGGCGACGCCCGGTACTGCCGATGTGCGGTCTTTCACCGCTTGAGACTATGATCCAGCAGCAGCCGGCAATCACCTGTCACTAGGATCCGTGCATGCCGTCCTTCGCAGATGAAGTCATCAAGTCCCATGGGGTCGTCCTGCGGCCGCTGACCGAG
>JARKOC010000322.1 GCA_029975915.1 Bryobacteraceae bacterium
TGGCCTCAGCATTGTTGAAAAAGACGGTAATGGGTTCTTGTCAGTATACGTCTGTGAGAAATAATACTGGAAATGAAGGGACACGGAAAGGTCCTGAACTGCATAAATTCATGAAACGATCCGGCACATGGTCAATTCTGACCCTTATTGCACTGTTACTGTCTTCTGCCGCATCTCAGACGCTTGCCGGGGAAGATTCCTGGTATCTTTTTGCCCGCGATTAGGCTGATATTCAGCGCCTAACGGGACTTCCCGTTGTCGCTTTTGTTCATGCGCTTTTTCTCCCTTTGCGGATTCATTCTTTCGTTGCCTCGCGGACCGGGTCCAGGAATCGCAGCACCGACGCCGCCACGACGCGCGTGCTCTCCGACAGTAAGGCGTGGCCGCCGGGATGGCGCTCGAACCGCCCACGGGGCAGGAGCCCGGCGAGCGTCTCGGCTGCTGCTGCAGGGAGGAGGACATCGTCCTCTCCGGCCAGGACGAGCGCCGGGGCGTTGATGCGCGACGCCCGCTCCCGGGTGTCGTGGGCCAGACAGGCGTCGGCTTGCGCGGCAAAGCCGCACGCCGAGGGGGCGGGCACGCCGGCGAGGGTCGCCAGGGCCGCCTCGATCAGTGTATCGTTCTCGAGGGTCTCAGGACCGAAGACCCAGGCGAATTGCTCGCGCCGGAAGATGTCTGCGTCCACCCCTGCCAAAAGGAGCCGACGCCAGGCGTCGAGGACGCGGCGAGTCCGCCCCGGGAGGCGGGCCGCGGTGGCGGCGAGCACCAGGGAGCGGATCCGGTCAGGTGCGAGGAGCGCCAGTTCCTGCGCCACGAGGCCGCCGAGGGAGAATCCGAGAACGTCCACCGGGCCGAGAGAGAGGTGGTCCAGGAGCGCAAGCGCGTCGGCGGCGAGCCGGGCGGTGCTGCATGGTTCCGGCGGCGCACCGGACAGTCCGGACCCGCGTGTTTCGAGGAGAACCAGCCGGCGCTCGCCGCAGAGTTCGTGCACCAGGGGACTCCACGCGGGCAGGTCGAGGCCGATGCCGTTCAGGAGGAGCAGGGGCGGTCCGCTGCCGACGATTTCGTAGTGGAGCGGCGCTCCGTCGAGCCTGAAGTCACGTGCCCCTGCAGCGCCGCTGCTCGCCGCCCGGGTGCCGGCGTCCTCCTGACGTTCCAGCTGGGCCTCGACGTACTGGGCGAAGTCTTTCATGGAACGCAGTTTCACCGAGGATTTGTCGCTGATCCGTATGGCGAACCGCTCCTCGATGGCGGCGATGAACGCGGCAAAGCCGAGCGAGTCGAGGGCGTTGAGCGCAATGGCCTGATCCGGCTCCAGCTCGCGGACCGTCTGCGCATTGCCCCCGGCCTTCACCACGAGTTCCCTCAGTTGATCG
>JARKOC010000447.1 GCA_029975915.1 Bryobacteraceae bacterium
GCTCTCGTCGAAGCATTGACGACAGGTCAGATTGCCGGTGCCGGGGTCGACGTTATCGAGGATGAGGACACCGAGACGTCCGACCTCTTCTCACTGGAGAACGTTCTCATTACCCCGCACGCTGCTTTCATCTCCGAGGAGTCTCTTGCCGACGGACGTCGGATCGCGCTGCAACAACTCGTCCAGCGCCTGGTCTTCAATGAAGCACCGGAGAATCTCGTCAACATGGGTACCGGGACGAGGTGAACTGAAATGCGTGCGGTGGTCTTTCACGGCCCTTATCAGGTCTCGGTCGAAACGGTTCCCGACCCAGGCATTGAAGACCCCGGCGACGCCATTGTGCAGGTCGAGGCCGCAGCCGTATGTGGCTCGGATCTGTGGACCTACCGGGGTCAGGCCGCCGTCGCACCAGGGTCACGGATCGGCCACGAGTTTCTGGGTCGAGTCATCGAGACGGGATCCGAGGTCACAGGGCTAGATATTGGTGATTGGGTGGTCGCACCCTTCCGCTACTCCGATGGAGAATGCTCCTTCTGTCGCGAAGGGCTTAGCTCCTCATGTCTGGACGGTGGCTTCTGGAGCCGCGAGGTCGTCGATGCCGGCCAGGGCGAACTGGTACGAGTGCCGCACGCATCGGCCACGCTAGTCAAACTGAGTTCCGACGGCTCGGCGCCGCCGATCGAGCGCATCCCGGACCTGCTTGCTTTGGCCGATGTTATGCCCACCGGACTGCACGGCATACGCAATGCGGGTGTCCAAACTGGCGACACGGTCGTCATCGTCGGAGACGGGGCGGTCGGTCAATGCGCAATCATCGCCGCCCGCATGATCGGAGCCGGCCGAATTATCGTCCTTGGTGGGGCGCATCCCGATCGTGAAGAAATGGCCCGGGCCAACGGTGCCGACGAGTTTCTGTCAGTGCGTGGCGATGAGGCGGTAGCTGCTGTACACGAATTGACCTCAGGCGAATTGGCCAAACGAGTTGTGGAATGTGTCGGTTCGAGCGGATCGTTCGATACGGCATTATCCCTGGTCAGGCCTGGCGGGAGCGTCGGATATGTCGGCCTTCCACATGGAGTGAACGTGGACCTGGCGAGATTGTTCAGAGGTAATATTTCGATCTCAGGTGGAATGTGTCCGGCCCGCGACTACCTGCCCGAGCTGCTTCCACTGGTAGATTCTGGCGAATTGCGTCCAGGTGTGGTCTTCAGCTATTTCGGCACCCTCGAAATTGCGCCTGAGGCGTATCGTCAAATGGATCGTCGCGAGACAGTGAAGGCGCTTCTGAGTCCAAGCAATTCTGTTACCCCAAGGTAACCTGAACGATACCAAGATAGTCTCTCTCGTAAAACTGGTGAAACACTCCTCGCGTAGGCTCTGAAGCATTACAGGGGTAAGGCGTGACCTGCCTCTGACAAGCCGACAGAGGAGGCGTTCGTGGGGGGATTCGCGCCAATCATCCTGGCCATTCCATACACCTTGATGGTGACCGTCGGCGCTTTCCTTATCGGTTTTGCCATCGCTATTCCGCTCATGTTCATGCGGCGTTCGAAGTTTGTTCCATTCAGGCTTGTGGCTCAGGGCTTCATCGATATTGCGCGAGGCATCCCTCCCATCGTGTGGCTGTTTTTCATCTACTTCGGCCTTCCGTGAATCGGGATTCTTCTGGACCCGCTCGAAGCGGCAATCATCGGACTCGGCATCATTTCTGCCGGATACTTGGCTGAAATCTTCAGGGGCGGTCTGGTGGCCGTCCCAAAGGGGCAATTCGAGGCGTCGCACGCGCTCGGGCTTGGGAGCTGGACGATGTTCGCGAAGGTAATCGCCCCGCAGGCTCTGCGGGCGATGCTTCCCGGTCTGGCTACCTATTTCATCGGTTTGGTGAAAGATTCTTCGATCGCTTCCGTGATCGGTGTGACAGAAATGGTCTTTGCGGCCAGCACCTATGCGCGCAGGTCGCCCGAGGGGATTCTTCTCTTCTTCATCGCGGCCGTCGTCTACATGGCTTTGTCAATACCGATGGGTCTTGCCGCCCGAGGCATGGAAGCTCGCATGCGTAAGGCGGGCGCACGATGACCAACATATTTCAATTCTGGGCAAACATCTTTCCCAAGCTATTCGACGGATTGATTGTCTCGCTTGAACTCACCGCGCTCAGCCTCCTTATTGGTCTGCCTCTCGGGCTCCTCCTGGCGCTCGGGGTCAGTTCCCAGTTCAAGCCGCTGAGCTGGCTATCCATCGCCCTGGTGGAGATCGGGCGCGGTGCACCCGCTCTGGTGGTGCTCTACGTCGTCTATTTTGGCTTGCCGGCGCTGCATTGGTCACCGACCGCGTTTCTTTGCGCGGTCATCGGACTTACCTACACGACAGCGGCCTATGCTGGCGAGTACCTGCGCGGCGGGCTGAGATCAGTCAATGCCGGCACTATCGAGGCAGGCCAGGCACTCGCCTTGACGAATGTGGAC
>JARKOC010000355.1 GCA_029975915.1 Bryobacteraceae bacterium
GGCGGTGTGGATGTTCACCAGCAGTTGATTGGGATAACGCTCGATTTCAATGCGAGACACACCCGCGCGTTCGCCCTTCTTCTTGATAAACCGCCGGATGGCAAAGTCTTCCTGAAGCTGGGAAGTGTACCGCTGGCCTTCAGCGTACCAGCGCGCGTCCCAGTCACGGATAACTTTAAGCCGGAAGCCAACGGGATGGACTTTACGCCCCATGATTATGCTCCCTCTCGTTCGGCCAGGATGATCGTCAGGTGCGACAGGCGGCGCACACGTGGTTTATAACGCCCGCGCGCCCCGGCCTTCATGCGTTTCAGGCGCGGGCCTTCATCCGCCATGATGGTCTTGACGTACAGATCATCCGGGTTCAGATCGTGATTATTCTCTGCGTTGGCAATCGCCGACAGGAGCGTTTTATGCACCATATCAGCGCCCTTCTTGGGCATATATTCCAGCATGGTGGCTGCCTGCTTCGCACCCAGGCCGCGCACCAGGTCAATCACCAGCCGCAGTTTCTGGGGCGAGATGCTCAGGCTCGTCGTTTTCGCTCGTACCTCCATCATGGCCTCCCGTTACTTCTTCTTCTCGACCAGATGGCCGCGAAAGGCGCGCGTGGGGGCGAACTCACCCAGTTTGTGACCGACCATGTTCTCGGTGATGTAGATCGGAACATGGCGGCGGCCATCATGCACGGCAATCGTGTGACCGACCATCTGCGGGAAGATCGTGCTGGCGCGGCTCCAGGTGCGAATAACAACCTTCTTGTTTTCCGCATTCAGCCGTTCAACTTTTTTCAGCAGCTTCGGGGCGATAAATGGCCCCTTCTTCAGTGAGCGTGACATATTTTATCCTCAGTTCTCCATGTAGGGACGACCCTAGATGATCGCCCTGGGCGGGCACACAGACCCGCCCCTACATGCTGGCTACCGCGCCCGCCGCCGGACGATGAAGCGGTCGGTGCGGTGGTTGACGCGCGTGCGTTTACCCAGCGCCGGTTTGCCCCAGGGCGTCTTCGGGCCGGGCATACCAATCGGCGACCGGCCTTCACCACCGCCGTGCGGGTGAGCGCCGGGATCCATCGCAATACCGCGTACCGTTGGCCGCCAGCCCATCCAGCGCCGCCGGCCAGCCTTGCCCAGCTTGACGTTGCCGTGATCGGTGTTGCCAACCTGGCCGATAGTCGCCATGCAGCGTTCGTTGATGAGCCGCACTTCGCCGCTGGGCATACGCACCTGGGCGTAAGCGCCTTCCTTCGCCAGCAGCTGCGCCGACACACCCGCCGACCGGGCGATCTGGCCGCCGCGTCCCAGCTCGAATTCGATGTTGTGGATCAGCGTGCCTACCGGAATGGCGCTGATCGGCATGGCGTCACCGACACGCAGTTCCGCCAGATCGCCGTTCGCCACGCGGTCGCCGACCTTCAGCCCCAGTGGGGCGATCATGTAACGGCGTTCGCCATCCGGGAACTCGATCAGCGCGATGCGCGCCGAGCGGTTCGGGTCATATTCGATAGCGATGACCTGCGCCGGAGCATCAAAGCGGTCGCGCTTGAAATCAATGATACGGTAGCGGCGCTTGTGGCCGCCGCCGCGATGGCGCACGGTCAGCCGCCCCTGATTATTCCGTCCACCGCGTTTGCGGAGCGCCTCGGTCAGCGACCGCTCTGGCTTGGACTTCGTGATTTCCTCAAAACTGTGGCCCGTCATCCCCCGGCGGCCAGCCGAGGTGGGCTTGTACACTTTTACCGGCATAGTCTCTATCCCACCTACAGGTTGAATAACTCAATCGTATGGCCGGGTTCGAGCGTCACGATGGCTTTTTTCCACTGGCGCGACCGGAGATACCACCGGCGGCCACGCTGCCCGCGCTTGGCAGGCATAATCATCGTGCGGACTTTGGCGACCTTCACATTGTTCGGGAAAACCAGTTCAACCGCCTCTTTGATCTGAATCTTGTTGGCGTCCTGATGCACCTCGAACACATATTGATTGAGTTCGTCCGATTGAACACTCGACTTTTCCGTGATGACCGGGCGAATCAGTACATCGTATGGATGAATTTCGGCCATCTTAGGCTTCCTCCTCCCGTCCCCACAGCGACTTGATTACGTCCAGCGCGTCCAGCGGGACAATAACCTTGTCGTACTTCAGCAGGTCACGCATATTCAGATAATTGACCCGCAGGTAGTGCGCGTCGGGCAGATTCATCACGCTGCGTTCAAC
>JARKOC010000356.1 GCA_029975915.1 Bryobacteraceae bacterium
ACTTGCCCGCCTTTCACTTTCCCGCCTGGGATACCGACCCGAGGGAGAGACCGAGGCGCAGTCCCGGGACCGCCTCATGGCGCTCAGCTCCACGGAGCGCGCCCGGGTGGTACGGGCATCCCGCGAAGCGGAGGAACGGTCACGATCCATCCGGGAGGCCCTGCGGCGCAAAGCGGCTCAGGAATCGGCGGACAAATGGACGCGAGAATGAACCGGGAAGCGCAGAGTACCGATACGGACCGTTACCCGTGCCTGACTGAAGATGGGAGGGCCATGCTCCGCTTCCTGCGCGAGCACCCCCACGCCCCCATCTTTCAGAACGAGAGCGGCAACCGCCTCACCAGGGAAGACCTGGACCGGGTGCGCGTATTCGAGCGAGAGGTGGAGGCGGCCGAAATCGGATGGAAAGCGGGTAGGAAGCCCGAATGGCTGTCCGCCTTTGTCGAAACATGTTTCGCCGAGATACCCCACTATCGGTGGTACGGTTCCCCTCCCAAGGCGTTTCAGGACATCCCGACAATCGACCGCTCCCATCTCAGCCGGGACATCGCCCAATTCGTCCCGGACACGGTAGCGGTGGAGCGGATGATGCTGTTCCAGACCAGCGGCACCACCGGACATCCCCTTATCATCCCCTCGCATCCGCTGGTGGCGGCATCCTATCTCCCCTTTCACAAAAAGGCGCTCCGCCGCTTCGGCATCGAACTGGCCCACGGACGGGGAAAAGTGGGCGTGGTGCTGCTGGGATACCAGCGGAAATGCTTCACCTACGTATCGGTGACGCCGGCCATGGACGAATCGGGGCTGGCAAAGATCAACCTCCATCCGCATGACTGGCGCGACCCGGACGACCGGGCCCGCTACCTGGACGACCTGGCACCGGAGGTGATCACCGGCGACCCCATTTCCTTCCAGGTACTGGCGTCGCTGCCGCTCCGCCACAGGCCCCGCGCTGCCATCTCCACCGCCATGACCCTGCTGCCGGGGATGCGGGAGCGGCTGGAGGCGAGATTCGGCTGTCCGGTGCTCGACCTCTACTCCATGAACGAAGCCGGCCCCATCGCGGTCGCCGAACCGGACGCTGGGGGGCATGTCCTCCTCCAGCATCGACTGTACGTGGAGATCCTGGATGAAGCGGGCCGCCCCCTGCCGCCCGGTGAACGGGGGGAGGTCACCCTCACCGGCGGCTTCAACTTCTGCCTCCCCCTGCTCCGCTACCGCACGGGCGACTACGCCTCGCTTTCCTTTTTCGGGGACGAACCGGTCCTGGTTGGGCTCGAAGGGCGGCCGCCGGTCCTGTTCAGGACCATGTCCGGAGAGATGATCAACAACCTGGAGGTCACCCATGCGCTGCAGCGCTTTGCCCTTGCCCGGTTCACCCTCCACCAGAACCGCGATGCACGCCTGCTGCTGAGGCTGGACGGTCCCGCCTCACGCGGTGATGCCATTCGCCATGCCCTGCTCGACCTGTTCGGGCCGGGACAGGCGCTGGAGATCCGCGAGCACGAACCGTTCACCGGAAAGGTCGTACAATACACCTCGGACATGGACGGGAGCGCTCCGTGATTTCACCCTGCGAGATAGCGGCCAACGCGCTGAACGCCGCCTCCATCATCCTTGCCGGCCGGAACAGCGTCCATACCTGGTGGACCGGAATCCTCGGCTGCGCCCTGTTCGGCGTGCTATTTTTCTCTGCGCGGCTCTATGCCGACGTCACCCTGCAGTCGTTCTTCATCGTCACCAGCATCTGCGGATGGTTGGGATGGATGCGCGGCGATCGGGGCGCCGAGCTGCCGGTCAGGCGGAGCCGCTGGACAACCGTTGTCCCCCTGTCCGCCGCGGGCATCGTCGTAGCGCTCTCCTACGGCCGGCTGCTGCACCGGTTCACCGATGCCTATGCCCCCTACGCCGATTCGGTGGTGCTCGCCTTCAGCATGCTCGGCCAGTTCCTGCTCATGGCGCGTCGGGTCGAGACCTGGTGGTGCTGGCTCATCGTCAACACGATCGCGGTTCCCCTCTACTGCTCGCGGGGCTTGTTCCTCACCGCCGCCCTCTACGGCGTGTTCTGGGCCAATGCCGTCATCTCCCTGCGCCTGTGGCAACGGCTGGCGGTGGCAAAATGAGGGCACAGTACCGGCGCGGTCTGGTCGTAGGCAAGTTCGCACCCCTGCACCAGGGCCATGAGCTGCTGATCCGCGAAGCTTTCGGACAGTGCCGGGAGGTGGTCATCATCAGCTACGCCCGGCCGGAACCGGACGGGTGCCGGGCCGAGCGGCGCGAGCGATGGCTGCGGGAGCTGTTTCCCCTTGCGACACGGCTCGTTGTCACCGACGCAAGGCTGCATGACTGGAGAGCCACGGCGGAGGGTTTCGGAGAAGTTCCCCCCGATGACGCCGACGAGACGGTGCACCGCCGCTTCGTGGGTTTCCTCTGCTGGAAGGTGCTGGGCGTCACGGTCGATGCCGTGTTCACCAGCGAAGACTACGGCGACGGTTTTGCCCGTGAGTTGACGAGGTATTTCCGGGAGAGGATACCGGATGCGCCCCAAGTCGGGCACGTTCTCGTGGACCGGGACCGTATCCGGGTTCCCGTCTCCGGAACGCGGATACGCGCTGCCATCCACCAGAACCGGCATTGGCTTTCGCCGAGGGTGTATGCCTCCTTTGTCCGGCGCATCTGCCTGCTGGGAGGGGAATCATCCGGCAAAAGCACCCTGGCGGCGGCGTTGGCCGACCATCTGGGGACGCGTCATGTGCCCGAATACGGGCGTGAGCTCTGGGAAGAGAGGAAAGGCGGCCTGCGTTTCGAGGACATGCGGACCATCGCAACGGCGCAGGTCGCACGGGAAGAAGAAGAGGCCGGGAAGGCCTTCCGCTACCTGTTCTGCGACACATCCCCCCTGACGACCCTGCTGTACACCCGGCGCCTGTTTCACCGGAGCGACCCGGTGGTGGAAGAACTCGCTGAAAGGCCCTACGACCTGACCGTCCTCTGCGAACCGGATTTCGCCTTCGTCCAGGACGGGACACGTCAGGATGCCCGGTTCCGGGATACTCAGCACGCCTGGTACGTGGATGAATTGACCCGCCGCGGCACGCCATGGCTGCAGGTCGGGGGGAACGTCCCGGAGCGGGTTTCGGCCGTCGCCTCGCATCTTGAAGGGATGAAAACCGGAGATTGAAAGATCCTACCGCACCCCCCGCCTCTTCAGCTCCTCCTCCACGCACTCCTTCTGCCCCCTCGTGAGCCTCCCCGAGGCGCGGAGATTCTTCACCTCCACCAGTGGGATTGTCGGGAGGAACACGGTGAACCAGATGTTCGGGGTCCTGCCGTTCTTCAGTATCGCCAGCTTCAGGTTCGGCCTGTTCTTCCAGCGGGAATGGCGGGCGATGACGGATATGGTTTCGGCGGTGGCCGTCGGGCCGTTCAGGAATCGGAACAGGGAGGATTCCCTGATGCGGGGGTTGTCGAGGCATGCGTCC
>JARKOC010000384.1 GCA_029975915.1 Bryobacteraceae bacterium
TCCACGATCTGCACCGCGGTCGCACCCGACCGGGTCTTCACTTTCCGCAGATACGGGCTCACAAGCCCGATTCTAACCGCCCGTTAGTGCCCCAAAACCACCCACCGCAAGCCCCTGACAAGCAAGAACATTGACGACACACGCGCACCTGTGGAAGTCAGGTCCAAGGCGGCTGAGCCGCGGGCGAAGCTGTCGCGGCGTGGGCTGCGGTGGGCACTGGAAGGGATCGTCGTGCAGCACCTCACGGTGGCCCGGGTCGCCGAGGGTCTGGGGGTCGCCTGGAACACCGCCAACAGCGCGGTCCTAGCCGAGGGCCAGCGGGTCTTGATCGATGACCCGTCCCGGTTCGATGGCGTCCGCGTGATCGGCGTCGACGAACACGTGTGGCGACACACCCGCAAGGGCGACAAGTACGTCACCGTGATCATCGACCTCACTCCGATCAGGGACGATACCGGCCCGGCACGCCTGTTGGACATGGTCGAGGGCCGCTCCAAGGCGGCGTTCAAGACCTGGCTCGCCGAACGCGAGCCCAGCTGGCGGGCCCAGATCGAAGTGGTCGCGATGGACGGGTTCACCGGCTTCAAAACCGCCGCCGCCGAGGAACTCCCCGATGCCACGACCGTCATGGACCCGTTCCACGTCGTCCGCCTGGCCGGCGACGCCCTCGATGGGTGCCGCCGCCGGATCCAGCAAGAACTCCACGGCCACCGCGGCCGCGCCACCGACCCGCTGTACCGGGCCCGACGCACCCTCCACACCGGCACCGAGCTGCTCACCGTCAAACAGCAGGCCCGACTCGCAACGCTGTTCGCCAACGATGACCACGTCGAGCTCGAGGCCACCTGGGCGGTCTACCAAGAGATGATCGCCGCCTACCGCGAAGCCGAACCCGCCAAAGGCCGCGCCCGCATGGCCACGTTCATCACTAGCATCAGCGCCGGAGTTCCCGGCGCCCTCCGCGAGGTCATCACCCTCGGCCGGACCCTGAAGAAGCGGGCCGCGGACGTGCTGGCCTACTTCGACCGGCCCGGCACCTCGAACGGACCCACCGAGGCCATCAACGGCCGCCTCGAACACCTCCGCGGCTCCGCCCTCGGCTTCCGCAACCTCAACCACTATGTCGCCCGATCCCTCCTCGAGACCGGCGGATTCAGGCCCCGCCTACACCGCCGATTGTGAAGAGCCTCATAACACCATGCAAACGGTATCGAGACATACGCATAAGCACCCGACGTGCTTCTACGAAGCGTCCGTCGGTGGCCATTGCTCGATAAAGCAACTCTTCCGGGAAAAGTTCAACCACACCACTCGGCGCGCTCGCCAATACGATCAAGGCCACGTTAACCGTTGACCGGGCAGAAAACGCAGCTCTGAGCTGAGCAACACAATCCTGCGGCGTCAATTGAAGAAACTCCGCTGCCTCTGAGGCCTCTGGACCTAAATCCGTGAGCCATGAATTGCTCTCCATCATAGAGATATCGGTTTAGCTCGCGTTGCCGAGTTCTCTCGAGATCAGAAGAATGTTCGTGCTCAGGAATCCAAGTGACGATAACATCATCGTATAGGCCCAGCTATGAAGCTTGCCCGGGTCTGACATGTCAAACTCTCCTTGTGGCCCCTCTGACACTATTTCACCGGTCCCCTTAGATAAGTCGCAAACGAAAAACAAACGGGAGTCCGTCAAGGACTGAAAGCTTGCCGACCACACAATATCTTCATCATCAATGACTGGATCACCAACGATCAGCGATAGATACATGGAAAACGGGAACCTCTCATTGGCTCTCGATCCGGATTGTGACCAAAGACTCGGGTACATGGCTTTCAATGTAGAAACGGTCGAATCGATCCGTACACCGAACTCCAAGAGATCGGCGTCATCAAAGAGAATCACGGTTAATTCACCCTTACTGTGCCTACAATGGCATTGATTATGTCCGCTGTATACGGGCTGACAACGTCACCTCCCCGAGTTGCTGCCCATTCAGCGATACTGCCACCGTCCGCCGGTATCACAGAGACATGGCCCGCCGGTGGCGCGTCTGGGATTGCCTGAGTCAATTGAAGCTTAGCCTCGATCTTTCATTGGTGGTCTGATGATGGTCGGACCGTGGGTTGTCCGCTGGTCTGTTGTTGATTGTGGCATGTGGGTGTGATGGATCGCCGCGTGTCGTTCGCGGTGGGCGGGCTGTCCAGACCGGGGGTTTCTGG
>JARKOC010000403.1 GCA_029975915.1 Bryobacteraceae bacterium
CTCGCGTATCCAGCCCCCTCCCATTGACTTGTAAATGTTTCCCAGCGAAACAAAGAGCGAGGCGCGTGTCTGCACCCAGTCCAGTTCGGCGGGGAAAAGCTTCTGCTGGGCCTGCAGCACCGTGGAATAGGGCGTATAACCGCCGTTATACTGGAGCCATGCAAGCCGTTCGTACTCCTTGGAAGCCTTGACCAGCCGTCCCTGGGCGTCGAGTTGATCGCCCAGTTTCTGCCGTGCGACAAGGGCATCTTCCACATCGGCAAAGGCGCTTTGAATGGAGGACTGGTAGGTCAGCAGCGCGGCCTTTTGCGCCGCTTCGGCCTGTTTCACCTGGCCGTAGGTTTGACCGGCGGTGAAGATAGGTCCGGTAACCGATCCCGCATAGCTCCAGATCTCGGCCGGTCCCCTGAACAGGTCGCGCAACGCCGAACTCGACGAGCCATAACTGCCGGTGAGGGAGATGGTGGGGAAATAGAGGGCGCGTGCCGCGCCGATCTGGGCATTAGCGGCGATGAGGTTCTGTTCGGCCTGCAGGATATCGGGCCGGTTTTCCAGTACTTCCGAGGGAACCCCGGCCGGTACGGCCGGCAGGACCAGCTCATAGATCGACTTGCCCCGGGGCACGGGTTCGGGGTTGCGGCCCAGCAGTATCGAGATGGCATTCTCCACCTGGGCGATCTGGTTCTCAATCTGGGGGATGGTCGCCGCGGCGGACTCGTACTGGGTGCGTGCCTGCTCGACGTTCATCTGTGATACCTGACCGTATTTGAACTGCAGTTCGAACAGTTTGACCGAATCCCGGTAACTGGCCAGATTACGCTTGGTGATGGCCAACTGCTCGTCGAGGCCGCGCAGTTGGAAGTAGTTTTGCGCGACCGAGGCCACCAGGGATAGGATCACGCCGCGGCGCGCCTCCACGGATGCGAGCATGTTTGCGCGCGCTGCCTCGGAAAGCCTGCGGATACGGCCCCAGAGATCGATTTCCCAGCTGGCGCCGGCAAACAGCTGGAAGGTATCCTGGGGGTTGGGCACGAGTGAAGAGACCGGCCCGGAGGCCTTTTCGCTGCGCCGCTGACGGGTGGCGCTCGCGCCGTAGCTCACCTGGGGGAAGAGGGCCGCACGGACCTGGGTGAGCGCTCCGGAGGCCTGCTCGATGTTGGCGGCGGCGATGGCGATGTCCCGGTTGTTGGCCAGCGCCTGTGCTATGAGGTCGTCGAGGACCGGGTCGCCGAACTGCTTCCACCAGACAGTATTTACCGTGGTTTGGGCGTCCTTGCTCTCGTATCGGTACGATGGGGGTATCTCCACCGTCGGACGCCGGTAGTCGGGGCCGACCATGCAGCCCGAAAGAGATACCGCAAGTGTAAGAAAGAGAAGTCGCCGCATGCCGGTCATCTCCTTTTTGTGTAAGGTGCGCGTACAGAGACGGAAGCCGGGAGGATTGCAATCAAGCGCCTCATCATCTCGGATTCCTTGTGAACAATCTCACGATCTCCGCCGCTTTGCGGAGCAGCAGCCGTTTTCGGGACAGAGAACCGGGGGTGTCGCCGCTGCCGTGAACGGCTGCGGTATCCGGCGCCCCCCCGGGAGCATGCCCTTCTTTCCTGCCTCGTTCGGCCAGCCGGTCGAAGATATAGAAGAACAGCGGCACGTAGAGCATGGCCAGGGTGGCCTCGCCGATCATGCCCCCCATGATGCCGGTGCCGATGGAGTGGCGGGCATTGGCGCCCGCGCCGGTGGCGATTGCCAGCGGCAGCACGCCGAAGATGAACGCCAGCGACGTCATGATGATCGGCCGCAGCCGCTCCTCGCCGGCCTTGATCGTCGCATCGAGGACGGACAGCCCCTGTTTGCGCAGATCAACGGCAAAGGTGACCCTGAGTACGGCATTCTTCGCCCCCAGGCCGATAAGCACCAGCAGGCCGATCTGGAAGTAAACGTCATTGTGGAGCCCGCGCAGCCAGTTGAAGGCGAGCGCGCCTAGGATGCCGAACGGCACCGCCGTCATGATCGAGCCGGGCAGCATCCATGATTCGAACTGGGCCGCCAGGACCAGGAAGACGATGATGAGGCCGAAGGCGAAGGCAACCGCCGAGGTCCCGCCCGATTTCTTTTCTTCGTAGGCCATGCCCGACCAGGCGAAATCGTACCCCTTGGGCAGCACCTCGGCCGCCACCGACTCCATCGCCCGGATCGCTTCACCCGAGCTGAACCCCTCCGCCGCGCTGCCGGTAACCTGGGCTGCCGGAAATCCGTTGAAGTGGGGAACCAGGTCCGGACCGGCGGCGTACCGGGTTGTCACCACCGCAGACAAGGGTATCATCTGGCCCGTGTTAGACCTGGTATACAGCTTGGTGATGTCGTCGGGGCTGCGACGGTAGGGGGCGTCGGACTGCAGGATGACATTCCAGACCCGGCTGTACTCGTTGTACTGGCTGACCTGGATGGAGCCGAACTGTGCCTGCAGGGCGCTGTACACGTCCGCGACCGGGACGCCCAGGAGCTCGGCCTTCGAGCGGTCCACGTCGACCCGCAGCTGCTGGGAGGAGGCGCGGAAGGTCGTGTTCAGGCCGGAGAGTTCCGGACGCTGACGGGCCTTGGCGAGAAACTGCGTGGTGAGGTCGTACAGTCGCGCCGGGTCTCCGCCACCCTTGTCCTGGATCCAGAACTCGAAGCCGCCGGTGGTGCCGATCCCCGGTATCGCCGGCGGCGGAATCGGCAGGACCCTCCCCTCCGTGATGTTCCTGGATCCTGCGGCAACATCCAGCAATACCGCTTTTGCATTTTCCTTCTTGGCCCGCTTCAGGCTCGAATAGCG
>JARKOC010000413.1 GCA_029975915.1 Bryobacteraceae bacterium
GAATTCTGGTAGTAATGGGCGCCGGTGTCGCGAATGCGGACTACACGCATAATCCCCGCTACCACCAGAGGGAATTGAGACAGGAAGCCAGGATTGGGCAGGGAATCGCCGGCGGACGACTCACACCGTGGGAGACACGGGCCCTGGGACGGGAGCAGGCGCGCATCAGCCATATGGAGGCGCGGATGAGCTCCGACGGCCGGCTCACCCCGCGGGAGCGGTGGCGGCTGGAACGCGAACAGGACCGGGCGAGCAGGCATATCTGGCAGATGAAGCACAACAGGTACTGGAGGTAGAGAAGAAAATCGGGGGCGGGCCGGACGGCATCGCCCCCGTCCGGTTACGGAAACACCCTGGAAAAGGTCTCCCGGTAGATGCGGAGGGCGCTTTCGCTGAAGGGTACGAAGATCACCCTCTCCAGTTCAGGATACTTGTCCAGGCTCGCCTTTGCCTCGGTCATGGCAATTTCGCAGGCCTGGTCCATGGGGTAGCCGTAGACACCGGCGCTGATGGCCGGGAAGGCAATTGACTTCAGACCGTTTTCGTGCGCCACCTGGAAGCAGCGGCGGTAGGCGCTCCGCAGCAGATCCGGCTCCCCTTTCGAGCCGCCGTGCCACACCGGTCCCACGGTGTGGATGACGTGCCGGGCCGGAAGCTTGTACCCGCCGGTAATCTTGGCGTCGCCGGTCCGGCAGCCGCCGAGGGTGGCGCACTCCGCGACCAGTTTCGGACCGGCCGCCCGGTGGATGGCCCCGTCCACCCCTCCTCCTCCCAGCAGGCTGTTGTTGGCTGCATTGACGATGGCATCCACGTCCAGCTTCGTAATGTCCCCCAGGATAATCTCAATCTTCTCTTTCATGGACGACCTCCTTGTGCCGGCGCGCCTTTACTCCACCAGATCGCGCAGCGTCTTCAGGTTGATTGCATCCATCTCGTCGTTGTCCCCCTTGGGGGTCTCCAGAATCTTGGGTATGCCGCGGAACCGTTCGTCGTTCATGAGGAAACGGAAGCCTTCCAGCCCCATTGCGC
>JARKOC010000416.1 GCA_029975915.1 Bryobacteraceae bacterium
GCCCAGGAAGCCCTGCGTCTCCAGCTCGAAGCGAACAAGCAGACTCGCCAGGATGATCGCCAGGCCAATCACGCCGCCGACCAAGATCGCCGCTGGCGGCTCCACCGGGAGAAGACCCGACAGAAGCGCCGGGGACATTGATCCGCCCCTCAGCCGGGGCCGGACAGTCTCACCGGCAGGCCGAGGAAGCGGCCGTACCGCTCCGCCGCCTCCGCAAAGAGGCGGGCCTCTTCCGCGCCGAAGGGCGCGTCGGGAGCCAGTTCGACGGCCACGGCGTTCTTTTTGAGCGCACGCTTCCAGATGCCCACCATCCGGCCATCCAGCAGCAGGATGTTGCTCAGGGCAGCGCTGTTCTGGGCATTGGTGAGGGGGCCGCGCTGGCCGTCGAACAGGGCGCGCCGGTCCTTGTAGCCAACCGTGAATTCGTCGAAATTCGGCAGCAGGCAGGCCCTCGGCAGCGGCTCCGGCGCGGATGTACCGTCCGGCAGGAACCAGTACGTCTGGCCGTCGAGGGTCTCGCGCTCCAACTGCGGGGCGACCGTGTCCAGTCCATCCCGCGCCTCGGCCGCGGCCAGCCCGGACCACATCCCGAAGTCCTGAAGCGTGGCCGGACCGTGGCTGGTGAAATAACGCCGGGTGAATTCGGCCAAAGCCGCGTCACGGGCCAGGGCGGGAGCCGGAGGAATCCACTCGTCCGCCAGCGCGAAAGCCACCTGCTTGCCGCGCCGCGCGGCGTAACAGATCAGCCCGTCCGCCTGCGCCCGCTGGAGAATCAGCGAGAGCCGCAGCCCTTCCGCCGCGATCCCGACTTGAGCCAGGACGGCGGCCAGCTCGGAGCGAATGAGCGCATGGCCACCATGCAGCGCCGTGCCTATCGCCGCGTTGCTGCGGGCAAACAGGGACTCGTCCAGTTCCAGCTTGTGGTAGCGGCCGATACCGTCAATCAGGCGGCGCACCCTGGGCGCGATCAGGCCGCGCATCCAGCGCAGGTCTTCCGCTGCCAGGAAGTGCAGCGTGCCGCGCATGAACCACAGCCGGACGATACGCCGGTCGGCCAGGGCTTGCTCGATATCTGCTTCGGTCGCACCGGGCAGGCGCAATCCAAGCGCCCACAGCGCGCCGAGGTATTCCTGGGCCTGGACGGCCCCCAGCCAGCGCACGATCTCGTCCGGACGCTGGAAGCGAACCCCGGTCAAATGCTGGTTGTGAAGGCGGCGGCGGGTGATTTCCAGGGTCATCGATAGAGGGCCTCATTCCAATAAGCATATTGGGCAGGGTCAACAATGGGCAGAATCCAGCCGATCCCGGCACAGGAGGCAGTTGCCGGATGGCGACCGGGCAACCAACAACTAGGCTGCAAGTACTCTGTAGACAGCCTGTCCAATCTCTCCAAAACGGGCAACAATCGGATTCATGGACAACAGGCTGGCGAGACCAATCGTATCCTGAGTGGGGTACTTTTCGTCGAGGATACGTGTGGCCAGCACGTAGAACGTCCATTGTTCGAGATTGAGGGGGTCTACTGTCAATTTGTCCTGGTGATTCAGCAAGGCAAAAACATAAATATCCGCGGGCCGAACACGATCTGGGCCGTAATCATTGATCGAGTTGTCATACTGACGAGCTGGGGCAATACTAAATGCGATTCGGGAGAGCTGGGTCTGGCTCCAGTCCTGAACATATGCTCCCGACTTGACCTCGATCTTGATGCCATCTGGCATCATGAGATCAAAGGCATCCCACACCCCACGAACGCCGTCCGCCAGTCCAATGTCAAGAGCAACAAGGTATTCCGCCAAGATTCCGCGTGTCGTGTTTACCAGCAAATTCGACATGGCCCATTGCCAAAAACCAAGCAGCCGGGTTTCCAGGGGACCATCCGAGCGGTTAAACGGCTCATTTCCTGTCTTGCGACTCGCAGTCAAAGAAGCGAGTTCTTGGGACATAGTTTCGCCCCCATATTACTCAGTGGCACTGGCTTAGACCACGTAAGTCGGCACATTGGCCGCGCTTCACTGCAAACTGACAACTGTCCACTGTGAACTGCCCCTACTTCTCCGGCAGCGCGATCTTGAACGCCTCGGCGATATTGCGCGCGGGCAGGATTTCGATCCCGCCCGGCAGGTCGTCCTTGCGCCGGGTGCGCGGGACCAGAATGCGCTTGAAACCCAGCTTGGCCGCCTCATTGAGCCGCAGCGGAAGCTGGCTCACGGCGCGCAGTTCCCCGCTGAGGCCGATCTCGCCCACGATCGCCAGGTCGGCGGGCACCGGCCGGTCCAGGTAGCTGGACGCGATCGCCACCGCGACGGCCAGGTCGGCGGCCGGCTCGTCGATCTTGAGGCCGCCGATCACGTTCACGAACAGGTCTTGCTCCGCCAGCTTGAAGCCCATCCGCCGGGTGAGCACCGCCGCCAGCAGCAGCAGGCGGTTGTAGTCGATCCCGTTG
>JARKOC010000433.1 GCA_029975915.1 Bryobacteraceae bacterium
GGCTATCCCGCTGCCTGGTCAGGGCAAGAAGAAACTGGACCTGGTGCTCGACATCCTCCGGACCGCCTACGACGGCGGCCTGGATGTTGCGCGCGAGTTCAGTTGGGAGAAGTTGGTCACCATCGTCGTCCCGATGATCACCAAGATCGTGGACCTGCACAACGAACTCGGGCTGTTCCAGAAGACGCAACCGAGCAAAGCATGACGGATCTGCAGGTGGTGCGCCGGCCGGTGGAGCGTTTGCTCCCCTACGCCCGGAATGCGCGCACGCATAGTGACGAACAGGTGGCCCAGATCGCGGCGTCCATCGCTGAGTTCGGCTGGACCAACCCGATCCTCGCCGGCGGCGACGGGGTTGTCATCGCCGGCCACGCCCGCCTGCTGGCCGCACGTAAGCTGGGGATCACCGAGGTCCCCGTCATCATCCTCGATCACCTGAGCGAGTCACAGCGCCGCGCCCTGGTGATTGCGGACAACCGCCTGGCTTTGAACGCGGGGTGGGATGAAGAGATGCTGCGCGTTGAACTCGATGCGCTGCGCGAGGACGACTTCAACCTCGACCTGCTGGGCTTCGGCGACGACGAACTGGAAGCGCTGCTCTCGGAACCCGATAGCGACGTCGCCGGCAACACGGACGACGACGCGGTTCCGGAAACGCCGGAGACCGCAGCTACGCTTGTCGGGGACGTGTGGCTGCTCGGCGATCACCGCCTCCTGTGCGGCGACGCTACAAACCTCGAGGCTGTGCAGAAGGTGCTGGCCGGCGGCTTGGCGGACATGGTCTTCACGGATCCTCCGTACAACGTGAACTATGGCGCGACGATGAAGGACAAACTGCGCGGCAAGAAACGCAAGATCGCCAACGACAACCTCGGTGACGGCTTCGAGCAGTTCCTCCGCGACGTCTGCGCCAACCTGTTGACAGTGACGAAGGGCGCGATCTACGTCTGCATGTCCTCTTCGGAACTCCACACGCTGCATCGGGCCTTCACGGAGAGCGGCGGCCACTGGTCCACGTTCGTCATCTGGGCAAAGAACACGTTCACCATGGGGCGTTCGGACTACCAGCGGCAGTACGAGCCGATCCTCTACGGATGGAAAGAGGGCACCGACCACTTCTGGTGCGGAGCCCGTGACCAGGGAGACGTGTGGCTGGTGAAGAAGCCTGTCGCGAACGACCTCCATCCGACCATGAAGCCAGTCGAACTCGTGGAGCGCGCCGTCCGGAACAGCAGCAAGAGCCGGGATACGGTGCTTGATCCGTTCGGCGGCTCGGGTTCCACGCTGATCGCCTGTGAGAAGGCCGGTCGCCATGCGCGCCTGATTGAACTGGAGCCGAAGTACTGCGACGTAATCGTCCGCCGCTTCCAGGAATTTGCTGGCAAGCCAGCGACGCTCGATTCCGATGGGCGTGCGTTTGCAGAAGTCGCGGCAGAGCGATTGGGCGTGGCGGCATGAATCGAACGCTGCCACCGGGAGTTGGCGCAGATTGAAGCCGAGATCCGCGCGGGGAATCCCGACGTCCAGGGACTCTGCCTTGCGCTATCGGACTGGTCCGCTGAACTGCGCATCCTCAAGAACCTTCCATGGAAAACCATGTTTTACTTCAGATCCTAATCCCCGCCTCCGGCCTGGTTTCTGGCTTGATCGGTGCGTTCGTGGGGTTGCAAAACCGCGCCCTGCTGGCGGAGGTGCGCCGAGAACTGGCGGAGTTGGAAAACCGGATCATCACTCGCATCAACGGCACTTACGTCCGCGCCGGCGAGTGCCGCCTACGCGAGGACAACATGCACGCGCGGCTGGAAGCTCTGGTAGAAGAGGTCCGGAACAGAAACGCCGCCGGATTGTGAGGCCGGCGGCGGTGGGAGGCGGGACCTGGCTACTGGGTGACGCGGTACGCGCGGGCGCCTTCGGAGGTCTTCAGAGATTCGATGGTGAGGCCCATCTTCTTCCCGATGCTGCCCGAGAGGAAGCCGCGGATGCTGTGCGCCTGCCAGCCGGTGGCGGCCTGGATGTCGGCGAGCGTGGCGCCTTCCGGGCGGCGCAGCATGTCGAGGACGATGGCCTTCTTGCTACCTTCGCGCGCCCCTTTGGGCCCCGTGGCGTCGCCTTTCGGCTTGGCCTCCTTCGTCGCCTTTGCCTTCTTCGGCGTGGCAGGGGTCGCCTGTGGCGCGGGGGTGGGCGTCAGGGCTTGGACCGCCTTCCAGATGCGGGCGACCGCCGTCTTGCGGTCGGTGAACTTCTTGACCGGCTTGAGGTCGCCAAAAGGCGGTGCGCCAGCGAAACTGTTCCAAATCTCGACCATGCGGTCGATGGGCCAGGTGGCGGCGAGCTTGACAAGCTCCTTCTCGCTGGTGAACCGCGCATGCTCCGCAGGGATTGCGTCCCCGGCGGTGTAGGCGGTGATGGTGTTGTCGGTATCGATGGCAAACGCCGTCATGGTAGTGTTCCTTTCCTATCGGTTCATGCCGGCGAGCTTGTCGTCGGCGGTTAGCTGCAAGTTCTTGAGATAGCCGCTGGCTAGACGTGCCCAGCCAAACGGCGTTGAGATTTCGTGGCGCGCGGCGATGCGGCTCAGTTTGATCCGGTGCGTGCCGTTGTCGAACTCCTTCTTGAGGTGACCCCAGCGGTCAAGGGTCCAGCCATTCCGTGTGGCCCAGGCGATCAGTTCGTCGCGGGTCATGCTCAGTACTCCAGTCCCTTGGCGTCGACCGCGCTCCGGTCGCCCAAGTCGGCCAGGACGTAAGCGAGTTGCTCGGTGATCCGGCCGAGGTCGCCGGCGTAGCCCCAATCGGCGGGCTCGGCGGCCTGGCGCTTCTGGTGGTCGGCCAGGCGGCTGGCGATGCGCTTCAGCAGGTCCTCGGCTTCGGCGTGCCGTTCGGCGTAGCAGCCTGCGGCGGTCTGTTTGGTGGTCTGGGTGTTCCTCATCGCGACCCCATTCATCACTTCGGTGGTGATTAGAAGCAAGCGGAATCGGCGAGTGAATCGCGAGAAAGTTCGATGCCTCTGCTGAGCCTGCGCGCTTACGCCAAACATCGCGGTGTAAGCCTTGCGGCCGTGCAAAAAGCGATCCGCTCCGGGCGGATTGCCACCAACGCGGACGGCTTGATCGACAGTGATCGCGCCGATGCCGAATGGAATGCGAAGACGCGGCCGGGGCAGCGCAGGGCAAAACCCGCAGCGCCGGCAACAAGGGAGCCCGCCGAGGCACCGGTCGCCGCCGGACTCGATTACTTCCGCGCTCGGGCCATTCGCGAGAACTACTTGGCGCGCCTGGCCAAGATCGAGTTCGAAGAGAAGACGGCGAAGCTGATCAGCCGCGACGAAGTACAGGTGGCGGCGTTCACCAAGGCGCGCACGGTGCGCGACAACCTGCTGAACATTCCGGACCGCCTTGCGGCGACGCTGGCGGCCGAAGCGGACGCGGACAAGGTCCACCAGATGCTGGCTGGGGAAATTCGAAAGGCGCTCGATGAGCTTGCCGGCGCAAACAGCAGCTGAGGTCTACGACGAGGCATTTCGCGCGGGCCTGAAGCCGGACCCGCTGCTGACGATCTCGGAGTGGGCCGACCGTTACCGGCGGCTCTCCGGCAAAGCGGCGGCGGAGCCGGGCCCATGGCGCACGGAGCGTACACCGTACCTGCGCGAGATCATGGACTCCCTCTCGCCTTCGGCGCCCGTCGAGCGCGTGGTCTTCATGAAGGGCTCACAGATCGGCGGCACCGAGTGCGGCAACAACTGGGTGGGCTACGTGATTCACAAGTCACCCGGGCCGATGATGGTGGTCCAGCCGACCGTCGAACTCGCCAAGCGCAACTCGAAGCAGCGCATCGATCCATTGATTGAAGAGAGCGATGTGCTGCGCGAACTGGTAAAGAGTCCGCGATCGCGCGACTCCGGCAATACGGTCCTGTCGAAGGAATTTCCCGGTGGCGTGTTGGTGATGACGGGCGCAAACAGTGCGGTGGGCCTGCGGTCTATGGCCGTCCGGTATCTGTTCCTGGATGAGATTGACGCCTATCCCGGCGACGTCGATGGCGAGGGCGACCCGATCAACCTGGCCTTTGCGCGCACGCGCACCTTCTCCCGGCGCAAGGTCTTCATGGTTTCGACGCCGCTCGTCACCGGGCTGAGCCGGATCGAGGCGGCATTCGCCGAAAGCGACCAGCGCCGTTACTGGGTGCCGTGCCCGCACTGCGGCGAGTTCCAGGTGCTAAAGTTCGACCGCCTCCGGTGGCCCAAGGGAGAGCCGCAGAAGGCCGCCTACTGCTGCATCGCCTGTGAGCAGGCGATTCTTAATCACCAGAAGAACGCGATGCTCGCCCATGGCGAGTGGCGGCCCGCAGCCGAGGGCGACGGTCGCACCCGCGGATATCATCTGTCGAGCCTCTACAGCCCAGTGGGCTGGTACTCCTGGGAGCGCGCCGCGGACGATTGGGAGAAGGCGCAGAAGGACGTCGAGCAGCTGAAGTCGTTCGTGAACCTCGTGCTGGGCGAGTCGTGGCAGGAGCGCGGCGACGCGCCCGACTGGCAGCCGCTATACGATCGGCGCGAGGATTACCCGTTCGGAACCGTCCCGCGCGGCGGCCTGTTCCTGACTGCCGGCGCCGACGTCCAGCGGGACCGCATCGAAGTCGAAGTGGTGGCTTGGGGGCGAGGCAAGGAGGCGTGGTCGGTCGACTACCGCGTGCTCGTCGGCGACACGGCGCGGGCGGATGTTTGGCGGCAACTCGATGTCCTGCTCGATGAAGAGTTCCCGCACGCCAGCGACATGCGGCTGCCGATCCGGGTGCTGTGCGTCGATTCCGGGTTCAACCCGCGCATCACCTACGACTGGGTACGCGGCCATCCGCAGGCATCCTGGGGACCGGCAGGCGCGCGGACAGCGAGTCCGAAGACGGCCGTGGCGGTGAAAGGAACCGCGCGGACAGACCGCCTGATTCTGGGCGCCTCGCCCGTGGACGCAAGTAAGCGGCGCGGCACGCGATTGTGGACGCTCGGCACGCCAGTGGCGAAGTCCGAACTCTACAGCCGCCTGCGCCTGGCGCCGCCGACTGAAGAGAGCGGCGACCCGTTCCCCGTGGGTTACTGCCACTTCCCGCGCTACGAGGAAGAGTACTTCCGGCAGTTGACGGCGGAGAGCCTGGTCAAGGGCCACTGGGTCGTAGGGCCGAATCAGCGCAACGAGGCGCTCGATTGTCGAGTCTATGCACGCGCGGCGGCGTCGATCTACGGCATCGATCGCTTCGCTGAGAAGCACTGGCGCGAGCTCGAAGCTCTACTGCCCGCTACGGCTGCGGCACAGGAAATGACGGTTGTGCCTCCAACACGCCAGGCGCGCCGCGTCACGGTCGGATCGAACTGGATGAAGCGATGACACTCGCGGAACTCGAAGCGCAGCGGGAGGCACTGCTGGCCGCGCTGAGTGCGCCGGACTCGGTCACCTTCGGCGACCGGTCCATGCGCCATCGCAGCCCGGAACAGATCCGCACGGCACTGCAACAGGTAGATGCGGAGATCGCGAGGATGAAGGCTGCAGATTCAGCGGCACCTACGCCGGCGCGTGTCATCCGGACGTACACCAGCAAGGGCTTCTGACGATGGGCTACTGGCGGAATCTGATGCGGGCCGCATTCGCTCCAGTGATTGGCGCGGCCGCGGGCTACGAAGCCGCTGCTACGACGCGCCGGACCCAAGGGTGGAACCCCTCGGCCGATGGTATCAACGCGCTGATCACCGGCGGCGGAGATGCCCTGCGCTCCCGTTCGCGCGACATGGTGCGCCGCAACGCCTGGGCCTGCAACGCGGCCGAGAGTTTCGTCGGGAACGCGGTCGGCACGGGCATCAAGCCGCAGGCGAAGCATCCGGACCCGGCGGTGAAGCGGCAGTTGCAGGAGCTGTGGCTGCGGTGGACGGATGAGGCGGACGCTGCCGGGCTCACCGATTTCTACGGGCTCCAGGCCCTGATCTGCCGTTCCACGATCGAAGGGGGCGAATGCCTGGTGCGCGTCCGGCCGCGGCTGCCGGAGGACGGCTTGACCGTTCCGCTTCAGTTGCAGTTGCTCGAGGCGGAGCATCTGCCGACTGCGAAGAACGAGAACCTGCCCAACGGGAACATCATTCGCGCCGGGATCGAGTTCGACAAGATCGGCCGCCGCGTCGCCTATCACCTCTATCGCGAACATCCGGGTGAGCGGCTGATGTTCGCCAACGCGGGCGAGACCATCCGCGTGCCGGCGGACTCCGTCTTGCACATCTACAAGCCGCTCCGCCCCGGCCAGCATCGCGGCCAGCCGTGGCTCACGCAGGTGCTGGTGAAGCTTCACGAGCTCGACCAGTACGACGACGCCGAACTGGTCCGCAAGAAGCTGGCGGCCATGTTCGCGGCGTTCATCACCGAGAACAACCCTGAGGATCCGGTGATCGGGAGCAAGCCGGGGGAGGGTGAGACAGATGCGAGTGGCGTGCCGCTCGCCGGCATCGAGCCCGGGTCGATGGTAAAGCTGCTGCCGGGCGAAGACGTGAAGTTCACCGAGCCGGGCGATGTGGGCGGCATGTACACGGAGTTCATGCGGGTCCAACTCCGCGCGGTGGCAGCGGGCCTCGGGATTACCTACGAACAACTTACCGGGGATCTGGAACGTGTGAACTACTCGTCGATCCGCGCGGGCCTGCTCGAGTTCCGGCGGCGCTGCGAACAGTTCCAGCACCAGGTGATGGTGTTTCAGTTCTGTCGCCCGGTGTGGCGGGCCTGGATCGAGGCGGCGGCGGTCGCTGGGGCGATAGACGCCCGCGACTACGCGCGCAATCGGGATGCTTACCTCGACGTTGAATGGCGGCCGCCGTCTTGGGACTGGGTAGACCCCTTGAAGGACATGAACGCGGAGGTCGCCGCTGTCCGCGCGGGCTTCAAGCCGCGCAGCGCTGTCATCAACGAGATGGGCTACGACGAGGAAGACGTCGACCGGCAAGTCGCCGCGGACAACGCTCGCTCTGATTCTCTCGGACTGACTTTCGACTCCGACCCGCGCCGGACTACCTCCAACGGGCAAAGGGTGGCCGACCAGCAGCCAGCAACGGAAACTCAATGACCAATCTCACGCACATCGCCTCGCGCGTGTTCAACACGCCGCTGATGATCGACTCGAAGAAGCTGGCGGCGATCCTTGCCGTGCTCGCCCCGCGCCTGGGTGTCGATCCGCCGGCAGTCGAGGCCGCTCTGCTCGCCGAGCAGCGTTCCCGAAAGCCCTACGCCGTCACCGATGCCGGCGTTGCCATCATCGAAGTGGCAGGCAGCCTGGTGAACCGCGCCTCCGGCATGGACGCGCAGTCCGGGCTCACCTCGTATGAGCAACTGGGCAGTGAGATCCTCGACGCTGCCACGGACCCGCTCGTCAAAGGCATCCTCCTGCGCTTCGACAGCTACGGAGGCGAGGCCAATGGCGCCTGGGACGTGGCCAGCCTCATTGAGGAGGCTGCGCGCATCAAGCCGGTGTGGGCCTCGGTGGACGATTGGGCCCTCAGTGCCGGCTACCTGCTGGCATCCGCGACAGACCGCATCTGGGTGACGCGCACGGGTGGTGTCGGGTCGGTGGGCATTATCGCCATGCATTTGGACCAGAGTGGCTGGGACGCCGCGAATGGCCTGCGCTACAGCACTGTCTTCGCCGGCGACCGCAAGAACGATTTCAACCCGCACGAACCGCTCTCGGAAGGCGCCCGCGATGTGCTGGTCACGGAGGTCGACCGGCTTTACGGCATGTTCGTGGATGCCGTGGCACGCCGCCGGAGTGTCAGCGCCGCGGGCGTGCGCAGCACACAGGCGGGAATCTTGTACGGCGAAGACGCGCTCAGCCGCGGCTTTGCCGATCGCGTGGGCACGTTCCGGGAGGCCCTCGCCGCCATGACCGAGTCGTTGTCAAAACCCAACTTCAGCAAAGGAAAAACCACCGTGTCCGAAACTACCCAGGCGGCTACCAGTCCGCCCGTTCCCGATCTTGCCGCCATTGAGGCCACAGCCCGCGAGCAGGGCTACGCCGAGGCGGCCGAGATCGTCGTGCTGTGTGCCATCGCCGGGCGGCCCGCTCTCGCCGCCGGCTTCATCGAACGCCGCCTCGCTGTTGCCGACGTCCGCAAGGAGTTGCTCGCCATGCGGGCCGAAGCCGGTCAGGACGAGATCCGCTCTCACGTCATGCCGGACGCCGGCACGACCGTGAAGGCGAATCCCGAAAACAATCCGGTCATGAAGGCCGTCGAACGGCTTGCCGGGAAAGGAGTGAACTAACATGCCCGTTCAATCGGAACAGAACTATCTCGGCGACTGGCTGAAGTACGAAGACGAGAGCCTCTACAGCCGCGATGAAGTGGTGGTCGTCTCCGGCCAGAACCTTGCCACCGGCACGGTGGTCGGCATTATCACGGCCAGCGGCAAGGTGACGCAGCTTGCGCCGGCCGCCAGTGACGGCTCGCAGAACGCGGCCGGCGTGCTGCTGCTACCCGTCGATGCGTCCTCGGCGGACAAGGGCGGTGTCATCATCGCGCGCCACGCCATCTGCTCGGACAAGAAGCTCGTCTGGCCGGGCGGCATCACCACGCCCCAGAAGACTACGGCCATCGGCCAACTAAAGACCCTGGGCATTCTCGTCCGGGAAGGAGCCTAACCCATGATGCTGAACCCCTTTTCGACTGACGCCTTCAACATGACGGCGCTGACCGCCGCCATCAACACGATCCCGAACACCTACGGGCGCCTGGAGCAGTTGAACCTGATGACGCCGCAGGGCGTGCGCACCCGCACCATCATCATCGAGGAGATGAGTGGGGTGCTGAACCTGCTGCCCACGCAGCCCGTTGGCGCGCCCGGCACTGTCGGCTCCACCGGTAAACGCAAGGTGCGGTCGTTCGTGATCCCGCACATCCCGCACGACGATGCGGTGCTGCCCGAAGAGGTTCAGGGTATCCGCGCGTTCGGTTCCGAGACGGAAACCGACGCCCTGGCGAACCTGCTGGCGCTGAAGCTGCAGAACATGCGGAACAAGCACGCCATCACGCTCGAGTACCTCCGCATGGGAGCGCTCAAGGGCGTGATCCTCGACGCGGACGGCTCGACGCTCTACGACCTGTACAGCGAGTTCGGCATCACGGCGAAGACGGTGGCCTTCGCGCTGGGCACGGCCGGAACCGAGGTGCTGCTCAAGGTGCTCGAAGTGAAGCGCCACATCGAGGACAACCTCAAGGGCGAGTTCATGACGGGCATCCTGTGCCTTTGCTCGCAGGGCTTCTACGACGCCTTCACCACGCACGCGAAGGTGAAAGAGGCCTTCCAGTACTATCAGCGCAACCAGCAACTCGGCAACGACTACCGCACCGGTTTCACCTTTGGCGGCGTGACGTTTGAGGAGTACCGCGGCCAGGCGACGGACGCTTCCGGCAACGTGCGGAAGTTCATCGCCGACGACGAAGCGCACTTCTTCCCGCTCGGGACTGCCAACACCTTCCGGACGTTCTTCGCGCCGGCGGACTTCAACGAGACGGCGAACACGCTGGGCCTGCCGCTGTACGCCAAGCAGGAGCCGCGGAAGTTCGGGCGCGGAACCGACCTGCACACACAGCAAAACCCGCTGCCCATCTGCCTGCGGCCGGAAGTGCTGGTGAAGGGCACGAAGACCTAACCATGACCAGTTGGGAGTCGGCGGTAAGTGGACTGAACGCGGCCGTCGTGAATGCGTTCGGCCGCGAAGTCCTCTACCTGCCCGAGACCGGCGGGCAGGCCACCGTACGCGCTGTGTTTCAGGCGGTGCGGGAAGCCGAGGATGCCTCGCCGGGCGTCTATGCGGTGCTGTTCGTCCGGCTGGCGGACTTGGCTGCGGCGCCTATCCGTGGCGACGAGGCGGAGATCGGCGGTACTCGGTACAAGGTGTTTGACATCGAAGGGGACGCCGAGGGTGCCGCCGTGCTGAAACTGCGGCAGGTGAGTTAATGCCAAGCGTCCGGGTCTACCAGAAGAAGCAACTCCGGCTCGACCTGCTCAACTTCCGCCAGCGGCAAATGTACGAGCTGGGCGGCGTGGGTGTCACGGCGGTGAAGTCGCGATTGGGCAATTCGCAGGGTCCCGGTGACAGCGCCGCCAAGCCCCTCACCAAGCGCTACGCCATTTTCAAGACGCGGAAGGGCAAGGGCAACCGCCGCAACCTGGCTTTCACTGGCGACCTGCTGCGCAACTTCCAAGTACGCACAGTCAGCGAGAACCGGGCCAAGGCCAGCGTCTCCACCCGCAAGGACCGCATCAAGGCCTGGGCCAACCAGAAGCGGGAGGAGTGGATGGTCTTCTCGCCGAGGAATAGGGCCGTCGTCGTCGAGGCGGCGGGCAAGATGCTGGAAGCCATGAAGCCGCGCCTGCTGGTGGAGAAGGTCCTGGGAGGCAAGCAGCGATGATCAACCCGGCGGATCTCGTGGATAGCCTGGTCGCGCTCCTGCGGGACATCGCGGAACTGGTGGCAGAGATGGGCGGCGATGAGCAGCGCATCTACGCGTACCACGATCAATATCCGAAGCGCGCAAGCCTCGCGAACGCGATCCACACGGCGCCGTCGCCCTCGATCCTGGCGACCTGGCAAGGGACGACGCCGGGCAGCTTCGGTGGCGTCGATGTCTGGAAACACCAGGTGACCCTGTACCTGCGCGCACGGGAAACCTACGACGGCGACCCGCCGACCGCCTACTACCGGCTGTTCCGGCTGATCACCAAGGGAGTGCCGGCCTCAGTTGGGGTGCCGATGGCGAACGCCACAGTGCACCCCTCCTGTTACCCCATGGACCTGCCGCTCATCCAGCGGCAAACCGATGCCGAGGGCCTCGATTACTTTGAGGTGCCCCTCACATTCACGGAGATGGGAGATGAGTGAAACCGTCTGGATGTTGCCCCCGCACGGGCAAGGCGCGCCACGCGAGGTGGAAGCCACGCCAGCCCAGCTAGTGCCGCTCATGATTACGGGGTGGAGCCAGTGCCCGCCACCGGAGAAGGAGAACCATGTCGACGACGAGACTCCAAGAAATTCAGATCTGCTTCGGTAAGGGCAAGCAGACCGACATCGCGACGGCTCAAACTGCTGCCAACATGTGGCAGTTGCGGAAGCTCAACGCCGCGCTGGCCAACCCAAAGCTCAACACTGAGAACGACGCCGAGGAGTACGGCAAGGGCCACGAGTTCCCGACCCAGAACTTCAAGACGTCCTGGGACGTGAGTGGGAACTTGGAAAAGTATCTCAGCGCGGAGATTGCAGCCTGGGCCATGGCGTTCGGGTTGGGGAAGGTGGTGAAGTCCGGCACAACGCCGAATTTCACCTACACCTGCACGCCGCTGTTCCCCGCGAACGGCGATGCCGCTGAGTTGCCCTACTTCTCCTTCGTCGAACAGATCCGCCCCGGCGCCGGCGTCGTGCTCGACCGGATGGCCGTGGGCTGTGCGGTGGAGTCCTGGCAACTCACCGTCGGCTCCGGTCCTGGCCGCGCCAATTCGAAGGTCAACGTCGAGTTCGTCGGCTCCGGCAAGGTCATCGATTCGGCAACGGGCATCACCATGCCGGCGGCCACGGTAGAGAAATTGCTGCCGTCGGCGTCCCTGACGCTGACCATCAACGGCGTCGACTACGTCACGAACAAGAACATCGTCTCACTCGAAACCGGCTGGAAGAACAACCTCCGCATGGACGCGGGCTTCTTCCCCGGCTCCGGATTCCAGTCCGTCGGAGACGGGTCTTCCGGCGCGATCCGCGGCCGTCTCGAGTTCGGCAACCGCCAGGGAAACCTCAAGTTTGTCGCCCGGTTTGAGAACGGTTCGACGGAGTACACGAAGCTGAAGGCCCAGACTACGGGCACGGCGGTGATCAACGTCTCGTTCGACACGAACAACTCCCTGCAGATCACCTGGCAGAAGATCGCCTACGCCACCACAGAACTCGCCGAGACGGACGGCATCCTCACGGTGGCCGTCGATTGCACGCCGCTCTATGACTCGACCAACGGCATCATCACCGCCGTGGCCAAGTGCAACGTGGATCAGATCTGCCAGTAAGGAACGACTTCATGGAAACGACAATTCCTGTTTTCGACGCGGCCCGCCCGGTCGCCATCAACCTGCGCACGCCTGAAGGTCTGAAGACCATCAGGGTCCGCTTCCCGAGTGATGCGGAATGGACCGAGCGCCAGCGGCGCCGGAAGGTGATCATCAAGCAGCTCGGCCGCGGAGTGTCCGAAACGACCGTCGCCAACGCGGAAGACGGCGAGGCCGCGCTACTGGCCAAAATCCGCGAGGGCGAAGAGCCG
>JARKOC010000446.1 GCA_029975915.1 Bryobacteraceae bacterium
TCCTGCATCATGCCCTGCTTGATGGCGCGCTTCTTGGCCAGTACTCGATCAAGTGCAAGCAAGTGCGCGTCCGCTGTCAACTCCAGATCTGCGATACGCAATTGCTCAGCCCGATCTCGCGGGTACATCACGGGCACATCAGAGATGTCTCTCATATTGATCTTCTTTGGAACAGCCCACGCCAGCGAACGATCCTCAACATCTCTAATAAACTGCTCCGACTTCGTGTAGGCGTAGAGGAACCGGCCATCAATTCCCGGCCCGGGCCTGAGTATCGCCAGACTGACGTAAGCGCTCGCCGCTCTTTCCCAATCGATGTACTTCGTCTTGGCGAGTGTCCCGATTCGCGTCATCAGGATGTCACCACGTCTTGGCTGCGCGCGCGGCCCGATAGTCCGTGCCTCTTCCGGCGTAATGTACTTCACGTTCTCGAAGTCGTCGTTGGTAACACTCTCTACGCTGTAGAACGGAACTCCATTCGAAACATAGCGAGGTGTCTGATGAGTTCCATCGCTGATCTGTACGCACAGGTCGCCGAGAGTCGCGACCGCCCAGCCTTCCGGAAGTGAGCCGGACATCACTCGACCCCCATGGCGGCTAGGTGCTCCACAACCCTGGCATTCAGCCGGGCCACCTCAGCATTGAGATCCCCGAGCGTCTCGGCATAGCGGTCACCGAGCTCGTTGAGTCGATCAACCAGTTGGCGAGTCAAGACGCCCGCCTCGGCCTGAGCACCGTGCACGAACCGCGCGCCCCATTTGTCATCGATGACAAGGCTCTGAACATCAGCGGTAGTGAGCTTGCCGTACTGCTTGAAGGTTAGCTGATCAAGCTTGGCCTGCTCCTCTTTGACGGTCTTCTTCGCCGTGGCTTCGGCGTTGTAGAGGGCAATGAGCTTGCCGAGCGCGACCGCTTCTTCACCTTTGGGATCCTCGTACTTGGCGATCTTCAGGCGGGCAGTCGCGAGCGCCTTGGTTGTCTTGTCGTCTTCCATCGCGTCCGCGAGCGGGCTGTCCTCGCCCGAATTCTCTTCGATGAAGGCCTCGAGCTCCTGGCTGATGCCATCGGCGATCGCGATATTCTCATCGACCTTGGCCCGCTCGGCCGAGAAGAAGCGACCCACGATCAGGGCAGGCGGGATCAGGTCCATCTTCCACTTGCTAACACTTCGGCCCGTGCCGACCACGAGGTCGGGCGTCTCCGAGAGCTTGCGTTCCTTGTTGTCGATGGTCTTGCGTGGCTTGGCTGCCGCGTCCCACCCCTCGCTCATGATCAGGGCGACATCATCGTGCATGACGTCGTTCCAGTAGCTCATGAGCTG
>JARKOC010000452.1 GCA_029975915.1 Bryobacteraceae bacterium
AATCTCATCGGCAGCCAGACCAGCCACAGCCTGTATATCCGCGGCCGGGGCGCCAGCCATCCCAGCTCCGACTTCGCCATCCAGTTCGACGGCGTTCCCCGCTACGGCGCGCTGTTCGGCCAAGTGCTGGGCGACGGCATCGCCGTTTCCACCATCGGAGGTATCGAGGTGTACAAGAGCCCGCAGCCGTCCCAGTTCGGCAGCGGCTACGCATCCATCAACGTCCGGCCCCGCTATCTGAAGGAAGAGGGCCAGGAAGCCGTACTCGACTTCAGCGGCGGCAGCCACTCCACCTTCAGCCAGAGCCTTGCCGGCGGCGTGAAAAAGGGGCCGTTCGATTTCTATCTTTCCCAGAGCTGGCTGTCGACGGGCGGCCATGAAGAGCATTCCCGCGCCCAGCAGCAGAGCTACTACGCCAACCTCGGCTACCAGTTCACCAGACACTGGAGCATCAGACTGCTGGCCAATTACGTTGGCAGCCAGACCCTGGCGCCCATGCCGGACACCCCGCCAACGACGACAAACGGGGCGAGCTGGCCCGGGGCGGAACGCTACGACACGGAAACCACGCTCACGACCCTGACGCTCAATCACGACTACGATGCGTACAGCGGCTACATCAAGGCCTACTGGAACGATACGACGTTCGACCTCTTGCAGGAACTGACGAGCGGCCAGCGCTACGCCAAGGGGACCGGCGGCCTCTGGTCCCGGCAGGAGATCTCCCTGTACGGACTCCGGGCAAAGGAAAAGCTCCACCTCTGGACGGGCGGTGAAATCCTGGTGGGCGCGGACCTGGACATGACCGGGCTGAAGAATACCCAGCGGACTTACAGCGGGCTGGCGGTCACAGGGATCAACGGAGGGCTGGCCGAGCGGGAATGGGATTTCCCCGACACGACGCTCGTTTCGCCCTTCCTGGCCATAAGCCAGATGGTCGGCCGCGCCGAAAGCTTCCACGTCATCCCCTCCGCCGGGTTCCGCTATTACAGTCACAACAGGTTCGATGACAAGGCCGCGCCCCAGGCGGGCCTGGTGGCGGGCTACAAAAACACCGACCTTTCCTTCAATTACAGCCGGGGCGTGAACTATCCGTCTCCCATCGTACTCATGAACATGGTGGTCACCAATACATCCGTCAGCGATCCGGCGCGCTCCTGGAAAGGTATCAAGCCCGAAGTTGTCGACCACTACGAAGTGGGCCTGACCCACACGTGGCCGGAACTGGCATCGGTAAGCGCCACAGCCTTCTACGATCGGGGCAAGGACCGCTTCCAGGCATACATGTACGGGAGCATCCCCGCCCAGTTCAACGACCCCATCGGCCGGTACAGGATTCGCGGACTGGAATTCACCGGCAGGGTAACCCCGGTGAAAAAGTTTGAGCTTTTCGCCGGCGCGACTGTGCTGAACGCCAAGGCGACCGGCGGCAACGGCGTGGAATGCAATCACCTTCCCTACACTCCGGGATTCCAGATCCAGGCCGGCGCCGACTGGACATTTCTCGACAATTTCCGCCTCTTCACCGATGTACAGCACCTGAGCAACCTCTATCAGGGCACCGACTCCCGCGGCAACAATCTGAATTTCACCCAACTGACCGACAAGGACAAGCTGGATGACATGACGCTCGTGAACGCCCGCCTGAGCTACCGCTTCGACTACCGGCCCCTGCGAATAAACGATTCGGAAGTCTATGTGGCGGTAAACAACATTTTCAACGAGCACTATGAATACGCCAAGGGGTACCGCATGCCCGGCACGACCGTGTTCGCCGGATTCACCATGAAGATGCGGTAGCAACCCTTTTGCCGGAGGATTTACGGATGGGAACTCAAACGAAACTGCTTCTTGCGATTATTGCGGCGCTGTCGCTGGGCGTTTTCACGGTTTCAGCCGGCCGGGGAAACGCGCGAAATGTCAGGACCATCGTGGCCTCCGACACCATCCTGTCCGGAATGGCTGCATCGATCCTTCCACAAAGGAAATACGCCGTAGAAACGATCCTTCCTCCGGGGCAGTGCCCCGGCCACTATGACATGAAACTTTCTGACATTGAGAAGACGAAGAAAGCGGATCTGGTCATCGCCGTTCGGGGCATGCCCTTCATGGACACAACGCGCATACGGCACGGAGAGCCTCTGCTGGTTGATGCGGGAAACCGCAACTGGATGGCGCCCGATTCCTATATCCGGGGGTTGTCCATCCTTGCCGAAAGGCTCGCGGAGCGTTTCCCGGACGACGGGAAGGAGATCATGAAACGCAAGCGGGAAACGACCCGCGCGGTCATGGCAGGCGCGAAGGCACTCGGTGAAAGGCTGCGGCGGGCCGGACTCCCCGGCAGGGCGGTTATCGCCTCATCCATGCAGAAGGAACCGCTCGTCTGGATGGGTTTCCGGGTCGCGGCCGAGTACGGCAGACCGGAATCCTTGTCCGCTAAGGAGGTTGTGCACCTGGTTCGCATCGGCCGGGAACGGAACGTTCTGCTGGTTGCGGACAATCTCCAGTCAGGCCCTGACACCGGAAAAGGGATCGCCGAAGCGCTGGGAACGCCGCACGTGGTCCTGAGCAATTTCCCTTCGGAAAAGGGCTACCTAGCCACACTTGGGGAGAACGTCGAATCAGTGCTCGCGGCGGCGCGGGCCGTGAAGAAATGAGCAAGAGCGGGGAAAGGCCATGACAGACGCCATCCTGGAACTTGAAGAGATCACGGTCCGTAAATCGGAGACCCTGCTCCTTGACGGCATAAACCTCACCGTATCACGCAATGAGTTCGTCGGCCTTATAGGTCCCAACGGCGCCGGCAAGACGACTCTGCTCAATGTCATCGCCGGATTCGAGCCGTTTCAGGGGTCGTTCCGCCTGTTCGGACAGTGGGAAACCGGAAAACGCTCCCGCGCGTCCCGGCTCCGGATCGGTTATGTACCGCAGTTGTTCCCTCTCGACGCGGCGTTTCCCATCAACGCGCTGGAGGCGGTGCTGACCGGACTGGCGGGCCGCCTCGGCCTGTTCCGCTCTCCCGGCAGGGAAGAGAAGAAAAAGGCGATGAACCTCATGGAAATGATGCGCGTCGACCGGATCGCCAGCCGCCCCCTGGGCCAGCTGTCCGGAGGCGAGCGGCAGAAGGTATCGCTGGCGCGCGCCATTATCCAGCAACCGGAGATTCTGCTCATGGATGAGCCCACCTCAGGCCTGGACATCGCGGTTCAGAAGGAGGTACTGAACCTCATCGATGAAATCCACCGGCGGGAATCCCTGACGATTCTCTTCGTCACCCACGACTTTACCATGATCCCGTCCGCCATGAAGCGCGCCGTGCTGCTGGACCGCGGCGCCAAGGTCTTCGACGGAGACGTCGGCATCGCCTTGTCTGGCGATTCCTTAAGCAGGCTGTTCCGCTATCCCCTGGAGACATTCGAGCACAACGGCAGGAGGTTCGTTTCCTATGGTTGAACAACTCATGGAAGCCTTATCCTGCCCGCCCATCCGGCGCGCCGTCATTGCCTGCGTGCTGTGCGGCGCGAGCTGTTCGCTGCTGTCCGTTTTCGTCGTGCTGATGCGGATGCCGCTCATCGGCGTGTCCATGTCCCACGCCGCCTTCGCGGGCGCGGTGCTGGGCCTGCTACTGGATGTCAATCCATTTGCCAGCGGATTTGTCGTGTGCCTGCTCGCGGCCGGAATTCTCGGTCCCCTTTCGGACAGGACCGAAATCGCGCCGGAGAACGTCCTCGGCATCATGTCCTCTTTCCTCATGGGGCTGGCGTTTCTCGGCATGGGGATTCTCACCAGGACCAAGGCCGGGGCACTCAACCTTATGTGGGGCAGCCTGCTGTCGCTCTCCGGTTCCGATATCCGGGTCCTGGCGGTTATCACCACGCTCCTGGCCCTGTTCGTAGCGCTGTTCTTCAAGGAGATCCGGTCGGTGATGTTCGGCAGGCGGCTCGCGGCGTCAAGCGGAGTCCCGGAAAAGGCAATCTACTATGCGCTGCTGTTTCTCACCGGAGCGGTGGTGTCGGCAAATCTGGCCACGGTGGGAGGACTGCTCATCTTCGCCCTGCTCGTGCAGCCGGGCGCCACGGCCCTGCAACTGACCTACAACCTGAAGCACTTTTTTATCATAGCCGCGGCGGCGGGAATCGGAGCCTGCGTCTCCGGTCTGGCGCTGTCTTATATCTTTGATCTTCCGTCCGGCGCGTCGGTGGTTCTCATGGCCACCGCCATCTTCGCCGCCGCCTTTATCGTCTCGCCGAAACGCCGTTCGTACAAATCAGGGAAAAGGAGCACAACCCATGCAGCCGACATCCGATGAAATCTATCGCACGAGAAAACAGTTCTTCAACGATCACGCCGAGGGGTGGCTGAATCACTGTTACCGCAACCCCTCAACCGGTCGCCTGGATAAACATGAAAAGGACTTCGAGCGGTTGTTCTCCCTGCTGCCTCTGAAGCCGGGGGATCACGTCCTGGACGTGGGGTGCGGAAGCGGCGTGCTGGTTCCCTTTCTTATGGAGCGCATTACGGAATCCGGCCTCCTGTACGAGCTTGACTTCGCGGAGAAAATGATAAAAGCCAATCGCGGCCTGCACGAACGGGAAAACATTACCTTCATCGTGGCGGACGCGGAGAACCCGCCGCTGGACGAAGCCTGCTGCGACATTGTCATCTGTTTCTCGTGCTTCCCCCATTTTCAGGACAAGGGAAGAGCGGTGACGGCCCTGGCCCGCACTCTTAAGCCGGGAGGCGTATTCGTGGTGTCGCACTTCGACTCGTCTGACGGGATCAACAGGCATCACGAACGATGCCATGCCGTCATGCACGACCATCTGCCCGACGAAGCAGGCATGCGCGCCCTGTACCGTCAGGCAAATCTCAGTATCGAGAAATATACGGACGAGGCGGGCTTCTACTGCATTATTGCCGGGAAATAACCCTGAGCAACTGTCTGCAAACCATACTCATGTGAAATAACCGGCTGATACGCAAGGAGGCTGACATGGATGAGTTCGACATCGGCGGAAAGCTGAAACAGGCGAGACAGAGAAGAAA
>JARKOC010000466.1 GCA_029975915.1 Bryobacteraceae bacterium
GCGCAAGCTCCGAGCGCCGGTCCGCGCCACGGTGGAGATGGTCGCCTGGCCTCCGCCGTAGGGGATCCACGGATCGATTACACCGGTTTCGAATCCGCCATTCTGCATCGCCAGGCCTTGGCTGAACTTGTAAACCACCGATCCCAGCCGGTCGGTCGCCACGAACTTCCCGCCCTCGAACAGCAGCCGCCCGGCCGCATAGACCCGCTCTTTCTCCGGCAGCCGCACGGGCTTGGTGTAGGAGGAATTGCCGTTCTCCCAATCAATCCGGTACACGCCAATCATCTCCCCGCCCAGCCCGCGCATGTGGACTTCGCGTGTGCCGTCGCTCTTGTTCACGACCAGGCGCTCGTTGCGGGCCGTGTAGTGGTAACCCTCGCCTGCCGTTCCCGATACTCGGTTCGCGAGGTCGTAATAGACCGAACCGTTGTACGGTGGCCACAGGTAGCTTGTCAGATTCCCCGCGGCATCGTAGGCGATCCCCGACCCGGTCACCTGGTTGTTGGCCGGATTCACATTCAGCGTCGGCGACGGCGGATTACCCTTGATCTGGAGCTGCTGCGTCAGGTTGCCGAATCCGTCAAACACGAACGACTGCCCCCATTCATTGGACGTTGTCTCGGCCTTGATCAGTTGCCCCAACACGTTGTAAGCGTAGTCCACCGCGTCGCCCGTGGCGTTGTCCTTCCGCTGCTTCACCGTGCCGTCGCCGGCGTCGTTGTAGTAGTACTGGTCGTCGAGGAAGTACGCGCTGGCTGATGACAACTTCATCCTCTGCCGGTCCAACTGCCCCTGGGTCGTGTAGCTGAAGTTCTCCGTCAGCCAGTTTAGACCGCCCGTGTCGGCAACCGACTGGCGCTCCCACTGCGTGAGCTGCCCGGCCACGTTGTAGGCCGGCGACCGGACCAACTCCTCCTGCGTGTCCGTGTTCCGAAGGCGCAGCAACCGCCCCATGTCGTCATACTCGAACGAAAGCCCCAGGCCCTGCCTTGTCGTCCCGAGGCTCGGGTCCCAGTAGGTCGGATACCGCATCGAGAGCAGACGTCCTTCCTTCGTCGTCGAAGTATCATACGCGAACTCTGCTTTCAAAGCTTTGCCGTGGCTCCTGCGCCTTCTTCTGGCCGTTGTCTGTTCGGATTCCGGAACAACAGATCCGTTCGCCCTTTAATGCTCGCCCGACAAGGCGCCCCCGGGCCCTCGGAGCCGCTCCTTCAGCGGCGCTGCAAACCCGGTGCGACGCACGGTAGTTGATGGTTCTGAGGTCGCTCGCCCAGAAATGAGCGATCTGGGCGGGGTGAGGGCTCAAGCCGATTCTGCGGAACCTATCTTCGAGAGCCTCCCGCGAATCCTCGCCCTCACTGCCATCATCGGCACAAACCTCGGATTCGCGAGCACCTCCAGGATGAGTACCCCATCGGCCAGCGAGTACCCGATGCGCTAGCCGTCCTTCTCAATGGCCCCGGACTCGCCCGAGATAGGGAATCCGGCTCCGGCGACCATTGGCTCTGTCGGCCTCGACCTGTTCCGGGGTGGCGCGAAACTTCATCTGATCAGCCATTCATTGCCTCCTGAAATGGGTCCAGAGCGACCACAGTGCGGCCGTTGCAGTAGACCCACAATACCGTTGCTGCCGCCTCCCGCACGTCGACGTGGATGCAGCTGCGGGCGATTCTTCCCAAGATGCGATTCGCGGCGGCTACCTCTTGGCCTCGCGCAGGGAGTTCTGCCATGACCGCCGCTGGTCGTGCCATGCAACCAGCGCGGCAATTTTGCGGAGATGCCTTTCGTGGAGCTGCGGCCCAACGAACTCCGGGTTCAACAGCTTCTCCTGAATCTCCGGGGCCAGTAGCAACATGTTCATGATCTGCGTCACTCTGGCCCGGGTCACGTAGCCCAACTGCGCGAGATCGGCGTAGTCGCGAACCTCGCCTCGATCGACCATGTCCTGAAACTTGATGGCCAGGGCCATCAGCCGGGTGATCCTCGGGATTCGCGAGAGTTCAGGTTCCGCCTCTTTCTTTGGCCTGCCCGCACGTTGACGGCTCGACCGACGCAATGGGATCTCTTCTTCGCAGCGGTCTTTCATTTCGCTCCTTTGCAGAACTCCCTGATTCCAGTCGAGTTGTATGTGACCTTGACCTTGCCGCCGCGGGCGTCGTAGCCAACGCGCTCAATGAGGTGGCGCAGGAGGCGGGCCTGCTGCTCGATGGTCATAGTCTTCCAAACGCCGTCGAAAGTCGTCATCTGCTGTCGCACCATACGGTCGTCGAACCTCATCCGCTCGCCCCGGGCGATGAGGTCTTGTAGCTGCTCGGCTTGGGCCTCTCCCGTCGAGACGATCTCGCGGAGCGACGCCTCCCGCTCGGCGTCGAGCTTCCGGGTGCGTGCAAGCTGCGACTTGGCGTTCCGGACACGGACGTTTACCGCCTTCAGTTCCTCACGGTGCCGGCCCAACTCTTCGGCCAGCCGCTGCCGCGCCGCGCGCGCGATCGCCTCAATCACGTCCGGCGCCAGGGCGAACCTGCGGACGCTCTCGATCACCGCCTCCTCCACCAGCGGCGCCGACACAGCGCGCGTCGTGCAGCCCTCGCCTCGCTTCTGAGTGCTGCGGAGACAGACGTAGTAGCGGTACCGCCGGTTCTTGCTCGACGAGAAGCTCGGCGACATCGCCGACCCGCAGCAGGAGCAGTAGAGGAGTCCCCGGAGCAGAGCTTCCAACTTGAGCCGGTGCTCGCCGCCGGGATGGCGGGTGTTCTCCTTCAACTTCTGCTGGACGAGGTCGAAGGTGCTGTCGTCGACGATTCGAGCGTGGGCGGCGGCGACCAAGTCGTCGGCGGCACGGATCCGCGCGGCATAGAGTGGGTTCGCCAGGATCGTGTAGACGTGGCACTTCCGCATCGGATGGCCCCCGTAGGACTTGCCTTCCTTCGTTGCCCACTGCTTGTTGCGCCAGCCCAGGCCCTCGCCCTTCGCCACGATGCTGTGCACCGAGTGGCCTTCGAGGTACCACTCGAAGATCTGTCGCACGCGGCGGGCTTCCTCCTCGTTGACGACGAGGCTGCCGTCCTCCAGGTCGTAGCCGAGCGGCAGGTGGCCGCCCGTCCATTTGCCACGCCGACGCGCCAGTACCTGCTTGTCGCGTGTCCGCTCGCTGATGATCTCGCGTTCGAACTGGGCAAACGACAGTAGGATGTTCAGCGTGAGGCGGCCGAGCGAAGTCGTGGTGTTGAACTGCTGCGTGACGGACACGAACATCGCGCCGTGCTTCTCCAGGACTTCCATGATCTTGCCGAAGTCGCGGATCGACCGGCTGAGGCGGTCCACCTTGTAGACCACGACGCAATCGATCTTCTTGGCCTGGATATCGGCCAGCAGACGGCGCAGTGCTGGGCGGTCCATGTTGGCGCCGGTGAAGCCGCCGTCGTCGTACTGATCCGGCAGCAGCGTCCAACCCTCGCCGGCCTGGCTGCGGATGTATGCCTCGCCGGCGTCGCGCTGTGCGTCGAGCGAGTTGAAGTCCTGGCTCAGGCCCTCTTCTGTCGACTTCCTGGTGTAGATGGCACACCGGACCGTCGTCGGCCCGCCACTCCCGTTGCCGTTACTCTTGGTCGCCACGTTTCACCCCCGGCCGATGGCCAAGCCCATAGAAGGCGAATCCGTTCCAGCGCGTGCCCGTCGCCTCCGTCACCGCGCGGCTCAGAGACCTGTAGATCTTCTCGTTGCACTCGAACCCGCCGTCAGGCCGGACATGGACGATGATGTCCTTGCCCTGGTAGCGGCGGATGAGCGGCGTTCCCGGCAACGGCAAGCGTGGATCAATCGATGGCTTTACCTGAGCCTCCGCAGTCCTCGCGGCGGCCGATGGCCCGATATGGAAGTTCTTGGGTGCCCGTACGCGGAGATCGGCATCGTCGGCAATTTCCAGCGCGCGGCGTTTGGCTCGTTCGGAGAGCCCACCCCACGCGTTGGCCTGGATGCGCCAGGCGATGCGGCGGAATAGGAACTGCTTATGGTTGGATCGGGACTGCTCGCCGAAGACCTCGCGGTACTTCTCTTTGAGCCCTGCCGTGGTCAGGCGCTGCAAGGCCTCGATCTCTTTGTGGATTTGGTTCTCTGTCTTCATGGTGTTAACCGGCATTCACATGAAGGCTCTCTGTCTCCGAGGAGTCAACTGGACAGGTGGAAGGGGGCGGGAAGGTCATCCGCACGAGGGCATCGCCCAGGATGGCGGCAACCTCGCGGATGGCATGATCGAGTGCCGTATCGTGATCGCGCATGAGCGGTCTCCTTCGGGAAACCACCCACGACGATCTCCGCTTTGCGGTCGAACCGGCGTCTGGTGGAGGGTGTGGCGCGGCGGATTGCCGCGTCCGTTAACTATATACGCCGCGGGAGGACGATTTGTCCGGCTTCGCGGGCCAACCCCCACCTGCAATTCCGTCCAACTGGCTGGCCCCGATCACCCTTGCTTACGCAGCCAAACTGTGAAGTCCGGCAGCGCCCTGCAGGCCGGCGAGAGTTCAACTGCGGCGACTTGCGCCTCACTCTCATCGCCGGGACGGTATACAGATTCCACCCGCTCTGGGATTCTCCGCGTACCTATCAGATACCTTTCCATGAAGGGATTCACGCCCCGGGCTCTTGAAAGTGCCGACTGGGCGTCGACCAATCTTCCCGCAAGCCAATACTCCATGACACGCCCCCACGCGAATGCGGCCGTGTAGTCCTCTTCGCCTGGGTAGCGCGAGATGAGATCGCCGGCGGCTTGTCCCCGCCTGGTTGCCAAGTACAGTCCGAGCAGTTGGTAACGGACTCCCTGATTGTCGTTGGGATTCAGTTCGAGCATCCGCTCATAGGCGAGAATGGCTTCTTCCTGCCTGTCCGCAACGGTCAGCAACTCGGCCAGATCCTGCCTCGCGCGCATATAGGGCCGGGACGGCAGGACGCCCCAGAAGTGCCCCATGTTCTCCTCGAAGAAGGTCTGCCCGAGGTTTCGCTCCGCTTTGACTATGACCTCGCGCATCAGTTGGATGCGGTTGTCCAGTTCCATGGGAAGCAGAGCTACCATCAACCGCTGCGCGTCGGTGCAGTCTGGATCCAACTTCTGGGCTTCATCGACAAGCCGCAGGGCCTCGATCGGATCATCCGCCTCCATCGCTTCATACGCCAACTCCTGGGCTCGCCACTTCGGGTCGTCCTGTTTCCAAGCTCTCGCCTTCTCCGCAAGACGACCGTCGCGGGTCAACTCAGCGAGGTTGGCATTCAGGTCCTCGATGCTCTCGAAGTCCTGCCCTTCGGTCAGAGCAAGCACCTCCCGCATGGCCCGCTCGGATGCAAATGAGGCGCCCCTAAGTACGCCAGACGCCGGGGCGGATTTCCCAGACGACCCGCTACGCTGGACGTGCTTTTCATTCCGGATGCGGTCCCGGCGGGCCTTGGCCACCGAGAGGTTTTGGCGTTTTCGGCTCATCGAACCGCCAGTATAACCCTGGAGGCGGTGAGGCATCCAATCTCGCGCTGCTAACAGCAGTGACTGGATTTCGAAAACATCCGGCTTGGGGCTGACAATCGTCCGGGAGTGTTAACCAACTCCCGGTTTCTCTGCGCAAACGTGGAGAAACGGCCTTCGGCGCGTGTTTTTCTGCGCGAACTTGGGAGTCCAGGCCGGAATCCAGAGACAGCCGGAGAAACGCGATTCCGCCAAACTGTGGCGAACAAGGGACTTACGAGCGGGGCTAGGGCGTCAACAAACTGCGGGGAAAATGGTTGGAGACAAAGAATTGGCTCCTGAGGTAGGACTCGAACCTACAACCCTTCGGTTAACAGCCGAATGCTCTACCATTGAGCTACTCAGGAGCAGTGCGACTCTTTTGTTGTAGCGAATCTGCCGCCTGGATGTCAAATCTCCCACGCCCCTGTCGTACACTGGCCTAAGGCCCACAAGCCGGCTATACGGGATGCTTCGACCCCTCATCCGCCTTCTTCTAAAGACCCTCTACCGTCTACGCGTCGAGGGCGCCCCACCGCACGCTGAAAAACTCCTGTACGTCGCCAACCATCAGTCCTTTCTCGATGCCGCCTTGCTCTGGGCCACCCTGCCTGACGACCCTCTCTGGGTCGTCCACACTCAAGTCCTCAGGCAGCCCACCTTCCGTGCGCTGCTGAATCGCGTTGATCACGTGGTTCTCGACACGGTGAGACCGATGGCCATTAAGTCCATCGTCGAAACTATTGAGTCTGGACGCCCGGTCGTCATCTTCCCCGAGGGCCGCGTCACCGTGACTGGCGCGCTAATGAAGGTCTATGATGGCCCGGCTTTCCTCGCCGCAAAATCCGGAGCGACAGTCGCCCCAATCTGGATTGACGGAGCGGTCCACGCGCGCGGCTTCAGCCGGATGACTGCTCCCTTCCCGCTTCAGTGGCTCCCAAAGATCAGGCTGGTGTTTCATCCTGCCGAGGTCGTACCGATGCCCGACGCCCCCACGGGCAAGCTCCGCCGCCGCAAGGCCAGTGAGGAATTACGCCGCGTCATGCAGCGCCTGCTGCTCGATTCTTTTCCGCCTTCGACGATTCATGAAGAGTTCCTCCACGCTGCCCGGCTCCACCATCGCAAGCGAATCATGATCGAGGATGCTTCGGGCACGGAAATGACATACGGCAAGCTCCTCCGGGCCTCTCTCGCGCTCGGCCGGCTGGCCTCCCGGCTGACCTCGGAGAATGAAACCGCCGGCGTGCTGATGCCCAACGCCGCCGGCACGCTTGCACTCTATCTCGGGCTCCTTGGCATCCGGCGCGTCCCCGCCATGGTCAACTTCACCGCAGGCGCCGCAGGCGTGCAGAGCGCATGCACCGCCGCCAAGATCAAGACGATTTTCACCTCTCGCACCTTCATCGAGCGAGCAAAGCTACAGCCGCTCATCGATCAGATCTCTGGCGTCAGAATCATCTACCTTGAGGATCTGCGCGCCCGACTCTCCCTGGCCGACAAGCTTTGGCTGATCTTCTACGCACTCCGTTTTCCGCGACGCGCCACGAAGCGTTCCAGTCCCGAGGATGCTGCGGCAATCCTTTTCACTTCCGGCTCGGAGGGCAAGCCCAAAGGGGTGGTGCTGAGCCACCGGGCCATCCTTGCTAACGTACGCCAGATTCGGGCGGTGTGTGATGTTGGCCCTTCCGACCGGTTCATGTCGGCCATGCCGGTTTTTCACAGCTTTGGGTTGACCGCTGGCTTCCTCTTCCCGCTGCTGAATGGCGTTCCGGCATTTCTTTACCCCTCGCCCCTCCACTATGCGGTCGTCCCTGAGATGTTCTATGACCGCGACTGCACGGTCATGTTCGCCACGCCGACATTCCTCAAGAACTACGCCCGCCGGGCCCATCCCTATGATTTCCGCAAGGTCCGTTTTCTCATGGCCGGCGCTGAAAAGCTCATGCCTGAGATCGCCGCAGTGTATGCCGAGAGGTTCGGCGCCCGTGTGCTGGAAGGCTATGGGGCGACGGAATGCGCCCCCGTCATTTCTGTCAATACTCCGATGAGGGCCAAAACGGGCACGGTGGGTGAGCCGCTGCCGGGTATTGAGTGCCGTTTCGAGCCCGTTCCTGGCGTGGATGACGCAGGGCTGCTCCATGTGCGGGGGCCGAACCTGATGTCGGGTTACCTGCGCGAATCTGCTCCTGGTATTGTCGAACCGCCCTCGTCGATTTTTGGCAACGGCTGGTATGCCACCGGCGACCTCGCAGCGCTCGACGAGGACGGCTTTCTAGTCCTCAAAGGGCGCTTGAAGCGTTTTGCGAAAGTGGCAGGCGAGATGGTTTCGCTCGAGGTGGTTGAGAAGCTTGCTGAAGCGGCTTCGCCTGCAGCGGTCCACGCCTCGATTAGCCGTCCCGACCCGGTGCGAGGCGAGGTGATCCTTCTGCTCACGCAGGACCGTGAGCTTCGCCGCGAGCACCTCCAGCAAGCCGCCCGTGACCTTGGCGCCCCCGAGCTTGCAATCCCTCGCCGTGTGATTGCTGTCGACAGAATCCCGCTGCTCGGCAATGGCAAGAAGGACTATCCTACGATCCAGAAAATGGCGGAGGAAATCCTTGCCGGACAATAGCCGCCGTCAGCAGCGCGCCTGGTATTTCTACGACTTCGCAAACTCGGCGTTCGCTTCCACTGTTGTCACTCTTTTTCTAGGGCCTTGGCTCACAGTTCTTGCCAAGGCTGGCTCGGATGCAAGCGGTTTCATTTACCCGCTCGGGATTCCTGTCGATGCCAGGTCCTATTGGGGCTACCTGATCTCGCTCTCTGTCCTCTCACAGGTTTTCTTCCTGCCCGTTGCCGGCGCTCTCGCCGACCGCAGCCGGCACAAGAAACAACTCCTCGGCCTGTTTGCATATATCGGCGCAGGCGCCACCATTGCCATGTTCTGGCTCGACGGAGCGCGATACCTGCTCGGCGGCGTGCTGTTCCTCATCGCCAACCTGGCCTTCGGCGCCTCTATCGTCATCTACAATGCTTTCCTGCCGGAGATTTCAACCGAGGAGGAACGTGATTCGGTCAGCTCACGCGGCTGGGGCTTCGGCTATCTCGGCGGGGGAGTCCTTCTTGGCCTCAACCTGGTGCTCTATAAAAACGCCGGAGACTGGGGGCTCAGTGAAGGGCTCGCCGTCCGCATCAGCTTAGCCTCAGCGGGCATCTGGTGGGCGCTGTTTTCAGCTATCCCGATGCTCGGTCTTCGCAACCCTGCCGCCGTAGTTCCCCATCACGGCGGACACGGCGCGCTTTCGGAAGGATTTCTTCAACTTTGGACGACTCTGCGGTCCCTCAGGGCCTATCCGCAGGCGCTCCTCTTCCTTGTCGCCTACCTTCTATATAACGACGCCATTCAGGCCGTCATCACTCTCTCCGGCCAATTCGGCAGCGACTACCTCAAGATCCCCATGGCCCAACTCACACTGGCCATCCTCATGGTTCAATTCGTCGCCGTGGCCGGCGCCATGGGGATGAATGAGTTCGCCAAGCGCCTGTCGGCCAAACGAACTGTCGAACTGGCGCTGGTGGCCTGGATCTTGCTAATGCTCGGCGTTTTCTTCGTCAAGACGACGCTCCATTTCTTCATCGCCGCAGCCCTTGTCGCGCTCATCATGGGCGGTAGCCAGGCGCTCAGCCGTTCGCTGTTTTCGCTGATGATCCCCAAGGGCAGGGAAGCCGAGTACTTTTCCTTATATGAGATCAGCGACAAGGGTACGAGTTGGCTGGCGCCTCTCCTGTTCTCCCTCACGCTCCAGCTCTCCGGAAGTTACCAACTTGGCATCCTCTCGCAGGTCGTTTTCTTCGCCGCCGGCCTTGCACTGCTCATGAGAGTGGATGTCCGCAAGGCGGCGCTTGCCGCCGGCAACGAAGCGCCGTGAAAATCGAATTCCGCATCGCCGCCACTCCAGACGAATTCGACATCATCCGGCGAATGAATAACGATGTTTTCGCCTCTGAGATCGGCCAGCACGAGGCTTCGCCGGATGGCAGACTCGTGGACCCTTTCGAATCCCGCAGCCAATTCCTGCTTGCCTTCGATTCCGGCCGCGAAGCTGCCATGGTTTGTTTCCACTGCCAGCCACCGTATTCGGTTGAGCGGAAACTCGCTGATCCCACCATCCTCGACTCTCTGCCGCGACCGCTTTACGAGATCCGTCTTCTGGCTGTCGGTCCCACTTACCGTGGATCCAGCGTCCTCACCCTGCTGCTGGTCAAGCTGTTCGATATTCTGCGCGAGCGGAGGGCGAAATCCATCGTGATTTCCGGCATCACAAGCCAGGCTCAGATGTATGAGACGATCGGTTTCACTCCACTGGGTCCGCCGGTTCAATCGGGCGCTGCCGAGTTTATTCCAATGATGCTCGACCTTGATCACCTGCCCGGCCGGGCTGAGGCGATCCGGCGGCGCTACGCGGGCCGCGCTGGCAATTGATCCTGGTCTTGATACTGAAGCTGGTAGAGCTTCCAGTAGATGCCCTTCAGAGCCAGCAACTCCTGGTGGTTGCCTTGTTCGCGCAGTTCGCCCTTATGAAGCACCAAAATACGGTCTGCGCGCTGGATCGTGGAAAGCCTGTGGGCGATGATCAGTGACGTGCGTCCCTCGACGAGCCGGCCCAGGGCTTCCCGCACGAGCATCTCGGTTTCCGTATCAACGCTCGAGGTTGCTTCATCCAGGATCAGGAACTTCGGGTTGTGCGCCAGAGCGCGGGCGAAACTGATCAACTGTTTCTGCCCCGTCGACAGGCCTGCTCCGCGTTCCTTTACTTCATGATCAAATCCCTGTGGCAGGCTCTGGATAAATTCAAGCAGATTTACTTGATCAGCCGCCATCTCCACTGCCTCATCGCCGATCCGGTCAGTACCCAGACGGATGTTGCCGCCAATGGTCCCGGTGAAAAGGTGCGGGTCCTGCAAAACAACACCGAAATGCCTTCGCAGATCCTTGGGATCCAACTCCCGGATGTCAACTCCTCCCACTCGGATTGAGCCGCGCTGCACATCGTAGAATCTCAGCAGCAGCGACGCCAGCGTTGTCTTTCCCGCGCCAGTGTGGCCTACGGCTGCGACGGTCTCGCCGGGTTCAATCGTGAATGTGACATCTTTCAGGACCCAGTCCTCATCCTTGTACGCGAACCAGACCCCCTCAAACTCGACTCGGTGCGGCTCCTCGGGGAAAGGACGCCGCGTGGCCGGCGCAGCTATCTCCGGCTTGGTGTCCAGCAGTTCGAAGATCCTCTCGGCAGCCGTTGTCGCGGCCTGCAGTATGTTGTACTTCTCACTCAGATCCTGAATCGGCCTAAAGATGCGCATTCCGTATTGGAAGAACGCCACCATCACGCCCAGTGACAGGTTGTCCGCGCGCACCTGATACCCGCCCCAGGCGAGCAGGCCGGCGAAAGCCATCACCGAGACGAACTCCACTGCCGGGTAGAACCATCCATAGGCGTGGATGGTCTCCTTGTACGCCTCCATATGCTCACGATTCACTTCATCGAAAGCCATGCGGCCTGCGGGTGCGCGGTTAAACAATTGAAGAACGCTCATTCCCGCGATGTGTTCCTGAAGGAACGAGTTGATTCGCGCAACGGCTGTCCTCACCCGGCGGTTGGCCGCCTGCACGGCGCGCCTGAACATCACCGTCGCCAGCACCACCAGCGGAGCCACCGCCACCAGCAACAACGTGAGCTTCGGGCTCAGGCTGAGCATGGTGGCCAGGATGAACGCCAGCACCAGAACGTCGCCAGCCATGGTGACAATCCCGGTGGCAAACAGTTCATTCAGCGCGTCCACATCCGTGGTGACGCGCGTGACCAGGCGCCCTACAGGGTTGCGGTCGTAGAATGCCAGGTCGAGTTCCTGGAGCCGGTTCATGGCATCCCGGCGGACATCGAACATCGCCCTTTGACCCACCCATTGCATCAGGTACTGCTGCGAGAAGTCGAGCAGCAGCCCAAGCAAAAGGACGACTCCGTAGATCAGGCAAATCTGAAGCAAGCCCTCCATCGGCTCCGTCGCGAGCCGTCCCTCAAGCCAGGGCAAGACAGACCCAGGAACTGGGGCCAGATACCGGTCAATCGCGATCTTCGACAGGAGCGGTCCGGAGACTTGCAGCACCGATGTGCCCAATAGGAACGCCAAGGCCAGCGCAATGTACCAACCGTAAGGCAGCGCATACCGGACCAGCCGCCGCGTGGTCCTACGGCCGCCTCCGGTGATCTGTTTCTCTCTTTCCACCTTAGTCCAGTTTAGCCGTCTGAATCCGCCGCGTCCGTGTTCCTAGCTCGATGCGTGGATACAATTAATAATTGCACCCTGTGCCCGGGCTCTTGATTCTCCTATGAATGGACTGATTGTCGTCGATAAACCGCAAGGATGGACCTCGCACGACGTGGTGGCCAAGATGCGCCGTATCGCCGGCACCCGCAAAATCGGCCACCTCGGTACGCTCGATCCTCTGGCCACAGGCGTTCTGCCCCTGCTGCTGAACCGTGCCACCCGTTTGGCGCAATTTTTCACGCAAAACGACAAGGTCTATGAAGGGGTGATCCGTTTCGGATTTGCCACTGATTCATATGACGCCGACGGTGAGCCCGCCGGTCCTGACACACACCCCTTCATTGAGCGAGAGTCACTGGAGCGCGCATTGGACCGTTTTCGAGGAAGATTCGAACAGGTTCCGCCTCCAGTTTCGGCGAAAAGAATCGACGGCAGAAAGGCCTACGAACTTGCCCGCAAGAAGGTTGACGTGAAACTGCCGCCAGTCGAAGTCACGGTTCACGCGCTCGACCTGCTCGATCTCAACGGCCGGGACGCCCGGGTCCGTGTCCACTGCTCCAGCGGCACGTATGTGAGATCCATCGCCCACGAGGCGGGACAGATCCTTGGCTGCGGATCCCATCTGGCCTCTCTCCGCCGCATTCAATCAGGCCCGTTCACCGCTGATTCCTCACACACCATCGATCAGCTTCAAGAACTGGCTGACGCTTCCAGGCTGGAGGAAGCACTCCTTCCAGCCGCGCACCTGTTGCCCGAGTTGCCCCTGGAGATCGTGGACTCGATTACGGAAGCTCAGATCAGGAACGGGCGCGATTTCCGGGTCAGCCCATTCCGCGGACGCGGCGAGGCGCGCTTGGTCAAAGCAGTGGCACGGTCAGGCGAACTCATCGCGATTGGCGAGATTGTCCTGCCGAACCTCTACCATCCCATCCTGGTTCTCTGACAGCCGTGCGGCGCGCCCATCCGGGCTAGCTCTCCCGGCGCTTCTTCGCCCACCCGTTCTTGACCAACTGCCGTGAGCGCCCGATCGCCAGCGCGTCCTCGGGGACCTTCTCTGTGATGACGCTGCCCGCAGCCACATATGATCCCCGTCCCACTTCAACCGGAGCGATGAGCGTCGAATTGCTGCCAACGAACGCTCCATCGCCAACCATCGTCGGATGTTTCTTTTTGCCGTCGTAGTTGCACGTGATCGTGCCTGCCCCAATGTTGACGCCCTTGCCGATGGTCGCATCGCCAAGATACGCCAGATGCATCGCCTTGGAATCGCTTCCAAACCGAGTCTTCTTCAACTCCACAAAGTTGCCCACCGACGCGCCACTTTCCACGACCGCTCCCATGCGTAGCCGGGCATATGGGCCAACCTCTGCGCCCGCCTCCAGCGCCGAGTCGATCACGCAGGAAAACGGATGGACCACCGCGCCGTCGCCCAAATTCGCGTTTTCCAGTATCGAGTGACTGCCCACCCGGCAATCCTGTCCAACCCTCGTCCGTCCGCGCAATTGCGCGCCTGTTTCAATAATGGTGTCCGGACCAACCTCCACCCATGTGTCAATCGACACCGTCTCGGGCCGCTCGATGGTGACGCCGGCGGTCATTAGTGCCAAGGCTTTGCGCTTCCGCAGCATCCCGTCCACCTCCGCCAATTCCACACGGTTGTTGATGCCGACGGTCTCAGCCGGGTCCGGCACCTCGAACGGTGCTGTCTTCATCCCCGAGGCTCGCAATGTCTCCACCATATCGGTCAAGTAGATCTCACCCGACGCCGGATTCGGCTTGATCGAAGCCAGGTGCGGCCACAGCGGCTCTGCCTCGAAGCAGTAAATACCTGAGTTCAATTCCCTCACCAATTTCTCTTCCGCCGTCGCCGCTTTCTCTTCCACCACCCGCGCCACGAACCCATCCTCGCGGAAGATGCGCCCGTAGCCGCGCGGATTTTCCAGCACCACGGTCACCAGCGTCGCCGCCGCGACGCCCACCTCCCGGTGATGGGCCACAAGCGCATTGAGCGTTTCGCCGCGCAGCAGCGGGCAATCGCCATACATCACCACCACTTTGCCGGTGGCATGGTGTGGCAGATGGCGGCAGACTAGCACGGCGTGACCCGTGCCCAATTGCTCCTCCTGAGTCTGGAAGTGAACTCCAAGGTGGCCCATCGCTTCCCGGACCTTTTCGCCCTGATGGCCAACCACTACGGTGATCCGGTCTGCTGGCGCGATCTCCATCGCCGCCCGGATCACGTGTTCGATCAATGGGGCTCCGCCCGCCTTGTGCAGGACTTTTGCCAGCTTGGATTTCATGCGGGTCCCATAGCCCGCCGCCAGGATGATCACTGATACGTCTTGCATGTGACTTTTATTGTCTCAAGCGGACTTCCTCATCTGGAGATTCAGTCTCGCCCTCCGTCCCCGTTTGGCCAGTTGGAGCGCCACCCGCGCCGCCGCCGTTGGATCGTGCCTCACTTTCTCGCCGGGTTCAAGCAACGGCGTGTAGACCAGCTCGATGCCCATTTTCCGGATCGCCTCCAGGTCGTTCACCACGGGCATCGCGCTCTGGCTCGCATACCGCCTGCGGGCCGGAGCCGCCACCGGCGCGCTGTTCACCACGGCCACATCCACCACTTTCGTCCCTGCGTGGTCGCAGATTGCCTTGATGTGCCCAGCCGCAGTCAGCCCTGTTGTTTCTCCCGGCTGTGACATCAGATTGACAAAGCAGGCCTTCAGCGCCTTGGACCGGCGGATCGCAGACGGAATCCCATCCACCAGGAGGTTGGGCACGATGCTGGTGAAAAGCGAGCCAGGCCCAAGCGTAATCAAGTCCGCCTCACGGATCGCTTTCAGGGTCTCTTGCAGCGGCCTGCAACCTCCGGGAAGCAATTCGATTCTGGCGATAGGCGTCGTACTCCGGCTGATCCTGCTTTCGCCATCGACAACGCTGCCGTCCTCAAGATGCGCCCTCAGCGTGACTTTGGCGGCGGTCGATGGGTAAATGTGACCCGAAATGGCCAGCACTTCCGAACTCAGCTTTACAGCCTGGCTGAAATCACCGGTCACCTGGCTCATCACGGTCAGAAAAAGGTTTCCGAAACTGTGGCCGCGCAATCCCCGGCCTGATGCGAAACGAAAACTGAACAGCCGGGTCAGCAATCCCTCGTCTTCGGCCAGCGCCACCATGCAATTGCGGATGTCCCCAGGAGGCAGGACATCGAATTCACGTCTCAACCTGCCCGAGCTGCCTCCGTCGTCGGTCACCGTTACCACCGCGGTGATGTCCATTGGCGGATGTGGCGACTGCTGCGCGACCGAATGCGCATAAAGTTTGAGCCCTTTGAGAAGGGTGGATAGCCCGTTGCCGCCACCTATGGAAACTACTCGCAATGGCGACCTTGAACTCAGATCCGGAGCACCGCCCTTTCCCATGCTGGCGCTCATGGTATGCGTCACCGCTCGCCGGCGAGGACTTGCGCGATGACCGGATCTTTGAGCAACGGTTGGAAATCGGCGTCGCTGCGGGCGAATGAACGGAGTGACGGATCCATCTCCACCGCCAGTTGCAGGTGAACGGCGGCGCCGGATACATCCCCTTCCAATCCGCTGGCCAGAGCAAGCGCATACCGCACATGCGGGCCATCTCCCATCGAAAGAGCCTTTTGCAGATGAATCAGCGCCTCGGCAAAGCGCCTGCCGTTGATCATGGCCACGGCGTATGTGTAGTAGTCTTCTGAGGTCTTCAATTCCGGTTTGGCCTGTTCCAGCCTCTGCTCGCAGATCCTCGCGTACATGCGGGCCGATTCGCAAACCGAGATCTGCGGCCCGGCGCCAGCCTGAGAAAACACAGCTTTCGCGCCGGCATAATCTCCCTTTGTGAACAACTTCATTGCCTGCGCGAACAGTCCGGTCTGTTCCTTCGCATCCATCGGAGCCGGCGGTTTCGTGCCGGTCTGTTTGGAATCCGCTTGTTTAGTCGCTTTCTTCATGATCCTCAACGCCCGGTTGTCCTACGGATCATCGGGCGAACACTTACCTTAAGACACAATCTTCCATTGTCACGCAACCCTGGCTTCCAGCGCTACCTCAACCGCGACCAGCGCGCGGCCGAATCCATTCCCGTCTGGATATTCTCTCTATTGTAGGTGCCCGCTGCTCAGTGTCAACAGAGAACGACCGGCTCATCAGGGTCGAACGCGCCATCCGGCCTTGCGCGGCTGTTCTGGCGCCTGCCTTCGCTGGAATCACTCGCGGTCAGAATGTTGAGGCGCCAGTCGCCGGCACTGCGCGCGTCTGAACGAGGAGAGCTCGGAGGACGAAAATCAGCCTTCACCGGCGCCTCACGTCTGGCATGATATCGTATCGCGCGGCTCCGCGCCGCATTAGAGCTTGATCCGCTTGGCCGCCCTTGGACGTAAGACCTGTTTTCACGCCCAACCCGGGCTGCCACTCTAAAGCGGGGCATCTCCGCGTCCGATAGTCCCATGAGGGATGACCTGATGCCTTCACGCTCCGCCCGCCCAGCCACACTCGCATTTTGCCTCCTGCTGATTTCTGCGCGGCAGGCCGCCGCTTACACCGATCCCGGATCCGGCGCCCTGCTGCTCCAGATCCTCGGCGGCGCGGCCGTCGGCTGTCTCTTCTACCTGCGCAAGATCCTGGGATTCTTCGGCCGCAAGAGCAGGCCGTCCGATCAATGACGGTCACAGGGGCGCGCTCGTTTCGTGATCCGGACGGTTGTGTAGTCCGCTGTGGCTCACGCATCTTGCGCAGTGTGGCCCCACAGGCCGTTGATTCCCTCAGGGATTTCCTTTCCAGCCAGACAGCGATCGATCTCACCGCGCGCGGCGACTTGGTCGGCACTTGGGAAATCCGGGAGGTCGAAGGTCCCGGCGCCTGGTTCGAACACGAGAGAATCCCTTTCCCCTCATACCCTTACGAGTGGAGTCCAGCCATGCTCCAGGCAGCCGCACGTCTGACCGCCGGACTTGCCCTTCGCCTTCACAAAGATGGACTCGGGCTCAAGGACGCCACCCCGTACAACGTCTTGTTCAAAGGACCCAAACCCGTCTTCGTCGACCTGCTTTCGGTCGAGCGCCGCACTCCTGGCGACCCGGTTTGGCGTCCCTACGCCCAGTTCGCCTCCACTTTCCTGCTTCCGCTTGCCCTCAACAGCCGCCTCGGACTCCCCATCCGCGATCTCCTCATCATGAACCGCGACGGCATCCCGCCCGAACTCGCCTGGCGCTTGCTCCCATTCGCCGCAAAGCTCCGCTTCCCGTTCCGCAGTCTCGTCACTGTTCCTGAATTGCTCAGCCGCATGAATCTGGTAAAGCAGTCACACTACCAATCAGGCTCAACCACTGATCCTGAACGCGCCAGCTTTACCCTCGAATTCTTTTACCGCCGTCTTCAGCGCCACGTTGAGCGCCTCACCCCCGATTCCGAGTCCCAATCGCACTGGACCGGCTATCTAGGCAATCTCAGCTACGCGCCCGAGGAGTTTGAAATCAAGGCCAGATTCGTCTCTGACGCCTTGAGCCGGACCGCGCCGGCCAGCGTGCTCGACGTCGGCTGCAATACTGGCTTTTTCAGCCTGGATGCGGCCCGCAAAGGCGCCGAAGTCGTCGCTATCGACTACGACGAAGCCGTCGTTGATCGCGTCTGGCGCGCCGCGTCGGCCCAAAATCTGAACGTTTTACCCTTGGTCGTCAACCTGGCCCGGCCCACCCCCGCGCTTGGATGGCGCGATTCCGAGTGCCAGTCCTTCCTTGACCGCGCGCATGGCCGATTCGACCTCGTCCTCATGCTCGCCGTCATCCACCACATGATGGTGACTGAGCGCATTCCTCTCGACGAAGTCCTCCGCCTTGCCGCCGACCTCACCCGCCGGACGGCCGTGATCGAGTACGTTGACCCGCGCGACCCAATGTTCCGGCAGATCGCCCGCGGCCGGGATCACCTCCACTCCAGCCTCACCGTGGACGCTTTCGCCTCAGCCGCGGAACGACACTTTGCCGTCGAGCATTCAGTGGAGGTCAATCCGACACGCCGCCTGTTCCTGATGAGGAAGAAATGAAAGAGCGCCTCCTGGTCTCAGTCTCTTTGGCGAACCTCGTCTTCCTCCGCTCCTGGGCCGAGTTGTTGAGACTCCAGGGGGGCGGGGAAGCCTCTGCGCCTGCGGCCCGCACCCTTCTCTGGGTCACAATTCTGAGCGTCGCGCTCCTGGCCGCAGTCCTCCTGGCTGGCCACTGGCTCGCTTCAAGGTCGGGATGGCTCACGGCTGCACGCTGCGCCGCCTTGTTTCTGCTCATCACCCCTATCGACTTCCTGGACGGCCAGGTGAGACCCATGCTGCCAGGTTGGATCTCGCCTTATGCCTTCGTCGTCGTTTGGACCATCCTGCTGCTCGTTCCCGTGCTGGCCGCGGTCCGCTTGGGCGTCTACGGAAAATCGGGCTGGTACCGCGGCCTCCGCAACCTGCTCGTCGTCCTGTCGCCTCTGGCCGCGATTCTCAGCTTGAACCTGCTCTGGAAGTCATATGGTCCGGCGACCGTGCTTGCCGCGCCCGCGCTGGCCGGACCTGTGAACGGAATGTCCGCCGGGCGGGTCATTTGGATCGTCTTTGATGAACTCGATTCCCGGCTTGCATTTGATGCGCGCCCGTCCGGTATCGAAATGCCAGAACTGGACTGCCTCCGCAAGGAGGGCCTCTTCGCAGCGAAGGCCAAGCCGCCGGCTTGGGACACGCCCGAGTCCATGACGGCCTATATCCTTGGCCAAAAGGTAGCCAAATTCGGCGCCCAACCGTTCGTGGCTTCACTCGAATCCGGCGGCTCGGTTGATATTCGCAAAGCAACCACCATCTTTTCCGAGGCTCGACGAAGCGGCGCCGACACTTACCTCACGGGCTGGTATCTGCCCTATTGTCAAATGCTTGCGCCAGTCCTGACCGATTGCGTCCAGCCGACTCCAGCCTCCATCCGCCCTTCGTCGTTCGCCGGGTCCTTCGCAGCCCAATGGAAAGCTCAGCTTTCGGAACACTGGCTCGCCATCCGCTTCGACCCCCAGGCCCAAAAGAGAGTTCCTTGGTTCGGTTGGGGCGAGCGCATCGAACAGAATCTCGCCTATAAGCAGATGATGGACGCCGCCGCTATGATGGCCGGCGGCGCCGGCGGACGCCTGGTTCTGATGCACTTCCCAATCCCACACCCGCTCGGAATCTACGACAGGCGCAAGAACGAACTCAGCCTGGACACCCGCAATAACTCGCTCGACAACCTGGAACTGGTCGACCAAACGGTTGGCGCCATCCGCCGCGTTCTTGAGAAAAACGGCCTCTGGGACCAAACGAACCTCATCGTGACATCCGACCATCCGATGCGGCCCGATGTCTGGAGCAAAAATGACGTCTGGAGTGATGAAGAGCGTCGCGCCACACTGAACCGGCGGCATCCCTGGATCCCGCTCCTGGTCAAAACAGCAGGCGTAGGCGCTGCGGTCGAACTGGCGAGCGAGGTTGATTCTTCCCGGCTCACCGCTCTCGCCCTCGCACTGCTAAGAGGTGAAGTGAATTCCGCCGAGCAGGCGGCTCAGGCGCTCACCGAAGCCCGGTGAACGCCCTCCTCTACCCGGGATTATCCGATGATCTTGTTTAATTCGCGCATTACCTCGAAAGCGTCTGCAACGTAAAGCACGTCGGCCTTACCGCGAGCCCAGCCGCAATTGGCATCGAGGTTCACTGCGCGCCGTTCCCGGATGAAGCGCCACCCCACCACATGCGGCTCCTCTCCGTGGCAGCACGTCGCCAGGCCCTTCTTGTGTCGCGGCGTAGATCCGGTCTGCCCAATCTGGTGAAGGTGCGTCAGGAACGGCAGCACGGATTGGCCCTCGCTGCCCATATCGACCAGCGATTTCGACGACCCGAGCGATGCATTGGCCGTCCTCACAAAACCCAGAATCAACTCAGCCGCCTCTGGCGTATGCGTTTGGCCGTCCTTCTGTTTCTTCGTCCATCCTGCGCCGGCGACAAACAGCGTTTCGGAGTCGGGCCGGATCGTCTGTTCGCCCACCTCCGGCGACTCGAATCCCACAAACCGCGTCTTCGATGCCGCCGCCACATCAAGCTTGGTCACTTCCGCCGCTACCGTCGCTTCCACCGCCTCGAACGAACCCGGTTCCACGAGCATCACCCACGGGCGCGCCGTCCGCGAGAACGTTCCCTCAATCCGCTGCCGGTAGAACCACCGCAAGGCCGACAGCCCGCCGCCCTCGGCGCTCAGGCCGACGACGTGCGTGTCCACCACGCCACCCAGCCGCGCCGCCGCCCCCGGCAGCGCCCTTGCCATGCGCGACGTATGCGGCGCAAGGACAATTGCCGCACCCGAGGCTTTGATGATCGCTTCACAGGCCGCCGCGTCGGTCGAGTATCGGGCCTGCGCGAAATCCTCGCCTTCCACAGCCAGAGAACCAATCGAACTCCCGGCCGACTCTCCAAACACCCCAACCACAACCTCGCCGCCTAGCGCCCGTGCCGCTCCGAGCGTCTCCAATGCAGCCTTCGGGACCGCGCCGCCTTCCACCGTGTGAACCAGAACGAGTATCTTTTCCATTTCTTGGCGTCTCCCTTACTGCTTCAACCATTCGGCGATCTCTCGTGCGATCTCGGCCGCCGGCGTGTCCTTCACGATCCGCGTCTCCCGCACCTGCTTGGGCAGCGACGCCGATGAGAATGCCATTCCAGTAGCGACCGCCGTAGGGGCGGCCTTCTGCAGCGACGGCATGATGACGCGCATGTTGGCCATGCCCGTCTGCGGATGATTCGGCGGTTCCGGCAGGTTGCCCGTCGCCCACGCCAGCACAGCCGGCGGAGCGGCGCAGCGCGAAACCATGTGTCTGCCGCCCTCCACCCGTTCCTTCACCAGAAACGATCCGCCGTCCTCCACCTTGATCTCGTCCACCGCCAGGAAGACTTCACCGATGCCCAGCCTTTCGGCAATGATTTGCATTACCACACCCGAGCCGCGTGTGGCTGACTCCCACCCGCCGAATACCAGCAGGGTGTCCTTGGGCAGCTCAAGTTTCGCGATTGCTTCGCCAAGCGCCCTGCCAGTCTCATTCGCGTCGGAAAAGCCGTTGTTGGGCCCATCCAAGGCGACAAGTTCGAAGGGAACCTTCTGCGCGATGGTCATCAGCACCTGTTGCAGCTTCGCCTTGGGCGCCAGGCTGACCAGTTTCACCGACGATCCAGGATGCTGTTTCGCCAGATTGGCGGCTTCGTACAGCGCGTGCGACGCCCACGGATCGAGCACGCCCGGCAACATCATTTCGTTTTTCAGCGCTGGGGCCGTGGGCCCTGCGACGGGTTCCAGTGTTTGGAGCGGATCGGGCGCAAGCCCGCCGCAAACGACGATCTGGTAAGGCAAAGGACTCTCCTTCAGTTCTCAGCTGAGTGCAGGCCGCCAGGGCCGGCGCAAAAAGCGATATTCGACACGCCGGGCGCAATCTCCCGCGTGCAGTTCCACATACACGCGCCACAGTGGACGCATTTCTCCCGGTCGAAGGCGGGCACGCCGGCCTCGCCAGGCCGTAACGCCTCTCCCGAGCAAATCTCGATACAAAGCCGGTTCTGGCAATCGTGACACAACTCCGGCTCGCGGATCACAACGTGGTCCGGCGCATCAGAAGGCGCCTGGACCTTGCCGCCCATTAATAAGGCGTCCTGGTGAGTCACCAGCAGTTTGCCGTCGTGCTCAACCGGCGGCCAGCCTGCGGCGTCCATCAGCGCATCGTGCAGCGGCTTGCCCTCCGCCTCACACCGCGCCCTCAGTTCCCGCACCTTCCCAGGCGCGAGCCGGGTTCGGTAAAACTGTTCCAGCGTCGCCGGACGTTTGTCCTGCTTCGGCCGCGGCCAAGCCAGTTTGCCGCCGCTGAATCCGGCCAGCGCCATACCCGTGAATCCGGCAAAAAGTCCCGATTGGAACCCGCTGCGCGCCCGCTCGGCTACTTTAGCCTCTTCTTCGAGCCACGATGACCGCCTCCGCGCCTCGTACCTTGCCTTCAAGTTCTCTTTCGTGAACGGCAGGTTCTCCTTGTACAGCTCGATTACTGCTTCGCCGAGTTGTACGCCTGTCAACCACGCCTCGTCCACGCCCGACCCGGTCAGCACATTCGTCGAACCCGACCCCTCGCCGATCCGCGCATACCCGTTGCCGCACAAATACGGCTCTCCGTGCCGGCCAGACTCCAAAATCGACTTCGCGCCCCAACTCCGCAGCCGCCCGCCCTTCAGGTGTTTCCAGAGATACGGATGCTGGACGTAATGTTGGAGATACCGGTACGCCGTCCTAACCGGCGACTCGAACCACGACGGCACGAAAATGCCGGCGCTCGCCACCCGTCCCGGATGGACATAGAAGAACCCGAAGATCTCCGGCTCTGGGAAACCGATCGTGTGAAACACCGTCCCCTCGGCCAGATCGCACGACTCCGGCAGATCGACAACAAACTTCATGCCCACGGCCCATTCATCGCGCCTATGGCCCTCGGGCATGCCAAACTCTTCGTCGAGCCGCCGGCTGACCGCCCCCACCGGCCCATCGCCGATCACCGTCAGTTCGCAACGAACCTCGGTCCCATCGCTGGCCAACACCAGGCCCTTCACCGCGCCATTCTCGACAATCGGCTCGGCCACCGGCGACGCCGGCCAGATCTGCGCCAGGCCCGACATCATCACCTGCTGGCCCACCCACTGGTTCAACTGCCCCAACGAGAAGATGAAGCCGTCACCCTTGTGCAGAAATGGCGGGATGTAGGGAACCTCGAACGCCGAGTCTTTTGCAATCCCCAACGCTTCAAGGGCGTTGCCCGCCGCCCGCATCCACCACGGCACCCGCGCCGCCCCGGTAGGATCAAGCAGGAACGCCAGCCTTTCGCAGGTCACGCGCGCAGCCATAGGCACATCGGCCGTCGCAAACTCCGGGAAACTTGCCTTGAACGCCCGCGCACGCGTCACCACGCCCGATACGCCAAACGAAGTGTCATCGGCGCGCTCATAGCAGATCACCTGCGGCGGCATTCCTGGAAAGGCCCGGCTCTGAGCCGTCATCCCCTCCTCGGAAGCCAGCCATCGGGTCAATGTCGTGAGAAAACCACCCGTCGCCGGACCGAAACCGGCGCACAGAATGTCGGCGTCAAGCGGCTTCGGCTCTGGCGAAGCGTCTTGTTGATCGAGCGGGCTCAGGTCGTCCATGCCATCCATCCGGTCTCAGGCGCCTCCGGTTTTACTGAGGATAATCCAAGGCAGCCGGGATCATCACCTTGGTCAGCGCCTCTCCGGCCCGGTCCTTGGCCAGTTGGAATCCGGTCATGCAGGCCTCAAGTTTCGCCCTCAGTTTGGCGAAATCGTTTAAGCCCGGATGCACCGCGCAGGGCCCAGCCTTGGTCTCATGCGTGCCATCGCTGCCCGATGCCTCGGAACTGAAGCCCGACGCCCCCGGCACCATCGCCTCGACGCTCACCAGTTCGTCCTGACTCAGACACGCTCCGCAACCCGGCTCGGTCCACGACGGATGCGACAGATACCCATACACCAGTTCAGTGCAGATCCGCGCCACTTCGCCCGCCGCCCGCGCCGCCTGCATGTGGCACAGGTCGCGGAGGAATTGAACCGTACCGTCCAAGCCGTCCTCGATCGCAGGGTTCTTTGGACCCTCTTCGGCCAGCCTTTCCACGTCCAAAATCTGCGACCTCGAAGCCAACAGCCAGCACAGTGCATCGGCCAGAGGGAAAGTCACCCCTTGGCGGTTGGATTGGTACATTTTCACGCCGTTGGCGTCCTTGGCCAGTTGGAGATGCTCCAGCGTCCATGCCCAAAGCTTCATCGCCGAGGCCAGCGTACAGGCGCCCGTGCCCGGATCGTGCGACGCCACCTGCCGCATCTCGTGGATCCAGTTGCGGAACTGCGCCAGGAAAACCGGGTTCGTCATCGTCACCGACATCTGCCGCCGCTGCACCGCCTCCGGCCCCTCGTAGGTGGCCTCCAACTGTGTATCCATCCATTTGTAGGAAAGGAACCCGGGACAGTCTTCCGTGATCCCGTAGCCGCCCATCAGCGATACCGCTTCGCGCATCATGTGCGAGCCGTAACCCGTATTCCAAAGCTTGGTCGCCGGGCACATCACATTCGCCGTTGCGTCCAGAATCACGTACTGAACCACAGGATCGCTGGCGAGCGCCTGGTACCGCGCCTTCGGCCGCAAACTCTCCAGATGGTTCTGCATGTCGAGGTACTCAATTGCCTCTACCTGGCGCTTCTTAAGCGCCTTGAATTCGGCCATGCCGCCCGCGACGCCCTGCCCGGCCAATATCGCGGTCTTCTCCTTCTCCAGCGGGTCGAGCTCGTCAAACAAGCGCGCGGTGGCAAAGCCCAGCGACGCCGATGCCTCGCCAGCCGCCCAGATCTCCAGCAGCCGGTGCGTGACGTCCTGCTTCTGCTGCAATCCCAACTCAAACCGTGGCGTGCCCGGCGTCACCGCGCCCGATCCCCGGAACCGGTCACGGTGGTACCGGATCAGCGGCTCGATCGCCGACAGCAGTTTCGATGACGTCATCAGTCCGACGCCCACTCGCGTCCGCCGGAATACGGCTTCGATCACCGACGAGTGATCGTGATTCGGCACGATCTTGCCGTCTTCAATCCGGTAGCCGCCGATAATCCTCGATGCCGGCACCTTCATGTTGAACACCGGGTCTGAGGTCGATGAAAGCTGGTGAACCAGCTTCCTGGTCGGTGTGCCACGGTCGAACGTGCCTTCGTCTGTCTCTTCGAGAATCACCATGCACGACGTCTTGATCCGTTCATCGTCGGTGTCCACGGCCGCTGTCACGAAGTTCGCAAAGCCCATGTTGGTGATGAAGCGCCCGCGCTTGTTCACCTCCAGGATCGGTTCCTTGCCGGCCGCCATCTCTTCCTCGGTCGGCCAGTACGCCACCCGGACCTTGCCGCCCAACATCCCTGTCTCTACGCCTACGTATGGAATCGGCTCAGTGAGGCAGAACGCGCCCCGCCACGTCTTGCGGCCGGGCGCCGGCGCGGCCAGCGACATATACCGTTGCTGCTGCTCGGGCGTTCCGCGCTCGTGGATCGGCGAAAGCGCCAGGTGCTGAGCCAGCGAGCAGGTCGCCGCGCCGGCATCCACCCAAGCCAACTCAAATGCGGTCAGCGCCATGGCGAAGTTCTTTGGACCTTCAATGAAACCGCCTTCCTCAGGCGACATGTAGGCCGACGTAATGCCCGCCGCATCGTACTCGGGTAGTAATGCGTCCTTTTCCGGCGTCCATTCGTGGCTCATCCTTCCGCCTGATGCCACCAGCCGCGCCACCGGTCCGCGGGCCACCGCCCGGACGCTCTGTACTAGCATCGCCAGATCATAACGGTCCTCGAACCGCCATAGGATCTGACGGATCTCGTCGCCGGGCAGCGTCTTCAAAGTGGGCAGGGATGGACTGCTCATTGTCGCCATGGATGGACTCCTTGTCTTACGGAAGGCAGCAATTCGTGTGCCAAAGCGCGGACGCTCAGCAGGCTGGCCAAATCCGATTATAGGACCGCTGAATCTGTATTGTTTGGGTTCGATTCACTCAGACGGGTGGGTGAGATCACCCAGATTCGCCTTCTTGAGTATGGATTCTCAATCTGTGGATTTTTGTCAAATTAGAAGTTGCCGGACCTGAAACTCTTGATATAGTAAGTACGGCTCCTGAAAGGGGGGGCCGGGTTTGAACTTCACCTCAAGATCTACTTTGTTCACAATCTTACTCGTCTCCGCCATGCTGGCTGGCGCTCTTGCCCTGTCCAGTGCGCCTCCGCCTGCCTTCGGCGTTAACGACAAGGCGTACTATGCGACCGAGGCCCAAGTGAATTTCGTCCGGCCCGGCCTGGTCTTCACCATTACTGGCGTCACGGTTGCAGCCGACGGCACGGTGACTGCCCGCGTCAAAATGGCCGATCCAATGGGAGTGCCTCTCGATCGTGACGGCGTCTTCACGCCGGGACCGATCAGCGGCAGTTGGATCTTGGCCAAAATCCCATCAGGCGCAACTCAATACGAGGCGTATACCACGCGCGTCCAGACCAGCCCGATCAACGGTAAGTCCGCCACGCAGGCCGGCGCCGACACGGGTGGCTCTTGGACGAAGGTCGCCGATGGCATCTACGACTACAAATTCGGAAAGAAGTTGCCTGCCGGTTACGACATGAATGCCACCCACACTGTCGCCATCTACGGTTCGCGCAACCTTACCGAGTTTGACTTCCCCACTTCCTACGACGACGCCACCTTCGATTGGGTCCCCAGCGGCGCCGCCGTGACCACGGTCAGGGACGTCATCAAGACTGCCACCTGCAACAAGTGCCACGACGGTCTCGGACTGCATGGCGGATCGCGCCGCACCATGGAGGTCTGCGTCCTCTGCCACACGCGCCAGACTGACGACCCAGACACCGGCCTCTCGATGGACATGGTCGAAATGACCCATAAGATCCACATGGGTGCCGACCTGCCCAGCGTCCAAGCCGGCGGCAAGTACGTGATCATAGGCAACCGGCAGTCCGTGCACGATTACTCCCATGTCGTCTTCCCCGCTGACGCCCGCCGCTGCAATGCCTGCCACGAGCAGAACACCGGAGCCAAGCAGGCCAAAGCCTATCTGAATGCCAGCCGTTGGGCTTGCGGCTCATGTCATGACAATGTCGACTTCAACACTGGCAAGAACCACATCGGCCTGCCTCAAGTGAGCGATCAATTCTGCACCCAGTGCCACATCCCCAAAGGCGAGCTTGATTTCGACGTCTCCATCTACGGCGCTCACCTGATCCCGACCGAATCCACCAGCCTGCCGGGTGTAGTTTTCAAAATCCTTGAAGTCCACAACGCCAAACCAGGTCAGAATCCTCTGATCGTTTTCGCGGTTGAAGACAAGGCCGGCAAACCGGTCGTGGCATCGAAGATGTCCCGGCTCCGCCTCTACATTGCTGGCCCGGCGAGCGATTACACCTCCCAGTATTACGACAACGTGGTCAATGCCGACGGCAACGGCTACGGTGTCTACTGGTGGACGATGTCACGGCCTCTTCCAGCCGACGCCAAGGGCACCTGGACCGCCGCCCTGGAAGGACGCAACACGGTGATCCTGCTCGAGGGCACCACGAAACAGGTATCCGTGAACGACACGGGCAGAAATGTCCAAATGGCGTTTTCGGTTGACAGCTCGCCTGTCGCTCCTCGCAGGACCGTTGTCTCGATGGCCAAGTGCAACGCTTGCCACGGCGATCTCACATTCCATGGTGGCGGGCGCAACACCATCGAACAGTGCGTCCTTTGTCATAACCCGACGGCCGCCGACAGAGATGGCAAATCCATTGAGATGGGCGTGATGGTCCATAAGATCCACCGAGGAGCCGCTCTGGCGCGCGGTTTCTCGATCGGCACGCATAATTACAGCGGAATTGGCTATCCCGGCGATCTCCGCAACTGCAACGCCTGTCACGTGAACGGCAGCGAGCAGTTGCCGCTGACGGGTGGGCAACTCGCGGTAAATCATCCGGCCGACCTCATCCCGAATCCTGGCCGGACCACCGCCGTCTGCACGTCCTGTCACGATTCGCAAGCAACGGCAGCTCACGCCGCCACCAACACTGATGCAAGACTCGGCGAAGGCTGCGACGCCTGCCACAGCTCAACTTCGCAGTACAGCGTCAACAAGTCTCACGCCCGCTAGCAAACGGAGTCGATGAGAGTCCAAAGGGGGACCCTTCGCGGGTCCCCCTATCTATTTGTGACGGCGCGCACAGTGAAACCGCAGGTCCGGCTGCGTGGCGCCCGCGCGCAGATCCTTCTGTCACGGCTCCCGCCGCCCGAAACCGTATAGCTCCTTTCTCACTGTCTGGCGCGCCGGTTCTTCTCTGGACCGCCCGCACTCCTTGCGAGACAATTGGAACAGCCATGTCCTTCATCCACGACGATTTTCTCCTCGAGTCCAAGACCGCCCGTCATCTTTTTCACACCTACGCCGAAAACGAACCGATTCTCGACTACCACTGCCACCTGCCGCCAAAGGATGTGGCGCAAAACCGGCGCTTCGCCAACCTCTTCGAGATCTGGCTTGAAGGAGACCACTATAAGTGGCGGGCCATGCGCGCCGCGGGTGTCGACGAATCGCTGGTCACGGGTTCGGCTGCGCCACGCGACAAGTTCCTGGCCTGGGCCAACACGGTTCCTCTCACCCTGCGAAACCCGCTCTATCACTGGACTCACCTCGAACTGAAGCGCTATTTCGACATCGGCGTGTTGCTCAATTCCTCGACCGCGGTCGAGGTCTGGGATCGCGCAAACGAGTTGTTGGCCGGCGATTCGCTCACCGCTCATGGCATTCTGTCCAAATTCAACGTAAAGGCGGTCTGCACCACCGACGACCCGGCCGACGACCTTTCGTGGCATCGCCAGATCGCCGCCTCCGAGTGCCCCGCCAAGGTCTTCCCTACCTTCCGCCCGGACAAGGCGCTGGGCGTTCATCAGCCCGAGAGCTTCAACGCCTGGGTGGGACGGCTTGCGGCTGCGGCAGGGGCCGACGTCGACTCCTTTCAGTCCTTTCTCGATGCCATCAAGTCCCGTCATGACGCTTTCCATGCCCTTGGCTGCCGTCTGAGCGACCACGGGCTGAACCACTGCTTTGGGTCCCCATGCGCCGAATCGGAGGCTGCCGAGATCTATGACAAGGCCCGGTCATTCCAGGCCATCACCGCTGACGAACACGCCGCCTATTCGTCTTTCATGATGTTCTACTTCGGCAAACTTGACGCAGAAAAAGGCTGGACCAAGCAGATCCACCTCGGCGCCCGCCGCAGCAACAACACGCGCCGCCTGGCCGAACTCGGTCCCGACACCGGTTACGACTCCATCGGCGATTGGGCACAGGCCGACATGCTCGGCGATTATCTCGACGCCCTCGAACAGGAAAACGCCCTGCCGCGCACCATCGTCTACAACCTGAACCCGGCCGACAATTATGTCCTGGCGACCATGGTTGGCAACTTCCAGGACGGCCGCATCGCCGGCAAGATCCAGTTCGGCTCCGGTTGGTGGTTCCTTGACCAGAAAGAAGCCATGGAATGGCAGATGAACGCTCTGTCGAACTGCGGTCTGCTGTCGCAATTTGTCGGCATGCTGACCGACTCGCGCTCGTTCATGAGCTACCCGCGCCACGAGTACTTCCGGCGCGTCCTCTGCAACCTGATCGGCTCGGATGTCGAGAAGGGCCTGCTTCCAGATTCAGACGAATTGCTCGGCCCGCTGGTCTCGGGCATCTGCTATTCAAACGCCAAACGCTACCTCAATCTGCCCATGGGCGAATAGAGCCGAGCTTTGGCGAGGACCCAATAATCGGGTCGTGCGGCGCATGCGCGCCGCGTGAAGGCTCATCTCGATGCCGGATTGAGGCCGGCCGCTCAGCCAGGATTGCGGTAATTCCACAGCAGTTCGACGAAGATGCCCCCGGCCTTGCGCGTATCGATGTATGCGAACCGGCCTGAACCCGGCCTGTCCTTCTCGCCCCAGGCGCCGGACATGGCCACCTCATAGCCCAAGCCCTGCCATTCTTTGATGGCGGCATCCATATCTTGGACGTTGAAAGCGATATGGTGGAAGCCCTCGCCGCTTGATTCCAACTGCTCGTGGTAGCAGGACGGCCCTTTGAGCGGTTCAATCCACTCATACGCGACGCGCCCGTGGCGCTGCCAGCCGAGACGCATGTCGAACAGGCCATGTTTGCCGCGATAGACCGAATCGCGGCCGTTCACCTTTGAGTATGTGAATGCAGGGAATCCGAACTTCTCCCAATATGCCGAGACCTTTTCCGGCGCCCGCGTCACCCAGGCGAACTGGGTGATGCGGCGGTCTGGGCGGACATTTTCTGGGAGTTGGTCCGCCGGATAGACAAGGCCAATCGAATAGAGTCCTTCCTTGCGCGTGTCGAGCATCGCAAAACGGACTGACAACTCCGGGCTGACTGGAAAACTCGCCTCCATCACGGTTGGTGCGATCGTCTTGAGCCTGGCCAACTCGGCCTGATACGCATCGAGCGTCGGCGGTCCGAATAGCAGCGACATCACTCCAGGGCCGCGATTTGCGTCCAGGAACTCGGCATAGGCGTTATCTGCGCCCTCAGGCTGCACCCAATGCACGATGGTTGAGCCGAAATTGCCCGACTGGACCGTCATCGCCGTGGGCCGCTTCTTGCCGCGCCAGGTTGCGTCGGCAAGCTCCATCCGCATGCGCCCGCCCATCGCCACCCCCGCCTTCTCCCACTGAGCCGCAGTCGCCGAGGCATCCTTGACGACCCAGACCACGGCCGAGACCGATTTGTAGTACTCAGGCATGCTGGCGGGTTGTGCGAAAAACGCAGCCGGCAGTTGAAGGAAACTGCGTCGCTCCATACGTCTGCCTCCTCTGTGACTACTGCTTCTTGAGTACAGCTATGATCACCCGGGCCACTTCCTTGCCCAGCGCCTCGGACCCGGCCTCGGTGAAGTGGACATTCAACGGCAGTTGCCACTCGGACAGCCTGGGCAAGGCAAACGAGTAAAGGTCGTCGATTTCGACTCCGTTCTCTCTCATCACCTTCAACGCCCGGTTGTTATACAGGACCACGTCGCCGGGTAGCCGTGGCGGTGAAACCTTGCCTTCGGGCACGGGCGTCGTGGTGGCGAAAATCAGCTTCGCACCGGTCTGCTTCAACCGGAAGACGATTCGGCGCAGGTTGCGCTCGTAGTCGTCTGGCGAAACCTGGTAGTAGCCGTCGAACATTTGTTTGAGGTCATGAAGACCAAAGTTGAAGTGGATCACGTCCCACTTGTCTTTGCCGAGCCAGCTCTCGACGTTCTGAACTCCGAAAGTCGTTGGGCCGCAATTCTCCTTGGCGCGGTGGACGTTGGCCACGCCGGCCAAGGCCGCGCGCGTGGGCAGCGTGTATCCGATTGAAATCGAATCGCCGAGAATCAAGACTCTCGGCAGGCCGGGAGTATCGGTGATCTGGACGTACGGATCGGGCTTTGTGGCCGGGGTCTGGGCGGCGAGAGTGAGAACAGCGAAAAGAAAGGCAAAGAGATATCGCATTGGTGTTGATTATCCTACAGCAGACGCGTCCGGCATGGGCAGCGATCTGGCGCGAGGAACACGGGTGAAATCCCAGTTGCGGCGCGCCCATTCAAGCAGTTCCGGGCAGCGCAGACCCTTGGGCGGGGAATGGCCAAGAAACGACAGCGCCATCGACAGCGCGGTTTCCGGCTGCATGGAATCGACGGGCTCAGCCAGGTTTTGCTTGCTGAGCTTCGCTCCGTCACTGCCGGTGACGACCGGATGATGGGCGTAGACCGGCGTCCTCAGGCCGAGAGCCCGCTGGAGGTGGATCTGGCGGGGCGTCGAGGCCAGCAGGTCCGCGCCGCGGACAACATGGGTGACGCCCTGAAAGGCATCATCCACCACGACGGCGAGCTGATAGGCAAAAATACCGTCGGCGCGCAGCAGAACGTAATCACCCGTATCCCGGTAGAGATCTGACGTAATCAGCCCCTGGATGAGATCTTCGAACACGATTGTCGGGCCAGAGGCGTTCATCCGCCAACTGCGGGCAGCCCTGCCCGGCGGAAGTCCGTTCCGGCAGGTGCCGGGGTAGCGGCGTTCTCCGGACAGGTCGACGCCCGCGTTGGAGTCCGCGATCTCGGCGCGGGTGCAGCCGCAGGGGTAGACGAGACGTTTCGCAAGAAGGGTCTCAAAGGCGCTGCGGTAAGCATCAATCCGGGTGGATTGGGCCAGGGCCGGTTTTGACCAAACGAACCCGATCCGGTCCAAGGTCCTTAGTATTGAGTCAGTTGCGCCAGGAGAGTTGCGGGGAGTGTCAAGGTCTTCAATGCGGAGGATCCAGTTACTACAAGAGACGTAACTTGCGACAGCGGCCACCAGACTGCCGAAATGGAGCGGACCGGTCGGCGAAGGGGCAAATCTACCTGTTGTTGATGGAGATTCTGACAATTGTTCCAAGATTACGAGCAGAACCGGACGTTCCTCCTGTTCGGCGAAACCGGGGGCCGTCGCGAAGAATCATAACACTCAGTTTGACACTCGTAGGCATGGGGGCAATGATGATGGGACGCATTGGGTTTTGTATTGCGGCTGGTACACTGGCCATCTTGCCGCTTTGGGGATACAAGTCAGGGCCAGATCCCGGACTGACCGGCGCCCCCGGTGAGGGCAATTGCACTTCCTGCCACATCGGAACGGCATTGAACGGAGGCGGCGGTAGCGTGAAAGTGGAGCTTGTCGGCGCGACCCATTACACGCCGGGGCTCAAGCACACGCTTCGCGTCACAGTCACCCAAGCGGGAGTCACGCGCTGGGGCTTTCAACTTTCGGCGCGGCTCAAAGGCACCACGACCGCGGCGGGCGCTTTCAGTCTGGCCGACGCCGTCAATACCCGGATGGAGACGGCGGCTGGCGGCTTGCAATACGTGACGCATACCGAGGCCGGGACCCAGGCAGGGACGCCAAGCCCTGCTTCATGGAACGTGGAGTGGACGGCGCCGGCGGCGGGCGCCGGGCCGGTGGTGTTCTATGTCACAGGTAACGCGACCAACCGTGATGGAGCGATCACAGGTGACCGGATCTACACGTCTTCGGCCGAATACCAGGCCAATGACGGCGTTCCCGTAGAGACTAAAAGCTACGCTCTGCCGCAGATTGCCTTTGGGGGCAATCCGGATACGGACGGCCGTTGGACGACAACCCTCTACTTCACCAACACCGACACCAATACGGCCTCGTTCACAGTCGATTTCTATGCCAACAATGGATCGCCGATGGCGGTTCCAGTCTCGGGAGGCACCTCCACATCCATCCCGGTCCAACTGGCTGGCGGAGCCACGACGCAAATCCAACTGGCGAGTACAGCGGCCTTGACTCAAGGATGGGCGTCGGTGAAACTGCCTACGTCGGTGAAGGGTTTCGGGATCTTCAAGCAGACCGTGACGGGCAGATCGGATTCCGAGGCTGTGATTCCCATGGCCGAGGACTCCAAACAAAACTACGTGATGGTTTGGGACGACGAAGGATATACGACGGTGATGGCCATCGCCAATCCAGGCGATACACCCGCGGCTGTGAATCTCACGGTGAGACTCGCCAACGGTAATCAACTGGGCACTGGCACGGTGATCCTTGGCCCCAAGGAGAAGACCGCGTTCATTCTCAGGACACAGCTCAACTTACCAGCGATGCAGGGAGCTAAGGGATCGATGGACATTTCTGCCGCCTCGGGCAAGCTCTCGGTGCTTGGCTTGAGGTTTGGCCCCGAAGCTGTGACATCGATGCCTCCGGCAGAGAAGTAATCGTCATCCACCACGGCCAAGATCCGGGCTCTCAAACCGGAGGCTTGTTTTTGATTTTACTTTCTCGTCCAGATTGCGCCATACTGTTGCGCACACTCGGAGGAGAAACCTTGATCCAGCCATCGCAGCCTTCGCCTGGCCCAGGCCCGGTCGCCGAACGCGACCGCCACTCGACCCTCGATTCGCTTCGCGGCTTCGCGTTGCTGGGGATTTTGCTCATGAACATTGTAGGCTTTGGCTTGCATGTATCAGCCTATGACAACCCCGCCGCTGCGGGGGGAGCGACGGGCTGGAATCTAGCCGCCTGGGTAACAATGCACATCCTGGCAGAAGGCAAGATGCGCGCGCTGTTCTCGCTGATGTTCGGGGCGGGCATTATTCTGATGACATCGCGGATGGAAGCGCGAGGCGGCGTCAACTCAGCCGACATCTACTATCGCCGGAATCTGTGGCTGCTGCTGTTCGGCATTTTGCACGCTTATCTGCTCTGGTTGGGTGAGATCCTCTATCCCTACGCGATGTGCTCGCTTGTCCTTTATCCGTTCCGGCAGATGGCAGCCAGACGGCTGCTGGTCATCGCGGGGGTGTTAGTCGTTCTGACAGCGGCGGCAAACGTGGGCATGGCGTACAAAACACGCGCCACCATCGAGAAGGCGCAACAGGCGATGGCGGCAGAGAAGGCCGGATCGCCGCTCTCCGACGAGCAGAAGTCCGCGAAAGAAGAGTGGGAGAAGTTGCGGAAGGAGAATCAGCCGAGCAAAGAGGAGTTGGAGAAGGATGCCAAGGCCTGGCGCGGCGATTTCTTCAGTTCTCTGAAGGCGAGGGCGGCGGTGGTGGGCACATTCCACTCCATGCCCTTCTACCATCCATGGAATCTGGACATTTGGAGCATGATGATCGCCGGCATGGCTTTTCTGAAACTGGGCATCCTGACTGGCGAGCGGTCCTACCGCTTTTACGCCTGGGCCGCTGCCGCCGGGTACTTGATCGGCCTGCTGGTGAACTCCGTTACGGCCTGGCTGCGGGTTGACAGCGGATTCGATCTGGTCACCAAGTACTTCACGGGCGCGACGTACGATCTCGGGCGTCTCTCCATCGCGCTTGCCCATATGAGCCTCATCATGATCATCTGCAAGGCGGGCTGGTTGAAATGGCTGATGTCGTCGCTGGCGTCGACGGGACAGATGGCGCTGACCAACTATGTCATGCAGTCGGTGATCTGCTCGACACTGTTCTGCGGCTACGGTTTTGGACTGTATGGCCGTCTGGAGCGGATTGAACTGTACGGAGTTGTCGCCGCAATCTGGGTGTTTCAGATGATCGTGAGCCCGATCTGGCTGAAGCACTACCAATTTGGGCCCCTGGAATGGGGCTGGCGGGCGTTGACCTACTGGTCGCGGCCGAGGTTTAGGAGGGCCATCACGGCGCCCGAATCCGCCGCTTCCGAGGCCATGGCATAGACCGTTCCTGGTACTACTCGAACCGCAGCGGCGGCGGCGTGGGGCGGCCGAAATGATCGGTATTGAAGACCTCGACACGAACGCCGAGTTCGCGTTCGCCGCCCGGTTCGTCGATCGCCCCGCTCAACGCAAAGGCAACCGCGTAGCTGCGGTTTGGCTCGATGACGCAAGATAGTTCGGCCTTGTGCATGCCCGCCTTGGCGATGATGTAACTATTCAGTTCCGCACCTTCAAGACGGGTTTGAAGCGTGACCGGACCCTGTGCCAGAAGGTAAGGGTGGGCGAAAAATTCGAAGACAAGCCGCGATGCCTGATGGGCGGCGTGCAACCTGACGGCGAACTCCCGGCGAGTCCAGCGGAGGGCGCCGTCCTCGATGGGGTACCAGCCGTCGAGGCACTGGAATGCCGCGAACTGCGCCGTGAATGCCGATCGGGCCAGGATGTAGATACGCTCGTCGCGAGTGCTGGGCGACAGGGCGAATGGCGCCGAGCGAGTCCGCTCAGTGTACTCAGAGAGGATTTCCCATCCGGCGCGGGTCAGTAACCGCCGAATGGAACGCCTGGTGAATAGCCAGTAGTTCGTTGGATCGAAGTTGATCTCGGTGCGTCCAGCGAGGTAAACGGCAGGCAGCGGCAACAGGTCAGTCAACAACGTCGAAAGCAGCCGGGTACTCATGAAGAGATAAGGCGACCGGCGGGCAAGGTTCTCGAGGACGCAAAACGGATTTCGCAGGTGATATAGGATGCCGAGCAGCATCGCGAACGCATACTGGCCGGACGGCGGGTAGGGCCACACGTCAATGTTGATGTCATGGATGCGGACCGAGGAGTTGAAGTACGCAGCAAGCTGCCTGATCCCATTCATCCAGTTGTAATTCGTTGCGGGATGATCGATCGCCTCCACTTCATAACCCAACCGTTCGAACAGGAAGCTCAGATGGCCGTCGGCGGCGCCGATGTCGAGTACGGGAACGTCAGGCTTGGGATCGGGCAGGGTCAGTCCAGCGGCGTCCAACAGGCGTTGGAGCCGCGGCACGTTAGCGAGGACATCGTACGGATACCATCCCTCTGACGGCGGTTCGTTCGTCTCCCGGATGCGGCTGAGATCGGCTTCCAAGCGCGCGCATTCCGCCAGCAAGGGGCTGACTGCTTTGGGTTCGACTGGCAATAGCTGAATATAACAAAGCGGGGCGCCGGACCGGCGCGTCATCGAATTAAAACCGGTCCGGCTGCCCCCACGGGAGGAAGAAGGAACAAGCTTCAGGCTGCAAACCGATCGAGGCGCTCCTGGCAGCGGCGGCAGCGCAAGGCGTATGGCACGGCCTGGAGGCGCGCCTGCCCGATCGGCTCGTCGCATTCTTCGCAGATCCCGTAATCGCCGGTCTCGATGCGCTTCAGCGCCGCGACCACTTCGCGATACCTCTTGACGGCGAGATGCTGATACGTGAGCGAAGCATCGCGTTCGATCGCGGCCAGAAAACGATCCATAGGATCGGCGAGGTTTTCAACAGGAATCGGTGCGCGCAGGCGCAAATCCCGCTCGAGTGCCTCTCGCAGGTTTGTGAGAGCGCGCTTTGCAAGTACGTTTTGTTTCATTGCGTTGGCTCCCAACCCCATGTTAGGGTGAATGGACGTTTCCGGTCGATCCTGAAAACAGGTGACTTCCGGGCCGGAAACACACCACGCCCGAGGGGGGCTGTATCAAATGAAGGAACAGAATTACTCCAACCACACCAGGCTTGTGGCCGGATTCCACTTTGTGCTGCTGCCAATCCTGCTGTTGACCCTCATTGGGTCCTGCGTGAACCTTCACAAGTCCTGGGGCGACCATGCGCGCTTCTACAGCGCGGCGCTGATCCTGGTCCTCACCTTCTGCGTCATCCTGACCGCGCTGCTTGCCCGCATGTTCGCACTGAAAGCCCAAGACCGGGCGATCAGGGCTGAAGAGAACTTCCGCCACTACCTGCTGACCGGCAAGACGCTGGATCCGCGCCTCTCGGTGCGCCAAATCATCGGTCTGCGTTTTGCGTCCGATGAAGAATTCCCGGCATTGGCGGCCAAAGCGGCCGAAGAAGGGACAAGCGAGGACGACATCAAGAAATCGGTGAAGAACTGGAAGGCGGATCACTATCGCGTTTAGGGTTCTGGTTCCCCGAGTGGCTTGTTCAAGTAGCCCCCGGTAATTCGGCGAACCGCAGTGGCGGGGGTGCATCGGGCTTGTCCCGGTGATCTGGTAATCGATTAGCAGTTCCTCGCCGGCTTCGATGGTCCGGAGACTCACCATCCAGATGCGGCCCGAGTGAAGGCGCGCGATGAGATTGGGCGAGCAGGAGTGGTTGACGAATTCGGCGCCGCTGCCGCCGATGGCGCCGTCGATCAGGGTGCGCTTGCCAGCGACGAAGATGTAGATCATCGGGCGCCTGCTGCGCGCCGGAGCTCGGCAAGGCCGATACGCTGGCCCGTGTATTCGATCAGCCGCATGCGTGCAGGGATCTTTCCGGCTGCGAAGATGCCCCAGCAGTGAATAGGCGGAGCGCCTGAAAAGAGAAGGGCCGCGCTTCCTTGAAATGGAGGCACGGCCGGAATCTGTGCAATAGAGCGGTCAGAACCGCTTATTTCTTTTTCGTCGCCGCTTTCTTCGCCGGGGCTCGTTTGGCCGGCGGAACCGGCTTAGGCCAGCCGACCACGTCCTTGGGATCAACCTCGAAGACCACCATGAAGGGCTCGGCGGTGAACTCGACCGGAACGCCGGAAAATTCCAGAACTGTTCCCGGGTCGATCTTGGGCTGAGGCGTTTCAAAGCGCAACGTCGCTTCGCTCATCTCGGCTTGCGAGATGCCGACCACCACTTCCTTTACGGTCGTCGCCCTTGGACCCGAAGGAGTGGACGAAACCACCGTGCCCTTTAGTTTCTCGATCTTCTGGCCGCCGACCTCAATGCCGCCAGGGATATTGGCTTCCTTTACCGAGGAGGCGAAGTAGGATGCTCCGTCAGGCCCGGTGAGCCCACGCTTCATCTTCACCCAAACCGCCAACTGCGGGTTGGTCGTCTCGAGTTCCTTCTCCTGGGCCTGGAGAATCTCGTCCTGCGAGAGAATCTTGAAATCGGGCGGCGGAACGGCATTGGCTTTGGCCAGGGCTACGACCTCATCCATCTTGTCCTTTCCGCCGTGGAAGTTGATGTAGTTCTTTTCGAACGATGCCATGTACTTGGTCCGGACATCCGGAGGGAAGGCGCCGGCGCCGTCATAGGCCGCCGCGCGGGCATAGTAGAACAGCGCGTCGCTCTGCTTTTCGATCTTCTTCTGTCGAATGATGACGGTGGCCGCCCAGATCGCCGCCTGAGAATCGGCCGGATTGCGTTTCAGGGCTTCCTCAATGTACTTTTCTGCGTCTTCATTCTTTCCGGCGCTCATCGACACCCAGCCCAGGGTACGGTAGCCCAGCGACTCCATCGTGGCGCGTTCCTTCTTCCAAGCGTCCTCACTCACCTCCGCTTTCCTCTTTGACGGGTTAAACGTCTCGTCCATGATGCCGAGGAACGCTTTGGCGTACTTCTCACCGTCGGACAGCGCCGCCGGGGAAGTGTCGTTCAGGCTCACGGTGAGCAGGTTGATCCAGTAGAGAGCGAAGAACGACTTTGGATGGTCGGTTGCCATCTTCTTGGCCGCCTCCATCATTTCCTTGCCTTTGCCAAGAGCCTGGTAAGTCTGGACGATCAACTGGTGCCGGGCTTCCTTGTAGTCAGTCTGGGGGTACTTTTGCTCCCAGCTCTGCAACAGTCCGAGCTTGGTGTTGTTGTCCTGCGCTTTCAGGATCGAGTCGTAGAGATCGTATTCGGCCCGGTCTTTCCATTGCGGCTGCGAGGCCTGACCCCATAATCCGAGGCTGCAGACCGCACCGATCACCAGAACCGCGGTCAAACGCTTAGTTAAAAACAGCACACCATGCCTCCTAATTTCGGTTCTCTCGAGCTTCGACGTCTTCAGGCCCGGTTTCACGCCGCCGCGACCATGCGTCAAACCCAATACGCACTTCGGGAGTATACCGGAAGTTGCCGCGACGTGGCAACCGCTTCCGGTGCCCGGCCCATACTGATAACGAGGCTCTCAGGAATTTTCCGCGGCCCTTCGAGCCTCTCCGTATCCGTTCCAGTTAGATGCCGTCACGGCCAATCCTGTTCCCAACTATCTTGAATCGACGCGGCGCTGCATTGACGCCCTGCCGCCATGATAAACTGCTTTGATCCATGCGTTACTTGGATCTCGGGGTCATCTGCGCTTACTTGGTGGGTATCACCTGGTTCGGCGCGCACTTCAGACACTCCCAGAAGAGCTTAAAGGACTACTTTCTTGGCGGCCGGTCGACGCCGTGGTGGGCGATCGCATTCTCGATCGTTTCGGCAGAGACTTCAACGCTCACGGTCATCGGCACGCCGGCGTTGGCCTTCTACGGCGACTTCGGGTTTCTCCAGGTCGTCATGGGTTATCTGCTGGCGCGCATCGTCATCTCTCTGCTCTTCCTGCCGCACTACTTCAAAGGCGAGCTGTATACCGCGTACGAACTCATGCAGCGGCGTTTTGGCCTCCGTTTGCGCCGCCTCACAGCCGGCACATTCCTGCTGTTGAGGGCGCTGGCAGAGGGCGTCCGCGTCTTCGCTATCTCGATCGTTGTGGCGATCGTGCTAGGCATGGGCGAGGTTCCAAGCATTATCGTCATCGTCTGCCTGACGCTCTTCTACACGTTTGAAGGCGGCATGACAGCGGTGATTTGGACCGACGTGGTGCAAATGATTCTCTATGTCGCCGGCGCCGTGGTCAGCCTGTTTGTCATCCTCGACCACATCCCTGGCGGATTGGCGTATGTGCTGAACGCCGCTGCCGAAGCTGGCAAACTCCAGGTCTTCGATTTCGGTTTCTCCCTGACTTCCGAGTTCTTCGGGAAGACCTATACGTTCTGGGCAGGCGTCCTGGGCGGCTGCTTTTTGACGACGGCCAGCCACGGCACCGAACAGTTGATGGTCCAGCGCCTCTTGGCTGCGCGGTCGCAAGGCGAGGCCCGGCTGGCCCTGTTCGCATCCTGGGTGGTGATCTTCTTTCAGTTCTCCCTGTTTCTGCTGATAGGCACGGTGCTTTGGGTCTTCTACCGCGATTCCGGCCTGACGCCGCCTTCTCCGCCGGACCGGATCTACCCGCAGTACATCTGGCAGAACCTGCCCGTGGGCGTGGCCGGACTGGTGATTGCCGCCATCCTTGCCGCTGCGATGTCGAACCTTTCAGCCGCGCTGAATTCGCTGTCCTCGACCACGATCATGGACTTCTACAAGCTCCGCCGGCCGGGTCATGAAGAAAAGCATTACCTGCGCCTGGCCAGAATAGCGACTCTGTGCTGGGGCGCCGTGCTGCTGGCAATCGGGATCCTGGCCCGGAATGTGAAGTCGGTCCTTGAGGCTGGACTGGGGATCGCGTCCATTCTTTACGGAGCACTCTTGGGCGTATTCCTGCTCGGCTTGCTGAACAAGCGAGCTTCCGAGCGTTCGGCGATGATCGGCATGTCGGCAGGGATGGCGGTGAATCTGCTTATCGCGGCAAATACCTACGTCAAGTGGTTCCCGCCCATCGCCTGGACCTGGTATGTATTGATCGGGTCCACTCTCACCATTGCGGTGTCGCTGGCCGCGTCGGCCATCCTCGACAGGGAGAAGCCTGTTGGCTGAGCTCCGGCGGGACCTGGGACCATGGGCGGCGGCCTGTGTGGTGGTAGGGACCGTCATCGGCTCTGGAATCTTCCTGGTGCCGAAGACGATGACCGTCGAGACCGGCAGCCCGGGCATGGTCCTGGCCGTCTGGATCTTTGGCGGTCTGCTCACCATGGCCGGCGCCCTGACCTACGCGGAAATGGCCGCGATGATGCCCGAGGCCGGCGGCGAATACGTCTATCTCAAAAGGGCGTACGGCCCATTCTGGGGCTTTCTCTATGGCTGGACCCAGATGTGGGTGGCCAAGAGCAGTTCAATCGCTACGCTGGGCACCGGCTTCTTCCTCTATCTGGCGAATTTCAATCCGGCCCTTGAGGGAGTGCTGTTCCGCATCCCATTGCCTATCGGACCGGGCGGCGGCCAGCTGGAAATCCAGTATGGCCAAGTGCTGGCGATCGGCGTGATCCTCGGGTTGGCCGTGATCAACTACTTTGGCGTCAAGATCGGCGGCGGCGTACAGATCGCCACCACGATTGCCAAGGTTGGCCTCATTGTGATGGTTATCTTGATCGGCCTGTTCGGCGGATCGGCCGAGCCGTCCAACTTCGTCACTTCCGTGCCTTCGCGCGGCGGTTTGGCCGGATTCATCGCCGCCTTGGTGGCGGCGCTGTGGGCCTACGACGGTTGGAACAACCTGAACATGGTCGCCGGCGAGGTGAAAAATCCTCAACGCAACTTGCCGCGCGCTCTGATTTATGGCACGGCGCTGGTCATGGCGATCTATTTGCTGACCAACATCGCCTATTTCGCCGTGCTGCCCGCAGCCGAAGTCGCCGCCCATGACCGCGTGGCATCGGAAATGATGCGCAGAATTCTCGGCGCGCCGGGGGCGTCCGCGGTCGCCATCGCAGCCATGATCTCGATGTTCGCGGCGCTGAACGGCTCGATTCTGTCCGGATCGCGCGTCCCTTACGCCCTGGCCCACGACGGACTCTTCTTCAAGGCTTTCAGCCGGGTGAATGAGAAACACCATACGCCGGGCTTCTCGATTCTGGCGCTTTCCACATGGTCTTGCGTCCTGATTTTGTCGGGCCGCTACGACCAGTTACTCACAATGGTGATTTTTCCGTCCTGGATCCTTTACGGAATGGCCGCTGCCGCAGTCGTCGTTCTCCGCAAGAAGATGCCGGATGCGCCACGCCCATACCGGACGTTGGGCTACCCCGCTGTCCCGGTGCTGTTCGTCCTGGTGGCGGTGTTGCTTTTGAGCGTCACGCTTGTGAATGCGCCACGCGAGTCCGGGCTGGGGCTGGTCATCATTGCCGCCGGGTTTCCGTTTTACCGCTATTGGAAACGCCGGGTTCAACCGGCGGAAACCGATAGGACTGGCAGGGGACAGTACTGATTTGTTCTGATTTTGTAACAGGACGCTTGTAAACCCTGTAAGTTTGAGGTAGAAGAATGTTGAGGCAGCTGATTGTTTCGTAGATCTGTTCCGTTTTCGGAACAGACAGCAGTGCCGGCAAGTTCCAAACTCAGCGCCAAAGGGAGAAACTCGATGGATGTAATGAAAATCTTGAACGACCTGCGCCAGGAGCGGGAGATTATCGAAGAAGCGATTATTACGCTCGAACGCCTTGCTCGAGGGCAGGGAAAACGCCGTGGCCGTCCCCCGGCATGGATGGCCGCCCTCAGAGACAAAGAAAAGCAGGAAGCCGCAGCCGCCGAGGCGGAGGCCGCTGAGCCCGCTCCCGCTGCACGCCGGGGCAAGCCGGCGAAGGGCAAGGCTGGAAAATCGGATGAGTAATAACGCCGGTCAGGCTTGATCCGGACAAGGGATAGCGACGCCAGGGAGACCAGGGAGGTGGTGTCTCTGGCGTATTCCGTTTGTATCTACCTACTTATATAGAAGAAAAGGCGCTCTACGGGTGGCGAAGGCCGCGGCGGCCTCCTGAAGCCGGGGTTCGAGGTTTCTCGGATCGGTTCCCTTGCGGATCCCTTCTATCGCTTCCCGGTTGCCGATGAGTTTGGCGTTCGCCTCCCAGTCGATCTTGCCTGGATACAGTTTCTCAAGCGCCGCCGCGATCTCCAGGCCCAATCTCAGCGATGAAAAGCCTTCCCGGTCGGTCACGAGCAAACGAACCCCCTGAATGGCCTTTCCCGCGAGGTTTGATGTTGCCGGCGTGAACTCCACTGGGTAGAACCGCACGCCCGGCACCATCCGTTTGTTCAGGTAGGTGGCCAGGGCGACTCCATTGATCCAGTCGGCCCCGATCACCTCGAACGGAGTCCCAGTCCCGCGGCCAACCGAGTAATTGCGGGCGTACTCGGCCATGGCAACGCCCGGATAGACCAGCGCGGCGGTGAGGCTGCGCATATTCGGAGACGGGTCAATCCAAGTCAGCCCGGTCGCGTCCCACCAGTCGGCCCGGCGCCAGTTCTTCATCTCGATGACGGTCAGCTTAGCGCCGATTTTAACCTCGGCGTTCAGCATCAACGCCATTTCGCCGGTGGTCATGCCGTGACGCAGGGGCATCGGATGGCATCCGACAAAAGAAACGAATTCCGGATCCAGCATCGGACCCTCGACATAGACGCCGGTGATCGGATTCGGCCGGTCCAGCACAATGAACTCGATGCCGGCGGCCGAGGCGGCCTCCATCGCGTTTTTCATCGTCGAAATGTAGGTGTAGAACCGGGCGCCGATGTCCTGGATATCGAAGACCAGGGCGTCAAGTCCGGCCAGTGATTCGGGCTTGGGTTTGCGGTTCTCGCCCTGATAAAGACTCCAGATGGGCAGCCCGGTGGCTTCATCCTTGCCGTGACCGACGTTTTCGTGATCTTCCTTGCCGGCGATGCCGTGTTCAGGTGAGAACAGCGATTTCAGCTCTACGCCTCCGGCCAGCAGGGCGTCGATGTTGCGCTTGCCGTCGCGCGTCCGGCCGGTGTGGTTGGTGATGAGAGCAATCTTCTTGCCTTTGAGCCGTGAGAAGCCTTCAGCGGCCAGGACGTCGATGCCCGTCAACACTTCAGCCGTGCGCGCCACATGGCGTCTGGCCGGCGTGTAAGCGCTCACCTCGTTGTAGCCCGTCAGTACGACATCCTGTTTGGTGATTCCCACGGCTGCCGCTACAACCGTGGCCACCTTCGACCGCAGCGGGCTGATGGCCGGCCGCAAGTTCGGATGGACCGAGTTGGCCAGCAGGATGACATAGGTCTTTGAAAAGGGGTCCATCCAGATCGAGGTTCCAGTGAAGCCGGTATGGCCGAAACTGCCGATAGGAAACAGTTCTCCGCGGTTGGACGAAAACGGCGAATCCAAATCAAAGCCGAGGGCGCGGATGGCCGCCTGGTGGGGCGGAGAATTGGGTTCGGTGAACTTCTTCACCGTGGCGGAACTCAACACGCGCACCGCGCCAAGGCGGCCGCCGCCGAGGATCATGCGCGCCCAGCGCGACAGGTCCGTGGCGGTTGTGAAGAGTCCCGCATGGCCCGCGACGCCGCCCATGTAACGCGTTGTCGGATCGTGGACCACGCCGCGCAGCATGACACCGTCAGTCCATTCGGTCGGGGCGATCCGCGGAATCCAAGCCTTGGGCGGCAGGAACCTGGTGTGTGTCATCCCCAAAGGACGGAAGATGTGCTTCTCGGCGTATTCATTCAGAGGCATGCCCGAGGCGACGCGCACGATCTCACCGAGCAGAATGAACCCGATATCGCTGTAGATCAGCCGCGCTCCGGGCTCCGCCACAGGAACATCGACGAACGCCTTTTGAACGCCGGTTTCGTAACCCGACCACTCCGGCTTCAGGTCCAGATCAGGCCGCAAACCGGAGTAGTGTGTCAGCAGATGCCGGACCGTAACATCGCTCTTGCCTCCCTGAAACTCTGGCAGGTAGACGTTGACCCTGTCCGCCAGCCTGACCTTGCCCTCTTCGACCAGCTTCATGATCGACGAAGTAGTGGCGACGATCTTGGTCACCGAAGCGGCATCGAAAATGGTGTCTCGCGTCATCAGTTCGCGCTTCGGTTCGATCGATCGGGCTCCGTAAGCTTTGTAGTGAAGGATGCGCGCACCCTGTCCGGCCAGCAGGACCGCGCCCGGGATCTGATTGTCCTTGATCGCAGTTGTGATCAATTCGTCAAGTTGCGGCGACGCCTTGAAATGGTATTGGGCCGCCAGCGAGGCGGAGAACAAGAGTGCGAGTGTGACTAATCTCATAGGAACCTCAGAGCAAGGCGGTCGAGTTCCCGGGCCAGTTCGAAATCGCGAGCGCTGACGCCGCCCGCATCGTGAGTGAAGAGGTCCACCGTGACGCGGTTCCAGACGTTGGACCATTCCGGGTGATGGTCCATTTTCTCGATGATCAGGGCGGCCGTGGCCATGAAGCCGAAGGCATGAACGAAGTCGGGGAAGACAAACTGCTTGTGCAGCTTGCCGGTATAGGTCCATTGATCGAGGCCGGTCAGTGCGCGGCCGATCTCGAGATCTGTCAGACGCTCCATTCTCCCCCTCGATCTCACTTGATGCTGGCTGAAACCCTTGCAAAGACCATCGTCCATTCTACGACGGGCGAGCCGTTAAGATGGGGTGATGCCCAGAATCCTTCCGAGACTGCGGATGGAACTCGATTTCATGCCATCGCCCATCGAGGACCGGCCAGGTTTGATGATCCGCGATCCGTTCTCCTTTTCGGACGCAATGCTGGTCATTCCGCCAGCGCTTGTGAGGGCGCTCGCGCATTTTGATGGCGAGCACAACCATTCGAGCTTGCGCGAGGCGATTTATGAGTTGACTGGCGATTTGCGATCCGGCGAATTGGGCGAGAGGCTTCATCAAGCCCTGGATGAGGCCGGTTTCCTTGAGAACGACCGGTTCGAGCAGTTGCGGCGGGCCGCTGTTGAAGGGTTCGAGTCCTCGCCCGTGCGCGAACCCAGCCATGCCGGATCGGCCTATCCGGAGAACAAGGCAGAATTGGAAAGCTGGATGGCCGAGGGCATGACGGGGAGTGAACCCACTTCAGACGCTCCGCTGGTGGGCATAGCGGCGCCGCATGCCAGCCCGGATGGGGGATGGGCGAGCTACCGGGCAGCCTACAAAGCGATCGGCGAATGGGCCAAGGATAAGACATTCCTCATCCTGGGCACTTCGCATTATGGGGAGCCGGACCTGTTCGGCCTCACGCGCAAGCAGTTTATTACGCCCTGGGGTGCGGCGCGCACGGACACCGCGCTGGTGGACGAACTGGCCCGGCGGGCTCCGTCTAGCATCCGGATGGAGGACTACTGCCACCGCATCGAACACTCCATCGAGTTCCAAGTCGTCTTTCTTCAGAGCCTTTGCGGACCGGAGGTGAACATCCTGCCCATACTGACCGGGCCCTTCGGCCACGCGCTCATGGACGGGCGAAAGCCCGAGCAGTTTGAGCCGGTGGCGGCTTTTTTCGATGTCCTCGGCGACATCCGGGCTAGGGAGGCTGGCAGGCTGGTCTGCGTGCTGGGCGTCGACATGGCACATATGGGACGCCGCTACGGCGATCCGTTTCCAGCGACACCACACACTGGCGCTATGGCCGAGGTCCAAGTCCGCGACCACGCACGGATCGGCCGCCTGGAGGCCGGCGATGCCGACGGCTTCTGGGAACTGGTCAAGGAGAATCACGACAATCTGAAATGGTGCGGCTCGGCGCCATTCTATACCTTCCTGAAGACGGGACCGGCAGTCCGCGGAAGCCTCAAACAGTACCAGCATTGGCCGATCGATCAGGAGAGTGTTGTCAGTCTTGGGGCGATTTGGTTCGAGTAGATCTATGAATGACGTACTATTGCCGTCCGGTACCACTCGACTGATGGTTTAGCCTGTAGTCCCTCCCTTCCCAACACAGTCAGACTCCACCCTGAAACTGGCGGCACCCTTCATCGGGCAGCCCGAGCCTCACGGAGGAGCGATGCGGAAGATCTTGACGCTGGCTCTGGCGCTGGCGGCGCCATGCGCGGCTGCGCCGATCCTGCTGAGCGGCAGCGGCGAGTTTGGCAGTTTCACGGGTACGATGGAGTACCTGGACCAAAGCCAGACTCTTGTATTGACCCTCAAGAACACAACCCCGGTCTATGGAGGATTTCTGACCGGCGTTGCCTTGAACAATCCCGGCGGAATCATCACGGGCGTTACCTTGGCGGCGTCCAACTTGAACTTTGTGCTGATCGGGGGACCGCATTTTAACGACGCCGTGAACGTGGCGCCTTACGGCCGATTTGACTTCGGGGCGTCTCTTTCGAACAGTTGGCTCGGCGGCGGCAACCCATCCGGCGGGATTCCCGCGGGCGGTTCAGCCTCGTTTGCCTTCAAATTGAGCGGCAGCCTGGTTGGTTTGACTACAGATTCATTTGCACTCCCGCTGGGAGGAGACACGCAGCGCATCGTGCCTGTCATAGCGCGATTCCGCGGCATGTCGAATTGTGAAAGCGACAAGGTGCCGGGCACGATCGACGAGATTCAGGACCCGCTAAATCAAGTACCCGAACCGGCGACCTACGCCATGCTCGGCGCGGGCCTTGCCGCGGCTGCGGGTCTGCGACGCTTCAGAAAGAGTTCGAGCATGAGAGCCTGACCCATCAGGCCGGCAGACTCCTCCATGTGAACCTTGCCCGGTTCTGCTTCAGAGGCAGCCGGGCTTTTTTGTGGCCGGACGGCGTGTGGAACTGGTGCAATCCACGTCTTTCAATGAGACGGAACCGGCGGGCGCGGTTTGCTAGGGCTCTCGTCGGTGCAACCCTTCGGGCATCGGCTCCTTGGCCGAGGTCATCCGCGACAGATTAGGCGCGGTGATATGGCCCATCTCCTCTGGCAGCGTGACTCCGTGCCGCTGGATCTCGAAGGCGAACCGGTGGCGGTCGTCATGCCGCGGGGTGTGACGAATCCTGCATCTGCCATCCTTTGAAGTTACCCGCAAGGTCTCTGTGGCCAGTGCTCCATGCCGCAGCGGCAGCAGATACTCCGAGACGATCTCCGCGCGTCCGGTATCCTGCCAGCTCAAGCGGCGCCTGCCAAGCAGTCCGCGTTGGGTGATGCCCGCCTGATCGAGCAGAATCTCCTTGGGCCACACAGCGATACAAAGCAGGACGGTCAGCGCCACCAATGCAACGTTTAGCGTCCGGTCCAGCGCCGTCCCGGCGACGGCAAGGCCCAAGATGAGGCAGACGCAAAAGAAGATGGCGCCGGCCAGGAAGCATCGGGAGCCAAACGATCCGGGGAAATGCAGCGCTTCCGGATTGTACTGGTCCCTGTATGACGCCACGCGCTTATTGTGACACCATCGCGCCGGGCCGTCGATCCGGACGCGAATTCAGGTTGTGGCGATCAGCAATCACGCCGTAGTACCGGCCCATCCAATAGGGAAGCAGGTAGTCGATGCCGGCCGATTCGGTGGTTCCCAGCCATCCACCCCACAACTGGAAGGGCGATCGCTGCCAGAGAAAGTCGGTCGCCACCCGTTGTTCTACTGGCACCACGGTGCACGACTGGTTATCGTCTCCGTTGCAGGAGGGGTAGAACGGACGCAGATCGGTCCAGAAGTCTCGGTCGGGCCGTTCAAGCCAGGAGTCGAGCAGCCGGTTCACCCGTGCGTCCAATTGCGGATTGCGGCCCGTAATCGCCACGGTCACCATGTCGAAGTGCGCGTTGTCGTGGTCATCGGTCGCCTTGCGCAGGATGTCGAACGCGTTTTTGTAATGAGTCCGGATCCAGGTGCTATCGCCGGAGGTGAGCAGCATGTACATCGCCGCATAGTCCAGGTTGAACTTGAAGTACGAATTGTGGATGTCGCGCGTCTCCACCAGAATTGGGGCGGGCACGGCATAGGCGTAGGTGTTGGCCCGCCATTTGTAGTCTGATTCAAATACTTTTGGGTTGATCCGCCGGCCCAGTTTCAGCATCGCCAGTTGCTGGTCCGGACGCCCAATGAATGTCGTCGATTCTGTTCCGTCCGGCATGACGACACTCCAGTGCCGGTCCATCAGCGCCACCAGCATGCGCGTCGCCAGCATTGATACCCAGTCATGAACTTCCTGGTCATCAACCATTTGAAACGCCGCGGTCAATCCGAAGAACACCCCCATGTATTGATCGCGAGACGTGTTGCCGGCCCAGAAATGCGGGATCCCGTCGATGGCCGCCACGTGGATTCCGTGTAACGATTCCTCGCTGACAATGGCGCCCGCATACGGCGAATCAACCGGCACGGCGCACCGGGCCAGCATGTCGTTTCCCGTGGCCTCGACCAGCTTGCGGATTCCGTTGAGAGCGTCCATGATGTTGCCGCGCGCTTCGGGCGACTTCGTTACGTTGTAGCGATATGCTTCCGCGGCCAGGTAATGCCCCGTCCAGATGGCCGAATCGCCGCACCGCGTGTAGGAAATGATCTCATTTGAATCTGCCGAGGCGAAGACTGGATCGATGATACCCATGTAGGGCATGTGCCGGGCGCGGATCTTTCTCTCGATGCGATGCGCGGCGGTTTCATCGGCGGAATAAGCGGCCGGCAGCCACAGAGAGGCCAGGATGACGCTAAAAACTCCCCTCTTCATTGCTTTCTTCTAGTTAGACGGCGCCTGGGATGCGGCGGTTCCGGGGTTTCGCAGTTGCCGGATGCAGGGGACTCGCAGGCACTAGTTACGAATCGAAGCAGGCCCGGTAGAGATGGAGGGATTGGCGGATTCAATCTGCAACAACATAAACTGGATCTCCGGGGCAAACCGGGACGTACTCTTGTGCAGGAGCGTTTTTGGCAGCCAACCGGCGCGATGGAGGTGAATCGTGAATGCCAGGATCATTTTGGCCGCTGTCCTGGCGGCCGTCTTCGCGACGGGACTGGCGATCTTCCTTCTCTCCCGTTATTAGGGGAGGGCGGCGGCGCCCCCACGCATCACTGCCATTCGTGCGAGCAACCGGGCTTGGATGACCACCACGCCGGTCTGGAGTTCGTTTGGTCGCGCCTATCTCGCTGAATCTAAGGCTCGAACGGCCACATCGCACCGGCCGTAAATCCTCCGTCGACAGCGATCACCTGGCCGGTGATATAGTCCGAGGCCGGCGCCGAAAGGAAGACCGCCAGCGGCGCGACATCCTCCGGCAACCCCATCCGCGGGTTCGCCTGCACGCCGGCCCGCCAGCGCGCCATGTGCTCGGGTTGCCACATCTCTCGATTCAAATCCGTCAGGATGAATCCAGGCGCGATGCAGTTGACCTGGATGTTATAGCGCGCCCACTCAAACGCCGTCGTCCGGGTCAACGCGGCCAGCGCCGACTTTGTCATCGCATAGACAGCGGCATACGGCAATCCGATCAGCGAGGTCAGGCTGCCGATGTGGACGACTTTGCCACCCGCCGCTTCGCCCGACTTGACACGCTCGATCATGCGCTTTGCGATCAATTGGGTGAGTTCGAAGACCCCATCCAGGTTGGTGGCCAGCACCGATCGGTACTCCTCCGGCGTAAACTCCTCCATTCGTCTCCGGATGTTGATTCCCGCGACATTGATAAGGATGTCAGGGCAGGGAACCGATGCCGCTAACTCCTGCCTTGATCCGGCATCCGCGATATCCAACCTGTAGGCTTCAGCTTGCAGGCCCTCCGTGCGCAGCCGTCCGGCGGCATCTTCGAGCTGCGCCATCGAACGGGATGCCAGCAACGTCCGAGCCCCTGCGCGAGCCATAGCCTCGGCGATCGCCAGTCCGATACCCCGGCTGGCCCCGGCGATGAGAGCCGTCTTTTCACACAACGAAAACGGATTGGAACCTTGCATCGACATCAGGCTAGCATGGAGCCATGAACAAGTACTCGATTGCACTGTTGCCCGGCGACGGAATCGGCCAGGAGGTGGTTCCGGCCGCCTGCAAGGTTCTGGAAAGCGCCTGCACCTCCCGAGACGTTGCGATCGACTTTGCGGCCTACGACTGGGGATCGGAGTACTACTTCCGCAACGGCGTCATGATGCCCGTCGATGCGCTGGACCGGCTCCGCCAGCACGACGCGATCCTGCTCGGCGCAGTCGGACACCCTGACATTCCCGATCACATCACGCTCAACGGCTTGCTGCTGCCCATCCGGCGCGGATTCGATCTCTATGCCAATGTCCGTCCGGCGTTCCTCTACAAGGGAGTGACGTGTCCTCTGGCAGGCTATGCGCCCGGCTCGATTGATATGATCGTGGTCCGTGAGAACACGGAGGGCGAATATGCCCAGGCCGGTGGCTTCCTTTATCACCATCTGCCCGGCGAAGTCGCCGTCCAGACTTCAATCTTCACCCGGGCAGGCGTGGAAAGAGTGGTCCGGTTTGCCTTCGACCTGGCGCGGCGGCGCCGCCGTCACGTCACATCCATTACAAAATCCAACGCCCAAGGCTACGGCATGGTCCTCTGGGACAGGGTCTTCAGGGAGGTTGCCGGCGAATACCCGGATATCGCGACAGCCAGCCTGCTGGTGGACGCGGCTGCGATGGACTTCGTCCGCCGCCCGTCATGTTTTGATGTCGTAGTCGCCTCGAACCTGTTTGGCGACATTCTTAGCGACCTCTCCGCGATCGTCACCGGATCGATCGGCCTGGCCCCGTCGGCGAATCTTGATCCGAGCCGCAAATCGCCGTCGCTGTTCGAACCTGTCCATGGCTCGGCTCCTGATATCGCTGGAAAGAACTGGGCCAATCCCATGGCCACGGTCCTGGCAGCGGCCATGATGATGGAGCACCTCGGCGAAGGCGAAGTCGCGGCCGCCTTGGAATCGGCCGTTCGCGAGACTCTGGCGTCGGGCGAAGACCTGACCCGCGATCTCGGCGGAACGGCATCCACAACCCAGGTCGCCGCGGCAATCGCTGCCCGCGCCGCCTGACGGCGATCTTGCTTCATCATCCGAGGATTTGTCTCAAACCTCCCCATGAACGGCCGATGAGGCCTTCAGTACCAGACTGGAGGTAATTCGCCACATGGCGCTTGATGTCCTGATCGTGGATGATTCGGCGGCAATTCGGAAGATCCTGCACCGTGTTCTGGTCCAGGCGGATGTTCCGCTGGGCCGCGTCGTCGAAGCGGGTGATGGGTTTGAGGCCCTGGAGGTTCTGAAACGGCAAAAAGTCGGCCTCATTCTCTCCGACATCAATATGCCCAACATGGATGGACTGCAACTGCTGAGCGCGGTGAAAGCCGACAGTGCGGTGAAGGATATTCCGGTCATCATGGTGACCACTGAAGGGGGCAGTTCAAAGGTGATGGAGGCGGTCAATCTTGGCGCTGCCGGCTATGTCCGCAAACCTTTCACTGCGGAGCAGATCAAAGACAAGCTGGCAGGCATCGTCTAGTGGGCAGCAGCATGGAGCAGCAGGATCGCGGTTGGCCGATGGACCATCTGGAGGCGAATCAGGAGACGGGAATGCATGAACAAGAACTGGTCGGCATGATACGGAAGTCAGCCCACGAGGTCTTTGGAACCATGTTGGGGATGAGTCTCACCGATCGTGAGGCAGCCATGGGTCAGGCGCCGCCAGGGCCGGCTGACGGTGTCGTCGCCATCATCGGCCTGGCAGGCCGTTGGGTCGGAACCGGGACGTTCTCAGTTACCACGGAAGGGGCGCGCAAGATCGCTTCCCAAATGCTGATGCAGGAGTACACAGCTGTTGACGACGAGGTGCTGGATGCCCTGGGCGAGATCACGAACATGATCATCGGCAACGTGAAGACGGCGCTCGAAGACGAATGCGGGCCGATGGGACTGAGCATCCCCACCGTCATCTACGGCCGCAATTTTACGACGCGCAGCGTTGGACGCAACGAGTGGGTTGTCGTGCCATTCGACTTCGAGGGGTCCACCGTGGAGGTGCATCTGTGCTTGATGCAGGGCAACGAGAATCCTCACCCTGCGCGCCAGACCGCGATTCTGACGATGCAGTAGACCGGGGCCTGGCCGGGGAGTATCTCGTATTTCGCTTGACGGGACGCGAACACGCTGTTCCGGCCGCCGCTGTTCGCGGCATCGTCGAACTACGCGCGGCAGCAGGCCGCATACTGCGCGGCGCGGGCGCCGGACGCACCGCGCTGGTCGACGCCCGGACGCTTCCAGTAATCCCTGTCCATCAACTGCTTGGTTTGCGTGAGAGGCCGGTTTCCGCGCGAACTTGCCTGGTGCTCGCTGCGTGGCCGGCGCGGAGCGCTCATCCGTCGTTCGCCTTCGTCGCCGATTCGGTCTCCCGCATCGTGCGCGTCCCCCGGCGGCTTTGGCGCGAGGAGTCCGGACGGGAATGGATTGCGGCACAGATCAAACTGGGCGAGAAGTGGCGTGCGGTGCTCGACCTGGAGCGGCTTTCCTCGGCGCAAGGCATGCGCGCAGCTTGAGCAGGGCACTGTCCAACGACGGGCCTTTTTGCACGTTTCGGCGCTGAAGCGAAACAAGTTCGTCGGTCAGTTCAACCGCCTCACGCACCCAGTCGAAGCTGACGTGGGCGGCGACGGTGGACAGCCGGTCCATCAGATCCCTGTTACGGATCGAATCCGAACCCGCCTGCAAACAAATCACGTCATGCAGCAAGCCATAGAGGGGCCTGAAGTAGAGATCGAGCTTTTCGGACTTCGATGCCAGCAGGCTCTCCGATGCCCGAACCCATTGGGCGAATTGCGCCACCCCGGCCGCCGACTCGAGAAACGCCAGCATCGCGGCCCGCCGCTTCTCGTATACATCGATGTCCAGAGAAACGGCCAGGCCTGGACTGCCAGCGGCGTAGGCCACCCGCTTTCCGGCATCTGGGACGCGCCGTGCGTCGAGAAACGAACGTACGGCGGCGTCAGGCAGCGGCGACAACGAAATCTGCACAGAGCGCGACCGGATGGTTGGCGGCAGGTCGTAAGGGTTTTCGGCAGTTGCGAACAGGATCAGGTGTGGCGGCGGTTCTTCCAGGGTCTTGAGCAGCGAATCGGCTGACTGCTGGCTGGTGCGGTCGATCTGGTCGATCAAAAACACCTTCCAGCGCCCTTTGAGCGGCAACAACTGCGCCCGCTCACGCAGCAGACGCATCTGCTGGATTGAGATCTGGCGCAAAGGGCCTTCCGGGCAGAAGGTCGTGAAGTCGGGGTGAGTTGAGAACAGCAGTGGATCCTCGGAGCGTTTTTCGCTTGGCCACTTCTCGCGCTCGGCGATCAGGTTGCGGTTGGATTCAAGTGAGAGGTCGTCGGCCTCAATCCGTTCGGGGTGGTCGAGCAGGCGTTGCGCGAAGCGCCTGGCGAGTGTAGCCTTGCCGACTCCTTCCGGGCCCGAGATCAGCAGCGTCTGGGGGATGCGCCGCGCCTCAATCATCCGCTCAAGAGTGCGTTGGGCTGCTTCGTTGCCATGGAAACCTTCAAACATGGGCCGCCTCGAAACGCTTCCACTCGGCCCAGACGCGCCCGGCGACATCGTCCGGCGTACCAGCGCCGTCCACCCGCTTCACGCGCTCAGGTTCGAGCTGTGCCAGTTCCGAATAGCCCTCGCGGACTCGCATGTAAAAGTCGCGCGCCTGCTCGTCCATGCGGCTCTCGGCCGATGCGCCGGTCTCGGCATTGCGGGCCCGGGCGCGTTCAAGACCGGTTTCGATGTCGATGTCCACCCAGATGGTCAGGTCGGGCCTGTGCCCGCGGCACGCGACGCGGTCCAGATCCAGAACAAGGTCAGTGCCCAACTGCCGCCCATGGCCCTGGTAAGCGTAGGTCGAATCCGTCCACCTGTCCGACAACACAATCTCGCCACGGTCGAGCGCCGGCAGCAGCAATTCATCGACGTTCTGGGCGCGGGCGGCGAAATAGAGCAGAAGCTCCGCGCGTGCGCTGAGGTCGTGATTTTCCGGATTGAGCAGGATTGCCCGGATTGCTCCGCCGATCCTGGTGCCTCCCGGTTCGACGGTTTCGACAACAGTGTGCCCGGCCTTTCGCAGCCGTTGCGCAAACAGCCGCATTTGCGTGGATTTTCCCGAGCCGTCGGCGCCCTCGAACGTGATGAAGTAGCCGTGGCGCCTAGTCGTAGACAAAGTGCAGCACCTTCTTCAGATCTTCCCACGCCTCGCGCTTGGCGTTCTGGTTGTAGGGCCTGAGCAAATAAGAGGGATGATAGGTGGGCATCACCGGAATGTCGCGCCACTTGAACCAGTTCCCGCGAGCCTTTGTGATGCCCGTCTTCAGGTCGAGCAGAGCCTTGGCCGCCGTACCCCCCAGCGCGACAATCGCCTTCGGCTTGATGACCATCAACTGCCTGAATAGAAACTGCCCGCAGATCTCCATCTCGTCTGCTTCCGGAGCGCGGTTCTCGGGCGGGCGGCATTTGACGACGTTGCAGATGTAGACGTGCTCGCGCCGGATGGGCATGCCCTCCTTGGCCGCGGTGTTATCGATCATCTGCGTGAGAAGCTGGCCGGCCCGGCCGACGAAAGGCAGTCCTTGCTCGTCCTCGTCAGCCCCGGGCCCCTCCCCAACAAACACCAGCCGTGCTTCCGGATTGCCGGACCCGAAGACGATCTTCTTCCTTGTCCGCCCCAACCGGCAGCGAGTGCAGTCACCCATATCCTGAACGATCGAATCCAGATTGTCATCGGCGGGAAGAATCGATGGGAGCTCGGAAACAACCTCAAGCAACGGCGCATTTTTAACTGAGCTTGGATGAGTGGAAGCCGCTACCATCTCCTCCGCCGGTTGTTGGCCGGGCAGGGACTGAGCCGCGGAATCGACCTCCGTCCCACCTGTCCACAGCGACTTGACGCCGAGGTCACGGAAGAATTCCAGCCGGCGGAGAAGTTGCTCACGATCGAACGGTTCGGTCATGGCGGTCTATTTGGCGCGGGCGTGCAGCGATAGTCTCAGCTTTAGGATCTGGTCCAGGATCTGATGGGCGAGCACTCGCTTCGGGGCGCGGCTCAACCGGATGATGTCGCCAATGGAAGGAACGAGCGCGACTTCATTCTCATCGGACTCAAATCCTGTGCCATCCTGCCCGACCAGATTCGCTACCACCATGTCGCAGTTCTTCGACTGGAGCTTTCGCTTGGCCTCGTCGACCATGTTCTGGGTTTCGGCGGCGAAGCCGATGAGAATCTGATCCTTCTTCACCCGGCCAATCTCGGCCAGGATGTCGGGCGTCGGATCGAGTTCCAGGGAGAGCCGCATCGCCGTTTTTTTGACTTTTTGGGCTGGGATGTTGGCCACGTGGTAGTCGGCCACCGCGGCCGCCTTGATGATGATCGACGCCTTACCCACGCGCGCCATCACTGCGTCGTGCATCTCGCGCGCCGTTTCGGTCTCGACCAGTTCCACGCCGTCCGGGGCGGCGAGGTGGACCGGCCCGGAAACCAGGATCACGCGCGCACCGCGCAGCGCGGCGGCTTCGGCGATGGCATAACCCATCTTGCCGCTGGAGCGGTTCGAGATGAACCGGACCGGGTCGAGCGGCTCGCGCGTGGGTCCGGCTGTCACCAGGATGGTTTCGCCGTCGAGATCGTGGCCTTGATGGAGGATTCGATGGACGGCGGCCGCAATCCGGGCCGGATCAGGCAGTCGCCCTGGTCCTCTGGTCCCGCAGGCCAGTTCGCCCTCGCCGGGCTGGATGATGTGATGCCTTGGCCGGGCGGCGAGTGTCTTCACGTTTTCCACCGTCGCCTGGTGCGTCCACATGGCCGAGTTCATCGCCGGGCAGAGAACCACTTCTCCCTCGAAGGCCAGGTACAAAGTGGAAAGAAAGTCGCCCGCCAGCCCATGCGCAAACTTGGCGAGCAGGTCGGCGGTGGCCGGCGCGACGACCAGAAGACGGTTGGACCGGGCGACCTCGATATGTTCGACAGCCGAGGCCAGTACGCCTTCGCTGCCCGGTTTGGCGAACATATGCGTGATGACTTTGTTCGAGGTCAGGGCAGCCAGCGTCAGCGGGGTGATGAACTCTTGCGCCGCCTCGGTCATCACCGTCTGGACCCGGCAATTGTCCGCCACCAGTGCGCGTGCCAGTTCGGCAGCTTTGTAAGCTGCAATACCGCCGCCGATGCCGAGAATGACCGGGATTGGTTCGGCGGCGGGCATGGCCTGTGAGTTAGAGCGTCTCTTCGCCAGTCACTTCGGGCTGCTGAAGCGAGGCATCGTACCAGGAAACCAGGCCGCGCCGTACCTCTTCCATGGCTGCCACGGTCGGCTTTTTCACTGTGGAAGGCAGGAACGACCGGGCGCCGCTCTGCAACTGACGCGCCCGTTTGGCGGCGATGATTATGAAGCGATAGGTGCTCTGATCCGGGTCGTCCGGCACGGCGTAGATTGGGGTGCGAATGGCCTTTTCCATACTCTTGCTGCTCTTTCTCTCTCTCTATTGCCGGTCCTTGAACGTCCCAAGGATGGCTTCCACTTCCTGCTTGACCGCCGCCAGCTTCGACCTGCGCCGTTCAGCCTGAATGACCGAACGAAGCTGGTTGCCGGCAGTCACCACATTGTCGTTCACGATCACATAGTCGTAATCGCTAAATCCTTCAATCTCCTGGGCTGCCCGGGCGACCCGAAGTTGAATGACAGCATCCGAATCGCGCTGCCGGCGGCGGAGCCGGACCTCTAATTCTTGACGGGACGGAGCCAGGATGAAGACCCGGATGGCGTCCGGAATCGTCACTTTCAATTGTCGCGCACCCTGGACGTCGATGTCGAGCAGAAGGTCTTTTCCCTCTCTGTTCGCCTCATCCAGCACCGAACGATGGGTACCGTAGTAGTTACCATGGACTTCGGCCCATTCCAGGAACTCATTATTGGCCACCATCTTCTGGAACTCCTCCTTGCCGGTGAAGTGGTAGTGGAAGCCTTCGCGATCCTGGGCCGTACGTTCGCGAGTGGTGTATGACGTTGAAAACTTGAGTTTGGAGTCCTCTTTTAGCATCTGTTCGACAAGTGTCGATTTGCCGGACCCGGACGGCGCGGAAATGACGAAAACGAGGCTCATTCGATGTTCAACCCCTGTTCGCGGATACGCTCGATCTTCGTTTTCGCCTCCAAGCCGAGGGCGGTGATCCTGAGACCGATGTCGCCCGCACCGGATGTTTTCGAAAGAATGGTGTTGGTTTCGCGGTTCATCTCCTGGACCAGGAAGTCGAGCTTTTTGCCGATCTCAACGCCGGAGGTGAGCATCTCGTCCAGTTCGTCGGCATGAACCTGAAGCCGTCCGATCTCCTCCGCAATGTCGCTGCGATCGGCCAGGATGGCGGCCTCCTGCGCCAGACGTTCCGGGCTCGGAAGCGTCTTCGCCAGCATTTCGTTCAGCCGGTCTTCCAACCGCTGGCGAAGGTAAGGCAAAACCTGCTCACGGAGCTGGGCGATTTCGGCCGCGACCAAACGAACTCTGGCGTTCGATTCCACCATTAATTCAACAAGTTGCGAACCCTCCCTGGCGCGGAAAGCGGCGTGTGCCGCCAAGGCGTCTTCCAGCGCGCCCAGCGCCACGGCCTCAACCTCTTCGGGCAGATCGACTTCCTTTGGCGCCGAGAGCATCCCCGGAATCCGCAACGCCTGGTTGAGATCTGGGGTCGAGTGGACGTTATATTCCATCGAAGCGATGTCGAAGGTGGCCAGCCAAGTCTCGAACAAAGCCCGGTTGAAGGTGATCGTTCCCTCGGAATGAGCCGGCGTGAAGGAAAGACGAATATCGACATGCCCGCGCCGAGTGTGTTTGCGCGCCAGATCGCGGACCTTGGGCTCCAGCGATTCCAGTTCGGCGGCGAGATGAAGGTGGAGGTCGAGCGCACGGTGGTTGACGCTTTTGACCGTGGCGATGGCCTCGCCGGCCGGCGACGTGCGCCGGGCACGGGCGAATCCGGTCATGCTGCGAATGCTCATAGTCTGACTAGTGCTCCAGGTCCAGGTATTGAAGTTCGTGCAGATGCTGGTAGATGCCACCTTGGGCGACGAGTTCGTCGTGGGAGCCGATCTCGGTGATCCGGCCCGCGTCCATGACGACGATCTTGTCCGCTTTCCGGATCGTGGACAGCCGGTGTGCGATTACTATAGTTGTCTTATTTTGCATCAAGTTAGAGAGTGCCCGTTGAACTAATGCTTCGCTTTCAGTGTCGAGAGCGGACGTGGCCTCATCGAGGATTAAGATCGGCGCGTTGCTGAGCAGCGCCCGGGCGATGGCGATGCGCTGGCGTTGTCCCCCGCTGAGTTTGGCGCCGCGCTCGCCGATGACGGTTTGGTAGCCTTTGGGCATCTCAGCGATGAAGTCGTCCGCCAGGGCATTCACAGCGGCAGCTCGAATCTGCTCTGGCGTCGCGTCTGGCCTGCCATAGCGTATGTTGTTCAAGACGGTATCGTTGAACAGGAACGTTTCCTGGCTCACGATGGCGATTTGTTTGCGCAAGCTTGACAGGCGGACCTTCCGGATATCGACACCGTCAATGCGGATCGAACCCGAGTCGACATCATAGAATCTCGGCAAGAGACTGGCAATCGTAGACTTGCCGGATCCGCTCATTCCCACGATTGCGACCACTTCGCCGGACCGGACTTCCAGCGTCAGGTCTTCGATGGCGAATGAATTGGTCGCGCCTGGGTATCGGAAATGAATGTGGTCGAATAGGATTTCGCGGCTAAATGGGGCAAGGACGGGCAGCGCCGGGTTGTCGGCGATCCGTTGCGGACGGTCGATGTAATCGAAGACGCGCTGCGATGCCCCGACTGCCTGCTGAAAGATGTTGTGGATGCCCGTGAGCCTTTTCACCGGCTCATACAGAAGCAGCAGGGCGATGACGAAGCCGGTGAACTGGCCCGAGGTCATCTCGCCGGCCTTGATCTGCGTTCGAGCGTAAGTGAGCAAGCCGACGATGGTCAATGCCCCGAGGAACTCGATGATCGGCGAAGGCAACGCTTGGAAAGCGATGTAACGCAGATTCGATTTCTTCAACTGCAGCGCAGCCGCACGGAACTTGGCCGCCTCCATCTTCTCTGACAGAAAGGCTTTCACCACCGAGTGCCCGGAAAAGGTTTCCTGGAGGATTTGGCTCATTTCGGCGGCATGGTCCTGGGCCGTGCGTGTCGTCCGGCGGATGCGTTTGCCCAAACGGGCGGTGGGCAGCAATACGAAGGGGAGAAGAGTAAGCGAAACCGAGGCCAGCTTCCAGTCGCTGTGGAAGAGGACGTAGAGGAAGAAGACGGCGGAGAAAATCTGGCGAAACCAGTCGGCCAGCATCTGCGATACAGCGAGCTGAATCTTCTCGATATCACTCATGATGTTTGACATCAACTTTCCTGTTGAATGTTGATGAAAAAACTCATGTTCCTCGTTGATCAATTTCTCGAAAGTTTGCTGGCGGAGGTCGGTGACGGCCGAGAGCCCGACGTGGTTGATGAGGTAGTTGCCGGCATAATCGGCGATGCCGCGGACGAGGAAGACGAACAGGATGGTGACGGCAACCAGGGTCCAGACGTTTGAGATTGGGAGTGGAATGAGTTGGTCGAGATAGAGTTGGAAGCCAAGCCAGTCGGGAATCGGGATCGGAATACGAGCCTCTGGAGACTTGGGATTGAGGACACGGTCGAAGATCGGACCGATCAGGACCGGCAACATTCCGTGCATGGCGCCGGCCACGGCCATGAGAACGACCGACAGAGACAGCGACGGCAGGTATCGCCTGGCGTAGCGGAGCAGCCGCCAGAGCGGATTCACTGCGCCGCCTCCAGGCGCTCGACAGCCTGCTGGACTTCTTCCAAAGGAACCGAAGCAAGGCCCTTGGTGGCCACGACGCTTTCGGATCGCGTCCGCCACGGCGCCCAGACCACTGGATCGGTGACGCCGTAGAGGACGACGACTGGAAGTCCGAAGGCGGCGGCCATGTGCGCGGGGCCGCTATCGTTACCGACGAACAAGGTGGATGACTGGAGCCGGCGTTTCACCTGTTCCAGTTCCGCGCCCTGGAGTTTTTCGAATTCCGAGAATGGGGTGAAATCATCGGTTTCGGAACCGATGACAGTCACAGGCAGTTTTCTGTCATCCCTGAACCAACGGCAAAGCGAGACGAACCGGTCCACGGGCCATGCCTTGTCAGGAGCCGAGGCGAAAGGATGAATCACGGCTCGCGGCGACTGGACAGGCGGATGGCTGGAGGTGAACAGGCACGCTCTCGGGATCTCCTGCTTGGGAAGGCCGAGCCAGAACAAGGCGCTGGCGACGTGCTCGGCGGTGTGGACGGTGCGGTCTTCACCCAGGATCTCCTGTGCGCGGGGGATCTTCAGGTTGTAGGCGAACTGCTGGCGGAAGTGGACAAAACCGGCCCGGTGTTTTGAACGGGATGCGAGGGTGATGCGGGCAGAAGCCGGTCCTCCATGGAGGTTGACCGTCAGATGCGGTTTGAACTGCCAGGCCAGAAAGGCGGATGGCGGCAGGATCTCACTCACGGCCGGATTGCCGTCGTAAACCGGCGCGAAGCGGGATTCGACCATGACGGCGACGTGGAGGCCGGGCCGGCAATTGTGCAGGAGCGACAGCGCCGGCGTTGTCAAGACGCAATCGCCAAGTGAGCGGAGCCGGATGAACAGCACCCGCGCGCCAGGCGGCAATTCATCGAGGACACCGGCCATTTCAGCGGCTCAGTCTTCGATCTTGGCTTCGTCAACCAGCATCACGGGGATGTCGTCGCGGATCGGGTAGACGCGGCGGCAGGCTTGGCATTTCAGCCCGCGGCCGTCCTCGGTGAGAGCCACCGGCGCCTTACAGGCCGGGCAGACAAGAATCTCAAGCAGGTCCTGACTGATCGCCATAGATAAGTACCTGAAGCCGATTGTAACAAAGGGGGGCGATACTCCCCTTCGAATTGTCGATTCGTACGGCGGGGGCTCGGTGCAGGCGCCCAGGCCGAGACGGGCCACCGCTTGGGAATCTTCAAAACGAATCTGGTGCTAAGCAGCGGCCCGCGTTTCGGAGATCCGTTTTTGGCCGGGCCAAGCCGTGACGGATCGTGGCTTTCGCATCTACTTGCTAGCGCCGGGGCGGGTGGGGAAGAGGTACTCGAGAACTGAGGCAAAGCGGTGGCTCCAGGCGGCCTCATTGTGCCCGGCGCCCACGTCTTCGGTGTACTGCAAGTTGATGCCCGGCCGCCAGCCTTTGGCGATCAGGGCATCACGCAACAAGCGAGCATCGTGGACGACCGTGTCCGGCTGCCCGCCTTCAGCCGTGCCGGTGTCGAGCCAGATGCGGGCGCGCGCCTCCGCCTTATAGTGCGCCACCATCGAGAGCACCGAACGCTGGTCCCACCAGACCGACGGCGACATGATGGCGAGTTTGCCGAAGACCCCGGGGTAATGGAGTCCGGCGGAGAGCGAAACCAGCGCGCCGAGCGACGATCCGCCAGCGCCGCAGTGCTGGGCGCCTTTGCGGACCCGGTAATGACGCTCGATGAAGGGCTTAATGTCGTTGGCCAGCATCTGAGCATAGCGCTGGGCCTTGCCGCCCTTCCGGCTCCCGGGGTCGCGGGTTGGCGTGTATTCGGAGACGCGGCGGATGCCGGTGTTGTAAATGCCGACCAGGATTAGCGGTTCGATACGGCCCGAATTGATAAGCCAGTCGGCGGTTTGGTCCGCGCGCCATTCCTGGCCGGCGAAGGCGGTCGCTGCGTCGAAGAGATTCTGGCCGTCCTGGAGGTAGAAGACCGGGTAGAGTTGGCGGGCGCTGGAGTAGCCGGGAGGGAGGTAGACGATGATGTCCCGGGGTGTGGAAAGGTAACGGGATGGAAAGCGGCGGTGGAGGCGGAGCCGGCCTTCGGTCCTGGCGGTGCGCGGGGAATTCATCGAGGGTGTGAGGCGGCGGGAACCAAGCCGCCAACGTGCCAGTTTAGCAGCAGAACCCGGCCCCGCGGATCGTGAACATGGGTTAGCATAAAGTATTCCCCCTCTGACAGTTCTGGGTACTCATGCGACGAGACTATGTGAAGTGGTATAGCCCGTCTCTGCACCGCGAGATGGAGTTGCTTGCGTTTGGCGACCGCGGATTCCCCGTGGTCGTGTTTCCCACCTCTGGCGGGCGATTCCACGAATATGAGGACAGGCGGATGGTGGAGACACTGCGCCCTAAGATCGAGCGCGGCGAGCTACAGGTGATTTGCCTGGACTCGGTGGACCAGGAATCCTGGTACAACCGCACGGCGGGCGCGCAGGATCGGCTGAACCGTCAAAACGCCTTCGACGCCTACCTGGCTATCGAAGTGGCGCCATTTGTCCGGAACCGGACCAGTTGGCCGCAGATGGGCGCGACGGGTTGCAGCTTTGGCGGCTACCATGCCATGAACTTTGGCCTGCGCCATCCGGACATCGTGACCTATGTGGTCAGCATGTCCGGCGCCTTTGATATCCCGCAGCGGTTTCTGGGCGATATCGACAACACGGACGCCTATCTCAATTCACCGCTGGCGTACCTGCCCGGGCTCGACAGCGGATGGTATCTGGACCAGATGCGGCGGAATTACTACGCGCTGGTGGTCGGCAACCAAGATCCGCTGTTCGACCAGAACGTGAAACTGGCGCACGAGTTGGGAACCAAGCAGATCCCGCACGTGCTTGACGTTTGGGATGGGTTCGGCCACGATTGGCCGTGGTGGCAGCGGATGGCGGAAAAGTACTTCCTTTAAGGGTGCCGGGAGGAAATCAAGGTGATGAAACGGGTCGCAGTTTTGTATGGCATGGAGGAGTCTTTCCCTCCTGCGCTTGTGGACCGGATCAACGAACTGGGCGGGGGTGAAGTCTCGGGCGAGCATCTCAAGACCGGCGGCGTCCGCATGGACCTGCCAAGCGGCTACGACGTGATTGTCGACCGCATCTCGCACGACATCCCGTTTTACCGGTCCTACCTGAAGCAGGCGGTTCTGACCGGGACGCAGGTGATCAACAATCCGTTCTGGTGGAGCGCGGACGACAAGTTCTTCAACTACGCTCTGGCGGCAAAGCTCGGCGTCGCCGTGCCGCCGACTGTGCTGCTACCGCATAAGACGCATCCGCCGGGCACCACGGATCGTTCGATGCGGAATCTTGAGTATCCGCTCAACTGGGAAGCGATCTTTGAATACGTCGGGTTCCCGGCGTTTCTCAAGCCGCACGACGGCGGCGGCTGGCGCGATGTCTACAAGGTGAACAGCCCTCAGGAAGTGTTTGACGCCTACGACCAGACGGGGACGCTGTGCATGACGCTCCAGCGTGGCGTGAACTTCGACGATTACTACCGCTGCTATGTGGTGAACCAGGAGAAGGTCCACATCATGCGCTACGACCCGAAGCAGCCGCACCATTTGCGTTATGTGCCGGGCAATCCGCCGCCCGAGCCGGCGATGGCGGACCGGATCACGAAAGACGCTTTGCTGCTTTGCCGGGCGTTGGGCTACGACCTCAATACGGTCGAGTTCGCCGTCGAGGACGGCGTGCCCTATGCGATCGACTTCATGAATCCGGCGCCGGACGCGGGCCTGGAGTCGGTGGGCGAGGACAATTTCCGTTGGATCGTGGACGCAGTGGCGCAGATGGCGATCGCCAGGGCGAAGTCGCCAGCTCAGGCGCAACCCTACGAATGGGCGAAGCTGCTGGCGCCTCCGCAAGGCTGAGGCAGGGACCGGAGGGGGAGACCGATGCCGCAACAGGGCGCACAATCGAAACGGCCAAGCCTGAGTTTGGGGATCGAGGAGGAGTTCCAGACCATCGACCCGGTGACGCGCGACCTGAAGTCGCACATTCAGGCCGAAATCGTCCAGAAGGGCAAGATGCTGCTGGCCGAGAGGGTGAAGCCGGAGATGCACCAGTCGGTGGTGGAGATCGGTACGGGTGTCTGCCAGCACATCCAACAGGCCCGGGAAGAGATCAAGGAGATCCGGCAGCACATCATCAAACTGGCGAGGGCGCACGACCTTCGAATCGCGGCGGCGGGAACCCATCCGTTTGCGCAGTGGCGCGAACAGGAGATCTACCCGGACGACCGCTACCGGATGATCGTCGAGGACATGAAGATGGTGGCGCGGGCAAACCTGATCTTCGGGCTGCACGTGCATGTGGGTGTGGAGGACCGCGAGACGGCGATCCAACTGATGAACGGGGCGCGGTACTTCCTGCCGCACCTGCTGGCGATATCGGCGAATTCGCCGTTCTGGCAGGGCATGGAGACGGGGCTGAAAAGCTACCGCTGCAAGGTCTTCGACAAGTTTCCGAGAACCAATATCCCGGACGTGTTCCAGAGCTGGTCCGAGTTTGAAGACTTTGTCGATCTGCTGATCCGGACCAATTGCATCGACAACGCCAAGAAGATTTGGTGGGACATCCGCCCGCACCCGCACTTTCCGACGCTCGAATTCCGCATTTGCGATATGCCGATGCGGCTGGACGAGACCATCGCCATCGCCGCTCTCTGCCAGGCGATCATCGCCAAGTTGTACAAATTGCACGAGCAGAATCTGACATTCCGCCACTACGGCCGGGCTCTGATCATGGAGAACAAGTGGCGGGCGGCCCGATACGGGCTGGACGGCAAGCTGATCGATTTCGGCAAGCAGCAGGAGGTGGCCGAGAGGGACCTGGTTCAGGAGATACTTGAGTTCGTTTCCGATGTCGCAGCGGAATTGGGAAGCGAGCGCGAGATCGCATACATCGAAAAGATACTGGAGCGCGGTACGGGCGCCGACCGCCAGTTGAAAGTGTTCGCGGAGACCAAAGACTTGAAACAGGTTGTGGACTACACGATTTCGGAAACCGAGGCGGGCTTGTTCGACGGCGCCGGGGAGGTTGCGAGCCAGTGACGGGTCATGCGGAGATGCTCACCGGGACCCGATTCAACCCGGAGTTCGCCGACGGAGCCAGGAACGCTGTGAACAACTGCCTTCGCGTCGCACGCGGTGAAAAGGTGACGCTCATCACCGATGAAGCGTGTCTGGAAATCGGCGCCTCGCTGGCGGCCGAGCTGGCGCGCCTGGAGGTCGCTTACAACGCCTGGATTCTGGAACGGCTATCAGACAGGCCGCTTTCCTCCATGCCGGGCGAAGTGCTCGACGACATGGAGTCGAGCCAAGTGAGTATCTTCGCCGTCAAAGCGCAGAGGAACGAACTCGGTTCGCGGATGCAGATGACCGACGTGGTGAACCGGCGGCGCATGAGGCATGCTCACATGGTGAACATCGAGCCGCGGATCATGCTGGAAGGCATGCGGGCGGACTTCGAGGCCGTGGACCGCATCAGCACGGCGGTGTGGCAGATGGCGAGCCAGGCGCGCGAGATCCGGGCAACCAACCCCGCCGGCACCGACATTCTGGCGCGGTTTTCGCCGGATTTGAAGTGGCTGAAAACCAGCGGCATCATCAGCCCGCACAAGTGGGGCAATCTGCCCGGCGGGGAGACTTTCACGACGCCGGAAAGCGTGGATGGCGTCTTCGTTGTCGACGGCGTGGTGGGTGATTACCTGTGCGAGAAGTACGGGGATTTGAAAGCGGCTCCTCTCACGCTGGTGATCCGCGACAGCCGCCTGGTTAGCGCGGAGAGCGAGAACAAGGAGCTTGAACGGGAGTTCTGGCAATACTGCCACACGGACTCGAACAGCGACCGCGCCGGCGAGTTCGCCATCGGCACCAACATCGGCGTGCGGGATGTGATTGGAAATATCCTCCAGGACGAGAAGATCCCCGGCATTCACGTGGCCTTCGGGAATCCCTATGGCGCGCACACCGGGGCCGATTGGTATTCGTCGACGCACATTGACGTTGTTGGACGGCGGTTCGACATCTGGATCGACGGGCTGAAGATCATGCAAGACGGAGTATTCCTGCTTGATAACCTCGCGCCGGCAGGCCTTTAACAACAGCTATTCGAGCGGCCGGTACCAGCGGTTTCTATCGATCCTGGAGCGCCGGTTCGGCGAAGCGGCGCAGTTCCGGCACAGCGAAACGCCGTGCTTCTTCGCAGCATCTCTGATTGACAAGATAGCGCGCGCAGGCAGCGAGATGACCCGGCAAATCGTCGCCGACCGGGCGTATCAAGAGCTGGCTTTTCAAGCCATTCCCGAACGATACCGCACGCCGGATCAGGACCCTGTGCCGCTGTTCGTGCAAGCCGATTTCGGACTGGACGCGAAGCTCGAACCGAAGCTCGTCGAGATCCAGGGTTTCCCGTCGCTCTACGCCTACCAGCCTGTGATGGCGGCGGCATACCGGGAGGCATACGGGCTGGATGAGTCGCTCAACTCGCTCCCGTTTGGCTTGGGGTTGGATGAATACAAGCGTCTGCTGGGCGAAGCCATTCTCGGCGGTGAGGACCCGGTGCAGGTGGTCCTGACAGAGATCGACCCGGACCGGCAGAAGACGCGGCACGACTTCAGGGTGACCGAAGAGTGGTTCGGCATCCGGACCGTGGATATCCGGGCGCTCAAAAGAGACGGGCGGCGCCTGGTGTATGAAAGGGACGGCAGGCTTGTTCCGGTGCGGCGCATTTACAACCGGGCAATCGTGGACGAACTCGAACGCAAGGGCGCCCAGCTTCAGTTCGACTGGCGGGACGACCTGGATCTGAAATGGGCCGGCCACCCGAACTGGTTTTTCCGGCTCAGCAAGTTTTCGCTGCCGTATTTGAAGCATGAGAGCGTGCCCCGGACACTGTTCCTGGACCAGGCCGGGACGATCGAGCGGCCGGAGGATTGGGTACTGAAACCTCTTTGGTCCTTTGCCGGGCTGGGCGTCATGGTCGGTCCAAACGCGGAACAACTTGCGGCCGTGCCGGACAACCGCCGCGCGGACTACATCCTCCAGGAACGCGTCGATTTCCGGCCCGTGATTGAAACGCCGGAGGGGATGGCGAAGGTGGAGATCCGGATCATGTACCTGTGGCTCGGCGAATTGCGGCCGGTAAACGTGATCGTGCGCATGGGGCGCGGCACGCAGATGGGTGTGGATCACAACAAGGGTTTCGAGTGGGTGGGGGCGTCGGCGGCGATGATCGGCACAACGCAAGAATAGGGAGCCAATATGAACGACGGCAAGCAACTTACCATCCTCTGCCTGGCCAGCTACGAGAAAGGGCACGAATTCTTGCGCCAATGCCGGAGGCAAGGGGCGCGGGTTCTCCTGCTCACTTCGCAGAGCCTGCAAGACAAGGCCCATTGGCCCATGGAGAGCATCGACGAGATCTTCTACATGGCCGACGTGGAAGGCAAATGGGACCGCGAGCAGTTGACCAACGCCGTCAGTTACCTTGCCCGGACGAGGGAGATCGACCGCATCGTGCCTTTGGACGACTTCGATGTCGAGGTCGCCGCCTATCTCCGCGAGCACTTGCGTGTGCCCGGCATGGGCGAGACCACGGCTCACTACTTCCGCGACAAGCTGGCGATGCGGATGAAGGCGAAAGAAGCCGGGCTGGCGGTGCCCGACTTCGTCCACGTTCTCAATCACGGACATGTGAACGAATTCATGGACCGGGTGCCTGCGCCATGGGTGCTGAAACCCAGGTCGATGGCCGGCGCGATCGGCATCAGGAAGATCCACTCCAGGGAGGAACTCTGGCGAATCGTTGACGAGCTGGGCGACATGCAGTCGCACTACTTGCTGGAACGCTTCGTTGAAGGCGGCATCTTCCACGTCGATTGCATTGTCTACGAACGCCAGGTGCTGTTTGCCATCGCCAGCGGCTACGGGCGCCCGCCGATGGAAGTGTCGCACGAGGGAGGGATCTTCACCACGCGGATCCTCGACCGCTCCTCGGAGCTGGCGCGCCAGTTGCTGCTGGCCAACGCTGACGTCATGCGAGCCCTGGGCATGTTGCGCGGTGTCTCGCATACCGAGTTCATCGTTTCCCATCCCGGCGGCACTGTTTACTTTCTCGAAACATCGGCCCGTGTGGGTGGGGCGCACATCGCCGACCTCGTTGAAGCAGCCTCCGGGCTAAACATGTGGGCGGAGTGGGCAAAGGTGGAACTCGCCGGGGGCAAAGCGCCCTATAAGGTGCAGCCACTACGCGAGGAGTACGCCGGGCTGCTCGTCTCGCTGGCGAGGCAGGAACATCCGGACCTGTCCGCCTACAATGATCCCGAGGTGGTCTGGCGGATGCACAAAAGCCACCATGCCGGCCTCATCGTGAGCAGCCCGAGCCCCTCGCGCATAGAAGAATTGATCTCCAGCTACGCTGGCCGGTTCGCTGAGGATTTCATGGCGTACGTTCCGCCGCGGAGTTCGCCCACGGAGTAAGAAGCCCTGTGGGATCGTCCCCGCAGGCGCCGCCCTTGCGCCTGGGATGAATCCCATGCGCCGCTGTCCAGGCAGACCGCAAGGACCGCAGAAAAGTAGGACTGTGAGGCCGGCAGCGTGGCCCGCTCAACGTTTCAAATGTGTGTCGGCGAAGTCGAGGAAGTAGCCCCAATCACGATCTTCTAGTCCGTGGCCCCCGGTCCTGATGTGATAGCCGGTACTGCCCACGTGCCGCGGTTGTCCCAGCGCGGGCATTACTGGATCAGTCATTGACTGTTTTCCGAGGAGGCTGAACACCGGCCGGGCCGCCAGCAGGGACGCATATTCACCCTTGGGATCGGCCCAAAGGTCCTCGTCCGCGCTGGCGACATAAACCGCGCGCGGAGCGACAAGCGCGATCAGTTCGTGCTGGTCCACCGGAAGCTCATTCTCCCTGCCTGCGTATTTCTGGAAGTTTCCGCAGAACCAGTGCGGGAACGAAGCGCCGATGACGGCGACGGTCTCGCCATATTTGCGCCGGGACAAGGCCGCGCCCATGCAGCCCGAATCGTTGCTATACGCCACGGCGAATCGAGTATCCTCGCTCGCCGCCCACAGCGAAGCCTTGCCTCCGCGCGAATGCCCGCTGACGGCCACACGCTGCGTGTCGATCGCCTTGATCGTCGCCAGGTAATCGAGCACCCGGCTCGCGGCCCACCCCCAGGACGAAAGAGCGCCCCAGGCATCGGCGGAGGGCGGGGTTCCGTCCGCGAAGAATGAACGGATTCCCGCGGCGTACCCGTCTTTTCTGTCCGGATCCACGTGCGACGTATGAAACGAAGCCGTGGCGTATCCGCGTTGGATCAGCGTTCTCACAGGCCAGAATGGATCATGTTTGTCCAGCACGGCCTTCACAGGCAGGGCATAGCGGTTGTTGATATGAACAACGGCCGGAACCCTGCCCTGGGGCTTGCTCGGCACGAATACGACGAATGGAAACTCGAAGCTGCGCTGCCCGATTGTGATTTTGGCGACCATGTCCCGTCCTGTCGCGGCGCCGTCGAACGCGCTGATCACTTCCGATTCCTGCCGGAACGACACCAAATACTTCACTCCGGGCCGCCGCCCGTAGATTTGATCCCGGAATAATTCCAGCAGCTCGCCGCGCCGCTCCGCGTTCCACATTGCAGGCGATGTGACAACGGTCCCTCGTCGCGTCTTCAGGGCATCGGGCAACTCGTAGGCTGGCACTTTGGCCTCGTCGTAATTAATGCCGGGCCTGCGACGGCTGAGATCCTCGGCCAGTTTAGGGTTGGCCGACCAGGGCGGCGAGCTCTGGGCGAGTACGGCTACGCTCAAGCCAATGACAATCAGCCCGCAAAGCAGCTTCATATTTTTCTTGTGCATCTTCATCGTGTTGACTCCACAGTCCTGACCCGGCTTCGGGCCGCACCGCCATCCTACTCCTCCCAAGTTAAGCTCTGGAAATGGGTTTTGCGGCCCGCATCGTCCGATGGCTCTTCCGCCGATTCGTCGGGACTCGTCCAGCCGAGCGCATCCCGCAACGCTGGGAATGCGGCAGGAGCCCGGCGGATTTACCGCAGCAGGCAAGCGAGCATCGTTTAACCTGACCGGCCCGGATCAAGCTGCCGATCGAAACGAGAAAGACCCGGGGCGGAAGGCCTCCGCGCCGGGTCTCAGACTGGCGATAGTCCTTCTCCTACTGTTGGCGGCGTCCGAGGAAGCCGCTGCGATCGTTCTCAGCCGCCTCGCCAGTCGGTGGCGGATACTCCTTTGCGCCTGCCGGTGCGGGGCCCGCCTCATTGAGCACGCGCAACGCCGCGAGCCGGACGGGCGCGGGCATCGTGGTGGCGCTCAATTGTGTGTACAGTTCCAGCGAGCGGGCGCGATTGGTTGCCATCAGCCCTTCCGCGCATAGCAGACAGGCCCGGGCGACCACGGGAAACACCGGCGGCTTGGTGGTCCCAAGCGCCGCCTGCAACACTTTGGCTGCCTGCAATCCGCCGATCATTCCCACCGAAGCGGCCGCGGCTCCGGCCACTTCTGCGTCAGGATTGTCGATCAACTTGGCAACGGCGTCAAGAGCACGGGCGTCCTTGCGGACTCCAATGGTCGTGATCAATCCCACCAGCAGCCGGCCCTTCAGTTTCGGCAGAGCGGCTCGCAAGGCGATGTCCACGGACGGATCGGGATTCGGTTCCAAGCCGAAACGGGCGTAGCAGGACAATTGCGGGTGGTCGAGCAGCGCCGCCATCGGCGCTACTGCTTCCTTGCCGCCGACGAAGGCCAGTTTCTTGCAGGCGATGGCCTTCTGAAACACGGTCGACTTCGGGTCCTTGACCATGGCGACTAATTTGGCCGGCGGTAGAGTCCAGATGGGCAGCCCATCGAACTCGGGGGGAACCTTTGGCGGAGGTACGCGAGCCGGCTTGGCGGCTGCGGGAGCTTGGCCCTGCGCGCCTGCTGGGGCTGCCTGTGGCGCCGCCTGAGGCGGTTGTTGCTGTCCAGGTGCTTGCGGCATATCGATATTCTCCTCTTCCTGTCCTGTGTCCCCTACATGCTGGTGGCCAGCGCTTCCATGCGCCAGGGCTCGCGGTAAGCGCGGCTGCGCATGCGGTTGGCCTCCTCGTCGTTAATGAACATTCGCTTGGCCGGATCCCAAGTCAGCTTGCGGTTCAGTTGCGCGCAGATCCAGGCCGCGTGTGAAGCGACATGGGTGTGGCAAGTGACCTCGGCGTTGGCGCGGGGCTGCGAACGCGAACGGACGCAGTTCAGGAAGTCCTGAATGTGCGCGTATGTCGGATCGTAGCGCTTGCCTTGCCGTTTGGGCACGAGTGATTTCAGGTTGTCGGAAACTTCGATTCGGCCGCTGTCGCCTGTCTCAACCCAGCCTTCGGTGCCCTCGAAGCGGTTGCTGCAAGAGCCGAGCAGACTCCAACTATGATTGCGCAAGACCAATTTCACGCCGTTAGCGTACCGGCAATTGATATTGTAGCGGCTGATGAGGCCGTCACCGCGGAAGATGCCGCCCTCGGGCTCGTATTCCACCGGCTCGGTATGTTCCATGTCGGCGGCCCACTGCGCCATCGCGACGGTGTGCGAGGCCCATTCGAGCAGGCCGGCGTGGAAGTCCCAGAACTGGCCGCGGCCGCGGTCGGCATAGTTCGAATTGTAGGGCCTCCACAAGCAGGGCCCAAGCCATTTGTCCCAATCGAAGACCAGCGGGTCAGGTTCTGGAGCGTCGGCCGCCCACCAGCCGTGGCCGCCTTCGTCCACGCTGCCCAGGCCGATGGCTGTGTCCGCGTGCACGGCCAGCAAACGGCCCAGTTTGCCGCTGCGCGCCAGACCCACGGCGAACTCGAAGGCAAATTGATTCCGGCGCTGGGCTCCCGATTGGTACACCACGCCGTAGCGGCGGACATTGTCGGCCATGGCATAGCTCTCCATGATCGACATCGCGCCGGGTTTCTCGATGTACATGTCCTTGCCCGACTGGGCCGCCCACATGGCCATCGGCCCGTGCCAGCGGTCGCTGGTGGCGATGAGCAGCGCGTCGATATCTTTGCGGGCGAGGATCTCGGCCGGATCCTTGTGCATCACGCACTCGTTGTTGCCATAGTGCTTGTCTACAGCGCTCTTTACCATCTCCCGCGCGCTGTCCCTGACGTCGGCGATGGCGACGAACTTGACGCGGTCGTCTCCCAGCATCATGCGAAGGTCCGCCATGCCGCGGCCCCGGATGCCGATACCGCCGACCCGGATCTGATCGACCATCGCGTAGTTGCCCACCAGGACGGGTCCTGATTGGCCGGCGGCCGGGCTAGCGATTTGACCCGCCGCGTTGTTGGCAAGCACAGTGGGTACGGCCGCCGCGGCGCCGGCCTGGGCCACGGCCTTTCCAAACCCTCTGCGTGTTACAGGCTGTTTTATATCCGCCATGATTCTCTCCGTATCAGACAATGTGTCTCCTGACTCTTGTCTGATACGGAACTCTATCATCTCGGCGGGTAGCACTCAAGTGCATTGTGTCCGCCGCCGTGGACGCAATGGCCGCCGGGCGATGCCGGAATGGGGGTTCGCGGCCCGCTTCCCGCGAACACGGGTACCGTTCCCGAAGCCAAACTACAGCGGGATGGCCTATTTCGGGGCGGGCGTCAATGGACGCCACTCGATCTTCCGTATGGCTCCAACTGTGGCGTAGGTGGCAATCCCAAATGGAACCGACCGGTCGATGTCGCCCTCGCGCAGGGCGATCCACTTGCCTTCAATATTCACATCAATCACTTTGTCTTCGTCGATCCAGGCCGCTATCGCCACGGGCGTGACTCGCAGGCGCAACTTGTACCAGCGGCCGAGTTCAAACTTCATGCCGAGCGTGGTCTCGTTCCTTGCGGCGTCCGCGCCGCTGATATTAGACAACCCCACCACCTCGCCGCCCCAGCCGCCATTGATCCACGTGCAATAAGAGTCTCGAACCGGGAAGGTGATGCCGGCGAAGAAATCGCTCCCCTTGATGCGTGCCGCCTCAATGCGGACCTCGTAACCTGAAGCAGGAAACGGCGCCGAAGCCCCCGCCCACGTGATGCCAGTCAGCACCCCGGCGCCAATGGTGATGACCCCATGGTCGACGGTGACCTTGCCGGCCCCAAGGAAGTCGGACTCCTTCCAACCCGCCAGCGACTTGCCGTCGAACAGCGGGCGCCATTCGCCCTCAGCAGGCGCGGGACCCGCCTCTTGCCCCCGCACCGATACCGGAAAAAACATAGCTGCTCCGATGGCGGCGGACAGAATTAGCGTTTTTCGCATGGATTGGCGGCTCTCCGGAAGCGGCTTCTGCTGGATTGGGCTATTTCATCTCCTCGCGCGCTTTTTGAACGACCTCAAGGAATTGCCTGGCGCGCTCGGTGAAGACTTCATACGTTCCCGCCTTGATTGTTTTGGCATCGACCAGTTCGCCGCCGACGGCCACGGCGCAGGCGCCGGCCTTGAGGAAGTCACCCGCCGTGGTCAGGGACACGCCTCCGGTGGGGATCATCTCGATCTGCGGGAAAGGTCCTTTGAGGGCCTTGATGTACTTGGCGCCGCCGACGTTGTCGCAAGGGAAAACCTTGACGATATCGGCGCCGGCCTGCCAGGCGGTGAGCACTTCCGTGGGGGTGAGCGCGCCGGGACAGATCGGTTTCGAGTAGCGCTGGGCCATTTCGATGGTCTTGAGGTTGAGAGCCGGGGTGACGAAGAACTCCGCGCCGGCGAGCATGCAGATGCGGCAGGTTTCAGGATCGAGCACAGTGCCCGCGCCGAGCACCATCTTGTCGCCGAACTTGTTGGCAAGCTGTTCGAGGACCTTCACCGCGCCAGGCACCGTCATGGTGACCTCGGCCGCGCGGATGCCCCCTTCATAGATGGCTTCGATGGCCTTGAATGCGGATTCGGCCGAGGGCGTGCGCACCACGGGCACGATACCGATTTCCTTCATTGCGGAGAGGATGCTCTGTTTTGATGCCATGCGGGCATCATATCAGGAAGCGGCGGGAGCAAAGTCAATGGCGTGGAGGTAATGCGCAAGGCAATCTAGGTTCAACGTTTGGATGCATGCACCGAGCAGGCCCACGGCCTGGATTGCGGCGAGATCCGATCCGGGTCATACTAACGGGAACAGAGGAGGAGGCCCAGTGTCACTGGAATCGTTAAGGCAAGGCGTGTTTGTTGGATTGATCACATTGGCCGCGACCGGCGCATGTGCATTTGCGCAGGAGGGCAAGGTGAGCGGCTGGATCGAGGTCAAGGGGGCCAAGACCGCGCTGACTCACATCTGCGCGGTTTCCGAGACCGACCGCCTCGAAAAAGGCGACAAAGAAATCCTTGCAGTGCTGCTATCCACGCAACCTGTCCCCCCCGGGATGCGAAAACCCGGCATGGACATCGCCATGTGGGCGGGCGAGGAGGCGCGCGCCGGGCGGATCGACGGCATTATCCTCATGATTGACCCGCAGACGAAGGTCTGGAGCCGCGGACAGCGCTTGTCCAAGGAGCACGGCCTGACGTTCTACTCGCACACTTCGACCTCCGCGGAAGGCCGGGTCTTGAGGTTTGAACCGGCGCCATCTGGCCCAGCTGAACTCGCCGGAAAAGTTTCGATGAGCGAAACGATGCGGGGCATTGATGAAAACGACGGGCCTTGGCGCATCGAGGCCGAATTCCGGACTCCAGTGATCCAGCAGGAGCCAGTCACGGCCAAACTCACCGGCGCTGCGGCGCTGAACAGCCCGCAATACAAAGCGGCCCTGGCGTTTAACCAGGCCTGCCAGCGAAAAGACCTGGAGGCGGTTAAACGTTCCATGGATGCCAATTCGCAGGCCATGCTGGCGAAGATGATCGAGCAGATGGGCCGCGACCAAACCGTGACCATGCTGGCCGCCATGGGCGAGGACACGCTCAAGCTGAAGACGGTCGAGGTGACCGTCCGCGGCTCGAAGGCCGAGGTCAAGCTCATGAACAACACCGGCGCCGAGCGGAATGAAACCACGATGACGGTGGCGCTCGAAAATGGCGTCTGGAAGATGTCGCGGTAGAAGCGCGATCAAGTCACGAGGCGGCAGGGGCACTCTGCCCTGTTACTTTTCTTGACAAAACGCTTTACTCCGATTCCTGGCAGGTCCATAATTTTGCCGGCCCGCGCTGCGGGCTTCACCACCCGGTTGGCGCGGTTCAGGAAGGAGATCCATGTCCATGTTGAAACAAACACTCGGTCTCGTGGCAGTGCTCCTGTGCCTGTTCACAATGTCCGTGGCCGATGGCCAAACCGCGCCTGCGGCTGGCCAGGATATCTATGCGGTCATCAATTACCTGAAGATCGCCCCGCAGAACACCGCGGCTTACGAGGAGATGGTCGACAAGACCATCCGCCAGTTCTACATCGAGGCGATGAAGCAACCCGGCACGAATCTGATGGGTTGGAGCATGTCGCGGGTCGTCTATCGCGGCGTCGATGACGATGCGCCCACCCACATCGGTGTGGCCTACTACCTGGGCCCACCGCCTGGAGGCCCGGAAGGCCAGGCTCAGGCCATCATCAAGAAGGTGACCGGCGCGGGTTATGACGAATATCAAAAGAAGATCTACGCTATTCGAGAGGTCCTTGGCAATGAACTGGTCCGCGGGTCGATGTGGGGCGGAGCCACGCCGGAGGGCTCCTACCGCGTCACCACCTATGCAAAAGCCGCGCCGTCGATGCTTCGAGAGGTCCGGGACGAAGCGGCCCGGATCTGGAAGCCGGTCTATGATGAGGCAATCAAGGACGGTTCCATCCTCAGCTACGCCTCGGGGACGCACGTCTTTCCACGTGGTGAGGGGATGGCCTACGACATAGTGACGTCAGTCGGTTTCAAGGATCTGCCGTCGGCCGTCAGGGGCTTCGCGGTTACGCCGGAGCGGCTGGCCAAGGTCCACAAAGACATGAGCTACCTCAGTACCATCGACGGGTGGCGGGATAAGGTGACTGTCAAGAGAGTGATCGTCGCCCGCGTGCTGGCCGTGGTCAACGCCCCAGCCAAATAGCGTCCGCGATAGCACAAGCCTCAGGAGATCATGGCCTCCCAGATGAAGCCGTCCGGAGCATAGGTGGAGTCCTGCTCTGCGGCAACCTCACCCAGCCGCGACGGAACGGGGGGCGGGGAATTGAACGGAGTCACGACGGTCACCCCGCCGGAACTCCGTCCTTCATCGAAATTTTCGCTGAGCAGGAACCTGCACCCGCAGCGCTCGTCCGCAGCCACGATCAGCGTGTCCCGGTATGTGATCTCAGGCAGAGTTCGTTTGGTCGAATCCTTCAAGCCGATTATCGCGTTTGTTTTGTTTGATTAAGAGAACGCCGCGATGGCGCTGACTGTCGCCTGAATCGCTACTTCATCGTGCGCCGCGCCCACGAACGCCGCCTCGAACTGCGACGGCGGCAGGTAGACGCCCGCCTCCAGCATGTGGCGGTGGAAGGCTTTGAATCGTTCGGTATTGGCAGACTTAGCAGTCTCCCAGGAGCTTACAAGTCCATCCTTAAAGAAAAAGGTGAACATCGAACCCACCCGGTTCACGGTGGCTCCGGCGGGTGCGGCGGCGCAGATGCGGGCGGCGGCAGCATCGATCTGCTTGTACACTTCGGGGTGAGCCTTCAGATATCTCAGCATGGCCAGACCGGAAGCGACGGCTAGCGGATTCCCGGACAGCGTCCCCGCCTGATAGACATTGCCCACGGGCGCGACGCGCTGCATGATTTCGGCGCGCCCGCCATACGCGGCAATCGGCAACCCGCCGCCGATCACTTTTCCGAACGTGGACAGGTCGGGCTTGATTCCGAACAACTCCTGGGCGCCGCCGTAGCTGACGCGGAACCCGGTCATCACTTCGTCGAAAATTAGCAGCGCGCCGTGGTATCGCGTGAGACGGACCATCGCGTCCAGAAACTCCCGCGTAGGCGGGATGCAGCCCATGTTGCCAACGACAGGCTCGACGATGATGGCGGCGATCTCCCCGCCATACCAGCGGAACGCCTCCTCCAATGCCTCCACTGAGTTGTAGGGCAAGGCAAGCGTAGTAGCGGCAAAAGCCTCCGGGACGCCGGCCGTGTCGGCGATGCCAAGCGTGGCCATGCCGGATCCCGCCTTCACCAGCAGTGAATCGACGTGGCCGTGGTAACAGCCTTCGAACTTGATGGTGCGGTCACGGCCGGTGAATCCGCGGGCGACGCGCAGAGCGCTCATGGTCGCTTCGGTCCCGGAATTGACCAAGCGAACCATCTCGCACGACGGCACGGCGTCGCGGATCATCTCGGCGAGTTCAACTTCGCGCTCAGTGGGCGCGCCGAAGCTGGTGCCGACATCCAGAATCTCGCGGATGGCGTCAAGGACGGGCAGGAAACGGTGGCCGAGGATCAGCGGACCCCAACTGCCGACGTAGTCGATGAATTCGTTGCCGTCCGCGTCCCAGATGCGGCAGCCGTCGCCGCGGACGATGAACGGCGGCGTCCCGCCAACGCTTTTGAAGGCCCGGACCGGCGAATTGACCCCGCCCGGAATGATCTGGCGCGCCCGTTCCAGAAGCGTGGCGCTTTTGTCGAACTTCAAAGTTCGCCCTCCTTGACGACCCGGTTGCCAAGCATGAAGCCCATGAAGATCTCGAGCATGGTCCCGTTGAGGCTGCCCATCAGCCGCTTCTTCAGTTCCAGGTAGTTCTGGGTGCCGGCGAAAAGGTCCTGGACGATCAGCGTCATCGATGGGCTGCGGCGCATGAACTGAATCATGCGGTCTGGCACCGTGGTCCTCATGAATCGCTGCAGGAAGAAGCGTTTGGCCAGACCGGAAGCAAACGTGAGGTCGTCCAGGAACTCTCTCTGAAGCAGCGTCGAATAGTGCCGGTGACGGTCCGGGGGGGCCAGCGTATCGTTCAGGATGCTCTGGGCGGCGAGGTCGCCTGAACGGATCGCGTAATAGATGCCTTCACCCGTGACCGGATCCACCAGTCCCGCGGCATCCCCGGCTGCCATCCACCCTTCGCCCGAGAGTCTGTTGCGGAGGAAGCTGGGCCGCTCCAAGGCAGGAATCATATGGCCATAGAAAACAGCGTCCTTGAGCGGAATCTGCTGCTCCTGCATCCACTTTTCGAGCGTCTGGCGGAGCTTGCCGGCCGGCTCGCCCTTGCCGCAAATACCCACCGAGAGGTGGTCCGGGCGGGGAAAGACCCAGATGTAGCCTTCGAAATTAGGAAAGAACTGGATATCGATATGGCGCCTTGTTGCGGGGACGTAATAGCCGAGCGCATACATGGTGTCCGCGGCCGAATACTCCGTGCCGACGTTGCGGAGCGAATTTCGCGCTCCCGTGGCCACAACGCAATAATCGGCATGCATCGACCCGATGCGCGTCCGGATGCGCCAGCCGTTTGAAACGCGATCGAGGCCGGTGACCCTCTCTTTTTCAACTTGCGCTCCGGCACGCGCGGCCCGGTCAAGAAGCATTCCATTGAGGCTCAGCCGCGGGTAGATCAGCAGCGGCCGGGTCAGATCCATCTGAAATGTCCCGGCGTTTGGTGATCGCAGGATAGTGGTCGTGATCTGCGTCTTCTCCGCAAGGTTGTCGAACAGGAATGGGTACTGATGATAAGCCTTGTAAGTGACACCGCCGCCGCAGGGTTTTTCCCAAGCCAGCTTCTCATCCAGCAGGATGGTCTTCAATCCAGCCGAGGCCAGGCGCGCGGCAGCAACCGAGCCGGCTGGACCCGCCCCGAGTACGGCGACCGTATTCACTTCTTGGCGTCCGGGATCGCGCCCGTGGGCGGATGGTTCGGCGGCATCTGCATGCCCGAGCCGGAGCCCATGCCGGAACCCATGCCGCCGGGCATCGTCATGCCATGGCCAGCGGCGGAAGGGCTCTTTTTCACAACCCAGTCGTTGCCCTTGCGTTCGAGCGTGTATTTCATCGCCATGCCGGCAGCGGCGTCGCCGCCCTTGGGCTTGAACGAAACAGTGGCGTCGGCCTCGGTGTCGCGGAAGGTGACCTGGGTGATTTCAATGTCCATCGATTCGACATTGAGGCCCTTATTCTTGCTCAGGTGCTCGATGACGCCCTTGCGGACTGCGTCGTTCGTGGCGATGTTCTTCTTGCAGCCCACGCCAGCGAACAGGACGAGGACGGGAATCAGGATGCGGAGGAATTTCACCCCTCCAGTATAGGAGGTGACAGAGCGGGTTTTCATCCACGGAGGGTTCACACGGCATTCGATCGGACTTATCCTGGTGTCGATGTTAGCTGTCCTTCTAATGGCGGCCGGGTTTGCCGAGACGTTCACGCTGGAAGGCAAGGTCGAGGTACGGCACCTGTCGGAGGTGACGCTGCACGGGGCCACGAGTTCGTTTCAATCCACTAAACAGGTGCTGCCCAACGGGCGGTTCAAGTTCGACAAATTAACGCCCGGCAGCTACACGTTGTCGGTGGCTGTGGCCGGATTGGGGGAGTGGCGGCGGACGGTGGTGGTCGGAGCGGAGATGGCCGACGCCAGGCGTCGCGTTCGCGTGACCGTCGATGCCGAGGGCTTCAACCGCGATCCCAGCGCTGGACAAACGGTTTCCATGCGCGTGCTTCAACTACCAAAAGAGGCTAAAGAACTGTACGCCAAGGGTTTAAGGTGCCTGGAAACACGCGACACAGCCTGCGCCGAGGATCGGATGCTGGCGGCTGTGAAAGCCGCTCCTCAGTTTGCCGAGGTTTGGAACCAGCTCGGCACGATGGCTTACCACCGCAAAGAGTATCCGTTGGCCGCCGAACGCTTTCGTAAATCGCTGGAAGCCGACCCGAAGCTCTACGCCCCGCTGGTCAATCTTGGAGGCGTAGCGATCAATCTGGGCGACCTCGATACGGCTTGGCAGGCGAACGTGCAGGCCGTCTTGCGCGAGCCGAATGATGCGCTGGCCAATTCACAGTTGGGCATGACCTATCTCGCCCTGAACCGGTTGGAACTGGCCGAGAAGTATCTTGCCGAGGCCTGCCGGCTCGATCCTTCGCATTTTTCGCTGCCCCAGCTTCATCTGGCAGAGGTTCATTTCCGCCGCCAAAAGTGGGCGCAGGCGGCCGGAGAACTCGAAAAACTGCTGCGTTTGCACCCCGGAATGGAGGGTGCGGACAAGATCAGGGCCGAGATCGACAAACTGCGAAAGATGGCGCCACACTAGATTAGTTTCGCCCGGTCACGGCGTTGTTGCGAAGATAGACAGGTGCGGAAGGCGAGTTATGAACCAGAAGCTCTACGACCAGATCATCAACAACTTTTTCACCTGCGATGCGGAGGCGATCACTCAGATCTTTCGCGAGTTCATGCTGGCGGTGGAAGCTGAAAGCCCGCTCCCTCCTTCGCCGCACATGGCCCAAAACTACGAAACGGCTCAGGCGAACCCCGAAATCCACAATCTGCCCGGAAATCTGAAGGACGCGCGCGATGCCGTGTTTCCGTTCTTTTGGGGGACCGACAGTTGGTCCTCGCCCCTGCATCTGGAAAACGTCAAGGGCCCGGCGAACTACGCCTCGCTGGTGGGCGGGCTGGCCTGTCTTCTGAAGAACCCGAACCTCTGCACAGACACCTATAGCCACCGGTCAAATGAACTGGAAGTGAAGTCGGTCACGGCCTTGGCGAACCTGCTCTTCTACCACACCGACGATCCCTGGGGCGTCTTCACCATGGGTGGGACGATCTCCAATCTCTATGGCGCCAAGATCGGTATCGAAAAAGTGCTCCCTGGGGCGATGCACAACGGATTGGCCGGGGCGCGCGTGGCGGGCATCGTCAGTGAGGCGGCGCATTACTCGAACCGTAGCATCGCCGGATGGATCGGCGTCGGGACCTCGCAGCTTCACGCCATCCCGACCGATGAATCGCTGGCCATGCGCCTGGACCTGCTCGGCGAAAAGCTTGAACAGTTGCACAAGGAAGGCGTTCGAGTGGCCTTCGTCACCGCCACTTACGGCACAACCGACGGTTCAGGCATCGACGACGTGGCCGGCATCCGGAAGATCATCGACGATTTCGCCTCGCGCCATGGCGTGCCCGCGCCTCAGCTTCATGTGGACGCCGCGGTCGGCTGGGTACAGTGTTTCCTGACTGAGTACGATCTGGATCGCAATCCGCTCGATTTCTCGCCGCGCGTGGTCGAACTGGTGGGCCAGGCCAAGCAACAGGCCAAGGGCCTTCAGGTGGCGGATTCGATTACCATCGATTTCCACAAGATGGGTTGGGGGCACTATCCGGGCAGTGCCTTCCTGGTGAACCGGCGCAGCGATTTGCGCTACCTGTCGCGCAGCGTCGAGGAGATGCCCTACTTCTCGGAAGCCGACGGGCGGCGCGATCCGGCGCTGTTCACTCTTGAATGTTCGCGCCCGGCGCTGGGCCCCTACACCGTCATGGCGTCGTTGAACGGAATTGGACTGACCGGCTGGCAGCTACTGGTTGCCCATGCTCTGGAACTGGCCGACGTCCTCAAACAGCGCCTGGAGGAGATCGAGTACTGCAAGGTTTTGAACATGGCCACCACCGGGCCAAGCGTGCTCTGGTGGGTGCTGCCGCGCGGCCGGGACGCTAAGCGGATTCACCGGCAGGTGATGGACGGCGAGATCGCGCAGGATCGATTCGCGCGCTATGCCGACGAAGTCAAGCGGATGTATGAGCTGCGCCAAAAGTCGATGGACCCGGCGCTGGACGCGCGTCTGAGTTTCACCACCAGCATCGGCCATGCGCCGAACGGAATCGCACTGCCGGCATGGAAAGCGGTCTTCTTCAACCCGAAGACGGACCTTGCCGTAATCGGCAGGCTGATCCAGGGTATTGAAGCGATGCTCTAGCTGACCGCTTCCAGTTCCACCTTCCGCGCGGCTCGTTCGAACCTGCGCTTGGCCTGGAATTCCTGCCACAGCGTGCTGCAGCCGGCCCACAGATACCCGCAAACGAAGATGCAAAGGAACGGTAACGCGAAGAAGTTCATCACGTCGATGCAATAAGCGACGATGAACAGAAAGATGATCCCCATGGCGATCTCGGCAAACGGCAGCCACCCGCTCTTGCGGCGGTAGCCTACCGACAACGCCGCGCCACCGGCCTTGGGTGCGTACTTCGGCGTGCGGACGAAAGAAGACTGCTTCTTCATCAACGCTTCCAGGACGGCCTTCGTGTTAGAGATCGTCAGCGCTACGCCCATCGCCATCAGAAACGGCAGAATGAAAATCGCCCGCTTCCAGTTGTTCGGGTACAGCTCCTTCTCGGCCAGCAGATAGAACGCGACGATCGACCAGAACGAGCAGATGATGAGCGGCAAATCGACGAAGACCAGTTGTTGCCAGCCTATATAGAACCGCACCATCATCACCGGCAGCATCAGCGCCGACACGATCACCATCATCGGGTAACTGATATTCGGCGTCAGGTGGAACCAGGCTTCGGCCTTCTCCCGCCAGCCCGTATCGGACCGCCAGATCGTTCCCCAGAGCTTCATCGAAACCTGCGTCAGTCCCTTGGCCCAGCGTTGCTGCTGGACCTGGAAGCCATAGGTGTCGGTGGGCAACTCCGACGGGCACTCGACCCAGGGCAGGTACATGAACTTCCAGCCCTTAAGCTGCGCCCGGTAGCTCAAGTCCGAGTCCTCGGTCAGCGTGTCGTGCTGCCAGCCGCCTGCGTCCTCGATCATCTCACGCCGCAGGATGCCCGCCGTGCCGTTGAAGTTGAAAAACAGCCCGGCGCCGTATCGGGCTGTGTGTTCCAGGGCGAAGTGGCCGTCGAGCATCAAGGCCTGAACCTCGGTCAACAGGCTGTGATTGCGGTTCAAATACGTCCAGCGGGTCTGCACGACGCCCACTTTCGGGTCGGCGAAGAAATGGATCGTGTTTTCGAGAAAATCCTCTGGCGGAATGAAGTCGGCGTCGAAGATGGCCATGAACTCGCCCTTGGTCTGGGCCATGCCGTTCTGCAGCGCGCCCGCCTTGTAGCCTTGCCGGTTGGTGCGGTGGATGTAGGTGATCGGGTGGCCCTCGGCTTTCAGCCTCGCGGCCAACGCCTCCGTGTAGGGGTGGGTGTCGTCGGTCGAATCGTCGAGGATTTGGATTTCGAGCAGTTCACGCGGGTAGCGGACCTTCAGGACCGCTTCGAGCAACTGATCCACCACGTTGCGCTCATTGAACAGCGGCAACTGGATGGTCACCGGCGGAAGCTGCTCAAACCGTTTTTCAGGAACGCGCGGGATCAAGTGCCGCGACTGGAGATATCGCTTAATGATGATGTAGCGATGAGCGCCGTAGATGCCCAGGATGCCGAGTAGGACGAAGTAGGGAATCAGCAGCGCGTAATCGAACCAGACGAGTTCGTGGATACCGGCGAAGGTGCGGTCCGAGAGCGTCCTGGATAGCTTTTCCATCGCCGATGGAGGGGCGAAAAGGACCGCTGGATGAAAGAGATTCATAATGATGGACAGCGCAATGCCCGGAGCCACGCTGCCGGCCCGGGCATTCCCTCCGGCTTCACTTCCCTATTGTAATCAGGATTCCGCGATCATAGCCGCGAATCGGAACGGTGGCGGTTCGTCTTTTCTTGAATCACAAACCCCTGGACCGCGCCTGCGGGCATACAATGTCAATGTCCGGCAACAAGGAGCGGACCTTCACCCATGGAGACTCACGTTAAGATCCTTGCCTGGTTCAACGCCATTCTCGGGGCTCTCGGTCTGCTGGCCGGTTTTGTCCTGTTCAGCGGCGCAATGGCTGTGACTGAGGTGTTCCGGTTTGGCGTGGAAGAGGCAGGGATTCCGGCGGAAGTCCTGCAACTGCTGGCGATCGTCGTGACGGGCGTGGTGCTGGCGATGTCGTTGCCCTGTCTGATTCTAGGCTACGGGCTGATGAACCTGCGCCCTTGGGCCCGCATCATGGGCCTGATCCTGGCGGGCCTGAACCTATTGCACGTTCCCATCGGGACCGCCATCTCTCTTTATGCCTTCTGGGTGCTGCTGAAACCCGAGACCGAGGCCCTCTTTAAGCCCGTCGCGGCGCCGCCCGCGCAGGCTGTTTAGCGGGCGGGTTCGGCCGGCGGGGCGTTGTCTCTCGGCCTGACAAAGAAATCGAGCGAATCCGTGGTGTCGCGGCCGCGAGGCTCTGAGGCGGCGTCAGGGTGGGTTTCTCGGAAGCGCCGCAGGGCCAGTTCCCGCATCCGGCGGACCTCGCTTGGGTGTTTCGGCGCCACGTCGGTGAATTCGCCGGGATCCGACTTCAAATCAAACAGCCTTTCGTACCGCCCCGGCGTGGGCTCGGCGGTCAGATAGCCGTCCTCGCGCTTCCGCTTCCCTGAACAGTAGATGTATTTCCAGCGGCCGTCACGGACGAAGACTTCCTCGTTTTCCAGGTATTCGCTGACAATGTGGTTGCGGACGGCTCTGGGCTTCCGGCCTTCGGCGTAAGCAAGCAAGGATTGCCCGTGCTCCACCGGCAGGCGCGCCAGGCCGAGCAGTTCAATGATCGCCGGGGCCAGATCGAGATGTTCTGTGAAATCGCGCACCACGCGCGGCCGGATCCTTCCTGGCAGGCGTATGATGAGCGGGACGCGCAACGCCGGATCGTAGCCGCAATGCTTCTCGAAACGGCCGTGCTGGCCAAGCATGTAGCCGTGATCGGCGGTGTAGACGACCAAAGTGTCGCGGTCCAGATCGAGGCGCCTCAATTGGTTCAGGACGCGCCCGATGTTGCGGTCCAGAAAATGGACCGACGTGTAGTAGGCGGCGGCGATGCCACGTTTTTCCGCGGGCGACAAATCCTTGAAGATGAGCGGAATCTGCCAGGCATCCTCGCCGCCGGGCGTGTAGTTGTCGAATCCGGCCGGGTCGTACGCTGAGCGGTCGTCAATGGGGAAGTCAAACGGCGAATGAGGCTCGTGGAAACTGACCCAGAGGGCGAAAGGCTTGTCGCGCTGAGCTTCGAGATATCCGATGGCCTGGTTGGCGATGAACGTGCCCTTCATCTGGGCGTCGGAGCGGGGGAAGGGAAGGCAGGCGGCATTGAGCCACTGAGCGGCGGGGGTCTGGAACGGACGCCAGGGTAACTGTTTTGTCGCGATGCCCGGTGGCAGTGGATCCGGCTTGACTTCGGCGCTCCAGCGTTTTTGCATGATGTCCTCGGTTTGACAGAGATCGAAACCGTGAAGACCCGGCTCACCCGGCCGGTTGAAGTGCATTTTGCCGAAGGTGGCAGTGGCGTAACCGGCCTGCTTCAGCTGGCGCGCCAAGGTGGGCTTGAACGCGGACAGGGCGGTGCGAAGCTGCGTGACGCCGGCCATGTGCGGCATCTGCCCCGTGAGCAGGCTCTGGCGCGACGGCGTGCAGACGGGCGAATTGCAGTAGTGGGCGGCGAAGCGCGCGCCTTCAGAAGCCAGGCGGTCCATGTTGGGCGTCCGTGCGCGGCGGTTGCCATCCGCGCCGAGGACATAGCCCGCATGGTCGTCGGCCATGAGGAACAACAGGTTGGGCGGTTTCGTTCCAAGCCCGTGGCGAAGCAGCGCAGGGGCCGTGGAGGCGTTGAAGGCTCTTCGAGTGATCACTGATGGGCATTATAATCGGAGATGGGGAGGTGTCCCCGCAGGTTCCCGTGATGGAAATGACGCTGAACACCCGCATGGCTGAAGTTCTGAATGCGGTCGTGCGGATATACATCGAGACCGGCGAACCCGTGGCTTCACGGACCATCGCCCACGCCCGGCGGGATAATTTGAGCCCGGCGACGATCCGGAACATCATGGCCGACCTGGCCGACCTGGGGTTCTTGAGCCAGCCGCACACCTCGGCAGGCCGCATCCCGACCGCGAAGGCATTCAAACACTTTGCCAAAACCGTGGCCGCCAGCCGGTCTCTGGCCAACGAGTTGTCACGTCTCCGGGACGAACTCTACCAGCTCAAAACGGCCGAAGACCGCGCCGAGTACTCCTCGCATCTGTTGACGGAGATGACCAACAATATGGGCATCGTCGCGGCGGTTGCCACGTCAGGGCTGGAACTGGACCAGGTGGAGTTGGTTCTGCTGCCCGACATGCGGGTGCTGATGATCGTAGTGACGCGAGACGGCAGCATCCGGAACCAGGTGGCGTTGCTGGACGAGCCGGTCACGCAGGACGAGCTGCATTCGATCCGCAACTACGTCAACCGCAATTTCTCGGGGTGGAGCCTGCCGTCGGCCAGGGCTGAACTGCGCCGCCGCTTCGAGTTCGAAAGCGCCGCCTACGACCGCGTCTTGCGCCAATTGACCCGGCTCTATCAGAAGGGCCTGCTGGATATCGACTTCTCGCCGGCGGTATTTGTCGAAGGCGCGGCAAACCTGGTCGGGCTTGATCTGCATCTGACCAAGGAGAAGCTGCGCGGCCTGTTCCGCGCCCTGGAAGAGAAGAAGCGCCTGATGGAACTGCTGGACCAGTTCATCGACGCCGGCTCCGAGGAACTTCAGGTCCAGGTGGGACTCGAAAAAGCGCACCCTTCGATGAAGGATCTGACGCTGATAGGCGTCACCGTCCATCTGCAAGGTGGCATCGAAACCAAGATGGCCGTGCTCGGGCCGATGCGGATGAATTACCCAAAGGTGGTCTCGGCGGTGGCTCACGTGGGTGAGGCGATCCGGAGCCTGCCGCGATAAGAGCCACGATGCCGCAGATTCGCGTGAAAGAGAATATGCCAGAAGAAAACGACATGAACACCGGCGCTGCGCCTGAAGCGGCGCCGGAGACCGATTCGGTCGAGACGATCGACCTCGCCGCAGCGCTGGAACAACTGGCCAGCGAACGTGATCGCCTTGAGGCTGAAAAGACGAGCCTGAACGATATCCTGATGCGGCGCACGGCGGAGTTCGACAACTACCGCAAGCGCACTGAACGGGAACGCGCTGATTTGATCGAATACGCTTCCTCGGACGCCGTGAAGGCCATGCTGCCGGTGATCGACGACCTGGAGCGGGCGCTGGCTCACGCGCCCGCCGGCGAGGAGTTCACACGCGGCGTGGAGTTGATCTACCAGAGGATGATGGATGTCCTGGGAAAGCTGGGACTGGAACCGATCGAGGCTGAAGGCCAGCCGTTTGATCCGAATCTCCATCACGCCATTGAGATGGTTCCTTGCGAGGAAGGCGAAGACCACACAGTGATCGGCGACGCGCTCCGCGGCTACAAGTTTAAGGGACGGTTGCTGCGGCCGAGCATGGTAAGGGTGGCGGTGAGGCAGTAAGGATTCAAGGTGGCCAAACGCGACTACTACGAGGTGCTTGGCGTTCAGCGCAATGCCGGCGAGCAGGATCTGAAAAGCGCATACCGCAAACTGGCTTTGAAGTATCATCCCGACCGCAATCCGAACAATAAGGATGCCGAGGAACACTTCAAGGAGGCGTCGGAGGCGTTCAGCGTCCTGAGCGATCCTGAAAAGCGGCGAGTCTACGACGCCTACGGCCACGCCGGGCTCGGCGGCGCCGCCCAGCAGGGATTCAACCCGGACGCTTTCGCCGATTTCTCCGACATCTTCGGCGACTTCTTTGGCTTCGGCGATTTGTTCGGCGGCGGCGGGCGCAGGCGGACGCGCGCCCAGCGCGGCGACGACGTGCGCTACGACCTCGAGATCTCGTTCGAGGATTCCATTCGCGGACTGGATGCCGAAATTCAATTGCCGAAGCTGGAAAACTGCGCTTCCTGCCGCGGCACGGGTGCCGAGTCCGAGGATGGCTGGACCACTTGCTCAACCTGTCACGGCCGCGGCGAAGTCTTCTATCAGCAGGGCTTCCTTTCGATCCGCAAGAGCTGCGGCACCTGCGGCGGACGCGGCAAGCTCCTGCGGCGGCCCTGCAAGGCCTGCAAGGGTGAGGGCGTCACGCAGGTGACCAAGAAGCTCAAGGTGAAAATCCCGCCAGGCGTGGATACAGGAATGAAGATGAGGCTTCAGGGTGAGGGACAACCCGGAGCCAACGGAGGGCCGCCCGGAGACCTATACGTTTTCATTGCCGTAAAGCCCCACCCGATCTTCGAGCGCAAGGAGTACGATCTGCACTGCGTCGTGCCTCTGAACGTCGCTCAGGCGGCGCTCGGAACGACGATCGACGTGCTCACCTTCGACGGTCTGGAGACTATCAAGGTTCCCGAAGGCATTCAGCCGGGCGAAACGATGCGGCTGCGAGGCAAGGGCGTGCCTTATGTGAACGGCGGCGGACACGGAGACTTGATTGTGCATGTCGAGGTGCGGACGCCGACCAAGCTCACGCGCGAACAGAAGCGCCTTTTCGAACAACTGCGCGAAACTTTGCCCGCGGAGAACGAACCCGAGGAGAAGAGCCTGCTCGATAAACTGAAGGACTACCTGGCCTGAGCGGCCAGCCAGTCCAGCGGCGGCATCGGATGGAGTTACCCGACACAGAACGCGGCCAGCGCATCGCCATCTTCGGCGGAACCTTCGATCCCATCCACAACGCTCACGTGAGCATCGCCAGAGAGGCGGCTGACAAGTTCGCGCTAGACCGTGTATTGTTTGTCACCGCGGGCAACCCGCCTCACAAAACAGAGGTAGAGACAGCCGCTTACCATCACCGCCACAGGATGGTTGAACTGGCCTGCGAGACCGACGCGCGATTTGTCGCCTCCAGGCTCGAGGAGGGACTCGGCAAGAGTTATTCCATCCGGACGATCAGGAAAGTGCGGGCCGGCTTGCGGCGCTCCGACCGGCTCTTCTTTCTGATCGGAGCTGACGCGTTCGCCGAGATCGGGACGTGGTACAAGGCGGGCGAAGTCATCACCGCTGTCGAATTTATCGTCGTCTCCAGGCCGGGTTATCAATACCCGGTTCCTGAGGCGGCAGTGGTCCACAGGTTGGAGACTCTGGCATTGCCGGTGTCCTCGTCGCAGATACGGTACCGCCTCCAGCACGGCCTGGGGGCAGGCGACCTGCCGGAGAATGTCGCCCGCTACGCCGAGGAGCATCACCTGTACAAGACGCCTATTGAGCGGAGTGAAACGCTGCCATGACCGGCCGGATTTTCGCGAAACTGATCGGCGCCATGGTTCTGATCATGTTGGTTGCGTTGGGTGCGATCGACTTCTTGGCGTCGCGGATGACCGAGAGGGCCTACATCGATACCCTGACCAGCGAATTGACGGGCAAGGCCAGGATGCTCGTGGTCATGAACAACCGGACGCTGGCGGGCGCCGGCGGGCAGGATCTCAAGGCGCTTGCCGCCGCAGCGGGGGGACGCATTACAGTCGTCCAGAGCAACGGTCTGGTGGTTCAAGATTCCGAAGCCAATGCGTCTACGATGGAGAACCACGGCCACCGGGCGGAAATCATTGAGGCACTTCAAGGCCGGACCGGGGTCAGCATTCGCCGCAGTCCGACCCTGGGCGCCGATTTTCTGTACGTGGCCGTGCCGCTCCAGGACGGCGCCCTGCGGCTGGCCCGGCCGCTGGATCAGGTCCAGAAGCAAATCCGCCAGATCCGCGTCAAACTTGCCGTCTATACCGGCATCGCATTCCTGCCGGCAATCCTGCTGGCGGCCTTGTTTGCGCGTTCGGTTTCAGCGAAGATGGGGGCCATTATCGACTATGCTTCGACGCTCGCCACTGGGGATTTCAAGCCCCGGCTCCCGGTTCGCGGCCATGACGAATTGGGCATCCTGGGCCGCCAGTTGAACGAAACAGGACAGAAGCTCCAGACGATGTTCGAGGCTCTCGAACGCGAGCACGCCGAAATGGAGAAGGTCGAGCGTGTTCGCAAGGATTTCGTCATCAACGTTTCGCACGAGTTGCGGACGCCGCTGGCCTCCATTCAGGGTTACACGGAGACGCTGCTCGACGGCGCCATAAACGATCAGGACAACAACGTTCGCTTCCTCCAGATCATCCAGCAGAACGCCGAGCGTCTGGGCCGGCTGACCGCCGATCTGTTGACCATTTCACGGGTCGAGTTGAAGACGCAGCGCTTCCAGTTCGCCTTGTATCCGGTGAAAGAGTTGCTGCGCGATTGTGTGGAGTCGATGCGTCCGATCGCGATGAAGAAGGAGATCGGATTGTCACTGGAGGTCGAGGGCGGCGAGCCGGTCGCGTATTGTGACTCCGAAGCGGTCCACCAGATCATGAGCAACTTGATCGACAATGCAATCAAATACACGCCGGAAAGCGGCTTGGTTAAGGTCGCGGCGAGGAGCGTGGATGGATGCGTCGAGATCAAGGTCTGCGACACCGGAATGGGCATCCCAGCGGAGGATCTGCCGAGGCTCTTCGAGCGGTTCTATCGCGTCGACAAGGCGCGCTCACGCGAGCTTGGGGGAACTGGTTTGGGGCTGGCCATCGTCAAGCACCTGGTCAAAGCGCAGTCGGGCGAAGTCTGGGTCGAGAGCAGTTTGGGGAGTGGATCGACGTTCACCTTCACCCTTCCGTCGCAGGCTCCCCTCAAAGACCGCGCGAAGGATGCGATTCAGGCAGAGTTCATCGAATCGTAACGCAGTTGTAACCGTTCATGACTGATCTTGGAAGAGTAACGGAAAGCTCATGAAGAAGATTCTGCTCATTGAAGATGACACCGACCTCTACGCGTTGTTGAAGTACAACCTTGAGAAAGAAGGTTTCCAAATGGTTGGCGCCCAGACCGGCAAGGGCGCGGTGGAGCTATGCCGCCGGGAACGGCCGGACCTGGCAATCCTCGACATCATGCTGCCCGACTCGGACGGGCTGGATATCTGCAAGGGCATCCGGTCTCACCCCGAGCTTGCACATATCCCGATCATCTTCCTGACGGCCCGGGCGTCGGAGACCGACCGCATTGTCGGCCTCGAACTGGGTGCGAACGACTACATCGTCAAACCGTTCTTCGTGCGGGAGTTGATTGCCCGGATCAAGATTCAGTTCCGGGTGCAAGCCAAGCCGGCACGCACTCTCAAATCCGGAGGTCTCGAACTCGACCGGACATCGTGCCGGGTGTCTCTCAACGGGACTCCGCTTTCGCTCACTGCCACTGAGTTCAGGCTGCTCGAATTCCTGATGAGCCGGCCCGGCGTGGTTTTTTCCCGGGAGCAACTGCTCGATTCGGTCTGGGGACAGGACCGCGCCGTGACCGACCGCACAGTGGATGTCTACATCCTCCGGCTGCGGCAGAAGATCGAACTCGATCCATCCGGTCCGCAGCAGATCCGTTCGGTGCGCGGCTTCGGTTACAGCTTCAATGAGGCGCCTGCGGAAGCAGGTCACGCTACGGTGTGAAGCCACTGCGAATTGACATGCCAGTTTCCTTTGGTTGAGATGAGCTTTCTGGTGTAGAGTGAGATACACCAAGGAGGTTCAACTCATGAACAGACGCGGATTCCTGGGAGCAGGACTGGCGGGAGCAACGGTTGCAGCCGTTCCGGCCGTTTCCGGCGCTGCCAAGCATGCAATGCCTTACAACCCGAGGACCGAGAAGGCAATGCCGATGCACAATCTCGGGCGCACCGGCTACAGGGTGGGCATCCTGAGCCTTGGCGGACAGGCGACGCTGGAGGTCGCCGGGCGCGAGGCTGAAGCCGAGCAGATCATCAACCGGGCGATCGACCTCGGGATCAACTACATCGACTCAGCGGCAGGCTACGGCAAGGGAGTCAGCGAGAAGAACATTGGCCGGGTGATCGAATCGCGGCGCAAGGAGGTCTGGGTTACCAGCAAAACCGCCGACCGGACCTACGACGGGTCGATGAAGATTCTCGAACAGACGCTGAAGAACATGCAGACAGATCACCTGGACTTGTGGCAGATCCATAATCTCCAGACTCAAGCGCAACTCGATCAGATCTTCGCACCGGATGGGGCCATGAAGGCGCTAGAGCAGGCGCGGTCGCAGGGCATGACAAACTTTCTTGGCGTCACGGGCCACTTCGAACCAAATGTGCTGGCCGATGCCATCAAGCGATTCCCATTCGACACTTTGCTGCTCGCCATCAATGCCGCGGACCGCCACTATCTGAGCTTCCTTGAACACCTCCTACCGCTGGCGCAGGAACTGAAAATGGGTACGATTTCGATGAAGGTCGCCACGCGGGGAAGGGTCCTGTCGACGTGGACGCCGCCACCCGCCGACCAGCAACCCGCTTCAGCGAGGACATCCAAGCCGGGCACGCTGACCATCGAAGAGGCCTTGTCCTATAACCTGTCGCTGCCGGTGAGCACGACCATCATTGGCGTCGATTCGATCGCACAGCTTGAGCAAAATGTGAAGCTGGCCTCGACGTTCACGCCACTGAGCGAGGCCCAGATGCGGGCGCTCGAAAAAAGGACACTGCCGATTGTCCGTCAGGCTCTTTACTTCCGGCGTTGGGAGCTTGGGGCGTAGGACGGGCCGGCGGTGATATGGTGGAGTCCGGAAGGACTTCATCCATGATCAAAGGCATCGAACATACGGCCATCGCCGCAAAAGATCCGGCGGCCCTCGCGCAGTGGTACGAGGAGACGCTGGGTTTTGTCATCAACTACCGCGGCAAGACCGCATTTTTCGTGAAAGCGCCCGACGGGACGATGCTCGAAATCATCACCGCCGAGGCCGAGGGCGGGCCGAACGAAATGAAATCGGCCGGATTGCGGCATCTGGCGCTGACAACCGAGGGCTTCGAGGCCGAATACGAGCGGCTGAAATCGCTCAACGTCAAATTTCTTACTGAGCCGGAAATCCGAAGCGGGAACAAGGTGATCTTCTTTGCCGATCCGGAGGGGACGATCCTGCACTTGATCGAGCGCGGTGCGCCGATGGCGTGACCGGCGCCGGACGGCGCTGAATAGAAGGGCTGACGGAAGGCGTCCCATCATGAGTGCCCGCGTTTTCGCGGGTATACGAGTTGCACTTTGCATTCACAGCCAGTGGGATTCTGCGATGCCGCGCTGGCGGCGTGGGTTTTGGGGTGCTTCGAGAGGAATTTCAGGTGGGCGAAGAGGGGTTTTAACCTGACGGCGGGCGGGATGTGGGCGGGGAGGGCGGCTGTTTTGTTCGTGGCGAGAAGGGCGCGTTCCTGCTGTATCTGCTTGAGTTGATTGAGGCTGCGGAATAGGAGCCGCTCGTGGGAGCCGCGGTAGCGGGCCAGTTTTTCGCTGCGACCAAACGAACCGGGCGCGCCGAGGTCGATTTCGGCGAAGAGCTCCATTTCGCGGATTTTGTAAAGCTGCCAGGCGGCGAAGATGACCATGTCGAGCAGGGTCGATTCGATGGCGCCGGAGGGGCGGTATTCGTCGAGGTATTGTTTGCGGAGGGCATCGTAGGCGGCGCGGAGTTCGGGGGCGACGGCGTTGTCGAGCTTCTTTGCCCGGAGGCCGTGTTTGAGGGCGTTGCGGGAAGAGCGGGCTTTGCCGGTGGGGGTGCGGGGGCCGGGGGAGAGCTGAGCGTTGGTGCGGTTGGCGGTGGTCTGCGCTGCGGTTGCCATGAATCGGTTTCCTTTCCGAAAAGAAAAAGCCCCGCCGCGGAAGGCGCGGAAGGGCGTGAGGGCGGGCTGAGCCGTCCATGGGCAGAATAGCAGGCGGGGGCAAGGGGGCAGGGTGATGTGGAGGGCTAAGATCGGGGATTGATTGGGATTTCTGAGAGGAAAAGAAATCGATTAGCGGTGTGAACGCAGACGGCTGGGATTGCGGTTTCGGGGACGCTGGCACCCGTCCCAGATGGAAAAGTTGCAGAGAATTCGGGTGCTGGAAGGATGGCCCGGGCGACGGTCGCGGTGGAGAGAATGTGGAGTGGCGGTGGCGGTTACGCTTCAGAAGTTCAGCAAAAACAGGAGATGGGTCATGCTAGACCTTTCACATATCCGTTAGTGGCGGAAAGAAAGGAAAGGACAGATGACCCGAAAGAAGGATAGCGCGAAGAAGGTGGATTGGAAAGCTGTGATGGGCGGCCAGGAGGATTTCCTGCGGCCGCTGGTCGAGGAGATCGTTCAGCAGGTGCTTGAAGCTGAGATGGACGAGGCGCTATGCGCCAGCAAGAGCGAGCGCACCTCGGGCCGGCTCGGTAAACCGGGATAAACCGGGACAGGGACACAATACCCCTTTTCTAATCGCGTAGGAACCACAATTTCCTTCCTATCCAACGGCCTGATTGGTGTTGGCCCTTGGGGGCCGGCCTGGCGGCCGGAAGTCCAGGCCGCGCCCGCAAGCTTTCTCCAACTCCCCGACCCAGGCACGTTCGCCTATCGGCAGTCCCCGCCGCGAAGCTTCCCGGAAACGGTCGCGCCATCCTTCCTCTTCCAATCCAACCGCTAGAACCTCTTCCCAACGCTCTGGACTATACCACCTTCTCCACGGATCGAACTCGACTCGGAGCATCTCATCATAGCCCCGCAGGTGAGCCGCCGCACTCGACCAAACGAACTCACCGGCGCGCTCAACGAGATTTGCCCTCAACGGGTTACGCTCCACATATGCGATCGCGCGAACCGCGTGGCTATCGTCCATCGGGCATGAGTAGTATCTCTCCTGCCAGAGATGGCCTATGGCCCTCAACTTCAGGTTGACATACCTGGCATAGTCCGCCTGCAACCGGCCGAATACCCTCGCCAGACTCTGTGTCCTGGAGGGCACCACTACGACGTGAACGTGGTTCGGCATCAGGCAGTAGGCCAGCACGCGAGTGCCATATTCGGCGCAGTAGGCAAACATCCGGTCCAGGTAGGCCAACCGGTCCTCGTCAGAGAAGAATACTTGTTGGCGGTTGTTGCCCCGCTGTGTGACATGGTGCGCCACACCCGGCAACACCAGCCTCGCTCTCCTCGGCATCTCCTACATCTTGTGGTTGCGCGCCCTGATTTCTCTCCCAGAAAAAGGTACATTGTGTTCCTGTCCCGGTTTGGCAGAAAAAGGTACATTGTGTTCCTGTCCCGGTTTGGTCTTGTGTTCCTGTCCCGGTTTGGTCCCGGTTCGGAAGTGGCGGAGTCAAGGGACTCCGCGCGGACCTGGGGGTCCGCCTTCCGGACCTCGACAGGAGTGCCTGCGCTACGAGTGGCTGGGGCGGGACGAGTTGGGGAGGCTTTGGCAGGCCCCGAATTCGGGTGACAGTGGCCGGGGCCTACGCGTAAGATCAATGGAGCCCGCACCGGAGTAGACGTGGGAGCCGATCCGCTACGAGACAACCGCACGACAGCCGCCGCGCCAAGTTATCGCTGGACGGTGGTGGCTCTGCTGTTTGCCGCCACGACGATCAACTACATCGACCGGCAGGTGCTGGGGCTGCTGGCGCCGGTGCTGGAGACCGAGATCGGGTGGTCGGAGGCCGAATACGGGCTGGTGGTGAGTTCGTTCAGCGCAGCGTATGCGCTGGGGTTGCTGATCTTTGGTCGATTCATCGACCGGATTGGCACACGCGCCGGGTATGCGGCGGCGATCGCTGTGTGGAGCATCGCCGCGATGGCGCACGCAGGGGCGAGGTCGGCGGCGGGGTTCGCCGCGGCGCGGTTTGGATTGGGATTGGGCGAGGCGGGCAACTTTCCTGCGGCAAACAAAGCGGTGGCCGAATGGTTTGAGGGCAAAGACCGGGCCTTCGCCGTGGGGTTGTTCAACTGCGGGTCGAACGTGGGCGCGATCCTGACACCGCTGGCCGTGCCGTGGATCACGTTGAATTATGGGTGGCAGGCGGCATTCCTTATCACGGGCGCGCTGGGGATCGTCTGGCTCGCCGGTTGGCTGGTGCTGTACCGGGAGAGGCCGCAGGCGCAGCAAGCGGGCGTGTCGTGGCGAGCTCTACTAAAACACCGTGCGGTGTGGGCGCTGGTAATCTGCCGATTCCTGACTGATCCAGTGTGGTGGTTCTACCTCTATTGGGCGCCGAAGTTCCTGCACTCGAAGCATGGACTCGACCTAATGCAACTCGGGCCGCCGTTGATCGTGATTTACCTGGCTGCGGACGGAGGCAGCTTGTTCGGCGGGTGGCTCTCGTCACACTGGATCCGGTGCGGGTGGACACCGAACAAGGCGCGGAAGCTGGCGATCCTTGTGTGCGCGCTGATGGTGGTCCCGACGATTTTCGCACCGCGGGCGGCGGAGTTGTGGCAGGCGGTCCTGTTGATCAGCATGGCGGCGGCAGGACATCAAGGTTGGGCGGCGAATATGTTCGCGCTCATTTCTGATATCTTCCCGGCGCGGGCGGTGAGTTCGGTGACTGGTATCAGCGGATTCGGCGGGGCATTGGGCGGGATCTTCGCGGCGGGCGCGACCGGATTCCTGCTGGAGGCGACCGGCAGCTACCAGATCATGTTTCTGTTCGCGGGGTCGTCGTATCTTGTCATTCTCGGCATCCTGCACGCGCTGGTCCCGCGTGTGGAAACTCTCAAGGAGCTTTCGTCATGACCTCTCAACAGCGAGTTTTAGCCGCCCTCAAGCACCGCGAGCCGGACCGGGTTCCGCTCGATCTCGGGTCGACGAACGTGACGGGTGTGCACGTCAGCGTGGTAGCGGCGCTGCGGGCTTATTACGGGCTGGAAGACAGGCCGGTGAAGGTGATCGAACCGGGGCAGATGCTGGGCGAAATCGACGATGAGTTGAAGGCGGTTCTGGGCGTCGATACGGTGCACGTGGCGCGACGGATGACGCGATTCGGGTTTCCGCTGGAGGGATGGAAGCCGTTCCGCATGGACGACGGGCTGGAGGTGCTGGTGCCCGGCGGGTTCGATTATACAAAGAATTGTGAGGGCGACACTCTGCTGTATCCACAGGGCGACATCGCCGCGCCGCCGAGCGCCATCATGCCGCATGGGGGCTACTTTTTCGATTCGATCATCCGGCAGGAGCCGATCAATGAAGACAATCTGAACCCGGCGGACAATCTGGAGGAGTTCACGCCAATCTCAGATGCCGAACTGGATCATTTGGAGGGGATGGCCAAGGCGGCAAGGGTGACGGGCCGCGCGGTGGTCGGGAGCTTCGGCGGGACTTCGTTTGGCGATATCGCGCTGGTGCCGGGCGCTGGATTGAAGCATCCGAAGGGCATCCGCGATGTGACCGAGTGGTATGTGTCGACGCGGTCGCGGCGGGAGTACGTCCATGCGGTGTTTGCGGGGCAAACGGAGATTGCGTTGGAGAATCTGAAGCGGATTCACGAACGGGTGGGCGACCGAATCGACGTCATCAACATCTGCGGGACTGATTTCGGGACACAGTCGTCAACGTTTTGCTCCGTGGAGACGTTCAACGAACTCTGGGCGCCGTACTACAAGGCCGTGACGGGCTGGATTCATGCCAACACGCCTTGGAAGGTTTTCAAGCACTCCTGTGGGTCTGTGGCGAAGTTGATACCGGCGTTTCTCGATTGCGGATTCGACATCTTGAATCCAGTGCAGTGCTCGGCGGCGCGGATGGATCCTGTGGAATTGAAGCGGGAGTATGGCGATCGGATCGTGTTCTGGGGCGGGGGCGTGGATACACAGAAGACGCTGCCGTTCGGGACGCCGGATGAGGTGAGGGAAGAGGTACTACGGAGGCGAGAGGTGTTTGCACCGGGCGGCGGGTTCGTGTTCAACACGGTGCATAACATCCAGGCGCGAACGCCGGTAGAGAACGTGGTGGCGATGGTGGAGGCGCTGAGAGGGTAGAGCAGGCAGCAAGACGTGGCAATTCAATGTATGCCAAGAATCTGAGCGCAGCTTCTCGGGCTGGCAGGTGGACGTGAGACGAAGAACTGGCTGGCCGGCGGGCGATCCGGGTCAGGAAAGTGAATGCTCTCCACCGAGGTCCCGGATAGAGCAAGGCAGAGGCGTATAGGATCGTGATTGCCGGTTTCGGCCGGGCGAATCAAGTCCTCGGGTCGGAACATGATCAGGTTCTTTGGGCCGCCATGGATCCTCAGGAGAAACGTAGTTGCCCAAGGGTAAGTGGCGCTGTAGTCATCCCTGACGATGGCAACCAAGTCTCCATCCCTGAGTTTCCGAGCGACCGGCGCCAATTGGTTTGAAACGGCGAGGATACCTTTTGAGTCTTCGGCGTAGGCCGGCAAGGTCATGCGCGGAGTAAGAAGCTGAGCGGCGAGAACCACAACAACCAGCGGCACGGAGTACGCCAGGAATCCGAACCGCGGACAAACGAGGAGGTCGGCTGCAAGAGTCAGCGCGAGCGCCAGCCAGAAGGCCGAGAACAGCACTGCGGAGAGGCCACGAAAATCGATGAATGCGAGTGGGAGGAAACTGACGATGGACAACACGATCGCCGCTCCGCCCAACCTCGATCGCCTGGCCACGAATAGGGCGGAAAGGATGATCAAAGTGACTCCAATACCCCAGAGCGGCGGGTGGAACCGATCATAGAGGAATTCGGAGACATATCGAGCAGCATTACTGGCTGCAGTCGCGGCATCGAATTGGGGCCTGTAGGCTCCCACTGAACTGAGTCCGCTGGCGCCGAGTACACGAAAGTACAAGACCGACGCCGCGAGCATGCCAGAACCTGCGATGGCGGTGAGGGAGAGCCTCTGGGAAGCAACAGAGTGTTCGCGCCATTGGACCCACAGCAGAGCCGCGGCCGCGGCGGGGAACGTGAGCCCGCATTCCTTCGAGGTCATCGAAAGCGCCGCGCAGACGAGGATGGCGATCAGGATGATAAGAGATCGACCACCGCTGCTGTCCGGACGCGGAAGCAGGAGGCAGAGGCCGGAGAAATAGAACACGGCCGACATGATGTCATAGATGTAGCCAAAACTGGCGTATAACGCCCAGAAGTGTGTGTGAAACGATAAGAAGAGCGCAACCATGCCCGCCACAGCGGGATTGCCTGTCAGTCTCAAAGTGAATCGCCAGACCAGCGCAACGACTGCCAGAAGAAGTGCGAGCCGGATGAGGTGGAAGGCGAGCGGCGAGAAGCCAGCCAAGTCGAATACGAGGCGGTAGAGCAGAGCCCCTGCTGGCCGGAAGACGGTTGATGCGCCAACAGGCACGACCGCTTCGAGCAAGTGCTGAGACTTGTCAGCCGAGAGGGCCTTGGCCAGGTTCATCAGATCGTCATGCGTGAATCCTCCGCGAAGGCCGGCATGAACATTGATTACGGCCCAAAGCAGAATTGCGATTATTGCCACGGATGGCGGCGCCCGGCGCAGGGCGGAGACTGATCGAGCGATAAGCGTCATGCAGGCGGTGCCGTGATTCCGTATTATGACCTCGAACACGCGTTCATGTCAGCTGCGGTGTCATCCAGGGCAACGCCAGCATTCAGCCGCGGATGGATGAAGCGATTGTGACAGTGGACTTCCATCAAGGCACGTAGTCGAATTCGACGGGCAGGACCAGCGGCGTATTGGGGCCGGCGAGAGTGTTCGTAAGCTCGACGCGGAGGGTGACGCGCTGGCGCGTAGTGGGCGCATCTTTCGCCAGGCGGACGGTGAGCAACGCTGTGGACTGGGGTGCGGCCTGGGCCGAGGTGACGGTCATCCACTTGGGAGTGTCGAGGATCTTGAGGTCAAAGTGAAGCGCCGAGATGTTGCGCAGCGTCAGGGCGGCGGTGCGGGTACCGGCGGGCGGATGGATTTCGGCCGGAACCTGGACGTAGGCGCGGAAGAGGCTTGTGAGCAGAGCTTCGCTGCCGATGAGGCGTTTCTGCTGCCAGGCGACGGTGCGGCCGGAGTCGAGCGCTTCGCGGACGCCGTCGAGCGATTTGTCGCGGACGAACAAGAGGGTGACCGAGCGCGCATCGGCGGAGAGCGAGGGCGCGTGGATATCGGAGTTCGACAGGATGGTGAGCTTGTGTTGGCCGACCCAGGGATGGGCCTCGGCGTAATAGGAGCCGCCGTTGACGATTTCGATGCCCTGGAACAGATTGTCGGAGTAGGCGGTGGCGATGGGCGGCCACCACTCGGCCGTGCCTTTCCAGCCGGGGTGGTTCCAGAAGGAAAAGGCGCCCTGGCGCTTGGCTTCTGCCAGCGCGGCCTGGAGTTCCTTGCCGCGGAAGGCGTTGAACTCCTTGACGAACAGAGCGTTGAAATGGATGTTGCCCTTGGTGATCTCGACGCCCGGCACCAGGAGTAGGCCGAGGCCTTGAGCCACGGGGCTGGCGATGGCGTAGGGGCGATTGAGGTCGGCGGTGACGTCTTTTTCGTGAGGGTGGTAGTCGTCGTGGTCGGAGATGGAGATGACGTCGAGATCCTCGCGCCAAGCCTCCATGACGCGAGTGGTGGGCCAGACTTCGCCGTCGGAGAAGACGGTGTGCATGTGGAGGTCGGCCTTGAGGACGTGGAAGCCGCCGGCTTGGGGAGTGGGGCGGGTCTGGCGGGCGTTTTGCGCCTGGACAAGGCAGAACGCAGTCAGGAGGAGAAGAAGAGCGAAGCGGATGGAGCGGTTAAAGGAGTGTACAGCCATGTTGGGCAGCGTATCAGAGTTGGAGCAGGGGTTGGCGTTGTGGGGATGAGGGTAAAGCTCTGGCCAAAATGCCGATGGAGGCGCTGAGAGCGCGCTGCGCTCACAGACACCTCCACCAAACTGCTCAGCGCCTGCCGTTGCAGCGGGCAGGCAGTTCTGTATCTATCGTCGCGGCCGCCGGACGAATCGGGCAAGCACGATCAGGCCCGCGGCCAGTGGCAGCAGAGCGCCGGGTTCCGGAACGGGCGGCCCTTGCTGGAAGTTGCCAGTGCCGTCGTTTTGGTACCACCATGTCAGGTCTAGTAAATTGCCGTTTTCTCCGTGAATTGAGTCGACTCTGATCACGCCGTAGTGGCCGGTAGTGAGGGACTTATATACAACGAAGTCGCCTACGCCATCAACGGCGGCATCCTTGTCCCATATTGGGCCAACAAACAAGTTTGTGAACGTGTAGGCGGAAGCGTCAGTGATTTGGTTGATGTCGGTGACCCCAGGGGCGGAGGCGACATTCACATTGAGCATCTTGTAGACGCCTCCGTCGAGCGCGCTATAGAAGCTTCCGTAGAACCAGCCAGAGGAGCCGACGACGTTGTAGCTCCACCAGATCCTCATGCTAGTGGTCCCATCGCCAAATGACTGTGCAGGGCCGCTCTCCTGCCAGTTGGTGATTGTGCCTGTGAATACCCCAGCCGACACGACCGGCGGAATCATGAGCAGGACGAGCAAGAACAGGATACTTCGCATGGACTTCCTTTCAACAACTCATCAAGATACACCCAAATTAGTGAATCAGAATGGTTTGACGCTGCCGCCAATACCTGGGTTCTCCACAGCCTAACGGGAGGGCAGGAGGATGTCAACAACTATATGGAACGACTTAGTACTACCTACGACGAACCATGGGAGTGAGAGGCACAGCCGGCAGAGAAGCGGTCTTGCCGCCCTGGTCTACGTCCGGTTGTTTGTCTTTCTGGGTCGATTGAGACTGGGGCCTGGACGATAATGGTCCGGAGAGAGGTGCCAAGCATGATCAGCAGGCGAGGGTTCATTGGAAGTGCGGCGGGCGCGGGTTTGATGCGCGGGGCGTTGCAAGGCGGCAAGCGGCCGAATATCGTTTTCATCTTCTCCGACGATCACGCCTATCAGGCGATCTCGTGCTACGACGGGCGGCTGAACCGGACGCCGAACATTGACCGGATCGCACACGAGGGGGTGCGGTTCGACAACGCGCTGGTGACCAATTCGATCTGCGCGCCGTCGCGGGCGGTGGTGCTGACGGGCAAGTACAGCCACCTGAACGGAGTGATCGACAACCGGCAGAAGTTTGACGGGTCTCAGCAGACGATGCCGAAGTTGTTGCGGCAAGCCGGCTACCAGACTGCGCTGTTCGGCAAGTGGCACCTGCAAAGCGAGCCGACAGGGTTCGACGCCTGGGAGGTGTTGCCGGGGCAGGGCAGTTACTACAATCCGGATTTCATCACGCCAACAGGTCAGAAGCGGCGCGAGGGCTACGTCACTGACATTACGACGGATCTGTCGCTTGACTGGCTGAACAGTCGCGATAAAGGGCGCCCGTTTCTGCTGATGTGCCAGCACAAGGCGCCGCACCGGAACTGGTGTCCGGCGCCGGAGAAACTGCATTTGTACGACGGGGTGACGTTCCCGGAGCCGGACAACCTGTTTGACAACTACGAGCACCGCGCAACGCCGGCGCGGAAGCAGCAGATGGAGATCGACCGGCACATGAGGCTGGGGATGGATTTGAAGGTGGTGGGCGAGGGGCCGGATCTGCAGGGACCGGTGAACGAACTGAAGCGGATGAACGAAGCGCAGCGGCGGATCTGGGAGTCGGCCTACCGGCGTAAGAACGAAGAGTTTCATGCCAAAAAGTTGCAGGGCAAGGAACTGGTGCGATGGAAGTATCAGAGGTATTTGCAGGATTACCTGGGCTGCATCGCGTCGGTGGATGACAGCGTGGGACGGATTCTGAACTGGCTGGATGCGGCGGGCGAGGCGGAGAACACGATCGTGGTCTACAACTCAGACCAGGGCTTCTATCTCGGCGAGCATGGTTGGTACGACAAGCGGTGGATATACGAGGAATCTTTAAGGTCGCCGATGGTGGCAAGGTGGCCGGGGGTGATCAAGCCGGGCCGGGTGGCTAAAGAGATGGTGGCGAATCTGGATCTCGCGGAGACGTTCCTGGATGCGGCGGGCGTGGCAGTGCCGGCGGATATGCAGGGGCGGAGCATGACGCCGATACTGAGGGGCGAGTCGCCAGCGGATTGGCGGAAGAGTTTTTATTACCACTATTACGAGGGCGGAGAGCACAATGTGGCGAGGCATTGCGGGGTGAGGACGCCGAGATACACGCTGGCGCATTACTACGAGACAGATGAATGGGAGTTGTTCGACAGGGAGAAGGACCCGCGGCAGATGAGGAGTGTGTATGGGGACGAGGGCTATGCGGGCGTGGTGAAAGAGTTGAAGGAGGAGATGGCGCGGCTGAGGAGGGAGTTGAAGGTGCCGGAGAAGGATCCGGACTTGCAATAGGGCGGGGAACAGGGTCAGGGAAGAGGTTTCGACAAAAGGGTCGAGACGGCATGATTCGCGGGCACGCGAGCGGCTCGCCAAGCGCCGATACGAGTCCCGGCGCGGCAGGCAGCATTGCCTGCGCTGCGAGTGCGGCATGACGTATGCTTTCACCATATGCGTTGTCTCGCTCTTTTTCTGATTGCGGCGCTCGTTGCGCCGGGCGCTGAGAACATTGATGCTGCCGCGAATGCGAAGATCCGGCAGGAGGCGATGGAGAAGTCGCAAGTGATGCGGCATGTGTCAGTGCTTGCGGATAAGTATGGACCAAGGCTGACTGGGTCTCCGAACTATGAGGCGGCGGCGAGGTGGGCGGCGGCTCAGTTGACGTCGTGGGGGTTGAAGAACGCGGCGCTGGAGCCGTGGGACTTCGGGCATCCGGGTTGGGTGAACGAGCGGGCGGCGGGCCATCTGACCGCGCCGGTGCGGGACAGCCTCGTCTTTGAGGTACTCGGATGGACGCCATCGACGAAGGGCAAAGCAAAAGGCGCTGTGGTGCAAATCGAGCCGCCGTCGCCGGCGACAAAAGAGGAACTGACCAAATTCCTCGATGCCAACGCGGCCAAGGTGAAGGGGCGGATCGTGATGGTGGGTAAGGCGGCAGTGGTGACGGTGAGTTTCGCGCCAGTGAGCAAGCGCCAGACCGACGAGGCGGCCAAGGCGCGATACAGCGGACAGGGACCGCAGCGGCCGTTCCCCGACAGACCAAAGCCGGACCCGAACAGGCTGACTCCGGCGCAGGCGGCGGGCATGATCGATGAGTGGCTGGTGAAGAACAAGGCGCTTGTCCGGGTGAATGACGCGGGGATGGCGCACGGGATGGTGCGGGCGTTTCAAAACCGGACCTATGACGTGAAGAAAGCCGTTCCAACGGTAATCCTGCGCAACGAGGACTTTGGGCGGGCGGCGCGCTTGCTGGCAATGGGTGAGCGCGTGGAGATGGAGTTTGAGATCGTCAACAAGGTGTTGCCCGCGGGCAAGACGACGTTCAATGTGGTGGCGGAAATTCCGGGCACGGACAAGGCGGGCGAGGTGGTGATGCTCGGCGGGCACCTGGACAGCTGGCATGCGGCGACGGGCGCGACCGATAACGGGACTGGCGTCGCGATGATGATGGAGGCCGTGCGAATTCTCCAGGCATGTGGGTTGAGGCCGCGGCGGACGATTCGCATCGGGCTGTGGAGCGCGGAGGAACAGGGCCTGCTGGGATCGAAGGCGTATGTGAAGCAGCACTTCGGAACCTATGAGAGCAAGAAGCCGGAGTTCGACAGCCTGGTAGCGTACTTCAACATTGACAGCGGGACGGGCCGGGTCCGCGGGGCATCGGTATTCGGGCCGCAGGAGGCAGGAACGGTGATGCGGGAGATCCTGGCGCCGTTTGCCGATTGGGGCGTGGTTGGAGCGATGGCCAACAACAGCCGGCGGGAAGGCGGAACGGATTCAACCTCGTTTAGCGCGGCCGGCCTGACGGCGGTCGGCTTGGGCCAGGATCCAATCGAGTATTTCACGCACACCTGGCACACGAATCTCGACACCTACGAGCGTGTGGTGCCGGACGATGTGATGAAGGCGTCGGCGGTGATCGCCTCGGCGGTTTTGCACGTGGCCAACAGGGAAGAGGTGTTGCCGCGGTTCAAGGCGGATGCGATGCCGAGGCCTGTCGCGGCCACGGAATAGGATGTGCTGAGGGGGTTGTCATGCGGCTTCTCTTGCTCGCGTGTTTGGGGGGAGCGGCGCTCTTTTGGGCGCCGCTCAGCGCACAGCAGCGTGAGGAGATCGTCACGTCGCCGGATGAACTCGTTCAGGTCAAGGTCGTGATCGGCGACGAGCGCATCACCTACTCGGCGATGTTAGGCGGCAAGCCGGCGGTTCTTGAATCGCGCCTGGGTATGGCGGGCTGGCCGTCGGGGAAGCTGAAATCGGCCACGCAGCGGACTGGGCTTGGGACATGGAAGCCGGTGTATGGCGAGCGGGCGGTGGTCCCGGACAACTTCAAGGAGTTGACGCTGTCGTTTGAGCGGTTGACGATCTACCTGCGGGTGTACGAAGAGGGGTTTGCCTTCAGATACAGGCTGGAAGGGCGAGGCTCGTTCGAGGTGTCGGGCGAGGAAACAACTTTCCGGTTCCCGGCAGGTTCACATGCCTGGGAGGAGTACGGAACCGAAGGCGAGTACAAGCGCGTGCCGGTGGGCGAGATCCAGGAGAAGTGCGAGAGGCCCCTCACGGTGGAGATCGGCGGCGGCAACTGGACGGCGCTGGCCGAGGCGGCTCAGGTGAATTATCCAAGGATGCTGCTGGCGCCGGACGGGGGTGGCGGATTAAAGCCGTGGCTTGATTCAGCGGTGAAGGGGACGTTGCCGTTTGAAACGCCGTGGCGAGTTTTTGTTTTAGGGCGCGCGCCAGGCGATTTGATGGAGCGGAATTACCTGCTGCTGAATTTGAACCCGCCGCACGCGCGCGACTACTCGTGGGTGAAGCCCGGCAAGGTGATCCGCGAGGTGACGCTTTCGACCAAGGGCGGCAAATCGGCGGTGGATTTCGCGGTGGAGCGAGGGATTGACTACATCGAGTACGACGCCGGATGGTACGGGCATGAATACGACGATGCCTCGGATGCGACAAAGGTGGCTCCGGATCCGAAGCGAATCGCCAGCATCCCGGAACACGGGGGTCTTGATCTCGAGGAGGTTATCCGGTACGCGAGGTCGAAAGACGTCGGTGTAATCCTGTATGTGAACCGGCGCGCGCTGGAGCGGCAGCGGGACGTCATTTTTCCGCTCTACCGGAAATGGGGCGTGGCGGGCGTGAAGTTTGGATTCGTGCAGGTGGCCGGGCAGGAGTGGGCGAACTGGCTGGTCGAGTCCGTCCGAAAGGCGGCGGATCACAAATTGCTGGTGGATGTTCACGATAGTTTCCGGCCAAGCGGATGGCAGCGGACACATCCGAATCTGCTCACGGTGGAGGGCGTGCGCGGCAACGAGCATATGCCCACGGCGACGCACAATACCACGCTGCCCTTCACGCGCGCCGTGGCCGGACCGTACGACTACACGATCTGCTGGACGACGCCGCGGTTGAAGACGACACACGCGCACCAGATGGCGATGAGCGTGGTGGTGTACAGCCCGCTCCAGTTTCTGTTCTGGTATGACAGGCCGGACCAGGTGGAGGATGGGCCGGAACTGGCGTTTTTCAACGATCTTCCGGTGACGTGGGACGAAACGCGTGTTCTTGCCGGAGCAATCGGCGAGTATGCCGTGGTGGCGAGGAGGAAGGGGACAAGATGGTATCTCGGGGCGATCACGAATGAACGGCCGCGCACGGTCGAATTGCGGTTGGGGATGCTCGCTGCCGGGGCACCCCATACGATGACCAGATATTGCGACGGGCGGACCTCCAGGGAGGTTGCGATCGCGGAGACCCGAGTGCTGGGAGGGGAACCGTTGACGTTGCGCATGGGACCTTCCGGCGGCTGCGCCGTGACGATCCAGCCTGCGAATTGAAGGGGCGTTTAACTCGCAGCCCGGACGCGCTCGAGCAACGTGTCTTCGAAACTATAGTCAGCTTCGGCCCGGCGGTGGTTCCGGGTGTACCAGCGATAGGTTTCCTTTAACCCATCGGCGAAAGGAGTCGGCTTAAAGCCAAGCACCCGTTGGGCCTTGGCGATAATCATCGTGATCGGCGGAATATCGAAATAGGCGCCGAAGTACAGTTTGGGGCCAATAGGGTGCCCACCCATGCGCATGATCTTCTCTCGCGGCATCCGGACGGTTTCAATGGTCTTGCCGGCCGCTGCGGCTATGGCCTCGACAACTTCGGCCTGGGTGAAAGGCCTCGGACATGCAATGTTGAAGGCGTGGCCGGCAACGCCGGGCGCTTCCATCACTTTGACGCAAGCCTGAGCCAAGTCTTTCACATAGACAAACTGCATCAGCCGCCGGCCGTCGCCTGGCAGGATTACTGGGCGCTTGTCACGAATCCGGTCCCAGAAGAACTGTTCCCGATAAAAGGGGTTGCCAGGGCCGTACACGAATGGTGGACGGATTGTAACCACGGGCGTCCCGTGGCGCTGGTGCAGGCGGAACAGGGCGCGTTCGCTCTGCGCCTTTTGGCGGACGTAGCGGTCGGGATGGTCGTCGAAGGCGAGGGCGTCGCCCTCATGGTGGTTGAGACCTTCAGCGTAGGCGGCGACGCTCGACATGAAGACGTAGCGCGAGATCTGCCCATTGAACATCTTCGCCGTCTCTTCCACCACACTGGCCGGCGTGCCGCGCTCCCAATCGTAGGCATTGTCAAAGACGACATCGAATGACTTGCCGGCGACTGCCTGCTTGACTGCGGCAACATCGTTCCTGTCGGCCTGGAGATTGGCCACCTTCTTGCCGAGATCATGATCAGGCCGGCGGTGAAGGACCGTGACGTCGTGTCCAGCTTTCAGCAGATTGGCGACGGTCTGCTTTCCAATAAACAGGGTTCCCCCGATGACAAGAACCTTCATTCTGATTTCTACACGCCTCCCGTTGCGATCGACTCTGTCTCGGCGGTAGCCGTTCTGCTACCGCCGCCGTTGAACCGTCTAGTCGTAGTATTCAAGGCCGAGATGAGTAATTAGGTCCTCGCCCCGCATCCAGCGCAACGTGTTCTTGAGCTTGATGAGTTGGATGAAGAGGTCATGTTCGGGGTAGAGGCCGGGGGCCGTCATCGGCGCCTTAAAGTAGAAACTCAACCATTCCTGGATTCCCTTCATGCCGGCGCGATGGGCGAGGTCCAGGAAGAGAACGAGATCCAGCACGATTGGTGCGGCGAGAATTGAATCGCGGCAAAGGAAATCGATCTTGATCTGCATCGGGTAGCCGAGCCAGCCGAAGATGTCGATGTTGTCCCAACCTTCCTTGGCGTCGCCGCGCGGGGGGTAATAGTTGATGCGGACCGCGTGGTAGAGATCCTTGTAGAGTTGGGGATAGAGTTCGGGTTGGAGGATGTGATCGAGAACCGAGAGTTTTGTCTCTTCCTTGGACTTGAAACTACCGGGATCCTCGAGGACTTCGCCGTCTCGGTTGCCGAGAATGTTGGTGGAGAACCAGCCTCTGACGCCGAGCATCCGCGCCTTGAGCGCCGGGGCGATCAGCGTCTTCATAAACGTCTGGCCGGTCTTGAAATCCTTGCCGCAGATGGGCAGGGCGCGATCGCGCGCGAGGTCGAGCAGGGCTGGAACGTCGTGGGTGAGGTTTGGCGCGCCATTGGCGAACGGTACGCCTGACATCAGTGAAGCGTAGGCATAGACCTGGCTGGGCGCAATCTCGGGATCGTTCTTCCGCAGGCCTTCCTCGAACGAGGCCAGAGTCTGGTGGACGGCGGCGGGGCGATGGAAGACTTCCGTGGAACCGCACCAGATCATGATGGTCCGGGCGACACCGTTCGACTTCTGGAAGTTGCGGATATCGTCGATGAGCGCCTGAGCCTTGTCCATCTTCGAGCCTTCGGTCTTCACGTTCGGCCCGTTGATGCGCTTGACGTACTCCTGATCGAAAACAGCCTTCATCGGCTTCAGCGCCGACAGGGGTTCTTTCACCACGTCAAGCAGGCTCTTCTCGAGCACGGCGGCGTTGAGGGCGGCTTCATACGCGGTGTCCTCATAGATATCCCAGCCGCCGAAGACCATGTCGCTGAGGCCGGCCAGCGGAACGAAATCGCGGATCAGGGGCGAACGGCCGTCGGTACGCTTGCCGAGGCGGATCGCCGCCATCTGCGTAAGGGATCCGATGGGAAGTCCGGCTCCACGCTTCACGGCTTCGACGCCAGCGACGAACGTAGTCGCAACGGCGCCCATACCGGGCATGAGTACGCCTAACTTGCCTTCGGCGGGCGCGATTTTGACGGGGGGTTCATTAGACACAGCAGAAACTCCTTTGGGGGACAGCGAAATGGTTGTTCGAGATAACCAATTGTTATACTAACAGGCGCATCAGTAACCGTGCGATGCCGACCATCTCTACAATTCTTGCCGACGACGAACCATTGGCCCTCGACGAGCTCTTATATCTGCTGAAGGAGTACCCGGAGATCGACATCACGGCCACCGCGTCGAATGGTCTGGAGGCGGTCGAGAAGATACAAAAATTCGAGCCGGACGTGGTCTTCCTTGATGTTCAAATGCCCGGGCTCGACGGGCTGGGGGTAATCAACCGGTTGCGCGAAGCGCCGATGCCGCTTCCCGCATTCGTACTCTGCACGGCCTACGAACAGTACGCCCTGGAAGCGTTTAAAGTGGAGGTGCTCGACTATCTTCTCAAGCCGGTGGATCGTGAGCGGCTGTCGCTGACCATCGCACGTTTGCGCAAGACGTTCCTCGAACCGGAGCCCCAGCCGGAACTGGCAGCCACATCCGCGGCGATGCCCTCGAAGCTGATTGTCCGCAGCGGCGGGCGAAATTGGATTGTCGATGCCTCCGAAATCGTCTATGCGACCATCGAGGACGGGCTGATCACCATCACCGCCAGCACCGTTGAGGGGCAGTCTAATTACAAGACGATCGAGGAACTGCAATCGGCGCTGGACCCGGCGCTGTTCTGGCGCGTCCACCGCAGCTACCTTGTCAACGTCAACCGGATCAAGGAAGTTGTGCCGTGGTTCAAGTCGAGCTACCAGCTCAGGATGGACGACAAGCGCGGCAGCGAAATCCCCGTGAGCCGGGTGCAGACCAAACGGCTGCGGGCCATGTTCAAGCTGTAGCGTTGGGCGGGCAGCTTACGGCCCTACCTTATACGGCAAGGATGCGCTTGGAGTGACAGTGAACTGATCGACCTTCCGGTACCGGTTTTGCTTCTCTGACTCGAAGACGGCATCCGGCACCGGCCCCGACGAGGCCCGCCATTCATAGTCCACTTGCCTGACAGTGGACATCGCCCCTCCCGCGCCCACTCTCGTCGCCTCCCACAGGCTCCGCCAGACGAGCGCCTCTTCAGGTTCGATCCACAGGGTTTCCTTCCAGATCCCTTGGGAGGCATCCTTGGGCTTCATTCGCACCACGGCGCACTTAACAAGCTTTCCGTCGCGTTTCAACTCTTCCCATTTCACGAACTCAGCTTCGAAATTTACCGCCACCAGTTTCTCGAACTTCGTTATGTATGGCTCGATCTGACCCTTTAGCGACCGCATCGCCGGCCCTTCGGCCGCAACCTCTGTCCATTCTCTTGAGGCGTCACGAATCCGGACCAGCCGCCCGTCGCGAACCAGGGTCACATAGCCCGTCTTCGGGTCAAACAGGATCGAATCATCGTCTCGCATGGCGATGTGCAAACGCCTTTCGCTTGGCCGGTCGCCATAATGGCCGATCTTCAATTCGACATCGAAGTTCTCCAGCGCGAAGAACCTCTCGCCTGTTCGTTTGATCAATTCGCTCACGTCCGGCCGAGGTTGCGCCGATGCCGCGAGACACACAAGGATGAAGCAAAGAACTGCCCGCATCAACCCGAGCCTAACACCACCGGTTTCGGCTAGTCTGATAGGTGCATGCTCCTCGCCATCGACGCCGGTAACACGAACCTGACCATCGGGGTCTTCGACGGCCCGCAAATCATCAGCCGCTGGCGTCTCCGGACAGTTCACGAAAAGACCGCCGACGAGTGGGGCATCGCCTTTCGTGATCTCTTTGCCCTGACGTCGATGGACCCGGCCGCTATCTCAGGCGTTATCGTTGCCAGCGTTGTCCCGCCGCTCGAGACCAGCCTCACGGCGATGGCGCAGCGCTACTTCAACGCCACACCCTTCTTCGTCACCGGTCGCACCGAGACGGGCCTGTCGATTCTCTATGACAATCCGCGCGATGTTGGCGCCGACCGCATTGTGAACGCAGTCGCCGCTCTGGCCAAGTACGGTGGTCCCTGCATCGTTGTCGACCTGGGCACCGCCATCACTTTTGATGCTGTCTCGGCTAAGGCGGAATACCTGGGCGGCATCATCTGCCCCGGCATCGGCATTTCCATATCGGGCCTGTTCACGAAAACCGCGCGCCTGCCCATGGTTGACTTCCGGGAGCCCGAGAAGCTGATCGGCACCAACACCGTGGGCAGCATCCAGTCGGGCATTTACTACGGCGCCATTGCGATGATCGACGGGATCCTCGAACGGATGATCACGGAAATGGGTCCTGCGACCAAAACCGTGGCCACCGGCGGACAGGCGCCGCTGATCGTCAACGGATCGCGTTTCGTCAAGACGGCCGACGAGGACCTCACCCTGGAAGGTCTCCGCCTTATCTGGGAGCGCAATCGAAAATGAGCGGTCCCGCCCAGCCGCCTGACGATGAATCCTCGGATTGGAGAGGGAATTATTTCAATTACTTCACAGAAGTCGAGGAGCATTTCCAGCGCGCCCGTGGCACCGCTCTGTTCCTCATGTCGCCGCTCGATTGGGCGCTGCTTGAATCCTGGAAAAACGCCGGCGTCCCTCTTGAAGCCGTCCTCCGTGGCATCGACGCCGCCTTCGACAAATGGCGCGCCCGCAAGAACAAGTCCCAGATGGTCAACTCCATCGCGTATTGCACGCAAGCCGTAATGAAAGAAGCCCAGGCCATGGCTGACAGCGCCGCCGGCCTCGTCTCGCAGGGCAGGGGGGATGAGCCGCCATTTCCCATCGAGCAGGTTCGCAAGCATCTCGAAGCGGCCATAGCGGCATTGTCCGGGCTCGAAGGCTACGGCGAAATCGCCGCGGCCGTCCAGGCGATCCTCAATTCAATCGCTGAGCACTTCGCAGACCCCGAACAACTCGATCAGCGTCTTACCGCCCTTGAAGACAAGATGGCCGCCATCGCGCGAACCCAACTGTCAGATGAGGACCTTTTCCAGATGCGCCGCGAACTCGACTTCCAGCTCCGTCCCTACCGCTCCAAGATGACCGCCGATCAGATCTCACGCCTCGAAAAATCCTTCCTCGACCGCAAGGTCTATGAGCACTGTTCGCTGCCACGATTGAGCCTGTTTTACCTTGCTTAGATCGGCTTTGTTTGGGAATTGGCCCGAAAAGGCCTATCTTCGGCTGCGCGGCTCAAAGGGAGGAGCGTCAGGCGAGCGCAGAGTCCGAACATCCCGCATCGGCGTTTGGCCGAATAATCGCTTGTACTCCCGCGTGAACTGGCTGGCGCTTTCGTAGCCGACTTCCAAGGCGGCGCTGCCTGCATCCAGACCATGGATTGACATACGAGTTCGCGCTTCCTGGAGCCGGATCTGCTTCTGATACTGAAGTGGGCTCATCGCCGTGAGAGCCCGGAAGTGATGGTGCAGCGTGGAGACACCCATGCCGGCGATTTCCGCGAGATCCTCGACACGAAGCGGTTTTGCATAATTGTCTTTGATCCAGGCAATTGCTTTCGCCGTCCGCTGACTCTGGTCACCCAGAGTTGCAATGGCGCGAAGGCGCGCACCCTCCGGCCCTTTCAGGACCCGGAAGATAATCTCACGTTCAATCAAGCCGTGGAGGAAATCAGTGTCCTGCGGCTGCTCCAAGAGACGCATCAGCCGGCAGAAGGCGTCTAGCAATTCCACTGTGACCTCGCCGATGGCGATGCCGGGGCCCCTTTCCACCTGCGGCACAATTGCAGTCTCCTCCCGGCTGAGAAGTTCTCTGACCACGGGCATTTGCAGTTTGAAAGACAGGGCAAGACAGGGCGTCTGCTCGCTCGCTTCCACGACCCTTGCCACGACCGGGAGGGCGACAGACGCCAGCAGGTAGTGGGATGAACCATAGGTGAAGATCTTGTCGCCAAGTTCAACCCGCTTGCGCCCCTGCACTGTCAAGATCAAGCTTGGCTCGTAGGTCATCGAGCAGGGTGGCGTGGGAGCCGTTCGCCGGTGCAATGTAAGGCCCGGTACGTCGGTAACCCGTTTCTGTTGCGAGCCCACGTATGCCGCTATCCTGTGAGTCAGCTCTTCCTTTAGTTCTCGCAGCCGGTCTGGAAATGGGCTGAAGTCTCGATCTGAAACGGAGATCATCACGTGGGCTCCTTCAAGCCCAGAGTACTTGCCAGGCAGGCGGTTTCGCTAGCCCTCGACAGGAATAGGCTAAAAGTCGGCAGATTCAGGCTATCGCCGGCAGACCGTGTGGCCCTACTCTTGAATCAGAGGCGAAGCCGACAAGGCCAGGACAGCAGGCGCGGACACAGTGCAAGCGCATGGCCATGAGGCAGCTGAGATTGCCCAAATAGGAGTGCTCAGTATGAATTCTAACGATTCCCGACGGAGATTCCTCGCGACCGGTCTGACACTGCCGGCCGCAGCGCTCGCCACGCCTCAGACGAAGAAGGCGTCGACGTCTACAGCGCCGGCATCCGGAGGACTTGCGTTCCGGACGCTCGGCAAGACCGGGCTGAAGGTGACGTCGGTCGGCTTCGGCTGCATGGTCACCTCCGATGAGAGCGTGGTCGCGAGGGCGGTCGACATGGGCATCACCTATTTCGACACGGCGCGCGTCTATGGGCGGGGCAACAACGAGCGCATGGTCGGCAGCGCCCTAAAGGGCAGACGCGACAAGGTGGTTCTGTCCAGCAAGTCGACAGCCCGGACGGCCGCCGAGGCGAGGGCGCACCTCGACACCAGCCTAAAGGAACTCGGCACGGATCATCTCGACATCTGGTACATGCACTTTCGTGACGACCCGGCCGCCATCTCCGACGAGATCATTCCGGTATGGGAGGACGCCAAGAAAGAGGGCAAGATCCGGCATATCGGGGTAAGCACCCACAACCCGAACGCCATTGTCGACCGAGTGCTGCAGGTCGGCAAGATCGAAGTCGTGCTCAGCACATACAACTTCGCGATTGGCGCCGCGAACGACTCCGCCTACCAGCATTTCGACGAGGCGGGCATAGGGCTTGTGGCGATGAAGGTGATGGCGCCGGCCAGCCGCGCTTTCGGATTCAAGACCAGCGGTGAGCACTCCAATCGTCCAGGCGGTCCGTTGGCCGCGCTGAAGTGGGTGTTGCGGAACAAGCGGTTCGGCACCACCGTTCCAAGCATGACCGACGCCGAACAGTTGCAGGAGAACTTCCGGGCGATGTCTGAGCCATACGGCGCGCAGGATGAGAAGTTGCTCGCGCGCATCAATGAGAGCATTCGTCCGATGTATTGCCGTATGTGTTACAAGTGCACCGGGCAGTGTCCGCAGGGCGCGGCCATCCCCGATACGATCCGCTTCCTCTCCTACGCCGACTTCTATGGCCAGTTCACGCTGGGCCGGGAACATTTCGCGGCTTTGCCGGACGAGAAGCGTGCAATCCGATGTGCGGAATGCGAATCCTGCTCCGTTCATTGCCCGAACGGCGTGAACATCCTCGATCGAATGACTCGCGCACAGGAATTGTTCGCCTGACGTTCATCGACGTGCCTGCAGGCGCCGGCACGACGGTGTAGGCGCCTCCCGCAAGCTACAGACTTCGAACCGAAAACAACAGGAGCAAACTGCGTGAAGATGTCACTAATCGCGATGTGTTTATTGGCCGTGAGCGCACAAGCGGTCTTGGCACAGGAGCGGCCGGCGCCAGCCGCCGCCGCGGCACCCACCCAGGCGGAACAGGAAATCATCAACCTCTCGAAGGACAAATGGCTCTGGATGGCGGAACGCAAGATGGAGCCGCTTGAAGCCTTGTTCCATGAACAAGCCGTTTTCGTCCATATGGGCGGAAACATGTCGAGAAGCGTGGAACTTGACGTCATCAAGAGCGGGAGGATTCACTACAAGCAGGCCGATATTCAGAATGCGTCGGCGCGGATCATCGGCACGACTGCGATCGTGCTGAGCAGGATTCGACTGCTGGCCGTGGTTGGCGGCAACGAGGTCACCAATCCTTTCATGGTCACTGAGGTGTACTTGCAGCAGGGCGGCTCGTGGAAGCTGGTCCAGCTTTCGTTCAGCAGGCTGATAGGCCAATAGCTGGGCCGCGCAGCCAGCGGACGGCTATATGCAGATTGGGAGCGAGGAATTGATGAACAGACGCAAACTCGGAAGTAGTGGACTGGAGGTTTCGGCCATCGGACTTGGCTGCATGGGCATGAGCTTTGGCTACGGACCCGCGAAGGACAAGCGGGACATGATCCCCTTGATCCGGGCCGCCATCGAGCGCGGCGTCACGTTCTTCGACACTGCTGAAGTGTACGGCCCGTTCATCAACGAAGAACTCGTGGGCGAAGCGCTTGCCCCCTTCCGCAAGCAGGTAGTAATCGCCACCAAGTTCGGGTTCCACTTTGACGCTAATGGCAAACAGGCCGGGCTGAACAGCCGCCCGGAACACATCAAGCAGGTGGCGGAGGCGTCTCTGCGGCGTCTCAGGACCGATACGATCGATCTGTTTTATCAACATCGCGTGGACCCCGAAGTGCCAATCGAGGATGTGGCCGGAGCGGTGAAGGACCTGATTCAGGAGGGCAAAGTGAAGCACTTCGGCCTTTCCGAGGCCGGCGTGCAGGTAATCCGGCGTGCGCACGCGGTCCAGCCAGTCACCGCCCTTCAAAGCGAGTACTCCCTTTGGTGGCGTGAACCTGAAGTTGAGATCCTTCCAGTGCTGGAAGAGTTGGGAATCGGCTTTGTTCCATTCAGCCCCCTGGGCAAGGGCTACCTCACGGGCAAAATCGACGAGAGCACCACGTTTGACAGCACCGACTTCCGCAACACGGTGCCTCGTTTCGAACCGGAGGCGCGCAAGGCGAACCGGGCTATAGTGGATCTGCTGGAGAGAGTCGCCCGGCGCAAGAAGGCGACACCGGCTCAGATCGCGCTCGCTTGGGTGCTCGCCCAGAAGCCCTGGATGGTTCCAATTCCCGGAACGACGAAACTGCATCGCTTTGAGGAGAACCTCGCGGCAGCTTCGATCGAGCTCTCCGAAGGCGATCTCCGCGAAATCGAGAGTGCTACTTCCGGGATCACGGTGCAAGGGGCCCGCTACTCGGAAGGAGCGCAAAAGCTGATTAACCGCTAAACAAGGGTGAGAGGACCAATATGAGACTCATTACCGCTGCCGCTATCGCTTCCTGCATGCTCGCGTCGCTTGCGCAAGGCCAGATGGCCGGATCTTCGCAAGAGTTGAGAATCACGCGAAGCGGCGCACAACCCGCCCGGCCCGCGCCAGCCGATCACTTCACCGGCTCAGCGCGGGTGGATTCGCCCTTTCAGGCGACCGCGCCGGCGCGAATCTCCGGCGCCCGGGTGGTGTTTGACCCCGGCGCCAGAACGGCCTGGCACACCCACCCCTTAGGGCAGACCCTGATCGTCACAGCCGGCACGGGCCGCGTGCAGCGCTGGGGCGAACCTGTGGAGGAAATCCGCCAGGGTGACGTCGTCTGGATTCCGCCAGGCCAGAAACACTGGCACGGGGCAGCGCCGAACAGCTCGATGACGCACATCGCCATCACCGAGCAACTCGACGGCAAAACCGTCGACTGGATGGAACAGGTCAGCGACGCTCAGTATGGAGCGCCGCGCCGCGGTCAGGCAGCAACCGCCGCCTCTGGCCCGCGGCCCCGTCCGTCTCAAGCGGCGATGGGCAACTTCGCACCGAAGCTGGCCCAGATCACCGACGACGTTCTCTATGGCGACATCTGGGAACGTCCGGAGCTGTCAAAGCGTGACCGTAGCCTTGCCACCGTGGCAGCGCTGATCGCGATGAACCGCCCCGACCAGCTCCGGTCTCACCTTCGCATCGCGCGTCAGAACGGCGTCACCCAGGAGGAGTTGATTGAAACCATCACTCACCTGGCGTTCTACGCCGGCTGGCCCAATGCGGTCACGGCTGTCGGTGTGGCCCGTGAAGTCTTTCAAGGGAAGTAGGCGCCACGGGCGACGGTCACGCCGGATAGCCGCTTCGGCGGCCCGAACAATGGAGAGATGAGCGCATCATGAAAGGTCTTGTATGAACAGGCGATCATTCGTATGTGGCGCATTTGCCGCGACCTCCGTGACGGGCGCGGTCGCGTCGACTCAGGGAGTGAAAGCGGGCGGCATTCCCACTACGCTATTCGGCAAGACCGGTGTGAAGGTGAGCGTCATCGCTCAGGGCGGCGCGCGGATGGATCTTCACCCCGACATTCCGGCCGCGGCGGCTCACGTCCGCAAGATGTATGACATTGGCATCACCTACTTCGACTGCGCGCGCGCCTACTGGAACGGACGCTCGGAAGAGGCCTATGGTATCGGCCTGGAGGGTGTGAGGAAGAATGTCTTTTTGACGACTAAGTCCATGAGACGCTCGGCCAGGGAAGCGCAGCTGGATCTGGAAACTTCGCTCCGCCTTCTCAAGACCGATCACGTCGATCTCTGGCAGTTGCACTCCATCGAAAACCAGGCCGACGTCGACAAGATCCTCGCGCCAGGCGGGGCGATGGAGGCGTTCGAGGCAGCGAAAAAGGCCGGCAAATGCCGATTCATCGGTTTTACCGGGCACTTTGATCCATCCGCGCACGAGGCGATGCTGAAGGCCTATGGCGGTTGGGACACGGTGATGATGCCGCTCCACGCGGCCGACCACGCCTACTTAAGCTTCGAAAAGACGACACTTCCGGCCGCCGTCGAACACGGCGCCGGAGTTCAGGCGATCAAGGTCTTCGGCAAGGCGTTCCTGCTGAGATCGCTCAGCCCCGCCGAATGCCTCCGCTACGTGTTGAGCCTGCCGGGCGTCCACGTGGCTATCTGCGGCGCCGGCACGCAAGGCCAGATGGAGGACAACATCCGGACCGTTCAGAACTTCCGGAGGATGACGCCCGAGGAGATGGCGGATGTCCGCAAGAGAGCCATCGCGGGTGCGGGCGTCTATACCGGCACCACTCTCGAATATTGGAAAAAGAAGGCGTGACCGCGCTCGCCAGGAGTTCCATCGATGAGCGACTGGAGTGCAAGGCGGTAAACTGAATGGAACGCATCAGCGGCTCGCAACACGGCCGCTAATTCTGGGAAGCAACCAATCGACAGGAAGATCAATCCATGTACAAGTCCAAAGCATATGCTGCGCCGAGCGCCACATCGCCGCTATCCGGGATGACCATCACCCGCCGCGAGCCAACACCGCACGATGTTCAGATCGAGATTCTCTTTTGTGGCATCTGCCACTCGGACCTGCACACGGTGCGCGACGAATGGCACAGCCTCATGCCGACGGTCTACCCCTGCGTGCCTGGCCACGAAATCGTTGGACGCGTCACGCGGGTCGGTTCCGCCGTCACGAAGTTCAAGCCCGGCGACCTGGCTGGCGTCGGCTGCCTGGTCGATTCCGACCGCACCTGCCCGAACTGCAAGGAAGGGCTCGAACAGTTCTGCCCCGGCATGGTCCTGACTTACAACTTCCCCGACAAGCACCTCGGCGGCATGACCTATGGCGGCTACTCCGACAGCATCGTGGTCGACGAAAACTTCGTCCTCAGCGTCCCACCCAATCTGAATCTTGCCGCCGCCGCGCCGCTGCTCTGCGCCGGCATCACCACCTATTCGCCGATGCGCCACTGGGGCGTCACGAAGGGCAAGAAGGTCGGGGTCGTCGGACTCGGCGGCCTGGGCCACATGGGCGTGAAGTTCGCTCATGCGCTCGGCGCACATACCGTCGTCTTCACAACTTCGCCCAGCAAGAAAGACGACGCGCTTCGCCTCGGCGCGGACGAGGTCGTCATCTCCCGCAATGCGGACGAGATGCAGAAGCACGCCGGCAGCTTCGACTTCATCCTCGATGCCGTCTCCGCCGACCACGACATCAACGCCTACATCCAACTCCTCCGCCGCGACGGCAACATCACCCTTGTTGGTGCGCCCGAAAAGCCATTCCCGGTATCGGCGTTCGGCCTTCTTTTTGCGCGGCGCAGCCTCTCCGGTTCGCTCATTGGCGGCATCGCCGAAACCCAGGAGATGCTCGACTTCTGCGGCGCACACAATATCACCGCCGACGTCGAAATCATCCCTATCCAGAAGGTGAACGAAGCTTATGAGAGGATGCTGAAGTCCGACGTGAAGTACCGCTTCTCCATCGACATGGCCTCGCTGAAGGCCGAGTGAACGGCTATCGAATTCTCCATTGAGTCCAGTCCGCTGAAGTCGAATCCCAGTGACGGGCGCCATCCGACGCGATGCGCCCTGAGTCACCCTACATCCCGCAAGGAGCGCACCATCAGGGTGACACGAGGAGCATGCAGCAGTACGCGGGACTTACTGTTTTGCACCTCCTCCATCAGGCTGCTTGACGTTCCCGATCGACTTGATCGTGGCTTTGGCGCCCTGCCGGAGTTCTTGCGGAGTTGAGGGATCGAGCGCGATCTCGTACAGCTTTGGCAGCGCCTTGGCGGCAGGCGGACCGATCTCTCCTAGCACGCGAACCGTAGTCTGTCGAAGCAGCGTGCTATCGTGGTCCAGTTGTTCGATCAGCTTTCTGATGATCGCCGGATGCCGGGGCTTTGCGTGCGCAAGAAACACGGGACGGCCTGACCCGTCCCACCTGCGATTTCACTGCATTCTCCCGCTGAGGTCTCCAACACACCCCAGCATACAGCGGATTTCCCGTCCTCGACCCCACCATATGGCCTGCTGGGGTGGCCATTCCCCCTCCTCCACACCGGGCCGCACTCTCGTCCGCACCTCTCCGCCGCTGTGGGACCCAAACCCGAAGTCCTTTGCAAGCCATCAGTTGTAAGGATCTTTGCCTGCAATAACGTTGAACTTCCTCGCCGAAATATCCACAAAATTCCAAGTGGGACGGGTCAGGCTGACCCGGATTCTCAGCGGAGCGAGAAAGGAGAAGGCAATAGCCGGTCATGTCTGTGGAAGTGATCGAATCCTGGGACGAACTCGGCTAGAATCACTGAAGCAACGATTACGAGGTTCGATTCATGAGACAACTACTGGCACTGATTCCGATAGTCACCCTTCTCCCGGCTGCGGCCAACGCGCAGATGCGACCCGTGCAGATCGAAGGGAAAGAAGTTGCCCGCACTGATGACGTCGTCTTCCGTCAACTCGACGAACACACGTGGATCGGCACGGGGAACAGGATGGCCAACGAGAGCCTATATCTTGTGGAAGGAACGAAGAAGGCAGTCCTGATTGACGCCGGTACCCAGATTGCCGATCTGGACAAGATTGTCGCTTCGATCACAAAAAAGCCAGTGATGCTCGTGGCCACGCACGCGCATCCGGATCACACAGGATCAGCCACGAATTACTTCCCCGAACTCTACATCAATCCAGGTGACAGGGCATCACAATTTGTGGCCAACTACAAGGGCACCCTCAAGGACCTGAAAGACGGCGAGATCATCGACTTGGGCGGGCGGGAACTGTTGGTGGTCTTCACGCCGGCTCACACGCCCGGCTCGACCACCTTCATCGACCCCGCCGCCGGGTACGGATTCAGCGGCGATTCGTTCGGCTCCGGCAACCTGCTGCTGTTCGGCAAGTTCTCCACGCTGATCGAGACCTGCCGGAAGATGAGCGCGATCATGGAAAAGCACGGCATCAAGTTCCTGTATCCGGGGCACTTCATGGGCAAGAACGTCGAGACGATGCAGCGGGTGATCGATGAACTGACTCTCAGCAAGGACATCCTGTCGGGTAAAGTCAAAGGCGAGGTGAACCCGAACGGCAGGATGGGCATGAATCTCATCGTCAACGCCTACGGCGTGCGCATCAATTACAGCGAGCAGGCGCTTCAGTAATTAGGACGCCCAGGAGCCCCGCCGCCCGGTCTCCCGGTGCTTTTCGCGGCCGTGTTGAAGGTGCCGTCCGCGAATGCCCCCGGCCAATGCAGTACACTCGTCTGCAATGCCTTTTGATCCGTACAGCCTCGACCGGGCGAGCATCGAGGCCCCGCCGCAGTCGTTCTGGGCCGCGCTGCGCCGCATCGGTCCGGGGATGATCCTGGCCGCGTCGATCGTTGGCAGCGGCGAGTTGATCGCTACCACCACGCTTGGCGCCGAGGCCGGCTATCTAGCCCTGTGGATCGTTGTGTTCTCCTGTTTCATCAAGCCCGCCATGCAGGCCGAGATAGGGCGCTACTCGATTGTCACAGGCGAAACCGGGCTGGCCGGATTCAACCGCCTGCCGGGACCGCGCTTCAAGGTGAGTTGGTCGGTTTGGGCCTGGGCGGCGATGGTGATCATGAGCCTGTTCCAGGTCGGCGCGATGTTCGGCGGGGTCTCGCAGGTGCTGAATACCCTGATGCCGGCGGTTCCAGTCAACACCTGGGTTTTGATCCTGATGGCTTTGACTCTCTGGATCCTTCTTGGCGGGGGCTATGAGCGAATCGAACGTATCGCTACCATCAAGGTGGCCCTGTTCACTTTGATTACCTTCCTTGCCGCCGTTCTGCTGATGCGCCGCGCCGATCTGTTCAATCCGGCTGAGGTTCTGCGCGAAGGTTTCGCCTTCCATTTGCCTCCAGGCTCGGGCATCATCACCGCCATCGCGGTCTTCGGCATCACTGGCGTCGGCGCGTCCGAGATCTTCATGTACCCGTATTGGTGTGTGGAGAAAGGCTACGCCCGCTTCACGGGCGCCCGCGACTCCTCACCCGAATGGGCCGCCCGCGCCCGTGGCTGGATCCGCGTCATGCACACCGACATCGTGGCGTCGATGATCATTTACACGATCGCCACCGTTGCCTTCTATCTCCTTGGCGCAGGCATCCTCCATCCGCAGGGGATGGTCCCGTCGGCAAAGGACATGATCCCGGTTCTATCGAAACTCTATACTGAGACCCTCGGGTCCTGGGCGTTGCCGGTTTTCTATGCCGGAGCAATCTTCACCCTTTACGGAACGATCTTCGCCGCCACCGCCGCCCACTCCCGCGTCTTCGCCGACATGGTCCGGCTCTCGGGTGGCTTCCGTCACGACGACTATGCGTCGCGCGTCCGCTGGCGCAACCGGTTCGTTTGGATGCTCACGCTCGTCCCGGTTGGCTTCTTCCTGACTTTTCAATCGCCCGTGAACATGGTCAAGGCGGGCGGGTACGCCCAGGCTCTTATGCTGCCGGTCATTGCCGCGGGTTCGCTTTTCTTACGCCACCGGGCCTCGCCGGAGGAAGCCAAGCCGGGCGCGGCGATGACCGCCGGGCTCTGGATAGCGGCCATTTCTACAATACTTTTAATGGTCGCGTCGGTTGCTCTCTCTTTACAAGAATAAGAGACCTTGTGGTATAGTACTGTCAGAGCGTACAAGAAGTACGAGCCAGCACTCCTCCGATATAAGCTGGCAATTATGCCGGTGAAGGTAATCCTCCGAATCTTCACCGGCCTTTTCTTTGTACGGAATCCTTTTTGAGTATGGGTGGGGAGTTCGTTTGGTCACGCGGCGCAAGAGGGGGTTAGCGATGAAAATAAAGGACTTCTGCCCGAATCCGACCATTGGACTGAGCACAGTGACCGCAATCGATCTTCACCTCGGGCCAGGCCGCCCTAACCGCCTTGGGCACCTCCACGGGGTGGTCGGGCTGGTGGTACACAGACAATGACAACCTGGGGTGGTATCGGGCGATAGTGCCCTTTGCGCCCCGGATTGCCCTCACTTCGGCCCCTTCTATATCCATTTTAATGTAGTCCACCTTGGGCAGCCCTAACTCAGCCACGATCTTGTCAATGGTTGTTAGAGGCAGTTTCACGGTCGCCTGGGCGCCCTCGCGGTGAATGACGAAGCTGTCGGCTGCCTGGTTCTCAGGATCGACCAGAAACTCCAGCATGTCGTCCTTGTCCCAGACACCCTTCGGATAGATTACCAAGCGGCCTCCGGCGATCTCTTTGGCGAAGTTGCGCCGGAGACATTCAATATTGTCTGGTGCGGGTTCGATGGCGACGACCTTTGCGGCCCCGGCATCGAGGGCGAAACGGGCGAATGTGCCGACGTTGGCACCGCAATCCAGCACCACGTCGCCTTTCTGGACCGCTTGCGCCCCCGTCCCATAGATGGCAATGTCCTGCTCGGCAAAGTTGAAGGGGAGTATCCACTTGCTGCCTTTGGGCGCCCAGAACGGGCCATAGGGCGTTTCATAGAGTTCCAGGCCGGCTTCGTCCGTCCGTATGAACTTCGTAGCACGCAAGATTCGGTCCTTGGCTGCCGTCAGCGCCCGCTGGTGGTCGTCGACTTCGATGGCGCGGGCCAATGTGCACGCTCCTCCAGGGGTTGTCAGTGCCATATAGGCGTATTTGACCGGTACAAAGCCAGCCGCCAGGACGATAGCGAATGCCACGGCAGAGCCTGCGCCCAGCCAAATCCATTTAGGGTTCACAGGCTTCAGGTTAGCAGTTTTGACCCACTGTTTCGGTCACGCGATATCCTATCTTTCATGGACTTCGTCAGTGGATCGATCGGATGGATCGAGGTGGTCTGCGGGCCGATGTTTTCTGGCAAGAGCGAGGAACTGATCCGCCGGCTGCGGCGGGCGATGATCGCACGCAAGCGGGTCCAGGTCTTCAAGCCTGTTATCGACACCAGGTATAGCGACAACGAGATTGTCAGCCACGGCGATTCGAGGATGCTGTCCGAGAGCGTCGCCACCGCGGCCGACATCATGCTGAATCTGGACTGGCGGACCCAGGTTGTGGGCATCGACGAGGCCAATTTCTTCGGATCGGGCCTTGTCGAGGTCGCTCAACAACTTGCCGATAGCGGCAAGCAGGTGATCATTGCCGGCCTGGACACCGATTACATGGGCCGGCCATTCGCTCCGATTCCCGATCTGCTTTGCCACGCCGAATCCATCACCAAGACTCTGGCCATCTGTTTGCGCTGCGGCAACCCGGCCAAGCACACCCAACGACTGGTGGAATCCGATGATTTAATTGTCGTGGGAGCATCTGGAATGTACGAAGCGCGCTGCCGGCGTTGTTTTGAACCAGGCGTCCCAAAGCAGGAGAGCTTTGATTTTGTAAGAGCCAGACGTCAAGATTGAAACGCGGTGCCACTCAGATCCATCTTGTACAGTGCTAGACTGTCAAATTGCCAGGAGGCAATTACCGAGTGAGCGACTACCAACAACCCCAACCCCAACAGCCCGTCTACCAGGTGCCGGCGCCCGATTCCGGCTCGCACGGGCTGAAGTTCGCGATATTGTTCGGCGCAGTGATCGCCCTGATCGCGGCAAACGTTTACCTGTTCCTCCAAATCGACACCTTGAAGCAAGATATCGCCAAGGGCAACACTGCGATTCTTGATGAAGTCGGCCGGGTGCGCGAAAGCCACTCCGTCAGTACCGCCGCAGCCCGGCAGAATGTGGAGAGCTTGAAAGACGAACTTGAAGCGGCGCGCCGCCAGGCGCAAATGGCCGTTGGCCAAGCGAAAGTGGATGCGGAGAAGAACGCAGCCGCCATCGCCCGCCGGCTCGAGCAGCAGCAGAAGGCAGTGGAAGAAAGCCTGCGGACGGAAGTGGCGAAAGTCGAACAGACGGCGTCCACCAAGATTGGCGAAGTCTCCACTGAGGTGTCGAACGTAAAGACCGATGTGTCGGCTACCAAGTCGGAGCTCGAGAAGACCATCGCTGAGTTGAAGACAACGCGCGGCGACCTGGGCGTGCAGAGCGGCTTGATCGCCACAAATGCAAGTGAGCTTGCGGCGTTGAAGAGACTGGGCGAACGGAACTACTTCGACATCAACCTTGGCAAGACCAAGGCCCCGGTGCGGATAGGCGATGTCCTTCTTCAACTGAAGAAAGCTGATGTCAAGAAGAACAGGTACACGGTGGACGTGGTTGCCGATGACAAGAAGGTGGAGAAAAAGGACAAAGGCGTGAACGAGCCGGTCCAGTTCTACACATCGAAAGCGCGGCAGCCGTATGAGATCGTCATCAACGAAGTGAAAAAGGACCAGATTGTGGGCTATCTGTCCACGCCGAAGGTCCAGGTCGCGCGATAGCGGCCGGAAACATTCGTGTCCACTCGCCGCCGCCTGTCCCGGTGATAGGTGGCGGTTTCGTTTGTCCGCGGCCTACGGGGCTTGCCAGACCAGTTCAAGCCCCGCGACAAAGCTGCGTCCGGGCATAGGAACGCCCGCAATCTCCTCGTAGCGCGTGGATGTGATGTTGCCGAACTGTACGAATGGCCGGACGCGCCCCATGGTCTTGGTTGCCGCCAGATCCCATACGCCGTATTCGTCCTGGTTGAACCTTTGGACGGCGCCGGCGCGGCTGCGCAGCGCGATGCGTCCGGGCAGGGAGGCGGTCCAGCCGAAGACTCCGCTGTGGGCGGCGTAGTTGAAGGCGTACTTCGATTGAAGTCCGGGTAATGGCGCGGAACTCCCTTTCAAGGCCGTATAAGACCAGGCGGCCGTCTGTCCGTGGCCACGCCAAGCGGCCGAGGATTCCAGCCCAGTGAAGTTCAGGCGCTGGACGTTCATCGCCTGCCAGTAGGAATCGGGCGAAGATCGGACATAGTCGATGATGTTCGAATCAAGGCGGCGGAAGATGGTGGATTGCAGGCGCCAGTTCGAGTCAGGACGGTACTCCGCGCCTGCTTCGTAACTCCAGGCGCGTTCCGGCTTCAGCCCAGCATCGCCGCGGTTGGCCGGATCACGATAGTACAGATCGGTGAACGTCGGCAGCCGGAAGGCTCTGGTCACACTGGCGCGCAGTTTCAGCCGGGATCCTGCCCAGTAGCCGAGTGCCAGAGATGGGTTCCATTCCGACAATCCCCGGTGGCTTTCAGCGCGGGCGCCGGCTGAGAGGCTGAAACTCCCGAGCATGCGCACATCGAGCAGGGCGTAGGCTGCTCCGCGGCGGCGGCCGTGGCGGCCCAGATTGGTCGAGTCGATGGAATCGCCGAATCCCTCGCCTCCATAGAACAAAGAGACGCCCTCGGCCAGATTCTGCTTGCGGCGCAAGCTGGCGTGCCAGGACTCGGCGACGTGGTGGTTGGTATAAACCCACGGCCGTGCACGATACAACACAAACAGGTCGGTGTGACGCCGGTAACCAAACGAAGCCTCGGTCCCTTCGCCCAGGTTCTGGCGAATCGAGCCCATCCAGGTCTTGGTTCGCTCCCAGGAATCGAAGTTGCCGTAAAACTGGTTGGCGCCGAATGGGCGGTCGCTGAACCCGAGATCGGCTCCCGTAGCACCAATCTTTGACGACCAACTCGTGGACGAATGCGCAACTAAACCGCGGTAGTCTCGTCCGTCCATGAAACCGGTGGAAAAATCCCTCGCAACAGAGACCGACTGGCTCAGCGGACCGCGGATTCCGGTCATCGAGACCCGCTGCTGATTCACGCCAAAGTTGCCGAGTCCGGCCTGGAGACGGATTTCGCCTCGCTCGGCAGGACCGGTGATCAGGTGCACGACCCCGCCCGCGGCGTCGGCGCCGTAGAGCGTGCTACCCGCTCCGCGGAGGACTTCAATGCGCTCCACAGCATCCAGCGGGACCGCCAGATCCATATGATGGTGGCCCGACTGCGGATCGTTCATCCGGCGCCCGTTCACCAGCACCAGGACCTGCCCGAACGAGGCACCGCGCAGGGAGATATCGGCCTGCATCCCGTTTGTTCCCCGCTGGCGCAAGTCGATGGAGGGATCAAGCTTCAGAACTTCCACGAGGTTGTTGAAGAGAAGCGTCTGGCCGCGAACGGGCAGAGACTCGACGCTGCGGTCGGCTTCTTCAAGCGGGACTGGTTCGGGCGACCCGGTCACGACAAGAGTCTGCTTCACTGGAGCGGGCGTCACAGTGTCATCAGGCGGTTGTGGCTGCCATGCCAGAACAGGGAACGCGCACAACAGCGCGCAAAGGGAGGCCTTCATTCGTGCACTCCCATTGTCTCAAATCAGGATACGCTGTATCTAACGTTGCATCTAACGCAGTGACCGGGGCTACTCGTCCTCTTCCTCGGACTGTTTCCTGTTGCCGCCCTCAGTGACCTCCACCTTGGCTCCCTCTTCCAAGCGGTTCAGGCCACCCACCGCGACTCGCTCGCCTTCATTGACTCCTTCGAGGATCTCGACCTCCTGGGCGAACCGGTCACCCAACTTCACATCCCGGACATGGACGGTCTGATCAGGCGAGATCACATACGCTTTGTTCGTGCCAAGCACGTAGTTCAGTGCCCGGGCAGGGATCATGCGAATGGATTCGACATGGTCGGTGACGATACGGGCCTTGGCGTAACTGCCAGGCTTCAACTCGCGGTTCGGGTTTTGGATCAACGCTTCGACCACGAATGTCCGCTTGCTCTGATCGACGGTCGGTGAGATGCGCCAGACCTTGCCTTCGAACTGGCGGCCCTGGAACGCCTCCACGGTGACTTCCACCCGCTGGCCGAGTTTGATCCACGGGGCCATGCGCTCCGGCGCTTCGATGCGCAGGCGCACGGGATCGATCTTGACCAGCGTGAACAGGGGAGTATTAGCACGAACGAACTGTCCAGGTGTAGCCAGGCGCTCCTTTACGAACGCCGCAAATGGCGCCCGGACCGTGGTATCGCGCAGCCGTTTGCGCTGGAGTTCAAGTGATGCCTTGAAGCGTTCCACTTCCTGGATCAGATTTCTGGTCTGATTCATCGTCACGTCGTAGGCGGCCTGGAGCGACTGGAACCGGGCCTGAGCGGAATCCAGATCCGATTGAGGTCCGATGCCCTGGTCCACCAGATCGCGGGTGCGCTTATATCTCTGTTCGGCCTCGGTGAGATCGGCGCGGGCTCGCCGCACGTCGGGCGTCTCGCGGATGTCCTTAACCTTATCTGTTTCGTTTTGCAAGCCGAGCCGCTCCAGCGACTGGCGCAACTGGGCTTCCTGCTGGGCGACAAGATAACGCTGTTCCTCGTCTGAGATCTTGGCCAGTACTGCGCCTTGGGCTACCATGTCGCCCAAATCCGCGCCGACCGATTCGAGACGGCCGTCAACCTCACTGCTGATAATGGCTTCGTCGAAGGGAAAGAGGTTGCCGACCGATTCCACGCTGCGCTGCTGAGCCTTGGTCGCCACAGGGACGACGCGAACCTTGACTGGTCCAGACTCGGTCTGTTTCTTTCCGGTCCCTTTTTGGCCGCCACAATTCAAAACGGCCAGACAGAGTCCGGTAGAGAGGAGGATAAGGGCTGATCGATGCAACTTCACGGATAATCCTGGATGAATCCTATCAAAGACGGAAAGTCCGTTCAGGACAGTCCAAACTGAGAGGGCGCGTACTGCCAGGGCTTGGTTACCTTGAATCGCCAGACTTCGCAGTGCCGAGGTCTAGGGAGCCGGGTCTGGAGCCAGCTTAATGAAAAAGGAGGTCCTCAGTCCGTTCGCATTCTGCTTGCCTTCGCCGCCTGAGACGGTGATGTCGGGTGATGAAGTATATCCAACCATCGCGGTGGAACCGTCCGGGCCGGCGGCCAGCGCCGTTCCAACGTCAGTCAGGCGTCCGCCGAACAGCGCGGAGTAGCTCAACGCTTGGGATCCGTTCAGGTCCATGGACAGCGCCGTGAGGAAGGCGTCGAAGCCAGCGGCCTGCTGGGATTGAGACACCGGCGGGTTCTTCACGGGATAGTCGTAGGAATTCGTATATCCAGTCACGGTGAGCCGGCCTGCGGAGTCCTGCACGATAGCGTAAGCCACCTCGGTCCCGGATCCTCCGAGGTACGTGGAATACTTGACGAAATCGCTCCCTGCCTTGGAGGGATCGACAGCCGCCACCCAGGCGTCCACGAAGCCCATTTTCATGGTCTGGTAGGCGCCGGGCGAGAGCGGGAACTCTTCAGAGGTCGTATAACCGGTCAGCAGGACCATGCCGTCGCCCGCCAAGCGCATACCTAGAGCGACATCGAGAGAATAGCCGCCAAAGAAGGTGGCATACTTCAGCGCGTCGAATCCCGACTGCGTTGGATCGAGGATTGTCAGGAAAGCGTCTCCTTCGCCCAGGTAGTAGGACATATAGCTGGCCCCCGCGATCGGCAGGTCCCAACTCATGCTGACACCGGCGGCATAGACCAGGCCGTCTTCATCCATCGCCAGGGCGTTGATCAGGTCGGTACCTTCGCCGCCGAAATAAGTCGCCATGATCAGCGTCTGGCCCTCCGCGCCCCTGGTGTCGACAGTGTAAATGAAGCCGTCGGCGCCGCCGCGGTTGGACGGCTGCAAGGCGGTGGTGAGTGCGCCTTCGGGCAGGACGCCCGCCTCTGTGTAACCCGCGACGGAGATCCAGCCCTTGCTGTTCGAGGCTACGGCCTGTGGGATGTCGGTGGCGCTTGTGCCGATGTAGCTTGAGTAGACCAGGGCGTCGTAGCCCTCCCAGAAGGGATCGTAGCGGAGGACAAAGACGTCGCCGTTTCCTTGGTTGGTGGTCTGAAACGAGTATCCAGCCAGAGGGAAGTCGTTTGAGTAAGTCCGGCCGGCCAGCGCGAGGTGCCCGTCACCGGCGATGGCGAGGCCGGCGCACTCGTCGTCTGCCCCGCCGCCAAAATAGCTCCAGTGGTCCAGTTTCCAGCCGCCATTGCCAGTTGGCACCATGCGCGCGAGGAAGACGTCCTTCGACCCGTTACGCGTCGTGTCATAGGGCTCCTTGACCCACGCCGAATCGACGTCGGATGTCGTTGTACCGGCCACCCAAACGGCGCCTTCCTTATCGATCGCAACGCCGGTGGCGATGTCGATACCGGCGCCGCCAAGATACCCCGAGTAACTCAACACTGGGTCGATGATCAAAGTCTTGTTCTTGTCGTATTGGGCAATTTTGATACCGATGCGGCCGTTTGCCCCGATCCGGTAATCCGCCTGAACGGGCTGGCGGACGCCGCCGGAGATCTGAAAGGCGACAGGACGAGCCTGGCGAACCGTCACCTGGCCAAGGCGGTATTCCAGATCACCTTCGGCGTTCAGCCTCGGTTTTGCCCCATCGATGCGGAAAGCGATCCGGCTGGGGTCGGCGCCGGGTGCGACCACAAAATCGTACTCAAGCAACCGGCCTGAGGCGTACCAGACGACGTCGATGCCGGGGTAGGCGTCTTCGATCCTCACTTGTCCGAAGTGGGTTGAATTGGCACGCCACTGGCTTCGGCTGGAGCCGACGAAGTAATTCGAGCGGGCATCACGGATCGCGGAGCCGCGTGTCTGACTGGGCCTTGCTCCGAGCAGGCGCCACTGAAGCCGTTCATAGCCGTCCTTGGCCCCTTCGGCTCGAAAAGCCAATTCCGCAGTCGAGCCGCTCAATGCGAGTTTTCCTTCGGTGCCACGAGCAGCGAAGGCGCCGCCGGGAAGCTGCTCGAACCAGGCAGGCAGAGCCGCTGCAGCCGAGGACGGAGTTGAAGCGGAGAGCGGCAAGCAAGCCCATAACAGAAACAGGCCGAATTGATTGATGCGCATGTAGATTGTCTCGGGGTCCGAAGGCCCAAATGACCATTATAGGGGTCTAACGAGTCAGGACGGGAGCGGGTGATAGCGGGTTTCACCTTTTGGGTGAGTACCTTAGGCGTCCGAGCCATATAGTCAGGCGCCCAGTCAGCCGATAGGAGAGGAAGAGCAGTCATGCCACCACCGGCGAACCGTTTGTTTTCAATAACAATCAGGCGTCTGACGATTGTCACGGGTCTCACCGTACTTGGGCCTGAATTACTGCGATTCTCGGTCTCCAACGTCACGCAGTACCTAGCCTACATGCTGCTTGCGTTGATGGCGTCCTATTTTAAGGTTGGCATCCGATCCGACCAAGGACACGTTCCCCTGAGCGTGCTGTTCGTGTTCCTTAGCCTGATGAATGTTGAATTCACCGGCGCGGTGGTGCTGGCCGCGGCGTCCGCGTTTCTCGTCGATTGGGTGTCGCACCAGGGACCGGGCCGAATCGAGCGGGCTTTGTTCAGTTCCGCCGCGATGATTCTGGCTGTCAGCATGGCGCAAGTTGCCTATTTCGGGACGCCGGGATCACAAGGCCTTCACATGGCGGCGAGATTCGTCCTTACAGCGACTGTACTCTTCCTTGGCATCAGTTTTCCGAGCACGTTCGCCGAAGCGCCCGAGGAGAACCGGAGGATGGGCGCGTTTTGGAAGGAGCGGTATCTGTGGATGCTGCCCTACTACGTAGGCATGGCGGTACTCGCGGGCATCTTCACCGCTGCAAGCGAACTGTTCCGTGGCTGGCAGATTCCGTTCATTACCTTCCTCGCCGGCTATCTGGTGTACCGGTCCTACAGGCTGTACATGGCCCGGCTGGAGGACGGACGCGTCCATGCCGAGGAGGTGGCCTCGCTGCACCTTCGCACGATTGAGGCACTGGCTCTGGCCATCGATGCGAAGGACGAAAGCACGCACGACCACCTTCAGCGGGTGCAAATCTATGCGGTTGAGATCGCCCGGGAACTGAGGCTGGCGCCGGACATGATCGAGGCCGTGCGTGCGGCATCGCTTCTGCATGATATCGGCAAGCTTGCCGTGCCGGAGCACATCATTTCCAAGCCGGGCCGCCTGACTCCGGAAGAGTTCGAAAAGATGAAGATCCACCCCGTGGTAGGGGCAGAGATACTGGAGCGCGTCAAGTTCCCCTATCCTGTGGTCCCGATCGTGAGAGCGCACCACGAGAAATGGGATGGATCGGGCTATCCAGATGGTTTGGCTGGAGAGGACATCCCGATCGGCGCACGGATCCTTTCAGCGGTGGATTGCATCGATGCACTGGCGACTGACAGGCAGTACAGAAAAGCTCTTCCGTTGGACCGGGCAGTTGGAGTGGTCGTACAGGAGGCCGGGCGTTCGTTCGATCCAAGGGTGGTAGAGGTCCTGGCGCGCAGATACCAGGACCTGGAGAAGATGGCCCGCAGCGCGGTGAGCGAACCTCTGAAACTGACAAAGGATGTGAAGGTAGTTGCGGGGGAGGCTCCGGCTGCCGGTTTTGTCGGGGATTCGCAAGCCCAGCAAGCTCCACCATCGGAGCGAACAGATTTCCTTGGACAGATCGCGGCTGCCCGCCAGGAGGCTCAGGCGCTGTTCGAACTGGCGCAGAATCTCGGATCCTCACTGAGCCTTGACGAGACACTTTCCGTGGTCTCGGTCCGGTTGCGGCGGCTCATCCCGTTTGACGCCATGGCAGTTTACACCAGGAAAGACGATGCTCTGGAACCGCAGTTCGTGAGCGGTGACAATATGAAGCTGTTTGCCTCTCTGACCATCCCGATTGGACAGGGGTTGTCGGGCTGGGTGGTTGAAAACGGGCGGCCGATCCTGAATGGCAATCCGTCGGTCGAGCCAGGGTATCTGAACGATCCATCAAAGTTTTCGACTCTGCGCTCCGCACTGGCTGTACCCCTGGAAGGAGTGCACTCGATTGTGGGCGTGCTGGCGCTTTATCACAGCGAGAAGGACGCCTTCAGCAGGGACCATTTGCGCATCCTCCAGGCGGTGAGTTCGAAGATCGGGTTGGCCGTTGACAACGCAATGCGGTACAAGCAGGCCGAGACCTCCGCCATCACGGATTTCCTCACCGGCCTGCCGAACGCACGTTCTCTCTTCCTTCAACTGGAAGCCGAAATCGCCCGGTGCGAAGCGCTTTCCATGCCTTTGACCGTGCTTGTCTGCGACGTCGACAATTTCAAGAAGATCAACGATGAGCTGGGGCATTTGGAAGGCAACAAGGCGCTGAAGGCGGTTGCAGCCAGCCTGGTGAGGCAGTGCAGGGACACAGACTATGCGGCGCGCATGGGAGGCGACGAGTTTGTGCTGCTCATGCCAGGTCTGCCTCAGGAGTCAGTGGCCGCCCGCATCGAGCGGATGCACCAGGCTGTATTGCAGCAGACCCATGCCGAGACCGGCTGGCCGCTCTCGGTAAGCATTGGGTCGGCGTGCCTGCCGGCCGATGGCCGTGATGCGGAAAGTCTCCTGGCAACCGCCGACCGAAGCATGTATGCAGTGAAGAACGCGAGACCGCGCGGGAAGATGACGCCTCAGCTATCGCGCGAGAGCGCTATCAGGTTGGTCAATTAGGAATTAATCCGAAGTTTTTTCGATCAGCTTCTCGACGCCGGCGAGGTATACGCAATTTTTGCCGTGGATCCGCGAAGTGAAAAGGATCGATTGACTGTCCGGCGTAAAGACCGGCCGGCATAGGGCTGGCTCCGGGTCGCCATGCTCGCAAAGGGTGAACTCACGCTGGGTCGCGCGCAAGAGCAGGAGGATATGAGGAGAAGCCTTGCTCCTGCTGGCGCCGACAAATGCCGTGCCATTGGCGTTGGGAGCAAAACTGGCAAATTGCGATGTCTTGGCCACCAGAGTATCGGTCCTGCTGTCCACTTGCCGCTCACGGATCTCTACCAGCTTGGACGGATCGGCGGGCTCATGAAGGTAAAGCAACGAGGATCCGTCAGACGACCAGTGGAACTGGAGTACCCGGCCACCCGGCGTTTCCACTCGTTGAGGCTTGCCGCCGTCGAGGCTGCCGAGCCAGAGTGAGCCGGCCTGAATCCGCCAGGCCAATAGGGCTCGCCGCGGATTAGGGGCCAATTCAGAAACTACTTCGGAGGTTTCCGCAACCACGGTGGAGGCGGCGCCGATCCTGACTGATCTGATCCGGGAACCACTGCCGGCAGATTCAGCAAAATAAAAGGTCAATCTATCCGGGGAAGGAGCCAATCCAGCATGTAGGGATGCACCAGAGCTGAGCTTAGCCAGCGTTTGCCGCCTTGTTCCCTGTCTCTGGGCGGCCATCAACACGCCGCCATCGGCGTAGGCGATCCAGCGATCGTCGCTGGTGAGGGCGACGCTGGAAGGATCCAAGTCAGCTGGTTCAGCGATAATGCGTCCGGCGCCCGTGCCATAATCGAGCCAAACCAGGGACTTGCCCTCGCCCCTGGCCATGGTGACGACACCGGATTGGGACCGGGCCGAGATTCCTCTGCCCGGAGTCGATGGCATCCAAGTGTCATAGGAGGGTGATGTCAGCCGCGCCAACACCATTTCGGTGGCCCGGTCCGTGAATCGGGCCTTTTCACCTGGCACGGCAAGACGATCCTGTTGAGCCGGTGCAACGATTGCAGGCGCTAACGCGATGAAAACACGTCGTGTCACGAGCCCGGCAGAGCCCTCGGGGCACAGCATCGCCTTTAGTCTAGCATTCAGCGGACTGCAGGCTTTGCGTCGTGGCCGTGGGTGTCCGTGCTGGTCTCGTAATGTTTCTTCAGCAGGTCCTCGCCCCAGTCGCCGTTGAAATCTCTCCATACAGAATGGATGTGATTGGCGCGGTTCTGGGTGTTGTCATACTCGATCAGGAAGGTCGGCGTCTGAACGCGGTAGTAGTGGGGCCCGCCCCTTTGTTCGACTCCAGCCCAGGCGAACCAGATCTCACCACGCGCCTCTCTCAGCCTGGCGCGGCGTTGTTCGGCCAGTTCCGCTGGAAGATTGTCAATGTACACCGCTATCAGAGCTTCGAGCATCCGGCGTTGCCCGGCGTTCATTTTGGAAGCGTGCAGGCCCGATGGCGCACCATCAATCACCGCCTTGCGCGAAGCCGCCGTCAGGATGTCGCGATAAGCCGTGGGATCCACGATCGCCAGCTTTTTCTGGTCCGCAGTGAGCGAATCCAGTAATGCTCGAGCCTTGTCCTCTTCATTGGCCAGCACGCGCAATCCCTTCAGAGTTCCGGTTCGGACTTCGGCCGGGTTGGATCCGAAAAACGTCGGATTCCCTGTGGCAACGCCGTCGATGACGGTGAAGTGCAGGCTGACGTGGTGGCCTTCGATGCGGTAGCCCCAGACGCCTTTGATCGACGGCTCGCCAAAGATGCTGAAGTGGTACTTCTCGGGATTTCTGCGCTCTCCCGAGTCCCCCTCAATTGCGCGCAAAACCTCTTCCAGGCTCATGATCGTGGTTACCTTGATGTAGCCCGTTTGCGACAATCCGGCGCTGAGAAGGGCCGCCGCCAGGTGCTTCTGTTGGGGCGACATCTCGATCAAAGTCAACCCTGCGCGGGGCCTTTTCAACGTCTTGGGAAAGTCATCGCTGGGGATGTAGTGGAAGAAGTTTCGTTCGTTGTCTTCAAATGCGAACTTCGCCTTGGCAAGTTGTTCGGGATTGAGGGCATGGAGGAATCGCCTTGCGGTCTCGGCCATGGTGGGTCCGGAATGGTTGGGATGACCGGACGACAGGCCCTGGAAAAGGAGAATAAGCGGGACCCAGCGTTGCATTGCGCAAAGTGTATCACGGCGTCAAGATTACCGCCCCCATGGAGGCGTCGAGCCCATCGGCCAAAGGAGTATTCTGCCGCGCGTCGAAGCGGCCCTGGCGAGGGAGAGTGAACTCGCGTCGAGTTTCTCCGGCGTTGGGGAGGAGTTCGCGCAGGATATGCGCAAGATCAGAATGTAGGCGCACCGGCCGCTAATCATCCAGGAAAAAGGATGCCGGATCGAAGATACGCGCGGCCTCCGGCGCTGCGACGCCCGGACGCATCTCATCGGGCTGCCACTTTACACTCCATTTCGCTTCGAAGAGTTCCCGGTTCGCATTGAAAACCCTACTGAGGGCCGCCTCTCCCAACTGGCTGAATGATCCGCTGCCGAAGTGATGGATGAAGCAGTCTTCCGCGGTGATCACTCGCAGCCCTGCTTGTCGAAGACGCAGGCAGTAGTCGTCGTCCTCAAACATCCCCGCGCCAAAGCGCTCGTCCAATTCGCCGGTCTTCTCCCATGTGGATCGCCCCAGAGCCGCACAGAGCATGGGCGCGGCGGGGATCTCCATAGTCTCCCCGCGTTTTTCACGGGCCAGACGGGCAGCGAAAGCCTCCATTCCGCCGCAATTGGAGTACAACGGCTCGATCCTGTTCCGCTTTCCTGAGAAGTTGGTCACCGGGGCTGCCAGGCCGGCGTTGGGATGCGATTCAAGCGCGTGTATGAGTTTCCCTACCCATCCCCGGGTCACTATCGTGTCGGGATTCAAGAAGATAAGAAACGATCCTTGCGCCAGTCGCGCAGCGGCGTTATTGCCCGCTGCGAAACCAGTGTTCGTGTCAAAGCAAACGGCTCGGACGCGCCCGCCCGCGTAGGACTCGATCAGAGTCCGTGTCCCGTCTCCCGACGCGTTGTCGGCGTAAATGAGTTCGTAATTTGGCCAGGCGGTGTTTTTGAGGAAGTAACGGTGGAATGACGGCAGGTAGCGTTCGCTGTTATGGGTCAGGACGATGACACTCACCAGGGGTGTCCTGGCTCTTATGGCTTCGTGAATTGCCGCAGTGCGGGCGGCCCAGTTGGTTTGGCGCGCAAATTCGAGGCGGCGGCGGACAAACTCGCTCCCAGCCGCAGTGCCGGATTCGGCGATGGCGGCATCGATCTGCGCGAGGTATTCCTCTTTCGTGCCGGCGAAGTAGATGAGATCCTCGGGCGCTTGCAGTTCCGGCAGGCGGCTTGAGACGACTGGCTTGCCCTGGCTGAAGTATTCGTAGAGTTTCACCTGGTTGGCGAATTCCATCAACGGGTGGAGCTTGAACGGGATCAGACAAACATCGAAGTTGCGCTGGATGGATGGGAGCAGCGGGTATTTCACCTCGCCGAGCAGGTGGATATTGGATTGGGATTGAAGGGTTGCCCGATCGGCGCCTTTGCCGATCCGCCCGGCGATCACGAAGCTATATTCAGGCCGTTGGGCCGCGCAATATGCCACGGTCTCGGAGTCAAACCACTCCTCGACGCCCCCAATGAAACCAATGATCGGGCGCGGCAATTCGGAGACCTGGCTTTCGCTACCGGCTGATTCGTAAAGCGCCGAATCGGCCCCATTAGGGACTAGCACCGGATCTGCACCAAAGCGGCCGGCCTGGCGCGCGAGCCCTCCGGCTGTGACGGTGACAAGATCCGCCTCGGGAAATAGTCTGCGCTCGTCGGCCTTGTTGGCTTGGCTCGGCTTGGGTTCGAGCGGCCAGTTTTGGTGGTCATCCATGCAGTCGTAGGCGATGCGAAAGCCGAATCCGTGGCGGAGACGGAGTGCGAGTTTGCGCCAAAAAGGATACTGAAGCAGGAGCCAGCATTCGTGGATGTCAAGTTCGCGGATCAGCCTCTCTAGCGGATGCGCGATTGCGTCCAACAACGCCGGCGTCAACTCGCCCAGGTTCAGATGAAACGCAGGTGCGTCGAGCCGGACCTCATACACATTGCAACGCAATTCAGAGATTTCATAGCCGGAGGTGACGCCCGGTCCTGGCTTTCTGACGGGCGAGATCCAGTAGACCGGGTGTCCGTTGGCCGCGAACTGGACAGCGATCTGTTGCTGTCTGGCGAAACGCCCTTCGAAGTCGAACACTGGCATCACGATCAGTGGGTACCGCGCCAAATGCTGCGGGCCGGCTTGCGCCACGGCTCCACCCGCTGGCAGGAAGTCCCAAACCCGCGGCAGTTCGATTTCGTAGCTGGACAAAGGCTCGGAGAAGAGTTTTCGGGCTGCCCTGATGGGGTGGCTGGGCGCCTCGCGCACCGCCAACGTATAGAGCTTCCTGAGAAACAACATGACGCGCCAGGCGCGTTGGGCGCGGTAGACATCGATCTGCCGGGCCAGAAACTGCTCGTACCGCTTTAGCGAGCGGATGAACTCTTCCCGCAAGGTCTTCTCATTTTGTTCGAGTTGGTCCAAGAAACGGCCCACCGCGGAGATTTTGTTAAAGTTGCCCGGCCTGTGCTGCTCCGCAGTGGATTATCCCAACTGTTACACGCCCAGGACAAGCGGCTTGAAGGCGGCGGGACTGTCTCCGGAATCAGGAGAGTCCGTATTCCTTCAGGCGGTATTGCAGTGTCCGCAGGCTGATGCCGAGTTCGCGCGAAGCGTGCGTTCGATTCCCGCCATGCTTCCGCAGAGCTTCCTCAATGGCCAGGCGTTCGATCTCGCGGATGCTGAGAGTTCCGGCTGGCACGACAGGGCTGCCCGTCTGACGTGGTTCCGCCATCACCAGATCCTCAGCCTGAACGACGTTTTCCGCCAGGATTGCGGCTCGTTCAAGGACGTTTTCCAGCTCACGCACATTGCCCGGCCAGTGATATGAGCGCAGTTTAGTCCTCGCCTCGACGCTGAGTTCCGGGACGGGTTTTTCCATCCTCCTGGCGGCGTTGGACAGGAAGAGAACGGCGAGAGCGTCGATGTCGCCGGGCCGCTCCCGCAGTGGTGGGATCTCGATTGGGAAGGTGCTGAGACGGTAATAGAGGTCCGTGCGGAACTTGCCCTGACTCGCCAGCGCGGGCAGGTCACGATTAGTTGCCGCGACCACACGGACGTCTACTTCGACTGTTTTCCCTCCGCCGACGCGCTCGAAGGACCGCTCTTGCAGCACACGCAGGAGCTTGGCCTGGAGGGGCAGGTCAAGCTCGCCGATCTCGTCCAGGAAGATCGTGCCCCCGTTGGCTCGTTCGAAGACTCCGGCGTGGCGGTCGACGGCGCCCGTGAAAGAGCCCCTCTCGTGTCCGAAAAGCTCGCTTTCTATGAGCGTGGGGGCCAAGGCGGCACAGTTGACGGCGACGAATGGTCCGGCGGCGCGTTTGCTGTTGAGGTGGATGCACCGGGCCAGCACCTCCTTGCCCGTGCCACTTTCGCCGAGCAGCAATACGGTGGCCGGGGTTGGAGCAACCTTGCGGGCCAGCGTCAGGGTCTTCAGTGTCTTGGGATCGCGGGCGATCAGGGATTCACAGGCGAATCCGTCCTTTGGGGCAGGGGCGCAGCTGAGCGGGGAAGGCTCAAGGGCCAGCGCGCGCTGCACGAGACGGCGCAGTTCATCGGGGCTGCGCAGCGGTTTTTCGAGGTAGTCCACGGCGCCGCGTTTCATCGCCTCGACCGCCGTGGAGACCGACCCGAAGCCGGTGATGAGCGCGAATGAGGTGGAAGGAGAGTGCTCGGCGAACCAGTTCTGGACATCGAGGCCGCTGCCGTCGGGCAGTTTCAAGTCTGATACCACCACGCGGTAGGACTTCTGGGCGCAGGCCTTGCGGGCAGCGGACACGTTGTGGGCCGTGTCGACCGCGTAGCCTTCCGCCTTTAGGATCGTTTCCAGCAGGCTGCGGAAACCATGATCGTCGTCGACCACCAGGATTGGGATCATTTCCTTTGTTTCGTCCATCTCAACTCCATGCATGTGCCACCCGTGGAAGTCTCGCTAATCGAGATCTGCGCGCCCAGCGCCTTGGCAAGCCCCCTCGACACGGCCAGTCCTAAGCCGGTGCCTTGGGCCTTGGTCGTGTGAAACGGCTCGAAAGCCCGTTTGAGAGCTTCCGGCGAGAAACCTGGCCCGTCGTCACAAACAAGAATTCGGCCGCTTGTCGCGCTGACTCTGACCTCCGACCTGGCTGCCTCCAGCCCATTTCTAACTAGATTCAGTATGACCTGCTCAAGCATCTCCGGGTCGGTTTCGAAGACGGCGTCGCTGTCTTCGACCAACAATGAAGCCGGCGACTCGTTTCGCGTGTGCAGTCCGTGTTGCCTGATGCGGACGGCCATTTCATTCCAGGGCATCAAACGAAACACCGGCTGAGGCGGGCGAGCATAGTGGAGCAGGTCTCTGACCAGATTCTCCAGCCGATCAGTTTGTTTCAAGGACGACTCCAGGAAAGGCGCCGTTCCGGGCGTGGCCTTCTCCAGCGCGAGCTGCGTGAATCCTTTGATGGTTCCCAGCGGGTTTCTGATCTCGTGGGCGAGCACGGCGCTCATCCGGCCCAGTTCGGCGAGTTGCTCAAGACGCGCCTGGCGGCGCCGGGCGAGTACGCCCCAGATGCCGAGCCCGAGCATAGCCACGCCGGCGACAAGGGAAACGGCGAGAGTCTGGCGGGCACGGGAGGTAAGGAAGTCGGCGGCGCTGACGGCGAGATCTATCCGGGCCAGGGCATGTCCATTCGCGGCATCCACGGGGACTGTGACTCGCCACAATTCCTGCCCCTTGTCGAGCGCATAGAGCTGCTGCCCTGCGAGAAGGCGCCTCTCGGCGCCGGTCGCCGGCTCCTGGACGATCTGAACGGCTACCACGGCGGGTTCTTCATCCATGAGAGCATCCGCCAGAGACGCGCGGGCGGCGACAGATCCGGCCAAGCTGCGCAAGTAGGCGTCGCGCGCCGAGTCCAGATCCCGCCAGACAATCGCAGTGTGGACCAGGAGCAGGGCCGGAGCGAGGAAGGCGAGAACGGCCACGGCGGGCCAGCCATAGCGCCAGGCCGAAGCTGAGTCTGGAAGTGCGGCCATTCTCTACAGCCTTGATGCAATTCTTGCACCATCGGTGACCGCTGCAGCCGCGCAGGATCTGCCCTGGCTGGATACTTCACGCTCAAGAGTCAGTGAGTTATGAATGGCCCGAAAATTGCCTCGTTTAGGACAACCCAACGGAGCAACTGGATGAATCCAGAACTCCGGGGCGTTACGACGGTTTTATCGGCAGCCGTGCGCCCAACCCGCAGAAACAGGCGTGGGCCATATCAGGACCCCGGAACAGTCAGGTACCGCCCGCGCCTCACTGCGGGCTATGCGTCTTGTGATTAAGCGGGGGTCTAGGACTGCGGCTCAATGCGCCGCGCCCAACGCCGAAGGATCCAGACAACCAATGCCAGCCCGAGCAAACCGGCGAGGGCGGGTAAGGCGTAGGCGGTAAGGGACAGACTTCCTTCCGGCTCCATGAGGACCCGGGAGCCATACTTGGCCTTGAAGGCGTCGATGATCTCGCGGTCGGTACGCCCAGCCTGGATCATTCGTGATAGTTCGAGGCGTTGTTCCATCGCGGTAGGGCTGCGGTGGTGGGCAATGCTTTCGTTCCAGCAGCAGGCGGCGACGAAACGATCCTGCAAGGCCCGTTCGCGCGCACTTGCCTCCTGGCCAGCCGCCGGTTGGACCAACACCAAGCCAAACGCAATGAGCGCGGCCAGCGATCTCATGAAAAGAGGAAGCTTCATTTGTTCTGTTTGCCGTGACCCCATCTTGACTGGCGGCCGTATCCGCCCTGTATCCACAGCGGACGGCCCTGGCTATCGCGGAACTTCAACGGCTTTCCGCCAGCCAGACTCACTTCGGCGGCCACCACTCCATCTTCCATCTTATAGCCCTTCACTTCGATCGCGTCGCCGGTCTTTGGATTGAAGTCGTTCTGCATGAGATAGCGCATGGACCCGAGACTGACCTTCACCGTCTCGGATCCGCTCCGCATCTCGAGATACGGCATCCCCTGGCCCGGAGCCGCATTGACCTTCGAGACGCTCCCTTTCATCTCCACCAGCGGTTGGCCTGAGATGGGAGCCTCCATAGGCGGCTGCGCGACAGCCGTCCACGACAGCACAAGGATAAGGGCAAGACGAGTTTTCGACTTTGCCATGGCTGAGGCCTCCCTCCTTATTGTTTGCACGATGATGGCCAATCGAAAGCGGAATTGTTTGAACTGAATGTGGCCACGGCTATGCAAAGTTTGCACGCATCCCCTCGCGTCCCTTGCGGGGTTCAATCCAAAACCAGGACGGAGATCCCACTGGGCCGGGACGCGCCCCGGGCCACGCGCTGCGTAGCGACGATGAAATCCTCTGGCTTGGCATCGGGGATGTTGGGCACGAATTTCTGCGGGTTGCGGTCCACGAGCGGGAACCAACTGCTCTGGATCTGGACCATTACACGGTGGCCCTTCTTGAATGTGTGCAAGACGTCAGGCATGTCGAACGCAAGTTCGACGAACTCACCCGGGGGCATCGCTTCAGGCTTCTCCATGCTCTTGCGGAAACGGGCGCGGAACGGTTCGCCGCGGACCAGTTGCTGGTAGCCGCCCATGCGGCTATTGTCGGGGTCGGGATAATCCGACGGATAGACGTCGATCAACTTGACGACAAAGTCCGAATCAGTGCCGGTCGTGGAGACCCAGAGCTTGGGGCTGATGGGTCCGGCGAGGGTGAGGTCTTTGTCGAGGGGGGCGGTCTGGTAGACAAGCACATCCGGGCGTTTGGCGGCGTGACGCTGGTCATCCACCATGTATTCGCGGGCCATGCCGAGCGTAATGAAACTGGTGAACGGGACGGGTTTTGATGGATCACTAATGTACTGATCCGTGCCTGCCGTGGCAGGTTTGTCGAAGGCGAGTTTGCCGCCAGCGTCGAGGTACAGGGTCTTCTGAGCCGTACCGGTGGGTGGCCAGGCATCGAAGATCCGCCATTTCCAAGTTCCGGTTTCAACCATGTGCGCCGCGGGCGCGTCCCATTTGCCGTTCCCCTTGAGGTGCGACTCGAAGAACGGAAACTCAATTCTTTCACGGTATTCCGGGCCAGTCTTCACCCCGAACTTGACCTGGCCCATGCGGTCGCCGTCGCCGCGAGCCCAGCCACCGTGGCCCCATGGGCCCATGACCAGGGTGACGGGGCCTTTCGGCGAATTGGCTTTTGCCGCCCGGTAGAGCCGCAGTGGGCCTTGCAGGTCCTCGGCGTCATACCACCCGCCGGTGATCAGAACGGCGGGCGTGATGTTGCGGACGTGTTGCTCCAGATTACGGGCCCTCCAGAATTCGTCATACGTAGTGTGCCTGGTCAGCGCGGTCCAGTAGGGGTTTTTGAATTTGAAGTACTTCTCGTCGGCGTTGGAGAGCGGGCCAAGAGCGAGGTAGAAGTCGTAGCCGTCGTTTGTACCGAACTGGAACCGTTCGAAGCGCCCGCCGGGCATGACCGGGCCGTTGTGCGGGGTGAAGAAGGTGTAGAAGCCGAAGTTGGCGGCGAGGTAGAAAGCGCCGTTGTGGAAGCTGTCGTCACCGCGAAAGAGGTCGATGATGGGCGCTTGAGGCGAGACGGCTTTCAGTGCCGGATGGGCATCGATCATGCCTGCGGCGGCATAGAAACCGGGGTAGGAGACGCCGGTCAGACCGACACGGCCATTGTTGCCGGGGACATTCTTCAGGAGCCACTCGATGGTGTCGTAGGTATCGGAACTCTCGTCCACATCCTTCGGTGTGCGTTTCACCGCCTTGTGGGGAGTCATCTCAGTCCATGTACCCTCGCTCTGGAATCGCCCGCGAACGTCCTGGTAGACAAAGATGTAGCCGGAGCGGGCGTACTGCTCCGAAGGGCCGAGGGCGCCGCGGTAGGCGTCGGGACCATAAGGACCGGAGCTATATGGCGAACGGACCATCATGAAGGGATAGGATTTGGATGTGTCTTTGGGGGAATAGATTGCAGTGAACAGTTTCACGCCGTCGCGCATGGGGATCATGACCTCCTGTTTTGCGTAGTTGGCCTTGACCCAATCGATACCCTGTCCGAACAGAACTGAACAGGAGCACAATACTAGAAGAAGAGTTCGTCTCAGCATGATGAACTTCTCAGTTTAGCTGCCCGGAACAAACGCCGTCCGCTCACGTCTGGGATTGTGAGGGCGGCCCGGCGGTGGCAGGGACCTCTCCTCCGGCCCTACCGCCTGCCGCTCGCCGCCCTCGCCCGCTTGGTATCCTCCAATCGGGACGCCCCCTCATGAAGACCATCATCGAGCCCTTCCGCATCAAGAGCGTCGAACCGATCCGCCAGACGACCCCAGCCGAGCGTACGGCCATTCTGGAGAAGGCCGGATACAACCTCTTTCTCATCCCATCAGACGATATTCTGATCGACCTGCTGACGGATTCTGGTACGTCGGCGATGTCCACCGCTCAATGGGCGGCCATCATGCGCGGCGACGAGTCCTACGCCGGGAGTCCGTCGTTCTTCCGGCTTCAGTCGGTGGTTCAGGAACTCACCGGGTTCCGGCACGTCATACCCGCCCACCAGGGCCGCGCGGCCGAACGAATTCTGTTCAGCGTGCTTTGCAGGCCGGGCCATATCGTACCGTCGAACACGCATTTCGACACCACGCGTGCCAACATCGAGTTTACGGGCGCCCAAGCTGTCGATCTACTACCTCCCGAAGCGGCCGACACCCCGGCCATGCTGCCGTTCAAAGGCGACATGGACACGGCGGCGCTGGCGCGGCTGATTGAAACACACGGACCGGCCAAGATCCCGCTCATCATGTTGACGGTCACCAACAATTCCGGAGGCGGCCAGCCCGTTTCGATGGCGAACATCGAAGCCGTCAGCGCGATCGCGCGCGAGGCCGGCATCCCGTTCTATCTCGATGCCTGCCGTTTTGCCGAAAACGCCTGGTTCATCCGCGAACGTGAACCGGGTTACGACAGTTGGCACCCGCGCGAAATCGCCCGGAAGATGTTCTCGCTGGCCGACGGGTGCACCTTTTCGGCAAAGAAAGACGCATTCGCCAACATCGGCGGTCTGCTTTGCACGAACGATCCGGCGCTGGCCGTCCAGGAAAAGAACCTGCTGATTCTGACCGAGGGATTTCCCACTTATGGGGGCCTGGCCGGGCGGGATCTGGAGGCGATTGCCGTGGGATTGGAGGAGGTCCTCCACCCCGACTATCTGCATTACCGGATCGCCTCGACGTCATACCTTGGCCGCCACATCTCCGAACGCGGCGTGCCGATTGTCCAGCCGCCTGGCGGCCACGCGATTTACATCGACGCCGGAAGGATGTTGCCGCACATCCCGCCGGCGCAGTTCCCGGCGCAATCGCTGGCGGTCGAGTTGTACCGCCATGCCGGAATTCGTTCGGTCGAGATCGGCTCGGTGATGTTCGGTGAACATGCGCGAAACGAACTCCTGCGATTGGCGATCCCGCGGCGCGTCTACACGCAGTCGCACATCGACTACGTGGTGGAGGCGATTCTTGAAGTCAACGAGCGAAAGGATGCGCTCAAGGGTTACGAGATCGCAGAGCAACCGGAGTTTCTGCGGCACTTCTCGTGCAGGTTCCGGCCTCTCGATTAGCCCTGCAAGTCTGGATTAAGCAGGGCAGTTTCCCGCTGGTATACTGGCGTCCGAGTGGAGGCAGTGTTGATTCACACAAACGGACTGACGCGCGGAGAGTTCCTTGCCGCGGCGGGAGCGATGGCCGCGCCTATAGGCAAGACGATGACGAAGGTCAAGGACATTGTGGTTTACCGCAACGAGCGCTTCTACAGCGCGTTTCCGTCGATCGTAAGGCGGAAGGACGGTGAGCTGATCGCGGCCTTCCGGCGAGCTCCGGATCGCCGTATGACGGGCGCTCCAGGAGTCTCGCATACCGACCCGAACAGCTACCTGGTCCTGGTTCGATCGAAAGACAACGGCGCCACATGGACGAAGGAACCTGAATTGATCTGGGCGCATCCTGAGGGCGGCTCGCAGGATCCGTGCCTGATTCAGCTCCGCGATGGGTCGATTCTTTGCGCCAGCTATCTCTGGTATCAGATGCCGTTTGTGAAAGACGCCAAGGCCGGCAAACAACCGTTTGAGTTCATGGGCGGATATATCGTCCGGTCGCGCGACGGCGGGCGAAGTTGGCAGGGACCGATCCTGCCGCCACCCACGCCGGGCGCACAGAGAAAAGACCCGTTCGGCCGCCTGCTGCCGTCCTATAACCGAGGCGCGATGTGCCAGGGCCGGGACGGCAGGATCTACTGGGCCGTGGCGCATCAGAACCAGTGGAACAACACGTCGATCTCGCTGATGATCTCGGCCGACGGCGGGACGACGTGGCAGTACTCGTGCCGGATCGCCGAGGACCAGAAGGTGACGTTCAACGAGACGTCGTTGTATGAGACGGCGAAGGGCGACCTGGTCGCTTTCGTCAGGACCGCGAATCTCGATGACCATACGGTGGTGGTTCGTTCAACCGACGGAGGCAAGAGTTTCGAGAAATGGGAAGACGCCGGCTGGCAGGGCCATCCGCATCATGCCGTCCGGTTGAACGATGGGCGCGTGTGGCTTGTCTATGGGTACCGGCACAAGCCTTACGGGATCAGGGCGCGGGTGCTGAACGCGGAATGCACCGATTTCCGAGAGGCGGCGGAGATCGTGCTGCGTGACGATGGCGGATCGGGCGATCTGGGCTATCCGTGGGCGGTTGTGCTGCCCGGCGGGCAAGTTCTTTCGCTGTACTACTTCAATGAGGGCAACGGGACGCGGTACATCGGCGGGACGCTCTGCGGGTGAGGCCGCGTTGTTGGCATGTGATCGCGAGCAATGAAGCTGGCGCGCCTCTGCTTCGCGCACCAAGGCTCCGGTATCGAGACGAGTCTCGATATGGCACGCAGGAGTGCGTGCGTCACAAAGCTTGCAAGCACCACGGGCTAGAATTCGATTTCCCCGGTAAGGTAGAGAACGCCTTTGCCCGACATCCGGACGCGATCCCCTGCGAGCACACAGCGTAATTCGCCGCCGCGAGGCGATACCTGTCGGGCCAGCAGTTCGGTCTTGCCCAATCGCTCCGCCCAGTACGGAACCAGGGTGCAATGGGCCGATCCGGTGACCGGGTCCTCCGGCACGCCGTGCGCCGGGGCAAAAAAGCGCGAAACGAAATCGCAGCCGTTTTCGCCGGGCGCGGTGACGATGACAGCGAAACGGTCCAGATTCATCAGTCCGTTCATGTTGGGTTTCAAGGCGCGAACTTCAGCGGCTGAGTTGTAGACCACCATGTAGTCGCGTGAGGCCTGGACATCGGTGGGATCGCCACCAAGTGCGTCGAGCAATCCCGAGCAGGGCTGGACACGCTCCGGGGGGCGGGCAGGGAAGTCAAGGGTCAGCCACTCTCCGTCCCGTTCGACGGCGAGGCGTCCGCTACGCGTATCGAATTCGACCTTCGACAGTTCCGGCCGCAGGAACCGGAAAATGACAAAGGCCGTGGCCAGAGTGGCGTGGCCGCAAAGGTCAACCTCGGTACCCGGGGTAAACCATCGCAGATGATAGCCGCGGCCGGATGGCACGAAAAACGCCGTTTCGGCCAAGTTGTTCTCCATGGCGATGGCTTGCATCACCTGGTCCGGCAACCATTCATTCAACGGGCAAATGGCTGCGGGGTTGCCTTGGAAAACTTCGCTGGCGAAGGCATCGACCTGGTACATGGTGAGGCGCATGAGACCAGGATAGCCGGGCCGGGCCCACTTACGGACGGCGCGGCGTCAGCGTGAAGGATTCGACGATCTTGCCGTCCCGGGCTTTCACCTCTGCGGTGAGGGTGTCCTTGTTTGCGGTAACCGTGGCTACCTGGTCCTGGCCAACGATCAGATGGTGGAAGCGCGATTCGCCTTCCTTGGGGATCTGGTGGGCGAAGCGGTGCGTATGGCCGGAGATGATCAGGTCGATGCCCGCTTCGTTGGCCAGCGCCGTCCATTTGGCGTTTTCGTTGTCCACCCAACCCCACCGCGGCTGGTGAACGAACAGCACGCGGAAGGGTGCTGAACGGACGCGATCCGCCGTGCGGATGTGGTTCGAGAACCAAGCGAACTCCTCGCGCCGGTATGCGGAAAAGTCGTTCAGACCGGCGTAGACGTTGGTCGAATCCGGCTTGTCCTCGCCGCTGTCGATGACGATCAGGTGCAGCGGGCCGTGGTCGCGGGCGAAGTAATGGCGGCCCTCGGGCGGCAGGACGTACCCGGCGGCTTCGCGGGCGAATGCACCGCGGGTTTCATGGTTGCCTCGCAGCCAAAGGAGCGGAGTCGAACTCTTCAGCGCGTCCGAAACAGGGTCGAGCCAGCGATCGAAAAGTTGGTCTTCGCTTTCGATGGTGTGGAAGGCGTCGCCGCCATGAACCAGGAAACTGGTGGTCTTCCAGTCGACCAGGGCGTTCAGCGCTTTGATGCGAGTGATGTCCTCGTGGGTGTCGGTGTAGAAGGCGAACGAGACGCTGGGCTTGGTTCTGTCGAGCGTGGTGAAACTGTGGACGGAGCTTTCGGAACTGAGGCCCTTGTCCGGGTAGTAGCCTTTCATCCGGACGACGCGCGTCGAGACAGCCTTGTACTTGTACGTCCGCCCCGGCAGCAGTCCGGTGAGATGGACCACATGGCGGGTGGAGATGGGCAGCAGGCCGTGTTCGTTTGGTTCGACAGCCTGGTTGGGTGCGTCCTCGCCGAACAGGACCTTGGAGTGGCACGGCGTATCGGTGGTCCAGAGGATGGATATACCGGTTTCGGACGGGTTCAGCAGGATCGGTCCGTGCGTAATGACGGGCTTGGTGTCAAAGACGCGATGCTGAGCGGGAGCGGATTGCGCAGCGACGGATTGAATCGCGCACGCAGCGAGGATGAAGAAGAATTTCTTTCTGGACATGTCAGCCTCAGGGTCTCAAAAGCAGCTTGCCGGTCGTCTTTCTGGAGGTCAGGTCTTCGTGGGCTTGGCCCGCGTCGGCAAGGGGGTAGATGCGGTGGATTTGTGGCGTGTAGAGGCCGCCCTGAATCCAGTTAAATATGTCGGCGGCTCGCCAGTCGAGTTCCTCCCTCTTCGCCGTGTAGTGCGCCAGGCTCGGCCTTGTCAGGTAGATTGAACCCTTCTTGTTCAGCAACAGCGGGGCGATGGGATCGACCGGACCCGACGCGTTTCCAAAACTGACCATCATGCCCCGCGGACGGAGCGAATCGAGCGATTTCTCCCAGGTGGCCGCGCCGACGGAATCGTAGACGACATCGACGCCATGGCCCTCGGTGATGCGTTTCACCTCGGCGGCGAAGTCGGAGGTTGTGTAGTTAATGACGTGGTCGCAGCCGACCGAGCGGGCAATGGCCGCCTTTTCCGCGGTCGAGACGGTACCAATCACCTGCGCGCCGCGGATCTTAGCGGCCGCCACAATCCATTGGCCCGCGCCGCCGGCTGCCGCATGGACCAAGCAGATCTCTCCGGGCCTCAGCGGGTAAGTGGAATGCGTCAGATAGTGAGCCGTCATTCCTTGCAGCATGGAAGCGGCGGCCAGTTCGAGCCCGACCGGCGGCGGCGTCTTCACCAACAGATTCGCAGGCACGGCGGCGAATTCGGCGTAGCTGCCGCGCGCCATGGCGTAGGCGACCTGATCACCTGGTTTGACTGAGTCAACTCCGGCGCCGACCGCCTCGACGATGCCGGAGGCCTCCATGCCCAGGACCACGGGGGGCTGGGCCGGGTAAAGGCCCGTGCGGAAGTAGATGTCAATGAAGTTAACGCCGGTGTAGGCGATCCTGACTAGGGCCTCTCCCGGCGCAGGTTGCGGTACAGGGACGTCTTCGTATCGAAGCTTTTCCGTCCCGCCGAATTCGGTAACGAAAACTGCTTTCATAACATGCGAACCTTTCTGCGTAGATGAACCCACGCGGCAAAGCCAAGCAGATAAGCGAACGTGAACGGAAACACCATCAAGCGGCCGACGGTAGAGACGGCATTGGCGCCTGTGAGTCCGGCGCGAAACAGGATGAACTTCCGGATGACCGAGAACTGCGAATGATCGACATAGAAATAATCGCCATTCTCGTTCAAGACGAAAACCTTGGCAGGAGCGTGCGCGGCGATGGCCCATTTCCACTTGGTCATCACCGCTTCGCCCGAGCAGATGATGCCGCAAACGTTATACCCGGTCTTCTTCAGGTGCTTGTAGAGACGCGCTCGTCCGGCCCGTCCTTGAAATTGATGGACGCGGAGGATCTCGCCGCGTGCGTGATCGAAGGTCGATGGCGCGCCCGGAAAACATGTGATTACATCCACACGCTCTAGATGTGGGTGGTGGTGGTAGATGCCCGGCAGAAGGTCTTCAACCAAGTAACGGGAACCACTTTCAACGAGCACGACACGCTCGAACTGAGGGATGCGGCTGGAAAAGAAGAGTCGCACTGGAATTACGATCTTAACGCGTTGCGCCGCGCTACTTTCTTATCGACGCATCCACCTTGGCCCGGATCTCACGCGCCTTCTTCATGATTTCGGCTGCGTTGAGAGTCAGGGGCTTTCTGCCGCGAACGACGATGCGCCCTTCAATGACCACGTCCTGAACATCTGTGGCTTTCAGCGAGTAGACGAGCATTGAGTACGGGTTGTGCAAGGGTGCGGCGTGGGGCGCAAGCGTGGAGACGGTGATCAGGTCGGCGCGTTTGCCGGCTTCAATCGAGCCGATCTCATTGTCCATCTGGAGGGCGCGCGCCCCGCCGATGGTGGCCATCTCGAGCACGGTGCGGGCCGACACGGCGTTGAGGTCCGGTGCATCGGCGTTCACCTTGGCCAGTTTAGCCGCCAGGTCCATCTCCTCGAACATGTCAAAATCGTTGTTCGACCCTGCGGGCCCGTCGGGACCGAGTCCGAGCCGGACGCCCAATTTCAGGAACTCGGCTAGCGGCAACTGGCCGCTGCCGAGCTTCATGTTCGACGACGGGCAATGCACCACGCCGACCTTGTTGTCCACCAGCAACGGGCGGTCCGCGGGCGTGATCCAGATGCCGTGAGCGAAAACGGAGCGCTTAGCAATGGCCTGGTTGTCAGCCAGCAAACGCGTGGCGGTCTTGTTGTACTTCTCGTGAACGGGCTCGTCCTCGGGCTTGGTTTCGGAGACGTGGATCAGGAATGGGACGCCGTGTTTATCGGCAAGCTGCGCTGCCGCGCGCAACGTCTCCGGAGAATTCGTGTAGACGGCGTGAGGCGCGACGGCGGGCGTGATGAGAGGATCGTTCTTCCACTTTTGGATGAACCGCTCGGTGGCCGAAAGCGCTGCTTCAGGCGTTGGGTAGTCCGGGGCGGGGAAGCCGATGATGGTCTGGCCGAGGATGCCGCGCATCCCGGCCTGTTTGGTCACTTCGGCGATGTCGTCCTCGAAGTAATACATGTCAGTGTAGGTCGTCGTGCCGCCGAGCAGCATTTCGAGCATGCCCAGGCGCGCGCCCCAACGGACGAACTCACGGTCCACGTTCTTCGCTTCTGCCGGGAAGATGTACTCCCGCAGCCAGGTGACCAGATTGACGTCGTCGGCCAGTCCGCGCAGCAGGCTCATTGGCGCGTGGGTGTGGGCGTTGACCAGGCCCGGCAGCAGGATCGCGGTAGGGTTGTCAATACGCGATTTCGCCCTATAGGACTTGTCGATCTCGGCTCTTGGCCCGGCGGCCAGAATACGTCCACCGGCGATGGCGACTGCCCCGTTTGGGATGACGCGATGCTGGGAGTCCATCGTCAGGACGGTACCGGCGGAGACAATGAGATCTGCGGGCTTCTGCGCGAACAGAGCGGCGCAGAATAGGAAGAGGCTAATCGAGATTCTTCGCATCAAAAGGTTCCGGCAAGAGTTGGGAGAGATGGAATTGGCGCGTGGCGCCGGCGAGGTTGGCCAGGGTGATCTCGGCGTCGCCGCAGAACTCCCACAGCACCTGGCGGCATGCGCCGCACGGCGGCGTCAGCTTTTCCGCGCCAGTGACCACGGCGACCCGCTTGAATGCCTTTGCGCCAGCGGCGATCGCCGCAAACAGTGCCGAGCGTTCGGCGCAGATCGTCAGCCCATAGGACGCGGATTCGACGTTGCAGCCCGCGAAAATGCGCCCGTCAGAGGCTTCAACGGCCGCTCCAACCTTGAAGCCGGAGAAGTCGGGCCGGGCGTGTTCACGCGCCTCGATGGCGGCCGACAGTAGAGGATCGGTGGTCCCGCTCACGCTTTCAGTTTAGGCAGGAGCGCGCACAAAAGCGAGGCCAGGGCCGATGCCGAGGCCCGGCCGGTTTCGAGAACTTCCTCATGGCTCAGTTCAGCCTGCATCCCGGAAGCCATATTAGTGACCGTGGAGATGCCGAGGATCTGGATCCCCATATGGTTCGCGGCAATCGCCTCCGGAACCGTGGACATGCCCGCCAGATCGGCGCCGATGGTCCGCAGGAAGCGGATCTCGGCCGGCGTTTCAAAAGAAGGTCCGAGCATCGCGGCGTAGACGCCCTCGCCGAGTTCGACGCCGGCTTCCGAGCCGGCTTCCTGAGCCTTCCGGCGGAGTTCCGGCGAGTACACGCGGGACATGTCAGGAAATCGCGGGCCGAGTGATGAATCGTTTGGTCCGGCCAGCGGATTGGAACCCTGAAGGTTGATGTGGTCGGTGATGAGAACCAGCAATCCGCGCTTATACGCCGGATTGATGCCTCCCGCGGCGTTGGTCAGAATCAGACGCTTCAGTCCCAGTACCCCAAGCACGCGGACATAGAACACCACCTGCTGCGGCGTCCAGCCTTCATATAGATGAACCCTTCCGCTGACAAGCGTCACGGGGACTCCGGCGGCCTCGCCGATGATCAGCTTGCCGGCGTGGCCCTGCACCGATGGAGCGGGCCAGCCCGGGATCTCGCTGAAGTCGATGCTCACCGGATTCGCGAGCTCGGCCGCAAACGAGGCCTGTGCGCTGCCGAGCACGATTGCGGTCTCCGGCCAGACTCCAATCCGCTTTCGAAGGAAGGCTGCCGCCACTCGAATCATAACAACAACCCCGCAATGCAGGCTGACATAAAGTTGGCCAGCGTCCCGGCCATCATCGCCTTCAAGCCAAGCCGCGCCAGGTCCGATTTGCGGCTCGGCGCCAGGGCCCCGATGCCGCCGATCTGAATGGCGATGGAACTGAAATTGGCGAACCCGCAGAGCGCGAACGTGGCGATGACAAAGCTGCGCGCATCGAGCGTCGATTTCATTTCACCCAATCGCAGGAAGGCGATGAACTCGTTGAGAACCATGCGAGTGCCCAGCATGTCGCCGACCACGGCGGCGTCCTTCCAACTCACGCCGAGAACCCAGGCTACAGGCGCAAAAATCATGCCGAACAGCTTCTGCATCGATTCGGGCACCGCCGGGATGATGCCGTGCACCCAGCCAAGCATGCCATTCAACATCGCGATGAGCGCCAGAAAGGCAATGAGCATACCGCCGATGTTCAGGGCCAGCTGAAGTCCGTCGCCGGCGCCGCGGGCTGCGGCGTCGATGACGTTCACTCCGGGCTTTTCGACTTCGATCTTTACTGTACCCGCAGTTTCCGGTTCACCGGTTTCAGGGACCAGGATCTTGGCCAGTAACAAAGTCGCGGGCGCGGTCATGATCACGGCGGTGAGCAGATGCTTGATATCGACGCCGGCGATCTTGACGTAGGCCGCCATCACGGCGCCGGAGACGTGCGCCATACCGCAGGTCATCACCGTAAAAAGTTCGCTTTCAGTCAGCCTTGGAAGAAACGGGCGAATCGTCAACGGAGCTTCCGTCTGGCCCATGAAGATCGACGCCGCGACGTCCGTGGATTCGGCGCCGGACGCGCCCATGATGCGTTGCATCAACCACGCCATCGCTTTGATGATCACCTGCATCACGCCGAAGTAATACAGGATCGAGAACAACGAGGCGATGAAGATGACGATCGGCAGAACCTGGAAGGCGAAGACCACGCCGAACTGGCCCGACTTCGCGCCAAGCGGTCCGAACAGAAACTGGCTCCCGGTTTCCGTGTATTCCAGCAGCGCGTTCACCGCCATGCTGGCGAGTTCGAACAGCTTTCCAAAATCAGTCTTCAGGACGAGGAAGGCGAAGCCAAACTGTAGGCCCAGACCCCAAAGCAGAAGCGCTGGCCGGATGGACTTGCGGGAAGTCGAGAGCAGATAGCACAGGGCTAGGATGAGCACCAAGCCCAGCAAACCGGTGAAACGGTCCATCGAGGTCGCCTCGCAGTCTGGGGTGGCCCTAAAGGACCGGACTAGCCGACCACCTCGAGAATGAGCTCGCGTACCTCGGGCGCTGCCGTCGAGATGCGGAATGCATCCTCAATCCGTTCGGCTGCCTCTTCAAGGTTGTCTTCCTTGGTGTAATAGAGGCGGCACAGCACCGAGCCAGCTTCCACGCGCTGGCCAGCCTTCACCTCCAGAATCACGCCAACCGCGGGATCGATTTCGTCTTCCTTGGTCTCGCGCCCAGCGCCGATCATCGTCGAAGCCCGGCCGATCTCCTCGGCATCGATCATCGAGACATACCCCGCGCGAGGCGATGTGATCTCCATCGCGCCTGTGGCGTTCGGCAGCAGATCGAAACGGTCGAGCACCTGCGAGTTCCCGCCCTGCGCCTCGATCACCTGCTTCAACTTGGCATAGCCGGAGCCGTCCAGAAGCCTGGCCTGCGCTACTTCGCGGGCATCCTCAAGGGTTTCGGTGAGGCCGCCGAGATGAATCATCCGCGCGGCAAGTTCCAGCGAGAGCCGCGTCAGATCCACAGGCCCGGCGTTTTGCAGTGTTTGCGAAACCTCCATGATCTCCAATGCGTTGCCAACCGCGTAGCCCAGCGGTTGGCTCATATCAGTGATCAGAGCCTGGCAGCGCAGATCCGCGCGCCGCGCGATCGTCGTCATCAACTGAGCCAGACGGCGGGCATCGATCTGGCGCTTCATGAAAGCGCCCGCCCCCACCTTCACGTCGAGCACCAGCCCGTCGAGCGAAGCCGCCAGCTTCTTTGACATGATCGACGCAGCAATCAGCGGAGTCGATTCGATCGTCGCCGTGGCATCCCGCAGTGCGTACAGTTTTCCATCAGCAGGCGTAATGGCGGGACTCTGGCCAACTAGAGCGATCCCGATTTCATTCAACTGCGCCACCATCTGCTCCGGGCCCACGTCTGTACGGAAACCGGGGATGGATTCCAACTTGTCCAGCGTCCCACCCGTGTGGCCAAGCGCCCGGCCCGAAACCATCGGCACCTTGATGCCCGCGGCCGCTGCCAGGGGGGCTGCGATGAGGCTCGTCTTGTCGCCCACGCCCCCAGTGGAATGCTTGTCCACCTTCGGCCCAGAGACCGTCGAAAGATCGAGTTTTTCGCCCGTGGCAATGATGGACTGCACCATCGCCCCGACTTCCACATCGTTCATGTCCTGGAAGAACACGGCCATGAGGAAAGCGGACATCTGGTAGTCGGGGATCTCGCCCCGGGTATAGCTGGAAACGAGCCAGTCGATCTCCTCGGGGAGCAACTCCTCGCCGTTCCGCTTCCGTTGAATCAGGTCGATGGTGCGCATTATCAATCGCTTAGGGTAGCATTTTGGGACACTTGAAGTAAAGCTGGCGGCGCACCTTGCGGCCCCGGCTCAGAGGCCTGGAATGGGGTAGCGGAACCGTCCTTCAAAGACGTCGGCGAACAGTTGAAGAAGCTGCCCGTGGATCGCCGAGTTGCTGGCGGCGATGTGCGGTCCATCCAACGTGGCTTTGTCGCCCTTCATGTCCGTGGTGCATCCGCCTGCCTCCCTGATCAATAACAGCCCCGCCGCCATGTCCCACGGATTCAGGCCGAACTCCCAGAATCCATCCTGGCGTCCACAGGAGACATAAGCCAGATCAATCGCCGCCGAGCCGCCCCTCCTCACCCCGTGGGTCACCATCGCAACCTGGTGGAAGAAGTGGATGTTGACGTTCTCGTGGCGCTTCCGGGAAGGAAACCCGGTCGATAGCAGCGACTCCTCCAATTTGGCCGTCTTGCTGACATGGATCCGCCGCCCATTCAGAAATGCGCCGCCGCCAAGCTCGGCGGCAAACATCTCTTGCCGCAGCGGATCGTAAATCACGCCGCAGATCAACTCCCCGTTGTGCTCCAGCGCCATCGTGACATTGAACATCGGGTAGCCGTGCGCGAAGTTCGTGGTGCCGTCCAACGGATCGACATACCAGCGGTACTCGCTCCGGTTGTCCCGTAGGCCGCCCTCCTCGCCCAAGACCGAATGGGATGGGAAGTAGGCGTTCAGCCGCTCGACAACCAGTCTCTCGCTGGCGCGGTCGGCCTCCGTGACAAGGTCATAGTCGCCCTTTAGCTCATAGCCGATCCGGCGTTCGTAGTAGTGGGCCAGAAGCGATCCGGCTTCTCGCGCGATTTCGATGGCGGTTTCCAGGTATCCGGGCATGGTGTAGGGCTTTTGAGTGCTGTTAGTCCTGATCGAGTTCTTCGATGTAGCGCAGTTTGTCTTTGTAAATAAAAAGGTTCGGGCCGTCGTCGCAGGTCAGGCGTATGAAAGCTGCATCCCAATACTCCACCACCCCCTCCACCTGTTCCCCTGTCACCAACCTGACGCGGACAGGCGTTTGGGTTTCAACCAGCTTCTTCAGGTAGTAGGCTTCTTCAAACGTCTGAGCCGGGGCCTTCGTCTTTGGCAACGCAACCTCCACACTTCATCCTAGCGCAGAGAGATGGAATCCCTTCATCAACGGCCGGTGGGCGGCTCTCCGGAGTAGTATCCGTTGCGTGTTGAGACCGTGTGCCCAGGGCGGTTCACCTCCAGCTTGACCCGGTGGAAACGGTCCTTCGATGGCGGGACATTGGATGGATAGTAACTGATCAGGTATTGCGTCCGCAGATCCCGGATCACATTCGCGAACGCCTCATCGAGATCGGCGCCCGGCGTTGGCATAAAGAACTGACCACCGGTCCAGGTCGACAGAGTGATCAGCGCATTTTCGCCCCGCAGGTTCCTTCCCGCTTCACCCTTCACAGGCACGGTCACAATTGCATACAGCACGGCGTCAGCCGCATGAAGCGATTCTAGAGCCTTCTGGAACGATGTTCGTGAGACCGTATCGCCCCCATCGCTCACTACCAGCACCACGTGACGGCCCTCACGCCTCCGCAGTTCGCCCGAAGCCAGATAGATCGCGTCAAACAGAGCCGTTCCGCCCTCGCTCTTCAATTTGCCAAGACCGCTACGGATGACTCCGCGCCCCCGCGTGAACGGCGTCAGCGCCGTGACCTCTGTATTAAAACTGAACAGCGCCAGTGTGTCGCCCGGGTTCCCCTCGCCGGTCAGCCGGGTGACGAACGTGTTGATGCTGCTTATTTCGTAGCGCTTCTCGCGTTCCGTCGAGCGGCTTGTGTCCACGAGGAGAGCAATGGACAGCGGCTGCTCCGTATTCCGCTCGAACACGGCGATTTGCTGCTCCACTCCGTTGTCGGTCACCCGAAAGTCGGTCCTCTCCAGGCCGCCGACCAGTTTCCCCATTGGGTCTTTCACCGTGGCCAGCATCCGCACCAGGCGCACATCCACCTTGAACACCGGTGGCTCCTGGCCCCGGATCGCCACAGCGGCGGCAATTGCGGCTGCGGCTAATGCTGCCTTGCGGATTCGTCCCAAGCGCCCTCCACCCACACCTCGCCGCCGTCGAAATACTCCTTCTTCCACACGGGAACCAGCCGCTTGATTCGATCCATCGCCTCGGCGCACGCCTCGAATGCCGGCTTGCGGTGCGGCGACGCCACCACCACAACTATGCTCGACTCGCCTATCTCCAGTCTCCCCGTACGATGCACGATCGCAATGCGGCTGATCTCGTGCAATGCCGCCAATTCGCGCCCGATCGACGCCATCACCTCGACCGCCATCGGCTCGTAGGCTTCGTAGTCGAGATACAGCGTCCTCCGGCCTTTTGAGTTGTCACGAACCACTCCGTCGAACGTCACGACTGCGCCGTCACGCTCCTGCACGAGCCGGGCCTGAATCGCGGCAGCGTCGATCCGTTCATGCGTGATGGCGAAGAAGTGACCTTCAGCGTCTTCGATCATCTCCGTCCATGGGCCAGTCCCACCGCTCACTGGCGGCATGAACGCAACCTCATCCCCATCGGCCAGCGGGTGCGTTCTCGGCACGAATTTCCGGTTCACAGCCAACACCAGGCTTTTCGACATCTCCTTCAGGGCGGGCAACTGGCTGGCAAGATGGTCGAAAAGCGTCTGCACGGTCGCTCCCGCTTCTACCTCAATGGTTCTCGCAGGGCTTCCCGTGACTTCTTTTACCATCCCAAAAAACAGGACTTCGATCTTCATCGGCTCCAATCGCCATCCTACCAGACGCCGCTCGCCCCGCCTCCGTTTCGGCGCTGAAGAGGGCGATAATGGCCGTTGTGTCCCTTCCTGAGAAATCCCAGGTTCGCTTCCGCGTCCGCTATGCAGAAACCGACCAGATGCGGGTCGTCTACCATGCCAACTATCTGGTTTGGTTCGAGATGGCCCGCACGGAACTGTGCCGCATCCGGGGCGTCCGTTACCGCGACATGGAACGCGACGACCAGATTCGTTTGGCTGTGGTCGATGTCCACTGCCGTTACCACGCCCCAGCCTTGTACGACGACGAGATCATTTCCGAGGGCCGCATCGCCGAGGCGCACCCGCGGATGTTAACCTTCGCCTACGAGGTCCGCAATGCCGAAACCGGCCAGTTGCTGGTGACCGGCGAGACCAAGCACGTCTTTCTGGACGCCAGTGGTCGGCCGGTCCGTATTCCCGGCAAATACAGGCAACTCTTCGGTCTCGATTGATGCCCCCCTCCCTGCAAGACGTTCTGACCCGCGCTTTTGACAGGCGCGACGGCTCGGCCGCCGTCTTGCGTATCTCCGACGGGTCCATCCTCGCCCGCTACCGCCCGGATTGGATGAAGATGGCCGAACTGCCTCCGGGTTCAGCCATCAAACCTTTCACCCTAAAAGCCATCCTCCGTGGCGGAGCCGGTTCCATGGCCTGCCAGCGGCGCTTGCGTATCGCCGGGCGTTCGCTCGATTGCAGTCACCCTGCGGTGAGCGAACCGCTCGATCCCGCCGGCGCGCTCGCGTTTTCCTGCAACTGCTGGTTCGCGGCCATGGCGCAGAAAATCACGCCCGAAGTCCTCTGGCGCGAGTTCCAGGCGCACGGTTTGCGCGCTGGCATCGCTCGAGACCGCGATGGCTTGGTTCTCGAAGCCCTGGGCGTCGACGGCATCCGATGCACCCCGCTCGACCTGGCCCGCGCCTATCGCCGGCTCGCCCTGAAGCGCATCCAGGACGCCCAAGCGTTCGCCCCCGTCTATCAGGGATTGATTGAATCAATCCAACGTGGAACCTCGATCGCCGCCGGCACAGCGGCCAGCGCTCCAGTTTACGGAAAGACCGGAACGACAAGTCAGAGCGCCTGGTTTGCCGGTTTCAGTTCAAGTATCGCGTTGGCGATCCTGCTGTTCCAAGGTACTGGCGGCGCCGATGCCGCCCCTATCGCCGGGGAGGTGCTCGCCGCATGGCAAAACGGCTCGCGCTGACGCTGTTGGCCGTCTGCCTGTGCCTTGACGGCCAGCAATTAAGAGTCAAGCTGTCGGGACGTGCGGCGCTGTTGAGCATGGACATCGAGGACTACGTCGCCGCGGCAGTGGCCGGAGAAGCTGGCGGATTCAAATCGATGGAAGCGCTCAAGGCGATGGCCGTAGCGGCCCGCACATTTGCCCGCGCCAACCTGAACCGCCACCGCGCCCAGGGCTACGACCTTTGCGAAACCACCCACTGCCAGGACCTGCGTCTGAATTCGGTCGACACTCGCCATCGTGCCGCCGCGGAAGCCACCTCCGGCGAAATCCTTTGGTACAACGGACGCCCGGCCCGCATCTTCTACACCGAACACTGCGGCGGCCACACCGAAAGAGCAAGCGCGGTCTGGCCCCGTTCTGCCGCGCCCTATCTGCGGGGCGTTAAGGACGATTTCTGCCTCTCCGCCGGTAAACAATCCTGGTCCTCTGAGATCCCCCTGGCCGAACTGGCCCGCGCCTTGGGACTTCCAGCAATCGAGTCCATCGCCGTGACCCGCAGGACAGCCGCCAACCGCGCCGCCACGGTTTCCACCAACGGCCGGTTCATTTCGGCCGAATCTTTTTACATCGCAGTCGGGCGCGTATTCGGCTGGGACCGTCTGCGCAGCACCCAGTTCTTTGTCGAGGTCAGGGGCGCGGACGCCTATTTCACGGGTTCAGGCCGCGGCCACGGCGTTGGCCTCTGCCAGGTGGGCGCGGAACAGCGCGGCCTCGCCGGCCACGACTACCGCAGCATCCTTGCCGCCTACTTCCCGGGCACGCGCATCGGCGTCGCCGCCCGTGACATCCCCTGGGTGTCGGTCCGGACCCGCCGCGCGGACATTCGCGCTACCGCTTCGGAGCCCGCGGGCCCGGTCATCGCCGCCGTGGACCGCGCCATCGCCCGCGCGGAGGTCCTCACTGGACGCAAATTCGAACTCCGCCCTGAAATCCGCGTCTACCCCGGCGTCGATGTCTACCGCGATGCAACTGGTGAGCCGGGTTTCGTGACCGCCGCCACTCGTGGCCGTGCAATCCATTTGCAGAGCGCGCAGCGCCTCATCGCCGAAGGCCGCCTCGATTCTGTGCTCACCCACGAAATGATCCACATTTTGACCGGCGGACGCGCTGTACTACCCCGCTGGTTTGCCGAAGGTCTCGCGCTCGAACTGGAAAATCCGGGCGCGGTGAAAGCCGCCGAGCTCGCCCCGGCCACCGAACCGGCGCTCTGGCGTCCGCCGAACGAATCCCGTCTCCGCGCCGCTTACTCGAATGCGCAGGCCGCCGTGGCCGCCCTAATCCTGAAACATGGGCGCGCCAAGGTGCTATCGTGGATCGACTCAGGCTTGCCCGCCGGCCTCCAATGACGCGGCTGACTCGAGAGCTTGCGCGTGAATCTCGAAAGCATCACGGCCAAACGTCACCAACAGAACCTTTTCAACCGATACTGCCTCGCTGGCCAAAAACCGTGCCGCCTCCCTCACCGCGATACCAGCCGCCTCCTCCATCGGATACCCATAGACGCCCGTGCTGATCGAGGGAAAACTGACGGTCCGGGCCCCTCGCTCTTCTGCCATCTTCAAGCACGTCCGGTAACAGTTTGCCAGCGCCTCCGGCTCGCCGCTTCGTCCATTGCGGTACACCGGTCCGACCGCATGAAACACCCATTTCGCCGGCAACCTGCCCGCCGATGTCGCGACCGCCTGGCCCGCTTCCAACCGTCCGACCCGTGGCCGGATCTGGTTCAGTTCCTGCATGATCACCGGCCCGCCGGCCCGGTGGATCGCGCCGTCCACGCCGCCGCCTCCAGCCAGCGCGCCATTGGCCGCATTCGCCATCGCATCGACGGCGATCCGCGTGATATCGCCCTCAACCACCGAGAGAAAGCGGCCTGTCCGGATCAATCTCGTCAATTCCGCCACGTTCCATCACCCTCCTCATCACCGCGCAAAGCAACAGCCAGGCTGTCACGAACAGTAGCGCTGCAATCGTAAACCTCACAACGGCGCTCGCCGCCTGCATGATCAGTCCCTTGAACTCCGGCACCCACTGGATCAACCACCACGGCAGCAGCAACCCGGCGGCGATGAACGCCAGCAAACCGATCCAGAACTCAGCGGCTCCGAGCAATCGCACCGCCTTCCCATACTCAACGCGGTACAGAATCAGTGATTGCTGCACCATCACGCCAAGGCCGCCCGCCAGCGCCATTCCGCAAATCACGACAACCACCAGTTCCAGCAACCCGCCCAGCGGCATGCCCAGCCAGAAGTAGAAAAGCGCGCACCAGGCCACCACAGCCGCCGCGCCAATCAGCGGCGCCCACGGCTTCGACCGCACATCTCCAACCGCTGCCTTCAACGTCTCCATCGTCGTCATGGTCTGGTCACCTCGATTCTCTCAGCCGCCGATGCGCTGAAGATCTCCGGCTGATACATCGGTTCTACGCGCGCCGGCGGCGCTTGAATTGTGCCGGCCGTCGTCACCCGGAAAAGGTACATATACTCCGCGCCGCGCTTCCACAGCCACGATTCCAGGAATCCGACCTTCGAATCCCTCACTTGCCTTCTCGCCCAACCCGCCCGCCACCACGGCGGCGCGCCTTTGATCCTGTACAAATCATCCCGCGCGACAACTTCCGCCCCCGCTGGCAAGGGGTCTTCCACCAGCACGTACCGCTGATCGGCGCCACTTACGGTCAGCCTGCATGCGATGAGATCGCCCAGGTTGGCTTTTCCTTCGAGCGGTGTCAACTGGTGCAGGATGCGTCCGCCTTCATGAACCGGCGTGAGCCGGAAGTATTCGCGCCGCAATCTCAAACCCGAATCCGCCGGCTCGACCACCTCGCCCGCCAGCAATCGCATCGACGCCTTCGCCGTCCAATACAACTGCCCTTCACCCGACTTCTCTACCTTCAACTCGAAAGTTTGCCCCGCTTCCTGTCCGCTTAACGTCACCTTCACCGGCTTCTCGAAGACATCCCGCGACGTGAATCCGCGCCTCAGAATCTCGCGCCCGTTTAACGTTACGCGGGCCGTGAAGTCCGGTTCCAGCTCCCGCGTCTGCCTCAAGTAGTCGGTCAGGGCCATCACGGCGAACGCGGTCTCCTTCGTGCTCTGCCACCTCGCGCCTCTGCTTCGTTTGGACAACAGCCATCGCGCCGCTCCGGCGGCCTGCGCCGACCCGCTCTGATCGGCCGCCATGAACTTCAATGCGAATGCCGTTGCCTCCACTGACGCATCGCGTCCGAAGTCCAGCATGATGTCACGATCCGCCGGCCACCACTGGTACGGCCCTGCGCGTTTGGCCATCACGTCCAGTTGCAGGCCGATCTGCTGCGTCCGGCCATCCTTCATCGACTGGCTGGCCAGGCCCATCAGCGCCCATCCCAGGCTGGTCAGCTCGGACCGTTTCTCCCAAACCGAATCCAGGTCTTTTCCCGACGCCTTGCCAGCTCGCGCCAGCGCATGCAACTGCCACGCCCTGACATCGGCTTTCATCTTCGGCGATGGTTTGTCGAACCGCTTGCGCAGCGTGGCCGCGGCCCTGTTCAGCATGGAGTCACGTCCCTGGTAGCCCGCTTCGGAAGCCTCCTGCAGGCCCCAGGCGACGTAGGCCGTCATGAACGGATCGGTGTCATCGTTCTCCCACCATCCCCAGCCGCCGTCTTCGTGCTGCAACGTTGCCAGTCGCTCAAATCCGGCCTCCACCTTCTTGTCGAGCGCCTTCTTGTCAATCGATCCCGGCAGATTCAGCTTCTTCATTGCCTGCGCCACGACAATGTTCGGCACAAAGCCCGACATCGTCTGCTCTGTGCATCCGTAGGGGTAGGTGACCAGGTAGTCTAGCGCCGAGAACAGCGTCCCGGCCACTGACGGAGTAATCTCCAATTCGAATGACCGCGTGTGCGGAATCGACCGCCGGTCAAAGGTCATTGAAACCTGTTCCGCCTTCTGTGCCCCGATCACGCCTGTCTTCGAAGTGACGTACTCCAGCCCCGGCATCTCAACGGGTAATGTCAGCTCCAGCGCATCGGACTCCTGCCCGCTCAGCGCCTTTGCCAGCAGTGTTACCTGCTTGCCCGGCTTCACTTTGACCTTGTAGTCCACCACGGACTCTGACTTTGGCTCGATCCGGACCTGCTTTTCACCGCCGTCGATCACGTCGACGCCGGTCGCCTCAAGGCTCACTTTCACGTTCGCCGCCGCCGGCAGGCTGCTTCTGACAATCACAGGCAGCACCGCCTCGTCGCCTTCGGTGAGGAATCTCGGCGTTGCCACCGAGACGATCAGGTTTTTGCGCACCAGCGTCCGCGCGACCGCCTGGCCCACCTTGGTATCAACGGTGACGCCGCGCGCCGTCGCCCGCCACGTCGTCAATGAATCGGGGAAGGCGAACTTCGCTTCGCCCATCCCGTTGGCGCCGGTCATCAGCGACGCGGTCCAGAATGCCGTGTCAGGAAACTCCTTCCGCACCTTCGGCTCGGCCATCCGCTCTTCCTTCAACTGGCCGAAACGAACCCGCCCGCGGGCCGCCGCTTCCGCCAACTGAATCCGGCTCTTGCCCGCCGACCCGCCAAAATAAAACGTCAGCGAAGAGTCGGTTCCCACCCGGTTCCATTGCCGCCCGTAAAAGACGTCCTTGATGTTCTGAACCGTCTCCCGCTGCACGGCGTAGATCGACTCGTCCACCACACCCAGACTGAATTCGGCCTGAAGCGGCTTGCCGTGGACATCGGCCGCCTTCACCCGGAACAGAGCCGGCTCGCCCGGTTTGTAAGTGGTTTTGTCAGGAAAAATATCGACATTGATCACCTTCTCGGCGGCCGGAACCCGCACCATCTTCGATCCGCGATGCAGAACGTCATTGCGCACGAAGACCGCTTCGATGTACACGTTCGGTTCCCAACTTCCTTCAACCTTCGCCTCCACAGTCGTTGATGAACCCGTCACCTCCACCCATCGCTGCCAAAGAATCCCCCGCGCCTCTGCTGTTACCCACACGTACGCCGGCCCTCCGGTAACGAGCAGAATCCGCGCCGTCTCGCCCGCCCTGTAACTGCGCTTGTCCGGAACGATTTGGATTCGCTCTTCGTCCGCCAGATCGAGCTTGTCACCCATGACCCAGAGGTGGCACTCGGAATCCAGCCTGATGCCTCCGGGCGCTGCCGCCCTCACCTGCGCTCTGTAGGTTCCGCTATCGGGCGGAACGAAGGAGACTTCGCTCCTTCCGTCCGGCCCAGTCGATCCCGGCAGCCTGGCGAAGGCCGGCTGTTCAACTCTCACCAGGCGTTCCCTGGTTCCGGTTCGGACTTGCCTCCATTCGTACTTCGACACGTCCACTTGGAACGCAACACCCGCAGCCGGTTTGCCGTCATAGTCTTTCGTCTCCACGACGATTCTGGCGGGGCTGCCGCGCGCAGACAGATAGCTTGCCGGCTGCACCGAAATAAAGAATGGACCGCGCGTCGCCACCACTGACGCCGCCCCGTTGATCTCGCGCCCCGAAGCGTCGGTCACATTCACTTGCAGGCCATATCTGAAATCTGTCTTTCCAGGCTCTGTCCGGACGTTCACCGTCAAACGGCCCTGTTGATCGAGTTCGCCTATCCCCTCGTCTACCTGCTGCGAGCCGTAGGCGACCTCTTCTCCTCCATCTTCGGGTTCGGCTTCGGCATCCTCTTCGTCGTAGTCGAACCATGGCGGCCAAGATCTTGTCCGATACAACGTCCAGGTCACCTTCGCATTGGTCACCGGTTCGCCGTAGTAGTACTTCGCCGATACTTGGAAACTAACCTCCGCACCCTGAAGCACTCGCGCCTGGTCCGCCCGTACCCGCACCTCGTACTCCGGCTTCCGGTACTCCTCCACTTGGAAACCGCCGTAAGCAGTCCCGGCCCCGCTGCGCACGCGCACCGAGTAATAACCCAGCGGCGCATCCGCCGGTAGAGTCACATCGGCCGATACAGTGCCGGCCTTCGACATCTCGACCTTCTTCCTCAGAACGGTCCCGTCGTCAGGATTGCTGATCTCGATCTCCGCCTCCGGTTCGCTGGGCAGTTCGTAACCGAGCACGGCCGGTTTGCGCAGGATCGCTTTGGCATGAACCGGGTGTCCGGGCCGGTAGACTGGCCTATCGGTATACACATACCCTGTCAACTCCTCGCGCTCTCCTCCCAGCGCCCACGAGTCGATCGTTGTCACCGCGAATTCTGGTCCCTTGCGAGCGGTCACCAGCAATCCGTCCGGAAAGCCGTTCGCGTCGCGCAATTCGATCGCCTTGCCTCCAGCCGTTGTCTCCTCAGCCGCCGCCGCATTACGAGAGGCATCAAACAAACGAATCAGAACGCCGTCCAAAGCCGCGCCGGTGGTTCGGTCCACCACCCTCACCATCGCCCGCCCGCGTTCTGCCTTGGTCAGCAGGGCCAGATCGGTCACCGAGAGGATCGTGTATGCCTGCTTCAGCCCGTCGGTCGCCTCCAGCAGGTAAAGGCCCTTCTCGTCCAGTTTCACCGGCACGGTGACGCTGTCCCATTTCGTCTTCGCCTTGACGCTCTGCTTCCACACGCGCACCACTCGCTGCGGATTCAACAGCGGCGCCTCGGCATACTCGCTCGCCACACCCTTGGCTGACGGCGATTTGGCCGGCGTGCCCGCCTTCGGCTTCATCCACGCCCGGATCGTCTGGCGCTGCTCCGGACCGAACTGCATCCGCGCCACGTCGCGCATCTTCGCGCGGAGCTTCATCCGCCACTCGGCGAACTTCTCGATCGGCGTCACCGCTCTCGGCCGCCTGCGTTGCGCCGCCCCGGCCGAATGCGGATCGCCTAGCGATTCAAAAAATTTCACCGGATCTTCAACCCGGTACAACCTGAACTCCAGCGAATCGACACCCTGCGCCGACACGCGCACCGGCACGGTTCCCCCTGCTCGCACCGGCCCCTCAGTGGAGAGCGAAAAATAAACCCTCGCCTCGTCCATCTGCGCCGGCGCGCTCAACGCCGCGGTCAGCGCCGCCGCCCATGCCACCGAATGCAATCTCATCCTCTAGCCCCGTTCCAAAAGATTCCAGCAATAGACGCCAAGGAAATTCGGATTGCCCGCTACCGGCCGCCATTTTGGCTTCGGATGCTCCAGCAATTTCACGTATTCAAGCCTCCGCACCTCACCCGCCCAACTCCCTTCTGGTCCCGTATGGTACACCACCGCCCTTTCCGTCACCACCATTGAATGAAAAGGCTGCTCCAGCGTCAGTTGCCGGTAAAACAAAACGTCGCCTGGACGTGCCGCCTGCAACTCGCTGGCCACCTTCCGGCAGTTGAACCTCAATATGTGACCGGCGTCCGCAAAGTGGCGGTAACTCCCGTTTTGCTCGTCGCCGGGCCGGTACTCGCCCGGCCGGACCCGGAAAACAGCTCCGCCTAACTTCGCATGAATTCGAACCGCGGACTCCGCATCCGGTAGCGCCGGGATCCCGTCCAAACCGGTCTGCTCGGCCCACGTCCGGTCATGGCGCCTCATCGATTCACGAAAACAGAATCGAACGAATCCCGAACAGTCCTTTACGTCTGGCGGCAGCTTTTCGCCCATCGCATAGAGCGCCTCGGCCAGCCACACGATCCACCGCCTCACCGCCTTGCGATCGGCCTCGCCCGACAGTCGCAAGCCCGCCGCGCCCTGGCTCACCGCCATCCACGGCGCAACCGCCAACACAGATCTTCGGCTCACCGCCACGCAATCGAGTGTAGCAATGCGACAATACTCTCCATGTCCCTGGTCCGCGCTCTCGCCGCGGCTGCGTTGTTCAGCCTGATCCTGCACGCCCAGAAACCAAAGCTCTGGTCAGACGCCGAAGTCATGCGGGTTCAACGTTCGGCGCTGCTGATTGACACCCACAACGACGTCACCAGTGAAACCGTCCGCGGCCTGGACCTGGGCCCCCGCCGCGCCGGCGGCCATACCGATATCCCACGCATGAAGCAGGGCGGCATGGCGGCCCAGTTCTTCGCCGCCTACGTCTCGCCAACAACCATTCAAAAGGGGACATCGGCCCACGGCGTCCTGCGCATGATTGACACCATCCGCACTGACATCGTTGCCCGGCATCCTGAATCGTTCATCCTTGCCACTACCGCTGCTCAAATCCAGCGCGCGCCCAAGGCCCGAAAAATCGCGGCCCTGATCGGCATTGAGGGCGGCCACGCCATCGAAAACGATATTCGTCTCCTGCGCACCTACTATGATCTCGGCGTCCGCTACATGACCCTCACCCACAGCGCCGACCTCGACTGGGCCGGCTCCAGCGGCGACACCACGAATAAGGGCTTGAGCGATTTCGGCCGCCAGGTGATCGCCGAAATGAACCGTCTCGGCATGATGATCGACATCGCCCATGTGTCGGACCAGACCTTCTGGGATGTGGTCGCCGCCTCGAAAGCGCCCGTCTTCAGTTCTCACTCCTCCTGCCGCGCCTTGTCCAACATTCCGCGCAACATGACCGACGACATGATCCGCGCCGTCGCCAGGTCCGGCGGCGTCATCCACATCAACTTCGGCTGTGAATTCCTCTCTCAACAATCCGCCGATACTTCGGCCTGGACCAACCCCGCCGTCGCCAAGGCCGCCGCTGATGCCACCGCTTCCATTGCGGATCCCGCCCAGCGCCGTGCGGCCGCCCAAAAATGGGTCGGCGAACGGATGCACCAGGCCTCGATCGACGACGTGGTGGCTCACATCGATCACGTCCGCAAGATCGTTGGAGTCGATTATGTCGGCCTTGGCAGCGACTTCGATGGTGTCTCCTGCGTCCCCAAGGGCCTCGTGGACGTCTCCCAGTGGCCTAACCTGACACGCAAGCTCCTCGAACACGGTTTTACCCCCGCTGAGATCCGAAAAGTGTACGGCGGCAACTTCCTGCGCTTTATGCAGGCCGTCGAGCGCACCGCTGCCGCGGCATCGTCCCGGTAAGCGTCTTCCAAGCAGTTCCGGAAGGCGGACGCCCCCGTCCGCGCCGGCCCCCCTGGTCCGGCCGATTTACCGCGGCATCGTCCCGGTAAGCGTCTTCCACCCGGCGTGCAGTCTATGGAACCACGCCGTATTCGGAAAGAACATGAACGGGCACTCCCCGGCGATCACTCGCACGCCCAGCTCATCACACGCCTCGACCGCCTCCGGTGAGACCGCCCCGTATCCAGCCGCCTTATACAGCCACACCAGCTTGACGCCCCGTTCCGCGCTCTGCCTGACCATTTCACAACTCTGCTGGGACGGCGTCATCACCAGCACGCCCTCAGGCGCCGGATCCACGGCCTTCAGATTTGGCGCGCACGCCAACCCCGCAATCTCGCTGGCGTTCGGATTCACCGGTACAACGTCGTAGTTGCGCTTAACAAACTCGTCCAGAACATACCGGCTGAAGTGCTTCGGATTGCGAGACGCGCCTACGATCGCAATCCTCTTGAACGCCAGAAACTCATCGATCCAAGCTCGCGGGTGGCTGTGCATTGGCCTCTTTCCTGTGTCCAACGTTGGAAGCTAGGGAACCGCCAGACATTGTGACACGCTTTACCGCCCTCTGCGAGCGCCAATTTCACCTGTCCTGGTACACCAACTCCCCGTCCAGCCACGTCCGGTGCACCCTGATCGACTGCGACGCTGGATCCAAATCGAACTCGACCAAGTCCGCCCGTTCCCCCGCCACCAGGCCCTGCTGCCGTCCAGCCACCCTGCCTGCCTTGGCCGGATTCGTCGTGGCCATACGGATCGCGTCCCGCAGCGTCAATCCGCAAATCCGCATCAGATTCTCGATGCCCCGGTCCATCCGCAGGCTTGAACCGGCCAGCCGCATCTCGTTCGTCAGCGTCACTTTGCCATCCGGGTGAAGAATTACTTCCACTTCGCCGAGCTTGTACTGGCCCGGCTCGCAACCCGCCGGAGCCACCGCATCTGTGATCAGCACCGCTCGGTCCAACCCTTTCGCCCGCAGCGCGACTGTCAGGAACGACTTGCCCAGATGGATCCCATCGACAATTAGGCTCGCCCACAGCCGGTCCTCGGCCAGTTGTGTCCAGAGGTAGTTCGGATGCCGGGGCAGGGAGGCGTTGGCCCCGTTACCTAAGTGCGTCGACATCGTCGCGCCTGCCATCACTGCCGTGTGAATCTGCTCTTCGGTGGCCTCCTGATGGCCCAGTGCGGCCACCACACCCTTGCTGGTGATGTGAGCGATGTAGGCCGGCGCATCTTCCCACTCCGCTGCCACCGTGACAATCTTGATGAGTCCCCCAGCCGCCTCCTGCCACCTGTCAAACTCCTCGATCGACGGTGGACGCACCGCCGCTTTCGGATGCGCACCCCGCGCTCCGTCATTCGGCGAAATGTGCGGACCTTCAATGTGGAGTCCTTCCATCACCCGGCCATGCGGTAGCGCTGCCCGCGCCTTCGCCAGCATCTCGATCGAACCCAGCATCGTGTCCGGCATTCCGGTAATCACGGTTGGAAAGATCCGCGCCGTGCCCGTCGCCAGGATGGCGTCGATGGCCCGCCCGATATCCCTCATCGACGCGCCCGGCGCGCAGAAGTCGACCCCGGCGTATCCGTTCACCTGCAAATCGATGAACCCTGGCGCCAGATACCGCGCCCGCCCGCGCTGCCCAGCGGCAAACTCCACCTTCTGAACCCACCGGTCGAACGAAACTTCGACTAACGCGCCGCTGGTGGCGTCAATCCCGGAACATTTTTGAGTCATCTCGTTTTATCCACAGCTTGCTCACAGCCTGCAACCCGTAACTATCTCATTTGAAATAGCTTTTTCCTGTCGAAATTTCATATGCGAAGCTCGATTTAGCTTCCCGCCGGACGCGGCCTCCGTGTACCCTCATAAGAGTTCGGGCCGCCAGGGCCGCTCCGCTTGTTCAATCTCGGGGGAGGTGAAGACATCGGGAGCGGCTCGAGGCGGCCTGAATTGTCTGTATCGCTACTTCGTTTCAACCGTCACACCCACCGGCGTCAACCAGCCATGCGTGTCGGTCGCCTTGCCTTCCACGATGTCAAAGAACGCTTTCTGCAGACGCTCAGTCACGGGTCCGCGCCGTCCCGCGCCGATCGGCGATTTGTCGACGCTGCGCACCGGCGTGATCTCGGCTGCCGTGCCAGAGAAAAACACCTCGTCGGCGATGTAGAGCATTTCGCGCGGTATCACCGTTTCCACGATCGGGATCCCCAGTTCGCGTGCCAGCGTCACCACCGTGTCGCGCGTGATGCCTGGCAGCACGCTCGAACTCAGCGGCGGTGTGTGAATCTTCCCATCGCGCACCACGAAAATATTCTCGCCCGACCCCTCGCTGATCGTGCCGCTCGCGTCCAGCGCGATGCCTTCAGCGTAGCCGTTGCGATCAGCCTCCATCCGGATCAGTTGCGAGTTCATGTAATTGGCGCCGGCCTTGGCTAGTGCGGGCAGGGTATTGGGGGCCAGTCGCGTCCAGGAAGAGACGCAGACGTCAACTCCCTGTGCTAGCGCTTCCTCACCCAAATATTTGCCCCACTCCCAGCACGCCAGAAAGACTTCGGTGGGATTATTCGACGGCATCACGCCCACCCCCCCGTACCCGCGCAGGATGATCGGCCGGATGTAACAGGATCGCATCCCGTTCAGCCGGACCAGTTCAAGCTGCGCCTCCATCAGTTCGTCGACCGTGTAACCGACTTCGATCCGGTAGATTCTGGCCGAATCCAGCAGCCGGCGCGTGTGCTCGCGAAGCCGGAAAACCGCCGGGCCGTTCACAGTCTCATAGCAGCGAACGCCTTCAAAGACGCTGCTGCCGTAGCTCACCACGTGGGAAAGCACATGAATGCGCGCATCATCCCAAGCGATGAAGCGCCCGTTGTGCCATATTTTTTCTGTGGGCGTCATACTGGTAATTATGACGCAAGGAGGTTGCGATGAGGATCCGTAAACGGATGGCCGTGGCTTTTATTGCCGCCTCGGTGCTCCTGTTCGCTGCCGGAGCTAGGAAACTGCCCAAGCCGGGATGGAACCTGTTCAGCAAGGACCAGGACGTTCAACTGGGACGCGAAGCCGCCGCCGAAGTCGAAAAACAAGTCGCGGTCGTTCAGGACAAGGCCCTGACCGATTACGTCAACCGGATTGGGACCAGACTGGTCGAACGCGGCGAACTGGAAAAATATCCCTTCTTCTTCAAGGTTGTCAAGGAAGACAGCATCAACGCTTTCGCCCTCCCTGGCGGACCCATGTATGTTCACACAGGCCTGATCTCCGCCGCCGAGAACGAAGCTCAACTCGCCGGCGTTCTGGCTCATGAGCTTTCTCACGTCGTCTTGCGCCACGGGACCAACCAGGCGTCCAAGTCTCAGGGAATCGCGCTCATTGCCACACTCGGCGGCGCGCTCGCCGGCGGAGGAGGATCCATGCTCGGCAATCTGGCCCAGCTCGGCATCGGCCTCGGCGCCAACTCGGTCCTCATGAAGTACTCAAGAAACGCTGAAAGTGACGCCGACCTGCTTGGCATGCATACCATGGCTAAGTCCGGCTACGACCCCATTGAGATGGCCCGCTTCTTCGAAAAACTTCAGGCCGAGGCAGGTCGCGGGAACTCAAAACTCGTCGAGTTCTTCTCTTCTCACCCTAACCCCGGCAATCGAGTGAAGGCCGTCGAGAAGGAAATCCCCTATCTCACCAAACGGCCCTACGGCCAGACCGAGGGCGACTTGGCCAAGATGAAACAAACCATCGCCAAGCTGCCGGCGACACCTAAGCCGGTCCAAGGACAGGCCCAGCCAACCCCGAAAGCCACTTCGCAACCACAAATTCAGTTGACGGGCCGTTTGCAAACCTACCAGGGCGGGGGAGTATCGTTCTCTTATCCGGAAGGCTTTGAGAAACAGGGCGACGGCTCAAACGGCGTTACCCTCGCTCCAAAGGCCGGCATCGTCCAGGGGCAGGGAGGCGCCTCGGCCATCGGCTATGGAATCATCGCCGGCGCCTCGCAGGTCCAGGGCGGCCAAGTGAACCTGGATCGGGACACCCAGGCTTTCTTGCAGCAGGTCAGCCAATCGAACCAAAACGTCAAGGTTGAACAACAGCCCCAGAAGATCGTCATCGATGGCTCGAACGCCTACGTCACCACGCTATCCTCGGAGTCGCCTTTCCCGAACACTCGGGAGATCGATGTCGTCATCACTGTCGACCGGGGGACGGCACTTTACTACTTCATCTTCGTGTCGCCGCAGAACGATTACCAGAGATTTGAATCTGTCTATCAGTCAGTGGCCCGAAGTATCCGTTTCTCCAAGTGACAACCAAGTTATCGACAACCAACTACCAGCGCCCTGCGCTCCTGTTTGATTTTGATGGAGTTCTCGCCGACACTGAGCCTCTTCACTTTAAGTGTTGGCAGGAAGTCCTTCAAACAAAAGGGATTGATTTAGACTGGAACTACTACCAAACAAAGTGCATCGGCATCTCAGACCGCCAGATGTTACAGACTCTTGGGCAGATAGGGCCAGTTGTGTATTCAATAGATGAGCTAATGCCTCTCTATCCACTCAAAAAACGACTCTTCCAGGATCTTGCTGCCCAGACTCGCCTGATCTCTCAGACCTTGCTGTCGGAGTTAACTAAATTTAGTGATTATAAGATAGCTATTGTTACTTCAAGTGGAAGATCAGAAATTGAACCCATCCTCTTGAGGGAAAACGTAATGTCCTTGCTCACCACAGCTGTCTACGGGAATGAGGTGAAGGCTCTGAAGCCGGATCCAGAGCCCTATCGGACGGCCATGGAGAGGCTTGGCGTCACGCGTGCAATCGCCTTTGAAGATTCAGCGGCTGGCATCGCCAGCGCCCGCGCTGCCGGCTGCCAAGTTGTTGAGGTCAAGCGCCCTGACGACCTGCCGCAGCTACTCCGGATCCAAACATCAGCATCATACTGAATCTGGCTGCCGGGGAAGCGACGGTGAAGCCGGCTGGATCCCGATGGATCCGGACATCGACTTTGGCTCCATCTTCCAACAGTTGGACGCTCTTGTCATGGGCAGGCAAACCTAAGGCGCTTTGGCAGCCATGGGCCAGGTCGCGTGGAGGGAGGGGGCGAGGGTGGCGACGGCATAGAGGGCCTGTGTCTGCCACTTCCGATAATCAATATTATGTAAACTACAACATGAGCCTGCCCGCTCTCGAATAAAAGGACAGTTCGTTTGGTCAAGTCCCCAAACGCGCCAAGACCCAGCTAAATCAACCAGTTAGGTCAATCGCCGGGCCTGAGGCAAGCGAACTGTTCCTGTCGGGGCTTACCGCCGACCTCCTCGGCTCCCTCCACCGCCACTGCTGCGTGCGCCGCCACCGCCAAACGAACCGCCGCCTCCACTGCTCCGGCCGGTTCCTACAATTCCTCCCCCTCCGCCGAATCCACCACTGCTGCGGCTTGACATGCCGCCGCCAAACGAACCTCCACCGTTACGGGAGCTCCCAGATGGCGAACTCACGATGCCTCCGCCACCGTAGCTGCGGCTCGATCCACTCCCATAGCTTCGGCTGTCCATACTCCTGGTGGAAGGCATCGATCGCGATTCGCTCATCCCATACGACCTTGTGCCAAACGACTCACTCCGGCTGACCGATGGCCGGCTACCGGTCTCCCCGCCTCCAGTGGACCAGCCGCCGCGGGTCCCGGACCACGCGGACCTCGACTCGTCCCGGTTCTGGACGCCGCCAGTTGATCCAGTCCCAAAACTGCGCGAACTCGCTGCTTCTCCCGAACCTCCGCTGGTGGACCAGCGGCCCTCAGACGCGCCGCTGACAAAGCCCGTGGCGGGCGCCGTGGAGCGCCCGCCCGCCATGTCATTATTTCCACCCCGTCCGCCGGTGCGCGGAGACTCGCCCCGGGAGGGAGATTCGTTCCGGGAAGGAGTGGACCTTTCCATCTCCATGCGCGGCGATTCGCTGCGAGGCGATTCAATCCTGGAGGGCTGGGAGTCACGGCCGGAATTGCCACGAGTTGACATAATTCCGCCGCCACTGTCGCCGCTTGTCGATCGACGCTCACCGCCTTCGTTGCCGCGAGTGGACCAGACTGATCGTCCGCTTTCACTCCTTCCGTTGTTGGTACTGTCCGGCTGGCGTCCGCCACCGTTCTCACCCGTCCTTGTGGACCAGATTCCGCGGTTGCCTTCGGCGCTTCTGGCCGGGGCCTCGGCGCTTCTGGAACCAGCATCGTTGCGGGTCCCGCGCCCGGGGTCTCCAAAGCTGCGCCATCCGCTGCGGGGTTCTGTTGCGGCCGCTTCCCCGCCCCGGTCGGCCTCGGGAGCACGGCCGGTTCGCACCACACCGATGTCGCCGGCGGTTCTTGTTCCGGAGGGATTGCCAAAGCTCCTCCAACCGGAGCGGCCGGAGCCGCCTGTTTCTTCACCGCTCCTGGGAGCTGCGGAACGGCCTTCCACGGCGGCGTTTTCACCGCCACGACCCCGGGTGGCGGGAGCTTCGCCGACCGTTCTCCAGCCTCCACGATTCTCCTCACCGGTCCGGGCGGTGCGCCCAGTCTCCGTACCAGCGCCCCGCGCATTGGTGCCGAGCACCCCCTCACGGCTTGCGCCGCTCCGGCCGGATTCGATCCCGTCACCACCCCGGCGCGCTTCAGGCAGAGCGCGGTTGCCGGCGGTCTGAATGACCTCCCTCTGACGGTCGAACGGCACCCGTTCGACTCCGCGGGCGGCGGTCCTCGCATAGAACCTTTCGTTGCCGTTGCGGCTCTGTGGAACCGCGCGGGCGTCGCGTTCGGCATACCGCATGCTGTCCCGGCCTGGCGAGACCGGCAGCACGCCCTTCACAAGGCTGGCGCGGCCAAGATCGTTCGCATCGCCGCGATAGGCTTGGCCTTTCATACCTCGGCTAAAGTCGCCGTCGTGCACCGAGATCGCATTGGAAACGCGAGCGTTGCGATAGATGTTGGTGATATTCACGTTGTTGACAACCGTGATGCGGTTATAGATGTCGCCACTCCGGTAGCCGCGGTAGTGCGAACGCCCCCACCAGCGGTGGAACGGGTCATAGGGAGCCAGCGGCACCCAGCCCATGCGGCCCCAACCGCCGCCAAAACCGATGCCGACTCCCCCGCCGCCCCAGCCGAACCAGGCCACAATACCCGGGCTCCAGTAGTGCCTGACACCAACATAGGCTCCGGGATACCAGCACCACCGGCCTCCATGATGGAACCACCGGCCATAGTGATACGGCGCCCAGCCCCAGGGATCGTAGCTGACCCAAGTCCAGCCATACCAGTCCGTCCAAGCCCAGCGGCCATAGCGGTACGGAGCCCAGCCAATGGCGACATATGGTTGCCAGACGTAGCCATAGGGAGCCACATAGACCCAATCGCCGTTTCCATAGAGGTCTTCCGCGCCGTAGATGTCTCGGCTGACATAGCGGTAGGTCTCAAGACCACGGCGGAGTTCCTTGTCGCGGTTCTCATTGAACCGGTCCCAGTCGTCGCGGCCCAGCGCCGCCACCATCTGGAACACCGGCTCGCCGTTCTCGCCGTTGCGCACCAGCATAGTCCGGCCAGACCGCAGACGCTGCGTTCCACTGGGCGTATAGATTTCGACTTCGCCGCTGCGCACCGTGATCTCGGCGGTTCCGTCTTCACGGACCGTGATCCGGTAGCTGCCATAGGCGACAGGCCGCACCGCGGCCGCCGGCGTCGAGATCTCCACCTGCGCGTCGCCGCCCTTCAAGGCGCTGAAGGTGGCCGTACCGCGGGCCAGTTGCAGCAGATAACGTCCATTTTCAATGTCGGCCAACCTGACCTCGGTGACTTCGGCCAAACGAATCCTGTGATAGTAGTCGAATTGGACTTCAGCGCGCGACCGCGGACCGGCGAAGACACGGTCTTCGGTCATCAGCGGGGCGTTGATGGCTCCGGCGACCCAGTCGCCCGAGTCGCCCCGGCGGACCGAAACTTCACCGTTCATCAGACTCAAACGCGCCACGCCGCGGCCGGGGCCCTCGGCGTCGTCTTCGTTGCCCGTCTGGGCAAACACGGGAGGAACGGCTCCAGCCAGCATCAGCGCGAGCAGAGCCGGGAAGGTGAGATTGCGGCGTTTCATGGCCGTCGGCCTCCTTTCTTTCGACCAAGTCATGTGCAATTGCCTTGCCAGATCACATTTGGTTGATTCTGCTACACTTTTACTCGAATACGGGGGAACCGGCATGGCCGAAATCCACCACTCCGGACGGAATCAACCACCAGCGGATCTATCGCGATTGGCCGCGGCCATCGTGTTGATCCTTCTCGTCTGCGGCTTCTACTGGAAGCTGTCGCTCACAAACCAGTTCACGTGGCTTCACGGGAGCGACACCACGGCCCAGGTTCTGCCCTGGCTCCAATTTCAGGCGCGCGAGTGGCAGTCCGGGCGAGTTCCCCTCTGGACTCCTCACTCCTGGTATGGCCAGCCGCTCATCGGCCAGACCCAGCCCGGTGTGGCCTACCCACTGAACTGGCTCTTGTTCGCCACGCCGCTGAGGGACGGATTCCTCAAAACCGGCTGGCTGAACTGGTATTTCATTGCCATGCACCTGCTGGGCGCTTGGTTCACTTACCTTCTGGCGAGGGACCTCGGATGCCGCCGCGTGGCTGCCATATTTGCCGGATGCGCCTTTACTCTACTTGGCTGGATGGGGCAGACGGAATGGCCGCAAATGCTGAATGGTGCGGTTTGGGCGCCGCTGGTCTTGCTCTTCGTTTTCCGCATTTGCCGCGGCCGGTCGATCTATGCCTCGGCGGTCTATGGAGGAGTATTCTTCGGCATGTCTTGGTTGGGGGGCCACCATTTGGGGCCGACCTTCCTCGCGCTGGCTTGCGGCGGGATCTTGCTCTGGAACAGCGTGTATCAGCCGCGGCGTTTGGCCGCGGCAGCTGTCTTCTTCCTGGTGGCGGCCTGCGCCGGGGCGGCTCAGATCCTGCCCTCCTATGAATATGGCCGCGAATCAGTAAGGTGGGTTGGAGGGCCGGTTCCGATCGGATGGGATGTAAAGGTTCCCTGGACCGTTCATAAAGAGTTCCGTGCCCGGCCGGCGGACCTGTTAGGCATCGTATTCCCATCCATGTCAACTCACACCACGCTTTACCAGGGCGTGGTGACATTCAGCCTGGCTGTTTGCGGCGTCTGGCTCTGCCGGCGCTGGCGCGAGGCCCGGTGGCTGGCGGCCATGGGCGCTTTGGCGGTCTTGTTCGCGCTCGTCGAGAATTCGCCTCTGCATGGCTGGCTATACAGCCTGGTCCCGATTGTGGACAAGGCAAGGAATCCTTCGTCGGCTCTCTACCTGTTTGGACTGGCTGTAGCGGTGCTCTCTGCGATGGCGTTGGACCGGCTAGAGCGGGACCGGGCGGCTACCGGCCGGGCGGTACGCTGGCTTTTCTGGTTTGGCACAGGGATTTTCGGGTTGCGGGCGGCGTGGGCGTTGACGCACGAATACGGACCGCTCAAAGAGGACCGGGCTCTGATCACCGCCGCCTGCGCCATGGCCTTGGCCTGGCTGCTGACCTCGGTCCGGAACAGACGGACCCGCCTGACTGCAGCCACCCTTTGCGCCACGCTGCTGATGCTGACCGAAGCGACGAACGAGAATTCGTTCTTCTTGCCATCCTACACCGAGCCCGAGCGCACGGCACTCAGAACGGCCATGTCGGAACATAACGACATCGCGGCATTTCTGAGAAGCCAGCCAGACTTTCCCCGGACGGTTGTCGACCATACGAAGATCAGCTACAACTTTGGCGACTGGCACGGTTTGGATACCACTGGCGGGTATCTGGCCAGCCTAACCGGCGGGCTTTTTTACTCGGGCATGACGGGGCCCCCAGGCTATCGCCTCACGGGGAGCGCCTTTCTGATCAGTGACAAACCGTCCGGCAACCACACAGTGGACGTCTATACCGGCAAGTCCGGCCTGAAGGTCTTTAAGGATCCCGATGCGTTGCCACGGGCGTTCGCGGTGCACGAATTGCTGGACTGGCTGCCGAAGCACACATCCGCGATGATGAGCGACCATTACCGGGACCGGCTCCCGCAAGCCGCCTTTGTTACAGGCGCGGCGCCTCGTCTGGAAACGTGCCCGGACCGTCCGAGCCAGGTGTGGATGAAGTCGCACAATCCAGGCCGGGTGGTACTGGAAGCGCAGATGGGCTGCCGCGGGTTGGTTGTCCTGACCGATACGTTCTATCCGGGCTGGAGGGCGACGGTGGACGGCGTAGAGGCGCCGATCCTGGATGCGTATGGAGCGTTTCGAGGCGTGGTTGCCGGCGCTGGCGCGCACAGAATCGTAATGGTCTACCGGCCCTTTTCGGTCATCGCCGGAGCGGCGCTGACTCTGGCCGTGTGGCTCGGAGCGGCTGCGCTGTTTGTGTCGAATTGGAGGAAGCGGCGGGCCACGTCCCGGCTGCTAACATAGTCGCTTGAGCGAAAAGCGTTCGCTTTCCGAAGTCCATTCATCGGTCGCGACGTCTCACCCGTCGCTGTGGCGGCGCGTCTTTGCCTTTGCCGGGCCCGCTTACCTGGTTTCGGTGGGTTACATGGACCCGGGCAACTGGGCCACCGACATCGAGGGCGGCGCGCGTTTCGGTTACCAGTTGCTTTGGGTCTTGGTGTTGTCCAACGCCATGGCGATTCTGCTCCAGACGCTCAGCGCGCGCCTGGGCATTGTGGCCGGGTTGGACTTGGCGCAGGCGTGCCGGCGCCACTATCCGAAGCGTGTTTCCCAGGCGCTTTGGGCGCTTTGCGAACTGGCCATCGCGGCATGCGATTTGGCTGAACTGCTGGGCGCGGCGATCGGACTGAACCTGTTGTTCGGCATCCCGTTGATATACGGTGTCCTGCTGACCACCCTGGATACCTTCCTGGTGCTTTGGTTCACGCGTTTCGGCATCCGAATGATGGAATCGATCATTCTGGCGTTCATAACTATCATCGCCGGGTGCTTCTTTATCGAGATCTTTCTGTCCAAACCGGTCTGGAGCGAGGTGGCGGGCGGGCTGGTCCCGCGCCTCAGCTTCGATAGCCTCTACGTCGCCATCGGCATCCTGGGAGCGACAGTGATGCCGCACAATCTTTATCTGCATTCATCGCTGGTGCAGACCCGCCGCATCAGCCATGGCGATGAGGCCAAGCGCGACGCCTGCAAATACAACCTGGTCGACTCCGTCATTGCTCTGAACGGCGCGCTCCTGGTGAATGCTGCCATCTTGATTCTGGCGGCGGCGACGTTCTTTAAGAACGGCGTCGTGGTGACGGAAATCAAGCAGGCGCATCAGATGCTGGCGCCGCTGCTGGGAACAGGCCTCGCCTCGGCGGCCTTCGCCATCGCCCTGTTGTGTTCGGGCCAGAGTTCCACGATCACCGGGACCATGGCCGGGCAGATCGTGATGGAGGGCTTCCTGGACATCCGGATGCGGCCGTGGCTGAGGCGGCTCATCACGCGCGCCGTGGCTGTGGCGCCGGCGGTGATCACAATCATCGTGGCTGGTGAACAGGCTGTCTACCGGCTGCTGATCTTCTCGCAGGTGGTCCTGAGCCTCCAGCTTCCGTTTGCTGTCATCCCGCTGATCCGGTTCACTTCCGACCGGGCCCGGATGGGCGTTTTCGCCAGTCCCGGCTGGGTGAAGGCGTTGGCCTGGTCGGCGGCTGCGGTCATCTTGGGCCTCAACGGGCTGCTTGCCTGGGACGCGGTCGCGGACTGGATCCGGGCATGGCCGCTGGCCGCCGTCATCGTCATCCCAATCAACTTGGCCATCGGCGGGTTGCTGGCTTGGCTGATCGCCGAACCCTGGATTCGAAAGGAACCAGCGCCGGAAGGCGCAGGCGGTCCTTCGCCTGTCGAACTGGATCTTGGCGCCCCGGTTTACCGCCAAATCCTTGTTCCCTTGGACCATTCGAGGCTGGATGCGGAGACCCTGCTGCACGCCACGGCTCTTGCCCGGAGCCACCAGGCGCGCATGATCCTGCTGCACGTGGAGGAGGATGTCACCAGTTTCCTGTATGGCAGTGTCTCAACGACGGCGGAGGTCGAACATGGACAGGTCTATCTCGAATCGCTGCGTGTGAGCGTCGAGAAAGCCGGGGTGGAAACCGAATTGGTCGTGGCGCATGGCGGCAAGGTGAGCCAGCAGATCATTCGCACCGCAAAAGCCTACGGGGCAGATCTGCTCGTGATGGGCGCTCACGGCCATAAAGGCTTGAAGGACATGATTTTCGGGGCTACTATTAATGAAGTACGTCACAGTGTAGGCGTACCCGTTCTTGTGGTCCGGGATCGCGCGGACCGCTGAGACATCCGCGGTTCCAGCCTGTGTCGGCTTGACCCATCCGCGTACCGGCCATCATTTATTTTGAATCACTTACAGAGCTTTTCTTTGGCGCTTCAATTGCGTCAGAGATGTTGATGCTCCGCCGTCTGTATATTCTTGGCATCGGGTTGGCGCTTCTGGCAAGCCAGTTGTCCGCGACGACCCTGGAGCGGCTGAGCCTGGAGGAGATGACGGCGAACAGTCATATCATTGTCCGGGCAACCGTACTCGGGCAATCCGCAGTTCAGCGGGGTTCGCTGGTCTATACGGTCTACTCCCTGCGAGTGACCGAACGACTTAAGGGCGAAGCCGGGAATCCGCTCCAGGTTTCGGTCCCTGGAGGAACGCTCGGGCGTCTTCGCCAGACATTCTCAGGATCGCCCTCGCTCACTACCGGCGCCGAGTACGTGGTCTTCATCTGGAAAGGCAAGAGCGGCAACCTTCACATTCTCGGTCTCTCGCAGGGGTTGTTTGACCTGAAGGTCAACCAGGCGGGTGAAGCGACGCTGAGCCGTGGCGTCATCGACGCACAGTTGGTGGACAAGACGGGCAAGACGGTGCAATCCCGGCCGGAGACGCTCACTCTCGAACAATTGCGTCAGATGGTCAGGGCGCGCGCGGAGGCGGTGAGATGAAGATCCGCGGCGCGTTGATTACATGCGCACTGTTGCTGGCGCCGCTGGCATCCGCCTATTACCACTTCATCGTTTACACCTCGGCAACCGGTCCCCGGACGCCCGTTCTGGCCAGATTCGATAGCGCTTCCCTGCCCCTGCAACGGCTGCCGCTGCTGATTCGCGAAACTGGCCCGTCGGAGTTGGCCGAAGGCGACAGTTTCACTTCCCTGATCAGCCAGATCCGTCTGGCCGCCGAGGCGTGGAACGGCGTGCCCACGTCAAGCCTGAAGATCGCCTTTGGAGGATTGTCGTCGGAGAGCCGGCCGATGTCGTCGCCGCACATCGAAGTTGTCTTTGACGACGACATGGATCCGAGCATCATCGCGATGGGTGGTCCGACAAACAAACTGGATCCGGTGACCACGGCTTACGGCACGTTCGTGCCGATCGTAAAATCCGTCGTTGTTCTCCGGTCCAATCTGGCTTCGCCCAAGGCGCGCCCGGTTTACACGGAGAAGTTCTTCCTGACGCTGGTGCATGAACTGGGCCATGCACTCGGTTTGCAGCATAGCTGGTGCGGCGGGGCGATGTCGACCGAGATTACCAGGACGACGACCAAAGCGGCTCCGTTGACCCTGGACGATCAGGTGGGGCTGTCGATCCTGTATCCCACCGCGAAATTCGGCAAGGACATGGTGTCGATTTCCGGCCGTGTGAGCCTGAATGGAGTGGGCGTCCATCTGGCATCGGTGACAGCGCTGACACAGGGCGGCGAAGCGGTTTCTGCGTTGACCGGTCCGGATGGATCGTACAAGATCGAAGGCCTGACGCCGGCCAGTTACTATCTTTATGCGCAACCATTGCCGCCGTCGCTGCCCGGCGAGCCGGTTCCGGTCAATCTGGTGCTGCCGTCGGATCCCGACGGCCTCCTTCAGCCAGGACCTGCTTTCAATACGCAGTTTTTCCCCGGCACCTCGACTCCCGTGGTGCAAGTCGCCTTTAACGAGGCAGGCGCGTTTGAAGGTTACGACTTCACCGTCACCAGCCGGGACAAGGTGAACCTGCACTCGGTGCAGACCTATACGTTCATCGGGCAGGAGGCGATCAAGCCGGCCACGATCAATTCTGCAATAGGGATCTCGCCAATCATCCTTTACGGCTACGGCATGTCCACCGGGACGGCGCCCGTGGCGGGCCTTGGCGTTTCACTCCTTGCAGCCAAGGAATCGATTGCGCCTGGCGGGGTGAAGCCCTACGCCTATGGGCCGGCTTACATCCAGGTGGACATCCAGAAATCCGAGGAGGCCCGGCCCGGCCACCGCCACCTGTTGTTTACTCTCAACGGCGAAGCTCATGTGGCCCCGTCGGCCGTTCGAATTCAGGCCGCGCCCGCGCCGTCCATCTCCAGTATGACGGTGGAAGCAGACGGGACGGTGACCATCGAAGGCGGTCCGTTTGCCGAAGGCGCGACCGTGCTCTTCGATGGCGCGAAGGGCACTGTGATTAGGATCGAGGCAACCAAGTTGACGGCCGCGCCACCCGCCGGCCCTTTGAACCATAGATCCGTTGTGTCCGTGTTGAACCCTGACGGCCAGAGCACTCTCATGCCAATGGGTGCGAACTCACCCACCTACTCCTTCGCCGCCGTTGAGGAACCGTCGATCGAGTTCTCGCCTGAGAGCCTCCCGGCAGGCGTTGAGACCCTGGTGGAGATAAAGTCGTCGGGCCTGAAGCTGACGGATTCTTCGGTCCGGGCTGCATTCGGATCCAGCGATGTGACGGTGCTGAAAGTGGCCGCGCTGAGTGAATCCAGGGCCATGGTTCTGGTGGCGGTTTCGCCAAACGCGCCGGCCGGACCATTGCCCGTGGCGATCTGGGATGGATTGCGGAGGACGGCGGCAGCGGCTCAGTTGCAGGTCATGCCTGCGACCGGAGCCCCTTATGTCGCCATGTCTACTATGAACGGGGCCGCGCCTTACCCGGGATCTGAACTGTCCGTCCCCCTCGTGAATGCGCCCGCTGCGGCCACCCGCGAAAACGTCACGGCCATGGTTGGCGGACAACCGGCAGCCGTGACCGGTTATGACGCCTCCACCGGCCTGTTGAGCATCCTGGTCCCGGCGGAAGCGCCAGTGGGGTTCGCCACGCTCCAGTTGACCGTCGCCGGACAAACGGTTTTCCCTGCGATGGTTCGCATCCAGGCGGCCCCGGTTCAGGTTGTGAAGGCTCAGAACATCCACGGGCAGGATCTCGTTATCGCGAACGCGCCAGTCCCCGGTTCGCTGATTATGCTGATTGTCAAGAACTTGCCAGACTTGGGTCCACAGGCTGATCTGAAGCGATTCATCGTCATCTCCGGCCTTGTGGAACATACGGTGGTGGCCGCCATGCCGGTGAGCGGCTCGCCCGGAGTCTACCAGGTGGCCGTCATGCTGTCAGGCGCCACACCACAGGGTGAATCGGTTGCGTTGGCAGTCAGCTTCGACGGCAAGCCTGCCGGCACAATTGCAATTCCAATCCGCTAGTCGAAAGAACCCTACTTCTTGCCTGTCCCCAAACGCCGGTAGTACTCGGCGGCAGCCTTTTCGTAGCCCGGTGGAACCTGAGCAGGATTGACGCCGCGCACCGATTGGCCCCCTTCGCCGAGCTGTTGGCGCAGACGCAATTCCAATTGTTCCAGCTTCGGCAACAACGCCAGCCGCAGAGCCTCCAATAACTGCGGATTGCCGGGGAACCTGCGCGGATCAAGCCGGTTCATCTGTTCGATGATCGCCTCCAACTCCGCGCGTGTCTCATCGGATTGGGCTGCCGCGCCGGCGCGCACGCTTTCCAGTTGGCGGAGCGCATCGGCATAGCCGCGCTCGGCGCCGCCAGACCGGCCGCCGCCCCACGGACCCTGCCGCGTCCCGTCGTTCATGGCGGAGTAACCTGGGTTCATCGCACTGCCGGCGCCGCGCTGCTGCGGCGATGCCCCGGGTTGTTGGTTCGAAGGCGAGCCCGGCTGTGCCTCTTGCCCCGGACGCCCACCCTGACCTCGTGCACCGCCTTGACCGCTCTGGCCCTGTTCTCCGCGCTGACCACCTTGACCTTGGCGTCCTTCCAGCCCTTGCTGGCCCTGCCCCTGTTGGCCCTGCGTTTGCTGACCCTGATTGCCCGGGCTCTGTCGTGCGGCCTCCTGGCCCTGCTGGCTCAGCGCCCGCCGTGCCCGTTCGATCTGGCTAAGCGCAGTCTCAATCGCCTCACGCTTCCGCAAATCATCGCCTGGACTGGGCGAGGCAGCCTGTCGTGCGCGCTCCATCCGTTCGTCGAGCCGGCGCATCATCTGTGTGACGACTCGCTCGCGTGGGGCCTGAAACGCTCCAAGGCCTTTTCTGACCAGGTCTGCGCCGTATTGCAGGCGCAATTTGATCTCGTCCTGCTGCGCTTCACCCAGAGCCGAGCGAACCTGAGAGGACGCCTGTGGCTGGCTGCCGGCCATGGCGCGCGCCGCCGACTGCATGTCACGCTCGAGTTGTTCGTAGTCCTGCCGCAAGGCGTCCTTGGCGTCGGCGAGCTCGCGATCCCGCTGCGGATTGGCAGGAGCCGGATTGCCGTCCTGACTGGCCGGATACGCCGCGGCGATGCGTTTCTCAAGTTCCTGCTGGCGGTCGGCGAGTTGTTTCGCCCGGTTGGCGAGATCCTCAATGCGGTCCCCGGTCTGCTGGCGGCGCATTCTGTTCAGCGACTGCTCGGCGTCAGCCATTCGTTCGGCTGCGCGCCGGGCGTCGCCCTGGCCTGTCTGCTGCGAGCGCCGCATATCCTCGATCGCCTGTTCCAACTGCTGGACCGCCCGGTTCATCCGCGGATCGAACCCCTGATTGCCGCGCGCCATCTCGCTCAGTGAACGCTGCTGGCGTCCCGGCTGCTGCCCCCCCTGCTGGCTCTGCTGTCCGGATTGACCGGACTGGCTCTGGCCCTGCGAGGACGACTGCCCGGATTGTCCGTTCTGCGCCTGCTGCTGGCGGCCCTGCTGGCCTTGCTGCTGCGTTTCCTGGCTGCCGCCGGAGCGGCTCAACTCTTCCATCTGGCGGCGTAACTGCTCTGCCTCGCGGCGCAGCATCTCCTGCTCCCAGCGCTGCTGGAAACTCTGCTGGTTGCGGTTGCGTTGCTGCTGTTCGGCCAGCCGCTGCTGGCGCTTGGCCAGTTCTTCGAGTTTCTTCAGCGCTTCATCCACCTGGCGTTCGCGGCTGGAAGCGGTCTCCTGGCCGCCGCCGGGCTCGTATTGGTTCTTGTTGGTGTCGAGTTCGAGGTCGAAGAGGCTTTCGAGGTCGCGGCTCTGCCCGCCGCCGCCACCCATGCTGGCGCCGCGCTGGCCGAACGCCACCTGAATCTCGCGGAACAGGGACTCCGCCCGCAGAAGGTGCTGTAGAGCCTTCTGTTCGGGCTGCAACGCCTCCTTCCAACTCAACGATTTCAGGCGATCGGCTGCCTCGTCCATCGACTTGGCCGCCGACTGCATTTCGAGTGTGAACAACTTGAACTGCTCGTTCGTAGCGGAGAGTTCGCGGCTCTGCATCCGCCCGGCTAGCGACCGTGCCTGTTCGCCAAGTTTCTTCTGGACGCCGGTGAGAAACTCCGAGTCTTCTTTTAGAGCCGCGGCGCCCTTTTTCGAGCGAATGACGTTCCAGGTAGCGGCAATCACCTCCTTCTGGCGTTTGGTGATGTCGCCTTCCTGCTCGCCTCCGCCCTGCGCTCCGCCTCCTCCGCCTCCGGCTTGCTGTCCCTGACGGTATTCCTTTTCAAACGGCTGAGCTTCGAGGAAGAAGATGTCGGTCTGAACAGTGTTTCTGGCATCCCGGCCGACGGCGTACATCGACAGCAAGTCGCCAGGCTGGAGATTGTAATCTTCGAGGGCGATCAGCGTGCGGCCCTTGCCTTCCTTCGTCCCCCGGCTCTGCGGGAAGGCGACGGCCTTCTCGGGACCTGCGCTCACAGAGTAGCGGAGTTCCAATCCAGAAAGACCGTAGTCGTCGCTGCCTTCAACCTCGACCACCACTTCTTCGATCGGGCTCACGCGGGCGTCTCTTCCGGGGCGCGCAATGCGGATTTCCGGGGGCTTTTCGGGCCGGGGCTCGATGAAGTAATCCTCGCTGATGCGGACGGCTTCGCCTTCGTCCATGGCGGCGATGTGGTAAACGGCTTCTTTCACAATCCGGATGCGGGCCGACGATCTGCGTTCTCCCGAACTGGAGAGGCTGACAGCGGTGCCATCGTCCATGACAAGTTTGCCCGTGGCGAGCGGCCGGTCCGTTTCCACTTCGATGTGGGCCTCGGTTCCTTCGACGGCCCGCAGGTCGCCACCTGGATCTTCGACGCGGCTGGCCAAGCCGAGCCAGGAAGGATAGTTGTACGTCACCCTGATCTTCTTGACCAACGGCAGATCGGCCACCGTGAGACGGTAGGTTGAACTTTCCAGGCGTCCTGCCTCGACACGGTAATCGATGTTCTCAAGAACCGAGGAGAGGATGAATCCGTAGGTTCCCGGGACGCCCGTCTTCGGTTCCATGGGTGCCATTTCCCACTTCGCTGCACCCTGGCCGCGAACCATGAGCCGGACCTGCGGCGCGTCGAAACCGACGAGCCGCGCTTCCACTGTGAGTCCTGACCCTTTGCGGACTTTCAGATTTCCGGGTCTGACGTCGATGCGATAGAAAGCCTCGGCCGAAGGCGGTTTGCCGCGCCACAGCAAGGATGCGCCGTAGCCCCATTGGCCCGGTCCGGCGGCGGCCAGCCAGATGAGACCGGCCAGGAACGCCAAAGCAGCGGCGCCGAGCGAGGCGAGCGCCAGTCCGGGGACGAATCGTTCGGGCGGCCACGCGGCGGCGGTTTTCAGTGCCTCCTCGGCCACGATTTCATGAAAGGGATTCGATTCGGGGCTTTCAACCAGCGTGAGGACACGTTGGTTGAATCCTTCATCGTGCTTCTCGGCCAGCTTTGCCACGCCGCGGCGGCTGGCGCGAAGCAGCGGAATCGCGAGCGCAAACACCACAGCCAGCGCGATGCAGAGGAACAGCCCCAGCCGGGCCCAGAGCACGCTCGGTTCGCTGAAGGCGTACTTGTTGCTGAGCCACACGCCGGCAACGGTTCCGGCCAGCGCCGCAGCCGCAACCACGGCGGCGCCCCGGATGATGGCTCTTCGCCGGAGCCGCCGTTCCACGGCAGCAATCCACTCCCTAAACAGGTCCAATGCGTTCATGCCGCCTCCTTTGCCTGTTGATTGGCAGCCGGTTGTTCGCGGTTCAAGTGTTTCGACGCTACCCAGACCTCGGTGAACATCGCAACTACAGCCAGGCCCAGCAGCCAAGGCCATAACTGGCGCTGGGCGTTGTCCGGCGTTGCCGGACCAGATGACTGATTTGCAGCCGTATCGCCCTGCCAGAGTTCTGCCGACTCGGCCGGCATTTCTTCCAGATCAGATTCGCGGCGGTCAATATTCGCCGCAACCACTTCCGTGCGCCCGCCGGCGCGCCGGATGGTCCAGAATCCCTTCTGGTCCAGTGGGATGGCCCGGGCACTGGCGGCTTCGGCGACGGTGAGCGCCCGCTGTCCCGCAGGGTTCAAGACTTCGACGGCAGCCGCTGTGGCGGATTGACGGAGTTCATAGCTGGCATCGACGGTAACCGAACCAACCCGTTCGCCAGCATCGCTGAGCCATCGCAGGCTCTTTTCGATGAATTGAAGGAAAACGGGTTGCAGAGGCAGGTCGTTTGCGCGGCCATCGAGCGGAGACGCCAGGATCAAGGCCTTTCCCTCGCCCTGACGGGCTTCGATGAGCAGAGGCGTCGAATCGTTGAGCCTGGCGATGACTTTGGATTGGCCCGGCTCGATTCGGAAGGACTGGTAGAACCGGACCGACTCCCAGCGGCCGGCCCCGTCCATAACCGGATGAGTCTGATCGGTCTCGCTGACTTGTAGAAACCGGTCGGCGCCCCGTTCGGCATAGCTGGTTCCCTGGATCGCCAGGTCCAGACCGGGTATGCGCCCGGCGGCGGCCGTCGCCGGTCCCACGAGGATGAGGGCCGCTCCCCCACTACGAATGTAGGTTTTCAACGCTTCCGCGCCGGTTGAGGTGAGCGCGCCTGGGTCGGACAGGATAACGGCCGGGGCGGATCCGTAGGGCTGGCCGGCAGCGATCCGCTGCACATTGAAAAGGCTCTGCGTTGTCGCGGCAACTGCTGTTTGAATATAGAGATAGCTATCATTTTGTGAGCTATCGCTTGAATATAAAATTTTGTCAGGATCGGCGCGGTTGACGGCGAATAGAAATGTGTTGTCGGCCTCGAAGGCATCGGTTTCGGTCAGTGCGACTTCGCATTGGGCAAAGCCGTAGGGGACTGTAAGCCCGGCGTCGAAGACGACGCGGGCTTTGCCCGAGGCGGGGATCTGGACGGTTTGCGTGGTAACCTGGTTACCGTTCACCCGAAGGGCAACGGTCCGGGCGGCGGCAGGCGTATGGAATCCGGCAACGACCGCCTCTATACGGGCTGTGGCCGGGTCGAGCAAGCGGCGGGGGGCGTTGACGGATTCGACCGTCCAATTCGCCTTCTCTTTGCCTTCGATGCGGTGAACGCGGAGCGTCATGCCGGCGACCAAACGAAGTTCATCGAAGGCCGGGGGCATCGATGATCTCTGTAAGTCGCTGAAAAGATGAACTGTCACTGGTTCGTTTGCGGTCCGGCCCAAATTTCTGAGCGATGCGGCCAATTCGCCCAGGCTGCTGCGGGAGGCGGTCGGGCGGACGGCGCCGATGGCGGCTTTGAGATCGTCGTGGGAGTCGGTTACGCCCGTCAGAATCGTGGTTGTAGAACCAAAGGAAAGGATGCGGCCCCGCGCGCCGGCAGGCAGAGAATCGACTACTTTCGCCGCTTCTTCGCGGGCGCGCTCCAACTTGTTCTGTGAGCCCATACTGGCCGAAGAATCCAGAGTCAGGAGAATGAGACCGGTTCGTTCGGCAGGCAGCAGGGCGCGGTTCACAAAGGGCCGCGCAAAGGCGAAGACGGCTAGGCCCAACAGGGCTAAACGCAACACCAGCAACAGGATATAGTCCAAACGGCGCTGCCGGACGCTGGCCGAGGTCGAGCGTTCGAAGAACATTAACGAACTGAAGAACTGAGGCGTCGAGCGGTGGCGTTTCAACAGGTGGAGCCACAGCGGCAGTGCCAGCAACCCCAGTCCAGCCAACCAGAGTGGAGCGCCGAAGCCCATCTAAAGCCTCCCCTGGCGGATGCCGAGGTACTCGCGCAGGGCGCGGTCGAGCGGTTTGCTGGTTTCGGCGAGGACGTAGGTCAGGCCAGAGCCCTCGGCCGATTCCTTCAGACGCGCCAAGTGGGCCTGAATCTTCCCGCGGTACGGGCCGGCGGCGTATTCGGGCGAAACTTCCAATTCCTGGCCAGTTTCAAGGTCGATCATGATCTTAGGTTCGCGGAGGTCAGGATTGATTTCCGCCGGGTCGAGGATGTGGAAGAGAATGACGTCGTTTCCGTGGAAGCGCAGCGGGGCGATGGTGCGGGCGACGGTTTCCGGGTCAGCGTAGAAGTCGGAGACGACCAAGACGATGCCGCGAGTGTGGAGCGATTCCTGGAATTGGAGGAAGGGTTGGGCGAAATCGGTGCGGTTGCCCGGTTCGGCGCGATCGATGGCATGGAGGACCTTCAGCCACTGGCCTTGTCGGGACGACGGGGCGATGAAATCACGAACATGGTCGTCAAAGGTGATCAATCCGACCGCATCCCGTTGATGATGGGCGAGATAGGCCATCGAAGCGGCGAGGTAGCGGGCATAGTCGATCTTGCGGATGCCCATGGATGCGAATTCCATTGAGTTCGAACGGTCGAGAAGGATGGTCAGACGGGTGTTGGTTTCGCCGTGGTAGCGCTTCAGATAGAGGCGGTCGGCGCGGGCATAAACGTTCCAATCGACATAACGGAGATCGTCGCCGGGGACATATTGGCGGTATTCGGCGAATTCCTGGGAGAAGCCGAAGTCGGGCGAACGGTGCAGGCCGGCGATGAAGCCGTCGACGACCGTCCGGGCCGTCAACTCGAGGTTGGCGATGCCGGCGAGGATCTGCGGGTCGAGGAACCGCTGGACCATTCGATGTTACCCCTTTACCCCTTGCGGAGGACGGGCTTCAAGCAGCCGGACGAGGATGTCGTCGGGCGAGAGACGGTCGCTTTCGGCCTGGAAATTTAACAAAATGCGGTGGCGCAGGACGGGCCGGGCCAGGGCTACAACGTCCTCGAAGGAGACATGATGGCGGCCGTGCATCAGAGCACGCGCCTTGGCGGCCAGGACCAGATACTGGGCGCCTCGGACGCTGCCGCCGAAGTTAACGTACTTCCGAACGAATTCTGGAGCTGAAGGATCGGATCCGCGGGTGGCTCGGACCAGGGCGACGGCGTAACGGGCGATGTCCTCAGCGATGGGCACCATGCGGACCAGTTGCTGGAATCCGAGGATTTCGCCGGCGGTGGTGACGGGATTGGGCACGGCGCTTTCGGTTGTGGTGGTCAGGCCGATCACCTTTAATTCGTCGTTTTCGCTGAGGTACTCGAGAAGGGTGTTGAAGATGAAGCGGTCGAGCTGGGCCTCCGGCAGGGGATAGGTGCCCTCAAGTTCGATTGGATTCTGCGTAGCCAGGACAAAGAACGGCGCCGGTAACTTGTAATGATTTCCGCGTACCGTGCAGGAAAGTTCCTGCATCGCTTCAAGCAGGGCAGCCTGCGTCTTGGGCGGGGTACGGTTGATTTCGTCGGCGAGGACGACGTTGCCGAAGATGGGACCTTTGACGAAGGTCCAGAGGCGGCGTCCGGTGGTGGGGTCGTCTTCGAGAATGTCGGTGCCGGTGATGTCGGACGGCATCAGGTCGGGGGTAAATTGGATGCGTTTGAATTCGAGGCCGAGCGTCTGGGCGATGGTACGGACCAGCAGGGTCTTGGCCGTGCCCGGCATGCCGGTGATGAGGCAGTGGCCGCCGACAAAAAGGGCGATCATCAACTGTTCAAGCACCTCCTCCTGGCCGACGATCACCTTGCGGACCTCGGTGATCATGGCCTCGCGGACCTGCTGGAAGCGCTCTACTCGCGTGCGGAGGGTTTGTGTATCGATCCCGGTGGTCATGGTTGTACTTTCTTTCCCATCGAATTCAGTTCTAGTAGGAGCCGCTGGGCGGGGCGGTAGCCGGGCGCGGCTTCCAAAGAGAGCAAGATGTGCTCTTGCGCGGATTCAAACCGTCCGATGCGCTTGTAGGCGTCGGCGAGGCGGAAATGGGCCTCGGCGGGGTCGGCCGGTTTCATGGCGACGACAGCGGCGAACTCCTCTGCTGCCTCGGGCCAGCGGTTGAGCGAGGCACGCAGACGGCCCAACCGGGTGTGCAGCGCTTCGTCCTTGACCGGATAGATCCACAACTGGCGCTCAAGGACCTCGACGGCCTTTGCCGGGTTGCCTGCTTCCTCTTCGAGCGACGCCAAGCGCTGGATGACCTCGGGCGAGCGGCCGCCGCGGCGGATGTATTTCCACAACGCTGCGCGGGCCTGCTCCTTGTCGCCCATGCGGGTGTGCGCGTCAGCGGCGGCTTCGTAGGCATTGCCGGATTCGACGAACTCGGGGTAAGCGGCTTCCATTTCCGCCGCCGTCTTCAGAACGGCAATGTCGTCCTTGGCTGCCAGGTCCGACTTGAGCTGTTTCATCAACTTGAGGAAATCTCCGAAGCGGGCCACGGGCGTGGCGTGCTGCTTGGCGATCCAGTCGAGGAACTCCTTATCGAACTGCTCCGCCTTCATTCCAAGGGCGATCTCGATGACTTCGGGCGTCGGCCGCACCTGTTTGAACAGGGTTAGCATTTCCAGAAGCTTTGCCCAGCCCCAGCGCTGGTGAATGTAATCGCAGATGCGGCCGGCCTGGAAGTAACTGACGACGACCTGCTCGGGATATGCGGGGCGGATGAATCCGCGGTCGAGCATCGAGATAGGGAGGAGTTTCTTGTCCCGAATGGCCTGGACGATGTGCGGGGCGAGGCGGTCGCCCCATTCCGGGTTGGTGGCGGTCTCTTCGTGAACAGCGAGGCCTTCGGTGAACCAGCGCGGCACACGATGGTTCGTGGCGACGAGGGCGAACACGTGGCTCAGTTCGTGCCAGAGGGTGCTGGCCCAGTGGAATTCGCCGGGAGGCCGGCCGGAAGGCGAGTCCATCGCGACGGCCAGACCGAAGGTGACGCCAAGGGCGCCAAGGCCGGGCATGCCGAGCGTGCGGACGGCAAAGTCCTCATGGTTGGGGTAGAGCTCAAGTTGAACAGGTCCGGGAAGCTTGAAGCCGTATTTCTTTTCGTAGGTTGCGATGGCGCGCTCGGCTTCACGCTCGACGTATGGAGCGAGCAATGCGGATTCCGAAGGATCGAGTTTGATGACTGACCGCGGAGTTTTGACGGTGACGAACTTCGCGTAAGTGTCGAGCAGACGCAGGGAGTTGACCGTGGCTGCGTTGCGCAAGCCGCCTTCATAGCATTCGGTGAGCAGGGTGCGGGCTTCGGCGTCCTGGCCCACGCGCATGAGGTTGATGGCGAGTTCGGATTTGGCGCGGTCTAGAGCAGGATCGAGCGCGAGAGCGCGGCGGAACGCGTCGATACCATCCGTGTAGCGGCGATTAAGGACGAGCCAATGGCCGATGCGGGCGTAACCCTCGCCGTAAGAGGGGCTGCGTGCGAGCATGGCGGCCAAGGGCGCATTGGTGGCCGGGTCAAGCGAGGCGCGGTCGTTGAGAATTTCGATGACGCCAAGCAGGGCTTGGGCATCGAGGGCGTCGGGCGAGAGCTTCAGCGCCGCCCGGGCCTCCTCGGCGGCTTTGGCGAAGTTGACATCTTCGAGATGCAGGACGGCGAGGAGTTCGCGGGCCTCGACGAGCTTCGGATCCTTCTCGACGGCTTGAGCGGCGTAGTCAAGGGCGCGGCGGTCGAAGGCATCGGCCGCGCCGAGGGCCACGCCGAGCAGGCCGGGCGGGTACTCGGGCTTGAGCTTGAGGGCTTCGCCAAACAGGTCAAGGGCGTCATTGCGGTTGAACCGGTCTAGTAACATGCGGCCCCAACGGACGCGGACTTCGGGATCCTGTTCGCGCGATTTGACGGCGGCGCGGAAGGCTTCGTTGGCGGCTTTGTAGTCGGCCAGACCCCAGAGACCTTCAGCCTGTGCCCAGGCGTCGGATGATCGCGTGGCTGCGGTAAAGCAGGCCCGAGCCTGTTCGATGCGGCTGAGCTTTTTGTGCTGCCAACAATCGGCGGCGGGCGCGGCGGAAAGCAGGTTTGGGACCAGCGCCAGCGCGAGTGGCAGGATGCGAAGCGACGGCCGGCGGTCAGTCAAACGCCCATGCGTCGAGACGAGTCTTGACGCGGCAGCCACGAGTGCCTGCGCTACGAATGGATGGCTAGAGAGTGGGAATCGACTCATTTGTCGATCTCCTCCTGAAGCTGAGCCAATTGAAGAAGCAGTGCGGCGAGTTGCTTCTTGTAGTCGGCCACGGGCATGGCGGCCTTCTCATACTTCAGTTTGTCGATGGCCTGCTCAACCGATTCCTTGCGTCTCAGCAGAAGCTGTTTTTCGGGCGTGGCAAGGGCTTTCTGCTCCTCGCCGAAGCGCACCAGCGGCGTGCGCATGGCCAGCAAGCCCTGGCCGTTTTCGGCCGACGGATTGGTGGCGGCATCGCCTTTGCCCGAGTCTTCAAGGACGGGGTGCTCGGTCGCCAGGCGCTTCAGTGTTTCGTAATAGCGGGCGGTCCTCAGTGAAGCGAATCGAAATGCTTCCAAGGCGGTGACCGTTTCGTTCTTGTCGGCGTCGGCGGCCGCATCGCGGAGGGCTTCAACCCAGTAGCGGGGGAAGACGACGGCGTTTTTCTCGGTCCCTGAGCGGGTGGCGGAGATGATAACGCGGTTGGGCGCTCGGAGCGTTTGGACAGCGCCTCCGGAGGCCGAAGTGGCCAGGACTACTACTGTCCGGGCACGCGCAGAAGCGAGCCATTGATCGAGTTCGGCGGCGGTGACATCGGGGCCAGGGAGATTGAAACGATAATCAGCGCCATCGTGGGTGCCGTGACCGATGAGAGTGAGGACGACTGCATCTTCAGCCGAGGCGGTGGCCAGCGCTTTGGCGATGGCGGCTTTCAATGCGTCCTTGCTCGACGCCGCGCCGGTCAAAGAGGTGACGGTCGAACCGGACGAGGCAAGCAGTTTCGAGGCTTCCTGGACGAGCGAGGTGAAGCGGGTTTCGTAGTCGGGTTCGCCGCCAAGTCCGGCGCAGAGGATGTGAAAAGTCGCCGCTTGGACCGGTGCGGCCAACAAAAACAAAATGACGACAAATTGTTTCATTAGACGGCCCCCCAACGGCGTCGCAGGAGCCATTCCGAGGCTTTCAATCCGAACAGGAGAAGGAAGGCGGCGGGCATGTCCCAGAGATCGTGCAACCGGCGGACGGCGAGGCCGGCTTCGCTGAACTGGATCTCATCAGGCAGGCGATAGACGGTTTCGGGCGTCCAGTATTTGCCGCCTGTACGGGCCGAGAGGTCCTCGAGCAGAGGCCGGTCCTGTTCTGGATGGAAGGCTTCGGCGACGCCATCCTGGCGGCGGAACAGGAGCTCGTCGCGGGCCGTTTCCTGGTCGCCGCGGCGCGATGAAAGCTGAATGGCGTAGGCGCCTGCTGCAAGAGCGTTGAAATCGGCGGAGTAGTGGCCTGGGCGCACGGGGTCCGGTTGCAGCGCAATCGAAGAAGTTGAACCATCGGGCATCGAAACGCGGGCTTCAACAGTGGCTTCCGCATCAGGCAGGTAGTTCGAATCGAAGGCTTCAGCAGCGATGGTCAGGCTGGGCGAATCGTTGAGGACCGAATCCGAGACGCGCGCGGCCAAGCGCGAGCGGGACTCGGAGACAAGCCAGCGCAGCACCTGTTTCCAAAAGATCTCATGGGACTGGTCACGGGCATCCATGAGCATTTGCCATTTCCAAGTCCCGCCGGTGGCCAGCATCGCGACGCGGCCCCGGCCGAAGGGCTGAACGGCCAGAAGAGGCTGCCGCCCCTGCGGCGTGGGGGCTTCGGCCAGGACCAGCGCCGCAGGCTTGGGCGTGCCGGTAACCTGGAAATCTGCGATGGGCGGCAGCGACCGCCAGCGGGCGGCATTGGCCTGGGGCGAATCGTCGAGGCGCGTGAGATCGTGAACAGCGCCCTGGGCGGTGAGTTCGGCTTTGACGGGAGTCCGGCTGAAGGTGTCGTGACGAGCGGAGATCGATAGCGGCAGGATATCGGCGACATCTGTGGATTGCCAGGAGCCTTCAGAGAACGATGTCCGTCCGCCAAGGAAGAGGACGCCGCCGCCGCGGCGGTCGGCGAAGGCGCGTATGAGAGAAAGCTGGGAGGGGGTGAACGCGCCGGCCTCGATTGTCCCGATGATGAGGCCGTCGTAGGCGAACAATTCCTCAGAAGTCGAAGGAAAGCCGTTGGCCAGTTCGGCGGGAGAGCCGATGCCTTGCCGGTAGAACTTATTCTGGGTGGTTCGAAGGATAGAGACCAGTTCGACGCCGCTGGAGGCTTCGGCGGCGCGGCGGATGAATTTCAGTTCCCAGCGCGGCTCACCTTCAATATAGAGGACGCGGGGCGTACGGTCCTCGATCTGAACAAGCAGGGATTGCGTGTTGTTGTCTGGCGTCAACTCGCCGCCGAGCGGGTCGATCCTAATTTGGACGTTCATGGCGCCCGCCTTCCCGGCGAGCAGCGTGATGGACTCGGCGGCTACCTGTCCCGAAGGAGGCAAGATGATCTTGCGGGCGGCGAGGGTCTTCCCCTCTGAGACGGCGGTCAAGGCGACCTCGCGGCCTTCGAAACCGGCATGGCGCAGGCGAACCGTGACGGGGACGCGTGCGCCTGGGAGGGCGCGGGGGGGAGCGGTGGCGGCCAGGAGTTCGATGTCAGTGGGCAGAGTCTCCGGACCGAAGCCGACAGTGTGAACCGGGATGCGGGCCTGCTTGAGCGCGGAAAGGGCCTGCTTTTCGATGCCGCGGGCGTTGTCGGCGCCGTCGGTCAGGAGGACGATGGCGCCGATAGGCAGCGTAGCGGATTCGGCGGCGACATCGGCGAGAGATGCGCCGAGGCGGGTGACGGGTTCGATCGGCTGGATCGATGAAGTCGCATCGACACGCTTAGCCGACGCGCCGGCTGTGTAAAGGCGGACGGGATAACGGGCTTTGAGGGCGTCGAGGAGCGACGAATCCAGGAGACGGCGTGCCTGCGTGAGGCGGCCGGTTCCCTGCCCTGGGAGCGCCATGGAGCGCGAGGCGTCGACGACGACGGCGACGACATTCTGGCGTTCCGCGAGAGTGGAGACACTGAGGGCGGGTTGCCAGAGCATGAGGAGCGCGATGGCCAGCACCGCCCAGTTCAGCAGGCTCAGCACGGCGGGACGCAACCACTTAGCCTTCGAACCTTCTTCCCAGCGCGAGCGGGCGCGAAATGCGACGGCTGCAACATAGAGCGCGGCCACGGCGACGAGAGACGCGAGAATCCAAAGCGGCCAGGCGCGGCCGAAGACGAACTCCCCTTTGGTAAAGGTAACAGCCGGGTACTTGAAGAGGAGTTCAAACATCTCTTGCCTAGTGCGTCATGGAGTAGATGGTGTAGTTAATGCCGACACGGTAAGCCAGGGAGGCGTAGCGTTCGGGGTATTCAGGGTGGTCGGCCCACTCCCAGGCGTCGCCGAGGTCCATATTGTGGCAAATGGCGACGACGATACGGCCTTTCGCATCGCGCAGGGCGCGCCAGCGGGGTTCGAAGCCGTCGTACTCGTGGGTCTGCTGGAAGGGGTAATTGACGATGCCGGGAACCTGGAATCGTTCTTCAAGATCGTACACGACATGGAAGATCGGGTCGTCGGAAGGAATTTCGACTACAGTAGCTCCTGGGAAAGCGCGAGACAGGCTGGCCATGAAGTTGGACCAGGAATAAGTGCCGTGAAAGTCGTCGGTCATGAGGAAGCCGCCTCGCTCGACAAACTCGCGAAGCTTGGCCGCTTCCTTGTCGGAGAGGTTCCAATGGCCGGGCTCGACGACATAGACAAAGGGGTAATTGAAGATCTCGTCGGAGTGGAGATCAACGACGGTTTCGATCGAGTGGGTGTTGATTCTTGACAACCGGCGGACCCCCATGAGGAACTGGCGGTCGGCTTTGGGATAGTCCACTGACCAGGAGCCGCGCGCGGCCCACATGCCGGACGCCCGGACATTGGTGTAGCGCAGGCGGGCGAAGTTGAACTCGTTTTTGTCGTTGGCGTCGGAGGGCAAGACGAGGGGCTCGTTGGAATCGCGGAAGACGCTCCAGGAGCGGCGCCCTCCTCCTCGTCCCTGAAAAGCGGAAACGGCGCCCGCGGCGACTGCGACAAGAACGGCGATGGCGATGATGTGGCGAAACTTCATGTCATCCTTCCCAGAGGCCCCAGACAGACCCGTCGTTGCGGATCAGGATAGCAGAAAAACAGTGGACCCCTATTTGACGACGCAAACAGGGGTCCGGGTAACAGAAACTGCGAATCGTTTACGCTGCGAGCAAGCCTCGGAGATTCCAGCCACAGATGACGCTGGCTTCGAACTTGTTGTTATTAGGTCCGGGCCAGTGGGTTTCCAGGCTGACAGCGCCGGTGTAGCCATCGCGCAGAAGAGCGGCGATCTGGCCTTTCCAATCGACTCGGCGGGTGCCGAGCGGACCCCAGACGGGCTTGTGGCCCTCCATGTGGCAGTCCTTGGCGTGGACGTGAGCGATACGATCAATCGGGATGAGGTCGTAGCCGGCGGGATACGGATCCTCGCCGCCCACCAGCATGTTGGCCGGATCCCAAACCAGTTTCAAGTTGGGGTGCTGTACGGCGTCGAGGATGCGCATGGCTTCCGAAGCGGTGCCAATATTGCAAGCGTGTTCGTTTTCGATGCCGATGATGACGCCCTGAGGCTTGGCCTGATCGGCTAGTTTGGCGACGGCTTCGCAAATGGCGTCATGGCAGCGCAGAGGCTCGAGCGTTCGCCAGTAGGAGAAGACACGGATGATTTTGGCGCCGGTCATCTCGCAGAGTTTGAAGGCACGGTCGGCCAGGCGGGGCTGGTCTTCGAAGGTGTGCTTGGAGGCGAAGGCGTCCTGCTGGAAACGGGTATCGAGCTGGTGGTCGCCCGGCAGGACGCATTTCAGAATGGGCGACGAGAGTCCGAGCACGTGCATGCCGCGAGATTTCACAGCATCCACGGCGCGTTTCACTTCGTCGTCGGTGAGGTCCATGATGTTTTTGCCCCACAGGACTCGCAGCTCGGCGCCGGTCATGCCGATGGCGGCCATGGCGTCGAGTGCTTTCTCCAGGTCGGGCGTGAATTCGTCGGTGATGGCGGCAAGTTCGAGTTTGGGTTGCATGGGTCTAATCTTATCCAAATCAGGAGAGCTTGCTGATGCGCGAACGGACCTCGTCGAGGAAACGGTTAATGTAGCTCTCGACATAGACCGCCGGATCGAGATCGTCGTTTTCGACTAGCGGGGTCAGATCCATGGCGAAGTTGAGCATCTGGGCGGCATCGACCGAGTGGCTCTGATGATAGGTGGCATGGGCGCGGCGGCGTGCCAGCGTGGCCAGGTCGTAGCGCTTTCCTCCGGCGATCTGGGAGTCGAATACGCCAACAAGGGCGGCGGCGATGTTTTCATGTTCGCCGAACTCGAAGGCGATCTTGTCGGAGTCGATCATCCAATCCAGGTCGCGCCAGACTTCGCAGCCGTAGACTTTCCTAGGGCGATCAGCGGGAGCCAGGGAGCGGATAGCACGCAGGGTGTGCAGCGTGACACCGACGTGGGTATCGTGCTTATCAGCCAGGTTGTGGGTGTAGAGCACTTCGGGCTTGGTGGCTTCGAGGACGGCTTTGATGTCGGCCACGGGATCGGGATGCGAACCATTCTTGACGACCGAGCTTGGATGATCCAGGAATGCGACAAAGCTGTACTCGCCAACGAAAGCGGCCTTCTTTTGCTCAACTCGCCGGACGGTCATCATCTCGGCGTCGCTATAGCGGCCATAGAGCCCGTCGCGCGGCGAACCAGCGCCGTTGGTGACGATGACGGCGCCGAACCATTTTTCCTCGGAGCCGAAACCCTGCATGATGCCGTCCAGGGCCATGATTTCGACATCGTCCTGGTGGGCGGCGATCGAAAGATGGGTTGTGCGGTCGAGCGCCTCTTGCACTGGCGCGCCGTCGGGCACCCAGAGTTCAGATGATGGGGTTTTGAATTGGATCATGTCTTTTTCTCCTCTTCCGCTACGCTTTCAATGCGGGCAGACTGGCTGCGGCGATCGATTGGCCGACCCGCCGGGCTTTTTCGTCAGGCAAAGCGACCGATATCTGGCTGGCCAGTTCTGGGAACTCCGCCTTTAGGACGTCGTGGGCCCGTTCGAGCAGGATGTCGCCGCCCTTGCCGGTAGTGACGCGGCCAAGGACCAGGATGTTTTTCAGGTCGTAGAAGGTGGCGTAGTGGGCGATGGCGTAACCGAGCATAACGCCGATGGTTTCATAGACTTCAGCGGCGACAGGGTCGCCAGCAGCCATCATTTTCTGCAATTCCACGAGCCGTTCGGGCAGCGGTTGGCCATCGGCGTACTTGATGCCGGCAGCGGTCGAGATCCGGTTGGCGCCGACTTGGTTGAAATATTGCACGCCGCAGCCGCCGTCGCCGGACCACTCGTCCACCGGCGCGCCCTGTCGATAATCCACGGGCACAAAGGCCAGTTCGTTCAACCAACCGGTGATATTCCCTTCGCGGTTGACATATCCGGCCGCCAGGCTGGAGCCAAAGGCGAGGCCGAGCACGGGATTCTCACCAAGCGACATCGAACCGGCAAGAGCCGTGACTTCGCCGTCGTTCACAACCTCGAAGGGGACGCCCAATTCCTTACCCATGCGTTCGAACATGGGGGCGATCTTGGCTTCGAACTGGTCCTTGGGGACACCGCGGTAGAGCGAGGCAACGCGCGGGCGGTTGTTGATGTAGACGCCCGCGGCGCTGCCACCCACGGCATCGAGGCGAGGGAGGTGCTTGGCGGCGCGGCGAATGGAATCCATCACGCCCTGGTAGTGGTAGTCGGGATCCGTGGCATTGCGCGGGTCCCATACCACCTCTTCGCTGAAGACGGCTTCGCCATCGATCACGGCGCTGGCCTTGCGGTCGCTGGCTCCGAGGTCGAAGCCGACGCGGCACCCGTCAAGATGACGGCCGAGGGCGATGCCGGTTTCGAGCGCTTGCGGGGCATCTTCAGCCGCGCAGCACTTCACGGTGAAGGGCTGCTCATAGACGCCTGTCATGAAGTCAAAGTCGAAAGCGCGGGCGCCGGAGGGCGAGTAAGTTTTGGCCAGATACTCCCCGATCTCGGCCGGGCCGCCGCAGTAGAGCGTGTGACCGCCGCGCTGCCAGAGCAAGAACTTTGCGATACGCTCGATGCGCAGCAGCGTGGCTTCTAGGTATCCGGCCGAGGGGGGGATCACAACGGTTTCAAACCGGGAGATCGACCCGCCGGTGCGTTCAAGGGAGAGCACCAGCGGAACGCTGCCTGTCTTGACGGCGAGTTCAAGATAAGCTCGCTCGAACAGCGAAGCGGCTACGAAGCAAGGGTCATGTTTGGGGGTGAACTTTGGGTGAATCTCGATTCCGGCGATTGTCAGGGCCATCGGGCCTTCCTTTCCTCGTAGGGCCCCAGAACGCCGGCAGGGCGGCCTCAAGCATCAGCGTCAGGCGCAGCCTGGGCACAGTCGGCACGGATAAGGGGCCTAAAAGAGCGGGCGCAAGCATCGCGCCGCTTGTTCCGGTCCCCATTTTAGCAGCCCTATAATGGAAGAGAGTTTCCTCATTGCCATGTTCTTCAAACGCAAAGAGCCCAAGCCCCCGACTTTTCGAAATCAACTGGATGCGCTGGCTGCCGCTGGATTCCAGACGCGGCCCGCGGCAAACGGAGTCGTTGTGAGGCGGCAGGGGTTCGCGGCCCTACTGCAAGAGGGCGCCGGCGGCGCGGCCACGATTGCGGAATCCGGTTTGGCGGTCGGCGAGGAGATTGCCGTACTCACCGACTTGGGTTTTCAGAAGATATTCCTTACACCCAGCGGAAAGAAGACGCCCGCGCTGGCCGAGCACCTCAAGGGTCTGCACGCTTTTGTTGAAGCTATTGGCGCCGAGTTGGGCGCAGTCCGGTTTTACAACGACGGACTGGGCACGATTAACGGAAAGCACATTTACGACCGGGTCGAAGGGCGGGACCACGGCCACGCGGCACGCCCCTGGGAATAGAAACGGCGTCAGACGCCGTAGTTGGCTTGAACGGGAGCCATGTCATCGCGCGGCATGGTGATCCAGGCAAGAAGGTAAACCAGCAACCCGACCCCGTGGAAAACAATGCCCAGCAGGAAGGCGAGACGCACCAGGGTGACATCCCAGCCATACTGACGGGCGACGCCTGAGCACACGCCGGCGATCTTCTTGTCGCCCATTGAGCGCATCAACCTTGATTGAGGACGCGGGCGATCTGATTGCCTTGGTTGCGCGCCGGCTTTGTGGCCGCATTGTGCGCAGTACAGGTCAGTGGATTGCATCTGGTAACCACAATCGGTGCAGTACATGGTTGCCTCCCAAATCGACTGTTTCCAGCGGACCGTTCCAACTCCGCCCTCATCATTAGGAACGATGAAGCCGGGCTTCTTGTTCCGGCGGATGATGACCGGCGGCGCTATTCAAAGCGTAAGACGTTCATCGGGTCCGTCCGGCTGGCACGCAGCGCTGGCCCCAAGCCGGCGAGAATCGAAACCAGCCCAAGCCCCAGCGCCGATGCGGCCATCGTCGAAGGATCACGGGCCTGAACGCCAAACAACTGGCTTTGCAGAAACTTGCCGAGCCAAAAAGCAAGCGGCAAAGCGATGCAGACGCCAAGCGCGGCCAGCACCGCCACCTCGCGCAGCACCATGCGCAGCACCCGGCGGCGATCCGACCCGAGTGCCATCCGGATGCCGATCTCCTTCGCCCGGCGCGCGACGTTGAAGGAGGACAGGCCGTATAGACCGATCACGGCAAGCGCCGTGGCAAGGAAACCGAAAACGGTCGACAGAAACGCGACAAAGCGCTGGATTGACAAAGCTATGTCGAGTTGATCCTCCATCGTGTTCATGTCGAACAGGGGAATCGACGCGTCCATTTGGGCGACCTCACGGCGCAGCAATTGGAACAGTTGCGCAGCCGGTAATCCCGACCTGACATAAACAGTCATCGACGAACTCCAGTCCTGCTGGTCGCTGACGACAAAGACCTGCCGGAGCATCTCCTCGCCCAGTTCCTCGTACTTCACATCCTTGGCCACACCGACGATTTGAATATCGAGTTTGACGTTCGCGCCGGCGCCGAACCCGAAGTGGTAGCCGACCGGGTTGCGATCTCCGAAGTAGCGCCTGGCAAATGTCTGATTGACGATTCCGGCGCGAGGACCTCCCTCAGCGTCGCGTTCGTCGAACTCGCGGCCGGCGACCATGGCGATGCCCAGCGTTTTGAAATAACCGGGCGACACCGAGTTGTAGTGTGGATTCATGTCCTCGCCATCCTTGGCGCGGTAACCCTCGACGGTCACGGTGGAATCCCAGTTCGACCGGTCCAGGATTGGCACCACGGCCAAGCCCACGCTACTGATGCCGGGGATGGACTCCAGACGCGTCCGCAGCTGCCGGTAGAAGCTCTTGGAGCGAATGGTGTCATAGCCGCTTAATGTGGGATCGAGCTTGAAACGGACAAGGTTCGTCGTGTTGAATCCGGGATCGGTGAGCCGGAGGTTCTGGAGGCTTTGCACGAACAGGGCTGCGCCGGTCAACAAAACGAACGACATGGCAACCTGAGCGACGACCAGGGCCCGCCGCAGACGCCCGCCATGCCCTGCGGCGGCCGAGGCTGACTGCTCCTTCAGAGTTGTAGCGAGGTCGGTACGCGCGAGCTGAAAGGCAGGCAGCAAACCGAAGATGAAGGCCGAGGCGACGGAAACGGCGAACGTGAAGGCAAAGATTCGCGGATCGATGTCGGATGAGAGCGCAAGGCGAGCCTGTTCGTCGGGGGCGAAACGCAGAAGGGACTCCGTGGTCATGGTTGCGATCCACAGGCCCAGTCCGCCGCCTGACAGCGAGAGCAGCAAGCTTTCGACAAGGAGTTGCGAAACCACGCGCGTCCTGCCGGCGCCCATTGCCAGCCGGACCGACATTTCTTTCTGGCGGCTGGCCCCACGGGCAACGAGGAGGTTCGAAACGTTCGCACAAGAGATCAGCAGCACCAGACCGGCCAGGCACATCATGATGTGCATCGGCGTCTCCATATGGCGGCGCATGCCCGAATCGCCGCCCTGGCCGCCGGGAAGCACAATGGCGTAGGACTGCAAAAACCGCTGGCGGGCGTAGTTAGGGACGTTCGCGAACGCGGCCTCCTGCACTTCGGCGTTGATCATCTGGCGGTACAGCGGGCGGATGGAGGCTTCCGCCTCGGTCATCGTTACACCCTTCTTCAAGCGGGCCAGGACTTGCACCCAGCGCGTGCGGCGGTCGTCGAGGGCATCCCAGGACGGGGTCACCTGCTTCTTCATCGTCACGGGAATGTGCACGGCCGGCCGGAATCCGAGGCTAACGCCGTTAAAGCCGGGCGCGGCAACGCCAACGACAGTCATGGGGAATCCGTTGATTCGGACGGTTTTGCCAACCATGCTGCGATCGGCCCGGAAGCGGGTGCGCCAGTAGTCGTAGTTCAGAACCACGACCGGGTTGGCGCCGGGAACGGTCTCATCGGAGTCCGAAAAAACGCGGCCGTGAGCCGGCCGGACGCCGAGGACTTCGAAATAATTGCCCGAAACCAATTCGCCGGCGATGCGCTCGGTCGAGTTTTCGAAACCGAGATTGATCTCATCTCCGCGACGGCAAAGAACGCCATCGAAGACTTCATTGCGATCGCGGTAGTCCTTGTACATTGGGTAGGAAAGTGTATTCCGGCCGCGGTTGTTTCCAACGTGGCCGCCGCGGGTGGCGATGGCCACCAACTCCTGCGGATCTTTCACTGGCAAAAGCCGCAGAAGAACCTGGTCGAAAACGGAAAAGATGGACGCTGTCGCGCCGATGCCAAGAGCCAGTGAGGCGACGGCGACAAAAGTGAACAGCGGCGTCCGGGCCAATGATCTGAAGGCGAACCTGAGATCTCTGAGCAGGGCCGGCATGGTCATCTCCAAACAAACGCGGAAGAGTCCGGCTTCTGTGAAGTACGCAGTCCGCACACGGAAGTTCGGTCGAAGGCGGATCCTCCGGCGATGTTTGTTACCTCTGTCTCAGAGCCCACTCACCGTCTGGTGGGCAGATGGGACGGAGCTACAGCGGCCTGGAAGAAGACATGTAGATGGCGTTGAGCAGCAGCTTGAAGGTGCCGAAGGTCTGGCCCCTGAATTGAGGCCGGAATCCAAATAGGATTACGCGGCCTTGCCCCAACCGGGCTTCGACCAGTGCCGGACGCCCCGTGGCGGCACTCTCTCCGCTGATCCAGCCGCTAGCCAGCAGGTTTTGCTTGGCGTAATGGACCACTGGCCTGGCCTCGCGCTCGCCCTTGTTGTAGTCGTTCAGCAACGTGAGTTCGTAGGCCTGGCCGCCTGTCGATGTGACGATGGCTTCCGGCGGCATGCCGAAGCCCAGGGGATGAGAAGTGTCCACTGTCACGCGCAGCAAGGATCCGGGGCAGGACCAATCGTTCGGGCCGGTTCCGGCGCGCAGCGACCCGCGCACGCCGATGTCAAACATCTCTATGGGCAATTCGCCTGCCGCATCGAAGGTGATCAGCGTACCACCCGAGCGGACGAATCCCTCCAACGCCTTCACGCCCTCAACGCCTATGCCGCCCACGTGTTCCGGACGTGGCTGGCTCTTTTCAGCGGAGCCGAATGCGCCCGCTGCGCGGCGGGCTCCTGCTCGCTGCCCATGCAGAATGGACTGCATGGTTTGGCTGGCGAGGATAATGACATCGAAGTTGTTGCGCAGGACGCCGTTTCGCATGCGGTCATTCCGCAGTTCGATGAACGGGATCTCATAATTGTCCAGCAGCCAGGCGGTCCAGCCGGCATCCATGTTTGGGGTCCAGGGGGAATAGAGGCCGACACGCGGCATGGACAATTCCCACTTGGCCGCATCGGATTTCGTCGCGAGGAACTCACCACCCGCGTTTCTCCAGACGGGCTTGCCTGCCTTCAGAGCCCGGGCAAGGGCGATGTACGCGGAATTCTGCTTCTGGTCGAAGACCGGTTCCGGCGCGGCGAGGAGATCCTGTCTAATGAGTTCCGATTGTATTCTGTCGTCGATCCGGTCCACTTTAACGCCCATTTGATAGCTGAGCGTCCATCCGGCGAGATCGTATGGGCGTTTCACTGGACCCGTGGCGCCGGCGCGGATCTCGGGGTACTTCTGCGGTTCCATGAGGTCGACCAGATAGCCGCGGAAGGCCTGGGCGGTCTTCAATACGAGCGTTCCAGCAGGATAGAGCTTGCCGTTCGCTGTAAACCCGTTCGCGGAGCGGTGCACCTCGATACCGGACATCTGAAGCCGCCGGACCATTTCGATGGCCGCTGATGCATCGTGCTGATCCGGCGCGATGACATAGGCTTTCGGGCTATTTGCCTGGCCGGCTTCAATTTGTGCGCGGGCCATGGTCCAGGCCTTTTTGAGGAAGTAATCCGGCTGTTTGGCCGCCAGGTTCAGAATTGCCATGTCGGCGGTGAGCATGTACTCGACGGCGTCATTGAGCGCCCAGCGTCCGCCCTTCCAGGGCAGAGGATAAAAGACGGTTGGTTCACGCGCCGGGATGCCGGTGGAAAAACGCGCAGGGATTTCGGAAGGCTTCACTTCGTATGGCGTCGCATAGACGTAACCTGAGGTTTCGGTCAGGATGCCGTGCATATTGTGAAACGCAGGCGCCGAACGGAGCCCTCCATTCCACCATGCGTCAAACGAAATGTAGCTGACCACGCCAGGCTTGTCTTCTTGGAGAAAGCGGTCCTTCATCGCGCTGCCGATCAAGTTGATGCCTTCCATCACGGCCGGCTGGATGTTCGGGTTCAGCGGTTCGGTGTAAGGCGGGATGAAGATTCGCGCCGGAAAAGGAGCGTACTGGTGCTGGTTGTAGACGATGTGTGGGAACCACTCCTGGAAAAGCATGCGGCTGACGGCGCGCGTCTCGGGCAGGTTCATCATGAAGTAGTCGCGGTTGTTGTCGTGGCCGGCGTATTTCTGGTAGAGCCAGGGTAGCGAGGCGAGTTCGTGCGGCGTTCCGAGATTCTTCTTGTACCAGTCGGCGGTCATTTGAAGACCGTCGGGATTTATCACGGGAACCTGCATGAGAATCACGTTGTCGCGGATCTTCCGGATTTCCTCACTTTCGCCTGTCAACATGCGATAGGCCAATCGTGGCGCATGCTGCACAGGCGCGACTTCGGTCGCATGGAGACCTGAATCGATCCACACAATCGCCTTGCCCTCGCGTGATAATCGTTCAGCTTCCTCAGACGTGGCCAGACCGAGGGCCAGCTTGCGGTTGATCTCCTTCCAGCGGGCGAGTTGTTTCAGGTTGGCCTCGGAGCTAATGAAGGCAACAAACATTGGCCGGCCTTCGCTGCTTTTCCCGAACTCCTCCAGCTTGATGCGCGGCGACTCGGCGGCCAACTTCTGGAAATACGACGACACCTGGACGTAGTCGGCCAGTTTGTAGTCGTCGCCCGGAGTAAAGCCAAAATGATCCTTGGGCGGGGTGATAGCGCCTGCCGCGAGGGAGGCTACGAGGAGGAATACGGTCAGGAGTCTGCGCACAAGCATATATGGAACAATCGTAAAGTATGCCCGCACCATCTCGCAGCCAGTTCACAGCCGGCCTGGTCCAGATGTCCTGTTCGCCCGATCCGCGAGAGAACTTGGAAAAGGCCGTTCAGCGCATCCGCGAGGCCGCCGCCGGCGGCGCTCAGATCGTCTGCCTGCAAGAGCTTTTCACGTCGCAGTACTTTTGCCGGGAGGAGGATGCGCGACTGTTCGATCTGGCTGAGACGATTCCAGGACCGTCCACCAGCACGCTTGGACAGGTGGCGAAAGACCTGGGCATCGTCATCATTGCATCGCTCTTCGAGAAGCGAGCCAAGGGTCTGTATCACAACACGGCGGCCATCCTCGGCACGGATGGCGAGTTGATGGGCATCTACCGCAAGATGCACATTCCGGATGATCCGCTGTACTACGAGAAGTTCTACTTCACGCCGGGGGACCTTGGATTCAGGGTGTTTGAAACGCCGTTCGCCGGAGTGGGCGTGCTGGTCTGTTGGGATCAATGGTATCCCGAAGGCGCACGGCTGACGGCGCTGCAGGGAGCCGATATCCTCTTCTACCCCACCGCCATCGGCTGGCATCCGCACGAAAAGGCGCAGTACGGGCCGTCGCAACTCGACGCCTGGCGGACCATCCAGCGAAGCCACGCCATCGCCAATGGCCTGTATGTCGCGGCGGTGAACCGCGTCGGCTTCGAGGGCACGCCGGACCAGGGGCTCGAGTTCTGGGGCAACTCTTTCGTAGCCGATCCGTTCGGCGTGATTGTAGCCGAGGCGCCACATCAGAACGAAGAGATCCTGATCGTTCAATGCGACCCGTCGCGTATCGAGGAAGTGCGGCGCAATTGGCCGTTCTTCCGCGACCGGCGGATCGATTCCTACTCGTCCATCACCAAACGGTGGGATAAGGAGTAGCAGGATGCCGCTCACAGCTTCCTATCGCATGCCGGCCGAATGGGCGCCGCACAAAGCCACTTGGCTCGCCTGGCCACACGAACGTTCGGATTGGCCCGGCAAGTTCGAACCCATCCCGCATCTCTACGCCGAGATCGTGCGCATCCTCGCGCGGCACGAGGGAGTGAACATCCTGGTTCCGGTGAATGAAAAAGCAGGCGTGCGCGCGTTGCTCAAAAAAGCGGGCGCGTGGAACGATTGCGTCAACCTGTTTGAATTGCAGACCAACCGGAGCTGGACGCGCGATTTCCTGCCAACATGGGTGATCGGACCCGGCCACTCGAAGGTCGCGGTGAAGTGGCGGTTCAACGGTTGGGCGAAGTACAGGAACTGGCGCGCCGACGACGATGCCGGACACAGGGTGGCCAAGCTCGCCAAGACGCCGGACGTTTTCCCAGACTTCTCCGGCCGCCGCATCGTGCTCGAAGGCGGATCGATCGACGTGAATGGAGCGGGATCTCTGCTGACCACCGAAGAGTGCCTCCTGAGCGGAGTGCAACAACGCAACCCAGGTCTCGAACGAGGTCAAATCGAAGCGCTGCTCGACGGCTGGCTGGGCGCGTCAAACGTGATCTGGCTCCACCGGGGCATCGCCGGCGATGACACGCACGGCCACGTCGACGACATCGCCCGGTTTGTTTTACGCAACACCGTCGTTGCGGCCTACGAGCAAGATCATGAGGAGATCAACTACGCGCCGTTGCGAGAAAACTACGACATTCTTCGGCATGCGAAGGACGAGCGCGGCAAGGCGCTGCGAGTCGTGCAATTGCCGATGCCGCGGCCGGTTTACTACGACTCCCAGCGCCTGCCTGCTTCGTACGCGAACTTTTACATCGCGAACAAAGCAGTCCTCGTGCCGACGTTCCACGACCCGAACGACCGCGTGGCCCTGAACATCCTGGCGCGGCTTTTCCCAAGCCGCGAGGTGATTGGCATCCATGCGGTGGACCTTGTGCTGGGCCTCGGTACGCTTCACTGCATGACGATGCAGGAGCCGCTATAGCGCGAGTGTCCGCGCGACCATCCGCAGGACGGACGCATCGGTATTCAGCTTGCCGACCTGATCCAAACGAACCCATTTCAGGTCGTGGGATTCGTCGCTCATCTTGAGAGGAATCCCTGGATCGGCCTGGATGAGGTAGCGGATGTCGTAATGGACGTGAGCCGGCTCATCGCCGCGGGCCGGAATCTCATGAGCGTCGACATCGAAAATCGAATCGTTCCAGAGCCGCAACCCCGGCAGTCCCGTTTCCTCGTGGGCCTCGCGCAAGGCCACGCGAGCCACATCGCCATCCCCGTCGCAGTGCCCGCCAGGCTGAAGCCACTTGTTCAGCTTAGCGTGGTGCGTCAGCAGGGCATGGGTTCGTTTGGTATCGATGATCCAGGCCGAACCGGTGACGTGGCCGCTCTTCTGGGAGCGCTCAAAGCAATCTTCGAACGAACAAACGAACTCGAGAATGCGGAGTCGCATTCCGGCTTCGTACGCATCAAATGGCGTATGGCGTTCAAGCGCCGCAATCAGCGGGGCACGAGACGCAAATTGTCGATTTCCAACCATGCCTTTTCGCCCGGCTCCCGTTCTATGATGAAGACCATTGCCGTGGCCACCTGATCGCCCAGCCCGATGCGGACCTTCGACCACCTCGGAGTTGCGCGGAACGGCGACATGCGGGCGCCAAACCCTGGGCGTTCGAGTTCAAACCGGTAGTCGCCTTCGCCGCGGACATCGAAATCCAGGAATTTGTAAGGCGTCAGGTTGGCCGGAAGCACGGCCCCCTTGCTGAGCGGAAGCACCATCGATGCCACCGGTTTCTCCTTGTCGCCCATGACAACGGTGAGCCGTAGCGCATGACCGCCCTTCTCGCGGGCGACTCGCTGGTAGACCACCTCGGAGTGGTCGTGGCCATAGTCGGTCCGGTTGATCCATAGCGTTGAGATCCGGCTGCGTCCATCCTGCGACTCGAAGTCGTCGAGCAACGCCGGCAAATCAACAGCGGCGAAGCTTGGCGGGTCGATTCCGCGAACAGGATCCCGGCTTTGCTCGACGCCGCCGAGCCAGACCCGGTCGATCTTGTAGATGTCGGAGATCGTTTCATAAGGCTTACCGGACACCATGACCATGTCGGCGAGTTTGCCCTGCGCGATTTGGCCGCGGTCGATGGCGCCGAGCATTTTCGCGCTCCCGGAGGTCGCCGCGGTAATGGCCTCGATTGGCGTCAACCCGCTGGCCACTGCCAATTCGAGTTCACGCAGAGTGGCCCATCCATGGTAGGCGCCTGACATTCCGGCGTCGGTGCCCATGCCGATGAACACACCGGCGTCGAATGCCGCCTTCAGGTTGCCGGTCAGATTCTCCCATCGCTTCATCGCCGCAGGTCTGGGCGGGGCTGTGACGTGCTGAATTCGGCCGAAGACGGATGGGTCGAGTAAAGTTTGGAGGAACGGCGTGCGCGGGTCTCTCAGATTCCGCGGCTCGTAGACGGCCATGGTCGAGACATAGCCGATTCCCTTCTCCTTCATCAGATTGAGCCACTCGGCGTCGGCTTTGGCGTCGCCGATGCCATGGCCGATGATGTCGGCGCCGGCGCGCGCGGCGATCTTTGCCTTATCGAGAGACACGGTGTGCGTGATCACTTTGATGCCGGCGGCATGGGCCTCGTCGACGATCGCCTTGAGGGTCGCTTCGTCCATCGAGGTCATGTCGGTGTCCATGCCGTAGCGCCAGCCGTCCGTGAAGACTTTGAGGATACCCGGCTTGTAGTCCAAGATCCTCTTGACGGCGGTGCGCGCCTGGCGTGGAGTCAACACCGCCTGCGTATGAAAATCTCCTCGGCCGCCTTCCAGCCCGTGACCTCCAGGCGAAGAGAATCGCGCGGCCAGGACCAGCCGCGGCGCCGGCAGACCCTTCGCGATGAGCGCCCGCATCGGCTCAAACTGTTCGGGATAGGTAGAGAGGTCCACGACCGTCGTCACGCCCGACATGAGATAGGCCTGAAGCGTTCGCGGCCAGTCGGCTGGGGCGCCGGAAACGGCGCTGGCCAGCAAATGCGTATGAAGGTCGAACAGGCCCGGCAGAAGCGTGCGGCCGCGGCCGTCGATGGCCGGAGTGCCGGAAGGCGCTTCCAATCCCGGCCCGACTCCCGCGATCCGCCCGTCCTGCACGAGCACGTCGACAACTCGCGGCGGTCCGCCCGAGCCGTCAATGACGGTCGTCTGCCGGATGACAAATGACTGCGCAAATATTGCTTCGCAGAGCAGAAGCCCAAGGAACAGCGAGCGAATCATAAACCAGCCTCGTTCTCAAGACTACGCCAGAGATACCAGCAGGCCAGTGTCCGGTAAGGCCGCCAGGCCTCGGCGATCTCCTCCATGGCCGCCGGTTTGGGCGGCTCCTCCATCTTCCACGCCCTCTGAATCGCATTGCGAATACCGAGGTCGCCTGCTGGAAACACGTCCTGGCGCCGCAGCGCGAACATCAGCAACATTTGGGCCGTCCAGACGCCGACGCCTTTCACCTGCGTCAGGTGGTCGATCACCTCGCCGTCGTCCATGCGCTCCAGCCTGTCGAAGCGTAATTGCCTGGTTCGAGTCTTTTCCGCGAGATCGAGCAGATAAGCGGTTTTTTGCCCAGACAATCCCAGCGGGCGCAACTTCTCCTCACCTAATGCCAGAATCGACCTCGGCGTTACGCCGGCGCGCCCGCAGGCGTTTTCAAATCTCGAGAATATCGTCCGCGCAGCCTTTCCGCTCAACTGCTGGCCGACGATGCAACGCGTCAGTGTCTTGAAATCTGGTTCAAGGTAATCCATTTTCGGCGGACCGACGCGTTCGATAATGCCTGCCATCACCGGGCAGGCTTTTTTCAAGTGGGAAACGGCTTTGCGCATGGAAACGATCAGGTGTCCGGGTGCATCAACAAGTATGGCATGGTGAAGATGATGTCCCGCATGATTGCCCTGGCGTTCATGGGATTTGCCGCGATTCCCGCACAGCCGCCGAAACAGCCGCCGGCTCAGGCTGAAGAGGAACAGGTGATCCGGATCGACGTTGAATTGGTCAATACCTACTTCAACGTGCGGGACAAGCGTGGCGCCTATGCGGGCGGATTGACCGCCGACGATTTCGAGGTCTATGAAGACGGCAAGAAACAGGAGATCCGCTTCTTCACGCGCGAGACAGATCAACCGCTCACCATCGGCTTGTTGATAGATGTCAGCCGCAGCCAGGAGAATCTGATTGAAGTCGAAAAGCGCGCTTCCTCCGCTTTCTTCGCCAAGGTCCTGCGGCCGAAGGACATGGCCTTCATCCTCAGTTTTGGCGCCGACGCAGAGCTGCTCCAAGACCTGACCGGGAGCCTGGCCTCGCTGGAACGGGGACTACGGCAGTTAAAGATCAATGCCGGCGTCAGCGGGGTGATCACGCCCTCCACCGTGCCCATTCCGGGCGGTCCGCGCGGTACGGTTCTCTACGATGCAGTCTGGCTGGCGGCCAACGACCGGTTGAAGCACGAGGTCGGCAGGAAGGCGATGGTCGTGATCACCGACGGCGTTGACGTCGGCAGCCGCACCAAGATCGAGGGTGCGATTGAAGCCGCGCTCAAGACCGATGCCATCGTTTTCCCCATCTTGTATGAAGATCCGAGGTACACCGTATACGCTGGATATTCCGGCGAGGGCGCGATGAAGCGGTTGGCCAACGAGACCGGCGGCCGGGTCTTTCGCGTGGACCGGAAACACTCGCTGGAAGAGAACTACAAGGAGATCGAGCAGGACATGCGGACCCAGTATGCCATCGGCTACGCCTCGTCGAACACGGCCCGCGACGGCTCGTTCCGCAAGGTTGAGATCCGCCCGAAGAACAAGGGCCTCAAAGTTCAGGCCCGCCGGGGTTACTTCGCGCCAGCAAACTGAGATCCGGCGATTCGCCCCATTCAACTCACCTGGGGTCTCCACACAACGCCCGTTCGGCTTTCCATCGCCGGAATGAAGTTTGGGCGGCAGGCTATCATAAGTACATAGCCGGCGATTTCCGCCTGGGGCGCTCTCATGAAAATTGAAAATCCCATCGATCTTCGCGGCCGTGTGGCCGTCGTCATTGGAGGCACGTCTGGCATCGGCCGCGTCCTGGCGCTGGGGTTGGCTCGCGCTGGCGCCAACGTCGTCGCCACCGGGCGCCGCAAGAATCTTGTGGACGATGTGACCGCCGAAATCACCAAACTCGGTCGCAAGACATTTTCAAAGGCCGTGGACGTATCCAACCGGCAGTCGATCGACAAGTTGCGCGACCGGGTGGTGAAGGAGTTCGGCCATGTCGATATCCTCATCAACGCTGCCGGCCAGATCTTCCGCAAACCCACGCATCACCTCAGCGAAGAAGAATGGCAGCGGCTGTTCGACGTGAACGTGACCGGCACCTTGCGCGCCTGCCAGTCGTTCTATGAGCCGCTGGCGAAGTCCGGCCGCGGCCGGATCATCAATATCGCCTCGCTCACATCTTTTGTTGGACTTTTAGAGGTGACTGCCTACGCCTCGTCGAAAGGCGCGGTCCTGGCCATGACGCGGTCGCTGGCCCTCGAATGGGCGAAGGACGGCATTTGCGTCAACGCACTCGCGCCCGGCGTCTTCCGCACGGACCTGAATGCCGCGCTCCTCGACGGCACCGAACGCGGCCGCGAGTTCATGGTCCGAACTCCGATGAGGCGTTTCGGGCGTGTCGAGGAACTGATTGGCGCGACGCTCCTGCTCGCCTCCGACGCGGCGAGCTACATCACGGGCCAGTGTATCGTCGTGGACGGCGGGATGTTGGCGTCCGGCGTCAATTCCTAAACGCGCGGCGGCAACAGCCCGCGCCGCCGGAGGTCTGGCAGGATCGAATCACGGAGGCTCGGTGCAAGTTCGGTTTCATCGCTATCCGGACCAAACCAAACCAGTTCCCCAATCTCGGCGCAGGGCCTCGGCTCGCCTTCAAGAACGCCGCTGAACAGGTCGATCACCACCGTCTTGCCTTGATCGTTAGCCGCTGGGCCTTGGTACCTTCCGACCACCTTCAACCTGCTGACTCTGACATCGCCCAGTTCCTCCGCGATTTCTCTCACCAGAGCTTGCCCGGCCGTCTCGCCCGGCTCCAGTTTCCCGCCCGGCAGGATAAGCAGGGGCGAACCTTTTCGCCTGCGGCAAAGCAGCATTGCGCCCTCGCGGTGCACAAACAGTCCGGCTTTGTGGATCACGTTATTCATTGCAGGACTGGCAACTCCAGATAGCCGGGGGCGACATACAGGCTGCCCTCGGTCAAGCCTCCGGGCGAAGCCCGTTTTAGCCGGGCAGTTAGTTCACGCTGATCGATTCGTCTGGCCAGCGCGTCCGCAAACGCGGCGGCGATCGCGCGAACCTGCTCTGCGGATTCATGTGTGAATTCGATCCGGAAATGGCGGATCCCGGCCTCGATCCAATCCTTCAGCCGTGCGCTTGCCTGCTGGGCCTCAGCGCCGAAAACCGTGTTCCGGCAACCCACGTCGGCAAGAACCGGATGAGCCCTGCCGCGTTCGTCTCTCAGTTCCACCTGATGCTTCTCACATGGCCGGCCGCAATCCAGATACGTCTTGCCAGACGAGAGAAACCTTGCGAATACGCAATGCTCGGTGTGGAAAACCGGAAGGTGCTGGTAGACGACGGCTTCGATCCTCGCTCCTCCCACGCTCCGCGCCAGGCTGGCGATTTGGGCGGCGTTCAAATCGTGGGACGGAGTCAAGCGGTCCAAACCGCTACGGAGCAACAGGCGTGCGGAAAGAGCGTTCGCGGCATTCAGGCTGAAGTCTCCGGTCAGTTGGACGCCATCCCTTCCCCGCAGCAACTCCAGCAATCCGGCGGACCGCACGAGAATCGGGCAGCCAAGACGCAAGAGAAAATCCACGGTCTTTTCTTCGCCCGGTTTGAGGATTCGCGGGCTCGCCACCCTGCATGGCGTGCCTGAAGCCACCACCCGTTCAACCGCCGGCTTGAGCCCGAACAGGTCCAGATAGTCCAGAGTCAACGAGGCCGGCCGCACCTCGATCGCCGCATCCAGTTGCTCTGATGCGCGCACAAGCAGATGTAAACCCGGCTCCCCGCCCTGCGCCGGTTCAGAACAGGAATCCATTTCGGCCGCTGTATCAACGATTGGATCGTGGATCGTGACACGTCGTGGGGCAGCCTGCAACCTTTCGAGCGCTTCCACCGCTTCCCTTCGGACTTGATTGAGCAAGGAAGCGGGCGCGAAGGGTTCGCCCTGAAGTTCCAGAGTCACCTCGCCTAATTCATACGCGGTTCCGCCAAGGCGTCCGAATTGCTCCCTCAGTACTTCCACGGTCAGCCCGTGCGTCTCGGCGCGCCTCAGCTCGCTTGAGGACTCAACAAAGGCTGAATGCCCGCCAACGGTCCAAGTGGACGCCAGTGGTTTACCCTCGCGTGCGGTCACTACGACATCGACCCGCTGCCTACGAAAAGGCCCCTTTGCCTGGGTGTAAACGCGCAGACGCCGTTCCACAGCCGGATCATCACTCCGCCAAACCAAGTCACCGGGACGGATTCGCGAAGCGCGGACCGCGTTTCTCCCAAACCGCAGTTCCAGGTTGCCGCCCTTCAGCTCCAGAACCTCGAAGACCCGGCCGCCCTCCTCGTCGTCCTGCGGGCTGCGCCACGAAGCCGCGTCGAACACAATCCCGTCGCCAGCTTTGATGGGGGATATCCTATGCGCCAGAGCCGGCTTGACCAGAACGCCCGAGCCGGCCGAGCGCAAAACCTCCCCCACGAGAACTCCCCTGTGACGTGGCGCACGGCCTGTGACCACCGCCTGATGGTTGGTTCCGGTGATGAAATGCGCGCCCATGCCGCGCGAGTAAACCTGTTCAAGATCCAACCTCTCGGACTCAGTGACCGTAAGCGGCCGCGCCGCCCACGCATCGTCCACCGCCTTCCGGTAGGCGCTGGTCGCCGCCGCGACATAGTCCGATTCTTTGTACCTGCCTTCAATCTTGAAGGCCGCAAGCCCCAGATCGATCAACCGCGGAATCTGATCGATCGCCATCAAATCGTTCGGCGACAACAGATACCGGGCGTCGCCCAACGGCTTCAATCGGCCGTCTACCACCATCTCGTAGGGCAAACGGCACGCTTGCGCGCAGAGCCCGCGATTCGCGCTCCGCCCGCCCCAGGCCTCCGACGACAGGCACTGGCCCGAGTAGGCGACACAAAGCGCGCCGTGGACGAAAACCTCCAACTCGACATCTACCGCCCCTGCGATCATCGCGATCTGGTCAATGGACAGTTCCCTCGCCAGGGTGACCCTGGATGCGCCGAGCCGGGCGGCGAGGCGGGCGCCTTCGGATTCGGTCACGCTCATCTGCGTGCTGGCGTGGATTTCGAGTTCCGGCGCGATGCGCCGGGCCAGTTTGAGAACCCCGATGTCCTGGACAATGATGGCATCGGCGCCCGCCCGGGCGATCCGCGCCAGGGCCTTCGCCGCTTCCTCGATTTCGTGGTCGAAGACGAGCGTATTGAATGTCACAAACCCGCGCACGCCCCTACGGTGGAGAGTCCCCATGACTTCGGGCAGTTCATCAATCGAGAACCCGACTTTAGCTCGCGCGGTGAAGTGCTTTAGCCCGAAGTAGACCGAGTCCGCGCCGGCTTCGATGGCGGCCTGAAGCTGCGGCCAATATCCGGCCGGGGACATCACTTCGGGTTTGCGGCGGACGGTGGGCACTACTTAGAGTCTAGCGGCTCGGTTTGACTGACAAAAGGATTCCGGACCGTGACGCCCTGCCATTGCCAGCCGTCCGCGAGGTCCTCCGACCAAACGATCTGACAACCCATCTGGGAAGCGCTGCGCAGAATCATTGCATCCCAGAACGAAAGCGGCTGGCGGCCATGGGCCTCACAGGCCGCAATGACGTCTCCCACCGATGGTCGATGAACCCTCCACCGTCCCAGTCGCTCCACGTGCCCCAGCGCGTCGCGCTTTGGCATGCCGAGTTTTCTGGTAACCGTGACATAGTATTCCTGGAGCACTTGCAAGCTCAGGCAGGCGGTTCGATTTGTGCCGGCTCTCTCCAGCAGGTCCAGAGCAATCTCGCGCTTGATGCCGGCCCCTATGTCGGCGGCGTAGACGAGGATGTTAGTGTCCAGAAACTCACCGTCGCTCATGGAGCGAGTCCCTGTCGATGTTCAATTGTCCATGGGTGCCCAGGTCATAGCCGCGTCTCAGGTCACTCATCAACTCACGGAACGCAACGTCATAGCCGTCATCCTCATCAACGAGCTGCTGGAGTTGGCTGGCGAGCATTGCCGAGATTGATGTATCCCGTTGAGCAGCAACCACTTTTATCCTCTTCACGAGCTTCTCGGGGAGAGCTAGAGTGACGTTTCTCGTCTTCACAAAAACAGTGTAGCACCGTTTTATGTGATTGCAAAATGGTCAGAAGAAAGGGCGGCCCCGGAGGACCGCCCTTGTTGTTGGTCTTTACAGCCTGTTCTTAGAAGAAGAACGAGAGCTGGATACGCATCGACCGCGGGGACTGGAATCCACTGGCCCAGCCGTAGTACGGGCTGACGCGGATGCCCTGCTGGGTCATCAGTGAACGGGTGTTGAACCCCTTGAAGAAGTCGGCGTCGTGGTCGAAACCGAGCACACCATCGTTCTCGTGCAGGAGCGTCACGCTCTTGTTCGTCACGATGTTGGTGTTCAGGGCATTGAAGACCGTGAACTCAAAGCGGAACTTCATGGCTTCGTTGGCCGAGAACGGCTTGAAGTCATGCATCACGTTGAGGTCGAGGTTGTAGAAGATCGGCGTCCGGCCCAGGTCTCCGCGGCCATAGGGAGCTGCCGGGGTCGTGGAAATCACGTTCGCCTCCGTGGTGAGCGGAGTACCGGAATAAACAAAGAAGTTCGGCGAAATGGTCGTGCCGCCGAGCTTGTTGTTCAGCGTGTAGCCGCCGAAGAACTTGAAGGTGTGTGGACGGTCGGTTGCCAGACGGCCTTCCGCATACTTGCCCTGCTCGGTGTAATAGATCCAGGGCAGGTCATAGAAACGGTTGACGTTCGGGCTGGTACGGCCGTTTTCGTCCGAAGACGCCAGACCGGAGTAGTTGCCATACTGGCGGCTCCAGGTGTAGCTGGCGGCGAACTGATAAGCCTTTGAGAACCGCTTGTCGAGGCGGAGTTCAAGGGCGTCATAATTGCGCTTCGGCTTCGGCGTGACGGGGATGCCGGCTTCCCAGGTCTTGGGATCGGCGGTGATTCCTTCGCCAGGGTTGGCGATGTAGTAAATTTCGCCTTCTGGACCGAGGGTGCCGACGTCTTCAATCGTCCGCACAAGGCGGCGGTTGGTGTAGCGGGCAGATGCCACTAGCGTGGAACTCAGGCTGCGCTCGTAGCCCACGTCAAACATGCGCTGGCTCATCGGCTTCAAGTTCGGGTCGATGGTGTTGTCGTTGGGGTCGTTGGACGGGATGCGCCAGTTGACCACTTCGAGGAACTTGCCGCCAAAAGCCTTGGTGGGGTCGGAGGGGATACCCAGGTTCTTGCGGACCGCCTGAGGATCGTCGAGGGTGAACATGTAGTCCAGCCAGCGGTCTCCGCCGAAGCTGCCGCGAGGCAGTTCATACTTCATGATGTCGTAGAACTGGCCCCAGGAGGCGTAGACGCGCTGTTTGCCGTCGCCCTTGGGGTCCCAGGCAAAACCGAGACGCGGAGAGAATTTTTCCGACCACGGGAATTCGATAGCCCGCGACGGAATGTTGCTGTCAGCAGCGAAGCTGGGCAGGTACTCGCGCTCGGTGCGGATGCCGAGATTGAGGGTGAGGTACTTGTTGACGCGCCAGGTGTCCTGGAAGAACAGCGCCTGGTTGTCGCTGGATACGTCGCCGCGGGTTGAAATTTCACGGTAGCGCTGATAGCCATAGGCGCCAGTCTGGCGTCCGGAGCACTGGCTCGTGATACAGGTCCAGGTATTGAACCAGAAGTAGCGCCAGTAGCCGTTCGCCCAGGTCTGCGAGTTCACCTGGTTGGCCAAACGGTTCATCTGCCAGCCGCCCTTGATGTTGTGCTGGCCCATCCAGTTGCCGAGGTAGGAAATGTCGGCGTTGTAGTTGTGCCGTTTGTAGGCGTCAAAGAACGTGGCGCCGGGAGCGAATGAAATGTAGCCTGCGGGCCCCTGCAGATCCGCCGGAATGCGGGGATCGCGGCTCGCGCCCGAATAATAGATCGAGGTGGTGCTGGGAATTGCGTAATTCGTGACGTGGTTTGTGAAGTGGTAACCGCCACGGAACGAAATCACCAGCTTGCTGGTTGCCAGAAAATCGGCTGAGTAGGCGAAGATCTGCCCTGCATTATATTCACCCTGGCCGTTCCAATCGTTGTTCGGATCATCCGTGCCGCCACGGCTGGGCAGAACCCCCTGCACGTAGCCCGGATTGTATGTCCACGACGCGGCGGTTCGCAGTTTGGTGAAGGGCATATAGTCCAGCTTGTTGGTCATGTAGTGCTGGAAATTGTTCTGCTTGTAAGAACGTGTCTTGTTGTCAACGTTGAATGTGACATCGCGGTTGGTCTTCGTCTTCGTGGGCATAAAACCGGTGAAGAAGAAAAGTTTGTTCCGCATGATGGGTCCGGCGAGATTGAACACCGGATTCCATGTGGTGAAGTCGTCAGCCTGGTTGCGGAAGTACTCGCCGCGGGTTTCGTCGTTCGGGTCCAGGCGCAGGCTGTCGCGGGGCCGTCCTGCCATTTCATCATTATTAAAGTAGAAACCGGCCTGACCATGGAAATCATTCGAACCACTGCGGACAACAGCGCTGATGACGCCGCCCATGGCGCCGCCGTACTGCGCTTCCATGACACCGTTCTTGATCTGCGTCTGCTGGACCATCTCCACCGGAATGCGGTTCTTGCTGCTCAGCACGCCGGTCTGGATGTTGGTGACTTCCATGCCGTCGATGAAGAAGGTGTTTTCCGAACCCGATGCACCGTCCACCTGGACGCCGCCGGACTTGCCTTCAGCGCGCGCGCCGGGGGCGATGGCAGCGAGATCATAGAAACTGCGGCCCTTCGGCAGCAGGTCAAAGAAGCTCTTGTCGACGTTGACCGCCGAAGCGCTCGACGCCGTGTCAACCATCACCGCATCGGCGCTGACAACCACGCTCTCGGTCACCTGGCCCACTTCCAACCTGAAATTCAGTTGGGTGGCGCGGCCGAGAACAACGTTGACATCGGTCTTCTTCATTGTGGAGAAGCCGGTGACTGTCGTTGTGACTGTGTAGGTGCCAGCCGGAACATTAGTAAATGTATAGCTGCCGGTGGGACCGCTCGTCGCGACGAGCGCCTGGGGCAGGTTCGTGCCTGTTACTTCCAGCTTGGCGTTTGGAATGGCCGCGCCCGAGGGGTCCACGACTGAGCCCGTGATACTGCCCGTCACTTCCTGCCCGAAGGCCGAGAAGCCGAACAGCGCCACGAACGCCAGTACGAGGGCCATCAGGCGGGCCGTCCCGTTGGATTTCGTATACGCGTTGAAACTCACAATAATCCTCCCAAAACGGACTGATTTGAACTGCAAGGACTCACTTTATGAGTGCGTGCCCGGGAGCTTGCCTGGCGCGGACGTGGCGTAGGATAGACGGCGGGGCTATTCGGGTTAACTCGTTGGACGGATACAGGATGCGCGGCCTGGGTAGACGAAGACCCCTTGCCGAGAGCGGGTCTACGGACATCCCCGCTACCGACATTCGGGCACGAATACCCGTTAGGCAGTCCCGCTGCACAGTCGAATTGTCTCATTGCTGTGACTGCCCCGGACACCCTGGCGGGCTCCTGGTCATCAGCAGCATCGAAGAACATCAAAAGCACTCCTGGCGGCGCCGAGTTGAAACGGAACCGCAACGATTGTTACTAGGGTAACATCAATCCGGCTAATTTTGTCAACTCTAACATTACGGATATTCAGGTGCGAGATAGTATATCGAACTGGGCACCGCGGTCACCTCCACCAACGCAACCCTGGCGATCCGGCCTACAATCGGAGGAGCGGTTGCGCCTTTGCACCCACTGACCCATGACCCACCGCACCCGATTCGTCTCCGGCTCGGCGATCCTTTTGGTCCTCACCGGTCTCGTGATTTGGCAGGGATCGTTCACCGTGGGCGAATATGGTCCCAGCACGACCGAACAGACCTATGTCTACTGGGGTCTGTCCACCCTCATCTTCCTGCTCACGGTCCTGCTGGCATTCATGCTGTTCCGCGATGCCGCCAAGCTCTATGCGGCCCGGCGCGCCGGACAGGAGGGATCGAGAATCAGGACCAAGATCCTGGTCGGGGCGGTTACGCTGACTTTCCTGCCAACGGTATTCCTTGTGCTCTGGTCTGTGGAAGTCCTGAACCGCAACCTCGATAAGTGGTTTTCGCGCCCTGCCGAGAATATCCGCTTCAACCTGGAAGAAATCGGCAAGTCTCTAGAATCAGAGACCAGGCAAAAGGGAAGAGCCATGGCGCGATGGGTGGCCAACAGCGTTGAGTTGCGAGCGTTTCTAGCCGCCGGGCCTACGCCGGTCGAGTTCTTCCGGTCGGTGTGCGAGAACGGCCAGGTTTCCGAGGCTCACATCTTACGCCCTGACGGCGGCCAGATCTCGATTTGCGAGGCGCCGGAATCCCAGCGCGCAGCCTCCTCGGGTCATGAACTGGATGAAAAAGCGGAGATCCCTGGCGGCCAGGGAACCGTTGTCGTGCGCACTCGCATGCCAATCGATCTCGCCCGCAGCGCCAGCGAGATAAAGCTCCAGATCGAGGACTACGACAAGCTGGCGTCGGGCCGGAAAGAAACACGATCGTTCTATCTTCGCCTCCTGCTGCTGATCACGCTTTTTATCCTTTTCATCGCCACCTGGGTCGCGCTCTTTCTCGCGCGCCAGATCACATCGCCGGTTACCGCACTGGTGGACGCTGCCCGAGCCGTCCGCAGCGGTGACCTTTCCTACCGCGTCACCACCCCGGCCACCGACGAATTCGCCACTCTGGTGCGGGCGTTCAACGAGATGACCCAAAACATCCAGGTGAGCCGCAGTGAACTTGAGAACCGCCGCCGGTTCATTGAGACTGTGCTCGAGAGCATCCCCACCGGAGTTATTTCGCTGAGCCACGACGGGTCGGTCCAGATTGTCAATCAAGCCGTCTCGCAGATCTTCCCTGCCGCCCAAGCCGCCTCGGCACGCCGCCTTTCGGATTTGATTCCGCCGGAAAATGAAGGCGAGTTCTCGCGCCTGCTTAAGCGCGCGCGGCGCACGGGCACCGCCAATCGGCAGGTGGAGTTGAGCACACCCGGAGGGACGCGCCAGCTTTCAGTCACCGTCTCGGCCCTCGACGCGCGCGTCACCAGCGGCTTCGTCATGGTGATCGAGGACACCAGCGAACTGCTGCATGCCCAGAGGGCCGCCGCCTGGCATGAGGTCGCCCGCCGCATCGCGCATGAACTGAAGAATCCCCTCACCCCCATCGCACTATCCGCGGAGAGGATCGAGCGCCAGATCGGGCGCTGCGAAGCGGCTCCGCCCGAAGTCAAGCGCATCATTCACGACTGCTGTTCCATCATCGGCCGCGAAGTAGCGTCGGTGAGAGACCTGGTCGATGAGTTCGGCCGCTTCGCCCGGTTCCCATCCGCCCAGCCGGTTCCAAGCGATCTAAATCAAACTGTCCGCGAGGCGCTATCGGTCTTCGAAGGACGGCTGAACGATGTCTCGCTCCATTGCAGTCTGGACCCTGACTTGCCCCGCGTGGCGATTGACCACGAGCAGTTCAAACGCGTCATCGTCAACCTGGTGGACAACGCCGCCGAGGCGATGAGCGGATCGCCGCTACGCCAGATCGTCATTGCCACTGCGGCGACAGGCGCCGAAACCGTCGAACTCACCGTGGCCGACACCGGCTGCGGCATCTCGACCGAAGACAAAGAGAAACTGTTTCTGCCATCGTTTTCGACGAAGCGCCGTGGAACGGGGCTCGGGCTGGCGATTGTCAGCCACATCGTCGCCGAGCACAACGCCCATATCCGCGTGGAGGACAATAAACCCGTAGGCGCGCGTTTCATCATTGAGATACCGGCCGTCGCCGCCTCCGGCAACGGTGTGGAGGTCACTGCTTGAGTAGGCACAGAATCCTGATCGTGGACGACGAACCCGGCATCCGGGACTCGCTTTCCGGCGTGCTTGGCGATGAAGGGTTTCTCACCTCGGCTGCCGCTTCTGGCGAAGAATGCCTGAATCTGATTGAAAGCTCACGCTTTGATGTTGTCCTGTTGGACGTCTGGCTACCCGGCATCGATGGGCTGGAAGTGCTTGAACGCATCGAGCAAGCCGCCGATCCGTTGCGGCCGGCCGTCATCATGATTTCCGGCCACGCCAACATCGAATCAGCCGTCCGCGCTACCAAGATCGGCGCCTTCGATTTCCTGGAAAAACCCCTGACCATCCAAAAAGTCGTTGTGGCGGTCAACAACGCGCTTACCCACCGCCGCATGAGGGCCGAACTCCACGAACTCAAGACCGCCGGCCTGCGCGCCATCGACATCATCGGAGAATCCATCCCAATCAAGGCCCTGCGCCAGCAGATCGCCCTTATGGCCCCCACCAACGGCCGCGTGCTGATCTTCGGCGAAAGCGGCACGGGCAAGGAGATCGTCGCCCGCGCCATTCACCACTCCAGTCCGCGCGCCGAAGGGCCGTTCATCGAGGTGAATTGCGCCGCCATCCCTGAGGAGATGATCGAAAGCGAGCTGTTCGGCCACCGCCGCGGCTCGCTCGCCGGCGCCACGGAGGACAAGGTCGGCCGCTTCGAACAGGCCCACCTCGGTACGTTGTTTCTGGACGAAGTCGGCGACATGAGCCTCAAAACGCAGGCCAAGGTTCTGCGCACCCTTGACGAACACCGCTTCTCGCCCGTCGGATCGGCCGAGGTGGTCCAAAGCGATGTCCGCGTCATCGCCTCCACGAACAAGAATCTCGACGAGGAAATTGAACGCGGCAACTTCCGCGAGGACCTGTTTTATCGCCTCAATGTCATCCCATTTGTCGTTCCGCCGCTTCGCGAGCGCGTCGAGGATATCCCGGCGCTGGCCGAACATTTCCTCAACGAATTCACCACATCCTACGGCCGCAAACCAAAGGAACTCACTTCTGAGGCCCTGGACCTGCTGCAGCGCCACACCTGGCCCGGCAACGTCCGCGAACTGAAGAACCTCATGGAGCGCATTGTCATCATGCACCCGCAGATCCGCATCGACGCCCGTCACATCCCGCTCCCGGTCCAGCGCAAGCCCGTGGACCGCTCCGGCGAACGCGTCTTCAGCCTCCACGAGGTCCGCCAGGCCGCCGAACGGGATTACATCCTGCGCAAACTCGACGAAGTCCAGGGTAACGTCACCAAAGCCGCCGAACTCCTCGGCCTCGAACGCTCGAACCTGTATAAGAAGATGCGCTCGCTCGGGATTGCTCCGAGGGAGTAAAGGAGAAAAACTCGTCGGATCGACATGTCCTGGGGCTTCATGCGCCTGACCACTCAGAAAGGCGGACGCTCCCGTGCGATTCCGGCACCTTGCCGGCATCGCCCCGGCAGTAACCGAGGACGTGCTGTAGGGGACCCTGGCCGTTCCCCAGGCGCTGCCACGAGTCCCGTTGCCGCATGCAGGAGTGCATGCGCCACGAGCTGCAATACTCCTGCCCCTCCCCGGCGCCGCCCACGTCTTTCCAGACCAAATTCTCCATTTCTGTCCAGACTGGGATAGAATGAGCCTTTGACCTGGGCATAGGATATGGATCACCTGCTCTCAGCCGTTCTCCTCACCCCGCTCGCCGGGCTCATCGTCCTTTTCTTCATTCCATCGGCGCAGACCAAGGCCATCAAGATCTGGACCAACGCCGTCTTCGCGCTGGGCTTCCTTATCTCGATCCCGCTGATGACGGGCTTCGACTCCGGCCGCGACTTCCAGTTCGTAGAGAAGCTCGACTGGATCCCGTCGATCGGCGCGTCCTGGCACCTCGGCATCGACGGGTACGCCATGCTGCTCGTTCTGCTGACAACGCTGATCGGATTCCTGTCGGTGCTGGCCTCCTGGTCCTCCATCACCGAACGAATCAAGGAATACTACGCCCACTTCCTGCTGCTTCAGTTCGGCATGATCGGCGTCTTCGCCGTGCGGGACTTCCTGCTCTTCTTTGTCTTCTGGGAACTCACCCTGGTGCCGATGTACTTCATCATCGCCATCTGGGGCGGCAAGCGCCGCGGCTACGCCTCGATCAAGTTCGTGATTTACACCTTGATCGGTTCCATCGTGATGCTGCTCGGCATCCTGATGCTGTACTACCAGCACTACCAACAACTCGGGGTGCTCACCTTCGACATGGGTGAGTTGATGAAGACGCAGATGCCCGCCAGTTACCAGTGGTGGGTCTTCTGGGCGCTTTTCCTTGGCTTTGCGGTGAAGGTGCCGATGTGGCCGTTCCACACATGGTTGCCCGACGCGCATACAGAAGCTCCCACGGCAGGTTCGGTGATCCTGGCCGGCATCCTGCTGAAGATGGGAACCTACGGCTTCCTGCGCTTCTCGCTGCCGTTGCTGCCCGACGCCGCCAAGGACCCGAAGATCGTCAACGTCGTCGCCTGGCTGTCAATCATCGCCATCATCTACGGAGCGCTGGTCAGCCTGATGCAGAAGGATTGGAAGAAGCTGGTTGCTTACTCGTCGGTCTCCCACATGGGCTTCTGCACGCTCGGCATCTTCGCCCTGAACCACACCGGCATCGCCGGATCAATCCTTCAGCAGATCAACCATGGCGTTTCAACCGGCATGCTCTTCTTGATCGTCGGCGTGGTTTATGACCGCCGGCATACGCGCGAGATCGCCGACTACGGCGGGCTGTTCCGCGTGATGCCCATCTTCACGATGGTCTTCCTCATTGCCGCCCTCAGTTCACTCGGCATGCCGCCGCTCAATGGCTTCATCGGCGAGTTGACCATCGTGCGCGGCGTGTATGAGATGTCGTTCTGGTGGGCGCTGAGTTGCGGCATCGGCATCGCATTGGGTGCGGCGTACCTGCTGTGGCTGTTCCAGCGGACCATGCTCGGCGAGATTAGCGAAAAGAACAAGCCGCTGCTGGACCTGAACTGGCGCGAGATCGCCGTCTTCGCCCCGCTGGTGACGCTGGCCGTTGCGATTGGCGTGTACCCGCAGCCGTGGTTCAAAGTGATGGACCGGTCGGTGGCTCAGATCGTAGAACGGGTCCGGCCGGGCTACTACGAACAGCGCGGGTTGGCAAACCCGTTGGGCGCCAAGCCTGTGCAGGCGGCCATTCCGCCAGCCAGCACGCCGCCGGCGAATTGATACCATTCCTGAATGGCTGATCAGGGCGCGGAAGGACTCCTTTCACCGTTTCTGCGCAAAAAGCGGATTCGGGCTGCCGGGCCCTACCTGCGGGGACAAGTGCTGGACTACGGATGCGGTTCAGGGATGCTGGCCGCATACGTTGAACCCGGACGCTACTTTGGCGTCGACACTGATCCGGCCATGATCGATCTGGCACGGAGCACGTTTCCCCGGCACACTTTCAGCGTCGAAGAACTGCCGCAAGGCCGCCGTTTCGACACCATCGTCGCTCTGGCCGTCATCGAGCATGTCCCGGATCCGGCCGCATTCCTTGCTCGCGCGATCGCCCACCTTGCCCCACACGGATCGATCGTACTCACCACGCCACACCCCGATTTTCACTTCATCCACGAACTCGGCGCGCGGCTCGGGTTTTTCAGCCGCGCGGCCAGCGAGGAGCACCAGGAATTGCTCGACGGCCGCGCCATGCGCCGTCTGGCCATCGACTGCGGATTGAACATAACCGGCTACCGCCGGTTCCTCTTCGGAGCCAACCAGCTATTTCTCCTCCAGGCGCGGACGGGAGCCAAGGATTAGTGACGGCAAAGCGGGGTTGCCTCAGCTTCAGGCTGGTAGAATCGCAATTGACTCTCCTTTGCTCGCACCGCCGCCTCAAGTGACCTCAGATGCAACAATCCGGCCGATAGGCAGCCCCACAAACCGCGCTGTGGCAGTTTGGGAATCGATGGTTTCCGGCGTCATCTCGACAGGAAACTGCACCCACTGCGGCGCGTGCGCCGGCTTAAATCCGACGCTCATCGGCTTGGAGGAGACTAGGCGCGGGCCGTTGCCTAAGCTGCTGCGCGAGATCCAGCCCTCCGACCAGGCGGGCTTGGATCTGGCCCACGCCATTTGCCCCGGCCGCGGCATCCCGTTCGCCGAACTGTTCGACTGGCTTGGCCGGGATTGGCAATCCAGGCTGATGGGCCCGTACCTGGGGCTATACACGGGCCATGCCACCGATCCAGTCATCCGGCGGCAGGCGGCATCCGGAGGCATTCTGTCGCGGGTTCTGATCGAACTGGTCGAATCCGGCCGCGTCAGCGCCGCCGTTTTGATTCGACAGGGCGTGCCCACGCCGGAACGCGCCTCGCCCGTCATCGCCCGCAGCCGGGAAGAGATCCTGGCCTCAGCGCAAAGCGTCTACGCCGTCACGCCGATGCTCGACATCCTGCCCCGGTTGGAGGAGGTTCCTGGAAGGCTGGCATTTGTTGGTTTGCCCGATCAAGTCGCCGCTCTTCGAATGTTACAGGCCGCCGGCCACCCCACAGCCCTGCGCTTTGATTTCATCGCCGGCCCTTATACCGGAACGAACATGTACCACGGCGCGGTTCGAGCGTTCCTACGCGCCCAGGATGTAGCGGATTCCGTGGCGATCGAAAGCCTCAAGTGGCGCGCCGGCGAATGGCCCGGCTATCTTGAGGTAAAGACGGCCGGGGGCGGCGTCTACCGGGCCGAGAAGTTTTACTACAACTACTTGATTCCGTTCTACATATCCCTCGCCTGCCAATTGACCCCGGATTTTACAAACGAACTCACTGATGTCTCGGTGGGTGATGCCTGGTCGCCAAAGTTCGAGAAGATGCGCGGCGGGCACTCCGTTGTCGCCGCCCGGAGTCCGCTGGCAGTCGAAGTTCTAACCTCCCTGGCTGAACGGGGCGAGATCCAACTCGAGCCCATCGACGAGGCTTCGGCGCTGGCCATGCACGGCCACATGCTCGATTTTAAGAAGCGCGGATCATTCATCCGGATCGAACGGCGGCGGCAGCGCGGCATCCCCGCGCCGGAGTTCGGCTACCGTCCAGCGGAGATCCCGCTGGCGCGCAGGATTGTTGAAATGGTGATTTCCGGCAGCTTTGCTATTGGACGGCTGAGTTTGGCCAAACGAACTGTAGAGGCGCTTCCGCTGGCGCTTATTGGACGTGTTTTCAACATGTTACGAAAGTCATGGAAGGGAATTTCGAAGCCGGCCAAGCGCAAGGGACTGGCTTCAGCTGAGTTCGTGCTCACCGGCGATTATGCCCGATGGCAAGAGATTTCTTCCATTTGTAATAGAGAGAAGCACACATGAAGTCCGGATTGGAAGCATACGCGCTGGCGCAATATCGCCGGGTCCTGACCCAGATGGACCGCGATCCGGATTCGCCCACCTTCGGCTGTTTCGACCGTAACTACTGGCACTACAAGATCCGCGACTTCCCTTCCTCGATTCTCCAACAAGGGGTTTTCACGATCGAGGCGATTCGTAAGGGCCGGCTGCCGGGCGTGAAAGCTCCGGATTCGGTGATCGATTGGTCGCTGGCGGCCGTGAACGCCCTGTCGCGGCAGGTGAACGGCTTCGGCGCGGTGGACGAATACTATCCCTTTGAGCACAGTTACCCGGCTGCGGCTTTTGGGCTGCTAGCAGCGGCGCGAGTCGTCTTCGATTGGTCGCAGGAGCAGGGCGCTCCCCTTGATAGGATCGATTGGCCTGGATTGGTTCGTTTGGCAAGGCATCTTCTGGGCCGCGTGGAGTCGCAGGCGTCCAATCAGCAGGCTGCCGGACTGGCTGCGCTGGCGCTGGCGGGGCGCGTGCCGCGGTTCGGCGTTCAGACCTCAGAGGTCGCCGCTCTGGCGAAGGCGTTTTTTGCCACTCAGCACGAGGAAGGGTGGTTTGACGAATACGGAGGCCCGGATTTCGGCTACCTCAGCGTCACAATCGACGCCCTGATGGATTATCACGAGGCATCCCAGGATCCGGCAGCGCTGGCTGCCGCCACGAAAGCCCTTGATTTTCTTTGCACAATGACCGGCTGCGACGGATGCTTGCCGTCGACTCTGAACAGCCGCAACACGGACTACGTAGTCCCTTGTGGAATCATTCGTTTAGCAGCGGTCAGCCCGAAAGCGAGCTGGCTCGCGCACCGGTTGTTCGACTCGATTGGCGACCCGGCCGGCCACTTCCTCTGGCCCACCGACGACCGCTACCACGCACATTACATATTCGCCTCCGTGGTTCGCAGCCTGGATTACGTCGCGGCGATGCAACCTCCCAGCGCCGCGCCTGAACTGCCTGAAACTCAGTGGCTCGCTGGCGCGGGCTACTGGATCGTCCGGCGCCCGCTGGCGACGGTTTTTGTTGCGGCGCACAAGGGCGGATTGGTCCGAGTCCATCGACCGGATCAGCCGGCCGTGGCCGATCATGGCTGGCGCGCAGTCTCCGCTTCCGGCAAGCTCTTTACGACGAACTGGTGGACGCCGCCGCGGTTGATCGACCGGGCTCCGGCTTCCATCGCCGTCACTCACTCATTCCAAGCGTGCAGTTTCCAGACGTCCACGCCTGCACGTCATTTGGCGCTGCGGGCGATAGCCTTTGTGCTGCGCCACCGCGTCATTCCGCTATTAAAGCGCTTAATGATCTTTCAGCCTGAAAAGACTGACAGAATTGGATTTAGACGATCAATTACGATACTAGCGGACAGGGTAATGATCGAAGACCGCTTTGAGAATGCGGAAGGCTTTGTCCTGGTGCGTTCACCCCGGCAGAACCTGCGCCATGTGGCCAGCGCGGACAGTTTCTCGTCCGAGGAGTTTGACGCAGCGGCCGAAAGAATTCAGGCGGGACCCGGCCCGTGCAGAGCCACACGGGAGATCGAACTTTGATTGGCAGGCTCATCCGGTTTCTGGCGGCCGGTTTGCCCGCGTTTCTTGTCGCCGTGCCGCTGAACTGGCTGCTGGTTTCGCAGTTCCTTTGGCCCAAACCGCTTGCCTACGCCCTGGTGTTGTGGGTGCAAGTGAGCGTCAACTTCTTTGCCTGTTTTTACTTCGTCTTTGAGCGCATCACAGTCCGGCCGACATTCGCGCAATACTGGCGGTTTCTCACTGGTATCGCGCTGTTTCGGGCGGCCGATTGGGCAGCCTACACCGCCATGGTCGAGTGGGCGGGAGTGCCCTATCTGGCGGCGCAACTGCTGAACGTTACCCTGTTCGCATTGCTCAAATACCGCTTTTCGGCATCGGTCTTCGAGCGCGGCGGCAAGCGGCGGGCTTCTCCGCGCTAGTGGCCGGATGTGCGGCTATAGCGCTGTCTACGGGCTTCCCTTCGCACGTCTTCGAGAATCCGCCTGTTTGCGGCGAGCAGTTCGGCGACCAGGCCGGAAAGCCAGATTTGGAGGCCGCCAAGGGTAAGGATCGCAGCGGCGATCAGACTCGGCAGGTGCACCCGGCCCGTGGTGGAGTACTCGCTGACGTACAAGTAGATCCAGCGCGCCATGAGGGCGATGCCGAGGACCACTGGAGCAAGCCCCACAGTGAAGAGAAACTTCATGGGCCTGTAGATCATGTAAATGCGGACCATTGTGAAAAGCGACCTGCTGACGTAGCTCCAGATCGATTTCACCAGCCGCGAGGGGCGTAAATCGCCGTTGACGCGGATTGGCACCGACATCACCTTCATCCCCGTGGCTCCGGCCTGGATGATGGTTTCCAGCGTATAGGTGTAACGGTTGAAGACTTGCAGTTCTATCGCCGTACGGCGTGAAATAGCCCGGAACCCGCTGGGTGCATCCACCACGTCGGCCCCGCTGATCGTCCGAACAACTTTGCTGCCGAGCTTCTGGAGCAGTTTCTTGACCGGGGAAAAGTGTTCGATGGATTCGATGGGCCTCGCTCCGATGACGATATCGGCCTGTCCAGCCAGCACGGGCGCGGTGAGCTTGGGGATGTCCAGAGCCTGGTACTGATTGTCGGCGTCGGTATTCACGATGACGTCGGCGCCGGCGGCCAGCGAGGCGTCGATTCCCTCCATGAAGGCCTTGGCGAGGCCGCTGTTGTATGGCAAACGGACGATGTGGTCCACGCCGTGCTTTCTGGCCACTTCGACGGTACCATCGGTGCTGCCATCATCGATGATGAGCCACTCTACAGTGTCGAAGCCCCCCACCTGGCGTGGTAGTTCGTTCAGTGTGATGCCCAGTGTGGACTCTTCGTTGTAACAAGGGATCTGTATAATGAGTTTCAAGCGTCCCCCATCGGGCTTATCCGTCCAAGCGGGATGCCCGGAATCGCGCCCGATAATCCGGGCGGCCCGGCCATTATATGCGACTTAACGTCCGCGACACTTCGGGGACGGTGACCCATTGAAAGATCTGTTTCTCTATTTTCTCCCAACTTTCCTGTCACTGAGCGTGTTGCCACTGGTCGCCGCCGCGGCTTACCTGCGTCCGCGATGGTTTGGGCACCGGGCCCGGTGGTGGAGGCGTGTGGAAAAAGCCTGGGGCCGGATCTCGCGCCGGCCGCTGATCTTCGTTGCCGTTCTGTGCGCGATTCAAATTGGCGGAGCAGCCTTCCGCTACGCCGTTCGTGGCATTCCGCCGCCCCATGTGCACGATGAGTTCAGTTATCTGCTCGCCGGTGAGACCTTCGCGTCCGGGCGTCTGACGAACCCGACGCATCCCATGTGGGTCTTCTTCGAAAGCCCGCATATCATCCATGTACCGACATACACGTCGTTCTATCCGCCGGGACAGGCCATCGCTTTGGCCGCCGGATTCCTGCTGGGGCATCCCTGGCTTGGCGTGATCCTCAGCACGCTTATCATGATCGGCCTGATTTACTGGGCCGCCAGGCAGTGGTTGGCGCCGTTCTGGTCCGCGCTCGCCGGGGTCATGGGGCTTTGCCTTGTGCTGGGCACCTATTGGACCGACACGTATTGGGGCGGGGCCGTAAACGCTCTGGCTGGAGCTCTGGTAACGGGCGCCGCCGGCTCGTTGCGCCGCGGGCCCTCGGCACTACACTTGCTGATTTACGCGAGTGGAGTGGCATTGTGTGCCATTACCCGGCCCTTTGAAGGCCTAGTGCTGACGATGCTGGTGACGTGCTGGCTCTTGTGGCGGGTTGCAGAGCGCGGCCGAAAATCTTTGTTCGCCTATCTTCGACTGTCGCTGCCGGCGGCGCTTTTGTTGGCCGGCTCAGCGGGCGCGTTCCTCTATTACAACTACACTGTGACCGGAAACGCGCTGACAATGCCCTATTCCGAGGGCGCACGCCAGTACATAGCACGGCGCAAGTTTCTCTTCGAAAAGGACCCCCCAACGCCTGTTTACCGGCACAAGGAACTGCGCGACACCTATGTCGGGCTCAGACGCACAAATGAACGCCCATACTGGCGTGTTTACGGCAACCTGTCGCAACTTGCCGCTACCTACGTCTCCATCCCTCTGGTGCCGCTTTTCGTGCTCTCGATGCTGCTGGTGTTGCGCGGCTGGCGCAGCAGGCTGCGTCCCATGATCTTCACCGCCATGGGCGGCGTTGCCGCCGTGCTCACGATCCCGTGGATCAATCCGCATTATTACGGGCCATTCGCTGCCGCGGCCATTATGGCAGTCATAGCCGCCCTGCGCATGACACGCAACTTGAGTTTAGGCGGCGTGCGGCCTGGCTGGATTATCATCGCCGCGGTTTTCGGGATTCTGGCAACCAGGGGAACCGTGCGTCTGGTCACCCTGGCGCTTCCCGACAAAAACCCGCCCTATGCCTGGGGACTGGCGCGAACGGAGATCGAAACGAGACTTTCGGCCGAACCAGGAGGCCACCTTCTGTTGGTACGCTATCAACCCGGCCACATCTGGCACCACGAATGGGTTTATAACCACGCCGACATCGACGCCTCGAAGATCGTTTGGGCTCGTGAGATGGATGCTTCAAACAATGCCCGGTTGATCGAATACTTCAAGAACCGGCGGGTCTGGCTGCTCGAAGCCGATGCACAGCCGCCACAACTTACCCCATACCCTGCGGCCGGTCCGGTCACTCCTTCCCGCTGATCTGAACGAGTCCCGCGTCTGAGGCGGAGCGTGGCGTTGGGGGCTTGGGCGGCGTCAACCACCTTTTTGGCAGCTTGGCCAGGTAGACCAACCGCTCCACCCACGGCAGAAGGCTGCGCACGGTTCTGCCGTGAAAGACGAGGCTGCCAGCGACCAGCAGCGGGTGAGGAATTGTGGTGCAGCACTTGGCGCAGATGCCGATTTCGCCTGCCCTTCCGGAGGCATGGAGCCGCCGCATCTCTCGCATGGCCGGGCCGTCGAAGATTTCGGGCAGAGGCCGCTCGCCGACGCGGCCGACCGGCGCGCCGTCGAGCATGTAGCTCTGGCAGCAGGGATAGACGTCGCCGTTGTGCTTGACGTACATGGCTCCGCGCCAGAGGTAGTGGCATGGGTACTTCCAATCCCCTGCCCCATGGCCCGCCTCTGGGCGCATCAGGTTGGTTTCGTCTTCCTTGATGCGGATCAGATCGACGCCGGGGACATCGCGCCAGAAGCGGATGAAATCCTCGACTTCGGCGGTGTTGCCGTCCATGCGGACGAGCTGAACGACAATCTGTGGCCTCTTGCCGCGCTCATGTTTCATACGGCAGAAGCGGACGAAGTTATCGCGGACGCGCTCGAAGTTAGCGCCTTTGCGGTAGAACTCGAAGGTCTCTTTCTTCGCCCCGTCGAAGCTCAGGGTGATGTGTTCGAGATGCGTGTCGAGCATCCGGGCGGCGGCCTTTTCGTCGAGCAGCATGCCGTTGGTGGAGATGAGCGAGGAGATCGAGTGCTGGTGACAGAATTCGATGCGTTCGTAGATCTTGGGATCGAGCAGGGGCTCGCCCAATCCAATCAGCATCATGTGCTCAGCGGTTTCGCCCGCTTCGGTGACCAGCGCCCTGAAGACCTCATCGGGCATGTCTTCCTTGGGCTGCTTATGCGTCTCGCGGGGGCACATCGGGCAGTAGATGTTGCACTTCGCCGTCGTTTCAACGATGTACTCCACCGGCAGCGCATCCACCGCGTCGCGGCGGCGCAAGTAGGCCAGCAGCAGCTTCCATCGATTCCAGGCCCGCATGGCAATCCGTGGGACCATTGTAGCGATTCGGCGCATGAAGCCCGGTGACCGGCTGAGCTTACGCCGTCTGCGGGATGTGTCCGGGCTGGACAGGGGAGGATTGGTGGAGGCGGCGGGAGTTGAACCCGCGTCCGAAATGGCCCGCCGTGACAAGCCTACGTGCGTATCCGGTCCGGAATCTCGGCTGCGGACCTCGAACCGGCAAACGGTCCCGCAACCCAGCCTGATTGATCTCGGGCCGTCAGCCTCAGGCGGAGGCTTGGACCCTATCCTGCAAGGATGACGCCCGGTCAATAACGCGCAGGCTCGTCACCGGCGGGCGGCTACCTATTTTAATTAGGCAGCGTAGGCAAACTGCTGATTGGCAGTTATGGTTTTCCGATCGTTTTACGGGAGCTCGGAACCCGGCACGCCTCATCACTTCGGCTCCATCCCGTCGAAGCCGTTACGCCCCCTCCTTTCGTCACTACCAGTATAAGAGACGGAAGCCAGCACGGCTTGGTTCCAGGACGAGTGTCGAGATCCAAAGCCGCGGTCAGTGGGAGGCGCCGATGGTCTGAAACGGCGGCCCTGCCGAGAACCGGCAGTTCCCTCAGCGGTTGAACAGCGCGCCGAGTGTTCATCCGGGGATTGCTACTTCAAATGGCGGTCGAGGAACTCAAAAGTACCGATTCCGTGGATTTCATGTGGGCCGTCAAAGAACTCGATGGCGGTCCTGCCGCCGATCTTCAGTTGATTGTAGAGGCGCCGCACAGGGGCGTACTCCAGCGCCACCCATTCATCGATGCCGACACCGTCGCGGTGGCCACGCTCGACCATGAACGGCCGAGGCGCCATCAGACCCGCCAATTCCGCGTAGTTGAACGTGTTGCCCATGTTCCACTCCTGGATCTCCCATTCGCCGGTGTACACATAGCTGAACGGCGCTTCGGTGGATGCAACCTTCGGGATCCAGTCGTTAAAATCACCTGAGCAAATGGACAGGGCGTAGCGCTTCAGCAGGGGCGGGACGCGCATTGCGGTCTTGCCGCCGTAGGAGAGGCCATAGAATCCAATGCGTTCGGCGTCGACGAACGGCTGCGTGACAAGCCAGTCGAGGATGCGGTCGTGCTGGGCGAGGATGAAGGAGAACATCGTAAGCCCGATGCTGTTGGCCTTGCGCTGGAGCCAGCGAAAGCTGTCGCCTCCGATGTAGGGGTTCTGCGGCGAGAATGTGATGTAGCCGCGTTCGGCCAAGCGGGCGGCGAAACGGTAGTAGGGAGTTTTGTCCGGGAGGCCCACAATGTCGGAGGGCCGCCCTTCCAGTCCGTGCTGGCAGACCACCACAGGGCGCCTCTCGCCGGGAGCGATATCTTTGGGAACGAGCAGAATGCCGTAAGCGAAGACATCCGGATAAACCGGGATCTGAACCTCCCATTCGACGTAGCGGGCCGTCTCGCCGCGTTTGCGCGTGAGGGCGCGGAGGGGCTCGGAAGCAGGCGGGAGCCGTCCGATCACCTCGTTCCAGAGGGACTCACGGTATGGGCCAATTGTTGCCTGCCAGCGCTCAACTGAACTTGCGTCTGCCTTGGACCAGAATAGTTTGCGCTCGTCACGGGAAGATCGGACCAGCCGTTGGGAGAAATCGACGAGTTGGCTCACTTGGCGGCGCATCCGTACGTCCGCATCGCGGCTTTGGAGAATAGCTGGCTTCCACGCCCCGGACGGTACGCGGGCGGACAATCCGAGCGCGCCTATGAATGCCCGCACGGCATTGCCACCGAATGGCGTTCCGCCGCCATCGCCTGAGACGGAGAGAGTGGCATGACCTGCGGGGAACGCCGTTTGCGCCCGTTCGAACTCCGCTTGAACGGCGCCCAGCGCAGGCGTCCGAATCGCACCGGGCGCGGCGCCGCGGCGGTTGGACGCTGGATGCGGCGGGCCGTCCACCCGCGGATGGACAGCGGCTTCGACCACGAGTTTCCTGGGCGCGACCAGCGCGGCAAGGCCGGAGTCGCCGAAGCGCCCAACCAAGTTCCACACGTTGCGGTAGATCGGCTCGGACCAGAGCCCTTCGCGAGGGCCGAAATACCCGCTGACCAGGGCAACACCGATCCGCTCATCGGCTGCGGCGCTGTAAAGCGCAAGCAGTCCGCCTTCACCGTAGCCGGCGACGCCGATGGGAGTCGATGGAGAAATCCGGTTGAACCAATCCACGCAGGCCAGGACTTTCTGGACCTCGTATCCGATCAACGTTCGGCCGATCTGAAACGTCATCCGGTAGATCCATTCGCGGTGCGGTTGATTGGTCATTCGAATCGCTGGATTGCCGGAGTAGGTGTCGCGGCGGTCGAGGACCACGGGGACAATCACCTGCGCGCCAAGCGCGGCCAAACGCCGGGCTAATTGCTGCTCTGGCGGAAGGGAGTTATCCAACCCGGCCAGCATCTCCGGCGTCCAATCCGCCTCGGGAATGACGATCACGTTCGCCACCGGCGTCTTGCCGCGAGGCCGCAGCAGCAGACCTTCGCCGTCAACGCCCTCGAACACCGGCCAGCGGACGGCGATGACATCGTAGCCTGCCGGGCGAGCGAGGACGGCGTTGCGATCAACCGTCGCATCAGGAACGGGCGCATCAAACGCCATGCGAGCGTCCACTGCGCCGATCAGCGTCAGAAACTCCCGGCGGGCCGCCGGATCACCCGCCGCAGGTAAGATCCGGCGCTTTTGCGCACTGGTAATGGCGGAGTCGAGGTAGCGGCCGATGCCGGCGACCATTGTGGAGGCGAAGTCCTCGCGGGAGGTCAACGGTTTTGTTGCGGGCAGGACCGCGTCCTGTGCCATGGAAACCGCGGCCAGCATCACCGCCGATATGGGAATGCGCGAAACTGCCACCAGTTCACCTCCTTTCACCCGGTCCATCGTACTTCCATTTATCCTCCTCGATCATGCTGCCGGGCCAGATTCCGCGTTCCGCACGTTACACTGATAGTTTCATCCGTCATGATCGAGTCCACTCTGTCCGACCTCGAATCCCGCGCGGCCGCCCTTATTGATGCGGCCGCCACCCCTGACGCGCTGGAGGAAGTCCGAGTCGAATTTCTAGGCCGCAAAGGCGCTCTGGCAGCCATCGGCAAAGACATGGGCAAGCTTACGCCGGACCAGCGCGCCGCCGTGGGTAAGCGCCTGAACGCATTGAAGCAGGACCTGGAGACGCGTTTCGATACCCGCAAGGCCGCCTTCGACAAAGCCGCGCTCGACGCCCGTCTCGCTTCGGAGTGGCTTGATCTGACGCGTCCCGCCCCCGGGGTGCGCCCCGGTTCGCTGCACCCCCTGACGCTCATCCAGCGCGAGCTTGAAGACTATTTCACATCACTTGGATTCGCCGTTGTCGACGGCCCCGAGGTCGAGACTGAGTGGCATAACTTCGACGCGCTGAACATCCCGGCCACTCACCCGGCGCGCGATGCTCAGGATACATTCTGGGTCGAAGGCGGGCACGTGCTGCGAACGCATACCTCGCCGGTCCAGGTGCGTGCGATGGAAAAGTTTGGCGCGCCGCTGCGGATCATTGCTCCAGGCCGCGTCTTTCGTAATGAGGAAGTGGACGCCTCACACGAGCACACCTTCTATCAGCTTGAAGGGATGATGGTGGATCGCGACGTCTCCATCGCCCACATGCTGTATTTCATGAAGGGCCTGCTGGAGGCGATCTTCAAGCGCGAAGTGACGGTTCGATTGCGCCCTGGCTTCTTCCCTTTCGTCGAACCCGGCTTCGAACTCGACATTCAATGCCTGATCTGCGGCGGCCCAGGGTGCCCGGTTTGCAAGCAGAGCGGATGGGTGGAACTGTTGCCCTGCGGACTGGTTCACCCGAACGTCCTGCGCTCGGGCGGCATCGACCCCGATGAGTGGAACGGCTTCGCCTTCGGCCTCGGCCTGACGCGCCTGGTCATGATGCGCTACGCCATCGACGATATCCGCCACCTCGCCTCGGGCGATCTCCGCTTCCTGCGGCAGTTCTAAGCGAAAAGGATCCAGAAGCCCGTGAAGTTCTCCTACAACTGGTTGACCGAAATGCTCGACGGCCCGGTGGCCGATCCGAAGGAGCTGACGCGCCTCATCACGATGAAGACGGCCGAGTGTGAGGGAGTTGAGCCTTTTGCGCCCTGGCTTGCTCACGCCGTCGCCGCCCGCGTCATTGAAGTCACGCCCATCGGGGGCAGCCACAACGTCATCGCGAAAATCGACGCCGGGCCAGCGCTTGGCATGAAACAGGTCGTCTGCGGCGCGCCGAATTGCCGGCCAGGTGTTGTCGCGCCGTACCTGCCCGCAGGGACTGAACTGGATGGCCGGGTGATCCGCAAGGTGACCATCAGCGGAGTGGAGAGCGACGGCATGTTGGCGTCGGCCGCCGAACTGGCTATCAACCGTGACCACTCGGGCGTGATGGAGATTGAGGCAGACCCGGGGTCGCCTCTGCCCGGACTGTCGCCCGATTGGGTGATCGAAGTCGACAACAAATCGCTCACCCACCGGCCCGATCTGTGGGGTCACTACGGAATGGCCCGTGAACTTGCCGCCATTACCGGCGCGAAGCTAAAGGACCCGGTGGATCTTTCGCTGCTGCCCGCGGGTGAACCGCTATACAAGGTCGAAATCGAGGATCATGCGTTGTCGCCGAGATATTCGGCGCTGGTCTTCGAAAACGTGACCATCCAGCCATCCCCGCTGTGGATGCAAGCGCGGCTGGAAGCCGCCGGCATGAACGCGATCAACAACATCGTCGATGTAACCAACTACATCGCCGCCGAACTCGCCGAGCCGATGCACGCCTTTGACGCCGACAAGCTCCGCGGCGACACCATCTTCGTGCGCCGCGCCAAACCCGGCGAGCAATACGACGCGCTGAACGGGGAATCCTACACGCTTGAACCGCGCCACCTCGTCATTGCCGACGCCGGCGGCGCCATCGCCCTTGCGGGCGTCATCGGCGGAGCCGGATCGGCCATCGGCGGCGAAACCACGCGCATCGTCCTTGAAAGCGCCAATTTCGACGCGGCCTGCATCCGCAAAACCTCGGCCGAGATGAAGCTGCGCACGGATGCGTCGATGCGATTCGAGAAGGCGCAGGATCCGCACAACACGGTCCGCGCACTGGCCCGCGCCATTCAGCTTTTCGAAATCGTTTCGCCCGGCATCCGGCTGTGCGGCGGCCTGATCGACAACTTCAAGGCTCCGCCCGCGCCGGCGCCCATCGAATTACCGATGGACTGGCTCATCCGCAAACTGGGCCGTCCAATTGAAGCCGCCCAGGTTCGTTCGATCCTGGAATCGCTTGAATTCCGCGTTGCGGAAGCGCGGCCAGGCGTATTCTCGGTCACTGTCCCTTCTTGGCGCGCTACCAAGGACGTCACGATTAAGGATGACCTGATCGAGGAGGTCGGGCGCATGATCGGCTACGGCAGCGTCCCGCCCGCGCCGCCGCTGAAGCCCGTGGAGCGGCCGTGGGTGAACCAGGAGCGGCTGTTCCACCACGAGATACGCCAGGCGGTTGCCGCACAGGGCTTCACAGAGTCTTATAACTACTCATTCGTCTCAGAGGCCATGGCCGCGCGATTCGGGTTTACGCCTGCCCAGCATGTTCACGTATTGAATCCCATTTCGGTCGAGCAAAGCCTGATGCGCATCTCGCTACTGCCCGGCATCCACAAGAACATCGTCGATAACGCGCGTTACTTCGCCGAATTTCGCCTGTTCGAGATCGGCAACGAGATCCACAAGCGTGGCGGTGGAGAATTGCCGCACGAGATCCCGCACCTGATGGCGGCTATCCACACCAAGGCCGACGGTGCGGCGGCGATCTACGAATTGAAGCGACTGGCCGAAGCGCTGATGCAGGGCTGTGAAGTCGCGCCGGCGGACGCCCGCCAATACGAGCATCCGGCGCGAACGGCGATGATTGCATGGCGCGGCGAGCAGGTTGGACGCCTTTTCGAACTTCACCCCTCACTCGTTGAATCGGGCCGCGCTTCGATTCTCGATCTCGATCTTGAAATCCTCTTCAAGCTCGGGCCCACGCCGAAGCGTTACCAACCGTTGCGCCGGTTCCCGTCGTCGTCGTTCGATCTGTCGGTTGTCGCTGGATTAAGAACGCTCACCGGGGCGCTTGGGGCGCAAATCGCCGCCTCCGCGGGCGAAAACTGCGACTCGGTGGAGTTCCTCTATTCCTACCAGGGCCAACCTCTGCCCGGCGACAAGCAAAGCCTGAGCTATCGAATCACTGTCTCAGCGCCCGATCATACGTTGTCGAACGACGAACTGACAGCGATCCGGAATCGGATCATCGAAGCGTTGAAAGCGTCAGGCTACGATCTGCGTGGGTGAAGCGGGACTCACCTCGTTGCTTGTCCCTAGTTTCGGTGGCGGTAACAGGAGATTGGACTAATTCCTCCTTGGCCTATTCTCGCCAATTGGCGCACTGTTGGCCGCATCGAACTGGCGCTCAAGGGCGGCGCGCAGGGCCAGTTGGTGGCGCTTCCCTAGCACAAGCCTATCTTGGGATTGCCGCGCAGATCACGTCAACCGTTCACCCGCGGGTCCGACCCTTCCGCGCTTCTTATATGTAGGTCCCTTTGTGGGTACGGTATGGTGATTCCATTTGTGCGGAATGCTTCAAGGATCGCAAAATTGAGATCGCTCACCAGTTTCCCTTTTTTCTGTACGAGAGTTGTGGTCCATGCCCGTAACTCAAAGTGAAGCCCGCTATCGCCGAATTCTAGGAAGCGTACGACGGGAGCCGGCTCGGCCAGGACATCGCGGTTGGCAGCAGCGATTTCAAGCAAAAGCCGCTCAACAAGGCGGACGTCGCATTCGTATCCAACAGAGACTGGAATGCGGAACCGGATTTTCGTATCGGCGTAACTCCAGTTCACCACCTCCTCGGTGATGAACCGCGAGTTCGGAATGATGATGGCGATGTTGTCGTTGGTCAATACAGTTGTGCTGCGGGCGCGGATCTCGACAACCTGGCCCTCGGTGCCCGCGACTTCGATGCGATCGCCGATTTTGACCGGCCGCTCGAGCAGTACAACAAGTCCGCTGACCAGGTTGTTGGCGATGTTCTGGAGGCCAAAGCCCAAGCCGATGCCGAGGCCGCCGGCGGCGACGCTCAATGCGGTGAGATCAATGCCAACGGTCTGAAGGATCAAAAGCAGCCCAACCAGCAGCACGGCGTACTGGAACAAGCTGCCTACGGCCTGGCGAGCGCTGGCATCGAGTTTCGTCCTGGTGAGAAGGCGCCCAACCAGCCATACCTTGAACCGGCCGGTGATGAAGAACAACAACAGCAAAAGGACGGCCAGTTGAATCAGCACACCGAGGGAGATGCCAGTGGATCCAATCGGCAGAATTGGGCGAGAGAGGATTGAATTCAGGTTGTCCCACCATGCGCCGGTCATTGAATCGCCTCCATTCTCCAGTTCTCAGGGATGAAACGGCCAGTAGCGGGGGATAAGAATCGTCGCCATGATCCAGAACAGAATGTTGAGCGGGGTTCCCACTCGAATGTAGTCCTTGAATTTGTATGCACCCGGGCCATAGATCAAAGTGTTGGTCTGATAGCCGACAGGCGTCATGAAGCTGGAGGACGCAGCGACAGTCACGGCAACAAGGAAAGGCCGCGCATCGACGCCCAACGCCTCGGCCGAACTGATCGCGATCGGAGCCAGAAGCACTGCGGTCGCCGAGTTCGACATCAATTCAGTCAAGACGGAGGTGCAGAAATACAAGGCCGATAGCAGCACCCATGGTCCGAGCGGGCCGAAGACATAGACCACAAAGTTGGACAACAGCGCTGCGGATCCCGTGGTCTCCAGCGCCACGCCCAGAGGCAGTAGTCCACCTAACATAAGGATCACTTTCCAGTCCACAGCCGGATAGACTTCCTCGGGCTTCAGGCAACCCGTGAGCACCATGGCGGCGCAGCCGCCCAGCGCAGCCACGACGATTGGTACCGCGTTCCATGCGCTGGCCGCGACGACACAGATCAGGATCGCGACGGCCGTAAGGATCTTGCCCGCCCGGATTTTGGGCATCGTCTTCGGGGTGATAAGGACGAAGGCCGGATGATGAGCCAGCGCTTGGATCCGGTCTTTCCGCACGGATAGAAGGAGCGTATCCCCCCCGGCTCAGAGCAGTGCTGTCAAGCTTGGTCTGCGCCACTTGTCCGTGGTGCCGGATCGCCAGGACCTTTGCGCCAAAAGTCTCCTTGAACTGAAGGCCTTTCAGCGTGTGCCCAATCAAAGGCGATCTCGGGGAGACGACAGCCTCGATCAAATCCAGCTGGTCGCCTTCGATGTCCTGATCCCGCCAGCCCAGGTGGGAGATGAGGCTGACGCCAAGACGGCTTTGCAGTTTCTGAATTCTGGATGTATCGCAGCTGAGCCTGACCACGTCCCTGGCCTGAAGCACGATCTGCTCCGGACGTGATTGCAGCCGTTCACCATCTCGAAAGACGGCAAGAATCTCGACCTCCAGGTCGCGCACCAAAGGTGAGTTAGCCGCGATCGTCCCGACTGACTTGGCTTCCGGTAGCAGGATCACATCCGTCAGGTAGCGAGCCATTCCGAACGCCTCGGTCAGGTCCGCCCCGCCGCGCCTTTCCGGGATCAGCCGTATACCTATCAGAAACATGTAGAGAAGCCCCGCCGCCGCCAGCAGCAGTCCCAGGCTCGTGAACTCGAACATGGAGAAAGGCCTCAAACCGTGGCGTTCGGCGATCGTGCTCACCAGGATGTTGGTCGAAGTTCCAATGAGCGTACAGACGCCTCCGAACATCGAAGCAAACGACAACGGCATCAGCAGCCGTGAGGGGCTAATGTTCGCGGACCGGCTCACTTCGAGCACGATCGGCAGCAGGATCGCTACTACGGCCGTATTGTTGATGAAGGCTGAAAAAGCGCCGGCAACGATCATCGTAAGCAGAATCGCCAGCCAAGAGAATTTGCGGCCAATCCGGGTCAACTCCGCTGTCGCTGCATTCAAGGCGCCTGTTCGCGACAGACCCGCACTGAGCACGAACATTGCCGCCACGGTGACTGTCGCAGGATTGCCGAGGCCGGAGAGGCCCTGCTCCGGGGTGACCACCCGCGTGACAATGAGTGCGATGGCCACGAAGATTGCTGTGAGATCCACAGGGAGCTTCTCCGTGGACAACACATAGACACACGCGGCTGTCAGGATGAGCACGATCGCAATGTCCATGAGACACAGTGTAGTCACATCAGGCGAGCGAGCGGCGTGAAGTGGAAGCCCCGGATTCGGACTTGCGGTGCATGCGAAAGCGTTGATTGAGACTGGTTCTGACGTCCGTCACGCTCGCATCCCGCCCCGCCGGCGAGTTCATCCTGATCCGGGCAAATCCCCGGATTGCTTCTCAAGATGGCATGATGGAAATCACCCGGCGCGCCGCCGGCGAGCCATTGATAGGAGATTGTTCATGCCAGAGTCCAGCCGCAGAGAATTCGTAGCCAAGGCGGCGGCTGTCGCCGCGCCCGCTGTTCACACGACTTGGGGCCAATCGCGTCCCAGCAATGAGATCCGGATGGGCGTGGTTGGATTCCGCAGCCGCGGCCGCGACCACTACCGCGAGTTTGCCAAAATCCCCGGCGTCAAAGTCGCATTCCTTTGCGATATCGATCAGCGCCTGTTCCCTGGCGCCGTCAAGGAGATCGAGGATCTGGCCGGCAATCGCCCCGAGACCTTCACCGACATCCGCAAGATGCTCGAGCGCAAGGATCTCGACGCCATCTCCATCGCCACGCCCGACCACTGGCACGCCCTCATGACAATTTGGGGCTGCCAAGCCGGCAAGGACGTCTACTGCGAAAAGCCCGTCTGCCACAACATCAAGGAAGGCCGCAAGATGGTGGAGGCCGCGCGGAAGTACAACCGCATGGTCCAAACAGGTTTGAACCGCCGTAGCGAAATGCGCAACCAAGCAGGCGTGAAATTCGTCCGCGATGCCTCGTTCGGCAAGGCCTATCGCGCCAAGGCGGTGGTCTATCGCGGGCGCCTCAGTATGGGCCGCGTCCAGGAGTCGTCGATCCCTCAAGGCGTCAACTGGGACATGTTCCTCGGCCCCGCGCCTTACCGCGCCTTCAGCCTGAGCCGCTTCCACTACTCCTGGCACTACTATTGGGACACCGCGACCACTGAGGTCGGCAACAACGGCGTCCACGCCATCGACATCGTGCGCTGGGCTCTGAACAAGAATGAGCACCCGGTGAAGATCCATTGCGCCGGCGGCAAGTTCGCCGACGACGACACAGACCAGGAAACGCCCAATCTGCAAAACGCCGTGTTTGAATATGCCGACGGCACGCTGGTCGATCTCGAAGTGACGACGCTGCCCAGCCCGACGTTCGGCGGCGTCCATATGGGCGAGTTCTTCTACACGCCGAACGGCTATGTCACCTCGGCCAAGCGCTGGTCCACAGTGCGCGGCGTCTTCACGCCGCAACCGACGCCCGATCCGCCGTCAGGCATTTCGCTCCGCGCCGTCAACCTAAGTTTCCCGAACATCAAGTATGAAGATGGGCCGGTGGTCCCCGACATCGACGCGCCACAGGTCAGCCACTTCCAGAACTTCATCGACTGCGTGAGGTCCCGGAAGCGCGAAAACCTCAACTGCGAGGTCCTCGAAGGCCATATGTCGACCGCACTCTGCCACCTGGCCAACATCGCCTTCCGTACCGGGCGAAAACTCACCTTCGATCCGAGGACAGAGACCTTCCCCGGCGACGCCGAGGCCAATGCGCTGCTGGGACGGAAGTATCGCGAACCATACCTTCTGCCTGAAAACGTATAACTGGAAAACCGTCTCGATCCGGACGGTTCTCCAATACAATATCCAAAGGAGGTCCAATCCTGATGAAAAGGCGCTCTTTCCTCGTTTCCACAGTGGCTGCCACCGCGGCGGCGGCCCCAGCCTCTCAGGTCCCCAAGAGGCCATACAAGGCGGGAGTTGAACTGTCCATCATTGGGTTTGGCGGCATCGTCGCCACCGCCATGCCGCAAAGCGAGGCGGACCGCCGGGTGAAAGCCGCCTTCGACCGGGGCGTGAATTACTACGACTGCGCCCCCAGCTACGCAAACGGCGAGGCTGAGATTAAGCTGGGCAACGCCTTGAAAGACATCCGGCCCAAGGTCTTCCTGGCAGAAAAGACCCAGAAGCGCGACGCCATCAGCGCCCAGGCGGAACTTGAACAAACGCTTCGGCGGTTCCACACCGACCACGTGGACCTTTATCAATTCCACGCCGTTTCCAGCATGGAGGACGTCGACAAGATCCTGGCTCCCGGCGGCGCCGCTGAAGTCTTCTTCAAGGCGAAGAAAGAGGGCAAGACCCGCTTCCTCGGGTTCTCAGCCCACGACGCCAAAGCCGCCATCCGTCTGATGGACGCACTCGAACTCGACTCGATCCTGTTCCCGGTGAACTTTAATGCCTGGGAAAACGGCGGCTTCGGACCCCAAATTCTACAAAAGGCGAAGTCGAAAGGAATGGCCCGCTTGGCGTTGAAAGCGCTGGCCCTGGGCCGCTGGAAACAGGGCGCCAAACGAACTCATCCAAAGTGCTGGTACGAGCCGGTTTCAGATCCAGCCTTGGCTAAGCTAGCCCTTCAATTCTCATTAAATCAAGAGATTACGGCTGCCGTACCGCCGGGCGACGAGCATATCTTCGACCTTGCCCTGGATATCGCGTGCGGTCCGTTGCCAAAACTACAACCGTCAGAATTAGCGCGCCTGACCGACGCGGCCAAGTCCTCAGAACCTATCTTCAGGGCGTAATAGCTGACAGGGCGCCGGCCCAACTACGGCATTTCGAAGGCCAGGAAGCGGAGGCGCCCGTCACGCTCCATCTGGACGGCGACGGAGTCTCCGCTTTTCAGCTTGCGGAGAATTTCACGCAGCCTCGCGACAGTGGCGGTTGGTTCACGGTTCACGGTGTAGATCACGTCGCCAGCCCGGAAGTTGTCTTCGAGCAAGAGCGAGTCGGCGCTACGCGCCGCGACCAGCACGCCATAATCGCGGCGGACATTAATGATCTCCTGTCTCAGCCGCGGTGTCAGGTCCACGGCGAAGATCCCAAGCTCGGGAACCAGGTTCTCCTCACGGCTGGCCAACTCAGCGAATTCGCCTGCCTGGTCCGGCCTTTCTACCACTGGCACGTCGATGTTCAGCCGGAGTTTGCCCCGCAGCACCTGTAGGCGGACCTTTTCGCCAATCGCCGGGCGGTAGATGTTGACGTTGAACTGGCGGGCATTCTCCATTGTTTTGCCGTTGAGCGTGCTGATGACATCACCAACCTGCAATCCAGCTTTTTCCGCCGGACCCTCATAGTCGATATCGCTCACCACCACGCCCCATTCCTGCGGCAAGTGCCAGCCCTGGGAGAGCGCTGGCGTCACCGTCTGCACAGTCACCCCGATATCACCGCGGATGACCCGGCCCGACCTTCTGATCTGTTCGACGACATTGGCCACAATATTGCTTGGGACGGCAAATCCCAGGCCCTCGCTTCCGCCGGATTGCGACAGAATCAGCGTGTTGATGCCGACGACCTTGCCCTCGGTGTTCACCAGCGGGCCTCCGCTGTTGCCGGGATTGATCGGCGCATCGGTCTGGATATAGATCATCGGGTCATCGGCTTTCAGCTGGCGTGCGGTGGAACTAACGATGCCCATGGTGACGGAGTTGTCCAGCCCCATTGGGTTGCCGAACGCTAAAACGATCTCTCCCTGCTCGACCTTGTCGGAATCCGCAAGTTCCAGAGAGGGCAATCCCGGGTCTTGTATTTTCAGCAGGGCCACATCGGTCTCAAGGTCAAGCCCGATAATTTCGCCCTTGACGATCCGGCCCTTGGGCCTCAAGGCGGAGCGTTTGGACGGCTCCTCCGGATCTGCCGAGTCGACCGCGGGCAGCGTCACCTGCACACGTTGCGCCCCAACCACGACATGCGCATTCGTGATGATGAAGCCGCCCGGGCCGATAATAACGCCTGACCCGGCGCTCTGCTGCCGCGCCGCGACACCGGTTTCGCCGGCTTCTTCCGCCTCCAACTGGCGGTAGCCGACGGCCATGACTTTCACCACCGAGGCGCCGATGCGCCGGCTAAGCTGCTGAAAACTTTCGCTCAGGCGTTCAAGCCGGGTGGGAGGTTGCTCCGCTGTCTGAGCAGGGAGTGCCAGGACGCTCAGGGCGGCCAACGCTGCTGCGAACAGGCTTCTCAACTGATATCCCCCGTTTTGTCTTATTCTATGCCTAAGCCGGACAGAATTTTACATCGAAGGAGCCACGATGCGAAGAAGATCTTTCCTACAAGGGGGAGTCGCCGCCGCGGCTGCGGGAATCGAGGCGGGCGCCGCACCAGCCTTACCCACTGTAACGCTAGGGAAAACGGGGCTGAAGGTGTCACGATTTGTCGTTGGCGGCTACCACATGGCCGTTCAGGGCGAAGAGATGGCGGTGCGCATCATCCACCGGGCCATGGAACTCGGCGTGAATTTCTTCGATTCGGCGAACCTTTACCATCGCGGGCTCAGCGATGAAATCTATGGCCGCGCGTTGGCCGGCGGCCGCCGCCAAAAGGTCATCCTTATGACGAAGTGCGAGAACTACACCCGCGACGGCGCTTTGAGGATGCTCGAAACGCAACTGAAGCGCATGAAGACCGACTATCTGGATCTCTGGCAAGTTCACCAGGTGAGCGAGCTGGCCGAAGCCGAACGCGTCCTGGGTCCAAATGGTTCTTTGGAGGCGTTTGTCAAAGCAAAGAAAGAGGGCAAGGTCCGCCACATCGGTTTCACCGGCCACCGCGACCCGCAGGTTCATTTGAAACTGCTCCACGGCGCTTCGGATTGGGAAACCGTCCAGATGCCGATCAACTTGATCGACCCCCATTACTTGAGCTTTATCGTCAACGTCCTGCCCCAGGCCCGCAAGAGAGGTCTGGGAGTGATCGCAATGAAATCCAATGCCATGGGCTCGATCGGGCGAAACAATGTCGCGCGCATCGAGGACTGCCTGCGCTTCACCTTGAGCCAGGACGTCGATGTGCTGGTTTCGGGTGTCGAAACGGTAGATCAACTCGAAGCAAACATCCGCACGGTCTCGACCATGACAAAGATGTCACTTTCGGAGATAGAGAGGATGCTGGCAACAACTGCCAAGGGCCGCACAGGATCGCAGATAGAGAACTACAAGCGGCCTCCGTCTGGGGCGTGGGGTCCGCGGCTCCACAACGACGGGGAGACCTCATGACGGGCGAGCGGCTGGATGACCCGGTGATGGCGGATTCTACCAGCGGTCCTGACACCCCAACGCCTCGTAAGGAAGGCGCGCGATGATTTCCTCGGGTCGATGAAAGAGAAGATCAAGACCCACGGAGACATCCAATTCACAGGCATCTTTTGGGAAGCGGAGCGCAAACAGGTCTAAATGCGCCTCAGCACCACCCGCGTCGGCGCCCCTTCGGCGCCCTGTAAGCGCAGCGGCAGGCAGACCATCTCATAGCTGCCCGGCGCGGCCTGGCTCAGATCGAGGCCCTCGATCACCCAGATGCCCGCGCCGAGAATCGCCAAATGTGTTTCCTGCATGTCGGCATGAAAGCCGCCGATGGACAGGTAATCGACGCCGACGGTCCGCACACGCGTTTCAGCCAGCACTTTCGCCGCATCGTGCGAAATGTAGACGAAATCCTGCTGGAAACCGGATTTGGTCCAGAGTTCGGTTGAGTTGCGGGTCTTGAAGAGGATGCGCTCGCCCGCGGCGAGATCGGCGGGCAATTCAGCGGGGCGCACCGCCACCGGATCGTTGATCTGAACCACCCGAGCTTCGCCGATGACAGCGTCCAGCGGCATGGCGTCCATCGGCTCGGCCCCGTCGATGAAATGCAGCGGGGCATCCATATGCGTCCCCGTGTGGACGCTCATCGATAACTTCGACGTGTTGCAGAAGCTGTCCGGGCCTATATTGGCGAATCGTTCGACCACCGGCTCGGGATCGCCGGGCCAACAGGGCATCCCAGCATGGATTGGCCGCGTAACATCGATCCAGGGGTTCGGCATGAGGCGGTTCTTTCTATCGATGGACCAGCGGGCGCAGAGGCCGCCAGTAGATGTTGCGGTAGGCCACCGGGCCGTGGTCGCCCTGGAGCATGAGCGGATTCAGGGCTGCCTCGGCCAGCGGCATATGTGCGCGGGTCGGTCCTTCACATTCGACGTTTTCTTGGACAAGTGTGCCGTTGAACAGGACCCTGAGAAACTTCGCATTCTCGGTCTTCTTGCCCGAGGCATCAAAACGCGGAGCGCGGAACCAGATCTGGTAGCTCTGCCAGTGGCCGGGCGGGCGCGATGCGTTCAGGCGGGGCGCGGAGCCGCCGACGCCTTTGTTGTCTATCCAGCGGTGATAGATGCCGCCGGCGTCGGACGACGTAGGCGGTTCAGTTGAGCCGAAGCTATCAAAGACCTGAACTTCATAAAGACCTTGGAGGTAGACGCCCGAGTTGGAGCCTTTCGAGACCATCCACTCGATGTAGAGCTCGATGTCGCCGTGCTTGTCGTCCGTGACAAGATTCACGGTGCGGCCAGTGGGACCGTTGAGAATGTTGGGGCCGGCGCCTTTACGGCCGGTAAGGCGGGTTGGTCCGAGCAAGCGGTCGAAAAAGACCGTGGGGGAAACGTACCATTCGTTCGGCTTGTCAGGATCCTGGGCGTGCCAGCCGGTCAGATCGGAACCGTTCAGAAGCGGTTTCCAGCCCTGTTCGAGCATGAACGGAGCGTCGCCATGGTGTTCGCCGTCCTGGATCGGCGATGGAGACTGCGCGGCAAGCGCGCCGAGCAGACAGAACGATAACAGGAAGACTCGAATCATGCCGCCATGATAGCTCAGCGCTTCCTGGTCGTGGTCTTCTTCCTTGTGGTTTTTGCCGCCGGTTTTTTGATGGATTTCCTGCCGGCGGCGGCTTTTTTCGCAGGCGGAAGTGCGGCCTGCTTCACGGCGTAGCCAAATCCGGACCATGCCGCAAGGCGGGTATGGTCGATTTCAAACCCGGCTGCCCCAGATTCCAGCAATCCCGAGGCCGGACTGGCTTCGTTGCCCATCAACCAAACGAACTCGCAGCCTGCCGGGCAGGGCCGTCCCGATCCTTGTCTCCAATGGGCGAGCACCCTGGACGGAACTGCTGAAGGGACCCTCACTCCAGGCCCAATTTCAACCATGACGTACCGGCCCGCCTCGGAAACGGCCTTGGTCACAGCGGCCGCTTGTTCCGGCGATGCGTACACGGCCCGGAGAGTGGGCGAGATGCGGAGTAGTTCCGGAAGAGTATCCAAAGCCTGTGAATCCACCTGGATGGTTAGATCGAGGCCATACTGGTCAGCAAGGTCTGTAGCTAGGCGCAGCAACTCGTGGGGTGGTCCAGCCTCGTACGGAAAGATGAGCCGGGCACGGTTGAACCGGGCAAGGGCAAGCTGGCGAAACCAGGACCGCCAGTCCGATAAGGGCAAGTCGAGGTCGGCGGGGGAAACGGTCCGGCGGACACCCCGAATGGCCAGTTGCGCCTGCCCGGCAGCCGAGGAGATCGATCCTTTGCTCGTGATCGATTCAGAAGCTTCTATCAGAGCGTAGAGTAAGGCGCGGGGACTGCCGCCGCGGATCATTGCTCCCTGAATCTGAAAACTCTCCAGCGGCAGCGCCATGGATTGCTCGACAGCGTGGCTGAACCTGGTGTCCGGAAGCTGGCGAGCATCCAACGCCCGCCGCACCTCCGCCCGGCCAGCGTCCACTGGGCCCGAAGCAGCCAGTGGCAACGCCAGGACGGCAGCCTGGAGCAGCCAGCCAGCCAGGCGCTTAGCAGCCACGCCTCAACTCCCGTGGATCGCCCGTAAATCCTTGCACAACAATAATGTGCCACAGGGGTGAGTCCTCTGCCAAACGAACCTCAGGCCGTGTTCTGGCCGGCGCCGCTCCAGCGGCGCCGCACTGGCGTGAGGTTACTGTGTTCAAGGCGAAGTCGAGACCGCTAGGCGTGCTGGCCAAACGAACTGTAAGGGATCGGTCTGGCGTGAATGCTCACCTAGATGAGTGAAGATCAGGCCAGGGCCTTAGGCGAAGAATAATCGAACGGAATTGTTGAAATTGTAGCTACCTTGTCACATGATTGAAACGAACGAGAAATGCAGAGGCTCGCGGCATTGGTATTGTCCGGGTGGGCGCTGCCGATGGTGGCGGGGGATGTCGTGCGGGTGGGGGTGGTTGTCGTTGAGGACGGGTCGCACGTTCCCCCCGCAGCGCAACACGAGATGAGGCAGGAAACCGCCAGGGCGCTGAATCTTCAAGGCGTGCGGTTCGTTTGGCGCGACTGGAACGGGCTTGAGCACGGAGAGAACCTGGACCGGATCGTAGTGCTCCGGTTTGCCAAAGGCGGTAAAGCTGGGACAACGCTGCAGGGGGAAGGCGGCACCCTCGGTGAGACGGAGGTTCGGGAAGGCCGCGTACTGCCGTTTGTCACGGTAGACGTCGAGCGCGTCCATGACGCGCTGAGCCGAAGCCGGACTCGGATGCACCCGGACGCCCAGTTAGGCAGAGCCCTGGGCCGGGTGCTGGCGCATGAGCTGTATCATGCGCTGTCCGGAAGCCTGGAGCATGACCAGGAAGGGGTGGCCAAGGCATCGCTCAGCAGCGACGAACTGTCCCTGGGCCATCTGCGGCTGGGCGCGGCGTCCCGGCGACGGCTCATCAACGCGCTCCGGTCAGGCCATCAGGCAGATTGATCTCACGGGCCATGGCGGCGGGTGGGAACATACACTGGAAACATCATGCGCGTCATCCGTCTGACTGCACTCCTCATTTCCCTGCCCTATACGACCATATGTACTGCTCAGGAAACAGCGTCCGAAACGTTCGACATCGTCGTTGTGAGCGGCAGTTCCGGCGGATTCGGAGCGGCGCTGGCCGCCGGCCGCATGGGAGCGAAGGTCGCGCTTATCGAGGACACGCCCGTGCTGGGCGGGATGCTGGCCAACGGGATCTCGAACATTGACACTTACTCCTACGAGTCGTTGAGCGGCATCTTTGAAGAGTTTCGGGCCCGAGTGCGGCAACACTACCGGCCTGTGTTCGACACAGATCCAGTTTTCCGGAACAGGCAGGCTCCGCCACGCGACTACAAGGGCCGCCAATCGAACGCTCCGCTTGAAGGCGGGCGGTGGGAACCGCATGTCGCCGACAGGATCCTTAAGGAGATGATCGCCCCCCACGCTAACGTCAAGATCTGCTACAACACGTGGGCGACGGGCGCCATCATGCGCGGCAACCGCATTGTTGGAGTGACGACCGGGGATAAAGACGGGAACCGGCGGCGGTTGCTGGCGAAGGTGGTGATCGACGCCACGCACGAAGGCGACGTCGCCGCCTGGGCAGGCGCACCATACCGGGTGGGCCGCGAGCCTCGGTCGCCACGCGAACCACACGCGGGGGAGATCTATTATTTCAACGGGTCCGGCGAGATCATGGAGGGTGGAAGCGGCGCGCAGGACCGCGCCATTGTTTCCTACGGGCTCCGGCTCTGCATCAAACACTACACAGCGGAAGAGGGTGACGGCCACATCCTGCGTCAGCCGCCGCCCGGATACGAACCGGAAAAGTACCGCCTCGCCGGATTCGGCGGCGAGATCTCCATGCCCGGCAGCAAGACAGAGATGAACGCGAATCCGGCAGGCAACGAGCTTCAACTGGTGAACTGGCCGTGGCCGGAGGGGTCTCGCGCCGAGCGGTTGAAGCTATACGAGATCTATAAGAACCACGCATTGGGCTTTCTCTACTATGTTCAGCACGAGCGCGGGTGGAAGCACTTAGGCCTGCCGCGGGACGAATTCACCGATAACGGCAATGTTCCATACCGGGTGTTTGTTCGCGAAGCGCGCCGGATCGAAGGCGAAGCGACGATGGACGAGGCGGACGTAAATCCACTGGTTCTAGGGCGTGGGCTCATGCCCGAACTTCGGCAGGATAGCATCGCCATCGGGCACTACGCGATCGATTCCAAACCCGTACGGCCCAAGACGGATGCTTCGACGCCTGAGAAGGGCGAGGGCGATTTCTTTCTGGCCAACGTCGCCATGCCGTTCCAGGTTCCCTATGGTGCGATCATCCCAAAGAAGATCGACGGGTTACTCGTTCCCGTGGCGCTTTCAGCGACCCACGTAGCGTTTTCAGCCGTGCGGATGGACCCGACCTGGATGGCGCTTGGGCAGGCTGCGGGCACGGCGGCCGCCCTGGCTGTCCGCGGCGGACATCCGGTGAGGCATGTGCCAGTCGAGTCGATCCAGGCGGAATTGATCCGGCAGAAGGCACGGCTGATGTTTTACTGGGATGTTGCTTTAGACCATCCAGCGTTTGCCGCCATTCAGAGGCTGAGCGTACAGGGAGTGGTGCAGGGCTACCCGGACCGCCTGTTCCGGCCCGGCGAATCGCTCAGCCGAGCGGAACTTGCGTCGCTCATCGTCAAACGGTACGGGCTTTGGCCCAGCGTTAGCGACTTCCATTTCGGCGATGTGCCCTGGAGCCACTGGGCCTTCCGCGACATCGAGACGATGTTCGATAACAGGCTTCTGGGGGCGTTTGGAGTGGAACCTCGCTGGCCCAAGGCGGGCGATTATATGGGCAAAACCAGCGCCGGCTTCGCGAGGAGTGGGCCGGGCTCGTTCGGCGCCTTCGATCCAGGCCGACCGGTGACGTGGGGCGAGTTTGTGAGCGTGCTGCGCGATTGCGAGGAGCGCTCTATTGACTCGCCAGGGGCCGGCATCGTGCGGCCCAAGGCAAGGCAGCCTCGCGCGGACGATGCCGAATGGGTCCGTGGCCGCGCGGGACAGAGCCACTACGCTACACCCCTCGCAGACAAGGCGTACCTGCCTGGATCCACCATTACCCGCGGCGAGGCGGCCATGATGCTGGCGAATTGAGCGGCTTCGGCGGCTGATCGATCGCGGGGGATCGAAGGCGCCGACCGGACGAGATTTTCTATCGTCCTGAACCAGCGCTCGCTGTTCGGGGCCGGACGACATGGTGGGTGACGTATTCGGTCTGGATGGGGACCTGATTCTTGAAGCGGCTGCGAAGCAACACCTGGTAGCAATCCGGGACGCGGCCGGTTTCCTGGCTAAGACGGCGTACCAATGCGCGGAGATGCGCCGGATCGGTCACAAAATCGGCCGCAGCCCAGGTTCCTTCGGTAGAGGACGAGCCAAGAACAAGGACCTCGCCCCAACCTTCAATCCCGCGCATGCGGGTAATGACTGAGTAGTCCTCCGGAATATCCTCGGCGTTGGCGGGCGAAGGTTTGCTGTAGGTAGCTGCTTCGCCAGGGCGCATTCGAAGGTTATGGACGGCGCCGCGGTCGATGATGAAGTCCTGTTCGATGGGCAGGTCTTGAACCTGCGGATTAAACTTCCGCGGTCCCAGAAAGATGAGGTTCGAGGTGCGCATGTCCTCCCAAGCCAGCACAGAACTTCGTTTGAGGATCATGTCATACTTCCGGTGCGAAAGGACGGACGCCAGGCGGAAGGCGGCGACGGCTTCCCCGAAGGGCGCCCATCGGTGGGTTTCCGAGGCGGGGGTGGGATTATTGAGCAGCCGGCGCATCTCCTCAAGGGGGAGGTCACGCTGCGCTGTAGGCCAGTCATTGACCAGTGGATGGCGGAAGTAGGAGTTATGAAAGCGGACAAAGAGTGGGCTGCCCAAAACGAGGGTGAGGGGTCTGTCGGATTGAACGAACGGTCCCCAAAACTGGACCATCTCCGGCGACCACTCGGGCCGGAGTGAGCCGGTTGGCGCCTGAATGCGGAGGGAGACGATCCAGGCGATCAAAATGAGGCAAAGGACTGCCAGAATGGCAGTTAGAGATTTCCACAGGGCAATGCCACTTGGTGGGGCGCTCGCGGCCGGCACTGGAGGCGCCTGTTCCTTGAATTCGAGTTCGAAATGGCCCTTCGGCAGCCGGATTTGCCATGGGGAATTTGGAGCCTCGGAGCTATAGTACTGCTCGATGCGCTGGCGGAGTTTTCCAGCTTGCACGCGAACCGAGGCATCCACGCGTGGATCGTAGTCCTCGGGCTTGCCCATGACGTCCCGGCCAATTGTGTACTCCTTGACTTCGCGGGCCCTTCCATTGAGAAAAGCCTCCGCAAGATAACTAAGGAGTCTTCGAAGCGAGTCGGCGTTGCGTAAAGCGGCGCTGGAAAGCACACGATCAAGTTCCTCGCGGAAAACTTGACTGTCGTCCCGAACCTCTTGCACATCAATAGACTACATCAATTCGTGTGGAATTGCTAACCGGTTACTAACCGGTTAGCTGCTGTAGGAAACTTCCAGCCCGGTGCGTATAGGTCTGTAATTGCACGCGGGGGTCAACTTCGCCAAGTTGGCGAAGGAGGTTGCGGCCTACCCACAAAGGAGAAGAGCATGTTGCCACGTTTGCTGGCCGTTCTCGTATTAGCTGTTCTGATGATGATGCCGGCTGCCTGGGGCCAGGAAGCCCGCGGTACGATCGTTGGGCGCGTTGTTGACGCCTCTGGATCGGTGGTTCCCAATGCGACGGTGGAAGTCACGAATAAGGCGATGGGAACGCGTGTTACCCTGACCACGACGGATGCGGGTCTTTATCAGGCGCCGTTTCTGATTCCGGGTACATATAAGGTTGAAGCCACAATGACGGGCTTCAAGAAATATGTCCGGGACGACATCGAGGTGCGGGTCAACGACCGTATTGAGGTGGCGATTCAGTTGGAAGTTGGTGCGACTGAGCAAAGCGTCACCGTCACGGGCGAGACGCCGCTGCTGAGCACGGAATCTGCCTCACTCGGCACGGTTGTTGATGGCCGCCGCGTGACCGAGCTGCCGATTCCGCATGGCAACCCATATTTCCTGATCAGCCTGGCGGCGGGCGTCTCGTTCACCCGTGACCCGCGCTTGGACCGGCCGTTCGAGCCGACCCACATTGTCGGCTACACCATGGACGGCACCCGCGCCAATCGCAGCGATGTTACGATTGACGGAGCAGTTTCAACGGCGACCGCCAATGCCGGCGAAGTGATCTCTTCCTACGTGCCGCCGGCCGACATCGTGGCAGAGTTTAAAGTTCAAACCGCCACTTTCGACGCTTCGTTTGGACAGACCGAAGGCGGCGTGACCAACATCAGCCTGAAGTCTGGCACCAACGACCTGCACGGCACTGGTTACTACACCGCGATGAGGCCGAACTGGTTCGCCAACGACTTTTTCGCCAATGCGACAAAGACGCCCAGACCCGACTTCTACTACCACCGCTGGGGCGGTTCGCTCGGCGGTCCTGTGCGCCTTCCCAAACTGTACGACGGCCGGAACCGGACCTTTTTCATGTGGGGCTATGAAGGCATCAACGAGGCGCGGCCGCGCAACAACGGCACCCCTACGGTTCCCACCACTGAGATGAAGAACGGCGACTTCTCAAAATTGCTGCCGGTTTCGTCCAGTTACCAGATCTACAATCCCTTTACTCGACGGGCGGTGACCGGTGGGCGTTTCCAACAGGATCCCTTCCCCGGCAACCTCATTCCTTCATCATTGTTCAATCCGGTCGCCAAGAAGGTCCTGGATACCTACTATCCGGCCCCTCTCCAGCCGGGCGATGCGGATTTCCGCAACAACTATCTGCGGCCTGAACTGAACGAGGTTGCCGACTACTTTACCCACTCCGTGAGAATGGACCACAACATCACTGACAGCAACCGGCTATTCGCTCGCGTGAGTTGGTACGACCGCACCAGCACATACAACGATTATTTCAACAATGCGGCTTCCGGCACGCTGTTCTGGTTCAAATCCAGGTCGGCTGTGATCGACGATGTCATCACCATCAATCCCACTACCGTGGTGAACCTGCGCTACGGCTACAACCGCTTCATCCGCGGAACCGATGGAAAACCAGAGGTCATCGGCTTCGACCTGACATCCCTCGGCTTCCCGTCGTATTACAACAGCCTGATCTCAAATGACATGCGGCGATTCCCGCGGTTCGACATCAGCGGCTATCAGGGCACCGCGCAAGGCGGCGAGAGCAGGCCCAACGATACCCACAACATTATCGCCAGCCTCCAGAAGATGCTGCGGACGCACTCGATCAAGGCTGGCGCCGAGTTCCGGTCCTACCGCGAGACGCAACTCAACTTCGGCAACAACACGACGGGCCAGTTCGTCTTCGATTCCACGTGGACGCGCGGCCCCCTGGACAATTCCCCGACGTCGCCCAACAATATCGGCCAGTCGGTGGCCGGATTCCTGCTTGGCTTACCCACGGCCAGCAGCCTGCTGAACCGCCCGGCGAGTTATGCGGAACAATCAGTTTCGTGGTCGTATTACTTCCACGACGATTGGAAGGTGAACTCGAAACTGACCGTCAACCTCGGCTTGCGCTGGGAATACGATGGCCCGCTCACCGAACGTTGGGACCGCAGCGTCCGGACGTTCGACCTGAACTACACCCAGCCGTTCCAGGCGGCGGCGCAGGCGGCCTATGCGCTGAACCCGACCACAGAGGTTCCGGCAAGCGCCTTCGTGACCAAGGGCGGCCTGACCTTTGCCAATTTGAACGGCCAGCCGCGAGAACTCTACAACACGCCCAAAAACAGTTGGATGCCGCGTCTGGGCGCTTCCTATCGCCTTACCAACAAGACGATCCTGCGCGGCGGCTACGGGATTTTTTATGGCTTCCTCGGCCAGCGCCGCGGCGACGTCATCCAGACCGGTTTCAGCCGCAATACGCCATTCGTTCCATCGCTCGACAACGGGTTGACGTTTAAGTCGACCTTGTCGAACCCCTGGCCGGACGGCGTACTCGAACCGGTCGGCGCAGGACAGGGCTATCAGACCAGCGTTGGAAATTCGGTCACATTCTTCAATGAGGATCCTCTGCGCCCGAAGATGCAACGCTGGCAGTTCGGCATCCAGCAGGAACTAGGCAAGGGCTTTGTCTTCGATATCTCATATGTCGGCAACCACGGAAGCGACATCGAGATCACTCAGAACATCAACGCGACGCCGCAAAAGTACTTGAGCAAGAGCCTTGTTCGCGACAACCCGACCATCAACTATCTCAGCACCAACCTGCCCAATCCGTTCCGCAATCTGTTGCCGACGGGCGCTTCGGGCACGTTCACCGGCGCGAACCTGTCGCGCGAGCGGCTGCTGCGGCCCTATCCGCACTACGATGCCGTAAACGCATCGCGCTTTGATGGCTATTCCTGGTACAACTCCCTCCAGGCCGGCATCGACAAGCGCTTCTCGAAGGGCTACACGCTCGGGTTGAACTACACCTGGTCGAAATACATGCAGGCCACTGAGACGCTGCAGTCGGACGATCCATCCCCGACGCGGGTGATCTCGGACTTCGACCGTACCCATCGCATCGTCGGCAGCGGCATCTACGAACTGCCGTTCGGCAAGGGAAAGAGGTTCATGAACGTCGGTGGCGTGGCTAATGGGATCGTGGGCGGCTGGCAGGTTTCAGCGGTCTACACCATGCAGAGCGGCGCGCCGATCAACTTCGGAAACATCATCTTCTATGGGGCCGATCCCAAGTCGATCGTATTGCCGCGGAGCCAGCAGACGGTTGCTAAATGGTTCAATACGGATGCCGGCTTCGAAAAGTCCGCCTCCCTACAGTTGGCTTCGAATGTCCGCTCGTTCCCGTTGCGCTTCAGCTTCCTCCGGTCGGACATCATGAACAATTGGGACATCTCGGTTCAGAAGAACACCTTGATCAAGGAGCGCTACAACTTCCAGTTCAAGGCCGAATTCCTGAACGCGATGAACCACCCGCTGTTCCCGGCGCCGAATACCACTCCGACAGCGGCGGCATTCGGATCGGTTGTCGCCTCGACGCAAGCCAACTACGCGCGCCGCGTGCAGTTGACCGGCAAGTTCATCTTCTGACGATTGACCAAAAGCCTCAGGCACGTGCCTGAGGCGCATAAGCCAGAGACCGGCAATCCTGTATAGGGTAAGCCGGTCTCTTTTTGCTTCAGCTCACCATCGTCAGAGCGGGACCGGAGCAGTAAGCGACTCATTTTTCGCAAGCCGGATCCGAGGTTCCACCGGAACGCAGGGAACTGATCGCGACGAATGGCCAAGCGTTCAGAATCTGATTCACCACCGGAACGGTCCGTTTGTCTCTCGCCACAGGAGTCAGACGCGCGTCTTTGTTGAAGAGAGGCGAAGCCTGGCGATAACCGCGTCATGGTGGTTGGCCTCAGCCAAATCGAGCGCGCTCTTCCCATTACCGGCTTTGATATTTACATCCGCGCCGGACGTGAGCAGCACTTCCAGCGAAGCCAGGTCGCCCGCGTTGGCGGCGGCGTGCAGCGCCGTGTAGCCGCCGTGCTGGGTAGTGTCAACCGGCGTGCCGGCGGCGAGCAGCAGGGCGATGATTCCGGCATGCCGGCCGGCGGCCGCGGCGTGGATCGGGAGGTTCTCCAGAGCGTTGACCGACCGGGCGAGCGGGTCCGCGCCAACGGCAAGCAGGTATGCGGCGAGCGAAGCGTGGCCGTAGTGGGCAGCGAGATGGAGCGCGGTCCAACCATCCGGCGAAGGCGTGTTCAGGTGATCCGGCGCAGATTCGAGAGCGGCGTAAAGCGCATCAAATTCGCCGGCGTGAGCAGCTTCCCAGATCGTCATTTATGCGGGCTTGAAGAGTTCGGACGTGCGCCCGGATTCGACGCCGAGGTGGTTCAAATAAAACTCCAGCACAACGGGCTCGTATTGCTGCTTGAGCGCGTCGTAGGTCCGTTGCTGCCAATCGCCAGAAAGTTGGGCGGAGAGGTCAGCATCCTTGGAGAAAAAGCCGTCCTGATGCTCGACGCCGAGCGAGTCTAACGCGGCGATGATCATGTCGAGATTCGACACCAGAATCGCTTGCGCCAGGTCGGTGGCCAGGTCGGTGTCCTGATCGGACAGACGCGCCCAGAGACGCGGGGCCGCCTTCCGCAAGTGTTCGGTGTTGAGTTTAGTGAGCCGCGTCCGTAACTTTACGTGCTCGTAGATCTGGTAGGTTCGCAACCGGCTGATCGAAATCCGCTTCAGGAGTTCTGTGAAAGCCGCTTCACCCATGCCGAGGAAGACATCCGAAACTTGCATCAAAGACGAGATTAGCATGGGCGTACCACGGGGCGGGCTTTCGCGTGGTGGGTGGGATAAACTAAGAGTTTCGGGCAGTTGAACCAATGAGCAACATCATCGTACTGGGATCGCAATGGGGAGACGAGGGCAAGGGCAAAATCGTCGACTTGTTCGCCGAGAAATTTGACATTGTGGCGCGCTATCAGGGCGGCCACAACGCCGGCCACACCGTTCAGGTAGGTCCGCAGAAATTCGTGCTCAAGTTGATTCCGAGCGGCGTGCTGCACTCGGGCAAGCAGGTGGTGATCGGCAATGGCGTGGTCATCGACCCGCAGGCGCTGCTGGATGAGATCGCGATGCTGGAGAAAGCGGGATTCGATCCGGTCTCGAAGATCTCCATCAGCAATCGGGCCCACATCATCTTCCCGTTCCACCGCCTGGTCGAGAAGGTCTCCGAGGGGCGCGCCGACCGTATCGCCATCGGCACCACCTCGCGCGGCATAGGCCCGTGTTATGAGGACAAGATCGGCCGCCGCGGCCTGCGCATGGCTGACATGCTCAACCAGAAGCTCTTTAAGAGCCTCTATGACAACCTCGCCGCCGACAAGCGAACCGTGGCCGAGGCGTTCGGCATCGACGCCGCCATCGATTATGAGGGCATCCTCGAGGATTACCGCGAGATGGCCGAGAAGATCCGGCCCATGGTCTGCGACACGGCGCAAAAGCTGAATGATTGGATCAAGGCCGGCAAGCGGATTCTATTCGAGGGCGCGCAAGGGACGATGCTCGACATCGACCATGGGACCTATCCGTTCGTTACATCATCGAGCGCTGCCGCCGGCGGCGCATGCACCGGCACGGGCGTGCCGCCGACAAAGATCGACGGTGTCATCGGCGTCTCGAAGGCGTACATCACTCGCGTGGGTGGCGGGCCGTTCCCGTCCGAGGACAAGGGCGAGGGCGGCAACATCATCCGCGAAGCTGGGCTGGAATACGGCTCGGTCACCGGACGTCCTCGCCGTTGCGGCTGGTTCGATGCGCCGTTGCTGCGCTACACCGCCATGGTGAACGGCTTCGATTCGCTGATCGTGACTAAGTTGGACGTGCTCGACGGATTGGGCGACCTGAAGGTCTGCACGGCTTACAAAGTCGATGGGGAAATCACCACCGAGATGCCCGCCGGCAACATGCTACTGGAAAGCGTCGAGCCGGTGTATGAGACGCTGCCGGGCTGGGACCAGCCTACCAGCGGCGTGACCACGTACGACGAACTCCCCAAAGCTGCCCGCGATTACATCGCGTTTCTGGAAGAGAAGACAGGAGTGGAAGTCGGGGCGGTGTCGACGGGTCCCGAACGGTCGGAGACGATCATCCGGCCCGGGTCGAGGCTGGAAAAGCTGCTGGGTTAGAAAGGCGGCCAGCGCGCGGATTCACAGGCGCTGCTGCTTCATCCCGGCGAGCACTCCGGCGGCGATGGCGAACATGAACATCAGGATGCCGAAGGCGATCCCGATCACCGTCATGACGCCGACGAACTTCCAGAACGAACGTTGGGCGTCCAGGGCGGCCTCAAGTTGCCGGAACTGCGGCGTCGCGGCCAGGGCGCGGATTCTCGCCGCATACCGGTAGAGGTAGAGCGACGGGAAGATGTAGACGACGCCGAGCAGCGGGTAGAGGATCGCGACGATGGCGAATTCTGGCTTCTGCGTGGCGAGTCCGGCGACGCCGACGCCGATCCCGCCAAGGACCATGAATCCCGCGCTGACGAACCCCAGGATCGCCATGAAATAGACCCACGGGCGCGTGCGGTCCAGCAGTTTCACAGTGTCCTGTGAGAGGGCCGGCGCGGGGTACGACTGTGGAGCGGGGGGCAAAGCGCCAAAATCCTGCGGCCCCGGCTGAGTTTCTTCCACTTTGTTCCTCCGAACCTCAATCGCCCGTTGTCCGGCACTTGGCGATCAGGGAGATTGGGACGTGCCAATCTTACCAGTCCACGTGACCGGCATCCAGCGGTGCGATGCAGAAATGGCGCAAGCTCATGCCCGCCCGGCGCTAGACTCCCTACTCCGCCACACCGGGTGCTCAATCTAGGCCAAGGCGGCCTTACAGTACTCCACGCACTTGCGGACTTCAGCCACTGCGTCCGAGCCCGCGGGCACCGGATATTCCAGTTCGATGCTGGCCGGGAAGCGGTACTTATTCCGCTTCATGAGTTGCAGGATCTCCTTGATCGGCGTGCCGCCTTCGCCCCAGGGAACAGTGGCTCCGCCGATGGGCGGGCCGCCGGAGGGATTGGGCGTCGGCGCCTTACGGTCCTTTAAATGGAGGCTGGCAATGCGGCTGGCGTACTTCTCGACCAGCGGCAAAGGCGACTCTCCATTCACGCCGAAGTAATGGCCAACGTCGAAGTTCAGCGCCGTGTATTTCGATACAGAAAGGACCTTGTCGAAGCCCGATGCCCCGCCCTGGCCGTGAGTGTGGAATGCGATGGCAAGTTTGCGCTTTGCGGCATAGGCCGCCACGCGAGCCAGCAATTCGTCATTGGTGGGCAGTTCCATGGTGATGTGGTCGGCGCCGAGGGTTTCGGCGACGTTCCAGATGTAGTCGTATTCGGCGTCGGGCATTTCAAGCGTCGGAGGCAGCTTGAAGCAGTAGATCTTAACGCCCGCGTCCTCGTACATCTTGCGGAACTCTTTGTACTTGCTCATGGGGGCGGAGGTGCGCCAGGCGGAGAGGTCGGCGGCGGCTTTCTTGCGGGCGGCAATCTGCTCAGGCGTCGCCTGGAACCGGCCGCCGGGTCCACCGGGACCACCTGCGGGAGGACCGCCGGCAGGAGGTCCGCCGGGACCACCCTGAGGACGTGCGCCTGCTCCGCCGGGAGGCGGGCCCATGGGGCGCATAACGGGCAACGGCGCGCCGGCGTAGCTTTCGGCGACGTTACTCATCAACTCGATTCCGCTGACGCCGCTGTCGACGCAGTACTTCAGGGTGTTTTCGACGGGCAGGCTGCGGAAGCTGTAGGTGATGGCGCCGACCATGACTCCACCGAAGTTCGAGTTGGGTTTGGCCAGGATGCGCGGCGCCGCCAGCGCCGGAAGGGCGAGTCCGCCTAGTTGCCGTCTGGTGATGTTCATTGTTGTCACTCCCTTGGGATGAAAGCAGTTGGTCCGCGAACAATCTTCCCACATGGTTCTATCACATCCCCAGGCCGCTCGGGGCGCGGCCATCGCGGCCAGACTGCTAAACTAGGAAATTCATGTCAGAGTTGTTGAAAGACAAGAGCACGCTTGTGCTCGGGCTGGCCAACCGCTGGTCGCTTGCCTATGCTATCGCCAAGGCGTTTCGCCGCGAGGGCGCCAAGCTCATCCTCACTTACCAGGGCGAGCGCCAGCAGGACGCCGTCGAGGAACTGGCTGCTGAACTCGGCGCCAACCGGCTGCTTTCGTGCGATGTTACCCAGGAATCGGACCTCGCCCACCTCTCCGAAATCCTGCGCGGTGAGGGCGACACCATCGACGCCGTGGTCCACTCCATCGCATTCGCCAACAAGGACGACCTGGCGCGGCCGTTCGTTGAGACATCCCGCGAAGGATTCCTGTTGGCCCACGAGATCAGCACTTATTCGCTGGTTGGTGTCGCGAGGGCAGTAGCGCCGGTGATGTCGAACGGCGGATCAATCATGACCCTTTCGTATCTGGGCGCCGTGCGCGTGCTGCCAAATTACAACGTCATGGGCGTGGCCAAGGCGGGGCTGGAGGCGAGCGTCCGGTATTTGGCGAGCGATCTCGGGCCGAAGAACATTCGAGTGAACGCAATCTCGGCCGGTCCGATTAAGACGGCGTCGGCGCGCGGAATCAAGGACTTCAACAAGATTCTGGAGCGCGTAGCCGAATCGACGCCTTTGCGGCGGCCGACCGATCCTGAGGAAGTCGCCGACACGGCCGTCTTTCTGGCCTCTGACCTTGGCCGCGGTATCACCGGCAATGTCATCTACGTCGATTCCGGCTACCAGATCATGGGCTTCTAGGCTGCGTTGACCGCCGCCAGATCCGGGAAACCCTTAGTTCTTCGGAGGTGGGACGATGAACTCGCCTTCGCGCACGCCATAGGCGGGGTCAAGCAGTTGGTAATCCTTGCCCGACCTGGCGTTCCAATCCCATACGATTTTGCCCTCGCGTAGCGTGAGTTCGCAGAACAGGCGCTGTTTGGCTGGGATGGTCCCGGCATCCGAGTCTCCGAACTTGAAGTCGCCTGCCATCAGACGAAACGCCGCGATGTCGGCGGGCGCACCCACAGCGATGTGGCCCAGATCGTTTTTGCCGATTATAGCCGCCGCCTTGTGCGTGGACGCCGCGATCACATCCTTCAATGGCATCCCCATGGCCAGCAGCTTCGACATCGTGGTTGGCATGTCCATCATGAAGTTGTTCATGCTGCCGGTGTGCAGGTCGGTAGAAATTGAATCGGGATAGAATCCCTGCTTCACAGCCGGGACGGCATTGCGGAATGCGAAGCTCCCGCCGCCATGTCCGACGTCAAACCGCACGTCGCGCTTCCGCGCCTCATGCAGGTATGGATAGACCTTGCCGTCCTCTCCAATCCAGGGCACCGGCGCGCGGAAACAGTGCGTGGCGATGTCGCCTGGCCTCAGTTTCTCCGTGACCAGTTCCCAGAAGGGCCGTTCCTTCTTGAAGAACCCGAAGTCAACCATCACCGGCAGGCCCGCGAGCGTTCCTGCCTCCACCGCCTTCTGAACCGCAGTCCACTCGCCAGACTCCCAATGCGCCGTCTTCACGCCGACCACAATGTCAGCGTGCTTCTTGGCCAGCCGCGCGATCTCGGCCGGATTCATATCCTCGGCGTGCTGCTCGACCATGTTCGACAGCATCCCAAAGCCGGCGATGTTGATGAAGGCGAATACCCGCGTGCGCGCCCGGTCGAGCACCGTGTGGCGGAACGTCTCGAAGTTGCGCCAGCCCGCGCTGCCGGCATCGGCCATCGTCGTAACACCCGTGCGGAAACTGAAGTCGTCGGGCCGGATACTGTTGTCTCCGGCCCAAACGTCCTTGACCCCTGTCGTATGGAACAGATGAACGTGAATGTCGACCAGCCCCGGCGTCACCACCAGGCCGGTCACATCCAGCACCTTTGCCGCCCTCGACGCCTCCAGGCCCGGCGCGACGGCAGCTACCAGGCCATCCTTGACTGCGACATCGGCCACGCGATCGATCCCGTTTTTCGGGTCGATCACGCGGCCGCCCTTCAGCAGAAGGTCCCAGGCCGGCTGCGAGTAAGCCGCGGTGGTGAGCATGGCGGCCAGCAACAGGGTCCTCATCGCCGCCTTACGCCTTTTTGGCCTTCTGTGCCGTGGCGTCCCACTTCAGGTATTGCCGCTTCTTATAGGACTCCACCGACATCTCACAGAGCACGACACCGTAGTAACCCAGCATCGAATCGCACTTCAGCGCCTCGCCCTTGCGGATGGCAGCCTGCAAGTTCCGGTGATGGTAGTTGGTATTTTCAGCGCCCGTCTTCTTGAACGTAAATGTTTTAGCCTCGTTGGCGAATTCGCGCTGGGGCGTGATCGTGAAGCCGGTGCGGTCGAAGGTCAGTGTGGCATGGTGGCCTCGAATCAAGTGCGGCACCGGCGTATCGTTGGCCATCGTTGAAATCAACTGCATCGTCGGCCCGCCCGGATAGTCTGCCAGCACGTTGAACGTATCCGGAATTTCCGCTATCGACTTCGTGAACTCAAACTTCCCGCCCGTGGCCACAACGAACTCGGGGAACTGCAGGTTCAGGGCCTTGATCAGGCGCGTGCAGCGATGAATGTAAAGGTCGGTGGCGATACCGCCGGAATAGTCCCAATACCGGCGCCAGCGGAAATACCGTTCCGGATCCCAAGGCCGCTTCTTGGCCGGACCCAGCCACATGTTCCAGTCCAGGTTCACGCCCGGCTTGGCGTCCTCATCAATCTTGTAGAACGGCGCCGACCAGAAATCGTCCCGGTGGTTACGCGAGTAATCGATCTGGCACAGCACCACTTTACCCAGCGCACCCGCCTTGATCTGCTCCCAGGCCGCTTCATAGCTGTCGTCCGACATGCCCTGGACGCCTACCTGCAGCTTCCTGCCTGGATACTGCTTCAACTTGGCGACAACCTTTTTCGCCTCCTCGATGGTGTGCGTCATCGGCTTCTCGACATAGACATGTTTGCCGGCATCGAGCGCATCGAGAGTAATCTGCGCGTGCCAGTGCTCCGGCGTGGCGATCAGAACGTAGTCGATCGACTTGTCGTCGAGCAGTTCCTTGTAATTCTTGTAGGGCTTGCCGCCGGTGCGTTGGGCGAAATTGTCTCGCCGCTTGTCGTACACATCGCACACCGCGGCCAGTTCGATATTCATCGCATCCTTGGCCTTCAACAGACCATCAAGATGCGCCCCTGCCATGCCGCCGCAGCCAATGATGCCTACCTTTAGGCGCTCGTTGGCGCCAGCGACTTGACCAAAGCTTTTTGCGCTGACTGCCAGCGTGGATGCGGCAGCGACGAAGTCCCTGCGAGAATAGATTGCCATATAGGAATTCTACGCCGTATGAAACTGCTCCCGCTGCCTGTCGAAGTTGCCCTTCTTCTGATAGTCCTCACAGCTGCCGTGAGCGACATCCGATCGCGCTCGATCCCCAACTGGCTCACGCTGGGCGGCATTGTGGCCGGACTCGCGCTGAACACTTACGCGACAGGCCTGGAAGGGCTGAAATTCTCAGCCATCGGCTTTGGTGTTGCGGCGCTCATCTTCTTGCCGCTGTTCATGATCCGGTTTCTCGGGGGAGGCGACGTAAAACTAATGGCCGCCGTCGGCGCCTGTGCCGGCGCGGCGAATCTGTTTGCCATCTTTATCTTCGACGCCATCTTCGGCGGCATAGCGGCTCTGGTCCTTGTCACCGTCCGCGGCCGCGGCAAGCACACATTACGCAACACAGGCCAGATGATCGCTTCGCTCTTCAGGGGCAAGGCGCCCTATACGCAAAACGAGGAACTCGAGGCGGGCGGCGAAAAGTCGCTCGGGATGCCACGCGCAGTCACCATCGCCGCCGCCACGCTGCTTGTCCTTTGGGCTAGTCGAGTACCCGTACGGTAAGCCCGCTCGCCTGCTGGCCGCCGAGGTAGACCCGCTGCGTCGCCTTCTGGAAATCCGACGCCTTGGCTTCGTGGATCGGCACGAACTTCTGCGGATTGCGGTCAGTGAGCGGGAACCAACTGCTCTGCACCTGCACCATCAGCTTGTGCCCCTTGCGGAAGGTATGAAATACATCGGGCAATTCGAACTCGACCTTCTCCACCTTGCCCGGCGTGAACGGTTCCGGCTTGTCGAATCCGTTGCGGAACCGGCCCCGGAACGGCTCCCCGCGCACCAGCATCTGGTAGCCGCCCATGCGCACCTGCTCCGGATTCGGATCATTGTCTGGCGCATCCGGCGGATACACGTCAATCAATTTCACCACCCAATCGGAATCAGTGCCGGTTGTCGAAACGTACAACGTCGCCTTCATCGGTCCGGCGATACGCAGGTCCGATTCGAGCGCCTCAGTCTGATAGACCAGGACGTCGGGCCGCGACGCCGCAAACCGCTGGTCGTCGGTCATGTAGTTGTAGTCCATCCGGTTGGTGATGTAGGGCGTGAACGGCACTGGCTTCATCGGGTCGCTGATGTACTCGTCGTGCCCCGTTGCGGCCGGCGCACTGCTCGCAAGTTTGCCCTGCGGCTGGAAAAACAGCGTTCGGAGCCTGCCGTCCTTGGGCGGCCAGGCATCCATCTTGTGCCACTCGTTTCGGCCAGTCTCAAAGACATAGGCTTCCGGCAATTTGTTGCCGTCGCCCTTGCCCTTCAGGTGGTAGTTGAAAAACGGAAACTCGATCTCATCCTGGAAGAACTTCGATGTGTTCGAAGCGAAGCTGACATTGCCCAGCCGCGACCCGTCCGGCCGCGCCCACCCGCCATGGCTCCACGGCCCTTCCACCAGCATGTTCGTCGCCCCTGGGCTGTTCTTCTCCGCCCACGAGTAAATGCTCAGCGGGCCGTACACGTCTTCCGCATCGAACCAGCCGCCGACGGTGAGCATGGCCGGCTTGACGTTTTTCATGTGCCGGTTCGCCGCCCGCGATTGCCAGAACGCCGAATACGTGTCGTTCGAAATGAGATCTCTCCAGAACTTGATCTGGCCCTTGAAGAACTTCTCGTCGTAGTTCGCGAGCGGCCCCACCGACAGGTGGAAGTCATAGCCATCCGGCGTGTCCATCGTGAACTTCGACCCCGGCAGCAACGCCTCCTCGGGCAACGGCCGTCCAAAGAAGCCGAGAAAGTTGAAGGCGTGAGAGAGGAACAGGACGCCGTTATGGCGGAAGTCGTCTCCGACAAACCAGTCGTTCACCGGCGCCTGCGGCGAGGTCGCCTTTAGCGCCGGGTGCGCGTCAACGGCCCCCATTGCCGCATAGAAACCGGGATACGAGATGCCCCACATACCCACGCGCCCATTGTTATTGGGGATATTCTTGATGAGCCAGTCGATGGTGTCGTAAGTGTCGGTCGCCTCGTCCACATCTTTCGGCCCCTGCTTGTTCACCACCACCGGACGCACGTGGACGAACGTGCCTTCGCTCTTGTTCCGGCCACGGACGTCCTGATAGACGAAGATGAACTTTTCCTTCTGAAACTTCTCGCTCGACGGGCCAAGGTTGGCGCGGTAGTTCTCGATCCCGTATGGCGCAACGCTATAGGGTGTCCGCGACATCATGATTGGATACGGCTCGCTGTTGTCCTTCGGCGTGTAGACGGCCGTGAACAGCTTCACGCCATCCCGCATGGGAATCATGAACTCGTGCTTCGTGTAAGCGGCTTTGACCGCCGCCTGGCGCTCACGGTAGGCGCTGTCCTGTTGTCCCCGCTGTGCCACGGCCAGCGGCGCACAGGCAAGCAATGCAATGCAAAGGATCCGTCTCATCTCAACCTCTGAAGAACGTAAACATTTTCAACGCGGTCATGAAGCTGACCTGCGACATCCACCGGCCCAGTCCTGTAGAGAATATTGCAATCAGGATCACCAGGAACCCGAACCGGGCCACTTCAACATAGACTTGCGGCGGAATCCGCGCCGCCAGCAGGAACTTCGACCCGTCCAGCGGCGGCACCGGCAACATGTTGAAGATCGCCAGGTAGATGCTCAGATAAGCCGCTCGGAACAGAATCTGCTGTCCGTCCACCCAAAACAGCCCGATGATCGCCATGACAAAGGCGAATACCACATTCGACGCCGGGCCGGCCAGCGCCACCAGCACCAATCCGTTATAGTGGCCCTTCAGCCGGGCGATGTTGGTGTTCACCGGCCTCCCCCAGCCCAGAAATCCCCCGGCGAACAACGATGTCAGCGCCGGCAGGATCACCGTCCCCATCCAATCCACGTGCGCCAGCGGATTCAGCGTGACGCGGCCTTCTTCCCGAGGCGTCGGATCGCCTAGTTTCTCGGCCACCCACGCATGAGCGAACTCATGCGGCGTGGTCAGCATCCAGAAAATGATGACGTCCAGCCCGGCCTGCGCCCAGTTCATTCGCCGCCCGCCTTGGCCGCATCCTTAACGCGGTACTTCTCAAACCAGGCCAGCAGGTAGAGCTGCTGCATCAACTGATGCGACGGCCGCCGCCATCCATGAAACTCATCCGGCACCCGCACCAGCAGCGTCTCCTTCTTCTGCACCTTCAGCGCCCGGTAATACTCCTCGCTTTGGGTCATCGGCGTGCGCAGGTCGGCCTCTCCAGTCATCACCATCGTTGGCGTCTTCACATTGCCCACATAGGTCAGCGGCGACCTCGCCGCATACTCCATCGGGTCCTCCCAGGGCTTCTTCTGGAACTGGTCGTACCACATAGGGCCGTCCGTCGTCCCCACGAAACTGTGCCAGTTGATTACCGGCCGCATCGAAACCGCCGCCCGGAAACGGTCCGTATGCCCGACGATCCACGCCGTCAGCACGCCGCCGCCCGATCCGCCGCAGACGAACAGGTTCCGCTCATCAATAAATCCCTTTTTTAAGGCCGCGTCCACGCCAGCCATCAGGTCGTCGTAGTCCTTGCCCGGATATGAATACTGGATGCCGTTGACGAATTCCTGCCCGTAGCCGGTGGACCCGCGCGGATTGGTGTACAGCACCGCATACCCGTTGGCCGCGAAGTTTTGCCACGCCCAGTTGAAGGCCACCGAATACATCGACCACGGTCCGCCGTGGATGTACAGCACCAGCGGATACTTCTTCGACGGGTCGAAGCTCACCGGCTTCACCAGCCAGCCCTGCACCTTCCAACCGTCCGAGGACTGGTACCAGATCTCTTCCACCGCGCCCAATTGCCGCTGCGAGAGCACGTCCTGATTGACATCCACCAGCTTCCGCCACGTCTTCATGTTGGAGGTCGAAGCGAGCACCAGGGCCGGCGGCTCATGGAAGCTGCTTCGAACCGCGGCCACGTCGCCGGTCTTCGCCACATCGGCCTGCGAGATCATGTGGACACCGTCGGAGACCTTTCGCGGCTGGCCGTTCACAGCCAGGTAGTAAACGTTCGATGTCCCCCTCTCCTCCATTGTGTAGTACACGCCTCGGCCTTCAGCGTCCCAGTGAAGCTCGCCCGGCGATGACGGCAACCCGCCCGCCCACAACCGCGAACCCGTGCCATCAGTCCCCATCAAGTAGATGGACGACACGTGGCTTGTCAGTCTCTTGTCGTCGTATCCGGTGTAAGCGATCCACTCTCCGTGCACCGTCGGATTCGTATCCGGCCCCATCCGGCTGGTCAGAGCTGTGATGGCGCCGGTGGCCAAGTCGATCGCATAGATCTCGCTGTCGTTCCGCAAGTACTCGGCATCGGGCTTTCGGATGCCACTGATGAAAAGCCTCTTTCCGTCTGCCGACCACTCCGGATCGCCATGATTGAACTTGCCATCGGTCCACTGCCTCGGCGTCCCGCCCGTCGCCGCATCGACGGTGAAAACATGCGTAAACCCTTTCGGCACCGGCCCGACCCCATCCCGCGCCCAACTGAGCCGGTCAATGATCACGGCCGGCTTGGCCCATTGCGCCCCCTCAGGTTTTTTGGGCAGCTTGATCGTCAGCGCCGGGTCCTCGTCTGGAACCGTCATCGTGAACGCGATTTGGGAGCCATCGGGCGACCAACGCAAACCCGACGGCGACTTCGGAACCCGCGTCAACTGCGCCACTTCCCGGGTGTCGAGCCAGAGAACATGGATCTGCGATGTCCCGTCGCGGTCGCTCACGAAGGCGATGCGCGCGCCGTCGGGCGACCAGACAGGCGATGAGTCCCTCCAAGGCCCCGCCGTCAACTCCCGCAGCCGCTTGCCGTCCCGGTCGATGATCCACAGATTCGACCTGAGCTGATCCTTGACCTTGTCCACCCATCCGCGGCTGAACACGATCTGCTTGCCGTCCGGCGAGATCGCCGGCGACGAGACCGTCTCCATGTCGAACAGGGTCTCGGCATCAAGTCCAGGCTTGGTGTCGGCAGCCCACAACGAGGCGGCAATCAGAATCAGGAGGATTCGGCGCATACTCCCCATGCTACACTCCGGCGCTCACCCAGCGCCCACAGTGCTCTTATCCACGCTCCACTACGCAGACCCTACCGCGCCCCGCTGTGGACCAACGCGACAATGAGCGCGCATGGTCGCGCTAAGCTTGCACTCGGGCTCGTTCTAGAATCCGCTCAGCAAGTCCCCTGAAATCGGACTGGGCTGCTTGTGCGGCTTGATAGTGCGCCCCGATGGCCCCGTCACCGGGCCGCAGCATGAACATCGGTTTTCGCGCTTCCTGCGCGAGCGGCATTAGGCTTCGATAGTGTTTGAGCAAGGCGAGTTGGTTGTCCGCAAATCCCGTTTGCCCGCCCAAAACGTACTGTTCGTATGCCCCAGGCATCCGCTTGACCCACTTGTCATAAGCGTGAGCGGGCCTGTCCAGTCGAACTGAATGCTGCTGGAGAACATAACCTATCGGCCGCATTTCTCCGGTTGGGAGGTCCGGAACTCCAGTTGGTGCGCGCTCAAGCCTGTCCTTCCACTCGATTCTCCACTGCTTGAGCCGAGGCCCGAGGTTCTTCAATCCCTGCAAGGAATAGAGGTCTGGCGACAATGGAACCACTACGGCATCGGCTCCCACCAACGCGGCTCGATTCGTCGCGCCAAGGCTTGGCCCCAGATCCATCAACGCTACTTGGGCTGCCGCCTTCTCTCCAGCGCTCTGAATCAACCGCCAATACGACGAAGTAACTCGAAATGCGCGCTCCTGTCTGTCGAGGCAGTCTGACCACACCTTAGATAGCTGGTCTTCGACGGCTGAGAGTTCAAGGTCCCCGGCGAGTAAGTGCAACCGGTCCGCGACCTTGATCACGTGAGGTTCATCCACGTCGCCCAAACCGCGGATCAAGGGACTCAGGGCGCCATAAATCGTTTTTGCCTCGCCAGTCTCTGGGAACAAGTCCTCCAGGTCGTCCTCATTCAAGAAGACTGCGGTCAGGTTTGCTTGTGGATCCAGATCGGCCGCCACCACCGACAACCCCATCTCAGACATCATCCAGGCCAGGTGATAGACTAGCGTGGTCTTTCCCACTCCGCCCTTGTTGTTGAAAAACGCAATGACCGGAATGCTCATGCCGCTGGCCTTACGATAGCAAGAACCGCGCTCGTCTCAACAATGAACTCCAGACCAGGATTGCCGTTCCGGGCCAACGACTCGCGTGCCAACTGAATTCCCATTCCAAACCTCTGGACGAAATTCAGATTCTTCATCGCCTCGGCGAGTCCGGGGTTTCGATAGTCAGTCGCACCAGCCTGTCCAAAATTCGCCCGGCTGACCGCGCCATACGGCCCGCCCGGGCTCAGAATCTCTATCCTGTCTTCGAACCAGTACACCCGCACAGGAGAGTTTGTGCCCTCGTAGTTGCGGTGAATCAGCGCATTCCTAACCAGTTGACGAAGCGCGTCAAGAGGGTAGTCGGGTTGGCGCAATTCTGTCTCACGCCCGGCCACAGCCGTTCGAATTCGAATGTGCGCATTCAGCTTCTCTTCCAACCGCCGAATCATCTCCTGAACAGTCCCCCGGATCTCTGCTTGGTCAATGATTGGAGCGGTCAACTCCTTGCCAGCAAGTCTAAGGAACTGAACGTAGGCGCCAGGAAGCCAATCCCCTGGGTCTTTGCCAGCCACCAATAGTCCCAGTACTGTTGGAGCCGGATCACTGAGTGATGAGACAAATCTGAGGGAAAGCAGTTGTTCCTCTATCGATCTGTGATTCTCAGCCAGGACATCGGCTGAAACGGCGCTGGGCAGATAGGTGGACTTGAACCACTCAAGATCAAGGCAGCCGAGGTCTGCTCCGCGAACCGCGTGAAGATCAAAAGGAAGATCCAGTGATCGCCTTCTTTCCGACAGCACGCGCTCGTCATCCTGGCCAGCCAACACTGTGGTCGGGCCGACCCGCACCCACACCAGCCCTTTGAATCTCACTGGAGGTGCGTGCGATGGTTCTACCTCAACGACTACTAGTTCGCACCCGCACAAGGTTTGCTTCTTCACAGTCATCGATGGCAGCGGCACGATTTGCCCTTCCTGCCTGAAACTGGCTAGCGTTGTCAGAAGCTCATCAGTGATCTCAATCCCGGCGCACTCGCCCTGATCAGTGACCCCAATAAAGAGGATTCCTGGCCTGCCATGCCCAGGTAGATCGTTCGCGAACGCACAGATCGTCCTCTTGATGTTCTCCCGATCACTGATCGTCCGCTTCCGCTCAACCCGGTCCGACTCCAAGTCGCGAAGCAGTGCCTCCAACTCTTGGTCGCTCATGGCATTAGTCTAGCTGGCTTCGCCCAGGCTCGAAACCTCCAATGGAGTTACGCCCCCGGCCGCCTCACCCCGCCACCACCGCCACTTCCCGCTTGTACTTGCACCCCTTCTCCGGACACGCGATCACCGTCCCGCTCTTGCTCACCTTTTCCACCAGATAGATCGATCCGCACTCAGGGCACTTCTCGTTCACCGGTTTGGCCCACGCCACGAAATCGCAATCCGGGTATCGCGTACACCCGTAAAACGTCTTGCCGCGCTTGGACCGCCGCGCCGACAGCTCCGCCTTGCCGCACTTCGGGCACGTCACGCCAATCGTCTGCTGCTTGATGTAGCGGCACTTCGGATAATTCGAGCACGCCGTAAATTCGCCAAACCGGCCTTGCTTCAGCACCAGGTGATGGCCGCACTGCGGGCACTTTTCGTCCAGCGGCACGTCCGGCTTCTTCTCGGCCTGGCCCAACTGCCGCGTCGTCTTGCAGTCCGGGTAGCCCGAACATGCGAAAAACGTCCCAAACCGGCCCTTCTTGAGCACCATGGGCCGTCCGCAGTTGACGCAATACTCCTCGGCGCCCTCCTCGGACAACTCGACCCCGCCCTCGCCGTTCTCTCCCGGCGCTTTCGGCAACTCGCGCGTACCCGTGCAATCGGGATAGCCCGTGCACGCCAAAAACCGCCCGTGCTTGCCCCACTTGATCACCATCGGCAGGCCGCACTTCTGGCACTTTTCGTCGGTCGGCTCCTCCATGCGCTTGATGTCGCGCATGGTCCGCTCGGCCTCGGCAATGTCCTTGCTCAGCCGCTCATAAAACTCGGTCATCGCCTCGACCCAATCGAGTTTGCCTTCCTCGATCTCGTCAAGCTCCTCTTCCATGCGCGCCGTATAGCGCACATCGAAGATGTCGTCGAAGCTCTCCACCAGCAGTTCTGTCACGATCTCGCCCAACTCGGTCGGCTGGAACTTGCCGCCCGTCTTGGTGACGTATTCGCGCTCCTGAATCGTGGACAGGATCGCGGCGTAGGTTGACGGCCGACCCACTCCATCCGCTTCCAATTCCTTCACCAGCGTCGCTTCAGTAAACCGCGGCGGCGGCTCGGTGAAGTGCTGCTCCGGATGAATCGACTTGAACTTCAGCGTCTCGCCTTCCTCCACCTGTGGCAGACGGTTCTTCAGCTCGTCGTCGTCGGTATCCTTTTGATCCTTGCCTTCTTCGTAGACCGCCAGGAAGCCATCGAACTTCGGCACCGAGCCGGTCGCCCGCAGCAGGAAATCCGATCCATCCTTGCCCGGCGCGTTCACTTCGATCGTCGTCTGGTCGAAGACCGCCGGCGTCATCTGCGAGGCCACAAACCGCATCCAGATCAGCCTGTACAGCTTCAATTCGTCTTCGCCCAAGTACTTCGCCACGGTCTCGGGCGCCCGCATCGCCGAGGTCGGCCGGATGGCTTCGTGCGCATCCTGCGCGTCCTTCTTCGTCCGGTAATAGTTCGGCGATTCGGGCAGATACTGATCGCCGTAACGCTCCTTGATCAGCGCGCGAACGTCGGCCAAAGCGTCCTCGGAGACGCGCGTCGAATCCGTCCTCATGTAAGTAATGAGGCCGACAGAGCCTTCCTTGCCCAACTCCACGCCCTCATACAGCCGCTGGGCGATAATCATCGTCCGCTTCACCGAAAACCGGAGTTTGCGGGCAGCTTCCTGCTGGAGGGTTGAAGTGATGAACGGCGGCACCGCGTGGCGGCGTTTTTCCTTCGTCACGACCGAACGAACCGTGTACTTCGCGCCGTCCAGCGCCTTCACGATCGCGTCCGAAGCCGCCTGGTCCGGGATTTCCAGGTTCTTGTCGTCCCGCTTGACCAGCGCCGCTTTCAGCACCGGCGCCTTCTTGGCGTTCAGGTGGACTTCAATCGACCAGTACTCTTCCCTCTTGAATGCCCGGATCTCGTTTTCGCGGTCGACAATCAGCCGCAGCGCCACAGTCTGAACGCGGCCCGCCGAGAGGCCCCGCCGCACCTTGTCCCAAAGCAGCGGAGAAATCTTATAGCCCACCAACCGGTCCAGGATGCGCCGCGCCTGCTGGGCATCCACCAGGTGGGCGTCTACCGGCCTCGGATGGTCAAACGCCCGCTTGACCGCCGCGGGGGTGATCTCGTTGAACGTCACCCGGTGGATTTTCGTTCCTGAGCCTCGTTTGGGCTGTAGCTCCTCCTGCAAGTGGGCGCAGATGGCCTCGCCCTCCCGGTCAGGGTCAGCCGCCAGGTAGACGGCCTCAGCATCCTTGGCAGCCTTCTTCAATTCGTCGATCAGTTTCTTCTTGCCTTCGATGACGATGTAGGTGGGACGGAAGCCGCGGTCGACATCCACGGCGATGTCGTTCTTCGGCAGATCTTTGACGTGGCCGAGCGACGCCTTCACCGTGAAGTTCTTTCCAAGATACTTGCCAATCGTCTTGGCCTTGGCGGGCGACTCGACAATAACGAGACTCTTCGACATATTTGCTTTCAGTAGACCGTAACCGGCGCTCCTATCCGGTGGCCATTGAACGGCCGCCGTCGTTGTCCGGCATTCACGTCCATACTTTAGCAAATGTTTTTCCGGCCAGTTGCCGGACAAGGCCTTGAAGTTCTAGATCGAACAGCGCGGCGATGATCTCCGAGGAACTGGAGTCCGGCAGCAGTTCGATGATCGCGTCAAGGTGAATCGAAGCATCAACTGGAATGATTTGAAGCAGTTGCGTCGCTAATCCGGCCATCGGCGAGGCGGGCAGACCGGCGCTGGCGCGTTCCCTGCCCGCAGCCAGCCCTTGCCGCGCCGGTAAAGGCAAATTCACAAGGACGTCCTCGGCCGACAGCGCCGGCTGCGCCCCCTGCTTGATGAGCGTGTTGGGGCCGAAGCTCATCGGGCTGGTGATTGGCCCCGGAACGGCGAATACCTCCCTGCCCTGATCCAGCGCCAGCCGCGCGGTGATCGCCGAGCCGCTGAACTCCTTGCCCTCCACGACAACTACTCCTGAGCACAAGCCCGCCACAATCCGGTTCCGGATCGGGAAGTTCTGCGGGTAGGCCGGCGAACCGGGCGCAAACTCGCTCAGAATCAGACCGTGCTCCGCGATGCGAGCAGCAAGTTTTTTGTTTTCAATTGGATAGATCACATCCACGCCGCAACCAAATACTGCGATTGTCGGTCCGCCACCCTCGAGCGCGCCCTTATGCGCCGCAGTATCGATCCCCTTTGCCATTCCGCTTACCACACAGGCGCCGGCCTGAGCGAATTCCCGTCCAAACCGTTCTGCCACTGTTGTCCCATACACAGTCGGACGCCTTGTGCCGACGACCGCCACCGCAGTCTGATAGAGGCACTCCGTCGATCCCTGGTAGAAAAGACAAACTGGCGGATCGAAGATATGGCGAAGAAGCTGCGGATAGACGGCGTCCTGGATCGTGAACAACCCGATCTGTTCTGCCCTCATGCGCTCTTGCAACCGGATCGCCGTATCGAAAGCGCATCCGCTTGCGATCGCCTGTGCCGCAGACGCGGAGAGCCCGCAACCTCGCAATTCCGATGCGGTTGCCCGGAACAGAGCCTCCACTGACCGGTACGCCTCGATCAGATCGACTGTTTTTCGCGCGCCCAAGCCCGGCGTCAGCACCAGGGCGAGCCAGTGCAGAGTCTCGGCGTCGGAACGGAATGAGATGGGCGCTGCAGCCGGCGCGGTTTCCATACTACCTATGTGGCAACTCGAGTAGGGGATTCTCATGGATTCGACTATCTGTTTCGCCCGGACGGCAGTGGTAACCTAATGTTTTGTAGGCGGGACCTCGGATTTCCGGTAAACCGGACCGCCTCCGGGTCCGTCTGAGCAACTTGGCCTATGTGTGGGAGGGCTGTGAAGGGCCCCGCACAGCCGAAAAAGAGATCGAGGCAGCCACTTACAATGACAAAGTCAAACTGGATGCGGCATACGATGAAGATTGCCCTGGCCGCTGGTCTTGTGTGCCAGTCAACATCCGCCCTCGCCCAACAGAAATACACCATCTCCACGATTGCCGGTACAGGAACGCCTAGCTACTCAGGCGACTCGGCCTCGGCTGCCGCCGCTGAACTCAATTCCCCTTACGGTCTCGCCGTTGCCAGCGACGGCTCGCTGATCATCGCCGACCAGATCAATAACCGCATTCGCAAAATTGCCGGTGGCACCATTACCACCCTGGTCGGCAAGGGTAGGGCGGGCATGAACAGCGACGACACCACCGCCCCGGCCGACGTGACGATGACCTTCCCCACGACGGTCGCCTACGATTCGTCGGGCAACCTTTACTATGTAGACGCCCACAATCACACCGTCTGGAAACTCGGAACCGATGGCAAAGTCACCCGCTTTATGGGAAATGGCACTGCCGGCTACAACGATACCGATGACTACGATCCAAACGGTGACGCTGACGGCGACGGCACGGTGAATTCTGCTGACAGCGACTTCAAGGCCACATCGCCCCTAAACTCCGAGCTGAACTACCCCATCGGCTTCGCAGCCGCATCTGGCGGCGTTTTCTACATCGCGGACACCAAAAATCACCGCATCCGGAAGATCGATTCGAGTTCTCGGGTCACAACGGTTGTTGGCACTGGAACCGCAGGCTGGAGCGAGGAGGGCGTCGCCGGAACAGAGGCCCAAATTAATAACCCCACCAGCGTGGCCGTCGATTCGGCCGGCAATCTCTACTTCGCTGACACTATGAACCACCGTATCCGCAAGCTGGACGCAAACGGAATCGTGACGACCGTCGCCGGACGCGGCGCGCCCGGCTTTTCAGGCGATGGCGGCCCGGCCACTTCCGCCCGCCTGTTTTACCCCAAGAGTATTCAGATTGCCCCGGACGGGAAGCTGTACATAGCCGACACCTTCAATAGCCGCATTCGCGTCGTCTCAGCCGACGGAACAATCTCCACCATCGCAGGCAACGGCCGTTTCGGCTTCTATGGTGATGGCGGGGATTCCCGCAACGCCGAGCTCCGGTTTCCCAACGCCATGGCCGCCGCCTCGGACGGTAAAGTCTATATCAGCGACAGCCAGAACAACCGCATACGGCTGTTGACGCCGGTTTCACCCGACCCCACCGAAGCTGAGCGGCCCATTATCAGCCTCAACGGCATCTCAACGCCCGCCGAATTCGGATCATCGAAGACATTCGCCTCCAGCGCATGGATGGAAATCCAGGGCCAGCGCCTGGCTGATGGCGAGAGGGCTTGGCAGCCGGAGGATTTCGTTGGCGGCATCGCCCCAACGGCTCTGAACGGCACGCGAGTCATTGTCGACGGTGTTGATGCGCACGTCGCCTATGTCAGCCCGGAAGTTGTCCGTGTCCTGTTGCCCTCCGGCATCCAGCCGGGCCGCCGGGAAGTAGTCGTGGAGACCTCTCACGGCCGCAGTGATGCTTACAAGGTTACGTTCGAAGACGTTCAACCCGCGGTGAACGCCCCGGCGAAGTTCAACATTGCTGGCGCGCAGTACGCTTCGGCCGTCTTCGAGGATGGCTCAACCTACGCCCTGCCGGAATCGGCCGTCAGCGGCGTCAATTCCCGCCCGGCCCAGTCCGGCGAGACTCTGACTTTTTACGGGATCGGCTTTGGCGAGGTCACCCCGGGCATCACCCTCGGCCAGTTGGTCGATGTCGAAAACACCCTCGTGAAGAGACTCGAGGTCTTTTTCGGCGATACACCCGCGGAAATCCGCTATGCCGGCTTGGCCAAAGGCGCCGTCGGGGTCTACCAGCTCAGCGTGGTGGTTCCTGAAGGAATCGAGGGGGATGCGGTACCGCTGACGGTGAAACTGGACGGGGAGCCTGCCAAACAAAACCTGTACATCGCTGCCAGGCAGTAGGACCCGGACAGTCCATTCGCCGAGCCAGCGGCGCGCAAGTTCTCCTCAAATAGTCTCGTCGTGGAAACTATCTTCATTGATAGCAACAACTTATCGTTCGGATGAGTTCGTTTGGCCGAGATTTCCCGAGGTCGTCTGGCGAATCGCTTTCTCCGTGTATTCGCCGGCCTGAGTCAGCCTTACGCGTTCACCAGCCGCGTGTCGACTTTGGCCGGATTGGCGGCCTCATAGGCCTGAATTGCCGCCTCGTGCTTCAGGATGAAGCCCAGTTCATCGACGCCTTCCAGTAGGCACGTCTTCGAGAACGAGTCGATCGGAAACTCCACGGTCTTCCCGGACTCAAGAGTCAAAGTCTGCGAAGCTAGGTCCACCTTGACCGTCCCCGGCCCTGCGAGCAGTTCCTTGTGAACGTCGGCCGGTACGACGATCGGCAACAGCCCGTTCTTCAGAGAGTTGTTCTTGAAGATGTCGGCGAACGACGTCGAGATCACAGCCCGGAAACCGTACTGCGTCAGCGCCCACGGCGCATGTTCACGCGACGATCCGCAGCCGAAATTGTCCCCGCCCACCAGAACCTTGCATGCCTTGGCCTCAGGCGTATTGAGCACGAAATCGGGCTTTGGCGAACCGTCGGCCTCGTAACGCCAATCGTAGAAGAGCTGATCGCCCAAACCGTCTTTCGAAATCGTCTTCAGGAACCGCGCGGGGATGATCTGGTCGGTATCTATGTTGTCCACCGCCAGAACGGCGTAGCGGCTTTCGAAGGCTTCAAACTTCTGCATGTTCATCTCCTCGCCCTATCCCAAAAGCGTCCTGACGTCTGCCACCGCGCCGGCGACCGCCGAAGCGGCCGCGGTTTCCGGGCTGGCCAGGAAGGTGCGTCCTCCCTTGCCCTGGCGTCCCTCGAAGTTGCGGTTCGAGGTCGAAACGCTATACTGGCCAGGCTGCAACTGGTCGCCGTTCATCGCGATGCACATCGAGCAGCCGGCCTCGCGCCACTCGGCTCCGGCTTCGCGGAAGATCTTGTCGAGGCCCTCGGCTTCAGCTTCGCGCTTGATCTGCATCGAGCCCGGAACCACCATGGTTCTCACGGCCGGATTCACCTTGCGGCCCTTGAGGATGGCCGCCGCGGCGCGCAGGTCGCTCATGCGGGAGTTTGTGCACGAGCCGATAAAGACCACGTCCACCTTCTTACCGAGCAACGGCTTGCCGGGCTCGAGCGCCATATAGGCGAGGGCTTTCTTCAGCGTTTCCCGCTCCGTGGCATCTGCCACAGAAGCCGGGTCCGGTACCGCCTCGCTTACAGCGATGCCCTGCCCTGGATTGGTGCCGAAGGTGATCATCGGTTCGAGCGCCGAGGCGTCGATGTAGATCTCTTTGTCGTACGAGGCGCCCTCGTCGGTCGGCAGTGTCCGCCATCTCGCCACCGCCGCATCCCAAGCCGCGCCTTTCGGCGCAAGCGGACGGCCGGCGAGGAACTGATAGGTTGTGTCATCCGGGGCAATGAGACCGGCGCGCGCACCGCCTTCAATCGACATGTTGCAGACTGTCATGCGCTGCTCCATCGTCAGCGCCCGGATGGCCGATCCAGTGTATTCGATCACGCAGCCGGTGCCCCCGCCGACACCGATTCTGGCAATCAGAGCCAGAATGATGTCCTTTGCTGACACTCCATTACGCAGCGTTCCTTCAACTTTCACATTAAACGTCTTCGACTTGCGCTGAAGCAGGCACTGCGTAGCCAGCACCATCTCCACTTCGCTGGTGCCGATGCCGAAGGCCAGTGCGCCAAAAGCCCCATGAGTGGCGGTGTGCGAATCGCCGCAGACGACGGTCATGCCGGGCTGCGTGGCGCCGTTTTCGGGCCCGATCACATGGACAATACCCTGCTTGTCGTTCTTGAAGCCGAAGTGCGGGATGCCGAAATCGGTGCAGTTCTTCTCGAACTGGGCCACCTGTGCTGCGGCGATGGGATCGATGATGGGCAGCTCGCGCGGCGTGGTGGGCGTGGAGTGGTCGCAGGTGCCCAGCGTGAGGTCGGGGCGGCGGACCTTCAGACCCCGCGCCCGCAAGCCGGCAAAGGCCTGCGGCGAGGTGACTTCATGGACCAGGTGCAGGTCAATCCAAAGGAACGCCGGAGCGCCTTCCGGTTCGGCGACAACGTGCGAGTCCCACAGCTTTTCGATGATCGTTTTCGGTCGGCTCATTCGTATGTTCCTATTTTCGTTGTACCACCCCGTCCGCGCACGATCAGGCCGCCTTCGGCGCGCCGTTTGCAGGCGGAACGTTGCCGGCCTGGGGCCGGCCGCAGACCAGGGGTCCGTCCTACTATGCCAATCGTGCCGGTCTACCTATCCGATGGCTTCGCAAACCGCTTGGCCTACCTGTTCGGTGGTCGCCGGCGAGCCCTTGGGTCTCAGGTCGGCGGTCACCCGGCCCGAGTTGAGGACCTCTTCCATCGCCCGGTTCACCGCCGCGGCCTCTTCCATCAACCCGAAACTGTATTCGAGCATCGCCGCAACGCTACCAATCGCTCCCAAAGGGTTGGCCTTGTTCTGGCCGGCAATATCCGGGGCTGAGCCGTGGACCGGCTCGTACAAACCAACCCATTTCCCCGATGAACGTTTTGGGCCTATCGACGCCGATGGCAGCATCCCGATGGATCCGGCCAGAACGGATCCTTCATCCGAAAGGATGTCGCCAAACATGTTCTCGGTAACGACAACGTCAAAGCGCCGAGGGTTGAGGACGAGTTGCATGGCGCAATTGTCCACCAGGACGTGTTCGAGTTCGACGCCGGGATAGTCCGCCGATACCTCGGTCACCACTTTGCGCCACAGTTGCGATGTCTCCAGGACGTTCGACTTGTCGACGCTTGAGACCTTCTTGCGGCGCTTGGACGCCAACTCAAAGGCCATGCGGGCGATGCGGTCGATCTCGTGGCGTGAATAGGCCAGCGTGTTGACGGCGTGTTCGTTGGGCGCTTCGCCTTGGATGCCGCGCGGCGTGCCGTAATAGATCCCGCCGGTGAGTTCACGGACGATGATCATGTCGGTCCCCTCGACGAGGTGGTTTTTTAGCGGCGAGGAATCGATCAGCGCCTTGTAGGTCCGCACCGGGCGCAGATTGGCATAGACGCCCAGAATTGCGCGGATGCCCAGCAGACCACGTTCAGGGCGCTGGGCGGGTGGAGCGTTGTCAAACTCGGGCAGGCCGACAGCGCCCATCAGCGTCGCATCAGCGTCCTGCGCCAGACGCGCCGTTTCCTCCGGCATCGCCTGGCCGGTTTTGTGAATCGCCACGCCCCCAAGAAGTCCTTCGGACAGATTCAGCGTGTGATTGTAACGGGCAGCGACGCGTTCAAGCACACGTACTGCTTCCCGGGTGACTTCGGTACCGATGCCGTCACCGGGCAGAACAAGGATATTGAATTGCATGATTTCAGTCCGCCGACGCCGCCTCGTGGAGGTGCGCTGTGTGTTCCCCACCCTTCATCGCCCGGATCAAGCCGAGGATTTCGTTATCCGTCACGCCCTTCTTGCGGTCGGCGATGGCGATGAATCCCGTGTACACGGCGTCCAACTCGTCTTTCGTCAGGTTATAGCCCAGAATCTCGCACTTCGACCGGAGAGCATGGCGGCCGCTGTGCTTGCCCAGAACCAGCCGGCCTTCGGGGATGCCCACCATGAGCGGATCGATGATCTCGTAGGTGGACTTCTCCTTGAGGTAGCCGTCCTGATGGATGCCGGCCTCGTGGGCGAAGGCGTTTGCCCCGACCAAGGCTTTGTTCGGCTGCGGCCCGAAAGTAATGATGCTGGAGAGCAACTGGCTGGCCGGGAAGAGGTGTTCGGTGTTGATGGAAGTCTCGAAGGGGTACTGGTCGTTACGCACCTTCATAATCATGACCACTTCTTCCAGCGCGCAGTTGCCTGCCCGTTCGCCAATCCCGTTGATGGTGCATTCGATCTGACGCGCGCCCGCGACCACCGCCGCCAGCGAGTTGGCCGTGGCCAGGCCGAGATCGTTGTGGCAATGGACGCTGAGGATGGCTTTCCCTTCCAGGGCGGAGTCGATCCTTTGGATCATCGCGGCATGTTCAGCGGGCGTGGAATAGCCGACGGTGTCGGGCAGATTAATGGTGCCGGCTCCGGCGGCCAGGACGGCCTTCGAGACTTCCTCCAAGAAATCGAGTTCAGTCCGCATGGCGTCCTCGGCCGAGAACTCGACGTCGTCGGTAAACTGGCGTGCCAGTTCAACGGCCCTGCACGCGTCTTCGAGGACTTGCTGGCGGGATTTGCGCAGCTTGTACTTGAGGTGGATATCGCTGGTAGCGATAAAAGTATGGATTCGCGGGCGCGAGCAAGGCTCTAACGCCGAAGCGGCACGTTCCACATCCAGACGGGTCGCGCGAGCCAGTCCGGCCACACGAACCTCAGGCATTTCGCGGCTGATCTCGCGGACTGCCTCGTAATCGCCTTCGGAGGCGATTGGGAAACCGGCTTCGAGGATATCGACGCCCAGTTCCACCAGCTTATGAGCCATCCTCAGTTTTTCCGGGACGGTCATACTGCATCCCGGCGATTGTTCGCCGTCACGCAGGGTTGTGTCGAAGATGTAAACGCGCTTTCGGTCGTTGGTAGCTGCCATGCTCGCGCTCGCTCACTCACTTTCCCGGTTCATCAGCCTGTCGCCAGCCTGTTCCTCCAGCTTCAGGAGAACCGCTCACTACTCATTCTGCGCGGCGTCGCCAGATTTGACAAATTTATAATACTACTGCATTGAATAACGAGACCATATGAGATAAGATCTGTAAATAGATACCAACGGTCTCATTCGTCACATGGAACTCTATCCGCTCAAGGTATTCCTTACCGTCGCCACAGAGCGCAGCTTCTCGCGAGCAGGTGAAAAACTACTCCGCACGCAGCCCGCCATCTCACTCGCCGTTCAGCGTCTTGAAACCGAGCTTGGGGAAAAGCTGCTCGACAGAACCGGCCGTGAGCTGACTCTGACCGATGCGGGAAAGATCGTCCTGGAATATTGCCGCAGGTTCGAAAACCTCGAAGAAGAGCTGACGAGTTCGATCGCTGAGTTGCGTGACCTCTCCTCAGGGAGACTGATCATTGGCGCCAACGAGTCGACGTGCCTGTATTTGATCCACCACATCATCAACTACCGGCGGCTTTACCCTAAAGTAAAGGTTCAGGTTCGCCGCACGCTCTCGAGCAAGATTCCGACCCAGATCATCGATGGCGACCTGGAACTGGGTGCGATCTCCTACGATCCGGGGGACGAGCGGCTGAACTCCCACGTCATCTATGACGATCACCTTTGCTTTGTTGTGTCGCCCCAACACCGGTTTGCAGGCCGGGACCAAGTAGGGATCCAGGAACTTGGCATGGAGACCTTCATTGCCCATAACGTTGTATCGCCGTACCGGGAGTTTGTGATCAAGGCGTTTCAGCGCGCCAGGGTGCGGCTGAACATGGACGTGGAGATGCCGACGGTGGAAACGATCCGTATGATGGTGCAACGGAACGAGGGCGTGGCGTTTCTACCGAAGATGTGTGTGGAGAACAAGATCAGACAGGGCCTGCTGTGCGAGATTAAAGTGGAGGAGTTGCAGGTGGAGCGAAAAATCCGGTTGATCTATCCGAGCCGCCGCAACTTGAGCCACGCCGCGCAGGCATTCATGGAAGTGATCGACGGGGCCAAACAAACCGCACCCCTCTGATCCGCGGCGGGTGCCGCGGACCCAGTCTGGCATCGAATTGCCCCACAAAAGGCGCCTCTACTGAAGTGGCCCATCCCCGCGGTACAAATCAGGCGTTTCGGTCTCGCCGGATCCGGCCTCCGGGTCATCCAAGCTCTCCTGTAGCGCCCACATGCGATCAGTGCACTCCGGGCAGCCGTACAGGTGGCTCTCGATCCACTTCAGTTCGGCGTCGTCATGGATCATTCCGATGACGTAGCGTTCCAAATGGCTGTCGGACAGGTGCGATTCGCTCATGCCGTCTCCACTGTAAACTGATTTTGGGGAAAAAGACAGGAAACCGGCGACAAACCTACCGATTGCGACATTTCGGGCCCTCCCGGTCCGGCTCAGCACCGTTACGCCGAATCCCTGCCGCGATCCACCTGTTTACTCAAACGGCTCGACGTGCGTCACTGTAATCATGAGGGCTGCGGTCTGTTTGACGGTATTGCTCGCGGTGTCCGGCGAGGCCCAGTGGAGCCAGGCCGGGAGGGACGGTGTGGAACAAGTCCATGTCCAGGCGGCTCCGGAGTGGCTGGAGGCACACAATTCGGTGAGGAGGCGCGTTGGCGCGCCAGAATTGGCATGGTCTGGACGGCTGGCCGCGGCTGCTCAGCTGTGGGCCAGGACACTAATAGCGCGAAGGCAGTTCAGGCATAGCCCGGGCGTCAAGTATGGCGAGAACTTATACGAGATCAGAGGCGCCAGCGCCGCGCCCGCCATCGTGGTCAGGGCATGGGCGTCCGAGGCCGGCAACTACGATTACCGGTCCAACACTTGCCGCGGCGGCTGCGGCCACTACACACAACTCGTCTGGGCCGCCACGAAGGAAGTTGGCTGTGGCGTCGCCAGGGATCGAGGGCGGGAAGTGTGGGTGTGCCAATACGATCCGCCCGGCAACATCGCTGGCCGCAGGCCTTATTAGGGCCAAGCCACAGGGCCGCCTGACGACGAAGACAATGCAGGGCCGGCCGTGTGGAATCTCTCGCGGGCCTGGACTGCGGCTGGACCGCTGCCACCGCCACGCCAAGCGCACTGACCTTACCATCCCGATGCGGATAGAATCATCAGGAAGCCTCGCCGACGCCGCACAGGAGGTGCTCGATTGAGTTCACAGATTTCCGCCGCCGTGTCTGGCGCTGCCGCCGTGACTGCTTTGCCAGCGCGGCCGGGCCGGTTGGTCAGCCTGGACGCCTACCGCGGCTTCATCATGTTGTTGCTGGTGTCAAACGGCTTTGGGTTGAAGTCACTGGAGTTGTATCCGGGCTGGCAGTGGCTCGCGGCTCAGGTTGAACATGCTGCCTGGGAAGGATGCACTTTTTGGGATCTGATCCAGCCCGCATTCACTTTTATGGTGGGCGTCGCAATGCCGCTGGCGTTGGCCCGGCGAGCAGCCGAGGGGGCCAGTCGCGCACAACGCTTCCGCCACGTCGCCTGGCGGGCCTTGGCGCTGATCGTTCTCAGTAACATCTATTCGAACTGGGCAGCGCGTCCGGGCCAACTCCGGCTGCAGTTCATCAATGTGCTTTGCCAGATCGCTTTCGGCTACATCATCTGCTACTTCATCATCCAATTGAAGTTCCGGCTCCAGGCCGTTATCGGCGCTTTCATGCTGGCGGGCTATTGGGCGCTTTTTGCCGCCTTTCCAGGACCTCAGGGGCCGTGGTCGCAAACCGGCAATATCGGCGCGGTGATCGACCTCCGCATCCTTGGCTACAACTATTCGGGCTACTACACCACCATCAACTTCATCGGCAACGCCGTGACGATTCTTTTCGGCTGCTGGGCCGGAATGCTCATGCAGCCGGAACGCGATCACGGCGCGAAGTTGAAGATCCTGGGTGTTTGCGCCGCCGCGTGTTTCGCGCTTGGTCTGGGCCTTGAACCGTTCAACCCCATGATCAAACGGCTGTGGACCTGCTCGTTCACCTTCTTCAGCGCCGGATGGGTGATTCTGATGATGATGGCCTTCTACTGGGTCATCGAAGTGAAGCAGGTGAAGCGCTGGGCTTTCCCGTTCCTGGTACTGGGGATGAATTCAATCTTCGTCTACTCGCTCGGTCAGATCGGCATCAGCGGCTGGCTGAATCGCGGCCTGGCCGGCTTCACGGGCAACTTCGCGTTCCTGGGGCCGGCGGGCATGATCCCTCAATCCCTTCTGGTTCTCGGCGGGCTTTGGTATGTCTGCTACTGGCTCTATCAGAGGAAGATCTTCTTCAAGATCTGACGAGATTCAGAGAGGAACCGCATTCGCCTTGACGTAGGCGTCCACGCGCGAAGGCTCGGGTCCGATATAGTGATACGGTTCGGCGTAGGCCAGACCAAAGCGCTTTCCAGTTTCCGAGTCCCTGTTGAGGACAAACAGGCGCGTGTACTCACGATTGGCCGTGGCATCGTCATTGCCCAAGGCCGGCAGGCGCAGGCCTTGTTCGCGAAGCCGTTCACGCAGCCTGGCGCCGGACTGGCCAGCCGGACCCTGAGCCACATTCAGCGCATTCACAGCCAGTTTGCGATCCATGAAGGCGGTGATGTCTACCACTCGATTCACGATTTGCGGTCCCCGGGCGAAGTAGTATTTTTCCCGGACAGAATGAGGCTGGAGACCGGCGTCGAGATGCTCCGGGTAGTCCTTGCCCATGCCGGCCATCCAACACGCCGCTTCGACGGCCCGCGCCGTGACGTAGTGGTCAGGGTTCTCCTCGTAATGGCCCCAGGGATCGAAACAGATCACCGTATCCACTTTCAGCAGGCGGAACAGGAAGATCAATCGCAGCCGCAACTCCAAGGGCGAGACCGCATCGAGCATGTGGTTGCGATAATACAGGTCGTAAGTCTTTTTCAATCCAAAGGCTCGGGCGACGGCGAAGTTGTCCTTTTCGTTGGCGAGAACCCCCTCGCCCACAGTGCCTGGGCCGGTGTGATCGTCGTTGGTGGTCCTGATCAGATAGCCGGTGTAGCCCTCGTCAATGAGCTTGAGGAGCAAGCCGCCTGCGAACAAGGGCAGATCGTCGGCGTGCGGCTGGATGGCAGCCAGCACCTTGCCTGCATGGGGTCTGCCCGGTTGAGGGCGTTCGATGTGGACGGCGGGCTCGGCGGGACCTCCGGCCGGGGCGCCCACCGAAGGCACACCCGCCGCTCCAGCCGCAAACTGCGCCAGGAACTCGCTGCGTTTCATGGGTCAACTGCCTCCCGCCCCGCATCATACAACGGGTGCGGCGAGGCCACGAACACGGCGACTGGGCGAAAAGCCGCTCGAGGCCGTGGCCCTGCTCCAGCTACTTGTTACACGCTGCCCGGCAAGAGCTATTGGACTGCGTGCAGGCGGTCATGGCTTGTGGCGTCTTGGCGTTTCTCTGGCACGTCTCCAATCTTTTCGCGCAGCCGTCCATGCATTTCTTGACAGCCTCAGCGTTAGCTGAAGGTTTCTTGTCGCCTCCGATGAGAAGAGCGCAGGAAAGCAGCGCGAGCATCATCAACTTGAGCATTTAGGACCTCCTGGTCGCTTGCGATTATACGCGAGGCCGCAGCGCTTTGGTGGAATCGGAAAAGATATCTTTCGATTGGAAGCCGGAGTGAGTGCGACGTCATCCGAGTAAAGGATTCGCGCGCCCAGAACCAGCGCCGCAGGAGCCGAACAAATTGGAATCAACGAGCCAAAGCAGCACGGTGCTTCCTGGTGGCCTTCTCCACCTGGTCGTGCGACTGATAGGGCAGATACGCGGCGCGCATGACGAAGCGGTAGAGGCGGCCTGGTTCGTAGTCCGGGACATAAAACTGGAAATCCCAGGCCGGGTTGCCTTGACCGCCGCCCGACGGCGATTGCGTGATGCGGACCTGGTCCTTGGGCCTGAACATCTGCACGAAGGCCATACCATGGCTGACGCCGAAGTACCAGGGTTCGGTGAATCGTTGGTGAGAGAAGCTATGGACGAGGGTCAACGGGAACGGCTCGTCGTGCGGGAAGCGCCGGGTGTCGGAAGTGGATATATGTGTGGAGAGTTCTCCGTGGGCAGGCGTGACGCCGCGAATCCAGACAGGCGGCGCAGCCACATCGGAGGCCGCCACTCCCCGAAAGTGGATATCGAGCGATTCCGGCTGGTGGATGTAGCTAGCCCAAAATAGGTTGATGTAGCCGTTTCTGAAGGTAGGTTTGCGAGCAATCAGTTCAATGGTTAACTCGATGGCGCCGTCACGGAGGATCTCGAAACGCTGGCAACTCTCCAGGCTATGGTGGAACGTAGGCGTCTGGCAGAGTTCAGCGATGTGTTTGTTAATGAGCCGCAGCTCCATAGGATGGTTACGCGGCTCGAACTGAATCTTCCGGTCGGAGTGGGCCGTGCCGTCCAGGATGTGCTCGAAGTTCAGGCCGGCATATGCGGGGACAAAGAGGTTTTCCTGCCTTCGGGAGTGACGGAGAACCCCGAGGCCGCTGTATCCGGCGCGATGGCCCTTGAGGAACCCGTCATCTACGGCCGAGTTGTCCACAACAACTGCCTCGACTCCACCCCGTTTCAGCAGGACATAGGGCGTTCCTGGGCGGCTGAATTTGATGTCCGGGTTGGCCAGCGTCGTCGTGCCACGCTCCTCGGCGGGAGCTAGCACGACGGCTGGCAGCGCGAGGACGGCGAAAAGGAACCAGAATTTGTGCGGCATTTGCTGATGAGTGTACTATGCGCGGATACGCGTCCTGCGGACCGCGAGAAGCGCCACTCAACAGCAGTCCCGCCACATTCAGCCAAGCTATCGTTGAACCGGAATCGTCGAGAGATGCCTGACTGGAGTTGGGCGATGGCGCTAGCCCCGTGAGACAATAGAGGCCAGTTCATGCTTCAGAATTCCGACTTCTTTGGCGACATCGACCTGGATCTGCTCTACATTGCCAGCCGTCTCAAGGAGGCCAAACGCCTCGAATCAGTGCTTGACGCCGCCGGCCTGGATTACCTGATCGAAACCGACACCTACCGCGGGGGATTCATCTTCGTCTCCGAGCGGGTTGGCGCGTTCTTCTACTCGCGCCCTGAAGATACCGAACGCGCCCGCGAAGCGATGACGGCTGCCGGCTTCAAGCCGTACAGCACGGCAGAATAAACCGCATTGCGCGCGGCTCCTTTGCACCGCAGGTCCCAGCGATTCACCAAGATTGCAGGAGCCGGGCTCACAAGCAGCGGAGCTGAGGCTTACTGCGCTTGCTTCGCGTTGACCACGGGAAGTGAGAAGTAATTCGAGATCTGGAAACTCTGTGCGATGTATCCGCTGGTTTGTGGATTCGTCGGGATGTCGCTATTCAGTTCGAGGTGCACCTCATAGACCCCGATCAGCCCCTGCACCAGACCGGCGAACAGGACGTTTGCCGTCTTGCCGCCCACCATCGACGAGACGAACTCGGTGACGTCGTTGAGCGCCGGCCCCTGGTAGGGCTGGCCAGTAATCATGGCCTTCTTGGCTTCCGCCGGACCCACTAAGCCAAGACCAGTGGCCAGTACGACGATCGTCTCGCCGGGAACCGCCGGGTTGTCGTCGGTAATCACGGCCCCTGCTTCGTTGGCGCAGCAAAGTTCCGTATTCAGGGCCGTCATGATGACGGAACCCTCGATGGTACTGCCGACACCGCCATCCGTGGATTTGGCCGAAATCGGAATCCCGTTGCCGACAGGACCGGGGATGCGGGCACGAAGGCGTACGCGGGTGAAGGTTCCTGAGCCAAAAGCTTCGACCTCGGGGTCGAATGCGTTGATCAGCAGCACAAGCGCATCTCTCACACTGTAGAGCGTGTCCCCTGCCTGGACCCTATAAGTGTACTTGCGCCCCCGAATCGTGATGGATGCCTCATCGCCGGGCTGGATCGAGCCGTCCACGGAAACCGTGGCAGTGGCCGAGGATGAGTAGTGGAATGCCACTCCAGGCGCCGGCGGAAGCGAAGCGTCGGTAAATACGCTGGGATTCTGAGCGATGACGCGAACCGCGACAGGCGTGGACACCGTCACGCGGCCGTCCGCTCTGACGGTCCGGATGACGGCGCTGGCGGAAGTGACATCGGTCAGCACGACAGGCATTTGGCAGACAATCCTGTCGGGCGCCACCAGAACCAAAGGCGCCTGTAGGCCGTCGAAAAACACCTGCGTGTTCGCAAGTGAAAGCGGCAGCGGTTTGGCGAGGCTCTGCACCTCTGAGGTGAAGTCCGCCAGATTATCGCCAAGAATGGTAACCAGACCGAATGGAGCGACTTTGGCGGCATCCTGTCCACCCGCGAGAGTCGTGCCGGAGGCCGTCAGGGTGATTGTGGTGGTGGACGGGTTCACCTTGGTTTCGAGCGAGACATTATTACCCAGCTGCCCGGCGTTCCTGGCGTACAACATCACCGCTTGGAAGGTGTAATTCGGAAGAGCGACGACGTAGGGATCGCCCGCGCCGGCATTGATGGCTTCGACAAAACGAGTGATGATGTTGTCCCAAGTGTCGTTTTCGACCACCGTGACTGTGTATTCCTTCTTTGTGTCCTCGTCGTTGGTGTCGCCAATGGTGATGGTTAATTTGTCGCCTTTTGTGGAGAACTTGTTGTCTGTCGTGTCGAGGTCCAGCGAGCCCCCCAGGACCACGTTGCCCTGAGCATAGACATTCGGATTGGCGGCATTGCGCACGGCGGCCAGCGGCAGAGGGAAATCGGCTGGGGAATAGAGCAGCACTCTGCGGTTAAAGGTGTCGGCAACGTAGAGGTTCACGCCGTCCCAGGCCAGCGCACCAGGCGTCCGGAATGAATCGGTAGATGCGATGCGGTCGGGTTCGGCCGAGTCCGAAGCCTGGTTGAGTTCAGCGCTCTGCTGCCCAAGTACGACAGTGGCGGCCGCGGCATTTTCGGTTGGAATCGAGTCATAGACCAGCACGCGATCGTTGCCAGAATCAGAAATGTAAAGCCTGGTCCCGTCAGAGAGAGCAAACCGCGGCATGGACATCGACTTGGCGCACAGCGCCGGATAGGTGGGCTCGCCGTCGTCGTTGGTCCCGTTGGACTCGCACAGTTTTGTAACGTTATTCGGAAGATACGACGTCATGTCCGGCTGGCCGACCACAACATCGGCGGATTGACCGTTGGTGGTGGGAATCGAGTTCCAGATCAACACGCGGCTCAACCCGAGGTCGGCCACATAGAGGCGCCTCCCATCCGTGGTCACAGAAACCGGGTTCCTCATGCTATTGGCTCGGGCTACCGGCTCCTGCGCCAGAGAGGTCTGCTGGTCGGTGGTGAGGTTCGGCTGGCCGAGGACTAGTTTGGCTTCTGGATTGTTCTGGCTGACCACGCCGAAATAGACGACGCGGTTATTCTGGGTATCCGCCACCCAGAGGCCGTCGGCATCATCGAGCCAGACGCCCTGCGGGCCACGCAAGGTCTTCGCATTCAGCGCCCTGGTCGCCCTGCCAGTGACGAAGTCGGGTTGACCGACGACGTAATCGGCCGGGGTGGCATGATTTGTCGGGAGACTGCGCCAGATTAACACCCGGTTGTTGTCGGTGTCGGCCACGGCCAGCAAGCGCCCGTTATAGGCGACCCCGAGCGGCCGGTTGACCGTATTTTGCGCAACCGCCTGCGGAAATGTAACTTTGTCAAATCCAGTCTGCCCCAACACCGTGGTTGCCTTGCCGATGCAGGCCGGGCAGCGTTTGTCGTCTTGCGGGAACATTTCCCGCAGGCCGATCACCTGCCGATCCAGATCCCTATAGATCAGCACCCTGTTGTTGTTCGGCTCAGCTCCGACGCGGTTGGAATCGGCCACAATAAGCGTGTTGGCGGCATAGGCGACACCATTCAACGAGCCAAGCAAAACGTCGGATGCGCCGGGATCAGCAGACACCATCGGGCTTTGACCAATCGCGAGCCGTGCCGCCTGACCGGTTGCAAACTGTTGAGCAGTCACGGGACCGGACAAAGCCATGGCGGCGAACAGGGTTAGGGTGAACCACTTCTTCGTTGGCATGGATTTAAGCAAACTCTCAGTATATCAATCGAATCGAAGGGCCAGCAGAGTTTAGGGCCAGGACAAACCGGCCACAGGGGGCCTGCGGCAACAAGTCTGTGACGCGTGCGGGCGCGTCCCGGTTTCTCTACCAGATATAGTCCGAGGCGATCTCACGGCGCTTATACCCGTCGAGCACGTGCACCACCCTGAGCCGCTTCAACTTAGCCGCTGGCAACTGCCCCGAAGGAACGTAAAGAATACTTCTGCCCAGGTGGGCCGCTATCGACTTGAAGATCGACCTCGGCGGCCTCGATGCCACATAAACGACATGGCGTTCCAACGAGTAATCCAGAGCGGCGAGCAGGAGCCGTTCGCTGTGCGAGTCGGCAAAATCGTAGTCGCCGTCCTGCCATACGTCGAACATCCTGCGGGCCGGCAGGGTCATCATCAGGCCGCCATACTCGGCGCGGCCAATTCCCGGTCCGACGACATGGGCGAACGGGTGGGTGGAGTAAAACGCCATGTCGCTCTCGTTCTGGTGCTCGCCGAGCCAGGTGGTGAGAAAATCGTAACGTTCGTCGTGGTCCTGGTCGAAAATGATGACCACTGCTCCCACCTGCCCGTTGAGCCTTTCCAGGCGTTTGACGTAGATCTTGCCCTCGTACCAGTTGCGGATGGTCTCGCGTATGTCGACGCCGTCGAGCATCGATGTCGAGAAAGGCTCCGTCCTGACCCGCTCTTCGCTGACCATGGACCGCGCCTTTTGCTTCACAAAGCGGCCAAACTCCTCGATCACCAGATCTTCCGGCGGATAGCTACAGATCGCCGAGCCGTCGATCTGGCTCGCCCATTCGCCAGGCGTGGACTCCTTGGGACGGGGTTTCAATCCTCTCGGGATCAGCCTGCGTTTCATCCTGGGCAGCCGCCGGCGGAGCTTCATCTTCCGTGTGTTGAGCCAGATCTCGTCCGCACTGAGGTGCACGGTGGGTAATTCCGCGTCTTTCTGCTGCCAAGGCCAGGTTCCCGCAAGCCGCCACAGTTCCCAGGCGTAGTTGTCGTCAACGATCGCCCTTGCCGCGGTTGTCAGATCGTAAAGCGAGGCGACCAGTTGCTGATCCAGATACGCCAGATTGCGGGAGTAGCGCGCCAGTGCTCGCCGGTGCCAATGCTCCAGCTTGTCGCCGGTCTGGGCTTCGTAGTGGGTCTCGGCCTCCTTCAGCAAATCGAACTGGATGCGCCTCCGGTCGAGAAACTGCACCGCGTCGCTCTGCTGGCGGAAGCGTTCGTAGCGCTCCTGCAAGTACGGCATCTCGACCGTGATCTGGCCGAGACAATCCGGGTGCGGATGAACCAGATCGGGACCGATCAGGGCAAGCCGGCGCTCCGGACGGTTCTGCGGCGTCTCCATGGCATCCAGAAGCGCATCGAGCACGTTCAGTGACACCACCGCCACAAGCCGGCGTTCCGGGTCGCTGCCTTGGAGCTTCCAGGCCATTGCTGCGGCATGCGCTTCGATCTCGTCATTGCGCTGGCTCGGATGCACCCGATAGGCGTCCACGTACGCCTGGTATCCGGCTGATCGCAACGCATGAGAATCGGGATAGTTGTCCTGCAAGTGCGGCCTGTCGACGGCATCAGGCTCGATGAACAGAACATCGGCGCCCAATTCAAAGGCTGTCCGGACCGCTTCGACAAACGGATCGGCCGGTTCGACCACCAGATAGACGGCCCGCTCGGATTCCTGGTCCTCGGGATAGACCAGCGCGGTCAACCTCGGCAGGCGCTCGATCGCAGCCAGATATGCCGCTTGCAGCCAGCCGGGCAGTTCTACGGCGACTACTTCCGGCTGCGACTCGATGATCCGCCGCCGGACCTCCAGGGCAAACTCCATCCGCCCCGGCACGACCGGAACATACTCGATATGCCCGCGTTCAAGGCTCGAGAAATCAAAACCAGGGATGTCGTCAGCCGCGCCGGACATACCTCATCGCCTCTTCGCCAAGCGTGTGACGGATTGAAAAACTCAGCGCATGCTCGTAGCCGCCGCCCAGCGTCGGCTCGACCATCAGTTTGGCGGCATAGCGTCCAATATTGATGCCGTCGCGGACCGTGTACCGTTCCTCGGAGGCGTGGGCCTGTTGCAGGAAATCGACGATGTAATCGAGCGCGCGGTCCTCGGCAAACGGGAGGTTCTCGCGCAGAATGGCCAGTTCCTCCTCGCGCTCCGGGAAGTCGATGAGGATCTGGGGCTGGAGACGCGAATGGATGTATTCAGGCAGATCGAATGTAGACGAATCGTCGTTCATCGTGGCGACGATGCGGAAAAGCGGGTGAGCCTTGATCTTGATGCCGGCGACGATGCTTTCGACATAGCGCCGGCCGTCGAGCAGCGGCGCCAGGCTGGCCCAGCTCTTTTCCGACATGCGGTTGCCTTCGTCGAGGATGGCGACACCGCCGCGCAGCATGGCCGTGGCCAGTGGGCTTGCGACGTAGCGCAACGACTGCGGCCCGTCGATGACGGGCTGGACGATGAGGTCCTCGGGGCGCGTATCGACGGTGGCCTGCATGACATAGACTTCACGGCCCAGCCTCTGCGCCGCGGCATAAGCCAGAGTCGTCTTGCCCACGCCCGGCTTGCCGATGAGCCTGGGATTCATCGGCTGGTCCGCGCCATCCACCACCAGCCAGGCGGCCAGCAACTGGCGCATTACGTCTTCCTGACCGACCCAGCGGACGGGTAGTTCGTCCGGGTGCGCCAGATGCAGTTCGACACCTTCGATATCGGCTACCATACCGTTCATTGTGCAGGAACGAGCGGGGGGTTGACTATCGGGAAATGTACTGTGCGCGTGCAAACGGAATCGCCGCCAGGCCACCTTGCCGCCCTGCACCCGGCATGCTGTACCGTTGGCTTTGATAGCATTGTGGCTGGGTACGACGCTGAACAGGCCCATCCGCTCGGTATGTTATTCACGTCTGCACTAGTCCAGCCGCTTCATGCGCATTCGTCCAGAGGTCTTCAGCCGCCGCAGGATGCGAAGCTTAGCTATTAAATGACTGACACGCGTCAACCGTTCCTTTATACCCGACGCCGTTTTCTGCAAGGCGCGGCGCTGGCTTCTGCGGCTGCCGGACTGGCTCTCTACTCCTTCACGCGTCCGATCAGCCACGCCAAGGGCAAGATCGTCGTCATTGGCGGGGGCGCCGCCGGACTCAGTATCGCCGCGCGGCTGAACCGTGCCCTCGCCCGACCCGACATTACCGTGATCGATCCGGCACGCATTCACTTCTATCAGCCTGGCTTCACGCTGATTGCCGCCGGAGTCTTCGATCCAGACGAGACTCAGCGGTCGCAGAGTTCGCTCATCCCTGATGGAGTCCACCTGGTTTCGGATCGCGTCGAGGCGATCGAACCAGCACAGAATCGCGTCGTCACCTCGTCCAACGGAGTCATTGGCTACGACTTCCTTGTTTTGACTCCAGGATTGGAGATGCACTTCGACGCTATCGAAGGCATCTCACAGGACCGGTTGGGTGAGGGTAACGTCCATTGCATCTACGATTTCAAGAGCGCCCAGAACTGCTGGCAAGCCATCCAGCGGCTCTCTACAACCGGCGGCCGCGCTTATTTCACCGACACCTGGACCAAGCTCAAGTGCGGCGGAGCACCGAAGAAGATCAACATGCTCGCCGAGGACTACTGCCGCCGACAGGGGACTCGGAACAAGGTCGATTTCCAGTTCTACACGGCTGTCGATCACCTGTACGATGTTCAACCCTTCCGCAAGCGGCTGGAGGAGATCTACGACGAACGTTCGATCCCGGTGACAATGAACCACCGCATTAGATCGGTGGACGCCGAGGCGCGCCGAGTGACGTTCGAAAAGCGCGTCAAGGTGGAATCGCCCACCGCTGGCGAACCGGAGACGCGCATCGAAACAGTGACCCGGGATTTCGACTTCCTGCACATCGTCCCGCCGATGAGCGCGCCGAAGTTCGTCATCGAGTCTGCCCTGTCCTTCGATGAGGCTACCGGCAAGAACGCCGATTGGGTTCCGACCGAAAAAGCGACGCTCGTCCACAATCGGTTCAAGAACGTCTTCGTCGCTGGCGACGTGGCCGGAATCCCAACCAGCAAGACCTCTGCCGCCATCCGGATGCAAGCGCCGGTGGTTGCCGCCAACGTCATCGCGACGATGGAGGGCCGCCGCCCAGATGCTCTGTACGACGGCTATGCCGCCTGCCCGTTCGTCACCGAGTACGGCAAGGTGCTCATGGCCGAATTCGACTACAACAAGACACCCAAGCCATCCCTGCCGCTGCTCGATCCTGGCCGCGAACACCGCGCTGGCTGGATCTTAAAGCGGCACATCCTGAAGCCTATGTACTTTGAACTGATGTTGCGCGGGTTGGCGTAAAAGAGAACGGGTGGGGCCGTCGGGCCGCAGACTCAGTAGTTACCTGCCACAGGGCAGGCAATGGACTCAGCCCTGGAGAAACCGGAGGAGGCGCTTGGACAAACGATCGGGCTTCGTTGTCTCGCACTCCCAGACTGTCATGACGCGCCAGCCAAGCCGCCGCAATTGACGTATGTTGTCCTTGTCGCGCGCTTGGTTCCTTGCGAGCTTCGGCACCCAGTACTCCTGCCTGGATTTCGGCAGATGGGAGTCAATGCACCCTGGATGCTGGTGCCAAAAACAGCCCTGCACTTGGATGATGCAGCCAAGGCGGGGGAAGACCAAGTCGGGCCTCCCCGGAAGGCTTGGAACGTGGAGCCTGAACCGGAATCCCATGCCATGCACGAGTCGCCTCACAGCCATCTCCGGAAGCGTGTCCCGGCTGCGTATCTGGCGCATATTCTCCGAGCGCCGCTTTGGAGTGAGGTTGTCAGTCAAAACCTAGACTGCCAAATCGAGTGGCAGGTCAGAGATGTCTTTTAAACGCTTGCCAACCACCATGGCTTGGAGCATGTTTGTCGAATCATCTGATCCGGTGTTCTCAACGGCGGCTATAAGTTCGGGTAATGCGAAGTGGTAGACACAATCCAGATCACCGGTTCCAAGTGCGAGCGAGGCAAGTCGGCTCGGCATGGGCTCACCTGTCACAACTGCAATGTGCGGCAGCCTTCCCTTTCGATTTCTGATCAGGTTTAACGCTTCAGAGCGGGCATTCTGTGCGCGATCACTTCTCAACGTCCATTTGCAGGAGATGCTGGCGTGGAGCAGGGGCAACGGATTGAACTTCCGCCTGAGGCACGATCTTACCGCGACGGTGTCATCCACAATTTTCGCTCCAGAATTGATGGTGTCGTCGAGTTCTGGGTGGCGCACGATGAGAATGTCGGGCGCGATCACATAGTCACTGCCCAGGTGGACCGCGATCTCCGGGTTTTTAGCGGCCAATCTCGCAAGCTCCGCTAGATGATGGTACTGCTCAAAGCCAAGAATGGACCGCCTATCTGGGTCAAAATCCCAATTGCCTGGGCGCAGGGCATGAAGTGCTCCGAATGTCTCCTTCACGAATGAACGGGTGATCTGCTCGAATCTGCTGCCAGAGATCTGGGCCGCAAGCCTGTCGCCAGGTGTGGCCTGCGTCTGGATTTGATCGAAGATCGCCTGCGCAACAGCTACGCTCGTCCTACTGTCTGCGTCCGCATTGGATGGGTGTCGATCCGGCAGCCCATTCTTCGGGCTTGTCCGATGGACCATTCTGAGGACGCCGCTTTCAAGTAGCGCCGCGTGATAGCTTATGCGGGCTAATTGAAGCAGTGAAGGAGTCTCGCTCATACAGCGGCCCTCAATGTTCTTCTCGCCATCAGACACGATGCGATGTTCTTTGCGACGGCGCAGGCGAATGGTGGCGGAAATGCGTTACCAACCTGGCGGTACGACTGTGTCTTGCCTCCTGCGAATTGCCACTCATCTGGAAAGCCTTGTAAACGCGCAACCATACGGACGGTCAGTTTTGGCATCCCGACAAAATCCCGCCCTGGAGCGTCGTTCGCGATGCCGAGGCCGTCAACGCCAAGAGCCGCCCACGCTCTTCGCGCCCTCGTCGGTCCCAGGTCCGGACCTCCGTGTTTGTGTGACCCGCCGACGATGGTTGGCGCGATTTCATTCGCCCTCTCGCTCCAGGCCTTCGCGCCTTGCCAACCATTCGCTGCCATCAAATCAAACAGCGTCTCTCCGACGGTTCTGGGGTGAGTCTCATTTGGTAGCGGCCAGTGGAAGTGCTCTTTGAGGTCCCTCCGCACGGCAACAAACACCACCCGTGGACGAAGCTGCGGAACTCCGAAATCGGATGCGTTCATGAGCTTCCATCCAGGTTCGTATCCTAGTTTCGTCAACTCCTTCCCAACGAACCCGCGGTAGTCTTCGAACACCGCATCCAGGATGCCTCGGACGTTCTCGATCATCACCGCGCGGGGACGGATCTCGTCCACAAGACGGATGGCGACAGGGAACAAATTACGCTCATCGTGCTTGCCAAGTTGTTTGCCGGCAACCGAGAACGGTGGGCAGGGCAGACCTCCTGCGATTAGATCGATGCCCCTGAATCCAGTTCCATCGAACTCTGTTAGATCTCTCTGCATGACGTTCCAGTGCGGCCGATTCAGCCGAAGCGTGGCGCACGCGTGTTTGTCGATCTCAACAAGACCTACGTGTTCGAAGCCTGCTTGCTCGTATCCGAGCGCTTGTCCGCCGGCTCCGGCGCACAGTTCCAATGTGGTGAGCGGCATATTTCCGTGTTGCATCTTAGTGTACCCCGGAGCGATCAGTTCGAGTTGTATCGGCATGGCTCTCTTCATCCCCCATATCGGTTACGCGCCTTGGCCTTTGAGCCGTCCTTCACTCCACCGCCGCCACCCTTGTCCCGCTCAGCGAAAATCCCTTGCGGTTGTCGTATGGGTCCACTTCGGCCTCGACCGACACGACCGGCCGCACGGTCAAATGGCCGTATTCGCGGTAGGTTTTAGCAAACAGCGAGACTTCGACGAAGCCGGTCCAGTCGGCCAGGGTCAGGAATTTCATGGTGCCCTGTTCGGTCGGGTAACGGCGGTCGGCAACGATGAGCCCGCAAACGCGGACAGTTTTTCCATAGAACTCGCGCTGGCGCTCGACCAGCCGCGCCACTGTGGTGTAGTTTTTCCAGGCCACCCGCGGCCCGAAACATTCGAGCGGGTGCAGCGACACCGGAAAGCCCAGCGTCTCCACTTCCCACTTGGCCCGCGTCTGGACGTCCGCGTCGAATATCTCCGGCAATTCGCCGGTCACCCACGGCTCGGCCGCACCCTTCTTCATCGACGCCTCCAGCCGCTGCAAACGCCAGAACAGGCGGCCCCGCGGCTCGCCCAGCGAATCGAGCGCGCCGCTTTTGAGCAGCGCCAGCCACTCGTCGCGCGCCGGACGCGCCTTGCGGTAGAACTCACCCACATCGGCAAACGGCCGCGCATCGACAATCCGTTCAAGCGTCTTCGCCGTCAGTCCCTTCACCTGATCCAGCGGCAGGCGGATGGTTTCGCCATCGGTCAGAAAGCGTTTCGGGTCGGAATCGTGCAGGTCCGGCGGCAGAAACCGCGCGCCTTGCCGCAGCGCTTCCAGCACATACAGCATCGGCGAATAAAAGCCCCGGCGCGAGGTCAGCACGGCGGCCAGGAACTCGACCGGATAGCGGGTTTTGAGCCATGCCCCGGCAAAGGCCTCCACCGCATATGCCGCCGAATGAGCTTTATTGAACATATACCCGGCGAAGTCGCGCAACTGTGACCAGACGGCGTTGATCTCGGCTTCGGTCCGGCCCAGAGCGCGGGCCGATTGTCGGAACTCCTCGCCGAGCGCGTCGATGCGCGCATGGTCGCGGTTTTTCACCAGCGCCCGGCGCAATAGGTCCGCGCGGCCCCAGGGCATGGCGGCGAATCCATTGGCCACGAGAAGGATGTGCTCCTCGAAGGCCATTAATCCGTAGGTATCGCGAAGCAGCGGTTCGAGCGACGGATGGACATATTCTGGCGGTTCCAGCCCCTGGTAGCGCCGGGCAAAGGCGCGCTTCTTGCCCTCGTTGGCCGCCCCTGGACGGATGATGGATTCCACCGTCGTCAGGCAATCGATATCGCGGCAATCGCTCATCACCAGCAGCGAGGTCATGGCCGGAGATTCGATATGGAATACGCCGCGCGCCTCGCCAGTGGCGATGGTGTTCCAGGTCTGTTTGTCAGTCCAGTCCAAACGGTCCAGATCCGGCTTCGGCTTGCCGTTATTGGCCAGGTTTTCGAGAGTGTCGTGAAGGACAGTCAACCCGGCCTGACCCAGCAGGTCCATCTTGAGCAGGCCCAGTTCCTCGACGTCGTCCATCGTGTAATGCGTCGTCAAAATGCCCTTGGACGATTCAAACAGCGGCATCCGGTCAACCACGGCAGAACCGCTCACCACCAGTCCGCAGGGGTGCATGGCGAAGTGGCGCGGGATGCCGTCGAAGCTGCCGGCCATGGCCAGCACTGTCTTGTAAGGTTCGTCGTTGTGGGGCAGATCGCGGCATTCGGGCGTGGCCAGCAGCGCCTCTCGCGCATCGCCCTTGTACCATGGCAGGTGTTCGGTGAAGCGCCGCGCCTCGCGCTCCGGGATGCCATAGACCTTGGCGATGTCGGCCACCGCCGAGCGGCCCTGGAAGGTGTGAACGGCGCCGATCATGGCCACGTGTTCGCGGCCATAGTGATCGAAGACGTGCTGGATCACCTCATCGCGGCGATCCCAGGGCAGGTCCAGGTCGATGTCGGCCAGTTTGGCGAACTGCATCCGTTCGCGGTTCAAGAAGCGTTCGAAACAGAGCCCGAAGCGGAACGGGCAGACGTTCGAGATGCCGAGCAGATAGCAGACCAGACTGCCGGCGGCCGAGCCGCGCGCCAGCGTCGAAATGCCCTTGGACGCGCACCAATCGACGATCTCTGAAAAGACCAGAAAGTACTCGGCATAGCCGACCTCCTCGATGATCGACATCTCGCGTTCCAGCCGTTCGGCGACCTCGGCGCGGGGTTCCAGTCCATAGCGGCGCTCGACGCCCTTGCGCGTCCGCGCCCGCAGTTCGGCCACGGCGTCGGCGCATGGGAATTTTGGGAAATGGATATCGCCGAGTTCGAAATCGAACTGGCAGCGTTCGGCGATGCGTTGGCTGTTCTCGATCGCCTGCGGCAACGAGCCGAAATAGCGGGCCATCTCGTCGGGCGTGTGAAAGTGGTGGCGTCCGGCGGGGAGTTTGTCCGGATGCGGCTGGTTGAGCATGGTCAGCGTACGCATGCTCTGGAGGATGTCGAAGCGCAGGCGGTCGGATTGATCGAGATAGTGAGCGTCGGCGCCGGCGGCGAGCGCCACTTTGTGCCGCCGGGCGAGCTCGGCCATCAGACGCGCCAACCGCAGGTCATCGTCATTGTGAGGAGAGATTTCGAGCGCCAGATTACGGTCGAAGAGATCGCGAAGACGCCTCAATTCCGGCTCCGGCGGCTGGTTGCGCCGGATGGCGCGGGCCAGCGAACTGCGGCTTCCGGCCAAGCAAATGAGGCCCTGGCCGAAGCGGCCCACATCGTCCCAGACGACGCCGTTGGGATGTTCGATGCGCGTGGTCAGCAACCGGCACAGGTTCGAGTAGCCGTGGGCGTTTTCGACCAGTAGGACGAGGGCAGTGCCGTCTTCAATCGTCACTTCGCTGCCGGTGACGGCGTGCAGCCCCAGGTCGCGGCATTTTCTCCAGAAGGCCACGGCGCCGGCGAGCGTATCGCGGTCGGTGAGGCCGGCGGCGGTCATGCCGCAGGCCTCGGCCGCTACAACAAGCTGATCCGGCGGGACGGGCGAGTCCAGCAGCGAGAACCAGCTATGATTGTGCAGCGCGGCGTAGGGCATGGCTGATTGGTGACGTGTAAATCCTTACACTTATCATCATGCCTCACCCCGGCTCCGAAAGCAAGAATCCGCGTCACTCTGCCGGGATGCCCCAACCCGCCTCACGCGGCGTATGGATCGACCTGGACTTTCAGCTTGGCCGGCAACGGGACCGGGTCGATTTCCGACACATCGACGCACGCGCAGGGCCTCGGCCAGCCAGGTGCAAATCGTTCGACCAAGGCAACATCAGGTGCTCTGCCCGATCGGTTTCGATTCAACAACCCGAACGTGAAATCCCCCTCTGCGGCTGCGACTCGTCGTTCAGCGCTTGAAGCGCCGTGAGTGCGGTCGAGTGACAGCGGTCTGTGTCCTAGCGCCGCAGTGATTCGTTTTGGCGAATCAGGGTGCGCAGTTGAACGGCTTCACTCACGCTCTCAATACGGCGCCCGTTCATAAACAACGTCGGAGTACCCGTCAGTCCGTGCTTCTTCGCAAAAGCTATATCTTGCTCAACGGTGGGTGACGTTCGTCGCGTGGCAACGCAAGCATTGAATCTGGGGCGATCAAGCTTCTCCATCTGCCCAGCAAAGCGCGAAATGCTTGTCGCTAAGTTATCCTTGGTCAGATCCCGCTGGTTCGCGAAGATGAGATCGTGTAATTCCCAAAAAGCCTTGTCGCTCTGCTCCCCTGCGCACGCAGCCGCTTCAGCGGCCGCTCGGGCCCATACATGGCTTGTCAGGGGCAAATGCCGATAGACCAGCCGCAGCTTGTCTCCTTCGTACGGCAGGACCTCGCTCTTCAACATGTTGGCAAGTTTGGCGCAATAGTAACACTGAAAATCAGAAAACACAGTGAGTGTGACAGGCGCATTCGCAGAGCCCTTGGATGCCGCTGAGTCGGGTGACAGGCCAGCTTGCAGTTCCTTTTCCACACGCTCTTCCTCAGCTCTTGGATCCAGAGTAGTATCGAGGATTTCCCGGCTAAGGAATTTTAGATCCGGTGAAAGATAAAGCTGAACCTCTCTCTGGCGCCCCGCCTCAGAATGAACAGCCGTCACTTTCCGGAAGCAGTCGCCAGGGGAGGATTGCTCGGCGATGAGAAGGCTTGGCTCGGAGGAGAACTTGAACTTGGCCTGTATGTAACGTGCAAGGCGAATCTTCTCATGCAAGGGCACAGGCGTACACGCAGAAGTTTGGCGCGGCGGCTGCGAACAACCAAACTGGAGTAGAAACGAGGCGCACACAATGATCGCAAATCGGTTTAGGGACTGCCTGCTCAGGTGCATATACTTTACTTCCGTGGAGCCCACACTCTCTATTGCGCCGTTGAGTCAGCGACAAGAAAGACATCGTAGGCCCATTTGTCTCTCCCTTTGCCTCTTGTGCTCCGCTCTATTATTGCCCGGTATTTGAATTGATTGCCGTACGCATCAGTCCATTTTGATTCTTTGTACTTCAGCGAGATGGCTGTAATCCCTAACTCCTGAAGCGTTAGCAGTTCGCCATTTTCGGATATTCCGTTGTGGTTGGCGTCCCGCCAAAGGCGGAGTGAGGCGAACACGGAGTCCCGGGCGTCAATGGTTTCATCGTTGTTGCCTCCCTCGTTTGTTTGGTCAAACACCGCGAGCGCTTTGAAGCCATTCCGCCCTCCAGGCGTTTTGGGCTGTACAGTGGCATCGCCAAACAATTCGGTTCCATCATCGATCAATCCGTTTCCGTTGCGGTCAAGGCTTAGCCAGACGTCATCTGCTCCAGCCGCGGTCCAGGACCATCGCTCACTTCGGCCACCACCCCGCAGATCGAACATCACGCCGTCGCTTGGCGCCGTCAGGTGAAAGCCATCACCGTCAACGTCGATGATGATCGGTGATCCTCCACTCAGACAACAGAGGGTCGCTTCGTCGTATTGCCATCCTGGCTCACAATGAGGCGGATCTGGCACCATGCAGGGATCCGGAGCCTTGTAGGCTTTGGGATCGATTGGGTAGCATCGAGTATCCGGGCATGTCGTTGGGGTGCAACTATGGGAAATGGTGACCGCGCGTAGTTCTCCGAGGGTGCAAAGGACCAGGTAATTAAATGGTGCCACACCACAAAGCAGGGTTGTAATTTGCGTTGATTTATCGTAGGCTTCCGCCCGGAAGAAGTCGTCATAAGTTACCGGCGTGAAGAAGTCGGGCCAGCACTGAATAATTGTGGGGGTGTAGGGGGTGCTGGTACCCCCATTGCATTCCTCGTACATCCGATTATATTTTCCAGTTGCAATTAGAGTACGGTAGTCAACGAATCCATCGGGAAATTGGGCACGATAAGACACCCACTTGCAGAGTGGGCAACTGGACGGCGTGTAGGATGGGCCGAGTTCACAGGGGTTCGCGCACCCGGTCTCCTGACCGGTGGTTGAGTGTGTCGGTGTGCACTGCTGTCCAAGCAGAGCTGCCTGAGAGATTGCCAACAGCGCCGTGATTCTGCGGATAATAGCGAAGTTCCGAGTCATCGGAGTGCTCCTCCTCTCACCGTTCGGAGAAAGCGCTCGCTTTTTGCGTTCAGCGCCCCGTAAACTCGCCGTAGCTCGTCGAGGTACACAAGCCTTGGTGACCGGGACATCCGAGGATCCGATAAGGGCAACCTTTCAAGCTGACTGACCTTCTGGATGGCATCTTGCCGCGTATTCCTGACGGCGGAAAGGAAGGCGATCCGTTGCCCGCCTCCAAGGTTCAGAGTTCGCACATCCACTCCTTCCAGGCGCGCGCTTTCCAAGGAGGCAATCGCTTCAGGAAGGGTGGCCGGTATTCTACCAATCTGGTTGCCAAGACCTTCGAGATCCTTTGAGTTCGGGGGAAGGCTGGACGCGTGATCTAGGATTGTCTTCACTCGCTGAAGCTCAAGTGCGCATCCAAGCCGGTGTGCTGTGATGTTCTCCAACTCCTTCTCGGCACCAGCTGAGGTCCCATCTTCGAATACCACTGCGGATAGCTCGATCACGCGCGTCTTTCCGGCCAGATCGAGAGTAGCGACGTTCAGACTGTAGGACTCGCCGGGCGCGATTGAGGTATCGGTAAGAAAACGGTCCATCGTGTATGCTGCGTTGCCATGTGTAACCGCAAAGGCGGTGATCGACTGAGCTGAGGTGTTCTTCAGAACGAACGTGGTCAACTTCTCCGTTTCTTGAACAGACATCAGTTCAAGGGCATTCGTCTTTGGGTCAGTCCGCCAACCACGCAGCGGGTCTGCCGCGGGCTGGATTTGGTGACTGCCGGCAAGCAGGAAAGCGAAAATTGCGATGCCACTGCAAAGCGTGTTAGCTGTGTGCGGTGGATCAAACTGACTTTCGGTTCGTGTCATAGCTACATCTTCCTGATCGAAATCACAACGTGATACTTGGAATCTTCTATACTTCATCTCTGGTGTGGAGTTCTTCCTGGCTCAGGTTATAACGTCGCACGCTGCCATCGGCTGTTGCGGAGACAAGAGTCTCGCCATCGAATCCCAACGGAATTTCCCATTTCAAGCTGTTCTGTTTTCCGCCTTCGACAGGTCGCCATGCTTTTGTTTCTCTATTCATTTGCAGATATGTACTTTGTTTGCAATTCGAGATCCTCACAATAACTTCATTGGTCTCACTCAGTGCCAAGTAGCCTAGCTCGTTCTCCGTTCCACCACAGTCCGGCCGACTGTACCAACCTGATACACGTCCATCGGGGAAAAACTCTATGTAGTTGTTGTCATTCATCAACCACCCTATGCGGTCCTTTGAAGCGCGCAGGCGAGATAGGTGCGCCATGTCTGTCCTCGGCGGAGGCAGCGGGAACCCCTTCAATTTCTCATCCTTCCCTGTGAACAGCTGGGTCGTGGCAATCAGGGCGCCTGACCTATCAAATCTCTTCAGCACGCTGTCGGCGGCAACCCGTTCGCCTTCGCGCACCCAGCCAATTGTCCAAACGGCCCCATCCGGAGCAAAAGTGACAACACTGGGACCATATGGCCACAACTGGACGACGATCTGGCTCTGGCGGTCAGCGGCAATCAGCGCCAGGAATGTGGTAGCGCCCCCATCGTCGCCGTGTGCAGACCCGATGACGGCGATCCGGCCATCCGTGGCCCCAGCAAGCCCGAGGACAGTAATGTGTCTTCCGTCAGGAATCTTGAAATTGATCCTCTCAACGTGGCCGTTCCGCCCAATTCGCACGATCATGGGCGCATCGGAAGGGTTATCCTCCACGGCGAGAATCGCGCCCCCGCTCCAATGCGGCGAGAAGTAGCCTCTAAGTTGGAAGTTTTCGAGCCGTTCATCGTCCAGCGTGAGTACGCGCCGAGCCTGAGCTGCCGCTGTGCCGGCGGTAAAAATGGCCAGCATGGTCAGGATCACGATCATTGTCGATCTGTACCGGAATCTCATACTATGTTCTCCATATTGAGAAGCAATCGCCGCGCTCCAACCACCCTACTCTCTTCGTCATTCAGAGATCAATAACACGACTTTCTGCCACTGGCTGCATACTATACACGTACTTCGACGCGTGTCAATGGAACAACGCTCGTTAATGTAGAAGGAGTATGACATCGCTAGGAGCGCCTCTATAGGCCTCCCTCCAGGCCGGGCGGCAATCGCGGCGATCCGGCGGGGCCGGCTTGATCATTCTGTCCCGCGCGACGGCGACGCTTGGTGCCCTGACGGTGGAGTCAGGCGGCGAATTCGCGCGCGAAGGCGAGGAACCGGGCGACGTCGGCGATGTTTGACACCAGGCCGACGCTCACGCGCACCGCCCCGGAGCCTTTTCCGTGGACACAGAGGCGGAAATCGTCGATTGTGAAGCGGCCCGCACGTTCGATCTTGGGTTGGGAGAAACAGCCGGTCAATTCGCCCTGTGTCAATTCCAGGGCCACTTCCCCGCCCCCTGGGTTGCAGAAACAGCCAGTGCGGAGCGAGATGCCGTGGCGCGAAGCGGCCGACTCGACCAATCGATGATCTATCATCGTCCCGTCGGCGGCGAAGAGATTCATCGTCACGGTACCGCCGCGCATTTGTGTATTGAGTGGACCGTAAATGCGGACTAAGTCACGACCGTTTCCATGGCGAATTTCCGACAGCCCGTTCAGCAGGACGCGGGTAAGACAGGTAACGCGGGCGTGGATCAGGTCAAGTCCGACTGAATCGAGGTGGTTCAGGCCGAATTCGACGGCAGGAATATTGAGGTAATCAGGCGTGCCGTCCTCGAAGGCGGCGGCGCCGTCGGCCATGAAGTAGCGGTCGCCCTGCACGCTGGCGACGGTGATGGTGCCCCCGGCAAACCACGGCCGGCGCAATTTCCGCAACGCCTCGTAGCGCGCCAGCAGGCAGCCGACGCCGGTCGGATAACCGAACATCTTATAAAAGGACAACGTGACGAAGTCGGGCTTGACTGCGGAAAGATCCAACCGGTTGGTGGGGACAAAGGCGGCGGCATCGAGCAACACATCCCAACCCAGCGATTTAGCCTGGGCAATCCAGTCGAGAGGGTGCTGGACGCCGGAGAAGTTCGACTGCGCCGGGTAGGCGAACAGGCTGGGTGCCGAGGTGGGGCCGGCGGCAAACAGAGCATCGAGTTCGGCTTGGTCGACGCGCATATCGGGCAAATGGATCGGCGCATAGCGGATTTCGGCACCCCGCGCGCGGGCGAACTCGCGGACGCCGTTGACGGAGTTGTGGTTATCAAAAGTAAGGAGATAACGGCCGCCGGGTTGGAAGGGGTAGGATTCGCCCACCAGTTTCAGCGCGCCGGAGGCGTTGGCGGTGAAGATGGCGGCGTATTCCTCCTGGGGCGCGTTGAAGAAATCGAGAACGCGGAGGCGGGCGTGCTCGACCAGACCGGTCATCTCTTCGGAGGTCGGATTGTGCGAGTGCGGGTTTCCGAAGACGTGGGTGCGAAGGAGTTCGTTGTGGCGTTCGATCTGTGAGTCGGAATACAGGCCGCCGCCGGTGTAATCCAGGTAAACGTGGTTGAGGCGATCCAGCCGGCTGTAGTCGCGGGCGCGGAGTTCATCGATGGCCCCGGTAGAGCAGTATTCCGGGCAACAGGCTAGCAGCGTTTGTTCGGTCATATCGGACATGAAGCTCTATTGTCTTACAAATGAGCGACTTGGCGCGAGCCAAACGAACTCCCGGAAGCGCTTGCGAAGGGTTTTCGAAGACCAAACGAAGGAATCTTCCGGGCCGTTACGGGCGATACTGCCAAGCGTGAGGTGACACGAATGACTGAGTTGACGACCAAACGAATTGCCCTTGGGGCGCTATGGATCGGAAGGGGGCTGGCTGTGCTGCTGTTCCTGTTCTGGGGGGCCTTCTTCGTCGAGCATCTGGGCGAGTGGTTCGTCCGGCCCAAGGGGGCATGGCCGCCGCCGTTCGTTTGGGTGGCGCAGGTGATGCACGCCGCGATCCTTGCCGGATTGATAATGATTGTCCGGTGGGACCGGTTGGGAGCATTGGTGGCTGTCCTGGCGACAATTGGATTCTTTTCGGTGATCGGGATGAACCGGTTTCCTTGGATTGCGCTGATCAATGCGATTCCGCTGCCATTCCTGGCGGTCTACTGGTGGTTGTCGCGGAAACAGGCTTAGGCGGCCGGACGGCGGATCATGTGGATCAAAGGATAGGGCATCCCGGCGCCGTCGGTCCCGGAACGGCCGCATTCGACGAAACCCATCTTCTTGTAGAAGCCGATGGCCTGCATGTTTGCCTCGTTAACATCGACGTAGATGGTCAGGTCCGGAGTGAATGCGCTTTCGATCAGGGCCCGGCCGAGGCCCTGGCCGTGATGGGCGGGATGAACAAAGAGGGAATCCACTTTGTCTCCATCCGCCCCGAGGAATCCGACAGGCACATCCTGATCATCGACTGTGACCCAGAGTTTAGCGGAAGGCAGGTATTTGTCGCGGACGATGGCTGAAATTGAGTCGAAGTCCTGGGGGCTGAGGAAGTGGTGAGTAGCCCGGACCGCTTCGACCCAGACGCGGTAGAGTTGGCCCAGATCCTCCGGGTGGGACCGCCTTATCACCGGCCGCGAAATATGTTCTGGGTCTTGTTGCGTCACTGTATTCGAATGCGGCTTGCAGAGCTGTCCTGACCGTTGATTGTACTCAAGGCCGCACAAAGACATTCAGCGAGCGGCAGAAATGGCCACCGCTTCGCGCCTCCGATTCGGCCCTGAAGTCAAAGGCGGAGGCGTGGCTGCTGAATCACGTACAATTCACCGGATGGCAGTGTCGTAGCGCGTCTTCCCCGCTGCATCGACAAAGGAGACTTTGAGCGATTCCGGCGAAACATCGAGGACCATGAAGCCATCGAACGCGTCGGCAGCGATGGTCCTTTCACCTTTCTTGGTGGGCCGTGCGGTCTGGCCCGAAGAAGGCGCCACGAAGAAGTGGACGCCGTCGATGGGTTTCAAGTGCTGGGTAAGGTGGTCATGCCCGGCGATGTAGGCATGCACCCGGCCTTTAAGAACTGGCAGGAGCATACGCTCAAGTTCGGGCGAATCACCATGCGAGCTGTAACTATAAATCGGGTGATGGCCGTAGACGATTTTCCACTTGGCCGTGCTGCGGGTCAGTTCCTTGTCCAGCCAGTGGATCTGGGTCTCGGACATGGCATTGGTGGAAAGCGCGAAGAACTGGGCCGGGCCTGCCGTGTAGGTGTAATAGGACGCGGGCATCTTCCAGGTACGGCTCGTTTGAGAATAGAGGATCTGGGCGGCGGGGCTGTCGGCCAGACCCCAATCATGGTTGCCCGTGGACGCGTAAATGGGGATTCCAAGGGGAGCGTAGAGTTCCTCCCATCCACCCCGCCAACGCTCATCTGATGGGCTTGTGACGCCAACGGGGACGATGTTGTCGCCGAGGGTGATACCCAGGTCGAACGGTTTATCGCGGTGATATGCGGCCACCGCCTTAGCGCAAATCAACTGCGTGTTGCCGACCTCGCCGAAATCTCCGAAACCGACGATCCGAAGATTCTGTTTCGATGAGGCCTGGAAGACGGGCGGAGGAACCTCAAAGAAGGCGGGCAGGATCGCGCCCTTGGCCAGGGAGGCCCAACGCTGATGCTCCTGAATGAGAGTTTCGAGCGACTTCGCGTCGCTCGAAGACCTTGCGAGTTCGAGCCGCTTCTCGAACAGCCGCCCCAGTTCCTGCGACTGGGTGAGCCGGAGACGTTCCAGAGCGAACAAAGCGATCCCGGCATCGGGATCAGTGAGCGCACGCCTTTCAAGCATCGCCCGGATCTCGGGCCGGTTGTGGCGGCCCAACCGGTCGACGATGACCCGGCGGATGCGAGGGTCTGGGTCGGTGTCGGCGAGCCGGATCATTTCAGCGACAGTGGCGCTATCGGTCTTGCGCGCCTGCTGGCGGATGGTTTCGTAGCGGTCCTGGGCAGGTACAGATGGCGATTGGACAAGAAAATATGCGATCAGAAATGACGCGGTCATAGATACACTCCATCACAAGCTTCCGGCTCGATGCCGGGAAACTTCGCTTCCCACCGCGAGATCCAGACCCGATTCAATTGAGCTTCGGGGAACCGGTGTCGCGGAAATCCTCCCATCTGAAGAGGAGGAAGTTTTTCGGGCCGCTGTTCATGGCAACAACGAGTCCGGCTGGAAATCGGGGGCCGAGCGGGCGGGATGTGGCTTCGAGGCCGTCGGTTGAATCCGCGCCGCCGCGAACGCACTTGACCAGTTCGGAGTGGTCGTGCGGGCCGCCGGCGCCACCTTCCCGGCGGTAGATGTGATAGTGGCTGCTGCCGGCAATCTGATCCGTGCAGATCACGTAGCCCTTGCCGCCGGGCATTGAGTAAATAGCGATGCCCTCGTGGTCGCCGGCGAAGCCAGTGCGGCCAAAATGGGCAAGCTCGCGGCCGGCATCTGGGTGGTCCGGGTCGGCGTGCCATTTGTGGATGCCATTGCCTTCGTCGGCGTAATAGACAAAGCCGAGTTCGTCGTCCACCGCGACCGCCTCGATTTCCTTCCCGCCGAGGAAAGCGCCGAAGCGGCGGACGTGGGTGGCTTTGACCTTGCCTGTGCCGTCGTCTTCCAGACGGTATTGCCGCAAGTACCCCTCTTTCGGGCCGTTCTTGGGGGCGATGATAGCGAAGATCGCTCCATCCCCGGGACGGCGGTATAGCGCGATGCCCATGGGTTCGGCGAGTTCACCGGTCTCGCCCTGAAGGATGGCGGCGCCGCCGGGCGAGGAGATATCGGTCAGCGGTGAACCGTCAGCGGGGATAAGGAAGATGCGCAGGCGCGACCTGAGGCGCTCGGTGGCGACAGCGATATCGACGGAACGGCCCTGGAGAGTGAGCCCGTATTCCACGTCCACGTTATTCGGCCGGTCGATGGGGGAGATGGTCTGGCGGATCGTGCCATCGAGGTTGAAGACAACGAGCGCGCCGGTGGGCGCGGCCACCTTGTTGGTGCCGATGATGAGGGATTTCTCAGGATCGGCGGGGTGGACCCAGATGGCGGGATCGTCGGCGTCGTCAGCGACCGGCTGTGTGGCGAGCGCGGCCTTTATGTCGACAGTGAGATGGGACTGGCGCAGGGAACAGCCAGCCCATGCGACAAGAAGCAGGGTGAATGCGGCGGCCCGGCGCCGCCGCATCAGTGTGAGGTGGGACATCCGGCAACTCAAGCCATGCGTTAGAACATCAGCCGTAAGGCAAGTTGAAGTTGCCTGGAAGTACCAGTGCCGATCGTGCGATTGAGACCCGAGTTGATCAGACCGAAGCTTGCAGGCGAGGTCAGCGTGGTGCCGGGGTTCCCAGGTTGAGTCCAGTTCGCAACATTGAAGGATTCGATTCGGAACACCAGGGTCTTGCTCTCATGGATCGGAATTCGTTTTTGAAGGGTGAAGTCAATCTGCGCGAGTCCGGGTCCGACGGCGATCGCACGGCCGGCGTTGCCCCACGTATTCTTTGCCGGAATAGCGAACGCGGCCGGATTGAGCCATTGGGCGTAAGTGGAGCCGCCCGCAGGGTAAAGCGAGACTCCGGGGACCAGGTTCGGCCGCTGGTTGGAAGTGTTGCCGTCAGGCACGTCGCCACTGCTGCGCGCGATGGTGATCGTCAGCATACGACCCGAGCGGACGGTATGGATGCCGCTAACCTCCCACCCGCCCAGCACCTTGGATCCAACACCCGAGGTCAGGTACCTTTGCCCAGGGCCGAATGGGAGGGCGTACACCCAATTACTAGTGACGGTGTGGCGCACATCCTGACCGCTGTTGCCCCGGTCGCAGGCCCGGCAGAGGGCGATTTGGGGCTGAGAGCCTTCGCCACCGCCGATCGAATTGTCATTGATCGAATGCGACCACATATACTCAGTTCCCCAAGTCAGGCCGCGACCGACGCGGCGGTGGAGTGAGAACTGCAGAGCATTGAAGTTGCTATTTCCGTCGTTGTTCTTCTCATCCATGCGGCCGAACGTGGGAAGAGGCCGAACTTTGGTAACAATGTCGAGGTTGTTGATGTACTTGCGGGTGGTCACCTTGCTAGCGGAACTGCCCACATAGCCGATCTGGGCCATGAATGAAGAGGGCAATTGCTGCTGGATGGAAAAACCCCACTGAGCGGAGTATAAGTCACGCCGGTCGCGCTGAAGAGATCGCGGTGTGATTCCTACTTCTCTTGCTAGCCCGAGGAACGGTGCGACAGGGTAAGACAGTCCTGGCGCCTCGACGGCGGTCAGGGAGAAGTTCTGCGACATGTTGTCGAGGGGGGCGTTCTGATCGTCGATCTGACCAGGGCCGTGGTAGATGCCCGCGCCGGTGCGGAAGACCGTTTTGCCGCCAAGCGCTTTGGGCGCCCAAGCGATTCCGATGCGCGGGTCGAAGTTGTTCTTGTCAGGGAAATACCAGGGGGTGCCGTGGGGGCAGAAGCCCTTACAGGCAAACATATCGAAGACACGATAGCGGTCGTTCACTTCGCGGTTGACGCCATAGTACTCGTAGCGAAGACCGAGGTTCAGAGTGAGTTCGGAATTGACCTTGAAGTCATCTTGGACGTAGGCGTAGTAATACCACTTCCTCGTGCCAAGGACATCGTTTCCGCCAGTAACCGCGACGCGGTCGATTTTGTTTGCAAGCAGGTCGTTCCGGCTGGCGTAGGTGATACTTATCGCGTCAAAAGCGGGATCGGCGACATTGACATGGGCCCGGCGAACCTCGCCGCCGAACTTGAGCGTATGGCGGCCGAGATTGAAAACGAGGTTGTCGATGATGGAATAGGAAGTGCCGTTTTCGACGAGCAGGTTGGAGTTATTCAGCGTCGTGAATCCTGCGATCGCAATAGACTCAGTGAACGGAGAAAAACTGAACCGGCGCAGGGCCGAGCGGTTGAACCCGGCCTTCACCTCATTGACGATGCGTGGAGAGAAGACGCGCTGATATTGGGCGATTAGGTTCGACGGGCGGAAAAAGCTATCTTGGCGGTCGCCGGGAACAATGGTTCGGGGAGCAACGATGGTTCCGTCGTCGATGTTGTAACGCACAAACATCGTGTTGTTGTCGTTGAACCGGTGGTCGACTCGGAGGGTGCCCGCATCCTCGCGCCACTGCTGGCTGGCGTTGCCAAGGGCGCGATCGATGTCGGCGTTGGTACTCCGCTCAGTGCCAACAGGGTAAGAGTTGACGATCTTCTGGACGTTGGGGTCGGTGGCGCGCGCCCGGAAAGCGGCGCTGGGAACGTCGTTGCGGAACGTCTGGCTGACACGCTGGCGGAGCCCTTCGTAGTTGCCAAAGAAGAACGTTCGATTCTTCACGATCGGGCCGCCGAGATTGCCGCCGAACTGATTGAGGCGGAAAGGC
>JARKOC010000467.1 GCA_029975915.1 Bryobacteraceae bacterium
AAACGTGCGGCGCTTCGCTCCCACTGTTAATGTAAGCAATATAATTATGCTTAATATTGACGACAGGGGGTTGGTGGGTATACATATAAGGCTACAGTACGATTTTCCCGGGGGATATCGTGTTTTTCGGTACGGGGATCAAGGTTTTTCGGCGACAAAAAGGGCCGTCCGCGCCAGCTTCCAGCTGGTCGGGCGGTTTTTTTTGTTTTCGTTCACTGCCTCTTTCCAGGGAGACTGAGGGAACAGCTTCCCATCTTGTACAGGGTAGTTGGACACAGCGGACACGGTGACGATATGCCAAGAAAAGACTGAGGCGGCAGAGAGCACATCTCCGGCCGAAGCTCTATCGCGGGATGCGCAAATACCGGAAAGGAAGGGTGAGGCATGAAAGAATACTATGAAGACAAGGTTGCGGTAGTTACCGGCGGAGCGTCGGGAATCGGACTGGCTCTCGCGGAGACGATGCTTTCCTGCGGGGCACGGCATGTCGTCCTCGCCGATTTCAATGGCGAGAACCTCAAACGGGAGACCGAGCGGCTGAACAAGGCCTATCCCGGGAGGGTGCTCGGTCTCCGCTGCGACGTCACGAAGGAGGTAGACGTCCGGGAAATGATCCGCAAAGCCGCCGAGTACGGCGGGCGCATCGATTTCATGTTCAACAATGCGGGCGCCGGCTTGAGCGGGTATTTCGACTCACTGACGAATGAGGACTGGGAGAAGGCGTTCGCGCTGAACTTCTACGGGGCGCTGTACGGCATCCGGGCCGTGCTGCCGATCATGCGCGAGCAGGGCGGCGGGCACATTGTCGACATCATTTCCGGCATCGCGTTCTCGCCCATGGCCCAGCAGACGATGTATTCCGCCACCAAGGCGGCGCTTAACGGGCTGACGCTCGCCCTTCGCTACGAACTGTGGGACGAGAACATCCGCGTGACAGCGGCGACTCCGGGCACGACCGCCACTGCAATCTGGAAAACCGGCGGTGCCGAGCCCCCGCCGGGCGCGCAACCGCCGGAGCAGTCTGCGCGGACCATCCTCGCCGGAGTTGCAAGAAACGAACGGCTGGTCCTCGGCGACGAGGGCGACGCCATGGGTGCTAGGTACGGCTTCAACCCCGATCTGGCCGCAGGACGGGACGATTACCTGCTGAACGTCGCCCGCAAGCGGCGAAGCGGCGAGTGGGTCGTGTGAACATCACGTGAAAAAGACCGACGGATAACATCGTGAAAAAAGGAAACCCTTGTATTCCGCGCGAACGGTTCGGAACGGCCGAACAGTTTGTGACCCCCGACAGAGGCGGGGGGTCCCTTCAGAAAAGCATGAAGATTGTCCCGTCCCCCTCAAAACGGAGGTTGGGCAATATATGCGCATGCCTCGTTTTTCTGATGCTCCTTCCCGCCACGGTCTTGGCCCAATCCGCAGAGAACGTCGTCACGGGCACGACAGGTGCGGAATCATCGGCAAGATCCGCACAGGGAGATCCAGCCGCCCCGCCCGCGGCCGCCGCATCGGCTGTGTCCATCAGCCCTGAACTCGCCGTCAACCCGCGAGCGTTGAGCGGAGCGTATTATTCAGGACTTCTGCAGAAAACCCTGGGGTTGAGTCCGGATTTCCCCATCAGGTTCGGAGGGATCCTCGATGTCGGCGGCAACTGGGTCGCTTCGGGCGGGCTCAGCCCGCACACGCTGTCGGGGGATTTCGTATTCGGTCTCAACGTGGATGTGGATGCGGAAAGGCTCCTCCATATTCCGGGCGGCCGGTTTTTCGCCGGTTGTCTCGTCTATCAGGGCATGGACGGCAACGGGCGGGTTGGCTCCGTCCAGGTTTTCGACAACCTGGCTCCCCCGAAGGATTTCCACCGCGTTCAACTCTATGAGCTGTGGTGGCGCCAGCGGCTGTTCGACAACAAGCTGATCTTCAAAATCGGCAAGATCAACGCCGGCGGTGAATTCGGCCAGGTCCTCAACCCGGCGACGGCACTAGAACCCCACATGCGGGACTGGACGATCAGCGATCTCCTGTACACGCCGTCAGGCCTTCACACAACGAATTTCAAGCTGCCCATATACCCTAACCCCGCGTGGGGGTTGTCACTGACATTCCTGCCAACGAAGAACTTTTACGTCTCATACGGGCTCTTCGACGGCAACGGGGCGCGGGGAGTCCAGACGGGCGTGGAAGTAGGTCCGGAATTCAACGGCTACTGGTTCCACATCGGGGAGGTCGGATACGCATGGCGGCTCGGCGCTCAAGGCAAGTCGGGCCGGTTCGCGGCCGGAATCTGGGGACAGACCGGCGCTCTCGCGACGGGAAATCTGAATTCGGACAAGACCGCGGCGGTTATGACAAACGGCGCCATGGGGTACTATGCGTTCGCTTCCCAGCGGCTCTGGTACCGGAATCCGGCCTCGGACCCGACCGGGCTGATCGGCTTTGCCCAGCTCGGGTACAGCGATTCACCCTCGAATTCCGCAAACTGGTACGTGGGCGGCGGACTCACGGCCCTGGGGCTTGTTCCCGGTCGCCCCGGTGACACGGCCGGTATCGGCCTTGCCTGGAGCAAGCTGAATTCCGGTGCGTATGCGGGCTTGTTCTTTTTTCCCAACGTGCCCTCCTCCTATACATCGACCTCTCTGCGCTCGTCGGAGTTGATGCTGCAGGCCTATTACCAGATGAATCTGATCCCGTCGTACGTGGCGCTGCAGGCTGCCTACACGGCGATCCCCACACCGGGGTACCGCGCCGGCATTCCCTGGGCGAACATCTTCACCCTTCGCATGGTACTCGTACTCTGAAGTGACCGGACAAAGGAGGCTATGTCATGAACGTCGACGATATCCGCAAAATCCTGGTAGTAGGCATGGGGACCATGGGGCAGAAGATCGCCCTGCAGTGCGCCCGCTTCGGCTTTGAAGTGGTTGCCTACGACCCGGCGGCCACATCCCTGGAGAACGCCCAGGCGAGAATCCCTGTGTTCGCCGCACAACTCGTGGAAAATGAGAAGATGACGCCCGAGGAATCCGAGGCCGCCTTGTCCCGGATCTCCTGGACGCCCAACCCGGAAGACGGGGCCGATGCGGACCTGGTCAGCGAGTCGGTCTTCGAGGACCCTGACCTGAAGGGCAAGGTCTTCGGCCGGCTCAACGAGATCTGCAAGCCTGAAACGGTCTTCACCACCAACACCTCGACACTGCTGCCGTCCATGTACGCCGAGGCAACGGGCCGGCCGGCCCGGTTCGCCGCCCTGCATTTCTACGGTGTGTTCGACCACCAGCTGGCGGACGTCATGCCGCACCCGGGAACGGCGCCGGAGATCGTGGACCTCCTGGCGGCCTTCGCCCGGCGGATCAGGCAGGTGCCGCTGGTTTTCAAGAGAGAGCACCCCGGCTACGTGGCCAACGCCATCTTCGGGGCCATGAACGATGTGGCCATCAAGCTCGCCCTGGTTGATAAGATCGTGTCCGTGGAGGACGTGGACCGGGCAGTCATGCTTCATCTGGGCATGCCTCTGGGGCCTTTCGGCTTGAACGACATTGTGGGACTGGACACAATCTGGCACGTGATGCAGAGCAACGCCAAGATGACGGGCGACCCCGGGGTCCAGGCGTTTGCAGACGAATTCAAACGGGATTACATCGACAAGGGCCTGCTGGGCGTCAAAACGGGCCGGGGCTTCTACACCTACCCCGATCCTGCCTATCTCCGGCCCGGTTTTCTGGGCGGCGAGCCCGAGTGACCGCCGCAATTCCTTCCAGAGGGAAAGGCCTGGACGCTGCACCTGCGTCGCTTTTTCAAGCTCGGTATGCTCGGAAATAATGTCCCTGGAGCATGAGTGGGGAGCAATGGTTGAATGAAGCAGGGTGCGACGATTGCAGGGCATTTTTAGAAGAGATTCGCGAGATGACATCTGGGAGGGGCCATGAACATTCTCCGACACGAAGTGATAATCGCTCACTTCTTTGAGAAACCCGATGAAACGACAGGAAAACATTCCATGAGTGAACGTAACACCAGCCTGCTTTTTCTGTGGTATGGCCTGATTGTTCTCGCCACGCTCGTCGGATGCGGTCATTCCAGTCCGGGGACCGGCTCCGTCTCCGGCACCATCACCGTCCCCGGCTCCCAGGCTGGCACGATATACATCCTGGCCATTCGCTCGGAGAACAAGAATAAGCTCAGGGTGGCGGAGACGGAGGCACACCCCCATGAATCCGCCTGGGTTGCCCGTTACAGCAGGCTTTCGGCATCCGGAAGCTACACCCTCGGCGGGCTGACTCCCGGCGAATACGTCATCTGGGGCTGGGTTGACGTCAATGGCGACGGAGGCGTGAACCACAACAAGTACGCCGAGCCGGTTGGGTGGTATCAGACCCCGGACAATCTCTACCTGTCTCCCGTGGTGGTCGAGGCCGGCAAGAACACCAAAGGCGTTGACGTGACACTGATCGCCCCCACCCCGTATCCCGAAGCGGAAAAAGCCATTGCCAGGGGTTCCGGAGGCGGCACGCTCAAGACCATCAGAGGGCAGAAGGTCCTGCACGTGTGGGGGACACCCGAGGAGCGCGCCTATTCCCACGGCTACCTGGTCGGCCCCCAGATCATGGACTTTTTCAACCATGTCGTTGTCGAGTACTTTGCCCAGTCGGTCGGCCGATACCAGGAGGTCCTCAACTACCTGAAGGAGCACTTCGCGGGCAATTCACCGTATGCGGACGAAGCGGACGCCATGCTCCTGGGGATGAGGGACGGCGGCACGAATATGATGGTGAGAACGCTCGGCCGGGAATTGACGCGGGACGACCTGATCGTCCAGAACAACGTGGCCGTCCTCCGGTATTGGGTACTGCACGCAAAACCATACTGGCCCCTGGATGATTCCCGCGCGTCCTTGGCAAAGGCCGGGGGGGGACCGGACTTTCGTTTCTGCACCAGTGCGGTCTTCTGGGGGAGTTGGACGCAGAACCTCGAACTCGGGGGCGCATTGATTCACGGAAAGAACAACGACGGGGAGAACGACCTGCACAAGGTGACCGTTAACAGCACGCTCATCATTGCCACGACGCCTCCGGCGGGCAGCGGCAAGAAAAAGATCATCGGCATCGATTGGCCGGGCTATTACGGAACCTACCACGGCATGAACGAAGACGGCCTGGTCATGCAGGCCCAGGCATCCTATTCCGTCCCCGATTGGGAAGCCGCGAATATCCTGGATTACACGCTCCTCTACCGGGAAGCCTTGCAAGGCACGAGCAGCATTGCGGGTGTGGCGAAGCTGTGGGAGTCCTTGCCCGTGACCCGCGCCGTCGGCTTCAACACCCCGATTTCCACTCCCTACAGACCCGGACAGACAGGCTACCCGTCGTCGACGTTCGAGACCGACTCATACGGCGGGACGCTGCGCACGCCGCTGGATTTCGCCCCTGGCGATCCCTGCGCCATCCTGACCACCAACAATTACTACAAATACCAGGGGACGGCGCCCTATCAAGCGGCCGTCAGCAAAGTGCACGGCTATCACTCCGCGGTCGAAGGGCATGACTACCGGTTCCAGGACATGCTGGGCCTGATTGCGCAGTACAAGGTCCAGAACAGGACCGTGGGAACCCGGGAGGTAATCGAACTGCTGCGGGCAGCATCCACTTCAAAGGAATATTCGGGCACCACCGAATTCAGCATCATCTGGTACCCCAACAGCATGGAGTTCGCTCTTGCCAAGGAGGACCTGATCCGCAAGATCCTGGATGCGCCTTTCACTATCTACAATCGATTCACTTTCGACGAAGTGTTTCGATAGTACCTGAATCCGTGAAGGCATCACGGATTCAGGCAGGAATGAAGCCCCTGGAATTATCCGGGTCGTTACGGTAAAGTTCTAGCGGAAGGTTTCCATCTTTGTCACCGAAGACATCAGTCGGCGTATGGCGAAAGAATTCCTGAAATATGAGGAGCATTTTTCCACGGGGATGCGCATCCAGGTGGAGATCCCGCTGCCGGAGAAAAGAATCTTCCGGGACGATGCCGAGATCGTCTCTTTTCATCAGGATCTCCTCGAACTGCGACTGTCGAGGGCAATCCTCCCGCTAGCGGCCATCCTGGAGATAGGAACGCCCCTCTACGTCCGGACAGGGAAGAAGGGCGCCGG
>JARKOC010000510.1 GCA_029975915.1 Bryobacteraceae bacterium
ATGCTGCGCGTGTCAAAAGCCTTCGGCGGCCAGGTAGTGCTCAACGACTTGGATCTGGTCATTCCCGGCGGCAAGATTACCGCCGTCATCGGGCCGAGCGGGGAAGGCAAGAGCGTGCTGTTGCGTCACATCATCGGGCTCATGAAGCCGGACGCCGGGCGCGTCATCATCGACGGGGAAGACATCACCCACATGGGGCGGAGAGACTTGAACCGGGTGCGGGAAAAATTCGGCATGCTCTTCCAGAACGTGGCCTTGTTCGACTCCATGACCGTGTTCGAGAACGTCGCCTTTCCCCTGGAGGAAAAGACCCGCCTCACCCGGAGCGAGATCCGTGACCGAGTGCATGAGGCGCTGGAACATGTGGGGCTCAAGGATGTGGACCGCAAGTACCCGGACCAGCTCTCGGGCGGCATGAAGAAGCGGGTGGGCCTGGCGCGGGCGCTGCTGCTCAATCCGCGCATCATCCTCTTCGACGAGCCGACCACCGGACTCGATCCCATCATCGGCAACGCCATGCACCGTCTCATCAAGGAAACCCACGCGCGCTTCGGGTTCACGGCGGTGATCGTCACCCACGAAGTTCCGGCCATCTTCGACGTCTGCGACTACGTGGCCATGCTGTACCAGGGGAGGATCCAGATTCGCGGCATACCCGACGAGATCCGGGACTCCCGCGACCCGGTGGTTCGCCAGTTCGTCACCGGAGACCTGGAGGGACCCCTCCGGTTCGTGTGAGCGTTCCCCTGCCAGAAAAAAAGCGAAACAGGTGAATTCATGGATACGGACAAGGCAAGACTTGAGACAATCGTCGGGATATTCGTGCTGGTGGGGCTCCTCTGCCTGGCCTACCTCTCCGTCAAACTGGGGAAGATGGAGCTGATAGGAGGAGACAGCTACCGGGTGTATGCCAACTTCGATTCCATCTCCGGCCTGCGAAGCGGGGCATCCGTGGAGATAGCCGGAGTCGAGGTGGGGAGGGTGGATCGCATCGTTCTCGATCCGAAGCAGGGATACACGGCGAGAGTGTCCCTGCGCATCGACACCGGGATAGAGCTTCAGGACGACGTCATCGCCTCGGTGCGCACGCGCGGGATCATCGGGGACAAGTACGTGCAGCTGAAGCCGGGCGGGTCGGACATCCTTCTGAAGGACGGCGGCCGCATCCGGGAGACCGAATCGG
>JARKOC010000533.1 GCA_029975915.1 Bryobacteraceae bacterium
CGAAGCGGATCGATTGCTGGTTGCCTTCCCCAGTGTTGATAGCGCCCGGAGCCAGCGCCATCAAGCTGGCCCAGTGCCGCCCATTGAGTGGCATCTCGCGCATCTGCTGGCCGCCGATGACCGTGCCAACCACAGCCGAGGCGCTCTCCAGCGGAGCGACTGTGTCTTCAACCGTGATCGTAGTCTCGACATTGCTAATCTGGAGCGAAATGTCCAGTGTGCGGTTGTCGCCGACGCCAAGGCGCACATCCCTGATCGACACGGTCCGGAATCCAGTAGTAGAGGCAGTCACTACGTAGTTGCCGATCGGAACCTGCGAAAACGTGTAGACTCCATTGCTGCCCGACTGTGCCACCCGCTTGAATCCGGTGTCCGCTGACGTCAGCTCGATTGATGCGCCTTGAATCGCGGCGCCGGTGCCGTCTGCAACTGTTCCATAAAGAGTCGCTCGATCAACCTGGGAAGAGGCGGGCATCGCTGCCATGGCCAATGCCAGGACGGCTGCTCCGAACGGGGCGCAAAAGGGACGGATCATTGACAAACCTCCTTTCCGGTCCCAGATCGGTTCATCGACTTGGAACGGCGGAAAGACAATACTAGCGACAGAAGATTACATTCACATTTCAAGTCGTTGACTATCCCGGAACAGAAGGATGGCAGTCCTTCCCAGGCGCATCTCGATCATGCTGCTGCGGCACCCTGGACGGGGCATTCCCTTGCGCCTCTCCAAACGCAACGGCCATCCGCATCTCGAGCAAGGTTCACCTAACAAGACGCACTCGTCCCGGCCGTCGTCGATCCCTCTTAGCCCACGCCTATCGCGTCAATAAACGGGCTCGCTTGAGCTTTGTCCGCCGCAACCAACAGGCCTATAGAATCTAAATCCCACTGGCCGCGTTCGCCAGCAGCGCCTTCGCCTCTGTCAGATACCGGTTCAGTTGCACGGCTTTGGCGAACGACGCCTTGGCCGCCGCATTCTGACCGAGTCCCAACTGCCCCAGGCCGGTTACATAGAAGGCCATCGCCTCGCGCAATTGCCGGGACTGCGCCTCGCCGAACTTGGCGAAAAAGTCGCGGCGCGGCGTCCGCGTCATCGCCTCCTGCCCGGCCTTGACCAAGGCCTCAAAGACTTGCCTGGCGCGCGCTTTCTCACCCAGTTCCACCAGGGACATACCGCGGAAGTACAACAGCACAGCGCCGGAATCCACCGTCGCCCGCGGGTTGTCCTCCGTGCCGATTAATGCCGCCGCCGATTCTCGATATGCCTTCTCCGCCTCGGCCTTCCTACCCATCGCTGCCAGCGCCTTGCCCTCCCAATAATGCGCCTCCGGAGCCCGTGATCCGCGGTAGCTGCGCGTCGTTTCCAGGTTTTCAGGATAGTTAATGGCGGATTTGTATGACGCCAGCGCCCCGGCGTAGTCCTTCGCCGCCATCTTCTTGTGGCCCTGATGGATGTTGGCGTCGGTCCAGGCGTCGGTCACAGAGAAGCGCGCGCCGCCTTCCCATATGTGGAAGTGGCGATTTTTCATGATCTCGATGGCGGCGTCTTCCTGACCGGCGAGCAGCCGCAATTGGACTTCGCGCGCCGCCGCGTCGTCGCGCTTGCGGACATGCTCCTTGTTTTTGTCGATGATGGCGAGCCTCTTCTCCACCGGAGCCTGGGCCCATTCGTACAGACGGTCGAGTTCGTAGTACCAAAGCGCATCCGTGGGATCGAGCGAGAGGGCTTTTTCGAGTTCGGCCGTTGCTTGCGGGACAGTTTTTTCGTCCGCGCTCCAGGCGACTGCCAGGTTGCGGTGGGCGATCGCCATTGAAGGATCGCGCTTCAAGGCCTCCTGCCACATCTTGACCGCTTCGGCCGGTTGGCGATCATACAGGTACAGTCCCATCAAATAGGGTGGCCGCGCGTCGGCGGGGTTCAACTCCATCGCCGCCTTTAATGCGGGCAACGCCTCGCGCTGCCATGGGAAGACGAAATCGAGTCCCATCTTCGCCGCCCGCTCGAAATGCGCCTTGGCCGTCGGCGCCTGGCCCATGCGCTGCGCCAGCCAGCCCCGGTAGTAAGCCACCATGGGCGACTGCACCGGCATCTGGTCCAACAGCAATGCTGCTTCGAGGTTCATGCCCGCGTTCAGGCAATCCACCACCAGTTCCAGGCCCTCATCCGGGAACGCCTTGAACGTTGTCACCAGTTCGCCCGCGTTCCTGAAACCGCGCGGATCAATGGGATCGATTTCACCGATGCGCTGTCTCGCCTGCCTCGCCTCGCCTCCCCGGCCTAGCCGCATCAGGATGGTCGATTTCAGCGACAGCGCCCGCGTGTTCCACTGATTGGTCACCAAGGACCGGTCCAGCAGCGCGAGCGCCTTGTCGAGATCGCCTTTCCAGGCGGCGATTTCGGCTAGTTGGAAGTAAGCCGGAGATTGCCACGCGTAGGTCCATGCCGCGCGCTGCAAAGCGTCCTCGGCCTCCTTATACTTCTCCTGGAGTTTCAACGACAACCCCAGGTAGTAAAGCGGCTCGCCGTCCTTCGGGCGCGTGTGGTTGTAAGTCAACCGGGCCACGGCCTTGCGCAAGAGCTTCTCGGCGTCGGCATACCTCGCCCGCTTGATGTAGAGGATGCCCAGAGCCGTGTTCGCCTTGACGTCGCCCGGGTCGCGTTTCAGCGCTTCTTCGTAATAAGGATCGGGCTCGAGCGCCGGACTGTGGAATTGCTCCAGCCGCTGAGCGGCCAGCGTCAACTCCTCTACCGTTTTGAAAGACTCCGGAGCCCCAGGAGGAACCACCGGCTTTGGCATCGGCTCGGGCTTGAGCGTCTCGGCCTTGTAGGAGACCAGTTCGCGCCCGCCAAACAACAGCGCCGCCTTCACATCATCCTGCTTCGTGCCGGACGGAAGTGCGACCTCATCAACTAGCGGATGCGCCGGATCCATATCAACCACCTTCGACCACGCTTCCTTGCCTGCCACGGCGACGACCGCTTTCGCCTGCTTGCGGATCGATGTCGTATAAAAGCCCACCTTCGCCTTGCCGTCCTTGATCTCGAGATTCACTGCCGCGTCCGCCGTCGCCGCCTTGGCGCCGCCGATGCCCCGGAACGGATACCAGTACTGCTTCACCGACTTCGCCTCGTACGGCTGCATCCAGGAATAGTCCGGCTGATTGTCCGACCACGCGCCCACCATCAACTCCAGATACGGCCCGTCCGTATCGCTCAGGATGTTGTTCCACATCCGGCCCGACGGTCCCGTCCCCCACGTAAAAAACTTCTTGCCCGGTGCCTGGTGGTGGTCAGCCACGTGCATCGTGCCGGCTTGTTTGCCGTGGTCGTAGCCTGCGATGAAATCCTCCTCGTCGTTCACGCAGAACATCGAGATCGAACTCGGATGGTTCTTCCACCAGCTCACTTCCACCCCTTTGCGGAAGTCGATGCCGTTGTAGATCGAATCCGCCACCGGCCACTTGGCGTATTCGCGCTTGGCGTGCTGCGTGACCCACTGCGTCTTGGGCGGAAAAATGATCTGGTAGTCGTTGTTCGTATGCACGGCGACGTTGGCGAAATAGAGCAGCGAATTGGCCAGCGGCGTTGTGTTGAGCGCAGTCACTTTGGCTTCCAGTACGGATGAACCCGGCCGCAGCGTTAGCCCTATCGCCCACCGCATCCGGTCGCGGATCTCCATCTCACCCACCCAAACCGTCTTAGAGCCGTCGGGGTTCACTTGTGTCTTGTACAGCGCTGGCTGGAAGCTCGATGTCCGGTGGTGGTGCGGAATGTTCCACTCGACGCCGCCCGAGATCCATGCCCCCAACATGCCGATCAGCGCCGGCTTGACCACCGATTGCTTGTAGAAGAAGTTGTAGCCGTTGGTCTTGTCCACGGCCTCCCAGATCCGCCCGCCGATCTCCGGCATCACGCACACCTTGACGTATTCATTCTCGAGACAGACGAGCTTGTAACTTTTGTCCACCTTCCGCTCGGTGAGAGTGTCATACATCGGCGATGGGTAAATGTAGCCTTTAGCGCCTTGATACGTGCGTCCGGTATAGAACAGCGGATTCCGGTCGGGCGGTCCAACTTGATAGGTCGGAATCACTGTGTCCACTTCTTTCACCGTCACCGCCTCGGCGGCCGGAGGCTGCGTTTGGGCGAGCAATGGGAGCATGGCCAGGATCAGGAACAGGAGTGTGCGCGGCATGTGAGTTTCCTTGGCTCAGAGTATATCGACATGGATGGCCGGCAGGAACAAATGAGGCGCCAATCTTCCTGGTCCGTTTGCCGCGGCGGAAGACCCAGGGACTCGCACGTTATCATGGAAGAACGATGCTCAAAGTTGGATTCATTGGTTGGCGAGGCATGGTCGGTTCGGTCCTGATGCAGCGCATGCGTGAAGAGTCAGATTTCGCGGGGATTGAATCGACTTTCTTTACTACGTCAAACGTCGGCGGGCAGGCCCCGCCCGAGGGCGGCCCCGGCGCCACCCTGCTTGACGCCTACGACCTGAAAGCTCTCTCCGCCTGCGATGTGCTGCTCTCATGCCAGGGTGGCGACTATACCGGCAAGGTCTATGGCGAACTCATGAAGAGCGGCTGGAAAGGCTATTGGATCGACGCCGCCTCAACGCTCCGCATGGCCGATGATGCTGTCATCATCCTGGATCCCGTCAATCGGGGCGTCATTGACGCTGCCTTGAAAAGCGGCATCCGAACATACGTCGGCGGCAATTGCACTGTCAGCCTGATGCTCATGGCCCTCGGCGGCCTCTTCAGAGAAGGCCTTGTCGAATGGGTCTCCTCAATGACCTACCAGGCGGCTTCCGGCGCCGGCGCTGCCAAGATGCTCGAACTCATGGCCCAGATGGAACGTCTCACCGCCGCCGCCAAGGACGCGCCTAAGTCCGACGCGCTCACCGTCGAAACGGCCGTCACCGCAATGCAGCGCTCCGCCCAAATGCCCATCGCCGAATTCGGCGCGCCGCTGGCCGGCAGCCTGCTCGCCTGGATCGACAAGGAGATGCCCGCCGGCCAGACCCGCGAGGAGTGGAAGGGCGAAACCGAGACCAACAAGATTCTTGGCACGTCAAAAACCATTCCCGTCGATGGCATCTGCGTCCGCATCGGCACCCTGCGCTGCCATAGCCAGGCCATCACCGTAAAGCTCACCAGGGATGTCCCCATGGCCGATGTCGAAGCGATTCTCGCCTCCACGACACCCTGGACGAAGGTAGTCCCGAACAACAAACAGGAAACCATCACCGACCTGACGCCCACCGCCGTCACCGGCACTCTCACCGTGCCCGTCGGCCGCCTGCACAAGTTGCGCATTGGCCCCGAGTACCTCGGCGCGTTCACCGTCGGCGACCAGCTTCTTTGGGGCGCCGCCGAACCGCTGCGCCGCATGGTCCGTATCCTACGCGAACACCTCGGATAGTCAGCCGCGCACTCAGTAGGGCGGACTCCCGTGTCCGCGGCCGGCCCCCCGGCCGGCAACTCGCAGCATCGTTCCGTCACATGCGGTCGTGCGCGAGTTCTTGTGAGCCATTCCAATTCACCGGTTCTGTCGCAGATGCAACCCTTACAGGTTGCGGGTCGCGCCGCATCACGCAGGAGCATCGCCTGGTCTACCGCGTCACCGGCCGGCGTATGGACTTCCTCGTTTGCCGCTACCACTACTAAGCCGGATCCACCCACGGCCGCGTTCGGTCCCACTCCTCCAACGCCCTCACCCAAGCCGCATGGCGCGCCCGCAACCTGGCCAGCTCCGCCGCACTTCCCGCCTCGCCGGCCAGGTTCCGCTCCTCCAGCGGATCCGCCTGCAAGTCGTACAACTCTTCTTCCGGCGGCTTGTCCGAGACGTACTTGGTGTATTTCCACCGCGAGTCCCTCACCCCTTCGGTCTGCGGGATCCACGCATGGACGAAGTTGTGTTCGTAAAAGAACTCGCTCCGCCACGCCTCGCGGCTCCCCCGCAGCGCCGGAATCAAACTCCGCCCTTGCATATGCGGCCCGTCGTTCACCCCCGCCAGTTCCAGCAGCGTCGGCGCGATGTCGATGTTCAGCGACATCTGTTTCGTCCGCATGCCCCGCATCCGCGCCGTCCGCGGATCGTTCACGATCAACGGCGTCCGGATCGACTCCTCGTGCATGAACCACTTGCCAGCCAGCCCATGTTCGCCCAAATAGAATCCGTTGTCGCCCGCGTAGATGATCACCGTGTTGTCGCGCTGCCCCTTGGCCTCCAGCGCCTTCACCATCTCACCCACAGCCCGGTCCACGCCCGTCACCAGCCTGAAATACGACTTCACTGACTCCTGGAACAACCTCGGAGTCCCAAACCGCACCGCCCACCGCCTCCTCGCCTCGCTCCGCTGCACGCTCAGCGGCAGCATGGTGATGTACTCCCGGTCCGCCGTCTTCGGCAGCGGAATCGTCACGTCTCTATACAACCCCTCGTCCCGCGGATAGTAAAGGAACTGCCTCGGATCATCATCCTGGACGTGAGGCGCTTTGAAGCTCACCGACAGGCAAAACGGCTCGTCCCGCTTCGACGAATCGATGAACTCCACCGCCTGGTCCGCCATGATCTGCGTCAGATGCGGACCGGGCTCGCCCTTAGGAAAATAGAGGCCCTGGCCCCTGAATCCCCGCCAGTAGTCGAACTGGTCCGCCGGCAACTCTCCGCCATCCAGCCCATACTTGCCGACAAAGCCCGTCCTGTAGCCTGCCTTCCGCAGCTGCGCCGGATACGTTCTGTCGAACTGCTCACGCGTGAACTGCTGATTGAACGCAAGGACTCCATGGTTCCGCGCATACAGCCCGCTGAAGAAGCTCGCCCGGCTGGTCACGCAGATCGCCGTCGTTACAAAGTTGTTTTCAAACGTGACGCCCGTGCGCGACAGTGCGTCGATGTTCGGCGTCTGGATGATTCTGTTCTCCATGCATCCGAGTGCATCCCAGCGGTGGTCGTCGCCAAGCAGGAAGAGCAGGTTCGGGCGCCGCGCGCCAGTCTGCGCAAATGCCGCTCCTGCCGCCGATGCCATGAATCCACGCCGCGTGATAGTCATGGCTGCAATCATAATCCACCAGCAATGCCGCTAGACTGAAACAAAGGAACTCGCCCAATGAACCGCCGTGCCCTCATCGCTTCCAGCTTTTTCGGCGTCGCCGCATCGGCGCGCGGACCCGCCCAGGCGCTTCCGTCGAAATCCCTACTGGAATCCAACGCCGACAAGTATTGGAGCCAGGTCCGCAAGGAGCAGTTCTTCCTGCCCGAATGGCGAATTTTCCTCAACAACGGGAGCCTCGGCGTCGCGCCGCGCAAGGTGGTCGACGCCATGTTCGAATTCGAAAAGGCCGGTGACGGCCGCATCTCCGATGAATACCCGCGCTGGGGCTACGAAACCCTGGACTCCGAACGCACCGAAGTCGCCGCGTTCGTCGGCTGTAAGAAGGACGAGTTGGCGCTCACCCATTGCGCAACGGAGTCCATGTCGATGATCGCCGCCGGCATCGACCTCAAAGCCGGCGACGAAGTCGTCATCACCAACGAAGAGCACCCCAGCGGCAAGGCGCCCTGGCACCGCCGCGCACAGCGCGACGGCGTCACGGTTCGCGAGGTCAACATCCCGCATCCGCCAAAGAACCCTGGCCAGCTCGCCGACATCATGATCTCCGCCATCGGCCCTCGCACCCGCGTGCTCAGCTTCAGCGGCATCATCACCGGCACCGGCGTCATCATGCCTGTCCGCCAGATCTGCGACGCTGCCCGCGCCAAGGGCGTCATCACGGTCATCGACGGCGCGCACGTCAACGGACAGATCCCGTTCCGCCTGGATGAATCCGGCTGCGACTACTTCGCCGGCAGCCCGCACAAGTGGATGTTTGCGCCGGCAGGCTGTGGCATTCTCTACATCCGCGAGGAGAACCTCGACCGCCTCTGGCCCACCATCGTCACAGGCGGCTGGGACGACAAATCGGCCAAGGCCGCGCGCTTCATGAAGATCGGCACCAACAATCGCGCCATCGTCACCGGCCTCATCGCCGGCCTGCGATTCCACAAGGAACTCGGCTCGGAGAACGTCTACGCGCGCATTCATCAACTGGCCAAACGAACTTACAAAATGATCGCCGCGCGGCCCTACCTCGAACTCGTCAGTCCCGCCGACGACTCGATGTACGGCTGCCTGGTGACGATGAGTTTCCGCGGCGCCAAACTCGATGAACTGTGGCGGAAGGCCCGTGAGCGCAAGATCTGGGTCTATGGCGGCGAGCGTTTGCGTATGTCACATCACGTCCACACCCGCCCCGAGGATGTGGACGCGTTCTTCGAGTTGACCGACGAACTCTTCGCCCGCAAGCCGTAGCCATCCGGAAGGCGGACCCCCTGGTCCGCGCGTGGCCCCAGGGCCGCGTCTGCCGATTCCCTCCGGGAACGCCAGGATATCAGCTCCTCCGGTAAGTCTTCAACCAGATTCTCCCGGCGCTGCTGCTCGTCTCACGATATGATTTCGGACATGTCAGGACCCATCGCCGGCTCTTTCTCCCGACGTCAGTTGCTTGGCTCACCCGCCATTGCCGGCCTCGTCCGCCGGGCCGCCGCCGCCCAGCGCCGCCCGCCCAATATCCTGTTTATCTTTGCCGACGACCTCGGCTGGCGCGACACCTCGGCCAATGGCTCCGATTTCAACGAAACGCCAAACCTCACGCGCCTGGCCGCCGAGGGCATGACCTTCACCCAGGCCTACGCCTCCGCCGCCAACTGCGCCCCGTCGCGCGCCTGCCTGCTCTCGGGCCAGTACACCCCCCGCCATGGTATCTACGCCGTCGACAACACCATGCGCGGCCCGAAAGAGCTGATGCGCATGATCCCCATCCCCAACCGCCAGGACCTCGACCCTTCGAACGTCACCTTCGCCGAAGCCATGAAAGCCGCCGGCTACGCAACCGGCCACTTCGGCAAATGGCATCTCGGCGACGGCCCTTCCGCGCCTGGCGCCCAGGGTTTCGACGTCACTTTCAACTCCCGCCCCAATCCAAACCAGCGCCGCGACGAGCCCGAAGACCCCAAGGGCATTTACTCTCTCACCCGCGCCGCCGGCGACTTCATCGAATCCAACCGCAACCGCCCGTTTCTGGCTTACGTCGCCCATCACGCCATCCATACGGCCCTCGAAGCCCGCCCTTCTTCACTCGCCCGCTTCCAGGCCAAGGCTCGCGGCAAGCAGCACGGCAATCCTCTCTACGCCGCCTGCACTTATGATCTTGATGACGGTGTCGGCCGCCTTCTGGCCCGCCTCGACTCGCTCGGCCTCCGGGACAACACCCTCGTCCTTTTCACCTCCGACAACGGCGGCACCCAGCAATCCTCCCAGGAACCCTTGCGCGGCAACAAGGGCTGCTATTACGAGGGCGGAATCCGCGAACCTATGATCGTCCGCTGGCCCGGCATGGTCCGCCCAGCTTCGACATGCGAAGTCCCGGTCTCGAACATCGACTTCTACCCCACCTTCCTGGCCGCTGCCGGCGCCCGCCCGCCCTCAGGCAAGGTCCTCGACGGCGAATCCATCATCCCGTTGCTGCGCGGCGCATCGGGCCTCAAACGCCAATCGATCTTCTGGCACTTCCCCGGCTATCTGAACGACCCGGTCATCCGGGGCCGCGACCCCGTCTTCCGCACCCGCCCCGTCTCGGTCATCCGCAAAGGCGACTTCAAGCTCCACCTCTATCACGAGGAATGGCAACTCGACGGCGGCCGCCAATCGCTCGCCACCAACCGCGCCGCCGAACTCTACAACATCCGCTTCGATCCCGGCGAGCGCGACGATCTGGTCATGAAAAACCCCGCCAAACGCGATGAACTCTTGAACGACCTCCTCGCCTGGCAACATTCCGCCAACGCCCCCATGCCCACCCAGCCCAACCCCGGCTACAAGCCGTGATGAAGTGGCTTCCCGGCCACGGCGAGTTGCGCGCGGGCAATTGGCATGAAGCATGCATCCGGCTGTTCTTGTTGGGGAGGAACGGAAGAGGGGGGATGGTAGCGCTAAGGGGATTCGAACCCCTATTAGAGCCTTGAGAGGGCTCCGTCCTAACCCTTAGACGATAGCGCCGTTCCTCTTTCAAACTATCAGGAAGCCCCATCCGTGTGCAAGCTCGCCGATAGCGATACAATCGCTGTCGATGCCCACCCGAACCGCCTTCGCCACTGCTGGCGCGCTGCTCGCCGCCGCGTTGCTCACCCTCGCCGCCGTCCGTCCGCCCGACTTTCTCTTCGACAAGACGATGCTCGATCCTGGAGCCTCTGAAACCGTTGCTATCGCCGACATCAACGGCGACAAACGGCCCGACATCGTCTCCGGCGATACCTGGTACGCCGCTCCAACATGGACGCCGCACCGGTTCCGCGAGATCGGTTTCTCGAACAACTACGTCGACAACTTCAGCGACCTGGTGTTCGACGTGGATGGCGACAGCTTGAACGATGTCGTCAGTTGCAGCTGGTTTTCCAAGCGCCTGGCGTGGTGGAAGAATCCAGGGCCCAAGGGCAAGTGGGCCGATCAGACCATCGAGTCCGGCTCGCCGATTGAGTTCTGCTTCTTGGTGGACATGGACAATGATGGCAAGGCGCGCGAGGTGTTGCCCCAGTTTGGCGACAACAAGCAGCCTGTGGCATGGTACGAGTTCCGTGCGGGCAAGTGGGAAGGGCACGCCGTGCAAAGCCGCAGTTTCGGCCATGGAATCGGCGCCGGTGACCTGAACGGCGACGGGCGCGCCGATATCCTGACGCCCAAAGGTTGGCTGGAAGCCCCGGCTGATCCGCGTTCATCCAACTGGGTATTCCACCCTGACTGGGACTTCACCGAGCATCTCGGCTTCATGTCCGTGCTCGATGTGAACGGCGACGGAAAGCCTGATATCCTCACCACCAATTCGCACGACTACGGCATCTTCTGGCTGGAACGTGACGCCGGCGGCAAATGGGTAAAACGTCTGATCGATGATTCCTGGTCGCAGGCCCACGCCGTCACGCTCCACGACTTCGACGGCGACGGCTTCCCCGAAATCCTCACCGGCAAACGCTACATGGCCCACAACGGCAAGGACCCAGGGGAGCGCGAACCTCTGGGCGTCTACATTTACCGGCGGATGAAGGACGGCTCCGGCCGTATCTCCTGGTCCCGCCACATCGTCGATTACTCGACCCGCGCAGGTGGCGGGATGCAGCTCGCCGTCGGCGATCTGAACGGCGACAAGCGCCACGACATTGTCGCGCCCGGCAAGTCGGGCCTGTTCATCTTTCTGAATAAGGCGAAATAGCCGCGGTTGGCTAAAGCAGGCCGGCAAGCGCGCCGATAGGATGGTGTGTCTTGGCCGAACCGGCCTCTGCCGGCCGGCCCCGGAACCCGCCGCAGGTTCTGGTGGTTCAGCGGCGCCGCCGCGCCCGCTTTCATCCTGCTTTGTGTTTTCGCCTGGCCGTGCGCCTTCGCTTGGCCTCAGCCTGCAGCCCTCGATGCTCCGCTGGTTTTCGTCTCCGATGATGCCAGCGGTTTCCGTTCGGTTGCCGGATCGTTCAGCGTCCGGATAGACAAACAATCCATTCGGATCCAGGACGGACAGTTCCACCTGGGGATCAGATACTTGGGATCCTCAGAACGGGCAACGATCGAGCCAGTTGGCCAATCGGCCGCGCTCAACGTCTTCCACGGTGGCGATTCCAACCTCTGGAGGCCTGGCCTGCCAGTCTGGCAGGCGGTGCGGATCAAGGATCTGTACCCTGGCATCGACCTCGTGATCCGGACCACAGGCGGCCGGCTGAAGACCGACTATGTTCTGGCTCCAGGCGCGGATCCCAACCTGATCAAAGTCCGGTATGAAGGGGCGTTGCGGGTGGAGGTGGAACCCGGCGGGGGCCTGGCGGTCGAGTTGCCTGGCGCCGTGTGGCGCGAGCAGCCTCCAGTCGCCTGGCAAGCGCCGGCTGAGGCCGTCGAAGCCCAATTCTCTGTTGATGATGAAGGTCTTGTGCGTCTGCTGGTTGGAGCCTACGACCGCGGTAGAGAGCTGATCATCGACCCAGTGCTCACGCTGTCGGCGCTGCTCGGCGGACAAGGCTCATCACAGGCCACGGCAGTGGCCGTGGATGGTGTGGGCGATGTTTATGTCGCTGGCTTCACCGACGCGGCCGATTTCCCGAACCTTGCCGCGATCCGCTCGCGTTCAGCGGGCGTGGAAGCCTGGGTGGTGAAGATCCGTCCCTCGGAGTCGCGCATCCTCTGGGCGACATGCCTGGGCGGTAGCGGAGACGACCGGGCCTTTGGCATCGCTCTTGATCCCGCCGGAGGGGTGTATGTGACCGGATGGACGACTTCGCCCGATTTCCCGGTCGCCTCGCCGGCTCAAGCTCATCTTTCGGGCGGCCGCGACGCATTTCTGATGAAACTCAACACGGCCGGCAACGCGATCGTTTTCTCGACCTTCCACGGCGGATCCAACGTTGAAGCCGGCCTTGCCGTGGCGGCGCGCGCGGGCAGTGTTTGGATCGCCGGCGAGACCGCGTCGGCTGACCTGCCGCTGGCCTTGGCCCCGAAATCCGTGTTGGGCGGACCCCAGGATGGCTTCCTGGCCCGGTTTATGGATACCGGCGCACGGGTGTCATCCACCTATCTCGGCGGTTCCGGCGAGGAGTTGATCAGGGCCTTGGCTCTGGACGTCTCCGGCAGGCCCTACGTGGCGGGATCGTCGGACTCGGTGGACCTCGGGCTCCCGGTGGGCGTGCTCCAGCGAATCCCAACTGGCGGACATGACGGCTTCATCCTGCGTTTCAGCGCCTCGGGCGATGCGCTGGAAACCGGAACCATGCTGGGCGGGACAGCGGGATCGGCCTCCACCATCGAGACGGTCAGCGCCATCGCGATTGACTCTGGCGGGGGCGCGGTCGTGGCCGGCTTCACCCCATCATCGGATTTCCCGGTAGTTTCTGCCTGGCATGCGGCAAAGCCAGGCGATGTCGACGGCTTCCTGGCTAGGCTGTCGCCGGATTTCGCGGCACTCACGTGGTCCACCTATGTGGGCGGGATCAATCGAGACACCCTTGACGGGCTGGCGCTGGACTCGTCCGGGAGAATCTACGTCGCCGGAAAGACCATGTCGGCGGACTTCCCTTTGGCCGGCCCGTTGCAAGCGTCCAAGAGCGCCAACCTCGATGCCGTGCTGATGCGTTTCCCCGCGAGTGGGGGTGCGCCTGACTTCTCGACGTTCCTCGGCGGAACCGGCGGCGACGGCGCGATGTCGGTCAGCCTGTCGCTTTCCTCCGTCGCCTGGGTGGCCGGCGTGGCCGGGGCCATCAACTTCCCGCAGGTGAATCCGCTGGTCACCCCCGCGCAGGACGGTGTTCACGCATTCCTGTCCGGGATCGCATTCGCTGCCGCCTCGGCCCCCGCCATCCACTCTTTGACGCCCTCTACTGGCGCGGGTGCCGCCCAGAGCTTCACATTGCGTATCACCGATGCAGCCGGCGGCCAATTTATCTCCTCGGTTCACGTTCTGGTGAACTCGGCCCAAACTGGCCTGCGGCCGTGTTTCATCAGTTACGACGGTAGCCAGAACGTGTTGTCGCTGAATGGCGACCCAGGCGTGGCTTGGAGCGCCGGAGCGCCAGGATCTGCTGCGACCCTCTCTAATCGCCAATGCGAGTTGAATCTCGCCGGTAGCGTGGCGGCCGCAACCGGGGCCTTTCTTGATCTGACTTTGCAGATCACCTTCAAGTCCGCGATGTCGGGAGCGAAGAAACTCTACGTCATCGCGGCTAATGGCAGCGGCTTGTCGACGGGCTGGATTCAGGCCGGAAATTGGACCGTGACGGTTTCGGCGAACCAACCGCCGGCGCCCACGGTCATCAGCCCAGCGTCCGGCGGCGGGACCCGGCAGTTGTTCACCATCCAGTTCACTGATCCGGACGGGGCCACTGATCTTGAGACGGGCGAGTTCACCGTTGGCCACGCGCCGTCGGCTCCTGCTGCTTGCGCGCTGATTTTGCATCGCGCGCGGAATACGATCGCCTTACTGGGTGATGACGGCGTGTCATGGACCGAAGCGGCGCCAGGCGCATCAGCCATGCTCTCGAATGACCAGTGCTTGCTGAGGCTGGCCACCTCGGCGTCCAATACCAACGCCGGCAATTGGTCGGTCACGCTCGATCTGGAGTTCGCGGCCGGCTGGACCGGCGTCAAGGGTCTATTTCTACGCGCCACGGATGGATCTGGAGGAGTCAGTGGTTGGACCGCGGCTGGCACTTACCGGGTGGGTGGGATGCCCGGCGGATCGCCGGTCCTGTCCGCCGTATCGCCTTCCGCCGGCAGCGGGGGCGGAGGGCTGTTCGAGATCGCCTACTGGGATCCTGATGGCTCTACGGACATCGATTCGGTCAAGGTGCTCTTCAACGGCGCCCACACGGCGGCGAACGGTTGCCTCATCCTGGCCGATCGCCGCTACGGCAGCATTTACCTGGCCTCGGACAGCGGCGCCTCATGGAGCGGCGGCAAAGCTGGCCAAGCCCTTCAACTCGCCAATGGCCAATGCGCTGTTAATCTCCAGGCGAGCACATACGCCTACTCTGGCTCCACGCTCAAGGTTCGCATCTGGGTCGGCTTCAAGACCTCATTCCTTGGAACAAAGACGATATGGAGCCACGCCATAGACCAGTCCGGCCGGACGTCCCCACCCATGGCTTGGACCGGATCATACACCGTCACCTCAGCGATGGCGTACAGTGCCGGAGACGAGAACCGCAGGCGGGACTTGCCACGGAATTGGGCAGCGGCCTTGCACACCGCAAAAAGACGTAACCCCAGAACCCTCAATTTCGAGGGTTCTGGGGTTAAGTCTGAGTCGATCTGGCTCCCGCGAAAGATCGCGGATCAACCAAGCTAATCGTTATCCCACGGATTCGGCGGCGGCACCGGTCCGATCCAGTTGTCCCACGGATTCGGCGGCGGCACCGGTCCGATCCAGTTGTCCCACGGGTTCGGCGGCGGCACCGGTCCGATCCAGTTGTCCCACGGGTTCGGCGGCGGCACCGGACCAATCCAGTTGTCCCACGGATTCGGCGGCGGCACCGGTCCGATCCAGTTGTCCCACGGATTCGGCGGCGGTACAGGTCCAATCCAGTTATCCCACGGATTCGGCGGCGGTACCGGCCCGATGGAGGCTGCTGAGACAACCGCAGCAACCATCAAGAAGGTTGCGCAAGCTAAGAATAATTGTCGGAGGGTTAGCATTGAAGCCGACCTCAAATAATGTTGGTGCGAAAGACCACACCACCCCATTACTAAGGGGTTGACCCAATTCTAGCTAACCGAAGTACGAGTACTTCCTAGGATAAATCCTTAGTCCGAACTCAGTACCAGACCTTAGACACACTAAGGGCTTAGCCAAGTATTCCTGTCGGTTTGGTACAATTAGTCGCGCGGGCTGGTGAACGATGGCGCGCCGCCCGGATCACCGCTCGGAGTGACGCCCCGCGTCCGCGACCTGCTGCCGGGATACTCGAGCCGCATGTCGTTGCAAACCTCGTCGAGCATGTTGAGTGCGCACGTTCGCTTCTCGAGTGCAAAGGCGGTCAGCAGCAGATTGTCACAGATCGCGTTGATCACGCGGGGGATACCCTGGCTGCGGTGGTGAACCTCTCTCAGCAGGTCTTCCGGGAATACGGTTTGGTTTGTCATCCCTGCCTTGGCGAGACGGCTTTGAACGTATTCCAGCGTCTCATTCATCTGGAACGACGTCAGGTTGCATCTCAGCACGATGCGCTGTTTGAGTTGTCTCAGGTTCGGCGCGTCAAGTTTCCGGTCCAGTTCTGGCTGGCCTGCCATGATGATTTGCAGGAGCTTCCCCATCTTCGGGTTCTCGAGGTTTCCGAGCAACCGGATCTCTTCGAGTACGTCCCATTCGAGGTTATGGGCCTCATCAACGATCAGAACCGTTGTGCGGCCCTGTTGCGCCTGCTCGATCAGGAGCGTGTTCAGGGCGAACAGCACCTCTGTTTTTGACTTATGGGAGCAGTTCAAGCCCAGATCGTAGGCGATCATCTCGAAAAACTGCTCGGTATTGATCCGCGAGTTGAAGATGAAGGCGAATTCGATGAACTGCGAGTCCAGGTAGTCCCGAAGGCACTCGAGCATCGTCGTCTTGCCCGTGCCGACCTCCCCCGTAAGGACGATGAAGCCCTTGCGGCTATGGACGCCGTAGATCAGGTTCGCCAGCGCTTCTTCATGCTGAGGGCTCCGATAGAAGAACGACGGATCCGGACTAAGGTTGAAAGGACTCTCTCTGAAGCCAAAAAAGGCGTTATACATAATTGAAGCCCAGGCCGGGCCACTTTCGCCGCGGCACAATCCTCCGTCCGCTGATACTCGGCTGTTGCGAACATAATAACATGGCCTGCCGGTTCGTCCCGGTTGACTGCAATCAGCCGGATCGCTGGCCTTGGAAGCCCGCAGGCTATAGGACGAAATCGAGCCTTCCCCAGCCGGGCAACGCCGTGGCATGACCGCCCGAAAAGATGAAACGGCGGGTCTTGGGGAATGGCAACCCGGTCGCAATCTGGCGCGAATACACGGGTGAATCGCGCAATACTGAGCGGGCCTCTTCCGGGGCCAGGCCCAGCAGGGCCGACTTGGCCAGATACCCTGCGCCCCAACCGAGACACACCAATGCCGAGCAGGCCGATTCCCGGGCGCGTGCCAGTTCATGGCGCAGCCCATCCAGCGATTTCAGCACAGCGTCCAGTCCGGCGGCCTCGGCATAGGCCCGTTGGTAAGCGATGAGCCGTTCTGCTGCGAAGTTGGCGGCATCGGTGAACTGCCGGGCGCCGCTGCCCTCCTTCCACCGCAAGGCTTGCACCACAGGAGCGGCAAGCAGCGCGGCGCGCTCAGTCCATGTGCCTTCGAAGACCGTACCCGGCGGAGCCATCTCCGCAAAACACGGTGTTGATTCGTTGACCCGCCGCGCATCCACCGAGCCTCTGGCGCACTTCCACCCCAGTTCGAGTCCCTTGCCGCGTGAGATGAGCGTCGATGTGCGCGTCAGGTAAAGCCGCGTCAGGGCGGAAGACGATTCTTCGGAATCCGAAAGGCACAATGGCCGCGTTCGGCTCCACCCGCCGTCGCCCACGACGGTTTGTTCCAGGCCTCGCGCGGCGCTTCGAGTTGCCGCGTGGTTTACATTGTTCTCCACCTGCCGCAGGCTGATCCGGCTCACCATCATCGCCGTCCGCAGCGGGCCCTTCAGTACGCTGGCCGGAAGGTAAATGGCCGCCCTGGGCGTTGTGGCGAACGTGGGGATAAAGAGGTCTTCGGGATGGGCCCGCTCAAAATGGGCAGCCAGCGAAGGTTCGTCCAGCGGAATCCGGCGGAGAGCAAAGTTTTGGGCGTAGCCGCCCCACGAGGCGAAATCGAGCTTTTCGGCGCGGCGTATCTGCGTCAGGTAGGAGTCCAGCCGCGGTCCTCGCGCCAGCAGGCGGAAGATGCGCTTCTGGTCCAGGATGTTGACCTGGTCCTTCCAGACCATATAATCGATCGGCGCAAGACGGCCGCCGTCGCCGGCCAGCACGGGTGTCAGGCAAGTGAATCTGTAGCGGTTCATTGGGCCACCTGCCAGGGAATGGGCAATGCGACGGCGAAACCCGGCCGCAGCACTGGATGGCCGGCGCCTTGAGGAGCGGCATCGTGGCAACGTCCAGCCGGAGCCGCTGGCGCAACCACCACCGACCCCTCCCCAACCATGCGCTGGGTGAGTTTCAATGCGCCTCCGGCGCGCCCGTTGCGCTCGACAATCGTATAGTTGCCGGCAAGCCAGTCCACCTGGTCGTTTGCCGACGGGCTGAACAGCGACAGCATCCACCAGGCGCTGTTTGGGCCGCCCTGGGCGCTCACGCCCGGCAGCAGCATTTCGTCAAGCACGCCAGGCTGAATCAGCGGCGGACGGCTGCGGCCAAACCCGGCCGACCTTAATCCGCCGATGCCGGTATCGGCCAGAACACTCAAGGCCTGTCCAATCTTCGGAGCCCAGATCGCGTAAGCGGTGGCGGTATTGAATGTCACCGCAAACCAGAGTCCCGATCCTGGGGCGAACTGAAGGCAGGCAGTCGAACGGGGCAGCACGGACCCTGGATTCAAACGGTCGACCGCGGCGAAGCTCCGTTGCAGCACCCGGAACGGACCAGTCACAGCGCGCGTGCCCACCGGCACGAGGCAACCGCTGTGCACATCGACGAACCAGTCTTCGTCTTTTAGCGTGACGCCTTTGATGAGGTCGCGGACAACGCCCACCGGAACCAGCGAAGCGCCTTTCCAGCGGGGGCGCGCCGGTGCCGATGCAGGCGGCCACAGCCCTGCCGGCGGGGGAACGTACATCGCCGTGCGCTGGTATGGGAATGCGGAACTGATCCGGCACGCGGGCGTCCCATAAAGGGGCGCTGCGGCGGCGAGCCACTCTTCGAGCATCCCCAACTGGCCCATCGCCTCGCACAAGGCGCTGAAAACCGCGTCGCTGTGCAGGAACGCCGCGGTCTGGTCAGGAGATCCAGAATCCGGGCCGATGCGCCAGGGAGTGATGGGGCGAAGCCGGACGATGATGGCCGGGGTGAACATGGGTACTTCGATTAGGCCAGTTTCTCAGCAAAGCCGGCGCCAAGAATGGCGGCTTGCAGATCGGATGTCGCCGGGGCCGATTCCACCAACACTTGCTCGGATTCCCCGGCAGCGTAGTAGCCGCGATTGCGCCATGTGGCCGACCAGTTGGCGAAGCTGACCCTGCCGCTCCCACGCGATCCGCCTCCGCCTAGGGAGTCATCTTCCAGCAGTCGCAGTCCCTCCACCAGCTTCGCAACCAGTTCACGGTCTTCCGCGCAGAGAATATCGACAACGAAACGAACCTTGAACTTCGCCCCTGCCGGCACGCGCTCCAGGGTACGGGCGTTGGCCTGGCATGTGATGCGGTCGATGGCGTTTTCGCTCTTGACTTCGGTCAGTTCGTCGTCGAGATTTTCGCGCATCTGCGGTGTGATGGAATCGAGATCGAGCGGTGCGTCATAGACCGTCAGGCGGGCTGGCGTGGCCGTTGCCGTATCGATGTGGTCGCCCGAGGCGCGCTCCATGCGGCCCGGATTCCGGCCGAAAAGCAGGCAGATCTCGTCGCCCGGGTCGTCGGTCTGGTGAATGCGCACTTCCTGCCCGCGGCGGCGCGACAGGTAAACAAGTTCAGATGGAGAAACGGCGCCGGCGGCGTGCTCCAGCAGCGAGCGCAGCTTGCCGCGGATCGAACTCCCCGGCACGTACGGGCGGCCGAAGGCGTCTTTCACAACGGGGTTGTCGGCTCCGCCAAGGTCGAGCGAGCCCTTTCCGGCTCCGATGTGGAGTCCGGTGGCGCAAATCATTTCGCCATCCAGCAGGAGTTTCCCGATGAGGCCAAGTTTGGTGGCGGCGGTATGTGAACTCATAATTCCTCGGTCAGTGGACGGATTCCTTATTCGTTGTAGGCGACGATGGCCTCAAATAGGTCGCGGAAACGCTCGTACGCGCGCGGATCGTTCTTGCGGGTAACCTGAAGCAGGAGACGCTCAAGCGGGTCGAGGCTGCGCAACTGGTGGCGCGCGATGGTGTAGGCCAGTCGCGCGCGGAGCATGACGAACTGGTGCTGGCGGTCAGCTTCGGGAGCCCGGCAGGCCCGCCGGACGGCGCTGAATAGCCGGCGGACCTGGCTGCGCGTGCCGGTATCCATCTCGCGGATTCGGCTCACCACGGCGTGGGCCTGATTGTCGAGATAGAGGCTGTCGGCCATTAGCTTCTCGATGTCGATGTCGACCATCAAATCTGGACGCCCCGCTGGACGCCCATGCTCCCGGCCACCGGACGGGCGGGCGTCGCGGCGGGGGCCACGGTCATCCCGGCGCTCGCCGCCTTCACGCTTTTCGCCGCCTTCGCGCCGGTCGTTGTTTCTGGGTTTGTCGCCCTTCTGGCCGCGATCCTGGCGTTCGCCCTTTTCCGGCCGCGGAGGACGCTCGCCGCGGGGCTTTCCTTCACCCTCCCTGCGAGGCGGACGGGCGTTTTCGCCGCGATTGGATTCGGCAGCTTCGGTTGCAGGTGGCGGCGGTGTTGCCCCGCCCCCTTCCTTCGCGGCTTCCACGGCCGGAGTTGGCTCGGGCGCCGCCGCGGGCGCAACCGCCGCCTCCGCCACAGCTTCAACCGCGGCTGCCTCCTCCACAACTTCGGCTGGAGCCGTCTCGGCCGGCATCTGTTCGTTTTCGAATTCGCTCATCTCGGTACCTCGGATCGGACCCCGGCGCGCGGGACCGGTCATGTCCATCGTTTCCGTTTATGTCTCCATCGACAATCGCGCCCATTCCAGGGCGACCCGCCCCGATGGCCTCAACCGCAATTGTGCCTGATTGCGCTGGACAAACTCCGATATTAGTCTGTCGCGGGCTTTCTGATAGTCCCGTCGATTGTCCGGGCCTTCCAACATCCTATTCAATCGCCCATGGAGCCGCCACGGCCGCGACTGCCGTTCGCCGCGTGACTTCGAGACGCGCACCGGTAACGCCCGGTCGCTCTCCCGGTAGAAACCCGCCAACTCGCCAAGGTACGACGGCGAACAGCGGAACTCCTCCACGAGCCGGATCATCAACTCCTTGATTTCGGCGGCCTCAGCCAGTTGCTTCCAATCGAGCGAACGGCCCAGCAGCGTGATTCCATCGTTGCGGGCGCACTTCGCGGTTTCCAGGTTCCGTCCCGCCTCCACGTAAACCGCCGCCGGAGCCGCGCCGGCGGGGGCCAGGGCGATGCCCATCGAAATCGTCTTGCCTTCGGGGCCCGGCATCTCTTTCAGATAGGCTTCCGCGGTCTGCTTGAAGATCCGTTCCATCTCGCGGGCGAACGGAATCAAGGCATCCCATGCCCCAGCGATCGCGAAGTCGTCGCCGCCCGTGTAGAGGATGGATACCTTCTGCCAGAACTCGGCCTGCGAGCAAAGCACTTGCACTTCGCCGGCGAAAAAGTTCCTGAAGAACAGCGAGCATTCCAGCGATTCGTCGATGGTCTGCGCCCGGCGCAGGCGCTGCCCGAACTGATCGACGTCCGCGCGCAGGATGCCCCACAGCTTGCGGCCGGTCGCCTTGGCGGCCAGCCCGGCGACTCCTGCAGGCCTGCCGTCCTCGCCTGGAGCGGCGTGCCGGGCCAGCTGAAGTTCCACCTGGTCTGGAGCCAGTAGCAGCGGCTGGTTTAGATCGAATCGAACCGACAGCGACGCCGGAATGCCATGGAATAAGGCGGCGAACGGATCGTCCGCCCCCGGCGCCTCTGGCGCGAACGGTTCAAAGATGCCTTCGGTTTCGATGGCATTCAGCCCTCGCCACCGCGCCATCTGTTCGTTCAAGCGCTTGCGGATGTCCGACCAGTCTCCCAGATTCTCGGTGGCGGCCCAGACCAGGCGAAGTGTCCCATCCGAGATCCTCGAAAGCGACCGCGTCACTTCTGCCAGATAGCCGTGAGCCGCCGGGACGCTCTCAGTCGTCAGCATCACCAGGAACTGGCCGCCGCCCGTGGCGCCAATCAACTGGTGCGACAGGCCGAGGTGGTCCAGCAGCGCCCGCGGAACCGTTTCGGTCAACAGGCTGGCGTACAGACACCGGCCCCCCAGGGAATCCAGATCTCCGGCGGCGGCGCTCACGAACGCTTCGATACCGAGCAACTTGGCTTGAAGAAAGACCTGCACGCGACTAAGCCTCAGGCGAGAATCAACCATGAATTTAGCACACGCGGCAAGGCGTAAGGGTCGAGCGCCGCACCCGCGTCCACCGTCGCTTCACCAGGCGCCAGCCCCGACTGCGGAACGCCAGCCGGCGGAAAGCGCCTGCGTGTGCTAATATGAAAATGTCTTTGCTAGCATTTGACCTATCCGTTAGTGCCCTCTGGCCGCCGTCTCCCGATTCCTCCTTTGGTTCCGGTATCCCCGCGCAGTCCGACAGAGACAATCCAATTCAAGACAGGAAATGAACATGACAAACATCTTTGTCGGTAATCTCAGCTTTCAGACGTCCCAGGACGACCTCCACGCGGCATTCGCCAACTACGGCGCCGTCGAACGCGTCAGCATCGTCACCGATAAGTTCTCCGGCCAGAGCCGCGGCTTTGGCTTCGTCGAGATGACCAACGCCAGCGAAGCCGAAGCGGCCATCGCCGCCATGAACGGCTACGAAATGAACGGCCGTGCGTTGAACGTGAACGAAGCTCGTCCCCGGCCTGAAGGCGGCGGATTCGGCAACCGTGGCGGCAACCGCGGCGGCGGCCGTGGCGGCAACCGTTGGTAACCCGCGGTAAGTGATTGAATCAGGCCCGGGCAGGACTTCAACCGCAAGACCTGTCCGGGCCGTTCAGTGTCCGCCCCCTCCCCTCCGTCGCTCCAGTACTTCAAACAATCACAACCGAATGAATCAATTCTCCGAACTCTCTTTGTGCGCCCGGCTGGCCGCGAACCTGGCGAAAAACAATTTCCAACGCCCCACGCCCGTTCAGGCAGGCGCCATCCCGCCCGCGCTCGACGGCCGTGACGTGGTCGCCACGGCCCAGACTGGCACCGGCAAGACGCTGGCTTTCGTGCTGCCCATGCTTGAGCGTCTGCTCGCTGGCGGCGTCAGCCAGGGCGTCGCTGCGGTCGTTTTGTCGCCCACCCGCGAACTTGCGATGCAGACCAACGAAACTTTCCAGAAGATGGCCGAAGGAACGGGACTGAGGGCTTCGGTCGTCGTCGGCGGTCTCAGCGAGAACCCGCAATTGCAGGCGATCCGCCGCGGCGCGCAGGTTCTCATCGCCACGCCCGGACGTTTGTGCGACTTCCTCGAACGCCGCCTCGTCAAACTTGACAAGGTCAAGATGCTGGTGCTCGACGAAGGCGATCGCATGCTCGACATGGGCTTCCAGCCCGACATCGAGCGCATCGTCAACCAGATGACGGGCGAGCGCCAGACAATGTTCTTTTCCGCGACCATCGAAGCCGAAGCGGCCGGCCTGATTTCGAAGTACCTCAAGGACCCCGTGCGGGTGGAAATCGGCAGTTCAACCCGCGCCGTCGATACCGTCGAACTCCATCACTACGAGATGGAACAGAACGAGAAGCTCTCGGTCCTTGAGCAGTTGCTCAGCCGCAGCCAGGGCGCCTTCCTGGTCTTCGCCAGAACCCGCAGCCGGGCCGACAAAATCGCCAGCCAGCTCTCCGCCGCCGGCGTGAAAGCGGTGAGGATTCACGGCGACCGGACCCAGGCGCAGCGCAGCCAGGCATTGAAAATGTTTCAGCAGGGCCATTGCCGCGTGATGGTGGCAACCGACGTCGCCGCCCGCGGCATTCACGTCGATGGCATCGAGCATGTTGTCAATTTCGACCTCCCTCGCGCGCCCGAGGACTTCATCCACCGTGTCGGCCGCACCGGGCGCGCAGGCGCCAGCGGCGTGGCATCCACTTTCTCAACGCGCAGCGAGCGCGGCGAAATCCGCCGCATTGAGCGGACGCTCAAAACCCGGCTGACGCAGAAACACGCCGGTCAGATGCCCAAGGCGGCTCCCCCCGCCGCCGCTGAACCCTTGGCCGCGCCGGTCATTTTGATCAACGAAGTGCGTGAGGATCGCCCGGTTGCGCCTCCTGCGTTCCGCCCGGCGTCAAGCCGGCCCGGACACAAGCCGGCTCCGTCAGATCACCAGTTCGCCAGTCGCGACAACCGCCAGCGCCCCGCGTCGCGCCAATCCGGCGCTCCAGTCCGGCGCAGCAGCTCGCCCAAGTGGGAACACATCACCGGACCTGACGCCATGCGCGAGGATTCCAGGACATCAGAACTGCCCCGGTCCGCCAGACCAGCATCAGCCGATAAGCCGCGAGGACCATTCAAGCCGAAATGGGAGTCCCGCCCAAGGGCAGAGTCGAATACGCCGGCCACAGGCGGATTCAAGCCCAAGTGGGACGCCAAGCCGAAGTGGGATGCCAGACCCGCGAAGGGGGATCAAATCCCCGCGCCGGCTGCATTCAAACCAAGATCGAACGCCAGGCCAGCGCGGGATTCCAGATCGGAAACGGGATTTCAATCGTCCGCCCCTCGCGGGCTGAGGCCCAGGTGGGAAGCCCGGCCAAAGCTCGATTCGAGATCCACCCGGGTTGACCGTCCCCTGCGTTTATTCGACGGATCCACCGTGGGTGACTACAAGCCGAAATGGGCATCGAAAGCGAAAGAGCCTCAAGACGCATCAAGACCCGCACCCAAGCAGCGCCGGGAAGCTCCTTGGGCCAATGGCCCAGGCATGTTCCCGGCCAAGGGCCCGCATAAGGATGCCCGGAAGGGCGAAGCCAGTGCGGCAGCAGGCAAAACCTTCGCGCCGAAGGGCGGCAAGAAGAAGGTGTCCCTGAAGGCCGCGCCGAAGCGGGCGCAGGATCCAGGCGTCTTCCCGTGGCAGGGCGCTGGAATGGCCAAACTCAAGCGCCAGGCATAGCTTCGCGCTCCAGAATGATTTGAATTCACCGGCGGGAGGGGCCTCGGCCCGGTTCCCGCCGTTTTCATCCCCTGCGGCCCGATGCTCAGCTTACCCGGTCATCTTCTGACCCATGGAGATGGCGTTGACCGTCAACAGGAGATCCCGAAGCGCCTCTTCATCGCCGCTTCTGCGCCACTGGGCAAGCAATTCCACCTGGCGCCGGTGGATCAGCATCAACGCGTTGTGCCGCAGTTCGACCGCCTTCACGAGTCGCGGCCTGCGTCGTTCCGCATCGCCGCCCAGCAGCGCGCTGACCGTATCCCGCGCAAGTGAATACTCGGAATCGATAGCGCTTATGACGCGGCCACGCAGTTCCTCGTCCGGCGCCAGCGACGCGTACATCCCCATCACGTCTCTGTTTGCCATCAACAGGCTGGCCTCAACGTTGTGCAGGATGTAGACAAGGAACGGCCAGGTGCTCAGTTCGGAACGGAGTTGATCCCAGTTCCCTGGCTCCTTCGTCCTCAAATCATGCAGTGCCGAACCGACCCCGAACCATCCTGGCAAGTGGAATCGCGCCTGGCTCCACGAGAAGACCCATGGGATCGCCCGCAGGTCATCCAGCGTTGCCCGTCCTGTCCGGCGTGGCGGCCTCGATCCAATTCGCGCATTTTCGATTGCGTCGATCGGTGTGGCCTGGCGGAAGAAATCGACGAATCCTTCCGACTCCACCAGCCGGCGGTAAGCGGCGTATGAGGCCTTGACTACCCCTGCCCATAGCGGTTCAAGCGGATGGCTGGCAAATGGCGCGCGCGAATGAATCAGCGACGTCCGCGCCACCCCCGCAAGGAGCCGTTCCAGGTGGAACGTTGCCGTCAGCCGGTTGGCGTACTTCTGGGCGATCACTTCGCCCTGCTCGGTCACCCGCATGCCGCCCATCTGCGACCCGGCCGGCAGCGCATCCAGGAAGACGTGTGTCGGTCCGGCGCCCCGTCCGATGGTTCCTCCCCGTCCATGGAAAAAATCCACGCGGACTCCATGCCGGCGGGCCGCGGCGGCGAGCTTCCTTTGGGCCTGGAGCAGCCCCCAATTCGACGCCAATATCCCGCCATCCTTATTCGAGTCGCTGTAACCCAGCATGACGGCGATACGCGGCCTGTCCAGGTTGTCGCGGCGCTGCAAGTGCCTCAGTGACCGTTGTGTCACAGGGTGCGTGATCCAGGATTCAAAGATCGAGTCGCAGTGTTCAAGGTCGGCGATAGTCTCGAACAGCGGCGACACCGGCAGTTCGCAGTAAGGGCCATCACCTGAGTCCGCGAGCAACCCCGCCTCTCGCGCGACAAGGTAGACAGCCAGCAGATCGGCCGCGCACCGCGTCATGGAAACGATCACATTGCCGATGCCCTCGGCGCCGTACTGATCCATGTGGGTGCGCAGACGGCGAAACAGCTCGACAAGTGTGCGGGACTCGTCAGGCAGGTCCATCCGGTGCCCGGCAAACGGACGAAGCGACTCTAGCTCCCTGCTCAGAAAATCGAGCTTCTCCTCCGGACTCCAGCCGGGGTATCCGGCCTCGGCCGCTCCCGATGCGGTGAGCAGTCCGTCGATGGCCCGGTCGAAGTAGGAACTATTCTGCCTGATGTCAAGCTCGGCCAGGTGGAAGCCGAAGGCCCTGACCTGTGCCGCAACCGGGCGTACATCCAGGTCGGCGACCGTTGACGCCCCGGATTCGCGCAGGGAGGATTCAAGGACATCGAGGTCTTCCAGCAGCTCGGCCGGCGTTCTATACGGATGCGCGCCTTGCCCGGATGCCGTCGACTTCAGCCGGATCGTCATCAGGTTGATCAACTGTCGCCACGGCTCGCCGGGGTTGCGGGCAATCAGCGCAGCGGCCTCGGGCCCGATGGCATCGCCGAGATCGGCGATGCGTTCCAGCAGAGTGGCGGGGGCTCCAGTCGAACCGGATAGGCTCAACTTCGCTCCAAGGCGCCGCAGGCCATCGAGCAATTTGGACAAGGCGGATTCCCGGAGGATGAGCAGCGTGTTGGCTGTCAGCTCCGGGGTCACGAACGGGTGGCCATCGCGATCCCCGCCCACCCAACTGCCAAAATTCAGCCGGGGCAGCGGGGGCGCGCCGGACTGGAACACCGAACTCCAGGCGTACTGAAACCGCAGATCGAGCAACTCGACCGCTTCCGGGAAGACGTTTCGCAAATAGTGAAGGCTGTTGCGCACCTCGCTGTCCACATCCGGACGTTCCAGGAATATCTCGCCGGTGCGCCAGAGCAGTTCCAGCGCCGCGCGCAGGCGCCGGTTGAACAGGGCGAGTTCGAGATCGGTGAAGTTGGCTTTGTCGCGCTCGACGAGAAGCAGATAGATCGCGCGATGGTGTTCGAGCACCGTCGCCCGCTTGGCCTCGGTCGGGTGTGCCGTCAGCACCGGCTCCACCCGGACCGCCGGCAGAAACGCCCGTATCTCTGCCTCGGAGAACCCCCGCCGCCGGAGTTCACTCAGGTAATAGAGCCAAAGACCTGGCTCCGACTCGCCCCGCCGTGGATCCTCGGCCCGTCGTCGGATCTGATTCGCCGTGTTCTCTTCGACGATGTCCAATAGTTGAAAAACGATGGACAAAGCCTGAAGACGGCGGTCGGTGATGGATGAATCCGTTGGGACTCCATCGAAACAGCTCTCAATGAACGCGGCCGTGTCGTGGTCGCCCTCGGCACGGAGGACGTCCGCGAACGCCCGGCGCATGAATTGGAAATCGCTGGTCCATTTGCGGAAGCCTTCGCTTAGGGGGTTCGCGTCATCAACCATCTCTTGATTCTCTCGTACCCGGCTGTTACATGCGTCCGGGCAGCGGGGGTGGTAGGATCTTCCGCATGAGACGCCACCTTCCGAAGTTCATCGCATTGTCGCTCTTTGTTTGCCTCCAACTCGCCGGGCAAACCGCGGCGGACGGGTTCGCGTGGCCTGAAGGAAAACGCGTGGCCGTGAGCTTCTCGTTCGACGACGCTCGGGCATCCCAGGTGGATGCCGGCGTGCCGCTGTTCGACAAATATGGCGCGCGGGTGACCTTCTACGTCAACCCGCGGAACATGGAAAAGAAGCTGGACGCCTGGAAAAGCGCGGCGAAAAAGGGCTACGAATTGGGCAACCATTCGGATCAGCATCCCTGCACGGGGAACTTCGTCTGGTCGCGGACACGAGCCCTCGAAGATTACACGCTCGACCGTATGAGGTGCGAACTCGCCTCAACCAGCGTGACCATCGAGAAGATGGTTGGCGTCAAACCATCGACATTCGCTTACCCATGCGGCCAGAAGTTCGTCGGCCGCGGCCTCGATACGAAGAGCTACATCCCCGTTGTGGCCGAACTGTTCCTGGCCGGGCGCGGATTCCGCGATGAAGTCGCCAACGATCCCTCATACGTCGATCTCGCCCAGACCATGGGCATCGACTCCGACGGTCTCAGCTTCGACCAGATGAAGGCGATCGTCGAAACGGCGCGCCAGAATAACGGCTGGGTGGTCTTCGCCGGCCACGACATCGCCGCGAAACCAGCCCGCCAGGTGACCGAAATCGCCTCGCTCGAACAGTTCATCAAGTACGCCCAGGACCCCGCCAACCTCGTCTGGCTCGACACGGTCGAGCGCGTCGCCCGGCACATTCGGTCCAAGCGCGCGAAATGATCCTTAGCGCGCCGGCTTGAGCAAACCCTGCGCATCGAGCCAGTCGCCTAGCCGGTCGATCCAGCCATCCACCGGCAGGTTCTTCTTTCTCATCCCGAAGCCGTGGCCGCCCTTCGCGTAGATGTGCAGCTCGGCGGACAGTTTCGCGTCCTTATAGGCGTTATAGAGACGGACGCTTGTCTTGGCCGGCACGACCGTGGCATCGTCGTCGGCGTGGACGAGGAAGATCGGCGGCGAAGCCGGCGTGACGTTCAACTCGGGCGGCATGGCGGCGTAGATCGGCGCCGAGAAGTCGGGGCGGGCCGAAGCGTCCCCCGTCAGCGTCACGCCAACAGTCACCCAGCCTCCCGCTGAAAAGCCCATGATGCCGATGCGGTGCGGATCGATCTTGAACTCGGCAGCCCTCCGCCTGACCAATCGAACCGCCTCCTCGCCATCTGCCACGCCCATGGCGATGGCCTGCTTCCGGCGCTCCGCCATCACCTGCGCGTCCTTCGACGCCTCATCGCCGGTTTGCATGACGCGATACTTCAGGACAAACGCCGTCACGCCGCGCTCATTGAGCCATCGCGCAACTTCGTGGCCTTCATGGTCGATGGCGAGAATGCGGAAACCTCCGCCGGGCGCAATGATCATCGCCGTCCCGTTCGCCTTTCCCGCTGGCGGCAGGTGCGGGATGAGAACGGGCTTGACGACGTTGCTGACACGCCGGATGTCATCCTTCGGGCCGACCGCCTCCGATTCGGTGTGCGTCCACGATTCCGAGCCGGGCGCGGGTCCGGAATACAAGGCGATGATTGGTGATTGTGCGTTCAACATGGCTGTGGATGCGATGAACAGGGCGGCGAGTCTCATGGCGATAAGCGATTCTATCACCCCCCGCCGGGAGGCCTCTGGCGTGCTGCTACGATTGAAGGATTCCCGCCATGAGAACCACGATCCTTCTCGCCTTGGCCGCCGCGCTGCTTCAGCCGGCGATTGGCCAGACACCCGCCGTCTCCGCCAAAAAGCCCACCGGCCGGAAACTGGCCGCCCCCGCCGCCGCCCCCGATGAGAAGCGTCTCATTGGCGCCGTCTCCGCCGATTCGATGCGCGGCGATGTCTCTTTTCTGGCCTCCGATCTCCTTGAAGGCCGCGATACTCCGTCCCGCGGCCTGGAGATCGCCGCCGAGTACCTGGCATCTCAATTCCGGGCATTGGGCCTGAAATCCGCATCTGGAAGCGGTTACTTCCAGGTGGCCGATTACGTTCTCGTTTCACCCTCGATGGCAGGTTTGGCGTTGACGCTGGAGTCGGCCTCGGAGAAGTTCGAGGTCAAGACGGACCGCTTGATGGTCACGGCGGATCACGCCGGTGAGGGCGTGGATTTGGAGGTCGTAGCCGTCGATCTCTCTCAACCCTTGCCTGCGCGCGCCGCCGTTGAAGGCAAAGCCGTTCTGCTCAAATCGGCCGGGCGGATTTCGCCCGCCAGGCGCGATGAAATCCGGTCGATGGGCGCGGCGGTGATCATCTCCTTCACGCCCTTTCTCTCCAGGCGGCCGCAGTTGCGGGAGGCGGGCGAAGCGGCCAAGGGGTTGACGCCCATCGTCGCCATTCAGGATTCGGAACTGCAGCAGAAACTGGACACGGCGGGTCCTCTGAAATTGACCTACAAGATCCCTGCCCCGGCGGTCGAAAAGCTGAAGCTGAAAAACGTCCTCGCCGTTCTGGAAGGTTCCGATCCCACGCTCAAATCCACTTATCTCATCCTCAGCGGACACTACGACCACACCGGCGTCCTGCCGCGCGGCGACGGCGACCGCATCAACAACGGCGCCAACGACGACGCCAGCGGCGCCTCGGTCGTTCTCGAAATCGCCCGCGCCTTCCAACGCACCGGGCTTAAACCGAAACGGTCCATCGTCTTCGCTTTGTGGTTCGGCGAGGAAAAAGGCCTGTTCGGTTCCCGCTACTACGCCGCCCACCCGCTCTTCCCGCTCAAGGACACCGTGGCCATGATCAACTTCGAGCATATGGGCCGGACCGACGACAACGAAGGTTCCACCAAGGGCCGCATGTCGATGACCGGCTTCGACTACACAGATATCGGCGCCACTCTCGCCCAGGCTGGCAAGGTTGTCGGCATCGAAGTCTACAAGCACGAAAAGAACAGCGACCCGTTCTTCGCCGCCAGCGACAACCAGCCCTTCGCCGACGCAGGCATTCCCGCCCATGCCGCGCTCGGCTGCTTCATCTTCCCCGACTACCACCGCCCCGGCGACGAATGGCACAAACTCGATTACGACAACATGGCCCAGTTGACCCGTGTCGCGGCCCTCACCGCCTGGCGGATCTGCAACAACCCCAAAGCCCCCGCCTGGAACCAGTCGAATCCGAGGACGGAACGCTACGTCAAGGCCGCGCAAGCGCTCCTCGCCTCCAAATAGCGCGGCTTGCTCTCCGGCAGTCGAACCTGATGTCGTCAGGCTCCTGCCGTCCGCTCACTCCTACCGCAGTTCCATCCTCAATTCCATCTTGATCTGGTCCTTCAACTCCATCCGGAGTTCGGACTTCAACTCCTGCCGCAACTCCTGCTTCAGGTCCATCTTGAGTTCCTGCCGCAATTCGGCCCGCAACTCCTGCTTCAGGTCCTGCTTCAGTTGCACGCGGATCTCCTGCCTGATCTCCTCGGCAATCTCGCGCCGCATCTGCTGAATCTGCGCCTGCGTCACCGGCGGCGCCGGCCTTGGATGCTCCGGCTTCGCCGCTGGCGATTGCTTTGTCTGCGCCGGCAACGGCGTTGCGGCCAATAACGTCCAGAACACCCTTCTAAACACTTCGGCCTCCTCATCGGGCTATATTCGTCTCTGTGATGACCCGACGCGATTTTACCTCTCTCCTGGCTGGCGCAGCCGCTCCCGCGCCCAGCCGTCGCAAGCGGCCCAATTTTGTCGTCATCCTGGCCGACGACCTCGGCTACTCGGACATCAGCCCCTATGGCGGCGAAATCTCCACGCCAAACCTCGACCGCCTCGCCGGCCGTGGCGTCCGTTTCTCGCAGTTTTACAATTGCGCCCGCTGCTGCCCAACCCGCGCCACTTTGCTCACCGGCTTGTACCCCCATCAGGCCGGCGTCGGCCACATGATCCAGAACCGCGGCCTGCCCTCCTATCAGGGCTATCTCAACCGCCGCTCGGTAACCATCGCCGAAGCACTCAAGCCCGCCGGCTACACAACATTGATGTCCGGCAAGTGGCACGTCGGCGAGAACCGCCCATACTGGCCCACCGATCGCGGCTTCGACCGCTACTTCGGCCTCATCAGCGGTGCATCCAGCTACTTCGAACTGTCCCAGGGCCGCAAGATGGCCCTCGACGACAAGCCATATACGCCCGAAAAGGGCAAGTTCTACATGACCGACGCCATCTCGGACCATGCCGTCGACATGGTCCGTTCAGCGGCGGCGAAGCCGAATCCGTTCTTCCTCTACCTCGCATACACTGCCCCGCATTGGCCTCTCCACGCCCTGCCCGAGGACATCGAAAAGTACCGCGGCAAGTACATGAAGGGCTGGGACGTCCTCCGCCACGAGCGCCATGAGCGCCAGGTCGCCATGGGTCTGGTCAGCCGCTCGTGGGGCATCTCGCCGCGCGATGAAGGCGTGCCAGCCTGGGATTCGTTGAACCAGGCGCAGAAACAGGAATGGGATCTGCGCATGGCCGTCTACGCCGCCCAGGTGGACCGGATGGATCGTGGCATCGGGCGTGTTCTTAGCGAAATTGAGAAGTCGGGCCACTCCGAAGATACGTTCGTTCTCTTCGTGGCCGACAACGGCGGATGCGCCGAGGAAAACATCGGCGGCGAAAAAGCCGCGAAATCGCCCGTGCCCGGCGGCCCCGATTCATTCACCAGCTACCGCAAACCCTGGGCCGGCGCTTCCAACACCCCGTTCCGGAAGTGGAAACAATTCACCCATGAGGGCGGCATCTCCACCCCCGCGATCGCCTCTTACCCCCGCGCCATCCGCCAGCCCGGCGCGATCACGAATGAAGTCGGGCACGTGGCGGATATCATGCCCACGCTTCTCGACCTCGCCGGCGCCAATTACCCTTCCTCAAACCAGGGCCAGCCTGTCCAGCCCATGGAGGGCACGTCTCTCAACACATGCCTCATCCACGGCGGCGGAATCCCGCGCAATGCGCCCGGCCTTTTCTGGGAACACCAGGGCCACAAAGCCTTCCGTCAGGGATCGTGGAAACTGGTCGCCAGCAACCGCCAGCAGTGGGAACTTTACAACCTTGCGCCCGACCGCTGCGAGCTCACCAACCTCGCCGCCAAGGATCCTCAGCGAGTGAACCAAATGGTCCAGGAATGGCAGCGCTGGGCCACCCGTTGCGGCGTCGTCGAATTCGACTCGCTCCCCAAGGCCCAGGCCTGACACGCTCCGCCGTCGCACTCCGCCGCCCCCCGGTTGGCGGAGCCTGGGATCTCACCGTTCTCTGGCAGTCCTTATGGCTACAATTGGGCCAAGAGGAGGCATCGAAGGATGCAGAAGGTGATTCTTGTCTTTGCGCTTGCCCTGGCAGGCTGCAACACTCACAACGGCCACGGAACCCGGCAGGGGCTGGCTCACCAGACACGCGACGGCCGGCTCTCGCCGATGCTCTCAAACCTGGGCAACTTCAAGCGCGCGGTGTCGACTCGGAACGAACTTGCGCAGCGCTACTTTGACCAGGCCCTGACGCTGGTCTACGCATTCAATCACGACGAAGCGCGCCGGTCATTCTTGGAGGCGGCGAGGAATGACCCATCGCTGGCCATGGCGCACTGGGGCGTGGCATTGGCGGTGGGGCCGAACATCAACGACGAGGCGAAGGACGCCGAGCGCGAGAAGCAGGCATTCGAGGCATCCCGCAAAGCAGTGGAGATGAAAAGCGGCGCATCCGCGGTCGAGCAGGCGTTGATCGACGCCATGGCAAGGCGCTTCCCTTCAGGCGGCAGGAGTGACCGTCCGGCGCGAATGGCCGCCTTCGCCACGGCGATGGAAAAGGTCTATGAAAAGTTTCCGCACGATCCGGACGTTGCAACTCTCTACGCCGGGGCTGTCATGGAAACCATGCCTTGGAACTACTACATGAGCAATGGAAAGCCCAAGCCGGAGATGGCCAAGGCGATCCAGGCGCTCGAGAAGACCATCGCTGCGAATCCGGAGCATCCTGGTGCGCACCACTATTACATCCACGCCGTGGAGGCGTCTCCTTCGCCGGATAGAGCGGTACCCAGCGCCGGGAAGCTGTTGACGCTTGTTCCTGGCGCCGGCCATCTCGTCCATATGCCCTCCCATGTGTTTATCCGGGTGGGGCGGTACGACGATGGAGTCCGCGCTAATCATCTGGCGATAAAGGCCGACGAGGATTACATCACCGCCTGCCGCGCCCAGGGCATCTACCCGGCGGCGTATTACCCCCATAACGTGCATTTCCTCACAGCGTTGCTCGCCTTCGAGGGTAGGTCGAGGGAGACGATGCAGGCCGCCGAAAAAGTGAGCCGCCATCACGGTCACGCGGAGATGGCGGATCCCTCATTCGCTTTCCCGCATCTGCTCCATTCCATCCCTGATCTGGCGAGGGTGCGTTTCGGGCTGTGGGAGGACATTCTCAAGTCCGGAAAGCCGGCGGAGTCTGATTTCCATCTGGCGATGTGGCGCTACGCCCGGGGGATGGCCTTTGCAGCCACTCAGCGTCCGGTCGAGGCTGGACAGGAATTAGTTGAACTAAGGCGTCTGAGCGCACTCCCGGCCCTGGCCACAATGAGGATCTTCGACGTGAATGCTCTGGCGGATCTGGCCGCCATCGCTTCGGACGTGCTCGCGGGAGAGATCAGCGCGAAACAGGGGAAGTTCGACGAGGCGATTAATCTATTGCGCCGGGCTGCGGCGCGCGAGGATGCGCTGCTCTATTCCGAGCCCCCCGATTGGCCAAACCCTGTGCGTCACAACCTCGGAGCCGTCCTGCTGGAAGCGGGCAAGGCGGGCGAGGCGGAGAAGGTGTTCCGCCAGGACTTGGACCGGCACCGCGAAAACGGCTGGGCCTTGATCGGCCTCTCACGTGCTCTGGAGAAGCAGGGCCGGACCAAGGAAGCCGCGGAAGTGCGCGCTCGCTTCAACAAGGCATGGGCGAGGGCCGATCTGACGATCGAGACTTCCCGGCTCTAGATCAGCGGCCCGATTCCTGGGCGGCTTCCGGCATCGACCCCTGGCCGTCACGGCTCTCATCTCTAGCTTTCGTTGCGCTGTTTGAGGCTGAGCTTGGGCGTTGGAGGCGGGTAGCCGGGCGAGGTGAGGTGATGTGCCGCGTGAGGGAGACGATGGGCTCGAATTCCGGGCAGAAACCGGCTAGAATCGCGGCAGCGGCATCGCCGTCGGCAACCTTCGTCGGGATCACGATCTCGTCGCGTTGGATAGGTGTCATGGCGCCCTTGGCATGGGCCCGGGAGGATCAGTATGTCCCGCATGACTGTCCTCTTTCTAGCGCTAATTCTCCCTACGATCACGTGGGCAGCCGAAGACGCCTGGGCAAGTGCTGCCGCAAAACCGGGGGCGAAGCTTGTTGTCATGGACGTGGATGGCCGCACGCACACGGGCCGGCTCCTGGAGTGGGCCGCGGGAGGCTTGGCGATCCAGACCCAATCCGGGCGCGCTGAAATCGCACGTGAGCGCGTTGCTTTGATCCGCGCCCCCGGTCCGCTGGGCAACATGCAGACTGTCTTTGCGCCCTGGAAGAATCTTGCTCAGGTGCCTTCAGGGCATCCGGTCCGGGTGATCCGGACAATGGGCCTTCCGGTCAGCGGGACGTTATTCGGAATCATGGAGGATGGGGTTCAACTGACACGCGGTCGCAAGATCGTCTTCATTCGCAAGGATGAGATCCGCAAGGTCAGGATCCAGGTCATGGGCAAAACCGGCATTGGCAAAAAGGTCGGCGCAGCTACAGGCGCCGCTACGGGCTTCGTCGCGGCGATGTTCTTGCTCGCGGCTGCGCTGCAAACCGGCAACGTGGGCGGCGATTTTAGTGAACTGGGTGAGACACTGGATTTCTTCGAGGCAGGAGGCGGCAAAGCCGGAGGGGCACTGGACCGCCTCTTCGACCAGTACCAAACCATCTACGTTTCACCCCGAAATTAGCTGGTAGGCTCGCTCCCGGTTCCTGCCAAACATGCGCCCACGCTGTCTGGCAAGGAATTCGCCTCATCGGCCTTGCTGCCGCAGACTTATGCGCAACCGGGTCCCCCGCTGCAGCGCCCATGTCCTCCCTCGCCCACTCTAATGAAGACCCCCATGCTCACACTCCACGTCACCCATCAATGAATCGGTCTTCTTCCTTGCTGCCGCAGGCTCATGCGCAGGCCGAATGGCCGTAGCATGCGGCTATACCCCCCATTCCCCTGAAGTACTATTCCCCTGTTGCGCCCCGCCTCCTCATACCACCCGTCTTCCGCCAACCCCGCCCACCAGGATGCCCCGCACAAGTCGCGCCCTCGGTTCCACTGCCGCCGCCCCCACGGCCATCGTCTTCGGCTGCTTGTTCAACCTCTCCGCCCGCATCGCCAGCGGCCTCACCCGCACCCCCGGCGCCACCCGCTCCGGCATGGTGGCGGCCTTCTCCACCCGCATCTGCGCCCGCTCCTGCTGGATCTGCCGTAACTGATTCAAACTACGGAACAATAGCCGCTCATTGCTCGACCTGTATCGCGCCAGCCTTAGGCTTTGTCTTGTCCTCCCCATCTCCCCCAAATCGATCTCCGAGAACATCTCCAGAGCCCGGATCTTGTACAATTGCCAGGCCGCCAGGATCACCAGATCCATCAGCGTGTTCTCAATTGCTCCTTCCGGCTTGAACTCATTCAGATACCGCCGCCGCATCGACTCATACTGCGCCTTCATCTCCGGATCCACCGCATTTTCGGCCTTCATCGCCGTCAATCCATGCTTCACCGCATTCCTCGACGACCGCTCCTTGCCCTCCTCGGTCCTTGGACCTGTTGATCCGCCCGTCATCTCTTCTGTCGAATTCCCATCCATGATGCGCCCTTCTCCCGCCGGGCCTGCGTCCGGCCTCTGCGCGCAAACTTCCTACACTCCATGCGCAACAATTGGCACAATTCTTTTATCTTATTGTAAATAAAGGAAATATTTTTCTTGTATACCAGTCACCCCTCACCCGGGCAGTTCGTTTCGCCAACCTCTTCAGGCCCATTGGACGCGCCCCGGGCCGGGTTCCCCGCCCTGCCCGCGCGCGTGGCGCGATGCCCTTCCTCAGGCTGGCGCCGTCTGCCTGCTCCGTCTCGTGAATCCGGATCCCGTTGTCCGCTGTAACCTGGCTGCGTCTTTGCTCGCCTCCTATCTGCAACTCGGCGTGTGCGCACTGCCCGCCACACGCGGCACCGTTTGGGCATACGATAGTTGCGGGAGGTTTGGCTTTGGCATTTGAATCCACAAGACGGCACTTTTTCTACGGGTCGCTTTTGGCCGGCGCCGTTCCGGCCGCCGGTTTCGGCAGCGCCCCTTCATTGAAGGCACTGGGCTACAAGTCGCCCAACGAAAAACTGAACTTTGCGGCCATCGGCTCCGGCGGCCAGGGCGCGGCGAACCTCAGCGCCGCCGCCCCCACGGAAAACATTGTCGCCCTCTGCGATGTCGACGACCGGCGCGCTGCCGCGACCTATAAGCGTTTCCCGAACGCCACCACATACCGCGACTTCCGCAAGATGCTGGACAAGGAAGCCAAGAATATCGACGCCGTCATCGTCGCCACCCCGGACCACATGCACGGCATCGCCGCCATGTGGTGCATGGAGCGTCAGAAGCACGTCTATGTCCAGAAACCCCTAGTCCGCACCGTCTGGGAAGCGCGCCAGTTGATGGCCGCCGCCAACAAATACGGCGTCGCCACCCAAATGGGCAACCAGGGCTACTCCAACGAGGGAACCCGCCAGGCGGCCGAAATCGTCTGGAGCGGCGAGATCGGCAATGTCACTGAAGTCCATGCCTGGAGCGACCGCCCGCTCTGGCCCCAGGGTCTCACCGAAATCCCCAAGCCCGATCCGGTACCTGAGTATCTCGATTGGGATCTCTGGCTCGGCGTCGCCGAAAACCGGCCCTTCACCGCCGGCGGTAAAACCGAGCCCGACCGCTGGGGCGGCTTCTTCTATCAGCCGTTCAATTGGCGCGGCTTCTATGACTTCGGCTGCGGCGCTCTGGGCGACATGGCTTGCCACATCCTCGGCGCTCCGAACATGGCGCTGCATTTGTCCAACCGCAAGATCGTCGGCGTCGAGTGCATCAAGAAGGAAGGCACTAGCCCCTTCATGTTCCCCAAAGCCTCGGTCACCCGGTACGATTTCGCCCCCTACGGCAATATGCCCGCCCTCAAGGTCTTCTGGTACGACGGACTGAAGGAAAATCCCAAGATCCAGGGCGTGCCCGACGGCGAGTGGGTCGGCGATCCGCCCTCCCTGATGCAGCCCTCCACCCAGGGCGGTCCCGGCGGCGGCCGTGGACAGGGCCGCCCGCCAGGCGGCTTTGGCATGGCTGGTCCCGCCTACGAATTCCGCTCCCCCGGACGGGTCTTCAACTGGGAACAGTTCGCAGCCATGAAGGCTGCGCCCAAGGATCAACTCCGCTTCCCCACCCCGGACGGCAGTGTCTTCCTTGGCGACAAGGGCATCCTCACGACCGGCACCTACGGCGAGATCACCCGCTTGCTCCCCGTCGAAAAAATGAAGGACTACCGGATGCCGCCTCCGTTGCTCACCCGCTCACCCGGCCATATGCGCGACTTCATCCGCGCCTGCAAGGGTGGCGATCCGGCCTGCTCGAACTTCAACGTCGCCGCGCCATTTGTCGAATGGATGCTTCTCGGCGTCATCGCGCTGCGCGTCGAAGGCAAGCTCGAATACGATCCTGTCAAGATGCGTTTCACCAACAACAACGAAGCTAACAAGTATCTGAAGCCCTACATCCGCAAAGGATGGTCCTGGACTTAATTCTCAATGGTTCTTCCGAATCGAAGGCCCGCGTCAAGCGGGCCTTTTCTTTTCTAACTCCATAGTGTTAAGAATCTTAAATTCTTATTCACCCATTTGGGTGTAAGATCGCACTCCACCCGTTTGTGTATACTCACATCTTCAGCTGTTCATGTCTTCGGAGGTAGGTCAGTCTCGGAAGGTTCTCTCTTCTTGGAAAGAGATAGCGGCTCATTTCGGCGTCACCGTCCGCACAGCCCAACTCTGGGAAACCGAACGCAGCCTGCCCGTCTACCGCATGCCGGGCGTCAAAGGACGGGTTTTTGCCTACCTCGACGAACTGGAAGCCTGGGCAAAAGGCGCGGCTGATGGCAAGGCGCCTGCCGGCGAAACCCCACCGGTTTCCACGCCCCAACGACCGAAAAAGCTGGTTTGGCTTGCCGCCGGGACACTGATTGCCGCCGCCGCGGTTCTACCCTGGTTCAGCCGCCTCGATCCTGTTCCGTCGGCCTACGAAATCAACGGCCGCACGCTCACCGTCATGGACGCGAATAACAATCCGATTTGGCGCCATGAGTTCTCCAAACAAGTGGTGCCCAAATGGAAGCCTGGCGGGGAATGGACGCCTTTCCCGGAGACCATGCCCTGGATCGGCGACATCGACGGAGATGGATTGCGGGAAGTCCTGTTTACATATTCCTCGGACCCGAAGCAAGTCCTCGATTCGGAGATCTATTGCTTCGAGGCAGACGGGCGGATCCGCTGGAAGTATAAACCGGGCAGGCTCGTCGAGACGCGGGAGGAACAGTTCCCGACGCCCTTCTTCGTGCGGATGGTCAGGGCGATGGAGCGCGCCGGGGGCAAACCGCCTCTTCTGCTTGTAGTGGCTTCGCACGGCGTATTCTATCCAAGCCTGATCGCCGCGCTATCTCCTGAAGGCAAAGTACTGAGGGAGTACTGGCACAGCGGCCACATCAACGCACTCGCCGCCACGGACCTGGACCAGGATTCAAAGCCTGAACTCTACTTGTTCGCAAATCACAACCCCTCCAAATCGTTCTCCGTCATCGCGCTCGACCCGGAAGACTTCGGGGGGGCATCGAAGGAGTCGAATCCCGACTATCAACTGCTCAACCTCGGCGAAGCCCGCGAACTCGGCAGAATCGTCATCCCCCGCTCGGAGATGACCAGACAGTTAGGTGACCTCGGCAATCCTGGCGGATTGAACGTGCAGTCCGGGCGGCTGGTCATCCAAGCGCTTCAGACCTCGTCGCGCCCCGATCTCGAATACCAGCCTGGTGTACTCTACCAATTCGGCCCGCGCCTGGAACTCGCCGGGATCGAGTATGCCTGGACATTCAAAGGAATGTACGATCGAATGGTCCGGACCGCAAAAATCAAGCCTTACGACCTCGATGCCGACCTCGAGAGGATGGGGAAGAAGATCGAGGTTGTCACGCCCTGGAGAGCAGGCGGGCAGAAGTAATGGATGCAGGCTTTCCACGCGCCTTGGCAACAGAGTGTTCCGCCCGCGATCTGCGGCCGGGTTACTCCGCCAAATCCGTATCCTCCGGCGTTGGAAACGGGTCGCATCCCCAATCCGCCATTGGCGTCCGGAACGACAGTAACGTGTGAATGCCGGCTTCGCTCAACGCGAAGGGCCGCCCCAGTTGTTTGGCCATGAGAGTGATGCGGGCGTTCTGTTCGAGCAGGTCCATGCGCAGCGCGGCCTGCCGGGCGCAGCGGCCCAAGGTGAGCGCTCCGTGGTTTTCCAGCAGGAATGCGTCATGTCCGTCGAGCAGCGGCGACAGGTTCTGCGCCAGCCGTTCGCTGCCTGGGGTCGCATAGGGGACCAGGCAGACGGGGCCCAGTAGCACGATCATCTCCGGCAATTGAAGCTGGTCGAGCGGTGTACCCGTGGCCGCAAAGGCGGTTGCGGCCGGCGGGTGCGAGTGAATCACCGCGCGCACATCGGGCCGCAGCCTATAGGCCTCACGGTGCATATTCAGTTCGGAGGTGGCCTCGCCTTCGCCGTCCAGTTTACGCCCGTTGAGATCGCACAACACCAGGTCCTGGGGACCGAGCATCTCCTTGTCGGCGCCGTGGCGTGTACAGACGAGAAGATCTTCGGAGACCCGCGCGCTCAGATTCCCCGCCAGGGCGACATGATATTGCCTGCGTCCGAGGTAACGGCCCGCGGCGATCACTTCACGTTCCGCCGCCCGTTTGGCGGCGGCGAGTTCCGGGCTCAGTTTCACTAGCCAATAGTAGCCGGGGACCAATGCCCAGGCAATGTCAATCCGCTGCGCCGGCGGAGGATGGGCAACCGCCTTTGCCCGTTCTACAAATCGACATAGGTAGGCTCTCACGAGCTTTCCCTGTCACACCACCCGGCGTACGGGTCCGTACCGGGCGGTTCGGCGGGTTGAGCTACCGACGAACAGTCAGTCTCGGAATCCCGAGCGAGTCGAAATAGGCGTTGGGC
>JARKOC010000009.1 GCA_029975915.1 Bryobacteraceae bacterium
CTCCGGGAGGGTCGGCTTGTGGAAGCCTATAACGAGCTGCGGTTCGGCGTCGTCCGCGATCTCGATGCGCCTCTCCCCCAATTGGCGGGGTTCGTTCACGGCAACGGGGGGGACCGGAACGCCGGGGGGAAGCGTGCCGACGTACTTCTCCACCATGGCGATGGTCTTTTGCGGGTCAATATCGCCCACGATGGCCACGATGGCGTTGACCGGGGCATAGTAGCGGTGAAGGAACGATTCGGCCTTGGTCCGTGACAGGTTTTCGATGTCCGACATCCATCCGATGATGGGCTGGCCGAAGGGATGGGCCACATAGGCGGCTGCCAGGAACGACTCCCACAGCTTGCCGTCCGGGCTTGCGTCATAGCTGCGGCGCCGTTCCTCCATTACCACGCTGCGTTCGGTATAGAACTCCCGCAGCACTGCATTGCGCAGCCGGTCCGACTCGATTGCGGCCCAGAGCTCCAGCTTGTTGGACGGGAGGCTGACCATGTAGGCGGTGGTGTCCTTGGCGGTAAAGGCGTTGTAGTTGACACCGCCGTTCCTGGAGTAGATCTCGGAGACCTCGTTCTTTACCGCGTATTTGGCGGCCTCGCTTTCCAGGGCGGTGAGCCTGCGGGACAGGTCTTCAATCCTCTTGGGATCGGCCTCGCGACGTTTCAGCTTTTCCGCCATGAGGGAGGCGGCCGTCTTCTCGATTTCGTCCAGTAGGGGTTTTTCTCTTTCATAGTCGCGGGTCCCAAGCGTTTTCGTCCCCTTGAAGAGCATGTGTTCCAGGAGGTGGGCGATACCCCGTTCATCGCTCCTTTCGTCCACGCTCCCTACCTTGAAGCGGATCCAGGCCGAAACGGTCGGAGAGGTATGGCGCTCCACCAGGAGGAGCTTCATGCCGTTCTTCAGGGTGTGCTCCCTCACCTTCTCCTCCAGACCGGCGCCGGCGGCGGATGCGGCGGTGATGAGAAGGCAGAAGACGATGAGAAAAAAGCCGCGGGTTCTTTTCATGGAAGGCCTCGCATAGGTGATATGGAACTGGGGTTTACTATAAACAACCGCTCCCGGTACGTCAACATCGGCAGCCGACGGTAAGCCGCGGGCTGCCGGAGACT
>JARKOC010000027.1 GCA_029975915.1 Bryobacteraceae bacterium
CATTGAGACCGGCAGCCTGGACGGCGTCCAGTTCTTCTTTGCGCAGAGCTCCGGAAACTCTCACTACCCATATGCCGCTTCTGTCCCGTTGAATTGCCGCTCCCATTCAGTGCTTCCTCCATGCATTCCGTGCCGGCTCAGCTCGCGGAGCGGCCGCTTGAAAAATATCAAACTCACACTTTCACTTCTGCGCGGCCACGCTGTCGGCAAGCTCTTTTCCGAGCCTCTCCACGGCCCGTCCCATGGCCGCCACCAGGGACCCGTAGTCCTTTCCCGCGACCTCTTCGGTTATGGTCGATTCCGTTACGAGGACGATTTCGTCCTTGTTGTCGACTTGCTTGATCAGGCTCCATGTGGCAGTCAGGACGACGGTCTCGCCTGGTGAGCCGTCGAATCGCGAGACCCGCACCGGTAGACGGTAGTTTGTCTTGAAGGCGGCAACAGGCGCCGACCGCCACGGCAGGACGACACAGCGCATCGGCGCGAGACGTTTGGCGAGATCGGCTACAAGCAAGCCGGTGATCTCGTCACCGAGATTTCCGCTCCATCGATCGTATTCGGCGAGAATGATCTCGTTACGGCCGGATCGGGTTACAATCTGTCGGCGGTCCAGATACCCGGGAATTTCCACGGGACCCACCGAGACCCACTGGCTGGAATCTTTGGGGATAGATGACGTGGGCCGGTCCAGAGGCGCCAGGGTGTAGAACCGCGAAGCGGGGCTTGTCCCGAAACAGCCGGAAAGGAGCGCTTGCGAAACCAGGCCGAGAAGCAGCAAGACAATGAATTGTTTCAAGCTCATATCACTCCCCCTTTGCCGGAAGTTTCCCTTTCACAAGCGCTTCCGGATGGCGCTCCAGGTAGTCGCTGAGCGAACGGATGGAACGTGACGCGGCCTCGATCTCCTGGAGCGTCTTGCTCAGGTCGTAACCGATATTGGTATTGCGCTCGGCGAGCACCTTGTAGGAGGCAAGGGTGTCGCGCATTCCATCAAGGGTTTTTTGCAGATTCTCCGCAACCTTGCCCGGCGTGCCGTCGTTAAAGGCAAGGGTTTTTTCCGCCTGGCTGAAGGCGCCGCGGGCAGCGGCGGAGGTATCCCTGAGGCTCGCCGTGAGCGGTTTGATCTCCCCGTTTACGGTGCTGATGAGAGTACCCAGCTCTTTCAGGTCCGCATCCAGCTTCCGCACGCTCCCGACGAGTTCCGGCGAGTTCACTATCTTCTCGACCCCTTCGGAAACCTTGAGGAGATTATTGGTTATATCGGTGAGGGGAACCTTTTCCAGTGTCGCCATGAGAACCTCTGATGTTGAGGGGATGGTGGGTATCTCGGGATAGCGCTTGTCAAGCCCCACGAGC
>JARKOC010000034.1 GCA_029975915.1 Bryobacteraceae bacterium
CTGGCCGGAACCTGTAGAAGTAGCGGGCCAACGCTTCTCCCTCTATAACGATGCTTCTGAGAGCCGAGCCATCATTCAAGTGTGCCCGGACGAACCAACTACCGCTGGAACCTGCCTTTGGGCGTGTGACCAAGCGCACTCTGGCATGGAGAAGATCGTCACTTTGCTTCTGGCTCGAGCAAATCAGAAGCGGAGATTCCGAGCGTTCGCCGACTCTGAAACAACGGTCGCCGCCGCATACGAACCGTCTGACAACGGAAGGAAGCTCCTGCGTTTTCATCTCACGCAGATCACTCATGGTCGGAAGGCTGGAGTCGCTGAGCTGAGGCACCTGTGGTCAGAGTAGTTGGCAGTCTTTGAGGCACCAAACGAGATTGAACAGGGGAATCTGTGTATGCGCCACAGCGACAGCGTCGTCCGCTCCGGGAACAGGGCTCGCTCGATCAGTTAGCCGCTGGTCGCTCTAACTAACTCTCCGGCGCACTGGCTTTGCACATCGAAAGGCGAGTGCTAAAGTGGCATCGGAGAGCGAATGCCCATGTTCCCCGCAGGAACCTGGACAGCTGGGCAGGAAAGGAGTCATGCGTGAAGACGGAGAGGGTGTCGAACGTAGCTGTCACCGCAACGGGCCCCATCCGCCTGTCCCAAAACTGTGCCAAAACCCCATCTGATTGGGCGCCTTGAGGTTACTGACCGAGCGAGAGCAGATTCCCCAAGTTGTTGAAAACAGAGCAATCAGTATAGAGCTTTTGGAAGGTTTGGAACCGGTTCCTGTACTTCGTAATCAGCAGGTCGCCGGTTCGATCCCGGCGGGTGGCTCCAGTTACATTAGTTCGTCAAGCCGCGCTTCTCGATCAGCGGCGCAACCGATGGCTCCCTGCCCCGAAAGTCCTTGTACATCTCCATGGCGTCGGCCGAACCGCCTCGTTCGAGCACCTTGGTCCTAAACGCGCCGGCCAGGTTCGGGTCAAAGACGTTTCCCTTCTCCTTGAAGGCTTGATATGCGTCTGAATCCAGCACCTCGCTCCAAATGTAGCTGTAGTATCCGGCCGCATAGCCACTGGCGAAAATGTGCTGAAAGTAGGTGCTGCGATAGCGCGACGGGATCTCCGGAATCAGTCCGATCTTGTCCAGAGCGGCTTTCTCGAAGCCTTCGGAGTCCTTGGCCGGCTCGCTCGTAATGGTGTGCCACTCCATATCCAGCAGCGATGCCGCAAGGTATTCCACCGTTGCGAAACCCTGGTTGAACTTACCAGCCCGGTCGATCTTCTCCAGAAGCTCCCGCGGAATTGGTTTGCCTGTCTGGTAGTGCTTCGCAAACGTCGATAGCACTGATGGCTCTGTGGCCCAGTTCTCCATGATCTGCGACGGCAACTCGACGAAGTCTCGCGGTGTTCCGCTCAGACCCTGATACCGGACCTTCGCCAGTAGCGAATGAAGTCCATGGCCGAATTCATGGAAAAGCGTTTCGACCTCCTCCATCGTCAGCAGCGGCGGCTTGCCTGCCGCCGGGCGGCTGAAGTTGCACACGTTTACGACGATTGGCCGTATGTCCTTTCCGTTCTTGATCCGCTGTCCTCGATAACGGCTCGACCATGCCCCTACTCGCTTCCCTGGCCGCGGATGATAGTCGATCATAAAGATGCCCAGATGCGATCCGTCAGCATCCTTGACCTCAAAGGTCCTGACTTCCGGGTGGTACTTGGGCAGATCGGTCCGTTCGGTCACTTTAAGGCCATACAACTTGTTGGCGACCATGTAGGCGCCCTGCAGGACGTTGTCAAGGCTCAAGTACTCGCGGACCTCGTCCTCGTTTAGCGCGTAGCGCGACGCCTTCACTTTCTCGGCGTAATAGCGCCAATCCCAGGCTTCGAGCTTGAACTTGCCGCCCGAAGCGTCGATCAGCGCCTGCATGTCCGCCTTTTCCTTGGCCGTCAGCTTCAACGCCGGCTTCCAGAGCTGGTTCAGCAAATCGTAGACTTTCGCCGGCTCCTTCGCCATCCGTTCTTCCAGCGTCAAGTGAGCGAACGTCTGGTAGCCGAGCAGGCGCGACTTCTCCGCCCGCAGCGACGCAATACGATAAAGCACCTGCTTATTGTCCTGCTCGTTGTTGTTATTGCAGCGCAACGTGTAGGCGGTCAGGATCTGGCGGCGCAGCTCGCGATTGTCCGCGTACGTCAGGAATGGCCAGATGCTGGGAGCGTGGAGCGTAAAAACCCACTTGCCCGGCAGATTCGCCCTCTTGGCTGCGTCCGCGGCGGCGGCAACGACGCCATCGGGCAACCCGGAGAGATCTTCCTTTTTATCAATGACCAGCTTGTAGGCATTCGTCTCTTTCAAAAGGTTCTGACTGAATCGGACCGACAAGGTCGACAACTCGCTGTTAATTGAACGCAGCCGTTCCTTGCCCTTGTCGTCCAGATTCGCCCCGCCCCGGACAAACTCTTTGTAGGTCTCATCGGTGAGACGGATCTGCTCGGCGTCCAGCCCCGCTGAATTCCGCTTCTCCCAAACCGCCTTCACTCGCGCAAACAGCTTCGGATTCAACAGGCGGTCATCCCTCAGGGCAGCCATCATCGGAGCTACTTTCCGCGAAATCGCCTCGATGGTGTCGTTGGTCTCCGCACCGGCCAAGTTGCTGAATACACCCTGCACCTTGTCCAGCAGCTCGCCGGTATTGTCGAGGGCTTCGATCGTGTTCGCAAATGTCGGCGGCTCAGTGCTTTCGGCGATGGCCAGCACTTCCTTGCGAGCTTCGGCTATTCCTCGCTCCAACGCGGGCAGGAAATGCTCGTTCCGGATCTCGGCAAACGGAGGCATCCCGAAGGGACCGGTCCACTCGCGGAAGAAGGGGTTGTCGGAGCCCGAAGAGGCAGGTTGCGCGTTCATTGTCAAAAGGCCAGACACGGCGGGGAGTTGAACGAATCGACGGCGAAGCATCTTGATGACCAGTCTATCGAAAATGCCGGGCGCGCCGGGGCAGTATTAGCGTTCTTGATACTTTCTCCAGTCGCCAGATTCGATGAGCGGACCATCCTGAAGCGTTCCTTGCCAGCGGTAGGCCCAGGCGGGCTTGATACCCTCCCCGTCCACTTCAACCATGATCCGCTCGCGGCCGTATTCCTCTCCCTCGAACGCGTCCAACCCCGGGAACAGCTTGTCCTCGTGATCGAATTCGATGTACTCACCGTGCACAATGCCATCGCCGTCAACCATCGCGGCGTATGAGCCAACGCGGATCAAATAACCGAGCGCTTTGGCGGGCAGGATACGCCGGGGTTCGGCGGACGCGAGCATGCCGTGATGGTGCTGCCCTCGCATGAGCGTTCCGTAGACGAAGATGGCATCCACCCCCCTATTAGAACGCCCGCGGCCCGGCTTTCGTATTTCCGTTTCCCTCGATGCCCTAATCGGCCAATTCGACGTCGATCTTGCGCGCTTCGGTGTCCATCGCGGTAATCTTGAACCGCCTGATCTGGTTCGGACGCACACCTTCCTTGGAGGTTGATGTTGAAGAGGGACCGCTTTTCCAGCGCGAGGCCAGCATCGCTGCAAGATCGCCTACATCGGCGGCGGCGGCGGCCTGTTGTTTGGCCGGCGACTCTTCCTTCATCTTGCATCGGGCATGGACGCCTTCGCTAATTTCGATCTTGGCCGTCGAACCGTGCACTTCAACCACGCGCCCCGAGAGCAGGTCGCCCACGGCGTGTTCGGATATGAAGATGTCCGCCGACGTCGGTTCGAGTTGCTTCATCGACAGCCGGATGCGCTTTTTCCCCTTGTCCACTTCCACAATCGCCGCCTTCACCACCTGGCCCGGGGAGAGCATCTCCTTGGGATGCTGGAGGCGCTTCTCCCGCGTAATGTCGCCAATGTGGATCATCCCCTCTATGCCATTGCCGAGATCGACAAATGCACCAAAAGCCGCCAGATTGGTCACCGGACCTTCCACGGTCGCGCCCACGGGGAACTTCTTTTCGGCCTCGTCCCAGGGATTACCGAGCGCCTGCTTCAGACCAAGCGAGATCCGCTTGTCCGAATGCTTGATGTCAAGCACGACGACATCTACCTGTTCGCCCACCTGAAGAACTTCGCTGGGCTTGTGAACGCGCTTGGTCCAGGACATTTCCGAAAGATGGATCAGGCCGTCCACGCCGGGAAGCAGTTCCACAAAAGCCCCGAAATCAGCCAAACGAACCACCTTGCCCGTGAGACGGTCGCCCGGCTTGAACGATTCAACCGCGACGGTCCAGGGGTCCGGGGTGAGTTGCTTCATGCCCAGGCCAATCTTCCGCGTTTGCTTGTTTAGCTTCAGAATCTTGACTTCGACGGTCTGGCCCACAGTAAGCACGCTGGCTGGCTTGTCCACCCGGTTCCAGGAGATGTCAGTGACATGGAGCAGGCCATCGATGCCAGGCGCAAGCTCAACGAACGCGCCAAAATCTGTGAGCGAACGGACCCGGCCCTGCGTGATCATTCCTTCCTGAAATGCGGCGAACGCCTCCGCCTTGGCGGCATTGGCCTGTTCTTCGATGACACTTCGCCGGTCGATGACGACGTCCGGACGGTCCGGATTGGAGACATCCAGCTTGGTGATCCGGCACTCGATCGTCTGCCCGATCAGCGTTGACATCTCGCTCATTTCGCGAATGCCACTGCGCGACGCAGGCAGGAAAGCCGGAACACCGACATCCACTCGCAGCCCACCCTTCACCAATTCCGTCACCGTGCCCGAAATCACGTGTTTCTCTTCGAAGGCAGTCTGGAGCGCCGTGAAGTCTTTCGGTTGCTCGACGCGGATGGTGGACAGCGTGTAATAACCGTCGTCAGTCCGGCCGGTGATGCTGACGTGGATCGTCGCGCCAGGGACCAGGGTCTGAGGCAAGCCGGCGGCGTCGGGGCGGATGATACCCTCCATCTTGCGCCCGACATCAATAACGACAGCTTCGGGGGTAACCGAAACGATCGTTCCTTCCAGGATCGCATCTGGTCCGGCGGCATGTTCGGCTTCAAACTCCCTCAGGACATCGCCAAACGAAGCATCAACTGCCTCGGCCGCATCGTCCTCCGCCGCGGGAACGGCTGGACCATCCGGCGTAGGGGACTCAATCGCAGCTTGCGGTTCGGGCTCGGCCGCAGCCTCAGCCAGCAACTCAGCGTGCTGCTCGACTATGGCGGCGTTCTCTTCAGAGGGCACGGGGGAGGCCTGGGGGGTCTCGGGAGTTTCCAACGGATTCATGGGGAAAAGCTCGTGGTCGCTTATATTGTGGCACAGCGCGGGGGGTAAGATGGCAGCGTGCGGATAGAATGGAACCCAAGCGCCCACCCCCGGCTGGGAGGTCAGGATCTGGCCTGGCTTCTGCTTTTTTCGGCGCTCGCGTTAGTCAGTCCGCAGCGCACAACCGAGGAGATTTTGATCCTGGCGGGTCTGGCCGTGGTCCAGGTGGCCGCGCCGCGGCTCGTCGCCATCGAGACGCCGGCGGCCCGCAACTCCATGCTGGCGTTGAAACTGGGCCTCGGCTTCCTGCTAATTGGCGTCACTGGGGGGATTCTCTCAAACTACTATCCGATTCTCCTGCTTCCGGTCGTCTCAGCCGCCACCACGCTCAGTGGCCGGGGAACCGCCCTGGTCACCATACTGGCCGCTGCCACTTACCTCGTCTTCGTTCCGATCGCCGCACGCTTCGGATTCCCGTTGCTGCCTGACACAGTGCGGGAGGTCGCGCTGCGGGTGCTGTTTCTGCCCCTGGTCGCTTTTCTCACCTATCAGATGGCCAGGGAAAGCCGTGAGCAGGCACAGCGCGCGCAGCGTACGGCCGATGAGCTGGCCAACGCCAATCGCCGCTTGGGCGAGGCGGAGGAGACTGTCCGGCGAACCGAGCGTCTGGCCGCACTCGGCCAGTTGACCGCTGGCCTGGCGCACGAACTGCGCAATCCGCTCGGCACCATTCGCGCTTCGGCAGAGATGCTCGGCAAGCGGACTTCCGCCGGCGACGAAATCGCCCACGAGTTGACTTGCTACATCACCGCCGAGGTGGAGCGCGCCAACTTACTGGTGACACGCTTTCTCGATTTCGCCCGGCCACTCAGCCTGAAGAGAGCCCGTTCCGACGTCAACGCCATGGTCGATCGCGCGGTTGAAGCCTTGGGTAGGGAGGACGGCCGCCGCGCCGAGCGAATTCACAAGAACCTGGACCCAACCATCATGCTGATCAACGCCGATCCGGATCTTCTCGAACGGGTTCTGGTGAACCTCATACTTAACGCGCTTGATGCTTCGCCGCCGGATGCCACGGTAACGGTGAAAACGCGCCAAGCCGCAGGAGCTGTTGAGATCACCGTCCTGGACCGGGGTCAGGGCGTGGCCACCGAACATCGTGAACAGATATTCAACCCATTTTTCACGACTAAACCATCCGGCGTTGGTTTGGGCCTGGCGATCTCGGCCCGGATCGTTGGAGAGCATGGCGGGTCGATTCGAGTCGATTCGGAACCCGGCCGCGGAGCGGCGTTTACAGTGACGCTGCCGTGCGGCGCACCTTAAGGAATGTAAACATCTACGTCTCCGGGAGGAAATTCGCCGTTCCGGTGTCACTTCAGCCGAACACTTTTCGTCGCAGACCGTCTATGTCTCTTGAGAGGAGGACGCGACTAACGATGCTCGCTGCCATCAAGCAAGTGACAAAGCACTCGGCGCCACGGCTAACGAGGAAGGAGCGAGAGTTGTTAGCGCTCCTCAAGCAGAATCCGGGCCGTTGTATCAGTAGAGAGACACTTTTGAGAACCGTGTGGAACTACGCCGACGGCGCCCGGACCCGCACCGTGGATGTGCACGTTCAGAGGCTGCGGCGAAAGCTGGGCGGGGAAGCCCAGTCCATCAAGACAATTGTTCGTCTTGGCTATTGCTGGTTTCCTGATCCTGAAGCAGTCCAGTCCAACACGGCCGCATAGTTCCCGCCTGAGCAAGCAAGACCCGCAACGCAAACCGCTGGTTCCCACGTCTGCCCCATCAGAGCGAAAATGGGAAAGAAAATGGCGACACCGGTGCGGGTTCTCATCGTCGAAGACGAGGAAAAGCTACGGCGCGTCCTCGAGTTGCACTTGATTAGTGAAGGCTACGAGGTTGCCGCAGCCGGTTCTGCCGAGGAGGCGTTGAGGCGGACTGATGGTATCGCGCTCGTGGTGACCGATCTCAGGCTGCCCGGAATCGACGGGCTGTCCCTCATGGACGCCCTGCGCCAGAACACTGACGCGCCTGTCATCGTGATGACAGCGTTTTCAAGCGTGGAGACCGCGGTCGAGGCGATGAAGCGTGGCGCGGTCGATTTCCTGCCTAAACCCTTTTCTTTGGAACACCTATCCGCCGTCGTGCGCAAGGCGCTTGAAGTCCGCCAACTGCGGCAGGAAAACCTGCAACTCAAGGTCGAGTTGGGAAAGAAACTCTCTTTTGCCAATATCGTGGGCCAGGGTCCGAAGATGCAGGAAATCCTCGGAGCAGTGGCCAAAGTGGCGCCGGCGAGGACGACAGTCCTGCTCTGCGGCGAATCGGGCGTCGGCAAGGACCTGATCGCGCGCGCTATCCACCACCATTCGCCCAGAGCCTCCAAGCCGTTCGTCAAGATCAACTGCACAGCCATCCCGGAGTCGCTCATGGAAAGCGAACTGTTTGGCTACGAGAAGGGCGCCTTCACCGGCGCCACTTCGTCGAGACCAGGGAAGTTTGAACAGGCCGAGAGCGGAACGGTTTTTCTCGACGAGATCGGCGACGTCCCGCTGGCGATCCAGGTGAAATTGCTCCGTGTCCTTCAGGAGCGTGAACTTGAACGCCTCGGCTCGAACAAGACCATTAGCATCGACGTCCGTGTTATCGCCGCGACAAATGTCGATCTTCGTCAGGCAATCGAGGACGGTGAGTTCCGCGAGGACCTGTACTACCGGTTGAACGTCTTTCCCCTGACAATCCCCCCGCTGCGTGAGCGTCGCGAGGACATTCCCGCCTTGGCGTCCCACTTCCTGTCGCGCTTGGCTTCGCAGAACGGCCGGCCCGCGCCCGAACTTTCCGCCGCCGCCCGTGACGCCCTCATGAACTACCATTGGCCCGGCAACGTCAGGGAACTGGAAAACGTTCTCGAACGGAGCCTGCTGTTGTCGAGCGGCCCGGCCCTGACGGCCGAAGACATCCGCTTTGACGCGGCGCCGCGCAGCACCATGCAGACCAGCAACGGCTTCCTTCCGGAGGGCGTCACACTCGATCAGCACGAACAAGACCTGATCCGCGAGGCGCTGCGCCGGACCAATGGCAACAAGAGCCAGGCGGCGCGACTACTGGGTCTGACACGGAACTCCTTCCGGTACAGGCTCTCCCAAATGGGCATTGATTAGCCTCCCCGGACGGTACGGCTCGGCTACACTGGGAAAACCGGGGCCATCCGGAACCACCATCATGCCGACTCAGCGGATCGTGTCACTGCTCCTGTTACTTGCCGTCCTCACCCTGCCGGGGCAGTGCGCCACCGTCTCGTTCACCGTCCTGGAACGGATAGAAAAACTGCGCAACACCGGCCGTGTCCTGATGATCGCCGCCCATCCGGATGACGAAAACACGGCGCTTCTGGCCTACTGCGCCCGCGGCCGTAAACTTCAGACCGCTTACCTCAGCCTGACGCGCGGCGAAGGCGGCCAGAACCTCATCGGCAGTGAACAGGGGCTGATGCTGGGCGTTATCAGAACCGAGGAACTTCTGTCGGCCCGCCGCCTTGACGGCGCGCAGCAGTACTTCACGCGCGCCATCGACTTTGGCTTCTCGAAGACAGCCGAGGAGACGATGCGCATCTGGGGCAAGGAGGAGGTCCTGGGCGACATCGTCTGGGTCATCCGCAAGTTCCGTCCGGACGTGGTCATCCTCCGTTTTTCCGGAACGCCGCGCGACGGTCATGGCCACCACCAGGCTTCGGCCATGCTGGGCAAGGATGCCGTGCAGGCTGCCGCCGATCCGGCACGATTCCCCGAGCAGTTGAAATACGTCAAGACCTGGCGCGTCAAGCGAACGATGTGGAACGGCTTCAGTTTCAACCGCGCCCAGGAGCAGGAAATGGCCAAGACGCCCCAGGGCATCCCGCTTGAGTTGGGCGCATACGACCCGCTCCTCGGGATGTCCTACGGCGAACTGGCCAGCCTCAGCCGCAGCCAGCATCGAAGCCAAGGTTTTGGCAGCGGCCCGCGCCGGGGCTCGCAGGTGAACTGGCTGTTCACCGTGGATGGCGACCCGGCGAAGACCGATTTCCTGGACGGAGTCGACACTACCTGGGTGCGATTCGAAGGCGGCGCGGCCGTCGCTTCGGCGCTGGACGAGGCCCTGGCCGCATTCGATCCCAAGGCGCCCGAGAGGACCCTTCCGGGCCTGCTGAAAGCGCGCCGGGGGTTGACAGGACTCTCCGCGGCAGAGGCGAAGCAGCGGATCGGCGAAATGGACGAAGCCATCGCGGCGGCGGCGGCAATCTACTTCGATGCTGCTACAGCCACGGGCCAAACCACCCAGTCCGGCATGGTCGAAATTCAAGTCACGGCCATCGCGCGAGCCTCAGTGAAGGCGGAACTTGCAGGAATCTCCGTGGGAACGAAGCAAGTGCCGGGAGGCGCCTTGCCGCCGAACCAGGCTTGGACCAGCCGGATCCCCGTCCAGGCTCCGCCGGAAACCACACAACCCTATTGGCTGCGCACGCCGCCGGGCAAAGGGCTGTTCAGCGTCGCCGGCCATGGCCTCCTTGGAGAGGCCGCCAATCCGCCGGCGATCGAAGCGCGGGGCAGGTTTGTCGTCGAGGGCGTTGAAATCGAACTCGTCCGGCCGGTGGAGCACGTTTGGGTCGACCGGTCGAAAGGGGAACTGCGAGCGCCGCTCGAAGTCCTGCCTGCCGTGGCAGTGGAACTCATTAGCGGCGCGTTGGTGTTTCCCAGTTCCAAACCGAAGGAAATTCCGGTCGAACTCACCGGGAGCGGTCAAGGCACAGTGAAGCTGGAACTGCCGTCCGGTTGGGCGGCCGCTCCGGAATCGGCCAGCTTCAAGATTCCCGCAACTGGCAGTGCAGTGGCGCGGTTCAACGTGACTCCTCCGGCGGGCGCAAGCACGGGCGTATTGCGCGCCGTGGCGAGTACCGGCGGAGACAAATCGGTATCCGGGCTGGTCCGGCTGGCGTATGAACACATCACGCCGCGGACCGTCCTCGTTCCGGCCGAGGCGAAGGTAATCCGGCAGGACATCAGAGTTTTGTCGGAGCGCATCGGCTATGTCATGGGTGCGGGCGACGAAGTTCCGCCGGCGCTGGAGCAACTCGGCTGCGAAGTGACCTTACTCGACCAGAACGCGCTGGAAAAGGGCGACCTCTCGAGATTCGACGCGATCGTCACCGGCGTAAGAGCCTTCAATGTGCGCGAGGACCTGCGGAGGGCTGCGGGGCGGCTGTGGGAGTACGCGCGGCAGGGCGGCACGGTTGTCGTCCAGTACAACGTCATGGACGGGCAGTTCTGGTCCAACGAGGCCGGGACATTGAACAGTCTGGGCCCGTATCCAGTCCAACTCGGCCGCGACCGGGTGACTGTGGAAGAAGCGCCGGTGAAGGCGCTGCTGCCTGGCCACGCCCTGTTGAACGTTCCTAACAAGATCATTGATGACGATTGGGCGGGATGGATCCAGGAACGCGGCCTGTACTTCGCCTCGAAATGGGACGAGCGCTACGAAACGCCGATCGAAATGGGTGATCCGGGCGAGACGCCGTCGCGCGGGTCGCTGCTGACGGCGCGCGTGGGCAAGGGGGCCTACGTGATGACCGGCCTGTCGTTTTTCCGGCAATTGCCTGCGGGCGTGCCAGGCGCCTACAAATTGTTTGCCAACCTGATCAGCGCTGGCAAGGCGCAATGAGGGAGACGCGATGAGCGATGAGCGGCCACCTCTGGGCAGTTGGCGGCGCATGTACGGCGCTGTCATCCTGTATCTCGTCCTCCTGATTGCTCTTTTCACAGCCTTCACGTCGAGGTGGAACCAGTGAGGACCGGCGACTGGGCCGTCCTGCTGGCATCGCTGGTGGGCATCGTCGCCTACGGACTGTACAAGGGCCGCGACAGCAATACCACGAGCAAGTACCTGCTGGCTGGCCGGACGATGCCGTGGTATGCCATGGCGCTGTCGATCATGGCGACGCAGGCCAGCGCCATCACTTTCATCTCGACTACCGGCCAGGCCTACGCAGACGGTATGCGGTTCGTCCAGATGTACCTGGGCCTGCCGCTGGCCATGGTGATCATCGCCGCCTGGATTGCGCCACGATTCCATGAAAGCGGCGTCTACACGGCTTACGAGTACCTGGAAAGGCGCTTCGACGCGCGGGTCCGGGCGCTGGTGTCTCTGATCTTCCTCATCCAGAGAGGACTAGGCGTGGGGGTGGCATTGTCAGCGCCGGCGCTGGTGCTGACAGTCATCTTGGGCTGGCCAGCCGAGATCACTACGCTCTTGATGGGGATTACCGTGGTCGGCTACACGGTGGCTGGCGGTATCGCCACGGTGACCTGGACCGATTTTGTCCAGATGCTCGTCATGACGGCCGGACTCCTTGCCGCTTTGTTTTGCGCGATTTGGATGTCACCGGTCAGCCTGGGCGAGGCGATGAACGTGGCCGGGGCGGCAGGGCGTTTGAACCCGGCCGTCTGGACGGTGGACTGGAACAATAGCTACAACATTCTGAGCGGATTGATCGGGGGCCTGTTCCTGTCGCTGGCCTACTTCGGCTGTGACCAGAGCCAGGTGCAACGGTATCTGACTGGGAAATCCATCGCCCAAGCCAAGCTGAGCCTGCTTTTCAACGCCATCGCCAAGATCCCGATGCAGTTCACCATCCTGTTCACCGGAGCGATGGTGTTTGTTTTCTTCACCTTCACACAGCCACCGGTGACATTTAACCCCGGTGTGGCCAAACGAATCGAGAACTCGGCCGGCTATGCCCAAGCTAAAGCAGACTACGACGCCGCTTGGCTGGCGCGCAAGGACGCGGCGGCAAGGTTGCCAGCGGCGGCTGGAGAGTTCAAAGCAACGCAGCGCCGATTCGACGACGCCAGGCAACGGGCGGCGGCCCTCGCCGGAGTCAAGGCAGGCGCGGACACGAATTACATCTTCCTAAGCTTTGTCACCCGGTATATGCCCGTTGGAATCGTTGGGCTGATCATGGCGGCGATCTTCGCCGCGGCGATGTCTACAATTTCGGCCGAGATCAACTCGCTGGCCACCGTTTCGGTGGTGGATGTTTATAAACGATACTTGCGGAAGGACCGGGCAGACCGCCATTATTTGGGTGCGGCGCGCTGGGCAACGGCGTTTTGGGGCTGCTATGCCGTGGTGACAGCGCAGTATGCTGCGAATCTCGGATCGCTGATCGAGGTAGTCAACAAGGTCGGGTCGCTTTTCTACGGCGGGCTGATCGGTGTCTTCATCCTGGCGTTTTTTGTGCCGAGAGCGACGGCACGTGGAGCGTTTTGGGGCGTGCTGGCAGGAGAGGCTGCAATTTTTTATATGTGGCTCCGAACCGACATTTTCTACCTATGGTTCAACGTCTTGGGCTGCCTGGTTGTCGTGTCCGCCGGCTCTGTCATCAGTTCGTTTGACAAGCGGCCGCGGCCCACTCAGTGAGTTGGGCCGGTTGAATCAGAGTCCGGGGCGAACCGTTTGCGCAGCGCAAAGCGAAGCGCCTGCAAACCTCCGGCGGCGGCCACCCACACCTGCCAGTGGGACAATGGCCCTTCGGTGAGGGCAAATTCGCTGGTCAGACCCAAATCGGCGCCGAGACGCCACAACGCCAGTGCAAGGAAGAAGGCCGAAGCAGGATTCAGGATGTGCGTGAGTCCCTGAACCAGTTCGGCCGGGCTCAGTTTGTCCTCGCCGCGCCCAGGCGGTGGAGCCGGCCGGATCGGGCGGATTTCCGCAACCTCTGTTACGGGCTGCTCGCGGATTGGCACAACCTTATCGGTTCGTTCGTTCCGGACACGCGGCGCGACTTCATAACGGGGGGGATGGTCCCATCGAGCGGCATCCCGCCGTTCTCCGGAGGCCAACTTGCGGGCCACGGCGCCTTGCGTGAACTCGTCCGCATCCCACCGCCTGTATCTGACTCTCACTTTCATCCGCTTGTGCTCTCCGCCGCTTTCTGCCGCGACACTTCTTGCGATAGAGTGGAAAGGGTTTTCGACCCTTTCGAATCAGCTATCGGCACCACAGGATTCTAACTTTATGCGGAAAATGAAAGCAGCAGTCATCGGCGCGGGTTTTATGGGCAAGACCCATGTGGAGGCCCTGCGCCGCCTTGGCACGGTGGAAGTCGCCGCCGTCGCCGGCATCTCTCCCGAGGAGGCGCAAGGGTTCGCCGCCGCACAGGGTATCCCCGTCGCGGCTCCCAATTACAAGGCGATCCTGGCCGACCCCGAAATCGACGGCGTGCACATCTGCACCCCGAACGCCACACACTTCCCCATCGCAATGGACGCCATGAAGGCCGGAAAACACGTCCTTTGCGAAAAGCCTTTGGCGATGTCGTCCGCCGAAGCCCAACAGATGGTAGATCTGGCGGCCAAGAAGAAACTGGTCAACGCCACCAATCACAACTTGCGTTACTACCCCATGGTCCAGCAGATTCGCCGTATGATCGAGGCCGGCGAACTTGGTGAAATCCTGACTGTCCAGGGCACCTACTCCCAGGACTGGCTGCTCTACGACACCGACTTCAACTGGCGCATCCAGCGCAAGGCCAACGGCCCGCTGCGCGTGATGGGCGATATTGGTTCTCACTGGATGGACATGATCCAGCACGTCACGGGCCTCGCCATTACCGAGCTTTGCGCTGACTTGGCCATTATCCACAAGACCCGGAAGCAGCCGAAGGTCGCCATCGAGACCTTCGCCGGCAAGACGCTTCAGCCTGAGGACTACAACGAGGTCAAGATCGATACCGAGGACTTCGGCATGTGCATGCTGCACTTGGGCAAAAACTGCCGCGGCGCATTCACCGTTAGCCAGGTGGCCGCGGGCTGCAAGAACCGTTTCGAGTTCATGGTTTGCGGCTCCAAATGCGCGGTGGCCTGGAACCAGGAGAATCCGAACGAGATCTGGATCGGCAACCGGAATGAACCAAACAAACTGATCCTGAAAGATCCGTCCATGCTGAAACCGCAAGCAGCCTCTTACGCTGATTACCCCGGCGGTCACGCTGAAGGTTACCCGGACGCCCACAAGATGCTGTTCAAGCGGTTCTGGGCGCGCGTGGCCGATCCGTCGCTGCCGGTGGAATACCCCACTTTCGCCGACGGCCTGCGCGGCATGCAGTTGCTTGAGGCCGTCATCGAGTCGAACAAAAAGCGCGCCTGGGTCAAGTGCGCTCCCTTCAAGGGCAAGAAGTAAATCTACGGCCGTTTGGTCATGTAGAGCGCTGTTCTCCGGACGGCGTCCTTTTGCCGTTCAGGAAGCCCGCCGCGAGAGGAAGACGAGCCGGTCGCTGACAAGGTAATTGGCCACGCCGCCGGCTGCGATGGCAAGGATGTTCGCCACCAGGTAGTTCATTTCGAATGAGCCGACAAGCCAGCGCATGAGCGCCAGATTCACGAGAAGTGAAACCGCGCCGTTGCCTAGGTGGAACTTCCACAATTGGATGAGCAGTGAACGCGGGGCCGCACTCAGAGTCCGGTCACGCCAGGTCCATTTCACGTGCCAGCAGAAATTGTGTAGTACCGCCGCTTCCACGGCCAACGCCGTGGCCCACATATAGTCCATACCGAGGCCGCTTTTGAGCAAGACGAGGACCCCCAACTGAACGCCGATTCCAATGGCCCCCACGGCGTTGAAGCGAATGAACCGGGTCCAGAGCGCGACCGGGTTTTTCAACGGCGGGTCTCCTCGCGGTAAAGGCGGAGAGTGTTCCTGCAAGCGGCGATCAGAAACGTGAGGCCCATCGCGGCTGCGGCGATCCCGCCGCCGATATCGAACATGAGAAACCTGTGGCCAAGGATGTCCGCCCAGCCGCCGCGCCCCAGAAGGAATAGGTTTCCGACGATGAGGAGGATACGGAGCTCGGTCGGGCCGAAGCCGAAATGCGAGATGTGGAAGTCGCCAATCGTGTAGGTCGCCAAGTAGCTTTCAATCGCCAGAAGCAGATAGGCGATCAACAGGGCGACCGCCACCGGGAACGACATCCAGGGGGACAGGCCCAGTCCAACCAGCATTAGAGTGGCGCAGATGGCGTCGACGACGTGATCGACATAAAAACCATATCTCGGCCGTTGGGCATCGCGAACCCTAGCCAGAGTCCCGTCCAGGCTGTCGCCGAGCCAATTCAACACAAGCGCTACGTTGACTACCCAAAGCCATTGCGGTGAGCGGTGGCACAAGAAATATGTGACGCCCGCCAGAGCCATGGCGGCGAGGCCCAATCCGGTAAGATGGTCCGAGTTCACCCAGTGTGGGGTTCGCTCTGCCAGCCAGACGAGAAGCCGCTTCTCGTTCCGGGCGAAGATGCTGCCATGGACGCGCTGGGCGTTCCGGAATCCGCCGGGCGATTCGGTCATTGACACCATGTTTACATAAACTTGAGCGCGAGCAGTACGATTGCGCGAGACTCGACCAAACGAACTTAGTTCGACTGGCTAGACAAATCTCAGTGAACTCGATAGACTTTAGGGAATATGTCGAAACTCAAAGATCTCGAACGTCCACTGGGCTTTAACACGCGAGCCCTCCATGCAGGCTACGATCCCGACCCGTCGACCCATGCGCGGGCGGTTCCGATTTACCAGACGACATCGTTCACCTTCGACGACTCGGCCCATGCAGCAGCGTTGTTCGGGCTGCAGCAGTTCGGGAATATCTACACGCGCATCATGAATCCGACCACCGACGTGCTGGAGCAGCGCGTGGCATCGCTTGAAGGCGGAGTGGCAGCGCTGGCAGTCGCGTCGGGTCAGGCGGCGCAGTTTCTGGCCATCAGTTCGCTGCTGGAGCAGGGCGACCACCTGGTTGCATCGAGCACGCTCTACGGCGGCACTTACACGCAGTTTGATGTCAGTTTCAGGAAGTTCGGCTACGATGTCACATTCGTGGAACCCGACGAGCCCGAGAACGTCCGGAAGGCGATCAAACAAAACACGAAGGCTATCTATGGAGAGACGATCTCGAATCCGCGCGGAAACGTGCTCGACATCGCCGCCGTGGCCAAGATCGCTCATGAGGCAAACCTGCCGCTTGTGATCGACAACACCTTTGCTTCTCCGTACTTGTGCCGCCCGATTGAGCATGGAGCCGACATTGTGCTCCATTCGCTGACCAAATTCATCGGCGGGCATGGCACCTCGATCGGCGGCATCATTGTCGACGCCGGCAAGTTCGATTGGTCAAAGAGCGCGCATCCGCAACTTAACCAGCCATCGGCTGCCTATCACGGGATGAATTTCTCGGAGACCTTTGGCGCCATCGCCTTCATCATCCGGGCGAGAGTGGAGGGGTTGCGTGACATGGGACCGTGCCTGAGCCCGTTCAACGCCTTCCAGTTCATTCAGGGCATCGAGACGCTGGGCATGAGGATGGACCGTCATGTTTCCAACGCGCTGGCGGTAGCCAGGCATCTGGAGAGCCACCCGCTGGTGAGTTGGGTGAAGTACCCGGGGCTTGAGGCAAATCCGTATCACGCGCTGGCGAAGAAGTACATGCCGAAGGGCGCGGGCGCGGTGTTCAGTTTTGGACTCAAGGGCGGTTACGACGCGGGCAAGAAGTTCGTGGATTCGCTGAGGGTGTTCTCGCATCTGGCCAATGTCGGCGACGCGCGCTCGCTCGTGATCCATCCTTCGTCCACTACGCATCAGCAGTTGACAGCGGAGCAACAGGCGGCAGCCGGCGTGACTCCGGACATGATCCGGCTTTCGATCGGCCTGGAGGATATCGAAGACATTCTCTGGGATCTCGATCAAGCGCTTGAAGCGTCGCAGAAGTAGACGCCGCCTACGTTTAAGGTGGCAGGGCCGCTGTAGAGAAGGCGACGGCCGGGCAAGCGCGGGCTATCGTTTGGCGCAGCGGCCCTGGCTGTCTTGAATGGTGTGGTTGCGGCTTTCGGCGGCAGGAAATATATGGCTTCCGAAACAGGCCCTGGTGCAACCTTGGAGCTACGGAAACCGCCTGTTATATTCTGCAGCAGGCAGAAGGGAGCCCCATGAACAATCAGAATCAGACCGCGTCCGCGCGGCGCCGCGACTTCCTGAAGGCAGCGGCGGCAGCCCCGGCGGCAGCAGCGGCCACGGTGACGGCCTCCGCCCCGGCCGAGGCGCGTCCGTTAACCGAGGCCGATAAACTGGCCCGGATCGCTTCGAATACGTGGCCCGTCCGGATGCTCTTCAAGAGCCGCTCGATGGGAGCGGGCAGGGAGCCCAATCCCCGAACAGTTGAGTTGAAGAAAAAGTACGGCGAGATCACGATGCTGGATTTCCCTCAGTTCACGCGCGACACCTTCCCCGGATTGACGCACATGGACTTGTGGTCGTCTCTGTTCGGCGATGTGACCGACGATTCGATGTTCGCGAAATCGACCATGACGTTTGGCGGCAACACGCGGACCGCCTACGAGTTCGATCCTTCATCGCCATCGGCAAAGAAGTGGCTCGACAAGCTTGCCGCGAACATCGCGAAGACTGGCGTGAAGTGCCATCACGTCTCCAACAATGCTCCGCGTGATATCTGCGACCTGGATCCAGAGAAGCGCCGGGCGGGGATTGAGGTCGCAAAGAGGTGGCTGGATGGCAGCGCACAGATCGGGGCAAAGACGATGCGTGTGAATACCGGCGGTCCGAGAATCGTGCCTGAGGCGACCGCGACCAGGGACTATCCGCGCAACGACGAGATTGTGAAGTATCTCAACAACGCCATCGAATCCTTTAAGGAGATGGCGGATTACGGTGCGAAGGTAGGCGTTATCGTCACCATCGAAAACCACTGGGGCCTGAGCGCCAACCCGATGAATGTGCGGATCATCCTCGACGAGGTGAACCACCCATATTGCGAGGCCTCCCCGGATTACTGCAACTGGGAGCACGAGTATATGCTCTACCACGGGCTGAAGGCGTTGCTTCCCTACACCCACCATACGGTCCACGCCAAGTACTGGGACCGCTGGAAGGAAGTTGACGTCCAGAAGTGCACCCGGATTCTCACGGCGGGAGGATACAAGGGCATCATCGCGCTCGAATATGAAGCCGGCCCTTGGGATGGCGTGGAGGGAGCGCGTTACCTGCTGAAGGAAGTGCTGGCGGCGTTGTAGTTTGGACGGGTGCGGAAACCGAAAGGGGGCGCTTGCCCCCTTCCCCGAGAAGATTCCGGGGAAGGTTGACCGCCTTCCTGATGAGTGCAAACGGGGACGGAGCCAACGTCAGGCGTGGCGAAGTTTGGAATGCCCTTCGACCTGTCTTGAAGGTTGAATACTGCGTTTCAAAGACATTTGGGGGGCTGAGTGCGCGGTGCACGTCCCGCGGGGTCAAGCCTCAGGGAACTTGACCGAGTCCTGACGCATCTCAGAGGAAGTGACTGAAAGCAGGGAAGAAACCAAGCTACCGGGCGCCGGCGGGCCGGATGGTAAACTGAAGGCTTCCCCTTTGCGCAAAGTAGCTGAAATCACGTTAGGGATCATCCTTGTCATCATCGGGCTGATCGGCGGCTTGATCCCCGTTTTGCAGGGGTGGATGTTCGGATTCCCGGGTTTGATCCTGCTGGCCAAGCACTTCAAGTGGGCCAAAGGAATCCTGGAGTGGGCCAAGCGGAGATGGGAGGCTGCGAAGGCGGGGGGACCAGCGGGCGGAGGCAATGCTTAAGAGCATCACCGTGCACGGGGCGCGGATGCACAATCTGAAGAACGTCAGCGTGGAGATCCCGCGTAACACGCTGACAGTGATTACGGGGTTGAGCGGTTCAGGCAAGTCGTCGCTAGCATTCGACACGATCTACGCCGAGGGGCAGCGGCGGTATGTGGAGACGCTGTCGCCGTATGCGAGGCAGTTTCTGGACCAGATGGAGCGGCCCGAAGTGGATTCGATCGACGGATTGAGCCCGGCGATCTCGATCGAGCAGAAGACGACGAGCCGGAGTCCACGGTCCACGGTAGGAACCATTACGGAGATCTACGACTACCTCCGGCTGTTGTGGTCCTCAATTGGTGAGCCGCATTGTCCGAACTGCGGGACACCGATTACACGCCAGTCGACGCAGCAGATCGTGGAGCAGGTGCTGGCGCTGGGGATGGACGAAAGGGTGATGATCCTGGCGCCGGTGGTGCGAGGGCGCAAGGGAGAGTACAAGAAGGACCTGGAGAAGTACGCGCGAGCCGGGTTTTTGCGCGCCAGGGTGGACGGGGCGCTCAGGGGACTGGACGAGGAGATTTTGCTGGACAAGCGGCGCAACCACACGATTGAAGTCGTGGTGGACCGGCTGCTGATGAAACCGGGGATGGAACGGCGGGTGGAGGCCTCAGTGGAGACGGCGGCGAGGCTGGCAGGGGGCCTAGTGACTGTGGCGGTGGTGAACGGGCCGGAAAAGCTGTACTCGCAGAAACTGGCGTGCCCGGACTGCGGCGAAAGCGTACCCGAACTGGAACCGAGGTCGTTTTCGTTCAATAGTCCTTACGGCGCCTGTGAGACTTGCAATGGGTTGGGCTCGGCCTGGGCATTCGATGTGGACAAGGTGATTGTGGACGGGTCGCGGCCGCTGTTTGACGGCGGGCTGGGGCCGGGCGGCAGTTCGTCGATGATGCAGCAGGCCGTGACGGCAGCCGCGAAGCGCTTGAAGATCGACATCAGCAAGCCGTTCGAGAAGCTGGCATCCAAACAGCAGTCATTGTTGCTTTACGGAGGCGCAGATTTTCCGGGCATCATTGGGATGCTGAACCGGGCCTTCAATGAGTATTCGGAGGGGTACCGCGAGTACATGATGGAGTTCATGTCGGCGACCGAGTGCGGGACGTGCAAAGGGCAACGGCTCAAGGCGTCGAGCGCGGCGGTGCGGATGAAGGGCGCGACGATCGGCGCATTCACGGAGATGAGCGTGGCGCGGGCACTGGAGACGGCGCGCAAGTGGACCTTGAATGAGAGAGAGGGGCAGATCGCGGCGCGCGTGGTGGAGGAAGTGAGGAACCGGCTTGAGTTTCTCACAGAAGTTGGACTGGGGTATCTCAGCCTGAGCCGCTCGGCGGCGACTTTGTCGGGCGGCGAAGCGCAGCGGATCCGGCTGGCGACGCAGATCGGGTCGAAGTTGAGGGGCGTGTTGTATGTCCTTGACGAGCCGTCGATCGGATTGCATCCGCGAGACAACGGGCGGCTGCTGGATACGCTGGAGAGGCTCCGCGGGCTAGGAAACACGGTGCTGGTGGTGGAGCACGACGAGGAGACGATCCGGCGGGCGGATTATGTGATTGATCTGGGGCCGGGGGCAGGGCGGCTGGGCGGAGAAGTGGTGGCCAGCGGGACGCCGAAGCAAATCGAGAATGCCCCGAAGTCCCTGACAGGGCAGTATATGAAGGGGACGCGGCAAGTGGAGTGTCCAGAGTTCCGGCGGCGCGGCAACGGCGGAAGGCTGGTGGTGAAGGGCGCCCGGGAACACAATCTGAAGAACATTGACGTCGAATTCCCGCTCGGGACTTTGACAGTGGTGACCGGGGTCAGTGGAAGCGGGAAGTCGACGCTGGTAGACGAGCTTCTCTACCGGTCTCTGGCGAAGGCGATTTACAAGTCGAAGGCGGCGCCGGGGGCGTGCGACGGGGTCTTCGGGCTTGAACTGATCGACAAGGTGATCGAGATCGACCAAGCGCCGATCGGACGGTCGCCAAGATCGAATCCGGCGACTTATACAGGGGTATTCACGCCGATCCGGGAGTTGTACGCGATGCTCCCTGAGTCACGGGAACGCGGGTACAAGGCGGGGCGGTTCAGCTTCAACGTGAAGGGCGGGCGGTGCGAGGCGTGCCAGGGTGACGGGTTGAAGCGGATTGAGATGAACTTCCTGCCGGATGTCTTCGTGCCGTGCGACGTGTGCCGGGGCAAGCGGTACAACACGGAAACATTGCAGGTGCGGTATCAGGGGGTGTCGATTTCGGAACTGCTGGAAACGACGATTGAGGATGCAGTGGAGTTGCTGGGCAATTTCCCACACATCAAGCCGAAGCTGGCGACGCTGGTGGATGTGGGGCTGGGGTATCTGCATCTGGGGCAGCAGGCGACGACACTATCGGGCGGCGAGGCTCAGCGGATCAAGCTGGCCAAGGAACTGAGCAAGCGCCAGACGGGCAAGACGCTGTACATCCTGGACGAGCCGACAACAGGATTGCATTTTGAGGATGTGCGGAAGTTACTCGATGTGCTGAACCGGTTGGTGGACCTGGGCAATACGGTGCTGGTGATCGAGCACCAGATGGACGTGATCAAGTCGGCGGATTGGGTGATCGATCTCGGGCCGGAAGGCGGCGAGGGCGGCGGACAGGTGGTGGCGGCCGGCACGCCGGAGGAGGTGGCGGCGTCGAGGCGGAGCCATACGGGGAAAGCGCTTGCGAAGGCGTTAGGACAAGGTAAAGTTGATTAGTACGCCGTGAGCAGGTACCCATACGAACCACTGAGCTTCGAGAAGCTGTCGACGATCCCGATCGCGGAGCGTGGGGGGAAGGTTCAACTCGAGCACCTGGGCTCGCCGCCGGCGCCGGGCACAGGCTTGTCCAAGTGGCTCGACGGGCTGCCGAGAATTCTGGCTGCAGATTCGTTGCGCGGGGTGGTGGCAGCGCTGAAAGAGGCGAAGCGCAAACAGCGGGCAATCCTGTGGGGGATGGGCGGACATGTGATCAAGTGCGGGCTTTCGCCGGTGCTGACGGAACTGATCGACATGGGGTATGTCACGGGCCTCGTTATGAATGGAGCGGCGACGATCCATGATTTCGAGATCGGGCTTGCGGGGGCGACAAGCGAGGACGTGGAAGCAGTATTGCCAGACGGGCGGTTCGGGTCGGCTGAAGAAACGGGCCGGGAGATGAATCTGGCGATTCGGGATGGGGCAGCCAGGGGATTGGGGATGGGCGAGGCAATAGGCGAAGCGATCACCAGGCTGGCGAAGCCGGAGTACGCGGGGGCGTGTTTGCAGGTTCAAGCGTACAAGCGGAGCGTGCCGGTTACAGTGCATGTTGCGGTAGGAACCGACACGCCGCATACGCATCCGGCCGCGGAGGGAGCGGCGATTGGCGCGGCGACGCACCAGGATTTCAGGTTGTTTTGCTCGATGGTCCGGGGATTGGACGATGGCGGCGTTTATCTGAACGTGGGGTCGGCGGTACTGCTGCCGGAGGTGTTTCTGAAGGCGGTGTCCGTGGTGCGGAACCTGGGCTATCCGCTAGCGAACTTCACGACGGTGAACTTTGACTTCCTGCAACACTACAGGCCGAAGGCAAATGTGGTGGACCGGCCGCATGCAAAATCAGGGGGTAAAGGCTACTCGCTCACGGGGCATCATGAGATCATGATTCCGCTGCTGGCGGGGATTTTGGCCGATTCAAACGCATGACGCCCCAACCGCCGGAAACCGAAGTGCAAGGCCGGGGCGCGCCCGCGAATCCATATTGGGACTGGTCCGACGTGGGCATGTTCGCGGGTCTGGGGTTGCCTGCGCTGGCACTGGCGATGTTGGTGAGTTGGATCGTGAAGCGAGCGGCGCCGGGCGGCGGAATTGCCCTGTCGGCGATGACCTTTCAATTTGCCTGGTACTTGTTCTGGTTCACCGGCTTGTACTTATTCCTGAAACTCAAGTACGACGAACCTTTCTGGATAGGGATGGGCTGGAAGACGCACTGGAATGGCATGGTGCTGACGCTGTTCGCCGGGCCAGTGCTGGCGGTGGGTGTCATGGCGATCGGGGCCTTGATGCACACTCCGGAGATCGACAATCCGATTCAGAAGTTGCTGGTGGGGCGCTGGCCGACACTGCTGGTAGGACTATTTGCCACTACGCTCGGGCCGCTGGCCGAGGAGCTTGGATTCCGGGGTTTCCTGTTGCCGCTGATGATGAGGAGTTTCGGCGTTGCGGGTGGAGTGTTGATCTGCAGCGGAACGTTCGTGGCTTTGCACGGGCCGCAATACTCGTGGTCCTGGCAACACTTGATTTTGCTGTTCATCGCATCGGTGGTCTTCTGTCTCGTGCGGATCAGGACAGGCTCGACGGCGGCAGCGACGTTGGTTCACGCGACATACAATCTGACATTCTTCACGGGCTATCTGCTTCAGGAAGGGGATCGCTTTTTCTAATGGTTGAGACAATTCAGTGGACGCCGCAAGGCGTGGTGATGATCGATCAGACGCGCCTGCCGAGAGTGGAGGAATACGTTACTTGCAGGACATATGAGGAGGTCGCCGCGGCGATTAAGACAATGATCATCCGGGGCGCGCCGGCGATCGGCGTGGCGGCTGCGATGGGCGTGGCGCTCGGTGTCAAACAGGCGCATCAAGAGACGCTTGATGCGGAGTTTGCGACAATCTGCGATACGCTCGCGGCAACGCGGCCGACGGCGGTGAACCTGTTCTGGGCGATCGACCGGATGAAGCGGCTGTACGCGGCCGTGAAGCACCAGGGCCTTGACGCCGTGCGTGCGGCTATGGAAGCCGAGGCGGTGAAGGTGTATGAGGAAGACATCGCCATCAACAAGGCGATGGGCGCCCATGGCGCTCCACTGGTGCCGGACGGCAGGACGGTGCTGACACACTGCAATGCGGGCGCATTGGCGACGGCCGGATACGGGACGGCGCTGGGTGTGATCCGGGCGGCGGTGGCGGCAGGGAAAAAGATCGACGTCTTTGCCGATGAGACACGGCCGTTTCTGCAGGGTGCGCGGCTGACGGCGTGGGAATTGATGCAGGACAGGATTCCCACGAAGCTGATCACCGACAACATGGCGGGACATTTCCTGAAAAGTGGGCGGATTGGCTGCGTGATTGTGGGGGCGGACAGGATCGCGCGGAATGGCGACGTGGCGAACAAGGTGGGGACGTATGGAGTGGCAGTGCTGGCGAAGGAGAACGGAGTGCCGTTCTATGTTGCGGCCCCAGTATCGACATTGGACCTGACGCTAGACTCCGGTGACCAGATCCCGATCGAGCAGCGGCCGGCGACGGAGGTGACTGAGGTGTTTGGGGTGCCCTTGGCGCCGGAAAACGTTGAAGTCGAGAATCCGGCATTCGACGTGACGCCGGCGCGGTATGTGACGGCGATCATCACGGAGAAGGGCGTGGCGAGGGCGCCGTACGCGGAGTCGCTGACAGCGCTGGCGAAGTCGTGACGCGGCGAAAACTGCTCGTCCGTGCCGCAGCATCGGCGGGGGCCTTCAGGCCTGCGGAGGGCGCGGCGAGGCCGCTGATCCTGATCAGGTCGGGCTGGCAGACCGAGAACATCGGCGACATCGCGCACACGCCGGGTCTGCTGGCGCTGATGAGGAAACACATTCCTGAAGCGCGGATGGCAGTGTGGTCGTTCGCGTTGGACCGGGGCGTCGATGCCATGCTCAAGCGGGAGTTTCCTGCGTTGATCACGGTGAGCGAGCGGACGCCGGAACCGGGCGGACTGCTGAAGGCGTTGTTTGATGAAGCGTCGATGTGCCTGCACGGATCGGGACCTAGCGTGGTGGGATGGCAACAGCTCGATATCTGGCGGAAGGCGACAAAGAAGCCATATGGCGTGTTCGGCGTGACGGTGACGGCGCAGAGCGAAGCGGCCAGCGGCGCGCCCGGCAGCCAGCAGCGCGAGGTAATGGCTGGCGCGAAGTTCATCTTTACGCGAGAGACCGAGTCGCTGGGCAATGTTCGGGCGCTAGGGTTGACGGGAGTTGAGACGGCATTTGTGCCGGACGCCACCTTCGCGTTGACGATCAGCAACGATGAGAAGGCCAGGCGGTTCATCCGGGAGACGGGGTTGGAGCCGGGCAAGTTCATCTGCGTGGTTCCGCGGCTGCGGTACACGCCATATCACACATTCAGGAAGACGACGCTCAGCGCCAGCGAAATCGAGCGGCGTGAAGCTGTGAACGCAAGGGCCCGGCCGGCCGACGCAGCCAAGTTGCGTGAAGTGATTATCGCGTGGGTAAGAAAGACTGGCGGACAGGCGCTGCTGTGTCCGGAGATGGAGCACGAGCTGCTGGAACTGAAGCCGATGCTTGAGGATCCGCTGCCAGAGGACGTGAAAAGGCGGGTGGTGAGGAGGCGGGACTACTGGATCACCGATGAGGCGAGGTCGGTTTACGCCAAGTCGGCAGCGGTCGTGAGTTCGGAGTGCCATTCACCGATCATGGCGGCCACTGTGGGCGTGCCATTCTTCTACGTCCGGCAACCAGAGGACGGAATCAAGGGCAAGATGTATGCCGATCTGGACGTGGGCGACTGGGCCCCGAAGATCGAGGAGATTGCTCCCGAGGCGCTGGCGAATCTTGTCATGACGGCCCTGGCTCAACCTGGCAAGGCGAAAGCACGCGCCAGGGCCGCCGCGGTGAAGGCGCAACTACTGGATGCGCAGGGCATGAAAACCGTCCGCAAGGTCTTGGGGCTGACCTGAATACGCAGGTGACCTGCGGACACTTCCTCTGTTTGAAGCTTTGGGCTGGCGGGCCGGCTCTACGAGTGAGGGTCGCACGAGGTGCGGAACTTGCGGAGTATCTGCCTGCAAGAACCCCACATGGCAGCTTCCTCCAAGGAAGCCTATCTGATATAGTAGCCGCAGTTGCCGACGCCTACGTCCGAATTGTGGCCAGACGCCGGTGGGAGTTCAATTTAGCAAGACTAAGGAGAAAGAACATGTCGATCAAGAGCTTCGGCCTTGGCGTGTGTTGCCTGATCCTTGCGGCCATGCCGGTCCTGGCACAGTCGCAGGATGCCAGGGGCAGCATTGTCGGGCGCGTGCTTGACCCTACGGGAGCCGTGGTCCCAGGCACCGAAGTTCGTGGTGTAAACGACGCCACGGGCGTTGCCGTCTCGGTGAGAACCAACGATGCCGGCAACTATGTACTGCCCTTCCTGATCCCCGGCATGTATACAGTCACCGCCGAGATTCAGGGATTCCGCAAGTTCGAGCGGAAGAACATCCAAGTCCGGGTGAACGAGAATGTCCCGTTGGACATCCAGATGACGGTAGGCGACGTCACAGAATCGGTCCAGGTGACGGCCGAGTCACCTCTGCTTCAGACCGCTGAAGCGTCGCTTGGGCAGGTGATCGACGAGCGCCGCATTGTTGAACTGCCGCTGTTCGCCGGAAACGCGATGGACCTCGTCCACCTCGCCCCCGGCACCGTGAACGGCACGGACATGCGGCTCCGCAAAGCGCCGTTCAACAACGCTCCGTCTCAGTTCTCCACCGATGGCAGTGGCAACTACGGCAACGCCTTCACGATTGACGGCGTAGCAAACGTCTACTCCGACGGCACCAGCCCTCGCGTCGCGTTTTCGCCGCCGCAGGCTTCGCTGTCCGAGTTCAAGGTGCAAACTTCATCGTTCGACGCTTCGCTCGGACGCACCTCTGGTTCTACCGTCAATGTCAGTACCAAGGGTGGTACGAACGAGTTGCATGGCCAAGCCTGGTGGTGGCTGCGCCACTCCGCCTTTGACACGCCGACGATCTACCAAAACAGAACGCCTGGCTTCACGAAGTTGCCGATCTACCGTGATAACCGTTACGGAATCGCCGGAGGCGCGCCGGTGGTCATCCCGGGCGTCTACAACGGCAAGAACAAGACATTCTGGTTCTTCACCTGGGAGGCCAACAAGTTCGGCGATCCCAACGTCGGCGGTTCGATGACCTCCACCGTCCCCAGCGCTGAATGGCGCAACGGCGATCTGTCCAATCTGCTCAAGATCGGCGCCAACTACCAGCTCTACGACCCTGCCACCATCGCTGTGGCCGCCGGTGGACGTTTCAGCCGCCAACCACTGCCTGGCAACATCTTCCCTGCAAGCAGAATCAGCCCCGCCGCGAAGCAGATCCTGGCCCTCTATCCGATGCCGAATTCGCCAGGCACCACTACCGCCGATGGACGCAACAACTTCTTCTATTCGCTTCCAGCGAAAGAAGACTACTGGACCACCATCGGACGCATCGACCATGCCTTCACCGAGAAGAACCGCATGTTCGTGCGCTGGCACCGCGACTATTGGGAAGAGGACAAGAACCGCCATTTCGGTAACGACGTCAATGGAATCATCCTGAACCGGATCAACCGCGGCATCGCCGTTGACGACGTCCACATGCTCTCCTCCACAATGGTTCTCAACCTCCGCTACGGTATCGGCGCCCAGGAGTTTCCCGAACGCCGCGTCAGCCGCGGATTCGATCTCTCCTCGCTCGGCTTTGCATCCGGCCTCGTCAACTTGGTCGACAAGAAGCTCGCCGTCATTCCACGCACAGCGGTTGGGTCGCTCTCCACACTGTCTCCATGGGAGTCGGGTGACGGCACAACCTCGTCGATCAGCCACAATGCCGTCGCCAACTTGGCTTGGATGAAGGGCAACCACAACGTCCGCTTCGGCTTCGATTGGATGGTGTTCCGCGAATTTCGCGCCCGCTATCCGCAGGACGTCGCTCCGGACTTCAGTTTCTCGAACGCCTGGGCGCGCGGGCCGCTCGACAACTCCGCCGCGCCGCCTGTCGGCGCCGAGTTCATCGCCTTGCTGATGGGCATCCCGGGAGGAAGCATGGCCAAAACCGGCACCTACGCCGAGCAGGACATCTATTCCGGGTTCTACGCGCAGGACGACTGGAAGGTGTCGCGTAAGCTGACCGTCAACCTCGGCCTGCGCGGCGAATACGAATCGCCCATCACCGAGCGGTTCAACCGTTCGGTGTCGCAGTTCGACGGCATCACCGCCAACCCCATCGAGGCGGCGGCCATCGCCAAGTATGCCGCCACCACGAACCGCCCTGCGGAAGTCCCGGTGGACGCTCTGAAAGTGAAGGGCGGGGTCACGTTCGCTGGTGTCGGCGGCAATTCACGCAAGTATTGGAACAGCCAGGGCATCGTCTGGTCACCGCGTATCGGCCTCGCCTACCAGCTCAACGACAAGACTGTGTTCCGCGGCGGCTACGGCATTTTCTATGCGCCCAACGGCATCCTGCGCACGAACTCAATCCTCAACGGATTCACCCGAAGCACACCGATTGTGGCTTCCACCGACAGCGGTCTTACATGGGCATCAACACTCGCCAATCCGCTGCCTTCAGGACTGCTTCCCGTGCTCGGCGCCGCTGAAGGGCTCCAGACCACGCTCGGCCAAGGCACCTCGGCTTTCGCAGCCGATCGCAAGATGGCCCCGGCTCACCGCTACTCCGCCGGCTTCCAGTACCAAGCGCCCGGCGGCATCATGATTGAATCGTCCTACGTCGGCAACCGTACCTACCGGCTGCCCGTTTCGAGGTCGATGAGCAACATCCCGCGGCAGTACCTCAGCACACTGCCGTACCGCGATACGGCCACGATCAATTTCCTGAGCCAGAATTTCACCAGCCCCTTCTTCGGGCTGCACCCGAACTTCACCTCGGCAAACATCTCGCGCGGCCAGCTTCTCACCAAGTACCCACACTTTTCGAGCGTTACGATCGAGGATCCGGTGGGCTATAGCTGGTATCACTCCATGCAGAACCGCATCGAGAAGCGCTTCTCCAAGGGCTACACCATCCAGGGCGCCTACACATGGTCCAAGTCCATGGCCGCCAACTCGTTCCTCAACGCCGTGGATGAACTGCCCTATGAGTCCATCTCCGACCTCGACCGTCTACATCGCCTCACCGGCAGCGGTATCTGGGAGCTTCCGTTCGGCAAGGGCCGCAAATACGGTTCCGGCATGCCTGGCGTCTTCGAATTTTTGGCCGGCGGCTGGCAATTGAGTGGCGTTTACCAGTTCCAAAGCGGCGCCCCGCTCGGTTTCGGCCAGGCACTCTTTATCGGCGACTCGTCCACCATCGTCTTGCCTTCCGACAAGAGGAACACCGATCGCTGGTTCAACACCGATGTCTTCAACCGCAACTCCGCCCAGGTGCTCGCTTCGAACGTCCGTACAGCGCCGCTGCGCTATTCCAACATCCGCGCAGATTCGCAGCGGCGTCTCGACCTCTCGGCCAACAAGACTTTCCGCATCACGGAGCAGTTCAAAATGGTCTTCCGGGCCGACACCTTCAATGCCCGCAACGAAGTGGTGCTTCGCAGCCCCACCACCGACCCCGTCAACTCGGCGTTCGGGCGGATCACCGCCCAGGAGCCGCCGCGTTCCTGGCAGTTCTCGCTGACGTTGAAGTTCTAGTCCGACTCGATTCTTCTGTGTAAACAGGCGCGTCCGGGTTCATCCCTGGGCGCGCTTTCCTTTTGGCGAATCGGTGGATCTGGTGTACAACTTCTGCATGGAACAAGAACGGCCGCTGATGAACGGGATGATCGAGGTGGAGCCGGTGGACGATCCGGGCATCGACCGCCGCGACCTGCTGCGCGGCGCAGGCACCCTGGCGGCATTCATCGGAACCGCCAGCGCGCAGACAGGCTCGGCGGATCCGCCTGAAGGAAAAGTCCCTGAAGCCAAGGCTGGCCCGGCCCTGCCCACCGTTGCGTTCGGTAAATACAGGGTCTCCAGACTGATCGCCGGGGCCAATCCCATCTATGGCTATTCGCACTTCAACTACGTCTTCTCCGCCCACATGGGTGAGTACCATTCCACCCCCCGCGTTCTCGCCTTCCTCCGCGAACTCGAACGGGCCGGCCTCAACACCTGGCAGGCAAGCTGGAGCGAGCGCCTCGAAACCGACTGGCTCAGATACAAGGAACAGGGGGGCAAACTCCAACTCCTGCTCCTCTCGCGTCCCACCTTTAATGACCAGCCCGAAATGCTCAACCGGGCCATTAAACTCAAACCGCTCGGCATCGCCCAGCACGGGGGCTCCACCAACCGTTTCTGGGACATGAAGCAGATGGACCGCTCACTCGACTACCTCAAACGCATCCGCGACCTCGGCGTCATGGTCGGACTCTCCTGCCACAACCCGCTTGAGGTGGACTACTCCGAGCAGCACGGCTGGGACGTGGATTACTACATGACCAGCTTGTACTACGTGAACCGGCCGCTCGAAGAGTTCGAGAAGATACTGGGGCAGGTACCTTTGGGAGAGATCTACCTGCCTGGCGATCCGCCGAAAATGATGGAAACGATCCGTCGGACGCCAAAGCCGTGCCTGACCTATAAGGTCCTCGCAGCCGGCAGAGCTGTGAACTCTCCGAAACAGGTGGGTGAGCGTCTGGCCATCGCCCTGAACGGAATAAAACCGTCAGATCCAGTGATCATCGGCCTCTATCAGCGGTTCAATGACCAGATCGGACAAACGGCGGACATGGTCCGCGAGATCACTGCCGGGAAGGCAATTGGCGCCTGATGCGGCTATAATCAAGTCGAGCGCGCCCGTAGCTCAGTTGGATAGAGCGTCTGGCTTCGAACCAGCAGGTCGGGAGTTCGAGTCTCTCCGGGCGCGCCATCTATCTTCTCGCGGACCCGGCTCAGATCCCGCGCCCTTTCGCGGGTCCAGGTCCAGCCGCGAATCCGATCCACACAGGATATCAACCACGAGTTGCCGCCGGCTGTATCAGAACAATTACTAGCGAACCAGTGAGTGCGAACATGGATTCGGCCCATTCACCCCTGACGGTCAGGCGTGCAGTGCCTAGCGTCGCAGACTCTCTTGTGGGATGGCGCCGATCAGGCGCGGCACAAAACACTGAATTGCTTCCTCCGCTGGCGTATAAGACCAACTGTAACAATAGTTTGCGATTTCAGCCAGACAGATCCGGAGTTCGTTTGCGCGCGTTTCCGCGATTGTGATACGTTGATGGTGGGCTCGCGTGTAGCCGCAAGTCCTCCAGATCGCCCGAACGCTGCTTCAGGCACGTGCGACATCCATGGAACAACTTGGCCACCTTTTTACTCAGCTCGGTGACATCATCGTTCGTGCTGTCCCTGCTTTCGTAGTTTTTCTCCTCCTTCACATCTACCTGAAGAAAGTCTTGTTCCAGCCCCTTGAGCGGGTGCTGGAGGAGCGCCGCGGCAAGACCCAGGGCGCCATTTCGGCCGCCGAAGCGATGGTGCGTGCGGCAGCCGAAAAATTGGGAGGCTATGAGCATGCGTTGAGTGAGGCGCGTGCGGGTATCTACAAGGAGCAGGAAGCCACCCGGCGCCGTCTCGCGTCCGAGCAGGCAGCGTCGATTGATCGCGCACGTGCGGAGTTCAGCGCCAAGGTCGCCAGCGCCCGGGCCGGGATCGAGGCGGAGGCAGGCCAAGCCCGTATCTCCCTGGCAGCAGAGGCCGACCACTTGGCGGAGAAGATTGCCGCCGCTGTTCTGGCTGGAAGGAATTGAAAAATAGATGCCCGGCAGGACATTCAAGACAGTTGTACTGATGGCCGCACTTGCCTTGGCGGCCAACGCGTCCGAGGCCGCCGCGCACGGCGACGGTGACCCGAATCTTCATTACAAGCTCGTCAACTTCGCCATCCTTGCGGCCGGCGCCGGCTTCCTGCTCGTCAAAGCACTTTTCCCGGCATTCCGGAAACAGCAGGCGCAGATCCTGGAGTCAATGTCGGTGGCGGAGCGCCGCGCCGCGGAGGCCGCCGAGGAAGCGGCTGCCACCAACCGCCGGATGGCCGGTCTTGAGGGCGAGATCGCCTCGCTGCGCGAGAAAGCGCACCAGGAAATGGAAGCCGAGGCTGTTCGCATCAGCCGTGAGACCCAGGTTGCGTTGGAGAAACTCCAGCGTTCCGCCGAAATGGAGATCGCTTCGATTGCAAAAGCCGCGAGGCAGGAACTGAAGGTCTATTCCGCCGGACTCGCGCTTGACTTGGCCCGGCAAAAAATCACCGCCCGGCTGGACGGCCCAGCCCAGGATGCATTGGTGGCTCGTTTCGTTGCAGCGCTGCAACCTGGCGTGGTGGAGAAGAGTTAGCAAGGGGGCTCCGGATACGACATGTCAATCGCGGTAGCAAATCAGTATGCCAAGGCCCTGCTTGAAGTTGTGGTCAAGGATGGATCGAAGACCACCCCGGCCGAAACATTGACTCAGTTAAAGGCTTTTTGCGAAGCCTTGGACGGCTCGGCTGAGTTGCGCGAAGTTCTGATGACGCCAGCGGTCGGTTCGCAGCCCAAACGGCGAGCGCTGGACCGGGTTGCCAGCCTGATGGGATTGAGTCCAACAGTGGTGAACTTCCTCAACCTAGTGAAGGACAGGCGGAGAGTTGCGCTTCTACCCGACATTTGTGTCGCATTCAGAGATCTGATGGACGCGCGGCTTGGCATTCTTCGCGCCAAGGTGTCCTCGGCCCGCCCACTAAGCGACGAACAGCGTGAAACTTTGACTGCGCGTCTGCGCCAAGCCGCCGGCAATAACGTTGATGTCGATTATTTTGTTGATCCTGATCTGGTTGGCGGCGCGACTGTCGCGATCGGTTCGACATTCTATGACGGTTCTGTGCGCGGCCAGCTTGAGGGCCTGCGCCTCCGGTTGACGAGCGAGGGCTGAACCGGCTCCCATGCCAGGCCCTGTATGTATGCGGAAGGACGGAAGAGTTTAGGCTATGGCCCAGATTCGAGCGGATGAAATCGCGCGGGTGCTTCGCGAAGAGATCGAGAATTACGACCAGGCCATGCAGGTGGCCGAAACGGGTTACGTCGTCAGCGTCGGCGACGGCATTGCCCGCGTCCATGGGCTGGCCAAAGTGATGGCCGGCGAATTGATCGAGTTCCCCCACGGCGTCTCGGGCATCGCCCAGAACCTGGACGAGGACGAGGTCGGAGCCGTTCTGCTTGGCGAGTATGCCGAGATTAAGGAAGGCGACGAAGTCCGCCGCACCGGCCGCATCATGTCGGTGCCCGTCGGTGAGGCGCTCATCGGCCGCGTGGTCAACGCCCTGGGTCAGCCGATCGACGGCAAGGGCCCGATTGATACCACCGAGTTCAATCCGATCGAACGAATCGCTCCGGGCGTCATTGACCGCAAGCCGGTCCGTGAACCGCTTCAGACCGGCATCAAGGCCATCGATTCGATGATCCCGATCGGCCGTGGCCAGCGCGAGTTGATTATCGGGGACCGCCAGACCGGCAAGACCGCCATCGCGCTGGACACGATCATTAACCAAAAGGGTAAGGGCGTCATTTGTATCTATGTCGCGATCGGCCAGAAACGGTCGACCGTCGCCCAGGTTGTCAAGACGCTTGAAGACTACGGCGCCATGGAGTACACCATCGTCGTCGCAGCCACGGCGTCGGATCCGGCCCCGATGCAGTATATCGCTCCGTATTCGGGTTGTTCAATGGGCGAGTTCTTCCGGGATCGCGGCCAGCATGCGCTTTGCGTCTACGACGACCTCTCCAAACACGCCGCCGCCTACCGTGAAATCTCTCTTCTGCTGCGCCGTCCGCCCGGACGCGAGGCCTTCCCCGGCGACGTGTTCTATCTCCACTCCCGCCTCCTGGAGCGCGCGGCCAAGATGAGCGATGCCCTCGGCGGCGGCTCACTCACTGCGCTGCCCTTCATCGAAACCCAGGCTGGTGACGTTTCGGCCTACATCCCGACCAACGTCATTTCCATCACCGACGGCCAGATCTATCTGCAAAGCGACATGTTCAACTCGAACTTCCGTCCGGCCGTCGACGTCGGTCTGTCGGTGAGCCGCGTCGGCGGCAATGCTCAGATTAAGGCCATGAAGCAAGTAGCCGGATCACTTCGTTTGGATCTGGCCCAGTATCGCGCGCTGGCGGCTTTCGCCCAGTTTGGTTCCGATCTCGACAAAGCCAGCCAGGCGCAGTTGAACCGTGGCCGCAGACTTACGGAGTTGCTGAAGCAAGGCCAGTACAAGCCGCTTCCGGTCGAGAAGCAGGTTCTCCTGCTCTACGCCGGCACCAACGGTTGGGTTGATGACCTCCCGGTGGAAGTCATTCAGCGATTCGAAGAAGAGCTCTATCGCACGGTCGAAAACGGCTATCCGCAGATCTTCGAGCAGATTCGCGAAAAGCAAGCCCTGAGCGACCAGTTGAAGGCAGAAATCGACGCCATGCTGAAGGAGTTCAAGCAGCGCTTCGCCGCCGAACTCGAGTCGGAGAAGAACTAGCCTCCGGGGCTGAAGGATCCAAAGATGCCCAGCCTGATTGACATTCGACGGCGCATCCGGTCGGTCAAGAACACGCAGCAGATCACCAAGGCCATGAAGATGGTCGCTACGGCGCGACTGCGCAAGAGCCAGGAGCGCGTGGTGAATGCGCGGCCATATTCGCGCATGTTGAAGGAGATGGTGAACAACGTTGCCGCGGCTGCCGGCCCTGAAGCGGCATCGTTGCACCCCTTGCTGGCGGTTCGTGAGGAGAAGCGCGTTCAGTTGATCCTGGTCACGGCAGACCGCGGCCTGGCTGGCGCCTTCAACACCAATCTGATCAAGGCCGCTCAGCAGTTTGTCGCTGAGAGTCCGTCCCGGGATGTCGTGTTTGAACTCTATGGCCGCAAGGGCCGCGATTTTTTCCGCCGCCGCGAGGTCAAGGTTTCGGGCGAAGTGACCGGTATCAGCCAATCTGCGAGCTACGACGATGCCGAGACGTTGTCGTCCAAACTCATCGAACGATTCACGTCGGGCGAAATCGACGCCGCTTACATCATCTACAACGAGTTCAAAAGCGTGCTGTCGCAGCAGGTGGTAATCAAGCGTATCCTGCCGTTGTCGCTCGCCGGCGCCGGCTCCCCGGCGCGGGACTACATCCTTGAACAGCCGCCCGCTGAGTTTCTCAGGAATTTGCTGCCGGGTTACGTTGACGCGCAGGTTTTTGAGGCGTTCCTGGAGTCCGCCGCAGCCGAACACGCGGCCCGAATGACGGCGATGGACTCGGCCACCACCAATGCCACGGAAGTGATTGCCAAGCTGACCCTCTACATGAACCGGGTCCGCCAGGCCACCATCACGAGAGAGATTATCGAAGTTGTCAGCGGGGCCTCCGCCCTGGAGTAGGAAGAGAAGAGATCCACCATGTCCAACACCGCGACCGAAGTAGTCGGAAAAGTAATCCAGGTGGCCGGACCGGCCGTCGACGTTCAGTTCTCCACTGACCAGATTCCTCTGATCTATACGGCAGTGCGAATCACCAGCGAGGGCTTTGAGGTTCCCGAACCGATCGACATCATTGTCGAAGTCGCGCAACACACGGGAGAGGGCCGGGTCCGTTGCATCGCGCTACAACCGACCGACGGGTTGATCCGCGGCATGAAGGCGATCTCCACGGGCGCCCCGATTACGGTTCCCGTCGGCAAGCAGACGCTTGGACGCGTGCTGAACGTCCTGGGACAACCTGTCGACCAGCAAGGGCCCGTCACTACGGAGAAAAGCTTTCCCATCCACCGGCCGGCGCCATCATTCGAGCAGCAGTCCACCTCGCTCCAGATGTTCGAAACCGGAATCAAGGTCATCGACCTGCTCGAGCCGTATCTGCTCGGCGGAAAGATTGGCCTGTTCGGCGGCGCTGGCGTTGGCAAAACGGTCGTCATCATGGAGTTGATTAACAACATCGCCATGAACCACGGAGGCGTGTCGGTGTTCGCCGGGGTCGGTGAGCGCACGCGCGAAGGCAACGACCTGTGGCTGGAAATGCAAGAGTCCGGCGTTCTTGATCCGACCGATTGGACCAAGTCGAAAGTGGCGCTGATCTACGGCCAGATGACCGAGCCGCCCGGAGCTCGTCTTCGCGTGGGCCTCACCGGCCTCACCGTCGCCGAGTACTTCCGCGATGAGGAGGGCCAGGACGTGCTCCTCTTCATCGACAATATTTTCCGTTTCACCCAGGCCGGCTCAGAGGTCTCGGCACTGCTGGGACGAATGCCTTCCGCCGTCGGTTACCAGCCCAACCTGGCAACCGAAATGGGCGAGTTGCAGGAGCGTATCACATCGACCAAGAAGGGTTCGATCACATCGGTTCAGGCGATTTACGTCCCCGCCGACGACTACACCGACCCTGCGCCAGCCACCACTTTCGCCCACTTGGACGCCACCACAAACCTGTCGCGCGAAATCGCTTCGATCGGTATCTACCCGGCCGTCGACCCCCTGGCCTCGACCTCTCGCATTCTCGACCCGCTGGTGGTTGGCGACGAGCATTACAACACGGCCCAACGAGTCAAGGGCATCCTCCAGCGCTACAAGGACCTGCAGGACATCATCGCCATCCTCGGCATCGACGAACTGTCAGAAGAGGACAAACTCACCGTCGCTCGCGCCAGGAAGATACAGCGGTTCCTGTCACAGCCGTTCCACGTCGCCGAGCAGTTCACCGGCTTCAAGGGCAAGTATGTCAAGCTGGCCGACACGGTTCGCAGCTTCAGAGAGATTTGCGACGGCAAGCACGACGACGTGCCCGAGCAGGCGTTCTACATGCAGGGTGCGATCGAAGACGTTCTCGAACGCGCTGAGCAGATGAAGAAGGCGGGCTGACATGGCCGGCGTGATCATCCTTGAAGTCGCGACACCCGAGCGGTTGCTGCTGAAGGAGCAGGTGACCGAGGTTGAGGTACCGGGCGCCAATGGAGCCATGGGAATCTTGCCCGATCACGCGCCGCTACTGTCGGAACTGGGCTCGGGGACGCTCGCTTATTCTCCCTCCGGTGCCGCGAGAAAGTTCATGGCAATCAGCAATGGCTGGGTCGAGGTATTGCCGGACCACGTCAGAGTCTTGGCTGAGCGGGCTGAGTTCGCTAGCGAGATTGACCTCGCCCGTGCGGAGAGGGCGATGGAGCGCGCAATGGAGCGGTTGGCTCATCCAGTCGCCGACACCGATATCGCCCGGGCGCTGAACGCAATGAACCGGGCCAAGGCTCGAATCGAAGCCGCCAAGCACACAGGAATGACTCCGCGGTAGAACCGCCAGCCATCTCCAGACAATTCGAGCGCACGGTGTCAAGGCCGTGCGCTTTTCGTTTACTTAGCGCGGATACAGGTTGGCCGCGGCCACCGCGACCTGCGCCCTCGATTCTCTGGCGAATTCGTCCCAATCCACTTCGCCCCACCAGACGTGCTCCCATCCGGTCACCACCCCAGCCGACCAGATCAGTGCCACATTCGCCCGTGCACCACTTCTCCGGAAGACCCAGCGGTAGATCCCGGTCGGCTGTTCCCAACAGCATTCGCCTAAACTGTCCCTTTCCACTCGATCCAATGCCTGTGACATCGCCTCCAATGCGAGCACTGGTTCATGCACCGCAATCACAGTGCCCTCAATCGAGCATTCCAGGCAACCGCGTTGATCAACGCGAAGAACGAACGGCATACTCCAAGTCTAACGGACGCTGGCCGCCTGGTCTTCCGGCGTCGCCTGCTGTCCGCTCACCAGAGGCCAATCAACTTCCAGTAGGCGAAGCCAACCGTGCCCCAAATGAGCAGATTGGCGAATCCAACCACGACGCCAACCCTCCACCAGTCCTTGATCGGCACGTAGCCTTGCCCAAAGAACATCGGCGCCGGCGTCGTTCCATAGTGTGTGAGCCCAGCGGCAAGATTCGCGAAGAACGCGAAGGACAAGACCACCAACCCTATCGGCGCCTCCTTCGCCAGCAGGACTGCGACGAAGGCCGGGTACATCGCCAGGATGTGGGCCGTAATACTGGCGAAGGCGTAGTGTGCAAAATAGTAGATCAGCAGAGCGACAGCCAGCAGGGCGAGCCAGTTCAGCCCCGAAAAGTACTCGCCCACGGACTCGGCAAAGACCTTGGTCACACCTGCTTCATTGAGGGCCTTGCCAAGCCGCAGCAGCCCACCATACCAAACGAAGATGTCCCAGGCCGCCCTCTCGTTGATGACGTCCTCCCATGTGAGAACGCCCGATAACAGCAATGCCATGCTGCCGCAGAGCGCGGTGACCGTGATGTCCACCCCATGCACCCCGGATGTGGCCCACATCCCGCACACCGAGATGAAGATGACTGCCAGGAATTTCTCCCTGGCGTTCATCGAACCCATCTTTTCCAGTTCGCTCCTTGCGAATTCGGCAGCTTCCGGAGTCCGGCGGATTTCGGGCGGGTAGATCTTCAACACCACCCAAGGCACGGCGGCAAGCGAAATCAGGCCAGGAACAATCGACGCCCCGATCCAGCCGGACCAAGTCACCGGGTAACCGAAATTCGTCGCCATCTGAGCGGCCAGCGGATTGCTGGCTTGTCCAGTGAAAAACATAGCCGCTCCCACGATGGCGGCTTGGTATACGCCGGTCATCAGGAATGCGCCCAATCTCCTCGGAGACTTTTCGGGAGTCGATCCGTAAAGTTCGGCGATCGACCTCGTGATCGGCAGCGTGACTCCGCCCGAGCGGGCTGCGTTGGACGGAATGATTGACGCCAGCAACGTGTCGGACAGAGCGAGCGAATAGCAGACTCCGATAGAATTCTTTCCAAAGGTACGCACGAACACCAGTGCGATCCGTCTTGCTAAGCCCGTGTTGAGTAGTGCTCTAGAAATGAAGAAGGCCGCCATCACGAGCCAGACTGTCGAGTCCGCGTAGCCGCCTAGAGCTTCGGTGAGCGAGAGCCCTCCAATAATCGGCGCCAGCGTCACCGCCAGCAGTACCAGCGCGCCGCCAGGAATTGGCGTGAGGATCAGGCCGGCGACGGTGGCCAGGAATAGGCCCGTCAACCTCCATCCGGCCGCCGTGAGGCCTTCTGGCACCGGGGTGAGAACGACAACAAGATAGATAGCGATCAGTGCGGCGAAGCGCGTGATGACTCGCCTCGCGTCGAATTGTTTCAGTTCTGCGGCCACTGGCTCTCAAGTTTACAGGAGGCCCCCCCACAACGCTTCTTGTATACTGAGTTGCATATGGTCGCGGAGGGCGGCCGCCTATCATTCTGAGGATCCCAGTGCACAGTATTGCAGCGATCGCTCTGTCCCCGCTGTTGATCATCAGCGCCGCCGCCCAGACAACGGCGACGTTGACCGTCAGCGTTCGGGACCCTCAAGGGCAACCCGTCGAGGGAGCGGAAGTCATCTTGTCGAATCCGGTGACGGGCCTGAACCGCGCTGTCTCGACGTCGGCTGTGGGCGAAGCGGCGTTCAGCAACTTTCCTTTCCACAATTACGATCTGAGCATTGCCAAACCCGGCTTCACGCCGGAAAAGCGCTCGGTCTCAATCCGCTCCAATGTGCCCGTTTTTGTAGAGGTCCTGCTGAAACTGGAAGACCATGTCGTCAGCGTTGATGTTTCGGCTTCGGGTACCTCAGTTCTGGTGGACCCCGATTCTACTGGCACCCATACTGAACTCAATCAGGGTTCGATTGGCAAAATGCCCACGGCTCCATCTGCCAGAGGGTTGGAAGGCGTCCTGCTAACGATGCCGGGATTCGCCGCCAACGCCAACGGCGCCATTCACCCACGGGGCGCTCACAATCAGATGACCTTCGTCGTTGACGGCATGCCGATCTCGGATCAGTTGACCGGCGCTTTTGCCAACGCCGTCGATCCATCGGTGGTTGAAAGCGTCGAACTCTACACCGGCAATGTGCCCGCCGAGTTCGGCAACAAGGTGTCGGGCGTTGCGGTGGTCACCACCCAGTCTGGATTGAACTCCGGAAGGAAGCTCACCGGTTCTCTGGCGATTTCGGCGGCCCAATTTGACACTCTGTCCACCCTGGCTCAGGTGGCTGGCGGAACGGGCAAGTTCGGCTACTTCGCCTCGTTGAACGCGATGAAATCAAACCGTTATCTGGACCAGGTATCGATCGATAACCTGCACAACGGCGGGAATTCCGAGCGCGCCTTCACCCGGTTGGACTATCAGGCATCCCCCCTCGACATCCTCCGGCTCAGTATCATGGCCGGGCGGTCGTCGTTCCAACTCGCCAACCTTCGTTCGCAGCATCAGAATCGCCAGGACCAGCGCCAGGAACTGAACGACATCTCGGTCTCGACCGCCTGGCTCCGGACGCTCGGCTCGCGCGCGACCTTCGAAGTCAACTCGAGCTTTCGCAGCGCTTTCGCCGAGCTTTACGCAAGTCCCGGCGACACGCCGGTCACGGCATCCCAGTCCCGGCGGCTCACCACGTGGAACCTCGCTTCGCGTTACAGCCTGTTCACAGGCCGGCACAACTTGCGCGCCGGCGCCGACTTCCAGCGCTTTCCCCTGCGCGAGCACTTCAACTTCGCCATCACCAGCCAGGATTTCAACCGCCCCGGCTCACCCGATTTCGTCGAGACGCTTTTGCCTTACGACCTCACTCGTGGCGGACGCTGGTTTTCCTTTTCAGGCTCCGACGCAGGACAGATGACGTCTTTCTTCGTCCAGGATCAGATTCGCTTGGACCGGCTGCAGCTCTATGTAGGACTCCGTTTCGACAATTACCGTTTTTTGGTCCGCGGGTCGCAACTCCAGCCGCGTTTGGGCCTCAGCTACCACATCAAGGAGTCCGGCACTGTCCTCCGAGCTTCCTACAACAGGACGTATCAGACGCCGCCGAACGAAAACCTCCTTCTGTCCAGCTCGCTGCAAGCCGCATCGCTGGCGCCGGCCGCCGTTCGCGACCAGATTGGGTCCGGATACGCCTACATCAGGCCGGAGCGCCAAAACGTCTACGAACTTGGCATCCAACAGGCGGTCGGCAAGGCCGTAAGCGTGACAGCATCCTACTACCACAAGCAATCGACCGATTTGCAGGACAACGACAACTTCCTCAACACGGGCATCATCTTCCCTACCTCGCTGGCCAAGTCGCGCGTGAACGGCGCCGAGGGCCGCGTCATGTTCTTCCCCGGACGCAGATTTTCCGCCAGCCTCTCCGGCACTCACTATCACGTCGTCGTGACTCCCCCTTTCACCGGCGGCCTGTTTCTTGGCAGCGCGGCCATCGACGCGCTATCCTCAGGTCCGTTCGTCATCGACCACGACCAGAAGCTGGGCCTGGCGGGCAACGCGGTCTACAACATAACGCGCTCGTTCTGGTCGTCGGTCACGATCCGGCATGACTCCGGCTTGGTTTCGAACCCTTCCGATCCCGTTGAAGTCCAACTGGACCCCGACTTTGCCGACCTGCTCGACTATGTGAACCTGGCCTCCGACCCGCCGCGCGTGAAGCCTCGCACGCTCACCGATATCGCCTTTGGATACACGCGGACAAAGGACTCGATGAAAAAGTGGGAGGCGGTCGTTCAGGTGTCGAATGTGTTTGACCGGACGGCCTTGTACAATTTCCAGTCGATTTTCGTCGGCACCCGGCTCGTATCGCCCCGGTCGGCCAGTCTGCGTCTCCGCTGGTTCTTTTAGACCGCCATCCTAATTCCGCCATCCCAGGGCATCCCATTCGAACACCATTCCGGCTGCCGGGATGATGGGGAAGAGCTTGTCCAGGCGAGGATAGGCCTGGCGGGTCTGCGCGTTGTAGCCGCCGAATGAATCATATCGATAGTTGTCGTGATTGGTCAGATTCATCACTTCCGCAAACAGTGTCCCGCGCCAACTCTTCCATTGAAAGGACTTATTGATGCGGACGTCGGCCCGGTGATAAGCAACCAAACGAACTCCATTGCGGCTCCGGTCTAGGTAGTAGGCGTTCCCCGAAGCCCGGAGGAAGCCGGGAACCGGGAAATTGGACCCGTAGGTATATCTTGCGCTGAGGTTGACGGTCGGCCGTATCCGGTAGCTCAAATAGGTGTTGACGCCATGGGTCTGGTCCCAGTCGGAGGGAAACGACACGCCAAGTGCGGAGTCGTCCATCCGAGTCCAGCCGTAGGCGTAGGAGATCCAGCCGGTCCATCGGTTGGCCGAGCGGCGCTGGAGAAAGACCTCGATTCCCCTGGCCCGCCCAGAGAGCGAGTTCTCGTAGCGGGGATCCGCGGCGGCCGGGATGATGGCGCCTATCGCGGAGAGCCTCGGCTCGGACAGCGGCTGCCAGATCAACTTGCGGTCGCGCCTCTCATAAACCTCGAGACGCAAACGGGTCCGGTCGTCGAGGCGCTGTTCCAGGGCAGCAACGAAGTGGGTCGACCGGGGAGGACGGAGGTTGCGGTTCCCGGTGAGCGAGAGCGTGAGAGCCGTGATCTCTGGAAACTGGACTGCCTGGCTCCAGGCGAACTGGAGCCGGGTTGAACTGGCCACACGGAGGATGACCGACGCGTGCGGCGAGAGGGGCGCGCCGGAAACCATCTCGTGCGAATCGAAGCGGGCGCCGACGCCGAGCGTGAGCAAGCCACGAGGAGTTGAATAGCCTTGTTCGACGTAGCCGCCGGAGCGCAGGGCAGCGCCCCGCCATGTTTCCAACCGCCTGATGATCAACGGGTTAATCGAATACCGGGCAAGAGATCCGTCGTCGCGCAACCGGCGAAACTGGAATCCGGCGGCCAAAGGCGCCCGACGGGACCAAGCCCAGGACAAGTCCGTATTCGATATCCATTCGCCATATTGGCCGCGCGCCATCTGGAGCGATTCCCGGTTTTCGTTCTCGAACGCCTCCCGGAGCCAGGCGGCCTTGCTTTGGATAGTCGCGCTGGCCGAGGGGGTGTATCGCCAGCCGAACGAAGCCAGAGAGGTGTGGTAGTCGCCGAGCATGATGGAGTTCAGCGACAGGGAGGACCTGGCGAACTCCCGATCCAGATCACTGCGGCCATCGAGCACTGTGAAGGTGAAGGAATGGCGCGGCGAGGCATCGTAGGTCAGGCGGCCCTGAAAGTCAAGGAATCCGAAGGCGAGCGACGTGTCGGCGCCGGCCTTACGGATCAAGTACTGCAAGTAGCTCTTGCGTGCAGCTGCAAGCCATGAACCCTTGCCGCGGGCCAGGGGACCGTCGGCGGCGACACTAGTCGCAGCGACGCCGGCCTGAATACGGACAACCGCAGCGCGGCGGTTGCCGTCCCGCAGACCGACGTCGACAAAGCCGGTCGAGCGGTCGGGGTAACGGACGGGCGGGGCGCTGGCATGAAGCGTCACCAACTCGGTGACGTCGGTGTTAAACATTGTCAGTGACCCTTGGGAGACCTGGGTCTGCACGGCGTGATATGGGCTGTGGAGGAGAATTCCGTCCAGGATAATGCCCGCGCGATCGAATCCTGACCCGCGCAGAGTGAATTGCGAGACGAAGTCGTTGTTGGAGGCGACGCCGGGGAGCGCCTGGATGGCGCGCAACGGGTCGTCGCCGACCAGTCCCGCGAGGTTTTTCACTTCAGAAGCACTCAGAGTTCGTTCTGACGGGCTGGATTCGACAACCGGCTCGAATGCGCCGGCCGAAACGGTGACGTGGTCGCGGCGGGTGAGCTGGTCGGGGGTGAGCGCGAGCCTGAGCGGAGGGCCTGAGAGCCGGACGGCAGTGCGAAGCGGCCGGTAGCCGACCAAACGAACTGTGAGCACGCAGTTTTCGCCTCGCGGCACAGCGAGGGAGAAATCTCCGCTCGCGGCCGTTACAGTCCTGGTGATGGAGCCGCCACACTCGGCCTCAATCAGCACCTTCGACAGCGGCTCTCCCGTGGTTGAATCCATGACCAGCCCGGCAAGTCCGGGAGGTTCCGCAGCATCAAGGGAGAGCGCGAGCAGGAGCAGGAGAACGCGACACATCAATAAAGAAGATACGACGGCTGAGGCTGGACGCGCCTGAGAAAGCAAAAGGGCCCGCCCGAAGGCGGACCCTCTTGAAGCCCACTGGCGGCCCCGGAGGAGTACAGACCGCCTATTTCAGGGCGTAGCTGGAAAGGACCTTCATGTAGTTGGCGCGCTCGAAGGCGGCGGGTTCCGCCACCGACTGCGAACTCATGCTGCCGCGCATCTGGAGGATAGACTCGTACTCATGCTCTTCCATCCACTCGATGAGATCTTCCTCGATCTTGGAGGCATAGGCTGGTCCGTGGCGGAGCAGAGCTGAAGTAGTCATCGCGACCTTGGCGCCCGCCATGACGCTCTTGACTACATCCTCGGCTGTATGGACACCGCCAGTGATGGCCAGATCCGGGCGGATGCGGTTGTAAAGCAAGGCGGTCCAGTGGAGGCGGAGCCGGAGCTCATGTGAATCGCTCAACACGAGATTGGGGACGACCTCTAGCGCTTCGAGATCGAAATCCGGTTGATAGAAGCGATTGAACAGCACCAATCCGTCGGCGCCGGCTTCGTCCAACTTCTTGGCGACGTTGGCGAAGGCGGTGAAGAAGGGGCCAAGTTTGACCGAGACGGGAAGCCGGACACTGGCTTTGACATGGCTGACGAGGTCGAAGTAGATCTCCTCGACCTTCTCGGCGGTCATGTCGAGTCCGGTGGGCAGGTAGTAGATATTCAGTTCCAGGGCGTCGGCGCCGGCCTGTTCCATCATCTGGGCGTAGCGGATCCAGCCACCTGTGGAGATGCCGTTGAGGCTCGCAATCACTGGGATAGAGGTGGATTCCTTCACCTTTCTGAGGTAGTTCAGATAAGGCTCGGGGCCGAGATTGTAGCTTCCCATTTCAGGGAAGTAGTTCATCGCCTCTCCGAAGCTTTCGGTGCCCTCGGTGAGATAGCGGTCGAGTTCGCCGCTCTCGAGCTGGATCTGCTCCTCGAACAGAGAATGAAGAACGACGGCGGAGACGCCGGCATCCTCCAATTTGAGGACGTTGCCGATCTCCTTGCAGAGAGGCGAAGAGGAAGCCACGATGGGCGTGCGGAGCTTAAGTCCGAGGTATCCGGTTGTCAGGTCGATCATGATTACTTGCCTCCTTCAGCGGCCTTGTCGGCGGGACCCACGCCAGGTGCGGCAGCCATCTGTTCATAGAGGCGCCACCGGTTCATGACGTCGGCCTGAGCCTCGGCGAGCAGCCGCCGGGCATCCTCCGGCCGGCTGTGGACGAGCATGGTGTAACGGGTTTCGTTGTAGATGTACTTGTCGAGCGGCAGGCTGGGAGCCTTGCAGTCGAGCACAAAGGGGTTCTTACCCTCGGCGACGAGCGCCGGGTTGTAGCGGAAGATGGGCCAGTGGCCGGTCTGAACGGCGAGTTTTTGCTGTTCGAGACCGTACTGTAGATCGTAGCCGTGAGCGATGCAGTGGGAGTAGGCGATGATGATCGAAGGGCCATTCCACTTTTCGGCTTCGACGAAGGCCTTTAACGTCTGCATGTCGCTCGATCCCATAGCCACCCGCGCCACATAGACGTTGCCATAGGCGACTGCCATCATGGCGAGGTCCTTTTTCGCTGCTGGCTTGCCACCGGCGGCAAACTTGGCCACCGCGGCCCGGGGCGTCGACTTCGAACACTGGCCACCGGTGTTGGAGTATACCTCGGTGTCGAGAACCAGGATGTTGACGTTTTTACCGGAGGCCAGGACATGATCGAGGCCACCGTAGCCGATGTCATAGGCCCAGCCATCGCCTCCGATGATCCAGACGCTCTTCTGAGCAAGGTTGTCGGCAACGGCGAGCAGATCGCGAAGAGCGCCTGAACTTCCGTTCGCTCCTGCGGCAAGCAATTCATTGACCTTGGATTTGAGAGCTACGATCCTCTCGCGCATGGCGAAAATGCCGGATTCCGTGGATTGGTCAGCGTCCAGAATCTGCTGGGCAAGGTTTTCGCCGATCTGCGAAGAGAAACGCCGGACAAGTTCGCGGGCGTATGCGTTCTGATGGTCGACCGCGAGCCTGAGGCCCAAGCCGAATTCAGCGTTGTCCTCGAACAGGGAGTTGGACCATGTTGGCCCGCGTCCTTCCTTGTTCTGAGCGTAAGGAGTGGTGGGCAGGTTGGCTCCGTAGATCGAGGAGCAGCCCGTAGCGTTGCCGATTAGCGTCCGGTCGCCGTACAACTGGGTGAGGAGCTTGATGTAGGGCGTCTCGCCGCAGCCGGAGCAGGCGCCGGAGAACTCAAACAGCGGCTGGAACAACTGCAGGTCCTTGACCTGGGTGGTTGACAGTTTTGTCCGGTCGAACTCGGGCAGGTTCAAGAAGAAGTCCCAATTGGCCGCTTCGGCTTCGCGCAGCGGCATTTGCGGTTCCATATTAATGGCGCGGCGCTTCGGATTGGTCTTATCCTTCACCGGGCAGGCTTGGATACACAGGCCGCAACCAGTGCAATCCTCGGGAGCGACCTGGAGGGTATAGGCCATCTCCTTGTATTCTTTCCAGCGGGCCTCGACGGCTTTGAAGGTGGCAGGCGCACCCTCGAGATTCGCCCGGTCGTAGACCTTTGCGCGAATCGTGGCGTGCGGGCAAACCAGGACGCATTTTCCGCATTGAATGCAGAGCTTCTCGTCCCAAACCGGGATGTCGAGGGCAATATTGCGCTTCTCCCACTGGGCAGTGGCCGTGGGGAAGGTGCCGTCGTCGGGCATTGCTGAAACAGGAAGGGAATCTCCCTCGCCGCCGAAGATGACGCCAAGGACGTCGCGGACGAACTCGGGGGCGGCATCGGGCACAGGCGGTTTGAAGCCGACCTTCGAGGTGACAGCCGATGGGACGGTCACCTCCTTCAGGTGTTCGAGTGTTTGGTCGACAGCGGCGAAGTTCTTCTGAACCACCGCCTCGCCGCGCCTGCCGTATGTCTTGACGATCGCCTTTTTGATCTGGGCGATGGCATCCTCCCGCGGCAGTACGCCTGAAATGGCGAAGAAGCAAGTCTGCATCACCGTGTTGATGCGGGTGCCCATGCCGGTCGCTCTTGCAACTTCATAGGCGTCGATCACATAGAACTTCAACTTCCTGTCGATGATGGTCTTCTGCATCGGGGCAGGCAGATGGTCCCACACCTCATCCGGACCGAACGGGGAGTTCAGCAGGAAAGTGGCGCCGGGCTCAGCGTACTTCAAGACGTCCAGTTTTTCGATAAACGTGAACTGGTGGCAGGCTACAAAGTTGGCCTTGGAGACCAGATAGGTGCTGCGAATTGGCTCGGGGCCGAAGCGAAGGTGGGAGATGGTGGTGGAGCCGGACTTCTTCGAATCATAGACGAAGTAACCCTGAGCGTAGTTGTCGGTCTCCTCGGCGATGATTTTGACCGAGTTCTTGTTCGCGCCCACGGTGCCATCGGCGCCGAGGCCGTAGAAGACTGCACGGGTCGTTTTCGGATCGGCCGTCGAGTATTCGGGATCGTAGTCGAGGCTGGTATTGGTGACGTCGTCCACGATGCCGATGGTGAAGTGGTTTTTCGGATTCGGCTTTGCGATCTCGTCGAAGATGCCTTTCACCATCGCCGGAGTGAACTCTTTCGACGAAAGTCCGTAACGGCCGCCGACTACTTTTGGCGAAGCGAACGGAAGCGTGCCGGCATCGTGGCGCTCGGCTATGGCCGTAATCACGTCCTGGTAGAGCGGTTCGCCTGCCGAACCGGGTTCCTTGGTGCGGTCCAGAACTGCGATTGCTTTGACCGATTTAGGGAGGGCGTCGATGAAACCATCTACCGAGAAGGGCCTAAACAAGCGGACTTTGAGGAGGCCGACGTTGCCGCCGTGGGCATTCATATAGTCGACGGCTTCGTGGGCGGCTTCTGCGCCAGAGCCCATCAGCACGATGACACGCTCGGCGGTAGGCGAGCCGACGTATTCGAACAGAGAGTATTTCCGGCCAACAACTTCAGCGAAGCGATCCATGGCCTTCTGAACAATGGCCGGGCAGGCGGTGTAATACTTATTGACTGTCTCGCGCGCTTGGAAGTAGACGTCCGGATTCTGGGCCGTGCCGCGCAGGACGGGGCGGTCCGGCGACAGCGCGCGGGCACGATGGGCGCGGATGAGGTCTTCGGGCAACATCGCCTTCATATCATCCACGGTCAACTGCTCCACTTTGCCGACTTCGTGCGAGGTGCGGAAACCGTCAAAGAAGTGGATAAAGGGCACACGGGACTCAAGAGTTGCGGCTTGGGCGATGAGCGCCATGTCCATGACTTCCTGAACCGAATTGGAGGCCAGCATGGCCCAGCCTGTGGCGCGGCAGGCCATCACGTCCTGGTGATCGCCGAAGATCGAAAGCGCGTGGGCGGCGATCGAGCGCGCAGCGACATGAAAAACGGTGGAGGTCAACTCACCCGAAATCTTGTACATGTTCGGGATCATCAACAGCAGGCCTTGCGCCGAAGTGAATGTGGTGGTCAGAGAACCGGCCTGCAGTGAGCCATGGACCGCGCCCGCAGCGCCGCCTTCACTCTGCATCTCGATGACATCGGGAATCACGCCCCAAATGTTCGGCTTGCCTTCTGAGGACCACTGATCGGACCACTCGCCCATGGGTGACGATGGCGTAATCGGATAAATGGCGATAACTTCGTTTGTTTGATGGGCAACGTAGGCAGCGGCTTCGTTGCCGTCCAAGGTGACTTGTTTTCTGGGCATAGCGATCTCAATACCAATATAAGCAAGAGCAGGGCCATCCTGTCCAATCGGGCCCTTTCCTCCGTAACTATTGATATGGCAAAACTTCGACGGCGTGCGGGACGGAACCCCAATCCGGCAGCATGCGTCAGATCACCCAGACGCCCTGCTCGGACACCGGAGGCGGTGTGCGGCTATGCTGAAAATGCCCCACATGGAAATGCGACAACTTCTTCGTCCGGCCCAGATTGTCTGCTTCTTCTTGCCGCTTGCGACGGGCCTGATGGCCCAGCCAAGGGTGGGGTTCGTCGAGGTTTACGGTCTTCGCAGGCTATCGAAAGAAAGGGTATTGCGGGCGGTGGGCATAGCTGAGGGGATGGCATTGACAAAGCCGAAGGGCGCGCTCGAGGAAGCGCTGGTCGGGCTGGATGGAGTGGGCCTGGCCAGTGTGGAAGCCTACTGCTGCGACGAAGGCCAGCCAATACTGTACGTCGGTTTGCTGGAGAGGGGAACGCCGTTGTTTGAGTACCGTCCGGAGCCCAGCGAGGATGTCGCGCTTCCTGAGGAGGTCATGGATGCCTACAACGGGTTCGCTGAGGCTCTGAGACGGGCCGCTTCCAGTGAAGATCTGGCCGAAGACCTGACCGCGGGGCACTCTCTCATGCGGAATCCGGAGTGCCGCGAGTTCCAGGAACAGTTTGTTCTGTTCGCCGGGCGCCATCTCCAGAGCTTGCGGGCGGTTCTTTCGAGGTCGAGTGATCCGGCTCAGCGTGCGGCCGCGGCTTACATTATTGGATACTCGGGGAACAAGAAAACGGTCATTGGAGATCTGCAAAGCGCGTTGCGCGACCCGGTTCCGGCCGTCCGGATGAATGCGGCAGCAGCACTGCGAGCGATAGCTGTTCTGGGCCGCGACAAGAGCCTGGAGATTTCGATTCCGGCAACGTGGTTTGTCGAGATGCTGAACTCGGTGGTTTTGGCGGACCGCTTGGCGGGAGCGCGCACGTTGCATTTGATGTACGAGGAGTTTAGCGAAGCAACGGTGGCGCAGATTAAGGAACGCGCCCTACCTTCTCTTTTCGAGATGGCCCGTTGGCGGCACCTTACACACGCAGTGCCGGCGTTCCTGTTGCTGGGCAGAGTTGCCGGAATTGCTGAGAGTGAGATGACTGGCGCGTGGGAGGCAGGCGAGCGGGAGAAGATGCTGGCGCGCATCGAATCCATCCTTGCGCCGAAGAAAAAATAGCCGGGCCGGCCAGCCCGGCGGACTGGTCAGGCGCTCAGCACAACGATGCCGCAAGGATCCGATCCCACGGGGATCATAGTAAACAGCGGTGCGCGCTTCTCCCTTCCAGGCGTGATGGCTGCTATCCGGATCACCGCCAGATCGCCCGAACCACGGTTGACCACCAAGGCATACTGCTGATCAGGAGTGATGGCAATTGGACCCGGCTGGGCTCCGACTCCTGTGACAGCAACCACCTTCTGCGTGCTGATGCTGAACACGGTCACCGAACCCGCCTCTGGATTCGATACGAAAAGGTACTCGGGGGAGAGCGAGTCGGCCATCTCGCCCGGGCGGCGTCCACTGAGAAACGTTTGGGCGACCTCGGTTCTGTAAGGGTAAACGATGGCAACCCCATCGACGCCTGCGCCGGTGATGAACAACTGCCCTCCATCCCCCTTCATCCAGAGACGTTCGGGCTTTAGGGCAAGTTTGAGCCGGACCATCTGCGAACGAGATCGGATGTCGACCACGGAGAGGGCGTTTATCGCTGGTTCGGCGACCAGCAGGCAATTTCCGTCGGAGCGAAAACAGATGGGCCCCAATTCAGTCCCGATTGGGATCGGCGGCTCCGGACGGCCTTCATCGAACTTCGCCAGTTGAACGGAGCCGTCCTCGAGAGCCACTGCGGCCAAGCCCTGCCCGGGGATCACATCCAGCGCGACTGGCCGGGCAGAAAGCGGAACTGGCGCCAGATTTGCCCAGCCTTTCAGGTCGACGGCCCCGAGCACGTGGCGATCGGCGGCAATCCAGTAGATCCGGTCCGCAGCGGCGCGCACCGCGTGTGGCCGGACGGGGAGCCTGATTTGGCGCACGATGGAGTTTGTCGCAAGCGAGAGTTGAGCGATGGTGGCACCGCCCGCCATGACAGCGTAGACCGACTGGCCTTCCCCGCGTGGAATGGCGAGCAGCTCGGTTGGCTGATGCGGCAACCCGATGGAACCTTTCCTGGCAAAGGCCAGCAGGTCGATGACCGCGACAGATTTGCTACCAGCCGCGGCGACCAACGCATAGCCGCGATAGCCGGTCCCCGGACGGCCGCATCCAGCGGCGGCCGCGGCAACGAAAAGGTGGCGTCGTGTGAACTTCACAGGCACTAAAGCAGCGCGGTTGTCTTGATGCCGGATACCTCGAAAGTTCTGCGGCAGCGGGCTTGCTTGCAACTGACTTTGTCGTCAAGCAGCACCATGTAGCTTTGAGATTTGGCGAACTTGGCGCGGTCCCGTTCGTCAGCTCCTGGCGGAAGGCGGTCCTTCTTCTGGCGGATCAACCAGCGCAATTCGTACTCCTCGACGCTGCGGCAATACGGGCAGTTGAGCCTCGCTACACGCGTCGCAGGTTTTTCGATATAGTACTGCCGCTCGTCCAATGCCACAGCGGGCTTACCTCAATGGAGATGATCGCACAGTAAGCTGGAGATATGCGCTGGGTTCTCACACTTCTGTTGCCGGTGCAGATGATGGCGCAAGGGCTGACACCGGCACTGGAGCAATGGAAAGCAGAGATTGAGAAAGCCGGAGTCCCGGTTCTGTTGGCGCGCGTGGACCACGACGCCGCGACAAACACTTACCGCCTGAGTGAAAGCGTACAAGGCCGTGACTTATTCGCAGAGTACTTGCGGCAGGACGAATTCATCCAGCAATTCCAGCATATGTACGGGGTGATGGTGCATCACAGGGGCATCCGGGAAGCTTATCTGGTGATGTTGAACGGCGCGAAGTCGAGCGAATGGGAAGCCGACGAGGAGGCAGTGCTGGCTCACGAACTGGGCCACGCGTGGATCAAGTCGCGCAGGTACCCGACGCCTGTGTTTCAGGCCGGGCTGGCCGGATGCCTTGCTATCCATACCGGGGATATAGCCCAGCATGTGCTGATTCGAAAGGAGTTGAATCGGCGCGGCATCGATTTCCGGTCGTTCTGGCTGAAGTCGCTCGACAGGGCTGTCCGGCAATCAGCGGCGGCAGTCCGGCCTGCCGAGGATGACCGCTGCGTTCGTGTGCGGCAGGCCGCCGAACTGGTCGACGTCCGTTTGGGCTTGGCTGGATATGACTGGCCGGGCCGGGCAGACTACGAGGCGATGGTAAATAGGTTGATGCCTGAGGTCGAACCAACCGTCGGGGACATCATCGAGTGGATCTCTTCTCACGACATGGAAGATGTGGATCAGCACCGTCAGACCCTGCGGGTGGTCTTTGAAAAGCTGAAAGCGCTGGCTTATGCCCGCAGCGCCCCCTACATCCTTTAATTTCAAAAGCTTTTGAGGGGCGTGGTTTCGATTCCGACAGCGGGTATGTTACCCTCAATGAGGATTCCGCACCAGTCTGACGGGCGCCTGCCTCAAGGCGGCGGGTGAGTCGAACCGGCGGGGGCATGGGCGCGTCCACACGGCAAAAATGAACATCCGGTCGATATTCAGTCTCTTTTCATCCGACCTCGCCATTGACCTCGGGACGGCCAACACACTGGTGTTCGCCCGCGGCAAGGGAATTGTGGTCAACGAGCCCTCCATCGTCGCAATTAACAAGGTAAATGGGGAAGTCGAGGCGGTGGGCAAGGAGGCCAAGGAAATGCTCGGGCGCACGCCGGGCAACATCGTCGCCATCCGGCCGATGAAAGACGGCGTCATCGCTGACTTCAAGGTGACCGAACGGATGTTGACTTACTTCATCCAAAAGGCCCATGGGCGGCGGATGCTGGTCCATCCGAGGATTGTGATCGGGGTGCCGAGTGAAATTACCCCCGTCGAAAAACGCGCGGTGATCGATTCGGCCTACCGCGCCAAGGCCAGCGAAGTTCATTTGGTTGAGCAGGCGATGGTGGCAGCTATCGGGTCTGGGCTGCCGATTACCGAGCCCTCGGGCAACATGGTGGTGGATATCGGCGGCGGGACGACGGATGTCGCGGTGATTTCGCTCTCAGGTATCGTCTACTCGCGGTCGGTCCGGGTGGCCGGCAACGAAATGGACGACGCCATCATGCAATACCTGAAGCGGAAGTACAACCTGCTGGTGGGCGAGCGCACAGCAGAACAGATCAAGGTGCAGGTGGGCAGCGCATTCCCCCTGGATACCCCCCTGACTATGGAGATCAAGGGCAGGAACCTGATCGAGGGTGTGCCCAGAACCATCAAGGTGAGCGACGACGAAATCCGGGAGGCTTTGTCGGAGTGCGTGGCGACGATTATGAACGCCATCCGTGTGGCGCTGGAGCGCACTCCACCCGAATTGAGCGCCGACATCAGCGACCGCGGCATTGTGCTGACAGGAGGCGGAGCGCTGTTGAAGAATTTGGACAAGCGAATCCGCGAGGAGACCGGTTTGCCCGTTTCCATCGCGGAGGATCCACTGGCATCGGTGGTCCTCGGAACGGGCCGCATGCTGACCGATTTCAAGCTGCTGCGGCGCATCGCAATCGAATAACCAGCCCGAGCGGCAGAGCGAGGCTTGCCGGATGATCCGCTATGGAGACATTTCTTAGCAGGTACCGCAACATCAGCGTACTGCTCCTTCTGCTCGCCGGGCAGCTGCTTCTGCTGGCGTTTCAAGTCAAAACGGGCCAGGATGTCAGGCTTATCCGGGTTTGGGCTGTGACGGCGGTAGCGCCTTTGGCCGGCGTCAGCGAATGGGTCAAAGAGCGCGGCGCGCGCATCGGCGAGATGCTGGCCGTGGAGGGAGTGCGCGAAGAGAACAAGCGCCTGAAGGCTGAACTGGGCCAATTGCGAGTTCAGAACCAACTACTCAAGGCGGAGATCTCGACCGCCGACCGGGCCAAGGCCCTGGCTCTGTACATGCAGAACTCGCCTTCAAAGCTGCTCGCCACCAAGGTCATATTCCTTGGCACTGGAGCGAACTCCCGCACAGTCTTCGTCGATCGTGGATCGCGCGACGGGGTAATGAAAGGCATGGCGGTGATCACGCCAGACGGAATCGCCGGCCGCGTGACGGCGGCCTACCCAACGGCTTCACTGGTCTCGCTAGTTACCAGTCAAGGATTTGCGGCGGGGGTCATTTCCCAGAAAAGCAGGGTGCGCGGCACGATGAAGGGAGTTGGGTCTTCGCTTTGTCCCGTGGACCACATTGAAAACCGGGATAACCTCGAAGCCGGCGAATGGCTGTATACGTCGGGTGACGACCGGATCTTCCCGAAGGGGCTGCCGGCCGCCATCGTCAGATCGGCGCGCGAAGGACGTGGGGGCAAGGACGTTGTGGCCGAACCCGTGGGGTTGCGCTCGGGCGTCAACGAATTCCTGATCGTGATTGGAGGCGTGCATGGACTGATTCCCGATCCACTGCCGCCGCCGTCGCCGGCCATCCATATCCTGGAACCGCCGCCGCCCGAAGCCGGGCAGACTTCCATTGAGGATCCAGCCGCCATGGGCGGGGCGGCGCGGACCGACGCCGACCGGTTGATGGAGAAGTACAAGCGTATCGGGGAGTCGCAGGGCCACGCCTTTGGAGTTGGTTCAGGACGCGTGCCGGATTTCAACCGGCCTCCCGCACCGCCCAAACCTGTCCCATCCGCGGCGCCCGCCGAGGAAGGCGTGAACGTCCAACCGGCTGCCCCAGGGAAGAAGCGATGAATCCATTCGAAGAGAAGTTGCTTCCCCGGCGCGGGCGCCAATCGCGGACCACGAGATTCAATCCGTTTGTTTGGATACTCGCGCCAGTGGCCGCAATCCTGTTTCAGGTTTACGTCGCCCGGCACATTGATGCGCTCGCCTATCTCGAACTGCCACTTCTCATTACGGTCTATCTCGCTCTGATGCGCCGTAGTCCGATTGCGGGCGCCGCGATCGGCAGTGTCATCGGCCTCATGCAGGACTCGCTGTCCGCGCAGTATTTGGGCATGTTCGGGATAGTCAAGACGCTGGTGGGCTACTTCGCGGCGAGCGTCAGTATGCGATTCGATGTTGAGAACAGCGCGCTCAGGTTTCTGCTTGCATTCTTCTTCTTTCTGTTTCACCAGATGTTCGTTTGGCTGCTGACGCGGGCGTTGCTGGGCCAACCGATGGAATTGCAGATTCCTCAGACCGTCATACTGGGCTTTCTGAATGCCGTGGTTGCGATTCCGCTCTTCCTGATCCTGGATAAACTAAGATCGGAGGCGCCCTAAAGCCATGCGCTTTATTCCATCCGAGCGCCGGCCCGATTCAAGCATCGACAAGCCGCTGTTCCGCGACGAGACCAAGTTCGCCGCTGGCAAGATCGCCGCTTTCCAGTGGGTTGTGGTTGTTGCATTTTTGTTCCTGCTGTCGGGCTATTGGGATCTCCAGGTTCGCAACGAGGAGATCTACAACGCCAAAGCGCTCCAGAACCAGATCAAGTCGAGGCCGATCCCCGCGCCGAGGGGCAAGATTCTGGATCGGGACAACCGCGTCATCGTGGACAACCACGAGTCGTTCAAATTGATCCTGTCCCGGGAGAACCTGAAAGCTGAGCACATCCGGCCCATTGCGCTGGGGTTGGGCCTGGAGCCGGACGCACTCGAGGCAAGGGTAAAGCGGTTCCGGTCCGTTCCGACGTATTTCACGATTCCCCTGAAGGAAGACCTGACCCGCGAGGAACTGACCTTCGTCGAGGCGCACAGTGGAGAGGATTCTTTCCCGGAGATGGCACTAATCCCTTCGCAGTTCCGGGTCTATCCGCAAGGCGGGTTGGCCGGACACGTCATCGGATACCTGGGGGAGGTCAGCGACGCTGAGTTGAACTCTCCCGAGTGGGCTGCTTACAACCCGGGCGATCTGATCGGGAAGATGGGCATCGAGCGGTTCTACAACGAAGTTCTGAAGGGCGTGGACGGCCAGCGCCAGGTCCGTGTGAACAACCTGGGCAACACGCGGGAGATTCTGGGGATTAAAGACGCCGTGCCGGGCAAGGACCTACAGCTGACCATCGACCTGGACCTGCAAGTAGTGGCGGAACTGGCCATGCAGGGGCGCAGAGGAGCGGTCGTCGCCCTGGACCCAAGAACCGGTGAAGTTCTGGCGCTGGTCTCGGCGCCATCCTACGATCCAAACCACTTCGTGGGCCGGGTCAATTCCAACGAACTGGTTTCGCTGCTCAACGATCCGGCAAAACCGATGTTTAACCGGGCTATTCAAGCGCAACTGGCCCCGGGGTCCACATTCAAGCCAATCTTGGCGATCGCCGGCCTGGAGACCGGGGTCATCGACACGAACACGACAGTCCATTGTTCTGGCGGTGCGAGTTATTACGGGCGGTACTTCAAGTGCCATAAGCGCGGTGGACACGGAACGGTGAATCTGCACAAGGCCTTGGCGCAAAGCTGCGACGTTTACTTCTACATGCTCGGTAACAAACTGGGCATCGACAAGATCGCCGAATATGCCGAAATGGCGGGCTTCGGACGGAAGACGGGCATCGACCTGCCAGGTGAGAAGGAAGGCGTCATGCCCTCGTCGAAGTGGAAGATCCGGACGCTGCGCGAGAAATGGTATGCCGGCGAAACGATTTCGGTCTCCATCGGGCAGGGCTACGTCACATCGACGCCTCTGCAACTGGCGCACGCCATTGGAGGGCTCGTGGCAGGAGGCGTCTGGATGCGCCCGCACATCGTCCGGGAGGCCAAGGCTGTCATGGCGGCGCAAAAGGCTGATCTCAAGACAGAGAACGTAATGGAGGTGATCAACGGCATGTACGCCGTTGTGAACGAGGGAGGTACGGGCGCGGCGTCCAGGATTCCAGGGATCGAATTCTGCGGCAAGACGGGTTCGGCGCAACGCGCTTCCAACGAGTTGATGAAACTGGGCAAACTCGGATCGGAGTACAAGGACGACGCCTGGTTTGTCGGGTTTGCGCCGCGAAGCGCGCCCGAGATCGTCGTCGCCGCGCTTTTTGAAAATGGCGAGCACGGCAACCTCGCAGGTCCGATCGTGCGCGACGTGATCAAGGCCTATTTCGACAAGAAGGCAAGGACCGCCTGGAAACAACCGCAAAGCGTTGCTTCGGCGTCTGTGCCGGGTGGAGTCAGGTAGTGGCGGCATACCGGCGCATCCGTGACCTGGACTGGCCCATGCTGATTCTGGCGCTGGCCATCACGGCGCTCGGGATCCTGCAGATTTATAGCGCAACGCTGGATTCTCCGAAATTCGAGTCGTCCTGGTGGAAGCAGGGCATCTGGCTGGCCGCAGGATTAATGGCAATGTGGTTCATGTCGAAGGTGGACTATCACACGCTGCTGGGACAAGTTCCCGTTCTGTACGCCATTTCCATTGCGCTGCTGGTGCTGACTCCGATCGTCGGACGGCTGACGATGGGGTCCAGGCGCTGGATCCCGCTCGGGTTCGGATTCCGGTTCCAACCCTCGGAGTTCGTTAAACTAGTGATAGTATTACTGGTAGCTCGGTACTTAGCGGAGTTGCGGGGTGACCGCCTGGAAACAAGAGATTTGCTCAGGTTGACAGGAATTGTCGGACTCCCGCTGCTGCTAGTGGCGATGCAGCCGGATTTGGGCACGTCCCTGACGTATATGCCCATTCTTGCCGTCGGGATTTTTCTCGGTGGTCCGCGGTGGCAACACGTGGTTTCGGTGATCGCCCTGGCGGCGGTGCTGATGCCGGTGGGCTGGCTGGTTCTGAAGGATTATCAGAAGGCTCGGCTGGTCACATTCATGGATCCGATGCGCGACCCAATGGGCGACGGATACCAGACCATTCAGTCCAAGATTGCCGTGGGCGCCGGTGGGATGTGGGGCAAGGGCGTGACGCGCGGGTCGCAGACCCAGCTCAGGTTCCTGCCAGTAACGCATACGGATTTTTTGATCTCAGCATTTGCCGAGGAGCATGGGTTTGTCGGCATGATCGTGGTCTTTGGGTTGTACTTTCTGCTATTCATGCAGATCGTTCAAAACGCCCAGTCGGCTCCTGACCGGGCCGGAATGTTTATATGCATGGGGGTTTGCGCGCTGCTGTTATTCCAAACGGTTGTGAACGCCGGGATGGCGGTCGGGCGCATGCCCATAACCGGCATACCGATGCCCTTGATGAGTTATGGGGGCTCGAGTATGCTGTCGATATTCATGATGTTGGGGCTGGTCAACAACGTCCGGCTCCGGCGTGTCGTGTCGTGAAGCGATAGTTTAGTGTTCGACCGGGCACACTAGGCGCCCGGCAGATGGGTCGAGGAGACCCAAGAAGATTTGCGGGAACCTCAACCGGTTCCCCCGGCTTGAATCGATCGAGGTGAGTCAACCAGCCCTCGCCGCAGGCCGGAAGATGGCGGACGAGAGTCCGCATTATGAGGCCGCGAACCTGGGACCAGGCAGCGGCGCTTCTCCTCACCCTCGGCCTGCGCCTTTTCAAGCGAGCCTGCAACGGACATCGAAGCCGCTTCCGGCAATGGAGGTGACGCTAATGTCCTCATCTAAAGAACTGGTGGTGAGCCAGAACCGCCACGCGACCAAACTCGGAATTCTCGAGGATGGCCAATTGGTGGAAGTTTATTTTCAGCGGGCCGATGAATACTCTCTGGCAGGGAGTGTTCATAAGGGCCGCGTGACCCGCGTCTTGCCCGGCATGCAATCGGCATTTGTCGATCTTGGGCTGGAGCGCGATTGTTTCTTGTACGTTTCGGACTTCTTCGACGAGCACGGCGATGATATCGACCGTGTCGAGGAGAAAGAGCCTCTCGGCCGTAACCGCCGCCGAGACCGGGACCGGGGCAAGGACCGCGATCCGCGACGGGAGTCTCGTCGCGATGCCTCCAAGCCGCCTGCTGAGGCTGAGGCGGAGCCAGATCATATCCCAGCGGTGGTGGAACAACCAGCAGAGACTCCAGACTACTCGAAGGATCGCCGCCGCCGCTCCCGCCGCCGCCGCAGTGGCAGGGGGTTGCCGGACTCGAAATATGCTGAGGCTCCGGAGACAGGGGCAGACGCCGGGGAAGCCGAAGGGATCGAGGCGGAAACGCCGGACGAGGAGACCTCCATTGTCGATGCCGCCGGCGATGAGGCGTGCGGCGAAATGGCAAGCGACGTCATCATCCTTCCGGGAGAATCGCTGGCAAAGTACCGTCGTGCCGCGGCTCGCTCTCACGAAATAGAATCCGATTCGGCCGAATCTGAAACGACGGATCAGAGCGAGTATGAATCCGCTGCCGAAGATGCGGCGGAGTCAATTCTGGACCGTATCGACGAGATCGAGCGAGGTGAGGAGATCGCCGCTGGCGCATCGGGAGAGTCTCTGCTCGACCGGATTGCTGAAGCCGGGGACGACGAGGAGCCTCTCCGAACCGAGGACTCTGATACTCCGGATACTGGCGAGTACAGCGGTGAGGCGCCCGGCGCCGGACAGGAAGCTGGTGAGACTGCACATCCGGCTGCTGAAGATGTCCGCGTGTCCGTGAGTTTCGATGTTGGCGACGCTGTTGAGATCGTTGAACCGCCTGCGGCTGCCGAGGACCAAGCCGGTGTGGACGAAGGCGCCGCAAAAGAGGAGTGGATTGGTCTTGCCTTGGCCGTAGACTCGGCTTCGGCGCGAGTCGTCGATCCAGCCGGCGAACCGCATCCCGGATCGATCGCCACTGATGCTTCCGAAGATGACGCCGGAGATGAAAGTGCGGAGGCGGAGCAAGCGGATGCGGAAGGTGTTGAACCGGCAAGTACTCCAATCAGCCTCACCGCCACTCTGAGAGCACAAGGTGGCCGGCTAGGCCATCGGGCCACGCGCCGCTCGCGCAGGCGTGGACGAAGTGACAAGGGCTCTCCAGAGCTGGATGTAGAAACATCCGCGGCTGAAATTTCCGGGGGGCCGGAAAGCCCAAGTGACGCAGAGGCAGTAGCTGCGCCGAAGCCGGCGGAGATTCGTCCTCCCAAGAGCACCGACAGGGAGACTTCCGACAAGGACCGTCAACAGCCTTCAATCTCCGACCTGCTGAAGGAAGGCCAGGAGATCATTGTCCAGATCGCCAAGGAGCCCCTCGGGCAGAAGGGCGCCCGCATCACGTCGCACATCGCACTTCCTGGCCGTTATGTCGTCTATATGCCCACGATTGAGCATCTGGGCGTTTCACGCAAAATCTCCACAGAGGAGGAACGGCAGCGGTTGAAGAAGGTGCTGCAGCGCCAGAGGGAGGGGCTGCAGGGTGGATATATCATGCGCACGGCGGGCGAAGGCCGGACCGAAGAGGAGATCGGCGCCGACATGCGCTACCTGGCGACGCTCTGGAAGGAGATCAAAGAGAAGGCTGAGAAACGCCGGGCGCCCGCGCTGCTCCACCACGATGTCGAAATTGTCGAACGGATTCTCCGTGATCATCTGACCGGCGGCTTCAAAGCCATTTGGGTCGACCACGAGGAGCTTTACGAGCAAGTCCTTCACACAGTCGAGCGTTTCTCGCCCCAGTTACTCAGCCGGGTCAAACTCTACACGCGGCAGGAGCCCATCTTCGACGCTTTCGGCATCACCCAGGAGATGGAGAAGGCGCTGCGGCCCAAGGTTTGGCTTAAGAGCGGCGGCTACATCGTCATCAACCAGACTGAGGCCTTGGTGGCGATCGACGTCAACACCGGCAAGTACGTCGGCAAATCGCACAGGCTTGAGGACACGATCGTCAAGACCAACACCGAGGCGGTGAAGGAGATCGTCCGCCAGATCAGACTGCGCGATTTGGGCGGCATCATCGTAGTCGATTTCATCGACATGGATGAGCGCAAGAACCGGCAAAAGGTGATGCAAGCCCTGGAAGAAACGATGCGGCAGGACAAGGCGCCGTACAAGATCCTCCAGTTCAACGACTTTGGCTTGGTCGCGATCACCCGCAAGCGGGTGAAACAGAGTCTTGAAAGGGCGCTTTGCTCACCCTGCCCGTACTGTGAGGGATCGGGCTATGTGAAGAGTCCTGAAACCATCATCGGCGAAATCCTGAACCAGGCTCAGAAGTACGCCAAGGTTGTGGATGGCCAGGAGTGCGTCCTGCGCGTCAACCCAGAAGTTGCATCGTTGCTGAAATCGCTGAAAAATAACTACCTTGAGGAGCTCGAGGAGATTCTTGGACGGCCGGTCATGGTGATCTCAGATGCAGAGATCCACCAGGAGAAGTATGATCTGACCTGAGATCATGTCTCTGCGCCTCGTGTTCATTTTGGGATTGCTGGCCGCGCCGCTGGCCGGCCAGCGCCTGATCGTTGTCTCCGAGTTTCAGCGTCTCCGGCCGGATGGGGAGGTCGCTCTGGCCGACCGGGTCGCGCAGCAGCACGAGTTTATCTCGCCCGCCATCCCACGGGGAGGAGTGCTGACTGTACGCATCGGCGTGGAAGCGCCGCGCGACATGAAGTACTCGTTGTTCGTCGGACAGAACCCGGACGATACAGCGCGGTGCCGTCTCTACCAGGAACACTACGTCCAGGTAGGTGAGGAGTGGCTTCCGGACGAGATCACGCATGTCGACCTGCCACATGGGGCGATACTCTCGCAGGGACAGACGGTCCAGTCCTATCTGCTCGACATCAAAATCCCTTCGTCCGCCAAGCCGCAGCGGTTCAGGTTGGAGATCCAACTTAACGTGGGAGCGCGTTGGGTCATATACCCGATGGAGATTCGCATCAGGGACACTGCCATCCCAGGAGAACCAGGGGCTATAGTCAATCCGATCCGGCCGGATACTCGCGCTGACTCCGCGCTTCTGGTCCCGCTACTGGGATTCGTGTGCGGGACATCCTGGAAGAAAGGGGACGGCAGGTTGCGGCGCGGCGGCGACATCATCACTCGGAATATTTTGGCGGACTTCCTCCTTGCGCAAAGAAGGGCTTCGACGGAGACCAGTGAAGCAGTCGTTCCATCCATCTTGAGGGCAGGCGGCTATAAGTCAAGAGAGGCATTCTGTGCGAAGCCAAAGCCGGTTCCAGCGGAGGCGGAGTGGTGGCTTCAGGTAAGGAAGTATTTATACCAGGGGCTCCCAATCCACTGAAGCGGCCGTGCTAAACTGATGATTGCAAACCCTCGATCGGGCTCTGGCCAGCTTCGTCGGCGGTTCGATCCACACTCAAGGAGAGGTGGCCGAGTGGTTGAAGGCGCACGCTTGGAAAGCGTGTATACGGGAAACTGTATCGAGGGTTCGAATCCCTCCCTCTCCGCCAGACCCCTGCAATCGCGCTGCCTGCTTGCCCGGCGGTGATGCCCGGCATAATTGATAAGATTGCGGATCATGCGAATAAACCGCAGGACAGCGCTATCCGCCGCCGGGTTTTCGATCCTCGTCCATGCGGCGTCACAGCCAAGGCAGGGAGTGTGCATCGATGCGGCCCAACTGTCGCTGCCGCGCCGCCCATGGCGTAAGGTCCACCTGGATTTCCACAACTCGCAACACGTGGCCAGCATCGGCGAGAAGTTCAGTGCTGACGAATTCGGCGACACCCTCGCAAAAGCGAATGTCGACTCCATCGTCGTCTTCGCAAAGGACATGCATGGGTATTTCTACTACCCATCAAAGTTGGGACCCGTTCATCCGGGGCTCAAATTCGATTTGCTTGGGGCGCAAGTCGAGGCGTGCCGCAAACGAAAAATCGCGGTTTACGCCTACCATTGCACGACGTGGGACAACTACCTCGCTGAACACCATCCCGAGTGGCTGGTCTTCAAACGCGATCGAACAACCTACCTTCCGAAGTTTGACGAAACTCCAGGATGGACCGCGCTTTGTATCGCGCAGGAAGGTTTCGTGAAACTCATGGAGGAGCACGCACGCGAGTTTGCTTCCCGTTACGAAATCGACGGAGCATGGTTCGACATGCCTTTCCCTATTGCCGGGGAGTGCTTCTGCGAGGAGTGTCTCGCCCAGTTGCGGGCAAGAGGTAAGGATCCGCTGGACCGAAGGGCGCAGCGCGAACACAAACAGGAGTTGGAAATCGGCTTCTTGAGGCGGCTTCATGCGGCTGTCCGCCAGGTCCGGCCTGGGTGCCAGGTGGACTTCAACAATCAAGCGGCATTCGGTCTGGGCGAGCGCAAGCCGTGGATGGACAACATCGATCTCGAGGCCCTGCCTTCGGCCGCCGCATGGGGGTACTATTTCTTTCCGCTCGTCACGCGCTATGCACGTTCATTTGGATTGACGACCTATGGCATGACCGGCCGTTTCAAGGCGTCATGGGCCGACTTTGGAGGCCTGAAACTCCCTGCGCAGCTGGACGTGGAATGCGCGTCCATCGTCGCTAACACCGCGCGTTGTGATATTGGCGACCAGATGCCGCCGAACGGGCGCCTGGACCCCGCGGTTTACCACGTGATCGGCAAGTCCTATGGGCGCATCAAAGCGCTGGAACCTTATCTCGAAGGAGCCGCGCCTGTGACCGAGGCGGTGTTGCTGGTAAGCGGTTTGCCAATTGAGAGGGTTGGCGGCGAGAGCCTGTTTGGATGGGTGAAACTGCTCACCGAATGCCGGGTCCAGTTCGACGTGCTCGAACCCGATGCCCCCTGGGAGCGGTACGGGTTGGTGGTTCTTCCGGAGGATCTCGAAGTCGGCGAAATGCTGGCACATCGACTGCTGGCCTACAGCGCCGGTGGCGGCTCCCTGCTGGTATCTCATCGCGCTGCAGTGTCGCCGGACGGGCGGAGCAGTTGGATGGAGCGGTTCGGATTCAGCTACGCCGGGCTATCGCCGTTCAAACCGGCTTACATGGTGCCCAAGACCTCATTCACCGGCGATATCCCCAACTACGAATACGCCCTATATGAGGGCGCTTCGCAATGGCGAATCTCAGGCGCCGCGCAGGTGATCGCGCAATTGGGCGAACCTGCATTTCAGCGGTCGGCTGCCCGCTACACGAGTCACGCGCAAACTCCGTTCGAGCGCGAGACCGAGTATGCCGCCATCGCTATCAGCGGCCGGGCGGCACTGTTTGGCTTCCCGCTTGGAGCAAGCTACTACTCACAAGGTTACTGGGTGTACCGTTCCGCGCTAAAGCATGTGCTCCGGCAGATGCTGCCACAGCCGCTGATCATGACGAATGCGCCGGCGAGCACAGAGATCTCTCTGAATTACCAGAACAGCCCAAAGCCCCGATACCTTGTCCATATCGTGAACTGGTCTGCCAATCGTGGAACGCCGCGTCATCCCGTATTCCACGAAGAGCCGGTTCCACTCACCGGCGTCACGCTCAGGCTCGACCTGCCTGTGAAGAGCAACACAGCTCGTGCGGTCGTGCAGGGCGGCAACCTTCCCCTAAAGCGCGCCGGTAGTGGTGTGGAGGTCGCCGTGCCGCCAGTGACCGTGCACGAAATATTGGTGTTTGAAGCATGACACGCACGGATCACTGTCTCCAGAAACTCGACAGGATGACCAAAGCTCTGAGGCACCAGGAGCCCGACCGCGTGCCCGTAAGTGACTTCTTCTGGGGTGGATTCCTCAAACGCTGGCGCGAGGAGTTGGGTCTGCCAGCGGACGCCGACCCATACCGCCATTACGGCCTCGACTGGCAGGTCACGCTGCCCAACATGGATCCGCGCATCCGGCCCTTTGAGACCATCTCGGAGAACCAGGATGAAGTGACCGTGCGGACCGGCTTCGGGGCCATCATCCGCAAGAAATTCGATCTCGCCATGCCGGCTTTCATCGGCTTCGACACCGACTCGCTCGACAAACTCGAAACACTGGATTTCGATTCGCCGTGGGACGACCGGCGCTACTTCTCCGGCGGCGACAACCAGATTGCCGGCGTCGGCGACGGTTTCCAGCGCAATTCTCCGCCATGGATCGATACGGTCAGGTCAATTCACCCTGACTTCCCCGTCTATGGAAGCGTCTGCGAAGCGCACGAGATGTTGTGGCGGATCGTCGGCAGCGAAAACGTCATGTATTGGATCGGCGAACAACCCGAACGCCTGGGCGCGCAGATCGAGCGCGTCGGCAGGTTCTGCATCGAACTGGCGAAGGCGCAGATCCAGGCAGCCGGCGGGTTGCTGGACGGCATGGTTGTCTGGGGCGATGTCGCTTACCGCAAATGCATGTTGTTCTCGCCGCTGTATTGGCGGAAGTGGTTCAAGCCGGTGGTGGCCGAGCTGGCTCGCGTCTGCCATGACGCCGGACTGCCGGTGATCTACCACGGTTGCGGCAACGCGCGAAAGATCTTCGAGGACCTGATCCAATGCGGCATCGACGCCTACAACCCGTTGGAAGCCAAGGCCGGCCTGGACGTGGTTGAGTTGAAACAGGACTTTGGCGGCAGGCTGGCGTTTTGCGGCAACATGGATGTCCGGCTCTGGGCCGAGGGCAGTCTAGAGGAGATCCGTCGGGAAGTCCTCCGAAAGCTCGTAGCGGCCAGGGGCGGCGGCTACATCTTCCAGAGCGATCATTCGGTCCCGTCCAATATCTCGGCCGAACGCTTTGAATTTGTATTGGGTCTGGTCCGCCGCCACGGGCAATATCCACTTCGGCTCGACGGCTGAAATCCGCCGCGTCTGTCTCACCCCTGGTCTCCCGAGTCCCGGCTTGTTAAGCTGATCGCCGTATGCTCGCCCGGACTTTCCTGCTTCTGATGGCCAGCGCAGCTATCTGCGCCTCCCAAGAGCCGCGACAAATAGATTGGATGGACCTTGCCCAACTGAAGGAGTACTCCGCCTTCCGCTCGTCCAGCAATCATCCGAATCCCAATAGCAACGACGACAGCGTGCGCCCGATCCCCGGTGAAACTGTCGTGCTGGCCGATCTCGAGGGACCCGGCGTTGTGACGCACATCTGGCTCACAGTCGCCGCCAACGAATACGGCTGGCCGCGGCTATTCCGCATTCGCGTCTATTACGACGGCAGTCCAACGCCGAGTGTAGATGCACCGCTGGGCGACTTCTTCGCCGCCGGCCACGGCGTCGAACGGCCGGTGGAATCGCTGCTGATCCGAAACGGATCGAGCGGCCGATCGCGCAATTCCTATTGGCCGATGCCGTTCCGCAAGCGCTGCAAGATCACCGTCACCAATGAGGGACATCGCCGGTCGTCGAATCTTTATTACCACGTCGATTGGCGCAAACTGCCCTACCTGCCTCCCCGTACCGCCTATTTCCATGCATGGTACCGCCAGGAACTGCCCGCTACGGCCGGACGCAGGTATTCGATTCTCGATGTCCGCGGGCGCGGCCACTATGTGGGCACAGTCTTCAGCATTATCCAGAACCAGCCGGGCTGGTTTGGCGAAGGCGACGAGTTCTTCTATGTCGACGGCCAAACGAAGCCCTCCATTGAGGGTACCGGCACGGAGGACTACTTCAACGACGCCTGGTCGCTGCGCGTTGCCAGCGGACTCTATACGGGCGTGCCCATCGCCGAGGGCACCGGCGAAGCTTCTCGCATGTCGGCCTACCGATGGCATGTCACCGATCCGGTCCCATTCCGTAAATCGCTCCGGTTCGAGATTGAACACGCCGGCTGGACCTACAACGCTGACGGCGCCGTGCGTTCCAGTTTCGAGGAGCGCGCCGACCTGTTCAGCAGCGTCGCGTTTTGGTATCACGACGGCATTGCCACTGGATTAACACCGCCGCCATACGGTGTCGCCCGGCTGCCGCACGGCAACGCCCGCCAGATCGAGGTCGAGCGCGATATCGGCCGCGTAACGTCCGCACGCGGCAAGGTGTCTGTCCAAAAGGAAGTCTTCTGGTCGCGCGATATCCTGCTTCTCAACGCCGAGGGGCCCGGCTCACGCATCGACATTCCATTTGATGTCGCCGTCACGGGCCGCTACGAATTGCTCGCCCAACTCGCTCACGCCCCCGATTACGGCACCTATACCGTCCTGCTCGACGGCAAACCGCTCTCCGCCGCCGCAGATCTCGAACACGAACCCGGTGCAAACATCGGAGATGCTGCGCTCATTAACGCATGGCACACCGAACTCTACGTCGCCGAGGACCACGTCCTGGGCTGGCCCCGCCTCTCTACCGGCCCGCACACGCTGAGCTTCGTCTGCACGGGCAAGGACGCGCGCTCGGCCGGCTATCATCTTGGCATCGACACTCTGGTGCTGGCGCGCATCGCTTCGCCCGAGCCCGTGGGCGGCGCCACCGCCGAGGCGCTGCGCAACGCGCCGGTCGCCTTCGATGCCTGGACGGCGGCGTTGAACAGCCCGGATCTCTACGTCCGTTGGGCGGCACTCTGGCGCGCCACCCAGGACGGCGTGCTGGCCTCCAGGGCAGTGCCCCAATTGCGGCAGGCGCTCGCCGATCCGGCCTACGAAGTGCGAGGCATGGCCGCCGCGGCCCTACGCAATCTGGGCTCAGCTGCGCTGCCGGCTCTGGGCGACCTGACGGCCCGGCTCAAGGACCCGGACAGCGGAGTCCGCATGATGTCGGCCAACGCTCTGGCGGCTCTTGGCCCTTCTGCCGCGCCGGCCACGGGCGCCCTTATTGAGGCCTGTGAAACGCAAGGCCAGCACGTCCAGGTCCTGCGCAGTCTGGCCGACGCCCTCGGTGGCATCGGACCCCAGGCCAAAGCCGCCTTGCCCGCCTTGCGAAAACTGCTCACCATCCCGCGCGTCGCCTGGAACGCCGAGGCAGCCATCGCGCGCGTCGAGGCGAGGTAGCTGGATCTGTCTGCAGACTGAGTCCGGCTGCCGGCTTGCGCCGCCTACCAGGGTCAATCAGAGACCTTGCCGCCAGACTCCTCGTCGATCACCTGGTAACCCAGCAGCCGGCCCAGGCGCTTCACTTCCTTCGTGTGGTCGCCATAGAACACAACCCGGTGCAGCAGGTCCCTGGTTCCCGGCATCCCCGGACCCGGCGTCAGCGTGGCGCCCCAATTTTCCAGCAACGCCTCACTGTTGTTCACCCGGGTTCTGATTTTGGTGCGGCACCCCCGTTCATTATCGACGTTGCCAAGCGCTTCACCGGTTGAGATCATCATCCGGCTGGCGTCGGCGAATTTGGCCACAGTCACGGGCTCGCCCGACGGCGCAAGCACCTGCATTGAAGCGCCTTTGTGATCCTCCAAATGCGAACGGACCATGTAAGGAGACGCTTCGCCGTCGATGCCCTTGAGCTTGGTCGCCGAAACACAGTGCGCGTGAATCACCTCGTTCCGGCTCGTGTCGAACACCGGGTCGGAGACGAAACCCGGGCGCCCGGAAAACGACGTGACAAGCAGTTGCGTCATTGTCGATTCCAAGTCGTTCTCACACACGCCATACATCCCCTCGTCGTTCAGTTTTGAGAACGAAATGCAGGGATAGGCCGGCAATTCCTTACGCCCAAAACCGCCGAGACAATCAATGGCGATGGCGTTGGCTTTCTCCTTCTTCATCAGCGCCTGGATGGCTAAGTGCAGCCGCAGCGACCGGACGATCTCGTCGCGCGTCGGCTCAACCACCTTCGACGCCGACCGGATGAAGCCGTCGGCCAGTTGCTCGGCTTCCCGCATGCTTGCCGCTTCGTATGCCGCGCCGAGATCTGTGTAGGCCGGGAACCCAAAGGAAGTGCCGAACCTGGCCGTATAGTCGGCTGTCTTCGGTCTGGCGTTGGGCTGCGACATCAGCAGAACCTTGCTGTTCTTCAGATGATGAATGGTCCGCAGCAGCGGTACATAGGGGTCAAGGGCCGTCAGGTCGCTTGATGCGATCAATTGCAGCCTCATCCCCTTCTGCATGTACGCCGCGCCGTGCGTCCAGTCGTGGCCGTTGTAAGGCAGAGAGAACATCAGCACCGGCCGCCCGGACTCGGCCAGTTTCTTCAGCCGCGAATACGTGATCGTGATCATCGGGAATACGAGCACTGCATCGCTGGCGTCCGGCGCGGCCAGCCAGGCATCCATGCCTTCCACGCTGCTCACCGTTTCGCCGCCGGTGAACCGGATCTTGCCCGGATACCGCCGTTCGACCTCGGCCAACTGCGCTTCGATGCCGGCCACTTCTTTGGCCACGTCGATATCAGGCCGTGGCCAACTCGGGGTTCCCCCCAAGTACAGTTTGCGGACCACGGCCGCGCCATCCCACTCGCCGCCCGGCCGCTCTGCCATGGCGCCCATCGCCGCCGTGGCGGCCGATGCGGCCAGCATGAACCTTCTCCGCGAGAGATACGTTGTTCCGGTTGCCATTCCTACCTCCAGGCTTCTTGTACTTCGGACAATGCAGTCTGTTTTCCAGTGGGAGTATAACGAAGTCGGGAGCCAAACGGAACCACTGCACAACCATTTCGCCAACAGGTCTCGTCATCATGAGGTGGTGTTTTGCATCTCCGCCCGGACTTCCGGAGAAGCTATTTCCATCCCGCCCGGTCCGGCGCGAGGCCCCACGCACCAGGTTGAGTAGAATTGAAATCTGATGCTTGCGGCCGGTTGGCTGTTCTTCGCGCTCGTCCTGGCGGGCCTTTATCTGCATGGCCTGCGGCCTGACGCCCACTGGACTCCGGAAGGATGGGTGCGCTTGTGGGTGTTTTTTGGCGCGGGCGCGGTGGTTTGCGCGCTGGTGGTGGTGCGCAAGATGCAGCGGGTCGTCACCTGGTTTCTCGCCGCATGGCTGCTCTATGGAGTAGCCGCCGGCGGACCTGCGGGCGTGGCCGCCGTGATTTGGACGCTGGCTTCGTGCTGGGCCCTCGGAAGGGCGATCTTCCCGCGCATCGAACAAGCGCTCATCTCCACCGCCCTCGGCCTCGCTGCTTGGATTGTCCTGTTTGGCGTGCTTGTCAGGTTTCCGATCAACAGGCCCTGGCTCTGGTGGCTGCTCACGGCGGTTCCAATTGTCTGGGCTGCGTCAAAACGGCTGGGACCTCCGGTCTTGGCTGAAGCGAAAACGACAGAGCAGCGGCTCTGGACCACCGTGCTGATGGTTATCCTGACTGCCCACTTGATGTTGGCCTTCAAGCCGGAAGTCAGCGCCGACGGCTTGGCGTGGCACCTCGTCGCCCCGCATCGGATCAGCATTTATGGGAGCTGGGCCTTTGATGTAGGCGAGTTCGCCTGGGCCGCGATGCCCATGGGCGGCGATTGGGTGTGGTCGCTTGCGTGGCTCTTCGGCGAAGAAAAGGGCGCGCGGCTGATGAACTTCGCCATGCTTGCCTTGACATGCGCGCTGGTCTCCAACAGGGCGGGTCTCGCTGCCGCGGCGGTGTGGGCGTCCACGCCGCTGGTGATGCTCGTCACAGGCAGCCTGTTCGTCGAAAACGTCTGGACCTACCTGCTGTTGGCCGCGTTCCTCCTCGCATGGGAGGACGAGCCGTCGCCCTGGCCGGTGGCGCTGCTGGCCGGCGCGGCATCGGCCTGCAAGCTGATGGCTGTGCCGATGGCTGTCCCCATCGTCGCCTGGGCGCTATGGAAGTCGAAACAGTGGAAGCCGGCCGTCCTGTTTCTCGCTACCGGCACCATGCCGTATGTCGAGGAGATCGTCCGGACCGGGAATCCGTTTTTTCCGTACTTCAATGGGATCTTCAAATCACCCCTCTACCCTTCGGAGAAGAACTTGGAGGATGTCCGTTTCACACAAACTCTCTCCTGGCGATCGTTGTGGGACATGACCTTTAAAACGACGCTCTTCTGCGAAAGCCCTGGCGGCGGCTTCGGCTTCCAGTGGCTTGCGCTGATGCCAGCCACGGCATATGCCTTTGTCTGCCGGCGCGATCCCATGATCCGCGCTGCACTCGCTCTTGGCGCTGCCGAGATCGTCATCGTCTTTTTGGGCCAGCCGTACATCCGCTACATGTACGCGGCGCTGCTGTTGTGGACGCTCGCCATCGGCACGGCGTCGAAAACGGCGCCTTGGAAGTGGCTGATGGCCGCAGTGTGCGGGTTGAATTTGCTTTACTTCGCCAACGCCGGGTGGTATCACCGGGACTTCATTATCGATCCAGTATTCGAACCAGCCCGCATGGCACGCTACGAGGCCGAGTCGGCTCCATTGAACCCGCTTATCGACTACGCAAACAAGGAATTGCCGGGTCAAAGCATCGCTTTTCTCTCGCAGGATGGGGTAGCCCGGCTCCAGGCAAGAGCCTGGGTCAACACCTGGCATGGGGGCTTCTTTGCCGACGAGTTGAGAAAGGTCAGGACGGCCGCGGATGCAAGGAAGTTGCTCGAATCGCGCCGGATTCAGTATTGGATTGGACCGGATGGGACACAGCCGGAACTCTTTGCCAATTTCGCCTCCTGGGAGTTGTCGGACCCCAACCAGAGCGCAATCGAGTACCAAGCAGGCAACTGGGTCCTCTACCGGCTTCTCCCTTCCGGATCGCCGCCAAGCCGCAGATATCTCGGCGCCGGCGAACACGATGACCTTGTCCGGGGCGCCCGCCTTACCGGCCCCTGGATCAGAGACAAACAGTTCGCGGACGCCCACAAAGGCACACTCATGTACTGCGACCGCCCGTCCTGCCAGGCCGAGTTCGACTTCGAAGGATCGGCCGTCACCCTGATCTACACGATGGCCTTCAACCGCGGCCAGGCCGAGATCCTCATCGATGACAAGTTGGTTGGAGTGTTCGACGCCTACGCGCCCGTGCTCCAGTGGCAGCAACGTTCGCGATTCGAGGCCGCCTCTGCGGGCCGCCACACGTTAGCCGTCAAGGTTCTCGGACGTCATGGCCCTTCCGCTCAGGGCTCGTTCGTGGATATCGACGGTTTTGTCGTCGAGTGATCCAGGCCGGACGTCTTCAGCCAGGAAAGGAGCCCTCCACTGTTGCGTGCCACGTCAGGCGCCTTTCGCACCGGCTCTTGTCTCGCACGGCGATCAAGCGTAGATTGAGCCTGGAGGTGCCTATGAAGCTGTTTGCAATCGCTGTGGGCGCTCTGATCCTCGGCGGTTCATCGCCGTGTTCTTGGGGACAGGTTCCCACCGGGCCGATTCCGGGAATCGAAGCTGGCCAGATGGTCACCATTCACAAGAACGGCGGGGAAGTCCTCAAAGGGAAGGTGGTCCGGGCCGAGAGCGGATCTGTGGTGGTCGATGGGGGCAAGAAGGGCGGCATGGTTCAGGTCCCAAATTCCGACATCCTCAAGATCGGCAGGAAGAGCCGGCTTCAGGCAGCCGCGATAGGCTCGGTCATCGGGTTTGGAGGTGGGGCCGCAATTGGTGGTGGCCGGGCTGAGGATCTGGACATGACCACGGGCGCAGCGGTGCTGACGATAGGCGTTGCATGGGGAGGAATCGGGGCCGGTTTGGGAGCCGCCATCGGCCACAACAGGACAGTGTACAGGCGGCCCTGATCCCGCCCACTTCTCAGGGCTTCGCCGAAGGGCTGAAGGCATCCACTTTCCAACGTTCGACCGGCGTTGAAAGGATTAGCGACGTCGTTGTCGCACCGAAGTGGGTCAGTTTGTCGATCAACGTTTCGAGCTGACCTACGGATTCCACCCTCACTTTTAGAATGAACGACTCATCACCTGTGCAGCGGTGGCATTCGAGGACTTCTGGCATACCCGCAAGCGCCCCGGTCAGCTTCTGGGCAAGCGTCTCCGGTCCTGCGAGCCGGATGCGGATGAATGCTCCAACAGCGAGCCCCACGCGTTCCGGGTCGACCACGGCCGCGTAACCCCGGATCACGCCCCAATCCTCCAGGCGGCGGACCCTCTCGGCCGCGGCCGGTGTCGACAAGCCGATCCTCCGGCCAAGCTCGGAATACGAAAGCCGCGCATCTGCCTGCAACTCGCTCAAGATTCGCCAGTCCATCTGGTCCATCTGCAAAAGAGGGATGGACTTTCTGTTTGTCATAGGATCTTCCTTCTTACCTTACGAACGCTAACACTTTTTGCTAATAGTTATCCATTCCGAATTCCAACCAAACGAACTCGGCGCTAATTTGTTTGGTCAGGGAGACACGCAATGCCACTCGAACGCCGCAGTTGGGCCGAACCATTCAAAATCAAGGTGGTCGAGCCCGTCCGCATGACCACCCCCGAGCAACGCCGCCGCGCCATCGAGGAAGCCGGCTACAACACTTTTCTGCTGCGCTCCCGCGACGTCTACATTGACCTGCTTACGGATTCCGGCACCTCTGCCATGTCGGACCGCCAATGGGCCGGCATGATGCTCGGCGACGAAGCCTACGCCGGCAGCGAGAACTTCTACCGCCTCGAAGCAGCAGTCCGCAAATACTACGGCTACACCCACGTCATCCCCACCCACCAGGGGCGCGGCGCCGAGAACATCCTCTCTCAGGTCCTGATCAAGTCCGGCGACGTCGTCCCCGGCAATATGTACTTCACCACCACCCGGCTCCACCAGGAACTCGCCGGCGGCCGTTTCGTCGACATCATCATCGACGCAGCCCACGACCCGGCAAGCGAACACCCGTTCAAGGGCGACGTGAATCTCGAGAAACTGGAATCGCTGCTCCAGGAGAATCAAGGCAAAGTCCCCTATATCAGCCTCGCCGCGACGGTGAACATGGCCGGCGGCCAGCCGATTTCGTTGGCAAACCTGAGACAGGCGCGCGCCCTGGCCGACAGGTACGGAACGAAGATCATCCTCGACGCCACTCGCGTCGCCGAGAACGCCTACTTCATCCAGCAGCGCGAGCCCGGCTATGAAGGCCGAACCATTGCCGAGATCGTTTTCGAGATCTGTTCGCTTACCGACGGCTGCACCATGAGCGCAAAGAAAGACCCCCTGGCGAACATCGGTGGCTTCCTCGCCCTCAACGACAACGACGCGTCAGAGAAAGCGCGCAACCTGGTTGTCGTCTATGAAGGCCTGCACACCTATGGCGGCATGGCGGGGCGCGACATGGAGGCGGTGGCCATCGGCATCGAGGAGTCGGTCCAGGATGACCATATCCGCGCCCGCGTCGGCCAAGTCGTCTATCTCGGCGAGAAACTTCTGAACTGGGGCGTGCCCATCGTGAAGCCCATCGGCGGTCACGGCATCTTCCTCGACGCCAAAGCGTTCCTGCCGCACATCCCCCAAACGCAGTACCCGGCGCAGGCCCTCGCCGCGGCCCTCTATCTCGACAGCGGCGTCCGCGCAATGGAGCGCGGCGTTGTCTCGGCCGGCCGCGATCCGGTGACCGGCCAGGAGCGCTTCCCAAAACTCGAACTGGTCCGGCTGACCATCCCGAGGCGCGTCTACACCCAGGCCCACATGGATGTCACGGCTGAATCCGTCTACTGCGTCTATGAAGCGCGGGCCAAAGTGCCAGGTCTGCGCATCACCTACGAGCCAAAGCACTTGCGCTTCTTCCAGGCACGCTTCGAACCGCTTTCCTGATTCCCCTCCCGAGCTGCAAGGGGAGCCAAGAAAGGGGGCCCTGCGGCCCCCTCTTTTTTTCGCCCGGAGATTTCTCAGCGTCTGATTTCGGAAACGACTCGTCCGCCGATTACGACGCCCACGGCATGGGACGTGTATTCAAGCGGATCGCCATCATAAAGCGCCAGGTCGCCGTCCTTACCCGCCTCAATTGAACCAACCCGCTCAGCGATGCCGAGCAAGCGCGCCGGGGAGAGGGTGATGGCCTCCAAAGCCTGCTCCATTCTCAGTCCATTGGCTGCGGCGAGCGCCGCCTCGAACAGAATGACCCGCGTCTTCGGCACATACCCCTCAAAACCCGAGGGAATCGCGAACGGGATGCCGGCCGCCCTCAGCCTCGAGGCGGTCTCCAGCGACAGTGACCCGCTGTCGCCCGATGGCCTCGCCATGGTTGGGTGCAAGAAGACCGGGTAGCCGGACGCCCTGATCTCGTCGATAACCAGCGGCGCCTCGGCGGCGCCGTCCAGCACCATCTTCAGCCCAAACTCCTTGCCCAGCCGCAGAGCGGCCAGAATGTCGTTGGCCTTGTTCACCGTCACCATCAAAGGCATCGCGCCCGACAGGACCTTGCCCAGGGCTTCCAGCCGCAGGTCCCGCGCCGGCTCCTTGCCCTTGTCGGCCTTGGCCACCTTCGCCGCGTACTCCTTCGCTTTAATGAACTCCGTCCGCAGCATCGCCAGCATCTTGGCTCGCGTCCCAGGCGATTTGCCCCCGCTGGCCCGTCCGTCCTCGCCGAGGCTCGCCGCCACCATGGACTCCGGCTTGATCGTGTCCTGCTCCACGTTGCCGCCCAGGGTCTTGACAACCATGGTCTGGCCCGAAATCAGCGCACCAGGGCCATGGCCTGTGTGGATCGTCGTCACGCCAAACGAACGCAGCCAGCCGACGAGCGGGTCTTTGGCGTTGTATGCGTCGATCGCCCTCAGTTCGGGCTGCATCGGGGCGGAGGTCTCCAATTGGTCCTGATCGTGATTTTGATTCAGAACACCCGACAGCCCGACGGTCGAATGCGCGTCGATCAATCCAGGCGTCACGACTTTTGCCGTGAGAGTCTTCATCCCGGCCGGGATCGGCGTCGACGCTGCCGGACCCACTCGCTCGATCTTCCCCTCCCTGATGATGACCACACCATCGCGAACTGGCGCGCCGGCCATGGTGTAAACCGTCTCGCCCTTCACGGCTAGAGTCTGCGCGCTGAGAGCAGCGCTCATTGTCAATGCGAGAAACAGGTAGCGCATCAGTTTGAGCTCCCTTCCAGCGTGTGGCCGCCGCACTCGTCCAGGTGCATCAATGCCCCATCCTGCGCTGCACCCGGCCCTCCTGTCGCGTACAGCCGGTCTTGAGGATTGGAGCGGTCCCAAACCTTCTTACCCTCCACCCAAGTCTGCTCGATGTGGGTGTAGACCGAGAATGGATCTCCTGACAAAACAAGCAGATCCGCATCCTTGCCGGCCCTTAACGATCCGACCCGCGCATCCAGTTCTAATAGTTTTGCGTTTGAAATGGTCACTGCCTCTAGCGCTTTTCGCCTGTCCATGCCGGCGCGCACGGCCAATGCAGCCGATCGCAGAAACCAGCGTGAATCCGTCACGCCGTCATCGGTGTGAAATCCAACCAAAACGCCCGCGCGGTCCATTTCGCCGCCGGTTTCAAAGGAGACGTCGCGGGCTTCGAGCTTGCCGCCGGGCGAGTCGATCACAATCACCGACGCGCCGATGACACGCTTGGACGCCGCGGCTTCCTTAGCTACCATCCAGCCGTCCGAAACATGGTGTAGCACCACCTTGAAACCAAACTCCTCGGCCAGACGGATGACCGTTAGGATGTCGTCATGGCGGTGGGTATGGTGCTGGACGATTCGTTTACCTTCAAGCAGTTCAACCAACGCTTCCATCCCCAGATCGCGCGGCGGCAACTTGGTTTGGTCGCCCGCCGCCGCCCTGACTTTCTCCCGGTATTCCTGCGCTTTGATGAACTGCTCGCGGACCAGCGCCGCCGATTTGGCCCGCGTGCCGGGGAACGGCGGATTGCGACGCGAGTTTGTCCCATTGGCCATCTTGACTCCGCCGGCGATGGAGCCGTCTGGAAGTTTGATCAGCAGATCATCGATGGTTCGTGCTTCGCGGAGTTTGAGATACAGCGTCTGGCCGGACAGAAGGTGGCCTGATCCCGGCATCACATTCACCGTAGTGATGCCACCGGCGCGTGCCCGCTTGATCGACGAGGCCCGCGCGTTCACAGAATCAAGCACCCGCACGTCTGGCTGGATGGGCGCCGACGAATCGGCGCCTTCGGGTTGGCCGATGTGCGAGTGTGAATCCACCAGGCCGGGCATCAGCACTTTGCCCTTCAGATCGATACGCTGCGCATTGGCCGGGATCGTCACTGAAGCAGCGTGACCGACGGCCACGATCTTGCCGTTTTCGACGACGACGGTCCCGTTGGCGATCTCTTCGCCTTCAATCGGGATCAGCCGCGCGCCTGTGAACGCAACCGGATTGGTTTGTGCAAATGCCGACAACGCGGCAAACAGTATCGCTGGCGCGATTATCTTGACTGACATGGTAGGGATCAAACGGAGGGTAGCAGGCGCGGGCCGCTAACCGCAACCTCTCGCCTGTTTCCAGCGCCGGTCAGCACCGTCGCTGGCCAGCACTCATGTAGGATGAGAGTCGGATCGGATCGGCTCGCCGCACCCTGCTGCATGAGCCGCCCCGGTTATTCTCGCACGGAATACTATTCATGCACTCTTCCTTCTACCTCAGCCTCGCGGCCGGCGGCCTCAGGATGCCGGTCGGCGCGGACCTGCTCTTGCATGAGCAACCTGATCCTGATCAAGTCCTGCTCGATCCAGAACGGCTCGGACGCGTGGTGGAAGCGGCCGCTGCACGTTACCGGACGCCGCTTGCCTTCCCGCTCATGGATCTGCGCCTGGAGAAGGCGGATCTGCTCAGCTTCTGCGGGGTGAAGGATTCTGAGATCGACGCCTATCATTTCGATGAGCCACCCCCGGCAGAGATGGCCGATGCAGTTCACCGTTCAGCGAACAGGCCGTTCTCGCCGCGCATCACTGCCAACCAGGGCGCTGTCACCTATATCGCGCGGAAGACAGACTTGTTCCCAGTCGGAATGTTGATCGGCCCCTTTTCGCTGATGACGAAGCTGGTCTCCGACCCCATTGCGCCAGTCGCCATGGCCGGCAGCGGCGTCACCGCCGCCGAGGACGACGGAGTTCGTTTGGTCGAAACTTGCCTCGAAATGGCCTTGGCCACTGTAATGCGGTCGGCCAGAGCCCAGATCGCCGCGGGGGCCAAGGCGATGATCGTCTGCGAACCGGCCGCCAACACCGTCTATCTCTCCCCTCGCCAGATGAAGAGCGGCTCGGACGTCTTCGAACGGTTCGTTCTCGCGCCCAACCGGAGACTGCGCGCCTTGCTCGCAGAAAACGGCACGGACCTCATCTTCCACAACTGCGGTGAATTGACTTCCGGCATGGTCCGGCAGTTCGCCGCCGGGCTTCAGCCATCGGTCATCAGCCTTGGCAGCAGCCGGAAACTGTGGGAGGATGCAGCACAGGTGCCAAACGACATCGTCCTGTTCGGCAACCTGCCCACCAAGACCTTCTACTCCGATTCGGCCATGCCGGTCGAGGAGGTCCGCCGCCGGACCCTGGAACTAGTCGACAATATGCGCGCGTGCGGCCACCCGCACATCCTGGGATCGGAGTGCGACGTCCTGCACGTGCCCGAAGCCGCAGCCACGATCCGCGAAAAGGTGGACGTGATGCTCACCTGCGGCCGGGCCTGAGGCCGCCTGGCAGCGGTCAGCTCTCAAGCACCTGTTTGGCGTACTGCATGCATTTGGTGATCTCGGCGAGCACGTTCGACCCTTCCGGGATCTTGTATTCCAGCTCGATGGTCGCCTGGAATTTGTATTTCTCGCGCCGCATCATAAGCAGGATCTCTTTGAGTGGCGTATCGCCCTGGCCCCACGGCATCCCTGGGCCGTTGTTCGCTTTGCGATCCTTCAGGTGAACGTGCGTGATCCGCGTGTGGTTTTCCTTGATCCACTCAGCGGGCGAAAAACCGTTCGACGCGAAGAAGTGGCCGATGTCCACGTTCGCTCCGTTGTACTTCGAATACCAGAAGGCCTGCTCCCAGGCGCCCAGCCGCCCGAACGCCTCCGGATTGGTCAAGTTGCCGTGGCCGTGGTATCCGACCATCAACTTGTGCTTGGCGGCGAACTGGCCCAACCGTTTGGTCTTGCTCACCGGGATCTCGCATGAGATCGCATATGCGCCCAGCGCCTTGGCCATCTGGAAACAGTAATCCAGCGTCTCGTCGCTGGCGGAGTCGATCCTGTCCATTTTGACGATTTCGATCAGTACGCCCGCATCTTCATACTTCTTGCGGAACGCCTTGAAATCGCTCATCGGCCGCGACAACCGCCACTTCTTAAGCTCTGCGATCTCGGCCTTCTGAGCCGATTCCTGCTCCGGCGTGAGCTTGCCTTGTCGCGGCGGGGCCGGCATTTCGCCGACGCCGCGGGCCGCGGCTGCCGGAGCGCCGAGATAGGCTTCGATGGGCTGGGTCCGCAACTCGGCGGCACTGACGCCGGTCTGAGCCATGTAGCCCAGAATCTGGTCGGCGCTGCTGGGCAGACCATGGTAGCTGTATGGGATGTTGATCCCAATTTGAACGCCGGCGAACTTTGAGTTGGGTTTCGTTTGCGCGGGTAGCGCGGCAGGTATCCCCGCCAGTGCTATCTTGCCGAGATCACGTCTTGAGATATCCATTTTGACCTCCCTCTACAGTTTCAGTTCCCAGCCCTTGCGGAACTCCGGCTTCACCAGTTTGTTCGCCTCGGCACTGTTCGTGAAGCGCATGTTTTTGCTGTCCCATTCGAGCTTGCCGGGAACCCGCATGGCGATGATCGCCAGCGCCAGCCACTCGGCGAATGGCGCGGTAATCGAGAAATCCGAACACGACGGCTCTCCGCCCTTGCAGGCGCGGATCCAGTCCGCCATGTGTCCAGGCGAACGGGTGAGAAGCTGCGGCGGCAATTGATACGCCTGCCACCGCGCTTGCGGCAACAGCCAGACTCCCTCGCCGCGCGACGACGTCGCCATGATACCCTTCGACCCGATGAAGACCGACCCATTGCCGGTCAGCACGCCCGGTGTCGGGCCGCCGCCGCGTCCGCCCGGCGGCAGGAAGACAGCCACCCCTGGACCGCCAGCGCCCATCAATGGCGCCCCCGGCTGGCGCGCAGGCCGGGCCTGAGGCGGAGGCGCGCCTGGATCCCGCCGCCAATTGCCCATCGGGCGGCCTTTCTCGGTCAAGTTATTGGTAGGCGGCAGAATCGTCTCGTTCTCCATCCCAGGGACCTTGAATGCTTCGGGATCTCCTGGCCGGGCCGAATCGTGGTAGTAAACCGACACCGGCGGCATCTTCCCGCGCGCCGGGAAGTCGAGGCGAACCACGTAGCGGTGAGGCATCGAGTATTTGCTCTCACCCTCGATGGCGATGCGTTCGAGTGTCACAGGCGCGCCGAGTTGCATGGCAGTATGAACCGGACCGGCCGAGTGCGTCGCCCAGTTGCCGACCTGGCCGGTGCCGAAATCGAGGAATCCGCGCCAGTTGTACGGGACATAGTCCGGGCTGAACGGCCGCATCGCGGCGCTGCCGATCCACAGGTTCCAATCGAGACTTTCAGGAACCGAGGCTTCCTTTGGCAACTCCTGCACGCCGGTCGGGTGCGTGCCGGGCGATGCCGAGATATGGACTTCCCTTACGTCGCCGATCTCGCCCGACCAAACGATTTCCGCCGCCACCCTGTTGCACTCGTGCGAGAAGCCCTGATTGCCCATTTGCGTGGCCACCTGGTACTTCACTGCCGCTTCCTGCAGCAGCCGCGCCTCCCAAGGCGTGCGCGTCAACGGCTTTTCGACATAGACGTGCTTGCCATGCTGCATGCACGCCAGGGCAACGGTGGCATGCATGAAGTCCGGGATGCCGATCGTGCAGGCGTCGATGTTCTTGCCCTCCTTGTCGAGCATGACTCGGAAGTCCTTGTAGATGGGCCGGCCGGCGTACTTTGCCAGGTTCGCGGCCGCCCGCTTGGTGTCCACTTCGCACAGCGCGACGATGTTCTCGGTCTGCGCCGCCTGGTTCATAATGCCGCCGCCCTGTCCGCCGCAGCCGATGGCGGCCACGTTCAGCTTGTCGTAATACGGCTTGTAGCCCAATGCCTTCAGCGATGGGACGCTGCCGTAACCTGCCGCTGGCACGGCGCCGGCCAGCATCGACCCATAGAAGAAGTACCTTCGCGAAATGTGTTCAGCCATCACGACCTCCATCTGCCGGGATTCCGGTTGACGGCAACATCATATCGAATGATCGAATGGGCAGGTGTGAGTTCCGGTCACGTCTACATCGGCCACAATAGAGGGCATGAAGGCCATTGCTGACGTTTGCGTGATCCCCATGGGCATCGGGGTCTCGGTTTCGAAGGAAGTGACGGTCTGCGAGAGGATATTTGAGGAAGCGGGCCTGAAGCGCCGTCTGCACGCCTACGGCACCAATATCGAAGGCGAGTGGGACGACGTCGTTGGCGCAATCAAACGCTGCCATGAAGCGCTGCACGAAATGGGCGTGGTGCGCATCTCGACCACGATCCGCATCGGGACCCGCACCGACCGCGACCAGACCATGGACGACAAGATTCGTAGCGTCGAAGAAAAACTCAAAGCGTGACGCCAAAGGGAGCCTGCCACGATCCCTGTAGAATTGAGCCATGCGGTCCTTTTCTCTATTGCTTCTGCTTGCGCTCGCCGCTCCGGCCCAGACGCCGCGCGCCGAGCATCCCAACCCCCAGTTCATGCGCCCCCAATGGGCCACGTTGAACGGCCAGTGGGACTTCGATTTTGACGATTCCAACGTCGGCCTCAAGGAAAATTGGGCCGATCCGGCGCGAAAGTTCTCCAAGAAGATCGCCGTCCCCTATGCCTTTGAAACCAAGCTGAGCGGCATCGGCGACACCTCGTTCCACCCGGTGGTCTGGTACCGGCGGACGTTCACGGTCCCGGCCGACTGGAAGGCCAAACGGACGCTACTCTGCTTCGGCGCCGTCGACTACCATGCCACCGTTTGGGTGAACGGCCGCTACGCCGGCGAACACGAAGGCGGCGGGACGCCGTTCAAACTCGACGTGACGCCGCTGTTGAGGGCGTCGGGCAACACCGTGACGGTGCGGGCATTCGACCCCCCAACCGACCGGGCGATCCCACGCGGCAAGCAGTACTGGGAACCGAAATCCCGCAGCATCTTCTACACCCGCACGACGGGCATCTGGCAGCCGGTCTGGATCGAAGCCGCAGGCGAGGACTACCTCGACTTTTTCCGCGTCTTGACCAAGATCGACGGCACCGTGAAGGTGGAAGCACGGCTGTCGTCGGTCACGGCAAACAAGGACCTGACGCTGGCGCTCACGGTCAAGAGTGAAGGGCGCCTGGTTGCGACCGCCGGCTCAATGGGAGTTCTTGAGGGTAAGTACCTCAACGCCGCGCTGGTCGTCGGCAATCCGCGCCTGTGGTCGGTCGACCGCCCAGCCCTCTATGACCTGACCGTGGAAATCAAGAACGGCGACACGGTCGTGGATCGCGTCGAATCCTACTTCGGCGTCCGCGAGATCTCGATTGAGAACGGGCGAGTTTGCATCAACCACCGTCCGGTTTACCTGAAGTTCCTGCTCGACCAGGGCTACTGGCCCGAGTCGCTCCTGACGCCGCCTACCGACGAAGCCATCCAGTACGACATCCGGATGTCGAAGGAAATGGGCTTCAACGGCGCGCGAAAGCACCAGAAGATCGAGGACCCACGCTTCCATTACTGGGCCGACAAAATGGGATTCCTCATCTCAGGCGAGATCTCGAACGCCTATCTCTACGACGAACAGTACGCCATGCGCTTCAACAAGGAGTGGACCGAGGCCGTGCTGCGCGACATCAACCACCCGTCGGTGATCATGTGGAACGCCATCAACGAAAGCTGGGGCGTGCCGAACCTGCGCGACCCGCGGCAGCAGGCGCACTTGCGCTCCCTCTACCACCTAACCAAGTCGCTCGACCCCACTCGCCTGTTCATCGACAACGAGGGATGGGAACACACTGAGACGACGGATCTTTATGCCGTGCACGATTATTCGCCGAGTTACGAAACGCTGAAGAATCGCTGGGCCAAGATCGAAGCCGGCAAACCCGGCCAGACGTTGCCCTATAACGGCCGTCCGTACGCCATCCCGGGCATCCCGTTCAACGGGACGCCGCTCTACCTCTCCGAATGGGGTGGCATCGCTTACATCCTGCCCGGATCGACCAACGTGCCGGAAGCTGCCTGGGGCTATTCGGGTGTCGAAAAGACGGCCGAGTCGGCACTGGCGCGTCTGGAAGGCCAGTACAAAGCGATCGCCGAACTGCCCTTCATCGGCATCTGCTACACGCAGACAACCGACGTGGAGCAGGAGATTAACGGCATGATGACCTACGACCGCAAGCCCAAGTTCGACGTCAAGAAAATCAAGGCGTTGAACGACATGCTGCGTTAAGCGGCATCGCGGCGGGTCAGTTCGGAGACGGTCAGAAACTCATAGCCCTGTTCGAGCCACATTGGCACGAGCCGCCGGATCGCTTCGATGGTCGGCGTGATGTCGGGCCGCATGGTGAGTTCACGCCCGTCGTGGAAGCATAGTATCGCGCCAGGACGCGCCTTTCTGCTCATGCGGGCGACGATCTCGTCGGCGTCCAACAACCAGTCGCGGGCGATCGCGGTCCACATCACGCCCATCAGCCCCAGTTTCTGCTGCGCCGGCGCCAGACCAGGCCAGCGGACGCCGAACGGGGCGCGGAACAGCGTTGGGGTGATGCCGGTTGCCTCTTGAATGCTGACCTGAGCCCTCGCGAGCTGGTCGTGGATAAATTTGGCCGAATGAAGATACAGCGCCTGGTGGGTATCGCCGTGGTTGCCGATTTCGTGCCCGCGCCGTGCCACTTCGGCCGCCTCGGTTCGCAGCCTGCGGGCGTGGAAACCGCATTGGAAGAACGTCGCCTTGACGCCAAACTCGTCCAGAACATCGAGAAGGTCCCGGGTCGATTCACTGGGCCCGTCGTCGAAGGTGAGCGCAATCGCGCGCCGCGTGCTTGGCCCCCGCCAGACCGAAGGCGCGAACATTCGGGACGAGCGGCCCCGCACGCCCCAAGCCATCACCCCGCCGGCCGCACACACCACCGCCAGCGCTTCGAGGACCATGCCGTGCATGATACCACCGCCGCCGCAGGCCGGGTTAGCCATTCGGCTGGGTCATTGAGCCGGCGTGTACAGGTCCCTCATCCGGAATGTACGGTACTCGGGCGTCGGGGTGGAGAACCGCCATTGAATCTGGCCGTCCTCGCCGGTCTCCATTGACACGGCGGCCATCTGCCCCGCCGGCCCGAACACAAGCCCTGAATTGAAGTGAAAGCCGCCGTCCTCCAAGCGTTGCGCCGATCCGAGCGCCGGAGCGTAGACGCCCAGGTCGGCGTTGAGTAATAAGGTGGCGGTCATCGTGTTTTCGTCTAACTGCCAGCGCTGCCCGCGGCTGTGGGCCTGGCGATCGCTGGCCCGCCTCGTGTTGCCGTTGTCATAGACCAGCAGAGTCCCATCATTGAGAATGCTCGCATCGTGCTGATGGGAAGGCCATGGCCAGGGATCATCTGAAGCCGGGGCAAAATCGCCATTGCGTCCGAAGCGCCATAGAACCTCGCCCCAGGCAACTCCTTTTTGATAATCGACTTTCAAAATCTGATCCTGGTGGCGCATCGAGACGAGAATATTGCCGTCGGGACCTAATTGCAGCGAGTTGGAATGCAGCCAATCGTTGGCCTTTGGAGCCAGGTAGAAGGGCGGGCATCCTCCTCCGGTTGGCGTGCAGGTTTCCCCAAGCACAGCGGTTTGCCGCGGATCCAGGTGCTCAAACGAATCCCAGGCCCAGGTCACCTCAAGTTCCTGGTTCAGCACCAGAATTGTGTCGCCGATGACATCGATGTCGCCTTCCCCTTGGATGTCACGCAGGATCCGCTCGCTGCTGGCCAACACCAGCAACTGCCCGTCCGGCATCTCGAGAGCCTCATGATGGAACCCTGTGATTTCGTGGACGCCCATGGCGCGAAGTTGCTCGTTGATGCGGGCCGCATTCGTTTCTTTCAACGTGATGCCCACGAGATCGAACATCCTCACCGCCTGATGCTCGGTCCCAAGCGACGGATCCTGCACGATCCCCAGAAACCGTCCTCTGGATGCCGGGCGCGTGAGCGACGAGATGCCGCCGGCATAATACCAGACCAGATTGCCCTCCAGATCGTGCGCCGCCGTCATCTGGCCAAGCGAGCTCTGAAGAAGCACCCCCGGCTTGCCCGCGCCTGCGGGCGAAACCTGAACGGGTGCAACCGGTGATTCCACTTCCGGCGTCGTGAACAGGAGTGGCTCCCCCTGTTCAAGGCGGTCGCCCTCCATCACTTCCTGCCAAACTGAGTATGTAGCGGCGGACTTCAATCCGGCGATCAAGAAGTTCATGGATGTCCGGCCGTCGCATGCAATGGGGGGCGCTGATGCAGATCCACCGCCTGCTGGCAACTGCCACCGCACCGTCATGCTCGCCCCAGCGGAGCAGGGCGGCGCCGAGTACATGAACACCAGCGGGTGCCAGGTGGCTGTAACAACCGGTGTCTCTCCGCCTGTCAGTGGCGTGAACTCGAAGCCGGCCACGATTGACGCCGATTCGCCCGTGCCAGAATCCTTGACGGTCAGTTCGATCTCACGGAATCCTTCACGGTCAAAGGCGGACCAAATGAGTTCCGGATTCGGGCCAAAATCACGGATAACGGAGAAGGGTCCGTCGCCTTGCCGGGCGCGGAACCTGTATTGGAGCGGTCCGCCGCTATCGGTTTGCCCCTCGGCGGTCCAGATCACAATCGTGCCGAGCGGCGCCGGCGACTCAACGTTCGCCGTCAACTTCACGACCGGCTGGGCCGCGGATACCCACGTCGCACACAGCAAAATTAGCACGGCGCGCAAAACTGACAAATTCGGATAGATTGTCTTGATCCAGGTGACATCGTCGCCTCCTTGGATAGATAATTCATCGTCCATAGCTCTCCTTTTGAGACGGCAGGGACTCAACTTGTATTATAGGAAATCCTGGGTGCAGCGCTGCCCGTGAACGGAAGTCCCCTGTTGACTCATCACCGTTTGTCGATTCTGTCTGTGAATTCATGTAAAAAGAGGCCGGATGCTGGTCAGGCATCCGGCCTGTCAGGAGTTACGCACAGTGCTCGGAGGCACACTGCACGTCTTCGGAGGAGTCTCTGCGTATCGTGAGTTCCTTCGTCCGTTCGTCCTTGTCCGTTCGTCCTTGTCCGTTCCACCCTTATCGGCGATTGCCGGCTCCGTGTTAGCTCAAAAGTCCTCCATGCCCGAGCCCGGCGATCTCCCACCCCGACACCCGGTATCGAGCCAGAAGCGGGGGCAAAATTACGTCCAGTACGTTCGATTTCGCTGACCGGAAGCACCCTGGAGACGAAACCACCGGGGTCGTGTCGCGGTAGCCCAGCAGCGTCAGGACACCTGGCTCTACCGGTGCAAGAAACTTCTCAATCTGGCAGCCTGCGCGCGCCATGGCGCGTCCCACGGCATCCTCCGGGCCGGCAGGAGACGTCGTCGAGGCGATCAACACCGTCGCCGGCTTGGCGCTCAATAGGTGTTCGAGCCCTTTGAACACTCGCTCTTCATCTTCGGCGACAGCCAAACTCAGCTTTGGAGTGATCCCGAATCCGTCCAGACGCTGCCTCACAACAGATTCGAAGAATTGCCGGGCGCGGTCGCCCGAGTGAGCGTCACTGTAAAGTATCGCCACAGACGGCGACTGGAATGGCCTTGCCTGCAGTAGAGGACCTCGCTCTTCCAGCGTACAGAGAACCGAATTGAATTGGTCCCTAGGTACGGCAAAGGGACTGCTCTTCACCGTGGCAATCCGCTCTCCCGCCTTGATGTACTTGAAGTTGCGAGCTGTCGCGATGACAATTGACGCCGTGCAGTTGATCTGCCTTAGCAATTCGTCATCCACAAGCGCGCAACAGTCTTCTGTTGCCAGAAGGTTGGCCCTGCCACCGGGAGCGGGCCGGATCTCAATGCTCCCGCAGGCGATTCGTTTGGCAACGCCTAGCACCGCCTCCGCCTCGGGAACCTCTCCATCCTCCAGTTCCGTCACCCAGACACTCCGCATTCCTTCGTTGGCCAGCAGGGCGACGTCTTCTCCGCTAATCAGGTGCCCTTTTGGCAACAACTTCTTGCCCCCGGGCCTGAATATCGTGCAGCAGAGGACCCGACCGGCCGCCTGGCTGATTTCCACCGTTTGCGCTCGCATCGCCGACAACCCCCACCGGAGCGTTTCTGTCTCTTCCCTCGACGGGGAAGCTTACACTGCACATAGTGGGGGCCACCGCGCATTCCTCTCAGCTCTTGGCTGTTTAATGTCAGAGGAAAGAAAGATTAACCCAACTTCAGGCCGGAAGCCGCACCAGTGACGGCGAGGGACCGCCTATCCGGTCGAGGCTCGCTCCTGGCTTCAGCGCCTTCATGACCGCGATTTCGTCGCATGCCTGGAACTTGGGGCAGCGCAGGCAGTCCTTCCACGCTTTAAGAGGAAGTTCATCCCGGTGCACCTCGCGGTACCCCAGTTTGGCGAAGAAACCAGGCACGTAAGTAAAGGCAAAGACCACATCCAAGTCAAAGCAGTGGGCCTCTTCGTCGAGCGCGTCCATGAGAGCCCGGCCCGCTCCGCCACCCTTCAAGTGCGGCTGCACTGCCAGTGACCGCACCTCCGCCACGGCGGGCCCATAGAAATGGAGCGCCGCGCATCCAACCACCCGGCCGCTCTCATCCTCGATGACGGTGAAATCCCGCACGCCCTCGGCCAACTCAAACTCGTTGCGCGGCAGCATGATGCCGTCCCTGGCATAGCCGTTGATCAGGGCCAGCATCTCCGGGATGTCTTTCATTGTCGCCTTGCGTGTCTTCACTGCTCAGCCCCTGTACATCCTCGTGCCTGCCGGCGCTCCGCTTGCCAGTGAGCCCAGGATTCCCGCTCGCGCCCCCGGAGCGATCACCACCTCCTCCACTCCACGCTCAAGCGCATCGCAGGCCGCATTCAGCTTGGCCTGCATCCCGCCGGTGGCGACCCCACTTTCGATCAACGCCTGTGCGCCGGTTGAACTGAGACGCGCCAGTGTCTCACCATCCTTTCCTCTTACCCCTTCCACGTCGGTCAGGAAATACAACCGGGAAGCGCCCCACCCCGCGGCGCAAGCCACGGCCATTTGGTCGGCATTGACGTTGAAAACCGTCCCTTTGCGATCGCCCGCGACACATGCGATCACAGGCAGGAAGCCGGATCCGCACAGAGCCTCCAGCAACTCTGGATTGACCTTCGAGATACGCCCAACCTGGCCCAACTCGGCGCTCAGTTGTTCGGCTTCAGCTAGCGCCGCGTCGATCCCGCTAATGCCCACGGCCCGCGCCCCGGCCGCCACCAGGGAAGCCGCTAGCGATTTGTTCACTGAACCTGTAAACACCTTGAGCAGCGCATCCACCACTTCCGGCGTCGTGACGCGCAGTCCGCCTGAAAACCGGCTCTCCACACCCCGCTCGGCCAAGAATCGCGTCATCTGTTTCCCGCCGCCGTGAACCACCACCACTTGCCCCGATTCCAAGTGGAACGCGGCGATCTGAGCCGCCAGTTCCGACTTCGACTTCTCGTCGTCGAGCAACGTGCCACCGAGTTTGATCAGCGTCTTCACAGCAAGCCCGCCGTTTCATCGAACCCAAACATCAGGTTCATATTTTGAATCGCTTGTCCGGCTGCTCCCTTCACCAGGTTGTCGATCACCGATACCACCACTCCTCGCCCGTTCGAGGGATCGAACTTGAACCCGATGTCGCAGAAATTTGTGCGTTGCACGCTCATCAGGTCAGGAATGGCGCCCGGAGCGTAGATCCGGACAAATGGCTCGTCCCGGTAGGCTGAGGCGTAAATGCCGGCCAGTTCCGCTGGGTCCTTGATGCGCGGTGCGCGGAAATAGATCGTCTCCAGAATCCCACGGTCGCAGGGGATCAGTTGTGCGGTGAAGGAGAACTCGGATTCCTCCAGCCCGGACACCATCAGCACCTCGGCCACATGCCGGTGGTCCAGTATCGAATAGGCCGAGAAGTTCCCGGCCACTTCGCAGAAGCTCGTCTTCAGGCTGGGTTTCCGGCCGGCGCCGGATACGCCGCTCTTCGCATCGCAGACGATGCCGGCAGCCCGGTCAATCAGGCCCGACCTCACTAGCGGCGCGATTGCAAGATTCGCCGCCGTCGGATAGCACCCTGGATTCGACAGCAGTTGCGCATGCGGAATCTGTTTCCGGTTGAGTTCGGGCAACCCGTAGACAGCCTTTTCGAGCCATGCGCCAGCCGTGTGCGATTCCTTGTACCAACGAGTGTAATTCTCCACCGTCCTCAACCTGAATGCGCCGCTCAGGTCGATCACCTTGATGCCGCGGTCAAGCAACCCTGGAGCCATCTCCATGGAGACTTCGGGCGGAGTCGCCAGAAAGACCGCCTGAATGCCCGACGCGCTGATCGCCTCGACGTTAGCCCCGATCCGCTCGGGACCCTTGTACCCCAAAGGTAGCGGGCGTTCGGCAGGGTCCTGGCGATGCTCCAACAGGATTGGTATCACCTCATCGTGGCGGGCGAGCAGTTGAACTAACTCGGCTCCACTGTAGCCGCGAAATCCGACAATCCCTACTTTGACGCTCATGATGGAATCCTGACGCTCATGCGATATTTATTCATCGATATGAATAAATATACCATACGTCGGCTCCTCCAGCCAGTTGTCAAAGTGTGCGTCTCCGCAATACGGCCAGTTCCGAGTGGACCTGGAGCAAGGACGGCTCCAAAAACAATCCGGGCGTCCACACAGCGTGGACGCCCGGATCGTCAAAACCAACTGAAACAGAACTAACCGCGTTTGCGGCGAATCAATGGGAGTGCCGCCAGAGCCAAACCGACCAGCGCGAAAGTTGCAGGCTCGGGGATCGCGTTGTATGCCTGGACGTCCGAATCCACGAAGTCAAATTGCAGACCGGCTGGATTCCCCGCTGTGACATCGCTATTCCACACGGTCACCACGATTTCATTCAATCCCGATTGGAATCCGTTTCCTACACCCGTGGTGTAGTAACTCATCGCGCCGCCGGCCCAACCGCCGCCGCCGCCGCCAATCTCAGTTCCGTTGAGATAGACGCTAACGATCTCGTCGTCGGCCGCGATCCCGTAGTCGAACCAGGCCGTAGCCGGATTGAGGCCGGGACCCAGGGTAAACGACAGCGAGTAGGTGTAGTTGCCGCCAGGGTCCGCTCCAAGCGGATTCGTGTTGTAATTTGCCTGCGGCGAGATCCACTGTGACGTCGCAGTGTTCGGCGTCCATACGCCGTTGCCAATCGGGAATCCCGTGGTCTGCGTAACGTAGGGCGTGCCCTCACCGTCGAGCACCCAGTTCAACTCAGTGTTACCCGGAGTAGAACCTGCGCCTGTGCTGTAAAGCCCGACGATCGGCATTGCCATGACAAGGCTCGCTGCAGCCATCGCCAGGACCATCAACTTCATTACTCTCATCTGAACTCCTCCAGCCTCCAGTAGCGGCACCACGGGGTTCTTCTTACCCGCTCTGTTCATGCCTCCTCTGATTCTAGAGTGGAGCACGGCAATTTGCAAAGAGAATTTTGGTACGAAGATGCTAGGACCCTGTGAGTATTCCTCTTGGCGCCTTGCTTTTAGTACTGGAGTATCTAAAAGTACTATCCAGGCCGGAATACTCCGAACTGGCATGTGGATGCCTGCCTGCGGCGGATCTGCTTAACTTGTGGCTTCCCGCCACGCGGCCAGACGCGCCCCCAGTCTCTGCTTCACGGTGATAAAGCTTTCGTTTTCAATTAGATTATTCATCTCTCTCGGATCGCTCCGCAGGTCGAACAGTTCGTTTGGACCTTCGCCGTCATTCCTCAGGACGAGCTTGAACCGGTTGTCTCTCGCCATCTCTGTGTTTCGGAAGTGGCCGAAGACGATATCCTCCCAAACTTCGCCCTCACCCAACCGGCTGTTTGTTACCAGCGGCAAATAGCTCCTTCCGCAGAGCTTTTGTACGGCCGGCGGCGCGACGCCCGCCATTTCGCAGACTGTCGGGAGGAAGTCGTAGAAGCTGATCAGCTCGGGCCTGACGGATTCCACCGGCGTCTTTCCTGCCCAACTCCAGAGCATCGGGACCTGCATCACTTCCTCGTACATATTGATCGGATCCGAGGCCAGCCCCTTGCTCCAAAGTCCATGCCGGCCAAGGAGATATCCATTGTCGCCGGTGAAGATGAACACGGTGTCCTCGGCGAACCCCTTCTGGAATAGTTTCCGCCTCAGTCTGCCCACCTGCTCGTCGAGCGCCGTTACCGATGCTGCGCACTTGCGCAGGTTTCCGATCATGTCCTTCATGAGCTCGCGCTCCCGCAAAGCGTTGGGCGCCGGGAGTTGAATGCCGAAGGTCTCGAATCGGGCATTCTTGTACATTTCGTAGTATTTCTGCGGATGCCCGTCGTAGGGAGTATGCGGATTAAAGTGGCTGACGGTCAGAAAGAACGGCGCGCCCTTCTTCTGCTGGTCGATGTACGCTTCGGCACGTTGGGTGATCAACTCCGCAAGATAGCCCTTTTCCTCGGTGCGATTCCCGTTCAGGTACATGATTGGATCCTGATACCGGCTAGATCCGCCATCAAAAGTGTAGGTGAACTCGTGGGAGTGTCCTGGCCTGGTGTCGTTGCCCATGTGCCATTTCCCGAGGTACCCGCAGCGGTAGCCTGCCTTCGCCAGTAAGTCAGAGATCATGATCTCCTGGGCGAAAGACGCCGGCGGCTCCTTCTGCCCCTGAGGCGGTTCGGCGATGGGATTGGCGGTGAGGAAATCGTGGATGCCGTGCTGGCGCGGCACCCGCCCTGTGAACAGGGTCGCCCGGCTGGCAGAACATACCGGCGTGGCCACAAAGCTATTCAGGAACCGGACCCCGGACTTGGCCAGGAGATCGATGTTCGGCGTCTTGATTTCCTGGTTCCCGTAACAGCCGAGCATCCAGGCTGCCAGGTCATCAGCCACAACCAGCACCACGTTGGGCCTCGCGCCAGCTCCCTTGGGCGCCGGCCTTTTCCGCTTGCTCTCTTTTTGATTGCGCTTCTGCGCGAAAAGTGGCGCAGCCGCGCCCGCCAACACGTGGCGCCGGGTCATCATACTCATTTGTCTTGACCTTTCAATCCGATTCAGCTTAATCCCTAAAGAACGTCGGCGAATCCGCGCTTCAGATGCCTGAAAACAAGCCCGCCCACCAGGAATGTCCCGGCGCACGCCACGCAAAGCAGTGTCAAGTCCTGCGCTGGAGGCAGTTCATAGCCCATCAGGAGTTTGCGATATGCCTTCACCACGGCTGCCACGGGGTTAATGTGCACAAGAAACCTGGCCCCCTCGGGGAACTGCACTTCGTCGATGAAGATCGGCGTCAGCCAGAACCAGCCGGTCAACAGGACGATAGTGGCCTGCGCGGTATCCCGCAAATAAACCTGAAGGCTCGACAGGATCCACCCAACCCCGAGCGCGAACAGCGCCAGCATCAGCGTGTAGAACGGAAGAATCAGCACCAGGATGCTAAAGTGCTGCTGCACGTGGAAAATCGCGACAATCGCCACAATCAGAGCGATCGAGTGGCTGATCATCGAGGAGAGTAAAGTCGCCACTGGCAAAATTTCGCTCGGGAATAGGGTTTTGGTGATCAGTCCGGTGTGTTCGGTGATCGAGATCGCCGATCTTTGCACGGTGTCCTGAAACAGCAGCCAGGGCAGATAGCCGCAAAACAAGTACAAGGTGTAGTTGTCTCCGGACCCCGGCGGCGGCGGCACTTTCATGCAGTACTGGAAGACGAAGACCCAACTGAAAAGGAGTACCGCGGGCTGAATGATTGTCCAAAGCCACCCGGCGGCCGACCCGACAAATCGTTGCTCGAAATCACGCCGGACCAGTTGATACAGCAATGACCGGCGCTCGTCCAACAGCCGCACGAAGTTTGCCCCAGGAATCCATCCGGGCACTTTTTGTGTGAGCGAAGTCGCCAAACTTGAATTATACGCGCACCGTCTCCAGGAGACCTCATGCGCTCCGGGCGCTCACCCTGCCATGCGGACTCTCTTGTCCGTTTTCGCATCCTCCTGTGATAAATTGGGACCATGCCGGAAGGGTATCTGCCCCTCTTCATCTTCTTGCCGGTCGCCGTGGCATTCCCCATCGTGCTGCTGCTGATCTTCCAATTGCTCCGTCCCTCAGTCCCTGTGGGAGCGAAACTCGAGGCTTACGAATGCGGCATCAAGGCCGCATCGAACGCCCGCGGCCGTTATACTGTCCGCTTTTATCTGATCGCTATCCTTTTCGTGATCTTCGACGTGGAAACAATTTTCCTGTTTCCCTGGGCGGTTCGCTATAAGTTGCTCGGCTGGTTTGGGGTGGCCGAAATCGCAGTCTTCCTTGCCATCCTGGTTGTCGGCTACATCTGGGCCTACAAGAAGGGCGCGCTCGAGTGGGTGTAACCTCCAGGCTGTACTACGCCGATTGCTACCTCAACCAATTTGAAGCCTCAATCTTGCGGGCTTCCCCTGACGGTCTCCAAATCGAACTCGACCGGACCGCCTTTTACCCCACCTCGGGTGGTCAATTGTTCGACACCGGCACGTTGAACTCAGTCGCCGTCGTCGAAGTCTCTGAAACCGAGGATGGCCGTATCCTTCACCATATGGCCGCCCCGCTCCAGGACGGCCAACCGGTCCACGGCCGCATCGACTTCGCCCGCCGCTTCGACTTCATGCAGCAACACACGGGCCAGCATCTTCTGTCGGCCGTTTTCGAGTCGTTGTTCGGGCACAAAACAGTCGGCGTTCATATGGGCGAAACGTCTTCCACGGTTGACTTAGCGGCCGGATCCATCAGCCGCGAACAACTGATCGAGGTCGAGGCGCACGTCAACGACGTGGTCTTTCAAAACCGCGCGGTCTTGATCGGGTTTGAGGATGCCGCCCAAGCCGGCGGGCTCCGTAAGGCGACCGAACGAACCGGCGAACTCCGCATTGTCACCATCGAAGGCTACGACCGTTCCGCCTGCGGCGGCACCCACGTCCGTTCGACGGGCGAGATCGGTCCGGTCCTGCTTCGCCGCCTGGACAAGATTCGCGGCAACGTGCGCGTTGAATTCCTCTGCGGCGCCCGGGCTCTCCGCCGAGCGCGCCAGGATTACGACGCCCTCGATGCCGCCGCCCGTGTCTTCAACGCTGCTCTGGATGACGTGCCCTCGCTTGCCGCCGCCAGCGTCGAACAGGCCAGGGAATCCGGCAAGGCCCTCAAAAGACTCGCCCTCGAACTCGCCCAACTCCGCGGGCGCCAACTCTGGGAACAGCAACCGGTCTCCAGCGCCGGCCGCCGGGTGTATTTGGACGCTCGCCCATCAGGTCCGCTCGAGGACGAAACCCGCGCCCTGGCCCTCAGCTTCACCGCCCAGCCCGCGGCTGTCTTTATCGCATCTTCGCCTGAACCGCCTGCCGTTCTGCTCGCCGTCAGCGAGGACACTGGACTCCACGCCGGCAACCTCCTGAAACCGCTACTCTCCGAAGCCGGGGGCCGAGGCGGCGGCAACGCCCGTACGGCCCAAGGCAGTCTGCCGTCGCCAGAGGCGGTCAAGACGCTAATCGCCAATCTTAGCGTCTTGGTGTCTTAGATCTCGTGGCAGGAATGACAAATCAATAGAGGCCGCGTGAAGGTCCGCGTCGAGCCTTTTGGCCCGGCGACAGGAGGTGGACTTGGTTAGCCCCCTGGCAGAGGCAACCCGGCGAAACTTCAGTGCCGGGCGAGGGCTGCGCTCTGGCATCGTGCCGGAAGACGACTGGCTTTGACCGCCGCTTCGGCTACAATCTGATTGCGGAACAGGATCAGGTTTTGGCTCTCGTATCGTGGGTGAAGGCCTTGTTGCATGACACGCAGAGACATCGCATTGGTTCTTGGTGGCGGCGGGATGTTCGGGGCCTACCAGGCTGGATTGTGGGCGGGTTTGCAGGGCGAGTTCGCACCGGCACACGTTTTCGGGGCGTCGATTGGAGCCTTCAACGGGTTGGCCGTGGCGTCGGGGTGTCCAGCTCAGGAGTTGGTCGATCTGTGGCTTGACTTCCGCGAGGCGGAGGAGGCGCAATGGCGTTTCCCGTGGCCGCCGTGGTCCGGGTGTCTGGATGCCAGGCGGTTTCGCGAGTACCTTCGGAGGCATTTTGAACGGTTCCGCCCTGTTCTGCCGCTGACAATCGCAATCACGCGGGTATGCCCCTTCAGACCGTTTGCCGTGACCGGACAAGACCTGACTTGGGAGCATTTGGCGGCATCCTGCTCGCTCCCATTGATCATGTCCCCTTGCCGCCTGGCTGAAGGCTATTGCCTGGACGGCGGACTTTTCGCGGCCGTGCCGGTGTGGGCGGCGTTTGAGGTGGGGTTCGAGCGGATTGTCGCGGTGAACATTTTGCGGTCCGGAGGGGCCAAAGTGCTCGGGGCAATGAAGAACCTGCTGTGCGTAGCCGGGCGATTCGATCCTGGCGGAAGCAAATCGGGAACTGGGGTGATCTGGGTCGAGCCATCACGCCCGCTGGGACCGCTCCGGCTATCGGCGAGGTGGGAATCCAGTCTGGCGAGTAGGTGGGTCGAACTGGGGAAGTCGGACGCTCCGGAGGTTCTGCGGCGGATCCGCCAGCAGTGGGACTAATAAAACAATCGTGGGCCACAATGTTCGGGTAAAATAGGGCCATGGCGGTCTACCGAATTCACCGGATGAAGGACTATGTCCGGCAGAGTTTCCGATACGCGCCGCATACCTCTGGCGTCATGATGATCAAGCCGCGCGACTTTGAGGATGCCGGCGAAGTCGAGGCGGCAAATGTCTACGATGCTTGGATGAATCTGCGCGGAACAGCGCAGGCGCTTGACATCGGCGATGTTTTAGAATCGTCCGGCGGCCTAAGTGTTTGCAAGTACGTGGGATTTGAGGAGGCCAGATGGGTGACGCCCGACGCGAAGTCGGGGGCGGAAGCGCCAGTGGCCGCTGGTGTACTGTGAACTCGCCAGACACCTTGAGAATCAGGCGGATTAGCCAAAAAGGCTGATCTGGCGGGACTCGGGGCGACGTTTCGGGTGACTTCGTTTGGGCGTGCCGACCACGCCAAGCACGACGAAATGGCTCAACGCGGAGCCTGGAATCCAGACCCGCTGCGTGTTGCCGCCAATTTCCGGCGGCGTAAGAGCGTAGCCTGGCGGGCTGAATTCCTTCAGTTCGTTTGGCACGACGCCTTCCAGCCGGCTGCCATCCCGGAAGCGGGCCTCCACCCACAATCCCTGACTCTTCGGGCGGGAGTTAAACTCCTGTCTTTCGCTTGAGATAGAGGGCCCTTCCAGGTCGCGCACGAAACAGACTGCTTTAATTTGATCCAGGGGGACCGAAACCGCTGACCCTTCTGGCGTCAGCATCTCGAGGGCGGAGTCGTGATTGGCGGGCAGCGATTGAACGTAGCCGCGCATCATCACGCGGTCGAAGCGTTCGATCAGAATCTTCTTCGCCGTTGACAGAGACAAGCTGTGAACCGCCAGAAACCTTTTCTTTACAAACAGTTTCGCGAGTATTGTATCATTACTCCGATGAAGACAGAGGGATGGCTGGCCGCCTCAGCCGCGGCCTTCCTATCTTATCTGCGTGTAGAGAGAGGTCTCTCGAAGAACTCTATTCTTGCTTACTCATTTGATATCAGGGACTTCCAAGCGTTTGCAGGACCTGGACCAATCTCTGGAGCTGATAGCGCCGTTGTCGCTGGTTACGTTGATCAGTTGACCCGGCAGGGCCTGTCGGGCCGGACGATTGCCCGCAGGTTGAGCGCTCTAAAGACATTTTTCCGATTTCTTGAGAGTGAGGGGCGGATGGATGGAGATCCGGCGGCGCTGGTCCATGCCCCGCGCCTTTCGCAGTCCTTGCCCAAGTACTTGACTCGGCAGGAGGTTGTGCGATTGCTCGAACTGCCCGATACGAAGACCCCGCTGGGCAAGCGTGATCGGGCGATGTTGGAATTGTTGTATTCCAGCGGTCTGCGCGTATCCGAGCTTTGCGCTGTGAAAATACAGGACTTAAACGAGGACTTGGGTTTCATCCGTGTCTTTGGTAAAGGCGGCAAGCACCGTATGATCCCCGTCGGCCGGAAGGCGATGGCTGCAATTCGGGATTGGCTTGAGCAGGGACGGAGCTTAGTGCTGAAATCCCGGTCCAGCGCCTATCTCTTTGTCACCGGGCGCGGTACGGCAATGACGCGCCAGGGGTTTTGGAAAAACCTGAGCCAGTATGCGAAGCTGGCGGGATTCAACGGGCGGTTAACCCCGCACGTCCTCCGGCACAGTTTCGCCACCCACCTGTTGGAGGGTGGCGCGGACCTTCGAAGCGTTCAATCGATGCTCGGCCATGCTGACATCGCTACGACTCAAATCTATACGCACGTGGTGAGGACTCGTCTCCGGGAGACCGTGGACCGGCATCACCCGAGGAGCTGACCCAAGCAAGGGAAGCACCAGAAACGGACGCCCATGAGCGACTATATGTTCATCCTCGAAAGCCACCTGAGCCAGGATCAGAGTGCCGCGTTATCCACAATCCAGGCGGCCGCCGCAGACGCCAATCTCAGCCTCTATCTCACCGGCGGCGCCATGCGCGACATGCTTGGCGGTTTTGCCATCACCGATCTCGACTTCACCGTGGAAGGCAACGCCATCAAGCTGGCCAAGGACATCGTCAAGGCTCACAAAGCGTCGCTGGTGAACGTGGACGACCACCGGAAATGCGCGGAGATCGTATTCCCGTCTGGGGTGAGTTGCGAGATTGCCATGGCGCGCGTTGAAAAGTACACCAAGCCCGGCGCGCGCCCGCAGATCACTCCCGCAACGATCCATGAGGATCTGCGGGGGCGCGATTTCACTATGAACGCCATCGGGTTGTCTCTGAACCGCGCCTCGCGCGGGCTGATGATCGACCCGACCAACGGGGCCGGCGACATCGAGCACCGCGAGATCCGCGCCACGTCGAACTACACGCTCTATGACGATCCGGCGCGGTTGCTCCGGCTGATCCGTTTCAAAGCGCGTTTTGGCTTCAACATCGAATCCCGCACGCTGCTCCAATATGGGAATGCCCGGGAGGCGGGCGTTGAGAACAACATCCCGCCCAGATCGCTCTACGCAGAACTCAGGCAGGTGGCGCTGGAAGCCAATCCGCTAGAGGTATTGCAGGAGCTTGAGTCCGAAAAACTGTTGTCCCTGTTCTCGCCGGCGATTGGCGGCGCGAAACTGAACGTGGCGGCGTTTCAGAAGCTGGCGAAGGCCAAGTCCATGATCCCGTTCGACGCCAACCTCAAAGTGGATTGGTATGGGTTAAATCTGTATTGCCTGACACAGAAGTTGACGCCCAAAGAGAAGGCGGGCTTGATCGCGGCGACGAAGATGGACAAGGAAGAGATCGACCCTTGGCAGAAGTTGGAGGCACGCGCGAAGAAGTTGGAGAACAAACTGAAGTCGGCCTCTTTGAACAAGGCTTCACTGGTCTATGACTGCCTGATTCACGCATCCGGCGAGGAGATGCTGATGCTGCATCTCCAGTCGGGCCAACGCATCGTCCAGGACCGGATCAAGAACTTCCTCACCAAGTACCTGCCCACGGCTTCGGACGTGACCGACGAGGAGGTGACCCAGGTCAGCGGCTTTGACCCCACGCATCCCAAATTCGCCAAGGCGCGTGAGGAGCGCATCGCCGCCCACCTGGATGGCAAGGTCCGCAAACCGGCTCCGCCGCCCGAACCCGAACCAGAACCTGTGAAGCCTCCCGTGGGCCGCCACAACGCGCCCCGGGCCGCGCGCGCCACGAAGTAGCCCATCTAACGCAGCCAGCGGCCGCGCCCGCGTGTCAGAGAAGTCCTTTCAGACTTTACGAGCAGAAGCTGTCGTCGAAGCGCGCCGAGGTTTGACCAGTCAAGGTGTTTTCGATACGCTTATCGCTAATAACTCAATGACACCCAGCCGGCAGCGCGTCGCTGATTCGATCGGGCATCGTCAACCCGACCGCGTGCCTATCGACTTTGGAGCGACTGCGGTGACCGGGATCCACGTTTCAGTCGTGGCGGCGCTGCGCGAGCATTACGGCCTGGAGCGCCGGCCGGTGAAGGTCCACGAGCCCTATCAGATGCTGGGATGGGTGGACGAGGATCTCTCCTCGGTCATGGACATCGACACCGTGGGCGTTTACCGCCGCAAAACCATGTTCGGGTTTCCGAATCAGGACTGGAAGCCGTGGAATTTCAATGGTCTGGAAGTGCTGGTGGCGGGTGATTTCAATGTCACAACAGATGAGTCCGGCGACATTCTGATCCACCCCGAAGGCGACCTCTCGGCGCCGCCTTCAGGCCGGATGCCGAAGGGCGGATATTTCTTTGACTCGATCATCAGGCAGAACCATTTTGACGAGAATAAGCTCAATGTCGAGGACAACCTGGAGGAGTTCAAGCCGCTAACCGAGGCCGAGATTGAGGAGATCGCCCAGGACGTGCGGGCGGCGCACGCGACGGGACGCTACGTAGTTTGCGGATTCGGCGGCACGGCGTTTGGCGACATCGCCCTGGTACCGGCGCCGTTCTCGAAGGACCCGAAAGGGATTCGGGATGTCACTGAATGGTATGTCTCGACAAGGGCTCGCCGAGACTACGTTCACGCCATCTTCAGCCGCCAGTGCGAGATTGCCCTGGAGAATCTGGCGGCGATCCACGCAGCGGTCGGCGACATGCCCGGCGCACTGTTCCTGTGCGGGACCGACTTCGGGACGCAGACATCGACGTTCTGCTCGACGGCGACATTCCGTGAACTTTGGCTGCCTTACTACAAGCGGATCTGTTCCTGGATTCATGCCAACACAAGCTGGAAGTGCTTCAAGCATTCGTGCGGCTCAGTGGAACGGTTCATCGAGCCGCTCATCGAGGCCGGTTTCGACATTCTGAATCCAGTCCAGTGCTCGGCGACGGGAATGGAGGCGAGACATCTGAAGGAGGCGTTCGGCGAACGGATCACATTCTGGGGCGGCGGCGTGGATACGCAAAAGACGCTGCCGTTCGGCACGCCGGAGCAAGTGCGGGCGCAGGTGCTTGAACGGTGCGAGGTGTTCGCCCGAGGCGGCGGATTCGTATTCAATGCGATACACAATATCCAGGCGGGCACGCCGGTGGCGAACGTCGTGGCCATGCTGGACGCGGTCAAGGAATTCAATGGCCGCGGATAGAAAGATTTTGAATTGGAGCGACAATGGCAGACTTACAAAAACTCTATGACGCGATCCTGGATGGTGACGCGAAGACGTCGGCGGCGGTGACCAACGAGGCGCTGGCTGAAGGGGCGAACCCTGTTTCACTTATCAGCGACTACATGGTCCCGGCCATGGACGAGGTGGGCCGCAGGTACGAGGCCGAGGAATATTTCGTCCCCGAACTGCTGCTTGCTGCCAGGGCGATGAAGGCGGCGTTGGAACCGTTGAGGCCGCTGCTGGCGGCGGCCGGAGCCGAGCCGGCGGGCCGCGTGGTGATCGGGACTGTCAAGGGCGACTTGCACGATATCGGCAAGAACCTGGTCGCGTCGATGCTCGAAGGCGGCGGCTTCGAGGTGCTCGACCTGGGCGCCGACGTTTCCCCAGAGAAGTTTATAGAGGCTGTCAAATCCTCAGGCGCGAACATCGTGTGCCTATCTGCTTTGTTAACCGTCACCATGCCGGCGATGAAGAAGACGATCGAAGCCCTGGACGCGGCAGGCGTGCGGTCACAGGTCAAGGTCTTCGTTGGCGGAGCTCCGGTCACGGCGCAATACGCCCAGGAGATCGGCGCCGATGGCTATAGCGAGACGGCCAGCGGCGCGGTAGCCCTAGCGCGGTCGATCGCCAAGTAACGGACACGCGAAACAGGCCCGGATGATCTACGTCTGGCTGGTCTCTCTCGTCGCGGCCACATCGGGGCTGCTGTTCGGATTCGACATCGCGGTGATCAACGGCGCGATTGTCTTTCTCCGAAAGCAATGGGCCCTGACCGAGTTTCAAACTGAGATGGCGGCGTCGGCGCTGCTGGCCGGCTGCATCGCCGGAGCGGCCGTGGGCGGCTGGTTCAGTGACCGCTACGGACGCCGGATCGTGTTAATGGTGTCGGCCGTCCTGTTCGCCGTTTCCGCGTTCGGAGCGGCGTTGCCGCGGAATCTGATTGAATTCGCCGCCGCCCGGTTTCTTGGCGGTGTGGCGATTGGCGCGGCGTCCGTGCTGGCGCCATTGTATATCGCGGAGGTCGCGCCGGCGAGGATGCGCGGGCGCCTGGTCTCCTTGAACCAGATGGCGATTGTCACTGGCATCCTGCTGGCGTACTTCACAAACTGGGTGCTGAGCTTCCAGGGCGATCAAAGCTGGCGGTGGATGTTCGCCGTGGCGGCGGCGCCTGCTCTGTTCTTCCTTATCGCGCTCTTCTTCGTTCCCGAGAGCCCCAGGTGGCTGGTGGAGGTGGGAAGGGAGGCGGAGGCGCTGAACGTTCTGGCCCGCGTAAACGGGCAGCCCGCCGCAGAGTCGGAACTGGCAGAAATCCGGTCAGCGGTGAACGAAGAAACGGGAACGTGGCGTGAATTGTTCGAACCTGGCATCCGGCGCGCGTTGTTCATCGCCGTTGTGCTGGCGATTATGCAGCAGTGGACGGGCGTAAATACGGTACTTTTCTACGGCTCGATCATCCTTCAAGAGAAGGTGGGCGGGCATTCGGCGTCGTCGGCGATTGGGGCGAACGTGCTGATCGGAGCGATCAACTTCATCTTCACCATCGTCGCCATTGCGCTCATCGACCGCTTGGGCCGCAAGGCGCTGCTTATCTTCTCTTCTACTGTCATGGGACTGAGCCTCGCCGGGCTGGCTCTGGTCTTCAGGATGACTCCACCGCCTGCGGCACTAGTGATCCTGCTGATGCTGATGGCCGTGGCGTCGTTTGCCGTGGGATTGGGGCCAGGCGTCTGGGTGGTGTTGGCCGAGATCTTTCCGAACCGGATCCGGGGCCGTGCGATGTCGATTGCGACGGTCTCGCTTTGGGTGGCTTGCACGGTGCTGACGATGACATTCCTATCCATCGCGACGGCGCTGGGGCCGACAGGCGCGTTCTTCATCTATGCTGGCATGTGCGCGTTCATGGCGTGGTTCGTTTGGCGGCTGACTCCGGAAACGAAGAATCGTACATTGGAGGAGATTGAACGATTCTGGAAGGTGAAACGGACATGAATCCTTTACTCGAATGGCTCCACCACGGCCCCTTGATCACCGACGGAGCCTGGGGGACGCAGATGCAGCAGCGCGGGCTTGAGCCGGGACTGTGTCCGGATTATTGGAATCTCGATCACGCTCAGTTGGTCGAAGAAGTGGCGCGCTTGTACGTCGAGGCCGGCAGCGAAATCATCCTCACCAACACGTTCCGGGCCAATCCGGTCAGTCTTGAAGGCGCCTCCGCGGATCAGGTGAGGCGAATCAACATCGCTGGTGTCGACATCTCGCGCCGCGCCAGCGACGGAAAGACCAAAGTGGTCGCCTCCCTTGGTCCAACAGGCAAGATGCTCATGACGGGCGAGATTGACGAGGCGGGCTTGGAGGGCGCCTTTAGCATCCAAAGCGCCGCTCTGGCGGAAGCCAAGCCCGACGCATTGCTTCTGGAGACCTTCAGCGATCTGGAGGAGGCATCGATCGCCTTGCGGGCGTGCCTGAAGACGGGGCTGCCTGTGCTGGTCAGTTTTGCCTATGATTCCGGCAAGAACAAGGACCGGACGATGATGGGCGTCACGCCCGAGAAGGCGGCGAAGCGCATGGCCGCGGAGGGGGCGTCGGCCATCGGCGCGAACTGCGGCGCCGGGCCGGAATCGTTTGCGGCCATCGGTGTGCGCTATCGCGATGCCTGCGATCTGCCCATCTGGCTGAAACCCAACGCCGGACTGCCGGTTGTGGAAGGCGGCAAGATCAGCTATTCGATGGATGCCGGACCGTTCGCCGCGCATCTGACGGAGATGCTCGATGCCGGCGCATGTTTCGTGGGCGGATGCTGCGGCACCACACCTGATTTCATTCGCGCCCTGGCGGCCGAGCGGCGGAAATGCGTTTCAAGTTAATCAGTTGCGAAGTCCTGTTCCGGGAGATGTGCGACGCTGTGGCGAGGTCGCCGCACCAGGTGGATGTCGAATTCCTGTCCAAGGGCCTGCACGACCGGGGCGGCGCAGCCATGGCCAAGGAGTTGCAGGCGAAGATCGACGCCACCGATGGCTACGACGCCGTGCTGCTGGGCTATGCGCTTTGCGGCAACGGCTTGCACGGGCTGCGGGCAGGATCGATCCCGGTTGCGGCCATGCGCGCCCACGACTGCATTGCGCTGCTGCTCGGCAGCCGCGAACGGTACGCCGAACTGGTGACCGAGGAGCCCGGAACATACTTTCGCTCGACAGGCTGGATTGAGCGCGGCTCGGGCCTGGAGCAGTTGGTCATGAATAGCACGGGCGTCGGCATCTCGCTCGACCAGTTCATCGAAAAGTATGGAGAGGACAACGGCCGCTATCTCTATCACGAGATGACGCGCTACCAAACGAACTATCAGAAGCTGGTGTACATCCAGACCGGCCTTGAACCCGACGGCCGCTTCGAAAATGAGGCGCGGCGCGAGGCGGCCGAACGCGGCTGGCGGTTTCAATCCGTCAAGGGCAGCCTGGAGATATTCCGGCGGCTCGTCGGCGGCGAGTGGGACAACGACGATATTGTTGTCGCTCAGCCAGGCGAACGATTTGCCGCCCGCTACGACGAGCGGATTGTCATCGCTGAAGGGAGCTAGAAGGTGAACGGCAAACAGCGCATCCTGAACATGATCGGCGGAGCGCCGGTAGACCACCTGCCGTTCATGCCGATCACCATGATGTTCGCCGGTGACGTGGCGGGCATTCGCTATGGCGACTATGCCCGCGACCACCGCAAACTTGTCGAGGCGCAGCTTCGTGTGGCCGAAACATTTGGCGCGGATCATGTATCGGCCATCTCGGACCCGGCGCGCGAGGCGTCGGACTTGGGCGCGGCCGTCGAATGGTTCGACGATCAGCCTCCGGCGATAAATGAGTCGAAGGCTCTGCTCGAAGACAAGGCGAAACTGGCGCATCTTCAGGTACCCGATCCATTGGCCGGAGCGCGCATGAGCGATCGCGTGGCCGGCGTGGCGCTGTTGGCCGAGAAGGCCGGATCGACGCACCTGGTCGAGGGCTGGATCGAAGGGCCGGTCGCCATGGCGGCAGATCTGCGCGGCGTGAACGCCCTGATGTTGGATTTCCACGACGACCCCGAGTTCGTTGAGGCGCTGTTTGATTTCGTCGTCGAGATGGAGTTCCAATTTGCCAGGGCGCAGGTGAAGGCCGGAGCGACGGTCATGGGCATCGGCGACGCGGCGGCATCGCTCATCGGGCCGAAGCTGTATGAAAAGTACGTCTTCGCAGAGGAGTGCAAGCTGATCGAACGGGTCAGCGGGCTGGGCGTGCCGGTGCGGCTGCACATCTGTGGCAACACGCGCCGGATCGTGGGCGGGATGGTGAAAACCGGCTCAGCCATCGTTGATCTGGACTTCCTCACCCCGCTGAGCGAGGCGCGTGCGGCGGCGGGTCCAGAACAGGTTCTGCTGGGCAATATCGATCCGGTCCGGGTATTGCGCGACGGGACGCCGGAAAGCGTCACGGCGGCGATGGAGCGATGCTGGCAGGAGGCAGGGCCGCGCTGGATTGTCAGCGCGGGCTGTGAAGTTCCAAGGGGCACGCCGCCCGAGAACCTCATGGCGATGAAACGGTTTGCCGAGTCGCGGAGTTAGACTTGTCGCGCCGGATTGCGATTGATCCCAGGGGCGGCAAACCGCTGGCCGACCAATTGTTCGAATTGGGCGTCGAGTTTCCATGCGGCGGTGGAGGCGGCTGCGGGTCATGCCGGGTCAAGGTGGTCAACGGAGATGTGATAGTCACGGAGGCGATGCGGTCTGCGTTGACCGAGGCCGAACTCGCCGAGGGATGGAGGCTGGCATGCGAGGCTTCCGCCAACGAGCCCGTCGAGGTCGAGGTCGCACAGTGGACGCCGCAAATTCTTACCGACGAGGCGGCGCTTGACGTCGAACCGCACCCTGGCATCGGGCTGGCTGTGGATCTTGGAACGACAACCGTAGTAGCACAACTGGTGGACCTTACGACCGGGGAGATTCTGGGCGTGCATGCCGAGTTGAACGCCCAGGCCCGCTACGGCGCCGACCTGATGAGCCGGGTGGAAACCGCCCTGCGCGAACCTGGATTGCTGACTGATCTGATCCGGCGGCAGATCGCGGTGATGGCGGCGAAGCTGGCCGGCGGGCGAGGGATCGAGGAAGTCCTACTTTGCGGGAACACGGTGATGCATCATCTATATGCCGGACTCGACGTCGAGCCGCTGGCCGCCGTGCCGTTCCGTACGCCGCATCCGCAGGCCGCCGTGCTTGACGCGGTTCAATCCGGCATCGAAGCAGGCCGCGTCGAGTTCCTGCCGGTGATCGGCGGATTCGCCGGCAGCGATCTGCTGTGCGGCATCATTGCCACCGGGATCGCCGGTTCGGCCGCGCCAGCGGCGATTATGGATCTGGGCACCAACGGCGAGGTCGCCGTCGCCCGCGGGGGCGAGATTATGTGCGCGTCAACCGCCGCTGGACCGGCGTTCGAGGCCGGCGGGATCAAGCGGGGAATGAGGGCCGGCGACGGCGCCATCGAGCATGCCAGAGTCCGCGAGGGCGGGATCGAATGCCATGTGCTGGGCGGCGGGCCGGCGCGTGGGATCTGCGGCAGCGGACTGGTGGACACAGTGGCGGCCGCACTTGATCTTGAGTACATACGACCAAACGGACGCCTCGCCAGGGGCGGCGAAATCCCGCTGCGCGACGGCGTTTCGCTCTATCAATCCGACGTCCGGCAACTCCAACTGGCCAAAGGGGCGGCGGCAGCAGCCCTCGCGCTGTTGGGCGGGGTGGGCGCGAGACTTCATTTGGCCGGCGCGTTCGGAAACTACCTGCGCGAGACGTCGGCGCGGCGGATTGGGTTGTTGCCGGTTTCTTCGCCAGTCACCCCGGCAGGGAATACTGCGCTGCGCGGCGTGAGGCAATTGCTGGTTCAGCCCGGCAGCCGCCAGGCGATTCTGGACGGCGTCCTCGGCCAGACCAGGCACATCGAATTGGCTGCCGATGCCAGATTCCAGGACGCCTTCGCCGATCACATGGCTCTTGCGCCGGTGAGCGATTGAATCGGGATGTAGGAGCAGCGCGGGTCCGAGGCGAGGTAGTCGCCTGTGAGAGCATAGGCCCGCGATCGTGACCCGCCACATAAGTTGTTGAATTCACAGGCGCCGCACTTGCCGTCCAGCATCGAACTGTCGCGCAGCGAAAGAAACAGCGGCGCATAGCGGTAAACGTCGCCCAGTTCGTTTGTGCGCACGTTGCCGGCGCTGATGGACAGGAAGCCGGAGGGGAAGATTTCACCCCGGTGCGAGACGAAGACAAAGCCTTTACCGTCGTTGATACCGGCCTGGCGGGCGATGGATGGCGGTAAGCCGGCCTGGCGGGCGATGGATGGCGTAGGTTCGCCATTGCGTTTCAGCGCGGACACGCCATCGCGCTTGCGGCGTTGGGCGGCATAGCGGCGATAGTGCTGGGCCTCGGTGGTTTTAACGTCGAACGGAGCGGTGATACTGGTTTCATAGAGCCGCTCGAAAACCTGTTCGTACTCTTCGGCGGTGAGGTCGTCGTCGAGTTGGGCGCGGCCCGTGACGACAAGAAAGAAGACGCTCCAGAGCTTTGCGCCGGTCTCGGCGACCAGGGCGGCGATCTCGTCCAGCCGGTGCAAATTCGAACGTGTCACGGTGGTATTGACCTGGGTCTCCAGACCTAAGTCGCGGGCAGCGTTGAGGGCGTCGATCGAAGTTTGGAACGAGCCGGCGACCTGCCGGAATCCGTCGTGTTCAGCGGCCGTGGCGCCGTCGATGGAGATCGCCATTCGGGAAACGCCGCTGTCCTTGAACCGCTCCACTGCGGCGCGGGTCAACAGCGGCGTCGCGCTCGGCGTGACTGTCGTCCGTAGGCCCAAGGAGACGCTGTAGGACAGCAAATCGTATAAATCGTTCCGTTTCAACGGATCGCCGCCAGTGAACACCATCAGCGGATCGCCGAGCCGCTTCACCTGCCGCAACAGGCCCATCGCCTCGTTGGTGGACAACTCTTCCAGGTCGCGGTTGGGCTGGGCCGATGCGCGACAGTGTTTGCACAGAAGGTCGCAGGCCTGGGTGGTTTCCCAAATGACCAAGAAGGGCGCTTCGGAGAAGTCTCGCATCGGATGATGTCCTGCTGACAGGGTAATCTTCACTTTCTTTGGCCGATATGACCAAAGTCACTTCATCGCGGACCAAAGTAGTCCATGATCGAAGTGCAGAGGAGAAACTCGATGGATTACATCTTCCATGACAATCTGGCCCAACATGGCCCAATCCCCGAAAACGGCATCCTGAGCCGGACGATCCAGGCCGACGAGCGGTCGAAGGTCGTGCTGTTCGTCTTCGCCCCCGGCCAGGAATTGAGCGCCCACACGGCGCCGATGCCGGCGACGCTGTACTTTGTCTCTGGCGAAGGAACGGTGAAATTGGGTGCGGACGTAAGAGAGATCGCGCCCGGCGCGTTTGCTTATATGCCGCCGAAGCTGGAGCATGCGATCAAGGCAAGGACCGAGGTGGTGATGCTGCTCACCATGTTGAAAGGCGTCGCTCCGCAAGCATGTTGACAAAACGGGCGTTCCCCCGTCTAATTAAATCAGTACGACAGCATGAAGATATTTCTCCACACGCTCGTGGCTCTGGCCCTGACCCTCACTTTGGTGAGCGGTCTGTGTGCGGGCTGCGTGCAGACCGGGGCTGAACACAAGTGCTGCCGACAGAACGAGACCGCGCCGAGTTGCCATCAGCCACAACCAAAGGAACGGGAGCGCTGTGGCTGTCCGGACACTGGGCGCATCATGGCCTCGTCGCTGGAAGCAAAGCAGGGCGTGAAGCAGAGTGGCCAGCCACTGGTTGTTCTGGCTGTGGTTGAAGTGCCTGTGGCTGCTGTTGAGCAGACAACCACGATTTTCCCGTTGGTGCGGGTATTCGACCGCCCCCCGCCGGACCTGCTCAGTCTGAACTCGATTCTCCGGATCTGACAGGGGAGTTAGCCGGCTCGTGCCGGACTTCCCTGCGGGCGCGCCGTGCGCCTGCGAGTTCGTTTTGTCGAACCGCCGCTCGTCGGCTCAACCAGATCAATCACATAGGAGAATTCAATGACTCATAGAATTGCGATGATGGCCTTCGCCTTGGCCTTGGCAGTGGGTGCTGGCGTCTATGCCACGACCAACGAAACAAAGGCGACCTGCTGCTGCGGCGAGCAGTGCAAGTGCAATCCCTGCAAGTGCGACAAGGACGGCTGCAAGTGTGGAGCCCAATGCCAGTGTGACGGCAAGTGCGGCGACCACTGCAAGCGTCCGGTGAAGAAGTAGTGAAGTAGTTCTGTTGCGGGGTGTGAGCCTCTTGTTGTTGACGGGGTTCACACCCCCTTCGTGTCTGTGATCACTCTATCGGATCAGGCTGAATGCTTTTTTCATGGCTGCCGCAGTCTCCTGAAGCGCCTGTTCGGGCGGCAGGGCGCGCAGGCGGGCCGAGAAGGGCTCGCAGCGAGCTGGAGCATCGCAACCGATCGAATGCAGCGTGGAGAGAAATCCGCCGACGTCGATGACGCCGGTTTCACAGGGAAGCGCCCGCTTGGAATCGATCTGTTCATCGACGGCGATGCCAGCTGGCGCGTCGTTCAGGTCAATCAGGACGACATCGGATGCCTTCAAGGTCTTGATGTCGGAAAGCGTTTCGCCGGCCGTGTACCAGTGCCAGGAGTCAAGCACGAATCCCACGTTTGGCTTGCCTATGGCAGCGATGAGTTCGCGCATCCCGTTCATCGAGTGGACGAACGGGTGGCGGCGCTCGGCGCGGGAGGTCTTGGGGCCGACGTACTCAAGGCCGAGCCGGCAGTCCTGGTCTTCGAGAACCGAGGCGACCTGGCGCAGGCGGCTGGCGTGGACTTTCATGTTTTCTGCGTAGGTGAGCGTGTCGCTCCCGGGACTGATCCAGGTACCCATGCGATTCGCTCCTGCGGCCCTGATGGCGGCGGCGCGGCGGGGCAAGTCCACCAGCCCGGCTCGGAATGTTTCGTCGTCGCGGCGGAACTCCACCGGCAGTCCGGCGCATCCCCACATGACGCCTTTTGCGCGTGCCTCTTCCACGAGGGCGCCCAGCGCCTTGGCATCCAAGGAGGCGAGGAATCCAGAATCGACTTCGACGGATTGAAAACCATACTGGGCGGCGTAGGAAATGGCCTGTCGCTGGTCGGCCTTTACGCCGATAGAGCCACAAGAGAGTTGGATGGACATCTTCGTGCGGGCGCCGGCGAACAGCGAAGAGAATGAAAACAAGCCAAATTGGCGACGGTTGATCGGCATGGATGACTCCCGTGGAGCCAGTCTATCGCGTATTCTGGAAAAACGGTCGATGATTCCCACCCTGGAGCAGATATTGGGCCGCGTGGACGATCCTGAAACGCCAGTCGTGTGGATCGACCCCGTCATGCCGCCCGATTTCTGGCGAGCGCTCCCGGGCGGGCTGCGACGGCACGGCTACCATATCTTTCATATCGATGAAAAAGGTCCTGTCGAGAGCCGGCAAGCGCTGCTGGAGAGGTTCGATGAACTGTGCGAATCGAACGGTTCGTCTATTCCTGATTTCGATTCGCTAAAGTCCCGCCTGTTGGCGTTGGCATCAGCCCCCGGCCGAGGGTGGGCAATCCTGTTTAGCGATCCGGACCCCCTCCGGCAGTCCGACGAGGAGGCGTTCGAGGAACTGATGGAGACGCTCGAGGTCGTGCACGAAACCTCTTTTCAGATCTACTCGAAATTGTTCACACTGATCGTCCGTGATTGACCTGTAGCGTTTCGGACTGTTAAATTAGTATTCGCTATGTTAGCGAATGCTAGAGAAGGTCACGATGCCAAGCACCGGATGACCGGCGAGGAGCGGCGCGCGCAGATCGTCCGTACCGCTCTTGATCTGTTTGCCAAGGATGGGTTTCGGGGCACAACGACGCGAGAACTGGCGTCCGCGGTCGGGGTGAGCGAACCGGTCCTCTACCAGCACTTCGCGAACAAGAAAGAACTTTACACGGCCATCGTCCAGGATCTTTGTCTGCATGGGATGGAGGAATTCGGGGACCGGTTGGCCACCGCCCTGCACGAAAAGGATATGCAGACGTGCCTGCAAAAGTTGGGCGAGCTGGTTCTGTCCTGGTATCTGGACGATCCAAGGCCCATCCGCCTGTTGCTGTTCAGCGCGCTGGAAGGCCACGAACTGGCGGAGATCTGGTACGAACAATCCTTCGCCATGTTCTTCGGGCCATTCATCGACAAACTCGCGCGAAGCTCGGAGGCTGGGCAACTCAAGGAGATCGATGCAGCCGTGTTGGCGAGGGCGTTCATAGGGATGGTTGGCAATTACGGTTTGGCGACGGCGGTCTTCAAGTACCCGGAATTTCAACTCAGCCGGGAACAAACCGTATCTAAATTCGTCGATATCTTTTTGATGGGTGCTGGCAAACAGCAGTGACGGAAGGGAACTCAAGCGCGATGCGATTGAAAGCAATGGCTGTGTTTGCGGTGGCGATCGCAATCGCCGGCTGCGGCAAAAAGCAGGAGGCCGCCGGCCCGAAGAGGGTGGAGGCGATTGAAGTCCGGACTGCGACCGCTGAAACGCGTACCGTCGAGCGGTCGATCATGGTCACTGGATCGCTCCAGCCGGATGAGACGGTGACGGTGACTTCGGAAGTATCCGGCCGGGTAAAGAACGTCAACTACGATTTCGGCCAGTCCGTGCGGCGCGGCCAAGTGGTGGCAGAACTCGATACAACCGAGCTCAGATTGCAGATGGAGCGGACTCGCGCCACTCTGGCTCAGGCGTTGGCCAGGGTGGGGCTGCCTGCGGACGCTGCCGAGGACGCCGCGCCTGAATCCACGCCGTCGATGCGGCAGGCCAAGGCGCAACTGGACGACGCGCGGTCGCGCTTCGAGCGCGCGGAGAAGCTGAGCAAGACAGGAGACATCGCCCAGGAGCGCTTCGTCGAGGCCGAAAAGGCTCTCGCCGCCCGCCAGGCGGCCTATGACATGATGCGCGACGACAAGTTAACGCAACTTGCGGCCATCAAAGGCTTACGGGCTGATCTGCGGCTGGCCGAGAAGCGGGTAAAGGATGCCACGGTGGTTGCACCGTTTGACGGCCAGGTTTCGGCCAAGCACGTTTCGCCTGGACAGTACATCAAGGAGAACGTGCCGATTGTCACGCTGGTAAAGACCTCGCCGCTGCGGTTGCGGGTTGAAGTGCCGGAATCAGCCGTCGGGCTGGTGAGGATGGGGACCGAACTGGTCTTCACGACCGAGGCGGTTCCCGGGATGGAATTCCGCGCCAGGGTAACAGAATTGAACCCAGCGCTAGACGCCCGATCCCGGACGCTGTCGGCCGAGGCCCGGCTCCTGACAGCAGATGCCCGGCTGAAGCCCGGAGCCTTTGTCCAGGTCCGTTTGGTGACGGCGGCCGCCTACCCTGTCATCGCGATCCCCAAGGAGGCCGTGTATACCGTCGCCGGCCTGAACAAGTTCTTCACCATCGAAGGAGGCAAGGCCGTGGAACACAAGATCCCGGAAATCCTGGGCCAGAACGGATTTGTGGAAATCCCGGAGGGTCTCGTGAAGGCGGGATCCGCGGTCGCAGTGTCCAACGTGGCGCTGCTGACCGATGGCGCCCCGGTGAAAACGGCCGGCGGCAGGAGCTAGTCGCACATGCGTAAACTTGCGGAAATCTGCATCAAGCGCCCGGTCTTTGCCACGATGTTGATCCTGGCGCTGGTGGTGGTAGGCCTGAACGGTTACCGTCAGCTTGGGGTGGACTACTTCCCCAAGGTGGAATTCCCTTACGTTAGCGTGACCACGACGCTGCGTGGCGCCAGCCCTGAAGAGGTTGAATCCCAGGTCACCAAGCCTCTGGAAGAGGCGCTGAACACCATCAGCGGCATCGACGAGCTCAATTCTACCTCGGCGGAGGGGATCTCGCTGGTGGTGATCGGCTTCGTTCTTGAAAAAGACGCTGAAGTGGCAGCCCAGGAGGTGCGCGACAAGATCTCCACGGTGCTGTCGCAATTGCCCCGGGACGCCGACGCCCCGCTGGTTGAAAAACTTGCCTCCGACGCAGCGCCCGTGCTCAACATCGTCGTCTCCAGCCCGCGCGACCTGCGCGAGACAACCAAACTGGTGGACGACCAACTCAAGAAGAACATCGAATCGCTCAACGGTGTCGGCCAGGTGAAATTCGTCGGCGACCGCAAGCGACAGGTTCAAGTCGTTCTGGACCCCGAGAAGCTCTACAGCTACAACCTCAACATCGAACAGGTACGCGCCTCACTGGCGGCGCAGAACATTGAGATTCCAGGCGGGCGTATCGATCAGGGAAACCGTGAACTCGCCTTGCGCACGATGGGCCGTGTCGAGCATCCCCTGGACTTCAACCGCATCACCGTCGCCACTGTCAACGGCGCCCCGGTTCGTATCAGCGACATAGCCGAAGTCCGTGACAGTTACGAAGAGCCGCGCAGCGTGGCCCGTCTCAACGGCAAGCCCGCTGTCGTTCTCCAGGTCCGCAAGCAGGCGGGCACCAATACGCTGGATGTCATCGCCACAGTTAAGCACCGCATCGAGGAACTCAAATCGGTCCTGCCGCCAGACTTCCAAATCTCCTACGCCCGCGATCAAAGCGGCTTCATCCAGGCGGCATTCCATGCCGTCCAGGAGCACTTGATCCTGGGTGGAATCTTCGCCGGCATCATCGTTCTGCTATTCATCCGCAACTGGCGCTCCACGCTGATCGCCGCCGTCGCGATCCCGACGTCGATCATCTCGACCTTCGCTCTGCTCAATTTCATGGGCTTCACCCTCAACCAGATGACCATGCTCGCCCTGACGCTCATGGTCGGCATCGTCATCGATGACGCCATCGTGGTGCTCGAAAACATCTTCCGGCACATGGAAGAAAAGGGGATGGACCCTGTCACAGCGGCCCGCGAGGGCGTCAACGAGATTGGCTTGGCCGTCCTGGCCACCACCCTTTCGCTGGTCATCATCTTCATTCCGATCGCCGTCATGCCGGGCATCGTCGGCCGCTTCATGTCGAGCTTCGGTTACACGGCTGCGTTCGCCATCCTGGTCAGTCTGCTGGTCAGCTTCACGCTGACGCCGATGCTGTGCTCGAGATTCCTGAAGATCACACATGCCGGAGGCGACACCAAGGACAGCGCCTTCTTCCGCCACGCGGCCTCCTCGTACCGGAAGATGCTTGCATGGTCGATGTCCCACAGGTGGGCGATTGTCTGTGTCAGCATCATCGTCGTTTTCTCCACAGTTCCCATGATGATGTTCATGGGCGTCGATTTCCTTCCGGTCGAAGATCAGGGTGAGTTTGAAGTCTCGGTCCGCGCCCCGGTTGGCTCCTCCCTTGAGGGGACCGAATCCGTGATGGCGCGCATCGAAAAGGACCTTGAAGCCATCCCCGGCGTCCGCGACAAGCTGACTCTTATCGGCGCCGACCAACGCCAGCAGGTCGACCGCGGTTCCATCCTGGTTACGCTGGTTGACGTCACCGAGCGCAAGCAATCCCAGCGGGAACTCATGGACATGGCCCGCGATATCCTCGCCAAGTATCGCGATCTCACCATCTCGGTCCAGTTGCCATCTCTCATTCAGGGTGGCGGAGCCAATGTCGACCTCCAGTACTCGCTCCAAGGGCCAGACCTCAACACGCTCGACAAGTATGCGAAACGTCTCATGGCAAAATTGCGCAACATTCCGGGCGTGGTCGATCTCGAATCTTCATATGAATCTGGCAAGCCGGAGGTCCGGGTCCGCATCAACCGCGACAAGGCGGCCGATCTCGGTGTCAATGTTGCCCAAGTAGCCAATGCCATGCGCGTGCTGGTCGGTGGCGACGACCAGGTGACTACCTACAAGGAAGGCGATGACCGCTACGATGTCATGCTTCGCGTGAAGGAGCAGTTCCGCAATTCACCCATGGCGCTTGAACGCCTCTACCTGCCTTCCGTGACCCTCGGCAATGTGCCGATCTCGAACGTCGCCACATTGGAACGGGGAGAGGGCCCCGTCTCCATCGACCGCTGGAACCGCCAGCGGCGGATTCTGATTCAGGGCAACATTTCGAAGGGGCAGGCTCTCGGAAACGTCTTGACCGCCATCCAGACTGAGATGGACTCCATGGGCGTTCCGCCTGAAGTCAAGCATGGCCCCATGGGCAAATCCAAGGAACTCGGCCGTGCCGTCACTAACTTCCTGATCGCGTTCGGCCTCTCCATCATTTTTATGTACATGATTCTGGCGGCCAACTACGAGAGCTTTATCGACCCGGTGACGATTCTGCTTTCGTTGCCTCTCTCGGTGCCGTTCGCGCTGCTCAGCCTCTTTATTGCCGGCGAGAACTTCTCCATCGTCTACACCTCGCTCGGCATTCTCGTGCTGTTCGGCATCGTGAAGAAGAACTCGATTCTCCAGATCGACCACATCAAGGGCCTGCGCCGGGGAGGCATGGAGCGCCTTCAAGCCATCTATCAGGGATGCGATGACCGGTTGCGCCCGATCCTGATGACCACCTCCGCCCTGGTCGCCGGCATGATCCCGCTGGCGCTCGGCCGCGGCGCGGGCGCCGGAACGCGGCGGACTGTGGCCATCGTCGTCATAGGCGGCCAGACACTGGCGTTGCTGCTGACGCTGCTGGTGACACCGGTCGCTTACTCAATCTTTGACGACATCGCGCACTCGCCGCGCTGGACGAAGGTCTCCCGCGGCTTGAGTTGGGCGTTTAGTCCGCTCAGAAGGGCCCTGGGCGCCATCACCGGCTTGGTCCGCATGTAGGCCGGCAATCACCCGGCAGGCGAATAGAGGATGAGTATGAATTCGAGGATTCTTGGGGGACTATTGATCAGTGCCTGCGCATTGGCGCAGCCGCCTGGTATTGACGAGGCTCCGCGCGTTGGTGTCGGAGACCAGGAGATCCGTCTCACGCTCGACCTGGCGTTGGAACTCGCGCTCAAGAACAACCTGGCCATCGAAGTTGAGCGCACCCAACTCGACTCGGCGGCCCAGGCCCTCAAGGGAGCCAAGGGCGCATTCGACACCGTCACCCTCTGGCAGCCGTCGATCAGCGACATGACCACGCCGACCCCAAACACGCTGTTCGCCCCGGACGGCAAGCTGAAGGACAAGGCGGTCAACTGGAACATGGGCCTCCGCCAGAAAACGCCCTGGAACGGTGTTTCACTCAACGTCGCATTTGACAACTCCCGCCAGTCCACCACCAACGTGATCAACGCCCTGAACCCCTTCAACTCCTCAAGGCTTTCGGCCACCGTCTCCGCACCCCTCTGGCGCGGCCGCCGCATCGACCGGGAACGCGCCGAGATCAGGATCCGTTCAAAGGCAGTCGAACAGTCCCGAGCCGATTTCGAGACCCGCGTCGTGGAGATCATCACCCTGGCCCAGTCGGCCTATTGGGACCTTGCCGCCGCGCGCGAGGACGCCAAGGTGGCTTCCATGGGCGTCACTCTCGCCCAGGAGCAGGTGGACCGCACCCGCCGCGCCATCGACGCCGGCACCCTCGCCCCGGTCGAATTAGCTGCCTCGGAGGCCGAGCTTCAACGCCGCGTTGACAGCTACGTCACCGCGGTCGGCGCCGTCACCGTAGCCGAAAATGCCCTGAAGAGCCTCATCGCCTCCGGCCGCCAGGACGAAATATGGGCCAAGCGGATTGTTCCGGCGGAGACCCGCCCCCTCGACATTCCTGATACCGACGTCGCCACTGGCATGGCCAGCGCCATTGCCAAGCGTCCGGAACTACGCTCTTTGGAACTGCAGAAAGCTCAAGCCGAGGTCCAGAAATCTCTCGCTTCGGACTCCACCAAACCCACCGTCAGCCTCACCGGCTCCTACTCGGTCGCAGGCCTCGCCGGCGCCCAGGCCGCCAACGCCAGTCCCTTCGCTTCTTTGTTCGGCGGCATCACATCCCGCATTAACGATCTCTCCGAGATCCAAGGACTGCCGCCCTTGCCGGCCTCCTCCGGCGGCGGCATCCCGCCGTCGCTGGTCGGCGGTTACGGAGCCTCGCTTTCCAACCTCATATCGGGTGACTTTCCCACGGTTCAGGCCGGGCTGCTGATTGAGTGGAACCCGCGCAACCGGACGGCCGAGGCGGCTCTTGCACAGGCAGGTCTCGCCGAAAGGCGCTTGAACATTATGCGGCGCCAGATTGAGCAGGGCATCGAGGCCGAGGTCCGGAACGCGTTGCAGGGTTTGTCGACTGCCCGGCAGCGCATCCAGGCCGCCCAGGCCTCCGAACGCGCCGCCCAGGAGAAACTCGATAGCGAGATTCGACTCTTCCAAACAGGGGAGTCGACCAATTTCATGGTTCTGACGCGCCAGAATGAACTCATCGACTCGAAGCGCCGCGTGGTGACATCCACGCTATTGCTGAATCGCGCGGTCGCCCTCGCCCAGAAGGCCATCGGCACCGCCCTGGTGTCACACAACATCAGCCTGAACTGAGTCCAAACCCCCGGGCCGGGGATGATGAGTGCAACGATACGCGGAACTTATATAAGGAACTGTGAGGCCGCGCACCAGACAAAATGCGCCGGAAAGCCCAGCCCGCGCGGCGTGCTTTTTCGTTGATCACAGATAAAGATCTGGACCGCGCATCCCGGCTTTCTGACCATCGGCCGTTCAATCAATGAAACGAGGCCTGGGGGCCCGGATAGTTGCGTCCAGGCGCCTTCGCCGAGCCGCCTACCGGTTGTCTTTCCACTCCTCGTACCAGGCCATCTGGATGGCTTCCAGTTTGGCCTCGTTCGAGGCGTGGGGATCGCCGGTGAAGTCCGAAAGTGCGCAGACCATATCGTGGAGGTCTGTGAAGCGGACTGTGAGCGGGTCGATATCGGGGAACTTCTCGAAGAGTTCGATGCCGATGGATTCGGAGTCGGTCCAGTTGAGTTCCATTAGATTTTGGTTCCTTTCAGGGCGTCCTGAACGGCGGTGTTCATCATTGTTTCAGCCAAACGAACCGTGGCGGCATCGAGTTTGGCGATGTGATCAAGGATAAGGCGATGGTCGCCGGCGTGATACACGGCGAGGAGTTGATTGACGGCGATATCCACGGCCGAGCGCTCCTCGTCAGTTAACTGGAGCCAGGCGTCGTTGGCTTTCGCCTTCTCGACGGCGGAGAGGATGTTGTCGGCCTCGACGCGAGCTTCGCGGACTTGGCGAGCCTTGAAGTCCTCTTCGGCCTTTTCAAAACTCTCCCGAACCATGGCATCCACCTGTTCGTCGGTAAGGCCATAGCTTGGTTTCACTTCAACCGACTGCTCCTTACCCGTACGGACATCCCGGGCGCTGACCGAAAGGATGCCATTGGCGTCGATGAGGAATCGGACCTCGATTCGCGCCATGCCAGCGGGCAGAGGGTCAATATCCTTCAGGTCGAAGCGGGCAAGAGAGCGGCAGTCTTTCACGAGTTCCCGTTCGCCTTGCAGGACATGGATAAGGACATTCTTCTGACCGTCAACTGAAGTCGTGAAAACTTCGCTGGCCGAGGCGGGGATGGTCGAGTTGCGGTGAATGAGTTTGGTGACGACGCCGCCCATGGTCTCGATGCCGAGCGAGAGCGGGGTCACATCAAGCAGAAGTTGATCCTGGACATCGCCTGCTAGAATTGCGGCCTGGACAGCCGCGCCGATGGCGACAACTTCGTCTGGGTTCAAGTCCGTGTGCGGCTCGGCTTTGAACAGGTTGCGAACGGCCTGGCGGACGAGCGGGATACGGGTGGAACCGCCAACCAAGACGACCTCGTCGATCTGGTCTGGCGTCAAACCCGCGTCGCGCATCGCCTGGCGGCAGGGTGCGAGCGTCCGGTCCACGATGTCCTTGATGAGAGATTCGAAGTGGGCGCGGGTCAGGGTGCGCTGATAGGCCTTGTCTCCAAACGAGACTTCGATGTTGGCCTCGGGCGCGAAAGAAAGCTGTTCCTTGGCGCGGATAACGGCTTGGCGGAAGGTCTGGACGGCCTCGCCGGCCGTCGAGACGTCGCGCCCCCACTCGGACGAAGCGTCCTCCAGGGCGATGGCCAGCAGGCGGTTGTCGATGTCGTCGCCGCCCAGGTGGGTGTCGCCGTTCGTGGCGAGGACTTCGAAGATGCCATCGTGGAGGCGGAGGATGGAGATATCAAAGGTGCCGCCGCCGAAGTCGTAAACGGCCACAACGCCGTCGTTTCTTTTGTCGAGACCATAGGCCAGCGATGCGGCGGTTGGCTCGTTGACCAAACGAAGCACTTCCAATCCTGCAATGCGGCCGGCGTCTTTGGTTGCTTGACGCTGGGCGTCGTTGAAGTACGCAGGGACCGTTATGACAGCCTGGGTAACGGGTTCGCCAAGGTAGGTTTCGGCGTTCGCCTTCAGCTTGCGCAGGACCTGGGCGGAGACTTCCGGCGGCGTCATGGTGCGATCGCCGACCCGCAGCCGCAGCACGCTTTCGGATCCTTCCGCGATCTTGAACGGGAAAAGTTTGATTTCGTCCTGAATGTCCGCCGTGCCGCGGCCCATCAGACGTTTCACCGAATAGACGCTGTGTTCGGGACGAGTGATCAATCGTGGCCGCGCCTGTTCGCCAACGATAAAGGAATGTCCGTCGTCACTCAGTGAAACGATACTGGGGACCATGTTTCCGCCCAGGGGGTCGGGGATGACGACCGGACCGGTCAGGTCCATGAAGGCGGCTAACGAGTTTGTGGTGCCTAGGTCAATGCCAACGACTTTCTTGCGGTTCTGGCCGCCGAAGTCGATCTGAAACAGCTCCATGATTTGGGTCTCCAGTAGAATGGCGCAGACAGGCTCTTCAGGCGTTTCTGGAAGAAAGCTGTCGGTCTACCTCGCCGACAAGGTTTTGAATGTAACGCCGCCGGTGGAGGATTCCTCGAATTGTTTTTAAGACCTTCAGGCGGGCCTCGCTCTCCGGTGCATTGTCATGGTCCCGGAAGGCGGTATCCAGTTCACCATCGATCTCGCTCAACATGGCGAGAAACCGCTGGCGGGCTTCGTCCAGTTGCCCAACCACCGATTCGTCGCCCGACTTCAACTCGTCGAGCATCATGTTGAGCTCGAACACCTCTTCCAACAACTCAGGCGGCACTTCGTTTGATCGCTGTTCGCCGACGTGGAAGCCGTTTTCATTCAAAATATACTCGGCGCGCCGGACAGGGTCGCGCAGAGTACGGTAACCGTCGTTGAGAATGGCGGTGGCCTCAAGAGAGTAATTGCGCTCCCGCTCAGGCCGCCGGCCGTAACGGTCCGGATGCAGGAGGCGGCTCATCTGGTAGAAAGTTCGCTGCAGGTTGTCGGAATCGATGGCCAGTGTTTTCGGCAATCCAAAAAAGCGGTAATAGTCAGGCGACGGGGCCTGAAGGGAGTTGCAGAATTGGCAGAAGAGCGAACGGGCGGCCTTTTGGCTGGGCGAATGTTCACCGCAGTTCCAGCACTGATGATCTTCCACCACATGAGACATGGCGCGCCTCCTACGCCGAGAACGACGTGCCGCAGCCGCAACTCTTTGTTGCGTGCGGGTTATCGAAGGCGAAGCCGGACTGCATGAGCGACTCCTTGTAGTCGAGCGTCATCCCGTCCAGGTAAACCATGGACTTGGGATCGACAAAAACCTGCACCCCATTGAACTCGAAAACGTGGTCTGTCGGACGGGGCCGCGAGTCGAATTTGAATTGGTAGCTTAGACCCGAGCAGCCTCCGCCCAACACTCCCAGCCGTAGACCGCCATCGACCCCCTGCTTGGCGAAGGCGGCGCGGATTTTCTCGACAGCCTTGTCGGTTACGTTGATCGAGGGCATGGTTGAACTACTCCTGGGGCTCATGGCTTTTGGCCGCGGCCCCCAATTTAATCTTACGACTTAAGTGCAGCTTCAACAGGCGAGCCGTTCTTGGCCTTGTAGTCGTGAATGGCTGCCTTGATGGCGTCTTCGGCCAACACCGAACAGTGAATTTTGACCGGCGGCAGCGCCAGTTCGTTCACGATCTCGGTGTTCTTGATCTCAAGCGCCTGGTCGATGGTTTTGCCTTTCAGCATCTCAGTGGCGAGCGAAGAACTCGCAATGGCCGAACCGCAGCCGAAGGTCTTGAATTTTGCATCCTCGATGATGCCGGTCTCGGCGTTGACCTTGATTTGCAGCTTCATAACATCACCGCACTCGGGCGCCCCGACCAGACCGGTGCCGACGCCGGGGTCCTTCTTGTCGAAACTGCCGACGTTGCGCGGATGATTGTAGTGGTCCAGGACCTTGTCGCTATATGCCATTTGTCTTGAATCCCCTTTGACTGATCTCGTACTTCTTATAAACCGTGCCGCCCTAGTGAGCGCTCCATTCGACCTTGGTCAGATCGATCCCTTCCTTGACCATCTCGTACAGCGGCGAAAGCTCGCGCAGTTTCTTCACCACGTCGATGACCTTCTGCGCTGTGTAGTCGATCTCCTCCTGCGTATTGAAACGGCCGATGCCGAAGCGGATCGAGGAGTGGGCCAGGTCGTCGCCCGCGCCCAGCGCCTTCAGGACATAGCTGGGCTCAAGCGTCGCTGAGGTGCAGGCCGAGCCGGAACTGACGGCGATGTCGTTGATACCCATCAGAAGGCTTTCGCCTTCAACGTAGGCGAAACTGATGTTCAGGTTGTGTGGAAGGCGGTGCTCCAAACTTCCATTGATGTAAGTCTCATCGAGCTCCGACATGAGCCGGTCCTTCAGCCGGTCGCGCATAGCGGCGTGCTCAGCCATCTCCTGCGGCATCAACTGCTGGCAGAGTTCAGCGGCTTTGCCTAAGCCGACGATGCCCGGAACGTTCAGCGTGCCGGAACGCATTCCGCGCTCGTGGCCGCCGCCGTCCATTTGGGCTGTCAACTGGACCCTGGGATTCCGCCGCCTGACATAAAGAGCGCCGACGCCCTTGGGTCCGTACATCTTGTGACCAGAGAAGCTCATCAGATCGATGTTGTCGTCGTTCACCGAGACCGGGATCTTGCCGACGGCCTGGGTGGCGTCGGTATGGAACAGGACGCCCTTTTCACGGCAGATCGCGCCGATCTCTTTCACCGGCTGGATCGTCCCGATCTCGTTGTTGCCATACATGATTGAAACCAGGATGGTTTTGTCCGTAATGGCGTCGCGGAGCTGGTCAAGATCGATCAAGCCGTCCGGAAGCACAGGCAGGTAAGTCACCCGGCAGCCGTGCTTTTCCAGGCGTTTGCAGGTGTCTAGCACAGCCTTGTGCTCGGTGGCGGCAGTAATAATGTGGTTGCCGCGTTGGGCGTACATTTCGGCCACGCCCTTGATGGCCAAATTGTCTGACTCGGTCGCGCCGGAAGTGATGACAATCTCCTTCGCCGTGGCGCCGATCAGGCTGGCCACCTGCTGCCGCGCCTTTTCCACTGCCTCTTCGGCCACCCAGCCGAAGCTGTGATTGCGGCTGGCGGCGTTCCCAAAGTTGTCGATGAAGTACGGCGTCATCGCCTCCAGGACGCGGGGGTCCATCGGCGTGGTGGCGTGATTGTCAAGGTAGATCGGAAATTTCAACATGATTGCTTTGGCCTCGCCTTTTGCGGTCATGCGCTGGGCAGCACCTTCAATTCCATCGACGTGCGTCCAGCGACGGGCAATTCGCCCTCGTTGTCGTCGGAAAGGTCATGAATGGTGATGCTGTCAAGCAGCTTCAGGATTCCTTCGTGCACTTTGCGTAGCGGTTCGCGAACGGAGCACTTCGCGGAGAGCTCGCATTCGCCGTGTTCGGTGAAACAATTGGTCAGGATGATCGGCCCGTCGATCGAGCGGATCACCTCAAGAGCCGTCATGGTTCCGGGATGTCGCGCTAACCTGTAGCCACCGTTGGTCCCTTGCTCAGAAACCAGAAAGCCGTCGCGCACCAACTTCTGGAGCACTTTAGCCAGAATGGGAACAGGGATCCGGTAGGCTTCAGCGATCTCCTTCGCTGATGCCGTCTTCGCATCCGCGAGCAAGGCCAGGTGCTTCAGACTGATCAACCCGTAATCAGCCTTCTTGGTCAGCTTCAACATGATTCATCTCGGACTCTTTATGTCCTAGATTCAAATCTAGCAATGAAGGATGCATCCGGTCAAGTCAGAGCACATGATTTCATCGACTTAAATCCGGACCAAAAGACTCGCCCATGTTGCTGAAGACGGCGACTGCGGAGAAGGAAACTGGCTGGGGTTGGGGCCGCATAACGATTTCGGCCCTTCTACGCGCCGGAGCCTGACCGCCTACCTCAGAGACTGGGTGGCCTTCAGCATATAAACAAACATCTTGTAGAAGCTGAGTACCGTCAACAAGATAAGGAATCCGGCCGCACCCTTCCAGAACTTCTCCTGCCAGGTCTCAACCAGGCGAGGTGTTCCGGCTACCCAAGCGGTGAGAAAGCCGGTCGCCAGGCCTCCGAGGTGAGCGGCATTGTCAATGTGGAAGAACGGCAACAGCCCCATGAGCAAACCGTAAATTGCCCATCGGATGTAGAACGCTTTGATCATAGCCGCTTCCGAACTTCGTTTGTGCAAAACGCCGACGGCGATCATGGCCCCAATAAGCCCAAACAAACCGGCAGAAGCCCCGACTGAGAGCGCTCGCGTCCAGATCGAAGAGGCAAGGAATCCGCCGATCGTAGACAGCAGGTAAATTACGATCATGCGGCGCTGGCCATATACTTCTTCGGTGTGTGCGCCGACATCCATCATGGCCCACGAATTGAACATGATATGCATGAGGCCGCCATGGAGGAATCCGGCGGTGATCAGCCGCCACCACTGTCCGCCGAGCACGGTTGCGACCGGCCAAGAGGCGCCGAAATTGAGCAGTGTGACGCCGTCCAGCCCCATCAGGGCTCCAGAGTTGCCGGACTTCATGCTTGCCAGCACTGTGACAAGGAACATTCCGGCGTTGAGGGTCAGAATCAGCACCGTGACAAAGCGCGCCGAAGGGATCATTCCGGCGAATAGGGCCCCTGGGTCGCGGCGGTCGATCGCCCGAGGACCGACTTCGGTGTCGCAGTAAGGACAGACTTTATCCTTGGTTGTGATGAAAGCCCGGCAGTGCGGGCACATTCGGCGATTGTCCACTTAGTTTCCATTGTAAAGGTCTTGGAGGCGCCATCCGATGTATGAGTACGGGAGGTCCCCGGCTCAGGCGTTCGCCGGATAGCGGCAGGAGATTGGCGGTGACTCCCCGGGAGGCAAGGCCGTGGTGAAGGAATTATGTGGAGGCAAGCCGAGATGAAGAAAAACCTGATGCCACTACTTGGGGTGGCTTTCGTCGCGGCGCTTGTTGCCACCGGCTTTTTCTACGGTTTATTGATCCCGCGCCTGCGCGGTGGGGGGGAGACCGTGGACGCGAAGTCGGCCGTGGTTGCCAAGCGGGCGCTCAATCGCGGCGCGTTGCTCTCTTCGGAGGACGTGGAGCGCGCCGCGATTGATCCTTCACGAATGCCAAAAGACCCTGCGCAGTCGGTGGACGCCGTCGCTGGCTTGACGCTACTGGAGCCTGCAGGTCCGGGACAGCCGATCTCCATGTCTATGTTGACGCGCAGGGGCGAATCCGGTGGCGCAACGCTCGCGATTCCAGCGGGAATGAGGGCCGTGACCATTCACCCAACCGCTTCAGGAGGGGTCGTGTCGATGTTAACGGCCGGCGGCCGAGTGGACATCCAGGTTCTCGATAAGGCAACGAGCCAAATCCGGTTGCGCCGCATGATGGAGAATGTCGAAGTCTTGTCGGTAAACCCTGGTAGATCGGATGTCACCTTGCTGGTGAACCCGGCCGACGCGGATCGTCTTAGCCTGGCCGATGCAGCAATGAGTATTCGCATTGTTTTGCGCAACCCATCGGACAAAGCTACAAGCGGGCCACAAGTGATTGAATCGACGTCGATTTCTTCGAGTCCAACCAAGTTGGCGCCCCAGCCGGACCAGCCGGGACTCCTGGCGGCACGTTAGTTGGGATCGGACGGCGAGAAATGTACGCATTGTTCATCTTTGCCGGGATGTTTCTTACAGCGATGTTGGCAGCCACCGTGGCGGTGACCTTCGCCTACGCCGCGGTCCAGGGCCGGTCCAAGCCAGACTGGGAGCGCGCAGAAGAACAGCAAGCGGCCGCTGTCCCTCTGCTTCGAGAGGATGCCGAGTCGATCAGTACCATTCGCGTCTGGCGTCTGTTGCTTGAGCGGCTGAGTCATGCGGACCGCCTGCGTCGGCAGATCGCTGAGGCCGATCTGCGGTGGACTGTCGGCCGGATGGTGCTTCTGATGATGATGCTTGCGCTGCTGGCCGGGACTTTCGCCGGAGCCATTCAATGGCTGCCCGCGCCGATGGCATTAGTGGCAGCGGCTGGAGCCGGTTCTCTGCCGTATGCATATATGCGTTTTCGCCGATCGCGCCGGATGGCCAAGTTCGCCTCGCAGTTTCCAGAGGCCCTTGAGTCCCTGGCGCGAGCCATGAAGGCTGGATACCCGTTAGCGGGAGCAATGGAGTTGCTCGCCTACGAACAACCGGAACCTCTCGCCTCGGAGATGCGTAGAACGCGGGAGCAATGGCGGCTCGGCACCAGTTGGGAGCAGTGCCTCGACGACCTGGCGGAGAGAATTCCCATCGCGGAAGTGCGGATGTTTGCCGCTGCAGTCAAACTTCAGAACAGGGTCGGCGGAAAATTGAACGATGTGCTAACCAGGATGGCGGAAACCATGCGGGAGGGGGCCGCACTTGAGGGGGAGATCCGGTCGATCACGGCCCACAGCCGGATGACCGGCGGGGTACTGACGGCCTTGCCTGTGGGCATCTGCGCGATCATGCTTGCGATCAACCCGGAATACATAGCCAACCTCTTCACCCATCCTGTGGGCAGGATGTTGGTTTCGGCAATGTTGATTGCAAACATCGCGGCCCACCTCATCATCAGGCACTTGAGCAGGATCCGAATGTGAGGGAGTCAGCCCTATGACTGAAGCCGCATTGACGCTGAGTTTCTTCCTGTTCGTGATGGCGGCGGTGGGCGCGGCGTTGCTAGCCTTCCGGTGGTTCACGCTGGCGCGTCCGATCGAACTTCCAACTGAAGCGGCCGCGCAGGATGAGAGGGGTGGATTGAGAAGCAGCCTGAGGCAGTCGATGCTGTACATAGCCCAATTGACGCCTCAGAAGACAAAGCAGTCACGGAGCCTGAGGGAGAAACTGGCTGCAGCCGGTTACCGGGGGGAGGTGGCGCTACGCGTCTATCAGGGGTCGCAGACGGCTTCAGCTCTGGCAGGAGCTCTGATTTGCGGATGGGCCGGACTGCTTGTCCGCGAGAGCCTCGATACCGCGCTTCTGGCGGCTGTCTGCGGCGCCGGTTTTTGTTTCATGCTACCCGACAGGATTCTTGAAGGAATGGTCAGTAGGCGCAAGCAGCGCATCGACGAAGCCCTGCCGGCGGCGGTGGACCTGATCGTCCTGGGCGTCGAAGCCGGCCAGCCATTAGATGCCGCAATGGCCGACACCTCGCGGCAGTTGCGATCCCTCTATCCAGAGCTGAGCAGTGAGTTCCAACAGGCGATGTTGGAGTTCCGGGCCGGCCGGGCGAAAAGTGAAGTCCTTCACGACCTCGGGTCGAGAACCGAGTCCGAGGAATTGAGGCGGCTTACGCGAGTCATGATTGATTCCGAAAGGTTCGGCTCAAGTCTCGCTCCCACGCTGCGAACTCATGCACGTTATGTCCGCACACGGCGCCGCCAAGCGGCTCAAGAGGCAGCGCGCAAGTTGGGAGTGAAACTGATCTTCCCCGTCTTCTTTCTCATTATGCCGGCGGTTTTTGTTGTCACGTTAGGCCCGGCGATCATTCAGATGGTGCAGCAGCTCAAGCCGATGATTGACGGGCTCTAGCCAGGCTATCAGGCCTCCCAAACGAACGCATCGAACTCGCGAACGGACCTGAATCCCAGCCGCTGGTAGAGCGACAGCGCGCGTTCGTTGGCGGCAGTGACGGTCAGCGAAGCTTCCTGCAGACCCGCAGCCAAGAGGCCTGTCAAGGCGCGGCGCATCAGTTCATATCCAGCCCCGGTTCCGCGAAGCGATGGTGAAACACAAACTTGAGCAACGTGTCCGGTGCTGGGCGCGACTAATGTGCAAAGCGCTAACCCCTGCGGGACCCCTTCGGGATCGATGAGCACCCAACTGGCTGCCGGTTGCAGGATGCCGCAGCCCGGATAGTTGCTGATATTGTCCAGAAACCGTTTCGCGCCTTCCGCACTGCGATATTGGTCATTGATCCGGCCATCCACATGGCCGTGGTAAGAAGCCTCAATGAGGCGAGCCAGGTCGCGCGCCATGGTAGGGCTCCACCGCTCATATCTGAATCCGGGAGGGGGTGATATGGGCCTGAGCCGTACCGATGGTTCCAACTCTCCAATCATAAAGAATCGCCGGAAGGCGGCCGGAGCAGGCCCATGCGGAAGAACCTGGGGGCCGTGGATACTTAGCATCATCAACTGCGCTTCGATTCGGCGCAGCCAGCCGGCCGCCGGCAGCCCCGGCTGTGCCGTGAGATCTGGCCAGCCCGCGAGCGTGTCAAGCGCACCGCGCAGCAGTGTGTTTTCCGAAGGTCCACCTATCCACGGCGAACGAACGAACAGGTCCCCGATCAGGGCCTTGCGCCCCTCGACAACCCAGTAGCAGTAGCCCGCGAGGTCTTCGCCGTCCAGGAGGGCTAATCCGTCCAGGGAGCGGTAGCCGGCGTACCGCATCAGCATGTTCGCGGTCGCGGTGAAGTCCCAATGCAGTTGACGGCGCCAGCATTCGACTTCCTCCTCGAGCAGGCCCTCAAGATCCGCCGCAGGCAACTGCCGAAGATCGATCAGGCGCCTTCCGCCGCTGGACGCCGAAACGGCCATAGATCCAGATGATATCAAGAGCGGGAGCGTACATCCCGCAAGTACTGCTTAACGCGGCGCAATGCCTGCCTCGTCCGGTGATGGTTTTCGATCAGGGCGAATCGCACATACCCATCGCCGGCCGGCCCGAAACCAATGCCCGGTGAAACGGCGACCAAGGCCTGTTCGAGAATCTGCTTGGAAAACTCCAGAGAGCCCATCCCCTGGCAGGCTTCGGGGATAGGCGCCCAAACGAACATGGTGGCCTTCGGCTTCTCGACAGGCCAGCCAGCGGCATTGAGCCCATCAACCAGCACATTCCGCCGGCGTTCGTAAATGTGACAGATCCTGGAAACATCTTCTTCGCACTCCCGCAAGCCGATGATCGAGGCGATCTGGATTGGCTGAAAGTTCCCGTAGTCGAGATAGCTTTTGATCCTCGCCAAAGCCTTAATCATCTTCGGGTTCCCGAGACAGAAACCCACGCGCCAGCCGGCCATGTTGTAGCTCTTCGTCATGGAGAAGATCTCCACGGCGACTTCCCGTGCGCCATCCACCTGCAATATTGACGGGGGCTTGTAGCCGTCGAAGCCGAGGTCGGCGTAGGCGAAATCGTGGAGGACCATCGTGCCGTGATGTGCGGCGAGCCGGACAACCTCCTTGAAGAAATCGAGATCCACAGTGGCTGTTGTGGGATTGTGAGGATAGTTAATCAGGATGAGAGCAGGCTTCTTCGAAGACTTCCTGTAGAAATCTTCAAGCCGGTTGAGGTATTCCGGAGGATCGGCCACCGGCATGGGCACGGCCTCGCCTTCAGCCATGATGACGCCCCATTGGTGGATGGGATAACAAGGAGATGGGGTGATGACCAGGTCTCCAGGACCAATGACGGCGAACATCAGGTGGGCTAGCGCATCTTTTGACCCGATTGTGACGATGGCTTCGGTCTCCGGATCGAGATCGACGCCATATTGGCGGCGGTAGCGCCTGGTAATTTCAAGACGCAAATTAGGGATGCCACGCGACACCGAATAGCGGTGATTACGGGGAATCCGGGCGGCTTCGACCAGTTTGTTCACAATGGGGCGTGGTGTGGGTCCGTCAGGATTGCCCATCCCGAAATCAACGACGTCGTACTGCTGAGATCGCAGCCGAGCCTTCATCTCATTGACGGCAGCGAATACATACGGCGGCAGTTTGCCGATTCGATAGAACTCATCCGGTAGAGAACCCATGTTTCTACCATGCTACACTGCCGTCATGAGAAGCTTCTGCTGGGCCTGTGTTGCCGTGTCGGTACTTGCTTTCGGAGTCGCGTGCGGCCAGGCTTCCTCCACTTCCAAGGAAATTGATTCCGCACAACTTGCCAAACTTCTCGAACAGCCGGGCAAAGTCTTCTTTCTTGACGTCCGTGAGCCTTCCGAGATCGCCGCGCTTGGCTCGGTGAAAGGCTATGTCAACATCCCCATGAGCCAGTTGGCGGCCCGGCTCGCAGAGGTTCCAAAAGACAAACTCGTCGTCACCCTTTGAAGCCAGGGAGGACGGGCTGCCCGTGCGGCAGCCCTTCTTGAAGCCAAGGGGTACAAGACCCTCGGCAGTTGCGGACTGGAAAAGGTGAAGCGGTCGGGCGGAAGCCGGTTGGTGGTGGAAAAGCCTGGCAAGGGATGAAAATTACGCCGGTATTTCGGCCGCTCGAATTCGAACGTCTCAGTCCTGAACAGCAGATCGAGGCAGTCTTCGAGTTCGAGCGCCGCATGAAGACCCGCCGGAGCGTACGCGACTTCACTTCAGAGCCGGTACCGATCGAATTGATCGAATCAGCGATCAGGGCCGCGGCTTCGGCGCCCTCCGGCGCCAACCAGCAACCCTGGCGATTCGTCGTCGTCCAGGATCCTGAAGTGAAACGGGAGATCCGCCTGGCTGCCGAAGCAGAAGAGAAGATCAACTATGAACGGCGGTTTCCGGCAGAGTGGCTCAGCGCCCTGGAGCCTTTTGGTACAGACTGGCACAAGGAGTTCCTAGAGACCGCGCCCTATCTGATAGCCGTCTTCAGCATTGACTTCGGCCTGGACGGTGACCGCAAGATCAAACACTACTACGTTCAGGAAAGTGTTGGGATCGCCTGCGGCTTCCTTTTGACGGCGCTACACATTGCCGGACTTGCCACGCTTACACATACGCCAAGCCCGATGGGTTTTCTCTCCAGCATTCTCAAACGGCCCCGGAACGAGCGGCCATTCTTACTGATCCCCGTAGGCTACCCTGCGCCAGACGCCCAGGTTCCGGCTCTTGAGAAGAAATGCCCGCGCGACTACCTGATCATCCGCTAGGGTGAGGCGATTGAAGAACTAACACGCCCTTCATAAGCATATTCCAGCATTGGTGTTTTCGGGTTACCATGTGTGCAAGATGACGAAGGTTCGAATTCCGTGGGTGGTAGGCGTGGCGTTCGCCGTGCTGTCGGTTCCGGCATTTGCCGGGAAGATTGTTGTCAACCATGACGAGTGGACAATGTCGGACGGCCAGCCAAACGCGGGCCTCTTGGCGGCAAACATCGCAAACTGGTTTAGTCCCGGCGGGCCCGGCGCCTTCTTGGTCTACACAACCAACTTCGGCCTCAACAATGCCACGTTTACTGGCGCACTCACGGGGTCCGGACACAGCGTGACGGTCAACACTGGAGTTCCTTTTAATTTGCCCACTTTGGCGGCGTTCGACGGAGTATTCCTGGGCGGCTATCTGGGATCGTATGACGCGTCCGTTCTGACGAGCTATGTCAACGGAGGTGGAAACGTCTACTTGATGGGTGGTACTGCCGGAGTAGCGAGTGAAGACACGGTTTGGGACGGATTTCTCAACAACTTCGGCTTCGACTTCGGCACTTCGTGGAATGGAATCGGAGGGACCTTGGCCGTCACGAGCGTTCACCCGATCTTTGCGGGAATCGGATCGCTGTACTACAACAACGGCAACACGGTGAATCTGTTCGGCGCGAACCCTTATGCTGCCATCGTCGAGTCATATAACGGCGCCGGTCTGATTGGAGTTTATGACGCACCGTCCAGCGCGGTCCCCGAGCCGGCTACTCTGGGGCTCGCCATTGCCGGCCTCCTGGCGGCCGGGTTGGTTTCGCGGCGAAATCGCCTCTGAGAGCTTCTGCATCTATTCTATTCAACCAGTTTCCGATCTCTCGTTTGCGTTGGAATTCAATGACCCCCCGCCCAAGCTGAGGAGTTCTGATTCTGCAGAGGCCGAGACCGCCCTGATAGACTGAGCCAGAGCATTTCATGAACCGCAGGAACTTTCTCGCAACATCCATGGCCGGCGCGCCAGCGCTGCTGGCGAAGAACAAGATTGATTGGTCGCGCATCAGCGTGCTTACGGATGAGGTGGCGAAGTCGCCGGAGGAGGCTCTCGCCTTTTGCCGCCAGTACGGTTTAAAGTGGGTCGAGTTGCGCGGAGTCCCGGGGCAGAGGAGATCTTACTTCACGCTCGAGGGCGAGGAATTGCGGACGGCGGCGAGGCAGTTTAAGGAGGCGGGTCTGGGAATCTCGTTCCTCAATACAGGCATGTTGAAGTTCGACCTGCCTGGCACCGAGCCGGTGCGGCGCAGAACCGAGACCGCTGAGCAGCGGGCAAAGCGGCTGCCAGTCATCCAGGAGCTGTTCGACCGCCGGATGGATACGCTGCGACAAGCCATTCAGGCGGCCCACGCCTTCGATGTCAGCATCGTCCGGGTCTTCACCTTCACCAGAGTTGAGAGACCCGCCGCGCTGATCCCCCGGATTGCCGACATTCTCGGCGAGATGGCCGCCACGGCGCGCAAGGAAGGTGTCACCCTGCTTGTGGAAAACGAGGCATCCTGCAACATTGCGACCTCCGCGGAGTTGGCCCAGCTTTGCGCCGCAGTCCCCGCCGGTGGCCTTGGAATCAATTGGGATCCGGTGAATGAAATGCCGCTCAAGGCCATTCCGTATCCTGACGGTCTCAAACTGCTGCCCCATTACCGGATTCTAAATGTCCAAATGAAGGCGCGTGCCCTGGTGGTCGGACCGGAGTTCCTTGATTGGAAGGGAATCTTCGTGGCATTGGAGTCAGGAGGCTACGCCGGGAAAGTGGGCCTTGAAACCCACGTCTTCGACGGTACGCTCATCGAGAAAGCCCACCTCAGCATGACCAGGATTAGGGAACTGGTGAGTTAACTGGCATGCAGGTTCTGCGCTACACAGTCATCGGACTGGTACTGGTGGCGGCCCTGGCCGGCTTGATCTATTGGCTCAATATGGGATCGCAGGTGCGGCTCAATGCCGAGGTGATTCGCGTTCGGGCGATCGCAACAAGCGAATCGACCGCTGTTCTCATCGCTGAGGTACGCATCGTGAATCCCGCGAGAGTGCCGTTCGTCGTGCGCGAGGTGAAGGTCGATGTGACAGGGCCGGATGGCAAGGTCGCAACAGGCGACCTCGTTGCTCAGAATGATCTGGACAGACTGCTGAGTTACTATCCGGCGGAAGGCCCACGATATAACGACACTCTTAAGGTGCGCTCCCGCATCGAGGGGAGCACCACCCAGGACTGGACTGTCGCGGCCAGCTATCGGGTTTCCGCGGGAGCTATCTTGAATAGGCGCACGCTATCGATCGAGATCGAGGACGTGGACGGCGTTCGGGTCAGACTGACAGAGAAACGCTGAGTCCGGCCGTTGCCTCCGCCCTGAACCGGTGCAACGCCTTCCGCCGCTGTTTTGACTGGTACATCCTGACATCAGCTGCTTCCAGCAATTCATTCGGGCTACTGCCGTCCACGCCGAATTGTGCGATGCCAGCGCTCAGGCCTACACATTGTTCTCCACAAACCTCAATACCAGCGAGGATCACAACCTCTTCCAGCGCTTGGCATCGAGCCTGAGCGGCCGTGCGGTCAACGCCGGGCAGGACAACCACGAATTCGTCGCCGCCCATTCTGGATACGAAATCGTATTCCCTGCAGTGGGCCTTAAGCCCATCGGCGATCGCTTTCAACAGGTTATTGCCTGCAAGATGGCCGAACTTGTCATTCACACCTTTGAATCCGTCCAAATCACACATCACAACCGACAGCGCCATGTTCGCCCTCGCGGCACGCGCGATCTCGTTCTGCAGGTGAGCGGACAGCGCGGCAGAATTCGCCAGACCTGTCAGGGAGTCGGTTGAAGCTCTTGACTCCGCCTGGTGATACCTTAGCGAAGCCTCCAGCCATGCCTCCAGGCTGGGAGCCAGAGCGGTGAGCAGCCGCAAATGGCTCGCAGTGAAGTGCATTTCATTGTTTGAGTACAGGCTGATTACCCCGGCCACCGTGCCGGTGCAGCTCATCGGAGTTGAGATTAGCGAGCGAAGCAGGCTTCCCGCTCCCTGTTTGTCCGCGAACTGCAGATCAGCCACAGCCATCCCATCCGCCACGCCTCGGCCGGTTCTAGCCACCAAGCCGCTCACACCCCGCCCGATGGGGATCTCAACAGTCTCCAACACGTGGCGGTTCTCGCCGCGTACGCGCCAAGGTTTAAGCGTGTTGTCGCACAACCGGTAAATCACCATGGTCTCGTGCGGAATCACGCTCCCCAATTGCCGCTCGAACCGAATCATCGTTCCTTCCAAATCGGGTGAAGATCTGAACAGCTGCATCAACTCGGAGAGGACTTTCTCCTCGTGCCGCGCCTCGGCAATTACGTTCGCGACGGAATTCGCCTCGTCTTTTGCCTCCCCGTAGGACTCGCTCGTTCGTTTGCCAACCTCACACTCCCACGTTTGGTAGTTTTCACTCAGAATCTGCACAACGAGCGGATCGTAGATCCTTCCGGCGTCTTTGGCGATCTCGGCAACGGCCACGTGAAGAGGTAGTCCCCGTTTGTAAGGCCGATCCGCCGTGATGGCGTCCAGTGCGTCCAAAACCCTCAGAATGCGTGCACCAACCGGGATCTCAGTTCCCTTGCGGCCGTCGGGATACCCCGTGCCGTCCCAATTCTCATGGTGTGCGCGGACCATCGGTGCAACTGGAAGCGGCAGCTTGGCCTTGGCGATGATGTCCGCCCCCACAACCGGGTGCTTTTTAAAGAGTTCGAACTCCTCCGGCATTAGCGATCCGGGTTTGCTTAGCAAGTAGTCTGGAACTGCCAACTTCCCGACGTCATGCAGCAGTGCGCCGGTCTCAAGCGCCATCAACTGAGGCCCCTCCATTCCCAAGGCCCGCCCCATGCCATGGGCATAGCGTGCCAGCCGATCAAAGTGGATTGTTCCGCGGCCCTCGCGCGCCTCCAGGGCGAGCGCCAGGACCTGCAAGACACTCAACTGGAGCCCACTGAATGCGCTCGATCGCCGCCGGCTCTGATCCATCGCCAGCCGCTGATCCCTGACCGCACGGCCCGCCAGCAGCAAGAGCGGCAGAGCGATCATCAAGAACTCGGCAAAAGGCAAACCCGAGACTGCCACCAGCAACGCGGCAGCGGATGCGCAGCCGACATAGTAGAGAATCGACCACGCATAGTCGTGTGGCCAGATGGATAGAATCCCGATCTTGAGTTGAGCGCCTTCAAACGCAGCCAGCAGAAAACTGCTTACCCCGACCAGCGCCGGACAACTCAAAATCACCGCAATCGTTGGCGCCTGTCCCGGAACCTGGGTGATCGCGTGGCCGTACGCTAGATGTCCGGCCTTCAGACTCAGAATTGCCACAGCCAGTTGGAACAGAACAACACTAGCCGGAGCCTTTTCGCTTCCTCGCCGCAAGAGGGGAAGCGTACCAGCCGCCAGGCCAAGCGAATAGCACTCGGGCAGCGTGAGCTGTGCATAACCTGCCATCGCGAAGATGATTCCGGGCGATAGTGCTCCGGCACGAGTGTGGAGCTGCACGTCGAGCAGGCTTACCGCTGCGGTCAGCGTAAGGTACACCCAGAACAGCGGGCTAAGTGTTCCAATTCCCGCCGTGAGGTCAAAGTAGATGACGCCCATCGCAACAGCAACTGTCGTCGTCCCAATAGCCTGTGCCCGTCTGTTCATAGCGCTCTGGATCGGATTGTTCACCTAGACTCAATTAGAATGATGCCTAGGTTTACCAATCTAATTGAAAACGAACAGAGATTCAACGGAATAAGTTCCTTAGATAAAATAGATAAGTAAATCATCGCAGTACTCTTAGAACTTAAGTTTTGCATTCGCTCGACTGCGATCGACTAGCCCAGCGTGCGCCGGGCTGGCAGGATGGCGGTGGCTCTCCAAAGCCGCCCGAAAAGAGCGGGATAAGCTGCGGAATGACCGTCCCCAGAAAGCTGACATCTTCGTCTCGACACCCGCTAGAGCCAACGAACTCCCTGAGGGAGTAGAAGGCTGATAGTGGGCCTTATCGACCAAGTGCTCCGGAGCATCCGGTCACGAATCGCATTCAGGTACCGGCAATCTGAGCTCGCGAAATGCGTCGCTAATTTTGCCGGCGCAAATACTGATCTCCAGATTTTCCGATCCGCCGTCATCCACGTCCCCGACCCACTGGGCGCCTGCCCACGCCACTGCGGTTGACCTCTCTTGGCTGCACCCGCATTCGCGATTAGATTTTTGCTCCAAGTCCAGACACGGCAGGATGGATGACACCGATGCGATCCAAATAACCCGCCCCGATGGCATGCGAAGTCCTGTTGTGGCGCCCGGCGAAAACTAATGAGCCAAGTTCAAGGTAGGTCCAGATGGCCCCAGCTAGAGACTCTGGAGCGAGGAAGCTTGGCTCATGCGGACAAAGAGAATATTGGCAGGACCGGCAGGACTCGAACCTGCGACCCTCTGCTTAGAAGGCAGATGCTCTATCCAACTGAGCTACGGTCCCACGAGGCGCGCCCCCAGACGGCCCGCCTTCCCTATTTTACGTGATTGCCGAACTCAATCCGTGGCGTAGTCGATCTCAATCTTCCGCACCACACGCGACGCAGCCCAGAGCACGGCCGCCGTCAGCCCAAGCAGGCCCAGCACGGCGCCATAGACCGGCACAGGCGCGGCTGGCGACAACAACAAGCGCACCAGCGCCGGAGTGTCCGCTTCTATCGGGGCAGGGGTCGGGCAGACAGATTGGAGGTAAAACAGGACGCTCACCTTTTGCAGCATCGACGGCAGGAAACCGTTGATCCCTTCCCAGAACAACACGATCACGATCGGTACGATCGGGTTCCGCACAAGCAGTCCGGCGGCCAGGAAGACGCTCCCGTAGCCCACACAGCCCAGCACGGCGGCCAGCATGTACCGCCACAGTTCATACCCCGCTCCGGCTGCCCAGTATTGCTGCACTTCGATCGGATCCTGCGCCCAGAGCATCGCCGCGAAACACAGAAGCCCGCTCAGCGTGAAGATCACCGACGAGGCGATCAGCCCCGACGCGTACTTGCCCAGCAGCAGCACCTCCCGCCGCGCAGGAGCCAATAGCCAAAAGTGCAGCGTCTTGTCCAGCATCTCACCCCGGAAGAGGTTCAGGAAGATTCCCAAACACCCGAAGAACACCCCCACCCGCAAGAAGAAGAACTGGAATACTCCGGCAAATACCTGCCGGTCCTCATCCAGGCTTGCAAGCGGACGCGTGCGGATACTTTCGAGCAGGTCGTTGCGAAAGGTCAGGTCGGCCCGGCGGCGCCCGTCGAACACAAGCACGTGACGCATCTTGTACTCGAAGCGGTCGTCGCGGCTGCGGCGTTCCCACTCGAAGTCACGTAGTGGTTCTCCAGTAGCACGGATCACGTCCTGGTAGGACATGCCCCGCTGCAACCGGTCGATAACCGCAGGTGAAGCCATCGATTGCCTCGACCAACGCTGTTGGCGCACATGTACTTCAACCGCATGTCCAATGAAGATCACGGCAGGGAAAAGTGCCAGCAAGTACACCCAGAATGACCGCTTCGAAAGGAATGCTCGCCGCAGTTCCAATCGGGCTATCACAGCGATCTGCCGTAGTTCGGTGGAGTAACTCATCGCCCACCTCCAATCAGGTACTCATAGAGGGCGTCCACGTTTTCATCGGCAGGGATCACGCCGTCAATCTCAATCCCAGAAAGAGCAATCCGCTCCAAGGCCGACGCCAACCCGTCGCGGTTGCGCGTCATGACCAGCAGGCCGCTGCCGTCCTCCAGAACCTTTGCCTCGTTGACATCTACTTCGCCGAACAACAGGGCCGCCACGCGCGCCGCGTCGCGGCATCGCAGCAGGTACTGGCTCGGGTGCTCCTTGATCTCCTCCCGTACGCTGCGGATCTCGCCCTCGGCCATGATCGCCCCATTGGCGATGAGAATCACCTGGTCGCTGAAGACGTCCACTTCCTGCAAGACATGACTCGACAGTAGGACGTGCCTGCCCTGATCGGCATATTCCCGGAACGACGCAATCGTCTCGGCCCGCACCAGGGGATCGAGTCCGTTCAAAGGCTCGTCCAGCACCAGCACATCGGGCTCGTGCGCCAAGGCCTGGGCCAGGCGGACCCGCTGCCTCATGCCCTTGGAATACGCGCCCACCTTCCGTTTGGCAGCATCGGTGAGGTTTACACGCTCCAGCGCCTGCCAAGCCCTCCTGTTGGCCTCCGCCTCGTTGTGGCCGTGCAACATCAGCGCCATGGCGACGAAGTCCAGCCCCGTCATTCCTCGCGGGGCAGCGTCGTACTGGGTCGCGTAGCCAAGCACCCGCATCAAGTGCTCCGGATTCTGCGGAGAGATACCACGCACCGCAACCGTTCCCCGGTCGGGACGGATCAGGCCTGCCATCAGGTTCATCAGCGTAGTTTTGCCTGAACCGTTCGGCCCCACTAGGCTTGTGATGCCCGGCGGAATACTCAGCGTCACTCGGTTCACGCCCAGGACGTCGCCATAGAACTTTGAAACATCGTCGAATACGATCTGCGGCGCGCTCATTTCACTACCTCCACCGGCCGCAACTTGCGGCTCAGCGCCAGCAGCATCGCCGTCCCCATCGCGCACATCACGATCGCGCATTCCATCGCCGAGGGACCCTCCAGCGGCTCCATCGCCAGCATCGATCGCCAGATCTGGTTCATTGCCATTGCCGGGTTAATCGCCCTGCCCCAATCCACCCGGAACACGGCGTTGATCATGCTTGCGGCCCCGCTCAATACGGTGAAGAAGCCGAGCACCAAGGCGCCTGCGATCACCCGCCATTTCACGTACGCTGAACACGCCATGGCCACAAGGCTGACCAGAACGATCCAGAGCGCGAATCCGCCGAACACCCCCCAAGCGTAGATCCAGTGATCGCAGAGCCATTCCCACCCGGCTAACCCTACCTGCATCACGAACAACAGCAGTCCAGGGACCAGCGTCACCAGCGACAGCATCCCCAGCAGCACGATCAGCCGGGAAAGGATGTAGTCCTGGCGCGTCAAGGGCCGGCTGAAATAGAGAGGCAGCGCATTGTTGGCCAGGTCGGGCGCAATGAGTCCCGGCCCCACGATGGCCGCCAGAATCATGGCGAACGCTGCTTGGGCGTTCATGAATACCTCGAAGAACCTCCCATCGATGCTCAGGAAGTTCGCCAATCCACCTCCGCCCATGCCTTGCCAGAGTTCGGCATGGTTGGCCACGTAGATGAACGCGGCGCACATCAACGGCCACACCATTGAAATAGCTAGTACGACAATGGTCACCTTCATGCCCATCAGCCGCTGCCAGGAGAACCGTGGCATCACCAGAATCCGGTTCCAATGGGACGTCCGCCCACCCTCATACCGCTGATAGCCGCGCTTATAGACCGCCATGAGTGGCTACCTCCGTGCCCACGGTACCCGCCTCGCCCGGCGTCGCCCGCAAATGGCCCACGGCCTTCAGGAAGATCTCTTCCAGCGTGTCCCGGCGATGAGTCAACTTTCTCACCAGCAACCGCTGTTCGGCCGCAACACGCCAGAGCACCCCAATTTCGATCTCCGCAGGCAGAACAATTCTCCAACGTCCAAGTCCTTCGCAAACGCCTGATGCGCCGAGGCTTGCCAGAGCAGGGGCCAATGCACGGTCGTCACCCTGCACCTCCAACTCAACGAATCGCCGGTTCAATCTCCGCTCGGCTTCCAGATCGGATTGGTGCACAATCACACCGTCGTTCAGGATCACCACCTCGTCGCAGGTCTCTTCCACGTCCCTCAAGAGGTGCGAGCAGAGGATTACGTTCATCTTGTGCTCCTCTTTCATCTCGCGGATGAGCTTGAGCATCCGTTTGCGGGCAGCAGGGTCCAGCCCGTTGGTCGGTTCATCCAGGATCACCAGTTCAGGGCCGTGGATGATCGCCTGCGCCAGCTTCGCCATTTGTTTCATTCCCAGCGAATACGTTCCGATCGCCCGGTATCGCGCTTCCCCGAGGCCGACGTGAAACAGGACCTCGTGGGCCTTTTCAAGCGCCGATTCCGACGGCAACCCGGAAATCTCGGCCATCAGCCGCAAAAACGCCACCGCCGTCATGTTGGCGATGAACGAGTCGGTCTCCGGCATATAGCCGATCCGCGCCTTCACCTCGCGGCTCCGTTTATGGCAGTCCAGCCCGAGGATCGACGCCCTGCCCGCCGACGGTTGATGGAAGCCCAGAAGCGCCTGGATCAACGTCGATTTGCCGGCTCCGTTCGGCCCAAGCAGCCCGATCGCCTTTCCTTCGCCCGATGCGCCGAGCCGGCAGGAGATCGAGTGAAGGATCTCCCGCCGGCCCAGCTTCACGGAGAGCTGGTCGAGTTCGATTACCGATGGCATTTTTCCTCTAGTTGGCTTTTGCCGCCGATGTCTCCGGCTTACCTGCCCCAGAGGCGAGCAGTACGTCGAAAACAAGGCTCGTCATTCGAGTACGGCTCGCAGCGTCGATTCGTTCCGTCGAACCGTCGATCACGACCAGCAACGGGTCATCGTTATTCAGGAGTTGCTTCAACGCTTCGTTGGAAACCAGACCTGCCAGGTCCGCCAGCGCCCCCTTGGTGTTCAACCAGAGGAACGCCGAATGGTGCACCGCGCCCACGTCCGGCATCTGCGCCTTGAACGCAGCCGACTTCACCAGAGGATAGCCACTGGCCCGCGCCGCGATCGCCCGCTCACCCACTGCCCGGTCCGTCGTCAAGATCATGTAGCCGCGGTCGTACGTCCACATCAGGGACGACTTCGCCGCCGCCGATGTGAGCGTCTTCCATACGCGCCCGTTGGCCTCGGTGCTGGCCAGCGTCACCTTGAATTGCTGCTGTTCAGCGCCTAATTTCGCGTTGAAGCTCTCAACAAACCGGCTTGCCGCCGCATCAATCAACTCCGGACGGTACACTTCCATCGCCGCCACCCACGCCGGAATCGGAATCCTGGGCGTTTCAATGATCACCGTGAAGTCCGGCCCTAGCGCCGACGCGATGTCGTTTGCCACGCTCACCCCGGTCGCCGCCTCGAACTTGTTCAATTCCTCGGCGAATTTGGCGTCGGTCTTGCCAATCAGAACAACCAGCTCGTCGAACGCCTGCCGCGGGTTTTTGGTTGAAGCCGATAGCGCAAAGAAAGCGTCGGAACTGATGTACTCAGACGACCCGCTCGCCCCCGGCGCCGCCAGCCATGATGCCACGCCGGTGCGGGCGCTCTTGAATCCGATCGACGCTTTGATCTGATCGGCTCCGCTCACTCGTTTCTGCTCGAAGAACAGGTAGTTGACCTTTTCGATTCCCGTCACCGTGCCGCTCGGGCTCTCCGCCATCTTCGGGTTGAGCGCGCCTACATCCAGCGCGAACATCCAACTGACGCCCGTCCTGTAACGATCGGCCACCTGAGCGGCGAACGCCGACGCCGCACCAGTGCCCAGCCTCGGCATCAGCGCGGCCAGAGTCTCTTGCGATTCGGAGACGATCAGCAGGTTTCCGGCAATCTTGTACGGCAACGACTTGCCGCCGTCCGGCACCACCTTTGCGATCGCCTCCTCCAGAGCAGCCTGTTTGCCAGCGCTGATCTCAGAAAGAATCAGCGGCAGCTTCTTGCCCGCCTGCGCCGTATCGTTCACCAGCATGAACACCACTTCATCGCCCAACAACGGCGTGATGTTTTGCAAGTGACCCAACATCTTGCGGACTCCCTGCCCGTCTTCCGATTCCCACCATTCCTTCAACACGGCGCTCTCGCCGGTCCTGCGCTCAATCATCGAGACCGCTTCGTTCACGGTCCCGCCGATGTTCGGCATCGCCGCATAGGCCACCGCGCCCGCCGGCATCTTAGCCAGCAGGTTGGACTGTGTCCTCGGCCCCGGACCCGGCATTTCGGCCAATTGCTTGCCGATGCTCGCCAGTTCCGCCAGCAGAGCCTGGTACTTCCGCGCGTCCGCGCTCCAGGCCACCGCCTCGCCCACCTCGACGCCCTCCAGCGCAGGACTCGTTGCAGCATGTTCACCCGGCTTTAGCAACTGCTCGCGTCCCGGCTGCCGCACGGCGACCGATCCTTCCACAACGCCCACCATCGATCCGCCCAACCCGGCGCGCACCGTAAAGATCGTTCCCCTCACTGTGGCCGTCGTGTCAGAGGTCGCCACATGCAGCCCGCCGCGTTTCTGCTTCGCCGCCGTCACGATCACGTCGCCGCGGTCCAGATCAATTGTCTGGCCGCTCCAGGCAGACTTCACGGCCAGTTCCGTCCTCTCGTTCATCTCGACCATCGAGCCGTCCGCCAGCCGCAGCACCGCCCTCGCGCCCGCCGCCGTCCTCACCGCCTCATTTTCGCCCAACTGAGCTCCGGCGCCGAGCGACCGCCCGGCAACCGTATACAGCCCGCCATTCACCGACGCCACTGTCGCCCGCGGACCCGACGGAGCCAGCGCCCTGTCGATCTTGTCCCGCGCCGCGAACAGGGCAATTGCGGCCAGACCAGCCGCTACCGCCCACTTCCGCCACTGCCCCTCGGGCAACATTCGCTTGCGCGGCATCACCGGCATTTCGAGGACCTTCCGCCTTCCTTCCAATTCGTCCATCGCCTTGCGGCACTCGGCGCAGCGGCTCAAGTGGTCGGCCATAAGGACCTGCCGCGCTTCGGCGAGCCGTCCGGCGCGGTAGTCGTCGAGCTCGGCCCGGAACTCAGCGCAAGCCTGCCCGGCCGCGATTCGCTTCCACACCCGCTCGCGCGCTTCCTTGATCTCTGCCGGCGATGCCGTCTCTTCCCGCATCGCATCCAGGATTTCGTCAAACCGTTCGTCCTTCATCGCGCTTGCCGTCCTTTCACTCGCCAATCAACCCACGCAACGTTTCCCTGATCCTGTGCAGCCGGCTCGCCACCGTACCGCGCTCAATCCCGTACATCTCCGCCAGTTCTTCGTAACTGAACCCGTCCAGGTTCCTGAGCACGAACAACTCGGCGTCCTGCTGTGGTAATTTCGCCAGCGCCTGCCTCACGCGTTCCTTTTCGTACGCCGTGCTTTCCTTGCCGGCGTGCTGCCGCGCTTCCAGGTCCACTTCGCGGGCGGTCGACCGGCGCCGAAGAACGTCGATCGCCGCATTGGTCGCCGCCCTCCGAAGATATGCCTCGGGCGCGACCCCCGCCTGAACCCCTGCCGGCTGATTGAGCACCCGCACGAAGACTGTCTGCAGGACGTCCTCGGCGTCGGCCATATTCCCCGTCACTCGTAGGGCAGCCTTGAGCACTACGGCCGAGTATTCTTCATATAGCTCTGGAAAACCTTTTGGCAGACTCACTGGCATCGCCTCCATGGCCATCGCCAGATTCAGTGTACCCATGCTGGCCTCTTTCAACCCCGTAAACGGTCAACAGGGCCAGTTTCTTCCCGGCGGATGTAAACTCCAGAGGCTATCCCCTCGCCAGCCTCAATATCCCGTCGTAATCGTGCACCTGCACCCCTGTCCCGCCCCGCTCCCCGGCAGCCGCCATCGCCGCCGCCAGCGTCCCCGCTGGCATCGGCCTGTACTTCCTTAATCCCCCCACCAGCAACCACTCCATCGCCCGCGCCAGCCGGATGCCCCACTCCTCGCCCGGCCTTGACTCATCCCGCTTGCCCAGCAGAATCGACGGCCGGAAAATGTGCAGCGCCTCAAACCCGATCCCCTCCAGCCTCCGCTCCGCCTCGCCTTTGACCTTTAAATAGAAACTCCCCGCCTTCTCGTCCGCCCCCACGCTCGACACCAGCGCCATGAAGTCCGCCCCCGCCGCTTTGCCCGCCTCTGCAAACCGCACGACATAGTCAAGATCCACCCGCCGGAACGCCTCCTTTGAACCCGCCCGCTTCATTGTTGTCCCCAGGCAGCAAAACAGGTGCGTCGCACTCTCCAGGTCCGCCGCGCCCAGCGCGCCAAAATCCACCACCCGCTCTTCCAACTTGGGATACCTCGCGATCCTCGGCCGCCGCACGAGCGCCACCACCCTGTCGAAATAGGCGTCTTCGCACAGCATTTCCCCCAGGTATCGCCCCGTCATTCCCGTCGCACCAGCGACGAATGCAACGTTCATCCGCATATTATGAGGTAGGATACCGCCTCGCCGTCACCTGCCGTTACGCGCAGTCTGGCGCCCGAGCCGGTATCCCGCCTCTGGTCTGGACCTCGGCTTCCCGCAAACAGCGGTCAGATCTTGACTGGCACAGTCACCGCTTTCTGTTCCTCGGTCATGTGGCGCTCCTCTGCGCCAACGTAGATCTGCCGGGGACGGGCGATCTTCTGCTCGCTGTCCTGGATCATCTCCTGCCACTGCGCCAGCCACCCCACCGTCCGCGGGATGGCGAACAGCACGGTGAACATCGCCGGGTCGAAGCCCATCGCCTGGTAGATGATCCCGGAGTAGAAGTCCACGTTCGGATAAAGCTTCCGCTTCACGAAGTACTCGTCGTCAAGGGCGATCCTTTCCAGTTCCAGCGCGATGTCCAGTTTCTTGTTTCGTCCTGTCACCTTGAAGACCTGTTCGGCGGTCCACTTGATGATCCTCGCCCGCGGGTCGTAGTTCTTATAAACCCGGTGGCCAAAGCCCATCAGTTTGCCATGTCCGGCCTTCACTCTCTCGACATAAGCCGGGATGTTTTCGACAGACCCGATCTCGTCCAGCATCTTGAGGACTTCCTCGTTTGCCCCGCCGTGCAGCGGCCCGCTCAGCGCCGCCGCCGCCGCCGCCACTGAACTGAAGGGGTCGGCCTGCGAGCTGCCGACCGCCCGCATTGTGTTTGTCGAGCAGTTCTGTTCATGGTCTGCATGCAGGATGAAGAGGATGTCCAAGGCGCGCGCCAGTGTCGGATTGGCAACGTACTTTGGCTCGACCATTTTCCAGAGCATGTTCATGAAGTTTTCGGTGTAGGACAGGTCATTGTCTGGATAGACATATGGGAAGCCCAGGCTGTGTCGATAGGCGTACGCCGCGATTGTCGGCATTTTGCCGATCAGCCTCAGGATTTGCAGTTGGCGGCTTTCGGGGTCGAGAACACGCTTCGAGTCCGGGTAGACGGTCGATAGCGCTCCGACCGTGCTCAGAAGCATCGCCATCGGATGAGCATCGGGGCGAAATCCCTCAAGGAAGTGCTTGACTTTCTCTTGGATCATCGTGTGGTAGGTGATGTCGTGCGTCCACTTGTTCAACTGGTCCTGGTTGGGCAGTTCGCCGTGCAACAGCAAGTACGCTACTTCAAGGAATGAGCAGTTCTCCGCCAATTCCTCAATCGGATATCCGCGGTACCTCAAAATCCCCTTGTCACCATCAATAAAAGTGATCGAACTCCGACACGAAGCAGTGTTCAAAAAGGCCGGGTCATACGTCATCAGCCCGAAGTCTTCCGGGCTGGTCTTGAGTTGCCTCAAGTCCATCGCACGAATGGCGCCATCGGTAATGGGCACCGTATACGTGAGATTTGTTCTATTGTCTGTGATTGTCAGAGTGTTCTCTGGCATGACGGGCGTGCCTCCCTTGGTCGTTGGAAACTCTGCCCTGGCCGTTCTGCCGTGCGCCCACACGAGCTGCCTCGGCGGGACGGTCATGTCCATTTTCAAGCGCGCCGGGCGGCGCGCATCCCTCGTATATCATTTCCAGGACGGAGGAGCAATAAAAATCGTACATTCAGACCGGATCTGCTGGATGCTGCGATTGGCCAGCCATGAAACTGCCCTTTCTCCATGCACCTCTCTTGCCTGGCGCGGCGCACCGCCGGGAGTTCCGCAGTCACGGGTCAACCCGCGCAGGGCCCCATCCTCACCCGCTGGTCCGCCTGCCGGAGCATTCGTCCTCATACAGCGCCTCGGCACGATAGCACCCCTCATCCCCATGGAGCCAGCAGCTACGACCGCGTTTTACGAATTTCACGTAACAATGGAGCCGCGCCCGAGCCAGCCGATCATGGCCTGTAGTCAATCGACAGGGACAGCCAAGTGCCGCTCGGGTTCTCTGGCTGGGTACAAATCAGGTGCAGTTTGCCCGGTGTAACGACTTCGGTTGAAAACGGCATCCTCACGGAAACCCTATAGATACCGACACGCCCAACTTCGAGCCCGGCGTAGATCACGTCGGCCAGGGGCCCGGGAACCGAATGACCGTGGTAGCAAGTCAACGGACTGCTCAATTCCGGCGCCGGTTCAGCGGGTTGCGCCACGCCTGTCGTCACCGGAGCCCTCACCCCACCCAGTCCCGTCGCCAGAATGTGCACGGTCTCCCCGCCCCGCGCCGGATCCTCCTGCCAGGTCTCCCAGTTCATCGCCTCGTGCATCGGCGGCCCGAATGCCTCTGGCCACCGGTCCATCACACTCACTTCGTGTGTCAGCGGCGCTTCAAAGACTGGTTTCGATTCCGGCAGAAGCGTCAGCACCACAGGCAAAGTCCCGGCAATCGGCGCTTCCCAGGGTGTCTGAACCACAAGTTCCCCAGCAGAAGCCCGGACAATCGGCGCCGCCAGTCCGCCGATTGACACCGCCAGTCCTTCTTCATCCAGCCCAGTACCTTGAATCTTCAGAGCTGAGCCCTGCGCCGTCCGCCCGGGCACAGAACTTACACTGATCGTTCGCCCTGCCAATTCAGTCACTTCGCCGGATTCCACATTCACCCTGATGAACCGTCCCCCATATGTGGCCGCATATGCCACGCGTCCATCGCCCGATAATGTCGCAGCCTGGATCTCGTCGTCCTCGGACGTCAACTTCCGCGGCTCCGAGCCGTCGGTGCGAACCAGGTACACTTGGTTCCGTCTCAACACCGTCATCACCGATCCGTCCGCCGAAAGGCTTGGCTGTGAGAAGTCCGCGCATTCCTCGATCACGGTCACCAGTTCTCCTGTCGCCAGATCGGCCCTCCGGATCCGGGAATGCACACTGAAAGGCGCCGGCCAGCGCGAGACGAACACCACGAATCGCCCCAGAGTGTCGATGGTCGCGTAGCTCACCGTTTCGCTGCCGAATGTCAGCGGCCGGACCTCTCCCCTGCGCTGAATCTGTACATCCCCGTTCTGGATGTGGACAACCGTGCCGTCATTGGCGACGATCCTCCCCCCGGCCGGCGCCGATGCGAACCAGTCCCACGCCAGCGCCCAGGATTCACCGGTTGCCAGGTCCCACTGCCTGATGCTGCCCGCAAGCCTGGGGATTCCGCTGCCCGTGTTCACCAGGTACCGGCCGTTCTCGCTCAGTTGGGCCGGACCAGGGTACTCGGCTTCGGCGCCGTACCTGCGCAACGTTGTCGTCACGTTCACGAGGGAGGCGCACCCGATCACATTGCAGTCCCGCCGGGCAGCGATCGCCTTTACCCCAGCGTCATCCGATACGTCGAACCCGTTGATGTCGTAGTAGTTGGTTCTGCTCGTGCCCGGCTGCTCTTGAACCTCCCGCAATTCCTCTACCGCCAAGCCGTCTTCGTCGATTCGGAACACCTTGCCGTGGGCCGGTTGTCCGGAGCCGGACTTCACCAACCTCGTCGTGAAGTACAGCACGCTGCCGTCGAAGTTGGTGCGGAGGTTCCCGAACTGGGCAAAGGCCGGCTGGAAGATTAGGCAAACAAAGGAATATGTGGCAACTCTCCGCGACATGGCCACTCTCGCTCCTTCCCGTGTTTTCGATTTGTTCGCCTTCGTAGCCCTCTTCTCCCGCACTTTCTCAGGCATTCCCGGCACGAGGGCTGCCCACCGGCTTTTGTACTCCCCCGCGCGCGGTGCGCTGTACGATGGTCCTCGATTGACCCGGATTTCATACAAGCGGCTGCCTGCAGCGCCGCCGGCAAAGTACGCCGCTTTGCCATTAGCTCATCTTCGGTTCGTCCCGACCCACGAACAACTCAGGTTGAAGGAATGTAGACTCACCGGGCATACCTGCCGGGTGCATCTCCAATTTCGTTCTTCATCTGTTGGACCAGAAGCGCCAGCCGCCGGTCCCTGGCGTTGACGCATGGATTGTCACAGGCCGCCATGTCTTCCAGATGGCGGCAATGCCCGTTACATTGTGCTGTGCCGAACAATAAGCCGGGCGGGGCGGCCTGCTGTGCCGCAGGGAGAATATGGCGCAAACGTCTGGCAAGGATGGAAACCGAACTGCCACAGCCGTGCTCGAAGACAAGCAAGTTAAATTCCGGCTTGGCCTCAAAGGCTTGCAGACCCAGAAGGCGTACACCCGGGTCATGGACGAATCCTTCCCAGTCAGGCCATGCCCGCTTGCAGGATCCGCAGACCTGAAACGGGCCATCCTCGCACTGATCAACCATGCCAGCCTCATTACAATACAGACCCAGGCCGGAGTCCAGGGTCTCGTGCCGCGCACAGCCCCTCCCAAGTCCAGCATCATGGGACAATCCGCTAATCGAAGGACAGCCGCTTACGAAGAATCTTTGATCCTGGATAAAAAACTCCTATAATCGGGCTGAACCGGCTCGGCGGGAACGCAGGTTTCCTGGTGACAAGGAGTTGCCATGGCATCAGATCAAACAGTTCTCATTATTGATGATGATGTGGATTTCCGTGAGTCGATGCGATCGCTGCTCGAAGGCCACGGCTATAAGGTGATCGAGGCAGATTCTGGCGCTAAGGGACTACAGCTTGTGGTGGAGCAGAAACCGGACCTGATCTTCCTCGACGTCATGATGGAAAACGATACGGAAGGTTACAGCGTCAGTTTCTCCTTGCGAAACAGGGAGGAGTACGCACCCTATCGAAGTATCCCAATTTTCATGATCTCTTCCATAGAGGAGAGCCCCGACGAACGGTTCTCACTGTCCGATGAAGCCGAACTGATCCGGCCCGACCGCTATTTGACCAAACCCCTGGATATACCCAGACTGCTTGAACTGATCAAGACGGCAGTCCCAGGGTAGGTCCATGCCTTCTCAAGGCGTCTTGACAACGCAGCACTTTGCCGTGGAGGCTGACACCATGAGTGAGACGGTCGGGACCGAATTGATAGTCGTCATCGACGACGACCAAGCGATGCGGTTCGCCTGCCGCAAAATCCTCGCTAAAGCCGGCTATCAGGTTGAAGACTTCGAAGACGGGACTAGCGGGCTGAGCGCCATTTCGGCTTTGAAGCCGGCCCTGGTGCTGGTGGACCTCAAGATGCCGGGGATGAGCGGCATGGAGGTCATCTCACGGCTTCATGAAATCGACCCCCAGATCATCTGCATCGTAATCACGGGATATGCCACCATTGACACCGCAGTCGAGGCGATGAAGTCCGGCGCGTACGACTTCCTTCCCAAGCCGTTTTCGCCCGATGAACTGCGTATCATCGTCAAACGCGGGTTGGAGCGGCGCCGGCTCGCCATGTCGGCCCACCGGCATGAAATCGAGCGATCTCTCTTCAAACGGCGGTTCGTCACATTCGTGTCCCACCAACTCCAGAGCCCATTGGCCGCCGTCCATCAGTATCTCGACGTCCTTAAGCATCTCGGCGATTCGCCCGAAGCCAGCGCAAAACGCCAGGAGTGGCTAGACCGTTGTCTGAATAGGACAGGGGAACTACAGGCGCTGATCAAGGACTGGCTCACCCTGGCCAAGATCGAGAGCGAGTATCTATCCCTCAAGCACGTAAGCGTTGATGTCAAGGGCATCATCGTGGACCTCGTCAATACCTATGAAGAGATGGCTGGCGCCGAGCAGATCCAACTCGAGGCCAGACTCTCGGAGCGGCCTTGCCTGGTCGCCGGCGACCGCGAGTGTATTTGCGTGCTGATCGACAATCTTGTGACTAACGCAATCAAGTACAACAAGCCCGGCGGGACTGTGACCGTAACGGCCGAACCATCCGACGGAGAGATCGTCGTCTCGGTATCCGATACTGGCGCGGGCATCCCCGAGGAGTCTTTGCCGTTCCTCTTCGAGGAGTTCTACCGCATCAAGCGGGAAGGCTCCAAAAAGATCATTGGGACAGGGCTGGGACTGGCAATCTGCAAAAAGATCGTTTCTGAGATGGGAGGGGCAATCTCGGTCCGGAGCGAACTCAATGTTGGTTCAACGTTTACGGTCCGAATGCCGGCTTGGCGCGAAAAGGAGAACGTATCCCGAAATGAACACAACGAAAACAATCCTGATCGTTGACGACGACATTGACTACCTGGAGTCCATGTCGGTGTTTCTACGATCGAATGGATTCCGAACGCTCAAGGCGAAGGATGGAGTCGAAGGATTGAAGCTCGCCCGGATGGAAGCTCCGGACCTCATCATCATGGACATCGTGATGAATGAGCGGACCGAGGGATTTTTCACCATCCAGGAGATGCGGCGGGATAGCCACTTGAAGACCGTCCCGATCTTTGTCCTCTCGTCGCTCTACGCTTCAGACAGGGCGTTCAAGATTCAGCCGGAAGCTGGGTGGCTGGCTCATGACGAGTTCATTTCGAAGCCGCCGGACATGTCGGTCTTGCTTGCAAAGATTAAGGAGCATATAGGAACCGCGGAGGAGGCAACGTGAAAATACTGAAGCTCCCGAAGGACAAACTGGATTACTTCGCCTCGGTGGTGCAACAGTTCGGCGAAGTCCACGCGCCAGTCGAACAGGATGGCAAGTATGTATTCAGACGGCTGGCGCGCTGGTCCGAAGCGAGGCTCACCTACGACAGGACGATCCTCCCTCCGAAAAAATACTTCCTTCCCCCGAGAGAGGCCCTATTGCGATATAAGCCGGGCGATGGATATGTTCCGGCAACGGAAGATCTTCAATCGAAGATTGTGCTATTCGGCGTGCATGCCTGCGATGTGTACGCATTAAACATCCTCGACCTGGTCTTCGCGGGCAAGTACCCGGATCCCTATTATCAAACTCGAAGGAAGAACATTGCGATCATCGGCATCGACTGCCTTCCGGACGAACACTGCTTCTGCCGCTCCATGCGCGCTGATTTCGTGGATCACGGTTTTGACCTCTTCCTCTATGACATCGGTGAGTACTACTTCACTCTGGTCGGCACCGCGCTGGGCGACGACATGGTGCTGGCAACGCAGCCGCTGTTTGAAGCCGTTTCCGCCGCTGACGTCGATGAGTACAAGCGCAGGTCGGGCGAAAAGCGGCGCGCCTTCCAGATTGAGGTCGAAATCCGAGATCTGCCAGAGATCTTCGAGATGGAGTATGAGAGCGATATCTGGAACCAGCTTGGCGAGAAATGTCTCTCCTGCGGAAGTTGCAGCGCGGTCTGCCCAACCTGTTACTGCTTTGACGTGAACGATCGAGCCGCACTGGGCTCACACGCGGGAGAGCGAAGCCGGAGTTGGGATTCCTGCCTGTTTGCCACCCACGCGCGCGTAGCGGGCGGAGAGAATTTCCGCGAGTCCCGAAGCAGCCGGATTAAATTCCGTTTCTACCACAAGCAACGCGGCTTCGTGGCCGAGTACGGCAGGCCGAGTTGCGTCGGTTGCGGACGCTGTATAACTGCATGTCCCGTGAAGATCGACATCATTGAGGTACTGAGTGTGTTGAGGGAGGCGCAGCATGCCGCTACCCACTGAGGCTCTTGCTCCCATCGCCTTGTCGGACAACCCTTACCAGCCGCACATGGCCAGAATCGTGCGCATCGAGAAGATGATTGAGGGGAATTACCTGTTCACCTTGCGCTTTATCGAAGAGGATCTGGTCCGATCCTTCCGGCACCTGCCCGGGCAGTTCGTCATGCTTAGCGTCCCTGGGACGGGGGAAGCTCCGATCTCAATCTCTTCTTCCCCTACCCGGCCAGAGGTTCTTGAGCTCTGCGTCCGGCGCGCAGGGCGAATGACAAACGCGCTGTTCCGGATGAGGATGAACGATCTGGTCGGGATTCGCGGCCCGTATGGCAATGGCTTTCCCGTCAACGATATCCGCGGAAACCACCTTTTGCTGGCCGCGGGCGGGCTCGGCATGGCCCCGCTCCGGTCGCTTCTCTGGTACGCGCTCGACAATCGCGACATGTTCGGCGACATCATTCTCATGTATGGCAGCAGGACCCCGGCGGACATGCTCTTCCGCGATGAAATGGCATCGCTGGCTGAGCGCACGGACATCCAGTGTCTTCTGACTGTCGACGCCGATCCGGCTGGAGGCTGGAAGAACCGGATCGGACACCTGCCGTCGCTATTCGACTATGTCGGCCTGGATCCTTTCCACACTTACGCGGCCGTATGCGGGCCGCCCGTCGTTTACCGCTATGTCCTTGAACGCCTGCTCGCTCTAGGCCTGTCCAAGGATCGGATTCTCATGTCACTGGAGCGGCGCATGAAGTGCGGCATCGGCAAATGCGGCCATTGCAGCGTCGGGTACAAGTACACCTGTCTCCAGGGACCGATTTTTACTTATTGGGATGCCATCAACCTGCCGGAGATGATATGAGCAAACCAAGCGCGGGCATATTCGGCCTCACCGGATGCGCGGGAGACCAACTCGTCATGCTCAATTGCGAAGACGAACTCCTTGAGCTGGTTTCGCTGCTGGACTTGAGGGATTTCCTGATGGCTTCTTCAGGCAACGATCAAGAATGCAGTCTGGACGTCGCGCTTGTCGAGGGAGCCGTCTTTTCGCGGCGTGATGAAGAGAGACTGCGGAGGATCAGGGAGCGTTCCGCGTTGCTTGTCGCAGTTGGAACGTGCGCGGTCTGGGGCGGCATCTCTGCCGCAGGGCGGAATGGAAGTTTGGCCACGTTGCTGGACGAGACCTATGGCGTCATGGGCCGGGAGTACGATGCGGAGCCGGCGCGTGCGCTGCACGAGGTAGTCAGGGTGGACATGAACATCACCGGCTGCCCGATCGAGAAGTCCCAGTTTCTCGCGGCGATCGCCAGCCTCCTGAATGGAGATCCACCTGCGAATCCCGAGTATCCCGTCTGCATGGAGTGCAGAATGCGCGAGAGCAACTGCCTGCTGATTGAAAAGAATATCGTTTGTTGCGGCCCCCTCACTGTTGCAGGATGCGATTCCCGATGCCCGGCCATGGGCGTCCCATGCATAGGCTGCCGGGGGCCGTCAAACGACGCGAACACAGCTTCGGCTTGGGCCATGTTCGGCGAGAAGGGTGTCAGGCGCGAGGATGTAGAGAAAAAGTTGCGGACCTTCGCGCCGATTGGAGTTGTGTCATGAGCAGGACGATCAGGATCGAGCACCTTGCCCGTGTCGAAGGTCACGGAGGAGTGACGGTTGAGTTGGACGGGAACGAAGTCCAGTCGGTTCACTTCGACGTTTTCGAAGGCACGCGGCTCCTGGAAGGCCTGGTGAAGGGGCGTAGCTATGAAGATATATCGCCTGTCCTTTCGAGGATCTGCGCCATCTGCTCCACTGCTCACACCTTGACATCTCTCAAAGCCACGGAGAGCGCATTCGGCGTTCATGTCAGCCATCAGACAGAAATCTTGCGGGACCTCATGTCGCTTGGCGAGAGCATTGAGAGCCACGCCCTCCACCTCTTTCTCCTCGCCTTACCCGACTACCTGAACTATCCCAGCGCTCTGGCGATGGCGGCCGATCACCGCGACGCCGTTCAGCTTGGATTGCGGCTCAAAAAACTTGGGAATTCCATCCAGGAGACCATCGGCGGACGCGCTGTTCATCCGGTCAACGCCCTACTGGGCGGATTCGGGCGAGTTCCCAGTACCGAACAACTGATCGAACTCCGCCGGGATCTACTCCAGGCGGTCGCGGATTCTGATACCGCCGCTGGGATCTTCGCCGGGTTGCCCCCCGCGGAGTTCTGCTCTTCAGAGATCACCTTCGCGGCATTGCGCGCTCCGGACACATACGGTTACTACGCCGGCGACCATGTCAGCTTCGAGAATGGCGGCACAATCGCGGAGATGCACTGCTCCGGCTATCGCCAATTCACCAATGAACTTCCCGTAGCCCATTCTCACGCCAAGCATAGTTCTTATCGCGGCCGTCCCTACATGGTGGGTGCGCTGGCCCGTCTGAGCGTCAACTCTTCGAAGTTAACTTCCCGGGCCACTGCGGCAGCCGCGAAACTGGGGTTGACGGTTCCTTCGCGTAATCCGATGGACAACAACAAGGCACAGGCTGTCGAACTGGTCAATGACGTGGATCGGGCTCTCGGAATCGTCGAGTCTCTCCTCGGAAACGGAATTCAAAGTGAGACACCCGTTCCGGTCACCCCCCGGTCTGGCTCCGGTACAGCGGTCACCGAGGCGCCAAGAGGCCTGCTGATTCACAGCTACACTTACGCGAGCGACGGCAAGATCGCCGCCGCTGACGTGATTACCCCGACTGCTCTGAATGCCGCCAGCATTGAGGATCACCTGCGGCTTGCGGCAGGCAATGTCCTAGCGGAAGAGGATGAGCGCGTTACAAGGGCGCTCGAGATGATCGTGCGCGCTTACGACCCCTGCATCTCCTGCTCGGTACACCTGATTCGGAGAGGTCATGCGGCTTAGCCTGCCAATCGGCGGCGTTTCCGTGAAATCCAGGCTGATCATCAGTTACCTGGTGATCCTCGGCATAGGCGGGCTTGCCACTTCGATCGTCGGCTCTTGGATCGTCAGTTCGACGATCATGATGCAGGCTGTCACCTCGGCCGACAATACTTTGGCCACGGCTCTCAGCGTCTACAATCAACAACTCGACGGCCTGAGGAATGCAGTCCAGATCGGCGCGTCCGGCACCACGATCCCCCACTACCTTGCCTCCGGGGATCGCCTTAAACTGTCCGCCTACCTCGAATCCATCCGCAAGAGCGCCGCTTTTGATTTCCTGAGCCTCTCTGATGGGCGCGGGCGCGTCATCGTCAGGCTGTCCCGCAATTCGAGCACCGGCGACGATGTTTCTGGGATCAGTGTGGTTAGGGCGGCTACGTCAGGCAAGGTAGCCTCATCGACAGAGATCCTCGACGATACCCAACTCAGGCGGGAGGATCCATCGCTGGCTGAGCGGGCGCGGACCCCTCTCATCGACGCGCCCAACACCGTGCATCCTTCCAAGACGGAGGAGTCCTCGGGCATGGTGTTGGTGGCCGCCGCGCCCGTGCCCGGCGATGAAGGTACGATCGTTGGCGTCTTGTACGGGGGGATTCTGCTCAACAGAAACTTCGGGCTTGTTGACAGGGTATGGGAGCTCCTGTTCCGTGCCCCTCAACCAACGGGTCAAGACCTTGGAAACGTGAGCATTTTTCAGGGCGGATTCCGCATTGCTACGACCGTCAAGCTTCCAGGCGGCGAACGTGCGGTCGGCACCGGCGTGGATCCAAAGGTTCACTCCGTTCTTACCGAGGGAGGGAGGGACTGGAGCGGGCGCACCCTTGTCGTCGACGAGTACCACATCAGCCGCTACCATGCGATCAAGAATCTCGAAGGCAAGACCATCGGCATGCTCTCAGCCGGGTTGCTCGAATCTACCTACACCTCGATCCGTAACCGCGTCATCCTATCCTTCTTTGCCGTCGCTACCATTGGTTTCATATCCATCATCGGCATCACATACTACATGATCAGCAACATTACGCGCCCGATCGGTGAGATGGTGGAAGCAACCCGCAACATCACCGCCGGACGATTCGACCAGGAGGTCTACTCCAGCGCGCACGGTGAAATCGCCTTGCTGGCAAATTCTTTCAATACCATGCTCAAGAGCTTGCGTCAGATGAAGGCGGATCTTGAGGAGTGGGGCCGGACGCTGGAGGCTAAGGTTCGCAAACGGACAGAGGAACTGGGCGAAATGCAGGCTCGTGTTGCCCAATCCGAGCGATTGGCTTCCGTGGGCATGTTGGCCGCCGGTGTCGCGCACGAAATCAACAATCCTCTCGGGGCAATCCTTTCGCTCACCCAATTAACACTTGAAGACGTGCCCGAAGGCGATCCCAACCGCGAGAACCTGGAGGAGGTTGTCCGTCAAAGCGAGCGCTGCCGTGGAATCGTGAGGGGGCTTTTGGATTTCTCCCGGCAATCTGAAGTCCGCACTGATCTGGTAGACCTGAACGGGATCATCGAGGAGACGCTCCAGATGGTATCGAAGCAGGCTATGTTCTTCAACGTGAGCATCGTGAAGAACCTCGCCCCACAACTTCCGCCAGTGGTGGCCAGCCGTTCACAATTCCACCAAGTCTTCATGAACATCATCATGAATGCCGTCCAGGCCATGGACGAGAAAGGCGCACTCACACTCTCCACTTGCTACAACGCTGAGAAGGATGCCGTTGAGGTCAGCATCTCTGACACTGGCAGAGGTATTCCGCCCGATCAGATCGATAGGATCTTTGACCCATTCTTTACGACCAAGGAGAGCGGACATGGCACCGGGTTAGGGCTGTCCATCTCCTACGGCATTATCACTGCGCACCACGGGACCATCCGCGTCGAAAGCAAGCTCGGTCAAGGGACGGCCTTCACCATCTCCATGCCTGTTGCGCAAGGCTGTCAACAGGAGACCGACGGTTGAAAGAGAATTTGATGATTTGCCTGGGGAATCCGATGATGGGTGACGACGGTGTCGGCTGGCATCTCTTCCGCCGCCTTACGGCAACCAGCTCGGTGCCCGAGCACTGGGAGATCATTTTCGCGGGCTCGGACCTGTTTGCTGCCGCCCTGGCCATGGAAGGGCGCCGGCTGGTCGTCTTGCTTGATGCAATGGAAAGTCCTCCTCCTTATGGAAGAGTCGAATTGGTTGAATGCGAACGGCTGCCTTTCGATAGCTTGCGCAAGAATGCCCATCAGTTCTCCGCCGCCGAGTCCTTGCGGCTCCTGCAATTGACTACAGAAGGTTTGAAGGGCGTCCGATTCGTCCTGGCGGGGGTAGCGGTGGAATCAGTGAGATTCGGCTCGGACTTGTCGGCGGAACTCTCCGCCCGGATTCCCCAGATTGCGGACGAACTGACTCGTCACCTACTGGAAGACTTCGTGAAGAAGAAGTGAGGCGCCATTGGTGGCTGGGAGGCAGGGACTCGAACCCCGATACGCAGATCCAGAGTCTGCAGTCTTACCATTAGACGACCTCCCAACTCTGGCGATTTCAGTATATCAAAGCCTCAGACGCGTGAGCACTCTTTGGGATAGCATGTTCAGCGGAGGTCCACTAAATATGACGACAGACCGCAGACACTTCATTGCCGGGGCCGCCGGCTTGGCCGGCGCCAATCGACTGAGCGCAAACGACAAGCCAACTTACGGCTTGATCGCTGCCGGAGGACGCGGCCGCTATCTGAGCCGCGCATTCACCCAACTGGGCGCCCAATGCGTTGCAGTCTGCGACGCTTACGAACCGAATATGGAAGCGGCGTTGAAAGACACTCCAGGCGCCAAGAAGTTCATCGAGCACGAAGCACTGCTCGCCATGCCGGGGATCGACTTCGTGATCTGCGCCGGCCCCGACCATTGGCATGTTCCGCACTTGCTCGACGCGCTGAAGGCCGGCAAAGACGTCTATACGGAAAAGCCACTGGCCCGCACCCTCGCCGAAGGTGCGCGGGCCGTTAAGGCGGTAAAGGCGAGCGGAAAGATCGTTCAGGTCGGCATGCAGCGCCGCAGCGCGCCGTCGCTGCACGAAGCAAAAAAAATCATCGATGCTGGCAAACTCGGCCGCATCACCATGACCAAGGCGCAGTGGAATTGGAACACTTCGAGGCCGCTGAACAACTCGCCGCTCGAAGGCGAGCTGCATTGGAACAGATTCCTCGGCTCGGCCCCGAAACGGCCCGTCGAGCCGATGCGTTGGCGATCCTGGCGAGTGTTCAAGGACTACGCAGGCGGCAATATGACCGATCAGGGGACCCACTTAATGGACGTCGTTCTTTGGTTCACAGGCAAGGGTGTACCGAAATCGGCTGTCGCCCAGGGCTACATCGCCAAGATGACTGGCGCCGAACACCCGGATGTCTTCAGTGCGGTCTTCGATCACGGCGACATGCTTACCACGTGGACTCTCGACTATGCCAACGCGTATGAGAACGGCTGGCAGATCCTTTTTATGGGCGACGAAGGGACAATGCGGCTGGACGATGCCGGCGTCACGGTCTGGAAGGAGCCGTGGCATCAGAACCGGACTCCCATGGTTGAGATGAAGGCGCCGGTACCGATTGAACCTCACATTCAGAACTTTCTGGACTGCATCAAGTCGCGCCAGCAACCCAATTGCACAGTGGAGATCGCTCAGGCTGCTGTCGCCGGTCCACACTTGGCGAATATCGCCATGTTCGAGGGCCGCAAGGCAAAACTCGCCGCGGACTTGGTGACAATCAGTTAGCAGGCAGTGCGGTCTCGTAGTGGCGGGGGGCTGAGCGGCCCTCCGCACTGTGAATGAAACTCGAAGCTGGTTCGCACGTCTAGACATTTATGAGAGTAATCGTTCTGTTTGCCGTACTCGCTCTGGGCCTCCAGGCGCAATCGGTTCACTTCGGCGTTAAGGGCGGCTTGCCGCTGAACGACGCAATCGACGCTACCGGCAACTTCAGATCGGACTTCAAGCACTTTACCTTTGGTCCAATGGTGGACATCTTTCTGCCTGCGGGTTTGGGATTCGAAGTCGATGCGCTCTACAAGAAAACCGGCTACAGGATGGCACTCGGAGCCGCTGCGGCGACTGAAGACCATAGCGCTGGCTCCTGGGAGTTTCCCCTGCTCTTGAAGTACCGTTTGCCCGGCGAGGCCCTACGGCCCTATGTGTCGGGCGGCTACGTTTTCCGCAGCATCGGGGATATGGCGCGGCTGGAACGCAGCGGCAGCCATGGCGTAGCACTAGGAGCAGGATTGCTGCTTGACTTCAAACTGGTGAAGTTTTCTCCGGAGATACGTTACACACGCTGGAACAACGACGTCTTCAGCGGGTCGGCGCAGCCGGTGACTCTTAAGTCAGTCAAGAATCAGGCAGAGTTCCTGATCGGGTTCACATTTTAGCTCGAGCGAGAGGTGAACTCTCCTATATCCGCATGAACAGACATTGAGATCAAGATCCTCCGCGATGACGGCGCGAGCCAAGTCCCACTGCCAGTTAACGGATTAAGCCGGTCATCGGAGAACTCGCCGAAGCGTAGAGTTTCTTCTCCATGCGTCCGGCCTCGAAGGCAAGGCGTCCGGCCTCAACGCCATGCCTCATAGCCGTGGCCATCTTCACCGCATCCTGAGCGGCGGCAATGGCAGTGTTCATTAGGATTCCGTCAAACCCCATCTCCATGGCGATGCACGCATCCGAGGCTGTGCCCACGCCGGCATCGACGATCAACGGCACCTCGGAGATCTGCTCGCGCAAAATCTGCAACGCAGGGTAGTTTTGCACCCCCAGGCCAGAACCGATGGGGGCCGCCAGAGGCATCACGGCCGAGGCGCCCGCGTCGATCAGGCGCTTCGCAGTGATCAGGTCGTCGTTGGTGTAGGGCAGAACGACGAAGCCTTCCTTGACCAGGATCTTGGTGGCCTCCACCAGGCCGAAGACATCCGGATAGAGGGTCTTTTCGTCGCCAATCACTTCGAGCTTGACCCAGTTCGACAGACCCAGTTCACGGGCCAGCATGGCCGTGCGGACGGCGTCCTCGACGTTGTAGCAGGCAGCGGTGTTGGGCAGCAGGAAGTACTTCGAGCGGTCGATGTAGTCGAGCATCGACTCCTTGGTCTTGTCGGTCAAGTTCACGCGCCGTACGGCGACCGTCACCACTTCGGCGCCGGAGGCCGAGTGGCACAACTGCATCTCTTCAAAGCTGCGGTACTTGCCTGTACCAATCATGAGCCGCGAACGAAAGGTGCGGCCTGCAATAGTGAACTGTTCTGCCATACCTCCATTGTAGGGCGGCGAGGCGATCAAATCAGATGAGGCTGACCGAATTGGCGCCGGCGCGCGGGCGCGGCATACCGTCAGCTGGCTAGAATTGGAAGACCGCACGCCGCTGGCGCAAGCGTGACGCGCGCGGCGCTTCACTAGCCCAAGGAGAACGCCTGTGGACCGAAGATCGTTTATCACCGCCTCGATGGCAGCGCCTGCTGCCGCTGTCGCGCCTAGCGCCCAGAGCGGGAACCTTGCAGAACGGCCTCTGCGCTGCGGACCCGATGGCACTTTCCGGGTTCTGGCCATCTCCGATCTGCATTACACGCCAAAGCGGGATGCGCACGGCATTGCCCTGACCGGACAGTTGATCGACACCGACAAACCTGGCCTGGTGATTGTCAACGGCGACTGCATTTCGGGAAAGAGTTGCGAGACCGCTGAAGGCCTCCGCGCCGCAATCGGGCATGTCGCCGAGGCGATGGAGAAGAAACGGGTCCCATGGGCGATCACGTTCGGCAACCACGACCAGGAGCACCTGCCAAAGACAAGCGTCGACAAAGACGCCGTTTTGGCTCTGTACGCGGGCTACGCGCACAACATGAACGGCGGGTATCAGCGGGGGCTCACCGGCTGCGGCAACAAAGTCCTGATGATTTGGGACACATCTGGGCAACAGCTGGTCTACTGCGTCTGGCTCATCGATTCGAATGAGTACTTCCAGGACGGGAAGAACAGGTCCTACGACTGGATTCACGCCGATCAGATCGATTGGTACCGCCAGACATCTATCGAGTTGGAGAGGCAGCATGGCGCGAAAATTCCGGGCCTGATGTTCTTCCACATTCCTTTGCAGGAATTCAACGAGATGGTGAATAAGGTCAAGATTATTGGCGCCCGGCACGAACCGGAGATGCCGTCGCCCGTCAACAGCGGCATGTTTGCTGCGATCGCGGACAGGGGGGATGTCCGTGGTATTTACTGCGGCCACGACCATGTAAACAACTACGTCGGGCGCTGGCGAGGCATTGAGCTTGGTTATGACGGCTCACTGGGGCATTACGCGTATCCACGTATCGACCCCGATGATCCCGCCAATGGCCGTGTCCGCGGCGGGAGAGTCTTCGAAATCACCGCTGGAAAACCTGCCCATCAAACCACCTGGATGCGGTTCAAGGACGGATCGAAGAACTGGGAAGCCGCGTCGCCGGCCTACATCAAAGACAGTCTCAAGACTTAGCCGGAATGTCGGGGAGGGTCTGCTCGTACTTGAGTTCGGAACCGAACATCGAGTGCGGAATCAGATAGACGGCAAAGGTGGCGATGGCCGCGAAGGCGACCCACTTGGGCGATTTGCGCCACGCCGCAAGCGCCCAAAGTAACCATGCGACCGCCGTCTTGTTGTCGGTCAAGTCCGTGCCGAGCGGCCAGCCGGTCCAATAAGCGCCGAAAGCGTATTTCTGCACGATGGGACCGAGGATCATGCCTCCGGCAGTCAACAGCAAGAAAGTCGGCCAGATGTAGCTCGTAGAGGGAGAAGGCCGGAGAAGTTCCAGCCCGGCGCGCGCCGAGAGGAGCAATCCGAGAAACATCGCCAGGATGTGGGGATGCAAGATCCAGATCGGGACATCGCCCCGAAAGCGAATGATGACCGGGCTGCCGTGCAATGTCACCCGTTCGCCGTCTTTTTGTAAGATGACGCGATACTCAAGTTTGCCGGCGGGTGGTTGTTCAGGAAGACTGGCCGCGAGCTGGCCGCCGCGCCGCTGCATATCCACATAGGTCCAGCGGTCTGCGGTTTTGTGGCGTTTCCAGGCCAGAGTCCCAGTGATGGGAGGTGCGGCTTCGACGCTGACCTCCGCATCTCCGCGAGGATGCGTCCGGATGAGACGGTACTTCACGTCAACGCCGCCGACCTTCGTCGTACCCCGGGCAGGATAGGAGGGCCCGGTCATTCGCTGGTAAATGGCCGAGGCTAGGGTGATGATCACGGCCAGGACCCAAAGAACCCAGGACTTTTTCATGGCACCGTAAGGAACCGGAAACCGGCGCCTTCCATCGCCGTCCGATCGAGCGAACTGCGGCCATCGATGACGACGCGGTTTCTCATACGCGAACCGAGAGCCGGCCAGTCCAGCCGCAGATAGTCGGCCCATTCGGTGACCAGGATTACCGCGTCCGCATCGTCAAAGGCCTCTTCCGGCGTCGCCGCGACGACCACATCGAGTTCGGCGTGTTCCCGTGCGAAAGCCAATGCCGCCACTGGATCGTGGGCTACCACTGTGGCGCCGTGTTGAACCAGACGCCGCGCAATGTCGATGGAGGGAGCCTCGCGCAGGTCATCTGTATCGGGTTTGAATGCAAGGCCGAGCAGCGCGATTCGGCGTCCTTTGAGTATCTTCAACTCGCCAAGCAGTTTCTCGACTACCAGCACCCGCTGCCGGTTGTTGACGTCGCGCGCTGCTGAAACGATCGGCATGGCCAGCCCGTACTCTCCCGCCGTGGCAACCAGCGCTGACGTGTCCTTCCCGAAACAAGAGCCGCCCCACCCCAGTCCGGCCTGAAGAAAGCGCGGCCCAATGCGGGTGTCCAGCCCGATGCCTCGGGCGACCTCGCGAACATTGGCGCCAACGCGTTCGGCCAGGTTCCCGATTTCGTTGATGAAGCTGATCTTCAGAGCTAGAAACGCGTTGGCGGCATACTTGATGAGTTCGGCCGAGGCAAGGTCAGTCGCCACCAGGCTGACCTTTGTCATCCCATCGGGACGCGGCAGGAAGGCTGGCGCTGGGAAATCCTGCTCAAGCAGCGGTTGGTACAGCTCTGTCAGGACCTCCAACGCCCTCCGATTGTCAACGCCGATCACTACCCGATCGGGGTATAGCGAGTCTAGTAACGCTGTCCCTTCGCGCAGGAATTCAGGGTTCGAAGCCACGGCAAATAAGCCGTCTGCCTTCGCACCATTCGCTTTCTCGAATGCCGACCTGATCAACGACTCAACCCAATTACCCGACCCGATCGGCACGGTGCTCTTGTTTACGACCACCGTGAACTCGCCCCCCAGATACCGGCCAACCTGTTCGCTTGCCGTGCGCAGATAACGCAGATCCGGCGAGCCGTCAGGCGACGGCGGAGTCCCAACGGCTATGATCACGACGTCTGCCTGCGGCACGGCCAACGCGTAGTCGCACGTGAACTTGATCTTGTCCCGCGCGGCCAAGAGGAGTTCGGCCAAGCCGGGCTCATAGATCGGAATCCTGCCGTCCAGAAGCGCGTTGATCTTCTCTTCGTTCGTATCGAGGCAAACAACGTCGTGCCCGAGCCAGGCAATGCACACTCCCGTAGTCAGCCCGACGTACCCTGTCCCCAGGATTGCTACTTTCATAGACCAGTTATCAGCGTATCAGCCTTTAATCACGCCCATTGGCCGTAATCGGGCCACGCGCGCAGCCAATCCAGCCAAACACACAGTTTCAATGACCTCATCGACGTCCTTGTATGCTTCCGGGACCTCTTCGATGATGCCATCCCGCGTCTCGGACCGTACGATGATCCCCTTTCTACTCAAGCTTTCTCTGACATCGGCGGCGTCTCGCCCCGCCTTCGCCGCATGACGGCTCAGCAGGCGGCCTGCGCCGTGACAGACGCTGCCAAACGTCTCCTCCATCGCTCCTTCCCGCCCGGCTAGCACCCAGGACGCTGTCCCCATCGAGCCGGGCACAAGGACCGGCTGACCGGCGGCGCGGTATTCGGATGGGACTGCCGGATGATGCGGAGGAAAGGCGCGGGTGGCTCCCTTCCGATGAACCAGGACATCGCGCTCTCGGCCTTCCCACTGGTGACGTTCGCGATTGGCGATGTTGTGGCACACATCATAGACAACTGACAGCTTCGTGCTCTTCCCGAAGACGCGTTCGAATGATCCCCTGACAAGGTGAGTCATCGCCTGGCGGTTTGCCCAGGCGAAGTTTGCAGCTGCTCGCATCGCCCCTAGGTACTGTTGCCCTTCCGGCGACCCTATAGGCACACAGGCAAGCTGGCGGTCTGGTAATTCGATCCCGTACTTTTTAATTGCCACGCCGATCCGTTGGAGGGCGTCTGTGCAGACCTGATGGCCCAATCCGCGCGACCCGGAGTGAATCAGTACGACCACCTGTCCTTCCTGCAATCCGAAGGCGTTGGCCGCCGTGGCGTCGTGGATGGTCTCAACATACTGAATCTCCAGGAAATGATTGCCTGAACCAAGCGTGCCGACCTGTGGCGCGCCGCGCTGCTTCGCCCGCGCCGAAACCGCATCCGGGTCTGCCTGGTTCAGGCAGCCGCCCGCCTCGGACAGTCGAGCATCAGATGCCTCGCCGAAACCGTTTTCAACCATCCAAGGTGCGCCTCCGGCAAGGATCTGCTCCAGGTTCTTCCCGCCAACATTAAAACAACCTTTGCCCCCAGTGCCGCAGGGAACATCACGAAACACCTGGTCCACCAGCGATTTCAAATTCAAACGTACTTCCGATTCTTCCAAGCTGGTCCGAAGCAAACGCACGCCGCAATTGATGTCGTAGCCCACGCCACCGGGGCTCACTACGCCAGTCTCCCAATCCATCGCCGCCACGCCACCGATCGGGAATCCATAGCCCTGGTGAATATCGGGCATGGCCAGCGAGGGTCCGACGAGTCCCGGCAGACTTGCAACATTGGCCGCCTGTTCAAGAGCCTTGTCCCTTTCGATCAGCCGCAGCAGGGGCTCGCTTGCGTAGAAGACGACATCGGTCCTCATCCAGGGGCTCGCGCCCTTTGAAACCTTGTGCTTAACCTCGCTCAGATGTTCGATCCTCATGGCACGGCCCTCGCAAATCGACATAGGTAGGCTCTCACGAGCTTTCCCTGTCACACCACCCGGCGTACGGGTCCGTACCGGGCGGTTCGGCGGGTTGAGCTACCGACGAACAGTCAGTCTCGGAATCCCGAGCGAGTCGAAATAGGCGTTGGGC
>JARKOC010000041.1 GCA_029975915.1 Bryobacteraceae bacterium
CCTGGCCTTTCTGTGCATCGGCCTGGAATTCCGGGTGAGCGCGCTCAAGGAAATGGGCTGGCGGCCGCTGGGGGTCTACCTGGGCGCGACGGTCTTCAACACCCTGCTGGCGCTGGTGGTGGCGGCGGTGATCTTTGGGACGCTGGGGCTGTAAGAAGAAGAGGCCAGAGACAAGAGGCAAGACGCAAGAGAAAAGACAAGCGGTGCGGCAGTGATGGGGGTTGTTCTTGCCTCCTGGGGAAATATCGGTGGCTGATTTCCGAAAAATCGCTGCCTGGCAGAAGGCCGATGATCTGGCGTTGAGAGTCTACCAGGCCACACGGGTATTCCCTGACGAGGAGCGATTCGGACTGACCAGCCAGCTTCGCCGCGCCGTGATCAGCGTTCCAGCCAATATCGCCGAAGGGGCGGGTCGCCAGACCCTGAAGGACTTCCGCCAGTTTCTCTTTGTGGCGCGGGGATCCTTGAATGAAGTCGAGTATTACGTGCATCTCGCCCAGCGTTTGGGCTACTGGGACAATCAAGAAGCGAATCATTTAGAACAAGAACGACAAGAGGTAGGGCGGTTGTTAAATGGGTTGATTGGCTGGGTATCGCAGGAGTTGGATGCCGGTCGAACAGAACTCTAAGGGTAGGGTGGCGTGCTTTTTCTTGCCACTTGTCTCTTGCCTCTTGTCTCCTGTTAAGGAGTGCGAAGCATGCTCATCTCAATTCGCTGGCTGAAGGATTACGTGGACATCCCCGACACGCTCGCGCCGGAGGCGCTGGCGGAGCGCCTGACCCTGGCCGGGCTGGAAGTCGGGAAGATCAAGTACATCGGTCTGCCGCAGACCCGCGTGCCGGGCCTGACCGTGCCGCCCTCCGATCACCTGGTCTGGGATCGCGAGAAGCTGGTGCTGGGCAAGATCGTCGAGGTCAAGGCCCACCCGGACGCCGACCGGCTGGTGCTGGCGCTGGTCGATTACGGCGGGAGCGAGCTGGAACAGTGTGTGACCGGCGCGCCCAATCTGTTCGAGTACAAAGAGACGGGGCCGCTC
>JARKOC010000044.1 GCA_029975915.1 Bryobacteraceae bacterium
AGCGGTCAAGGTGCTGACCAAGGACGTCTGCCAGGACGTCGAGGTGATCGGCTGGCTCTACCAGTTCTACATCTCGGAACGTAAGGACGAAGTCTTCGCCGGGTTCAAGAAGAACAAGAAGGCCGGCGCCGACGAGATCCCCGCAGCCACCCAGTTGTTCACGCCGCATTGGATCGTCCGCTCCCTAGTCGAGAACTCCCTCGGCCGGCTATGGATGCTCAACCGGCCGACCTCGCACCTGGTCGACCAGATGCAGTACTACATTCCCCCGGTCGACGAGGAGACCGAGTTCCTCAAGATCAGCCGACCCGAGGAACTCAAGGTCGTCGACCCGGCCTGCGGCTCGGGGCACATGCTGACCTACGCCTTCGACCTGCTGTACGCCATCTACGAAGAAGAGGGCTACGCCCCAGCAGAGATCCCCAGCCTCATCCTGACCAACAACCTCTATGGCATCGAGATCGATCCCCGCGCCGGAGCCCTCGCAGCTTTCGCCCTGACCATGAAGGCGCGCGCCAAGCAACGAACGTTCTTCAACAAGCAGATCGAACCGAACGTCTGTGTCCTCGCCCCAATCAGCTTCACGTCCGATGAGATCGACTTCCTGCTGACTCGCGATGGCGACAAGCATGCAGAGGCAGCTTTCTGGAACCAGTTCGAGCGCGCCGATACCTTCGGATCCCTTGTCAAGCCCGATCCTGAACTGACCATCAGCCTCAAGAAGCACACCGCCCGGCTCAATGACGGCGGGGATCTTCTTCGCGCCGGCGTGCTCGACCTGGCGGAGGGTGTTGTCGAGCAGGCTGAGTATCTGGCACAGCGATACGCCGTGGTGGTGGCCAATCCGCCGTACATGGGATACGGCAATATGGGCTCGCAGCTGGCCGAGTTCGCTACGGCCACCTATCCGGTTGCCAAGGGCGACTTGATGACCATGTTCATGGAGCGTGCGCTGGGCCTCCTATTGATGGGAGGTTCCGTTGGGATGATCAACCTCCCATCGTGGATGTTTCTTTCCTCGTTCGAAACGCTGCGCACGGAAATACTTGAGTCAAGCACGATTCAGTCCCTGTTGCATTTGGGGCGGGGAGTCTTTGGGGCTGACTTCGGAGCGGTCGCATTCGTGATCGGGCGCGTGAATCCCCCGATGAGTATTCGGGCGACCTATCGGCGCCTCTTCACGTCGCCGTCTGAGGTCCGCGACAACGAGGAGATCGAGCAGCTCTTTCTTGATCCGCAGTTCCAGCGCTACGAGGTATCACAGGGCAGCTTTGCAGAGGTTCCCGGGTCTGTGTTCGCTTATTGGTTGCCCGATGAGTTGCGCTCGACGTTTGCGCGGTTCCCTCCAATGTCCGCAAGAATCCCTCCTAAGCAGGGGATCAAGACGGGGAACAACTCCCGCTTCTTACGATTCTGGTGGGAAGTGGCAGCGTCCAACACTGCGCGAGGCTTGAACTCGCGGAGCGAGGCTCTGGAGAGCAAAAGGAAGTGGTTCCCGGCACAGAAGGGCGGATCCTTCCGCCGTTGGTATGGGAATGATGAGTATGTAGTGAACTGGTACGACGACGGTGCTGAGATCCGAAGTTACAAGGACCCCGCGACAGGAAAGTTGCTCTCGCGACCCCAGAACATCGACCGGCTATTCCGTCCCGGCTTAACTTGGGGAACCCTATCTATCGGGGCCTGTTCGTTCCGGCTCAGCCCAGCCGGCTTCATCTCTGAGTCGAAGGGTGCGATCGCTCAGAGCGCCGACCCGCGGGTCGTGAGTTCTGCGCTCGGATTTCTTAACTCCTCGGTGAGTTCCGCACTTCTAGCGGTCGTCTCGCCGACTGTTGACTTTGGTGAAGGAGCGGTCGGGAAGCTTCCACTTAGCCCTGAGTTGGCCGAGACCAACGTGCCCAATCTCGTTCATGAGGCGATTCAGATATCCGCAAGAGACTGGCGACTAGCCGAAACCTCCCCAGAGTTCGCCGTGAACGACGCGGTGTCGTTGGCGGAGGCCGGGGTTCCACTTGAGGAAATCCACCGTCGCAGTCGTCAATTGGCGAGTGTCGAGACGGAACGACTCGCCAAGCTCGAAGGAGAAGTCAACCGTCTGGTTGCAGCCGCATACGACGCGACTAGCGCGGTGTCTACCGATGTGGCGGTTTCGACGGTGAGCCTCAACGCGAACCCCGCCTTCAGGTATGGCGCGCAGGTCTCTCCCGCCCGAATTGGGGAGCGCGTGCGGATTGACTCGGCGTCGGACCTTGTTTCCTACGCCGTTGGCTGCATGTTCGGTCGCTACAGCTTGGATGAGCCGGGGCTCATCCTGGCCGACCAGGGCGCTACGGTGCATGACTACTTGGCCAAGGTTCCGAGTCCGACGTTCGCTCCGGACAAGGACAACGTGATCCCGGTTGTGGATGGTGACTGGTTTGAGGACGACATCGTGGCGCGCTTCCGCACGTTCCTGCGGGTGGCTTTCGGCGAGGAGTACTTCGAGGAGAACCTGCGCTTCGTGACCGAGTCACTCGGCGTGAAGGACATCCGCGACTACTTCGTGAAGTCGTTCTACAAGGACCACGTACAGCGGTACAAGAAGCGTCCGATCTACTGGCTGTTCTCCAGTCCCAAGGGATCGTTCAACGCCCTGATCTACCTGCATCGCTACACGCCCTCGACGGTCTCGACGGTGCTCAACGAATACCTGCGCGAGTTCACGGCCAAGCTCTCGTCGAGCCTGCAGCACCAGGAGCGCCTGGCGGCCGGCGGCGGTACGCCGCGTCAGCAGGCGGCCGCTCAGAAGGAGGCCGATCGACTGCGCAAGGTGCTGCTTGAGCTCGAGGAGTACGAGCACGACATCCTGTACCCGCTGGCCTCGCGGCAGCTGGCGATCGACCTAGACGACGGCGTGAAG
>JARKOC010000049.1 GCA_029975915.1 Bryobacteraceae bacterium
CGTCTCACGCAAAATCAGCCGCTCGCCGGACAGTAGCGCCTTGATTTCATTGGGGACTGCTTTGTCCCGCTCGCTATGTTCCATCCATCCGTTGTCGCAAAGTCCTCACGGGCCTGCACGCTGACAACTTCGGAATTCAGGTTGAATGCGCCCATGACCACCTGGATGAGCGGAGTGTGGATCTGTTTTATCTACCCTGCCCTCACGGGCGAAGTCCACTGGTCCGTCCGGGCGGCCGGCCCGGACGTCAGGGACAGGCGGGGATTCCCGTCCTACCAGCGGGGCAGAATCCGCTTCCAGTTGGGATCGACATGCTTGCGCATTTCGGCCTCGTCGTCACGTCTGCGATAAGTCAGTTTGCGGTAGCGCTCGCCCAGCCGGTGGACCTGATCCATATCCAGGTTCACCCCCAATCCCGGCTTGTCAGGAATCGGGACCGCTCCATCGACGAACTTGACCCGGCCGCCTTCGATGATCTCATCCCGCTCGGTCTGCCAGGGGTAGTGCGTGTCACAGGCGAACTGCATCGCCGGGGCGGCGCAGCAGGTGTGAGCCATGATCATCAGGCTCAAGCCCAAATGGTTGTTGGAGTGCATTGAAACGCCCAAGCCGAGTGATTCGCACAGCATTGAGAGGCGCTGGACTGCGCGAATGCCGCCCCAGTAGTGCGGATCAGAGAGGATCACCTGCGACGCGCCGGTCTGCCATGCCGGCACGACGTGTTCCATCGCAGTGACGGCGACATTGGACGCCAAAGGAGTCTCGACTCCGGCCGCAAGCAGGCGCCGGCGAACCTCGGCCATGCCGTCCAATCCAGCCGTCGGATCCTCGAAGTAGCCACCACCTGACAATTCTTCCTTTAACGCCACACCGATCATCACCGAGGTTTCGACAGACCAGGCACAGTTGGGATCGATTCTCAGGGGCACCGACGGGCCGAACTCCGCGCGCAGAAGGCGCATCGTCTCGATCTCCTCCTCGGGCGGCAGGACACCGCCCTTGAGCTTGATCTCCTTGAAACCGTACAGGTCCATCATGCGGCGAGTCTGGCCGACCATCGATTCCGGGGTGAGGCATTCGCCGTACTCATCCTCGCGCGCATCCTCTCCTTCCCCGCCCCCTCCGCCATGCTTGTAGAACAGGTAAGCGCTGAAAGGGGCGGCATCGCGGGCGCGTCCGCCCAGCAGATCGCAGACCGGGCGGTTCACGGCCTTGCCGATGATGTCGAGGCAGGCGGCTTCGACTGCGGCGAACGAACGGGTGCGGGCGTCACGCGGATTCTCTCCCGGCACGAACCAGGTCTGCGAGCGGTCGCCTTGCCCTGGCGGCTCCGCGGTCTCGTCCCACAACTTGACCAATTGAAAGGGGTCCATGCCAAGGACCAAGGGCTTGATTGTCTCAAGAGCGGCCATTGGACCCTCGCCGCCATGGGCTTCAGCAATGCCCGTGATGCCGTCGGTTGTTTCGAGTACGAGCGCCGTCCTCAGGGCGTAGGGCGCATGACGGCCGTAGGAACTTCGCAGGGGAGGATCGGCGGCGGCGAGAGGATATGTTGTGAAGGATTTGATTCGCATGGCTCAGGCGCAATATATCACGCCGGAGCCACGCGGAATCGAAAAGGCGGGAGCTACTTGCGCATGCCGGCGTTGGGGCTCTTCAACTTGAGCTGCCGCATCTTGCGCTTGTTACGCTTCGGCTTCGAAATGATAAATGTGCCGCTTCCAATGTACTCAGCCTGATAGAGTTTCTCTGGGGTCTTGGTATCGTTGGGCAAAGTTATATCCTCAGTATCGACGTTTGGGGTGTCATTCTAGAGTTTAGCATGGCGATCGGCGGCAACATGTTCAGGGCCTTACGCCACCACGACTTCCGCCTTTACGCGGCGGGTATGGCCGTGTCGCTGGCCGGAACCTGGATGCAGAACATGGCTCAGGCGTGGCTGGTGTACCGGTTGACCCGCTCGGAGTGGATGCTCGGCCTCACCTGGTTCTGCGCCAGCCTTCCCGTACTCATCCTTAGCCCCATCGCCGGAGCCTTGGCCGACCGCCTGCCCCGGCGGCGTATTGTGATGGCAACTCAAGTGGCGGGGATGGTGCAGGCGGCAATTTTGGCCGCCCTGACGCTCTCGGGACGCATTGAAATCTGGCACATCCTCGCATTGGCGTTGCTGCTGGGCGTCTCCACGGCTTTCGACATTCCCAGCCGCCAATCGATGTTCATCCATCTTGTCGGCAGGGACGACCTGCTGAACGCCATCAGCCTCAATTCGGCCACGTTCAACATGGCTCGGATCATCGGCCCTTCGCTCGGAGGATTTATCGTGGCGCGATGGGGGGAAGGCCCGTGCTTCCTGCTGAACTCCGTGTCCTACGTTGCGGTGATCATCGCTTTGGCCTTCATGCGCGTTCGCGAGCAACCGCGCGTGGAACCAGAGTCGCCGGCCGAATCCCTGAAGGCGGGAATCGATTTCGTGCGCAGGACTCCGGAAGCGTTCGCGTTGCTGGCGCTGTGCGGACTGATCTCCATCGCCGCTTCACCAGGCTCCACTCTGGCTCCAGTCTTTGCGGAGGGAATTTTCGAAAAGGGGGCGCAAGGACTCGGCCTTCTCTCCGCAGGCATGGGCGCCGGGGCGATTCTCGGCACGCTGAGCTTGGCGCGGCGGCGAGGAGCCAGGGGTCTGCCGAGAGTGATTCTGGGCTCGACCACCACCCTTGCCGTCGCCCTGGGGATCTATGGCGCCTCACCGTCATTCTGGTTGTGCCTGGCTATGATGCCGGTGATTGGAATGTCGGTGATGCGCCATTCAGCGTCGGCCAATACGACGCTACAAATGTCGATCCCGGACTCGTATCGTGGCCGGGTCATGGGGCTGTATTCAATGATGGTGATCGGCATGACTCCCATCGGCAGCTTGCTCTCAGGCGCCCTGGCGGAGGCCATCGGATCCAGGGCGACCATGATCGTTGGGGCGGTGGGGTGTTTGGGCGCTGCAGCGCTCGCACGCTGGTGGTCAGCCCGCTGGGAGATCTGGTTACAGAGATAATGGGAGTATCGTGCTAAAACGCCTTCTGGGGCCGATTCTTGTCCTATCCGTTTGCATCGCGGCGAGTCCCGCCCCCCCTTCATCAGCCGAGATCGATTCCATTGTTGCCCAACTTTCCGAAGTCACGGGTTTCAAGCGTAACCGGCCGATCCGAGCCGAGATCATGGGACGGGACGGCTGGAAAGCATGGATCGACGCTCAGATACGGGAGAATGTCAGACCCGAGGAGATCAGGGCCGAGGAGTTGGCGCTGAAAAAGTTCGGACTGATCCCACGCGACTACGATCTCAGGGCCGCCACTGTCGATTTGCTTGGCGAGCAGGCGGCGGCAGTGTACGACCACCGTGGCAAGCGGCTCCTCCTGGTCCAAGAAACCGCTGAAATGATGGGCGAAATCGTGCTGGTGCACGAGTTGGCGCATGCGCTGGCCGACCAGAACTTCGACCTGACCCGATTCCTCGAAAGCCCCAAGAGCGACGAGGCTCAATTGGCTCGACTGGCCGTGGTCGAGGGCCAGGCGACCTGGCTGATGCTGGACGCTCAACTCAAGAAGATGGGGATGTCTCTTCAATCGAATTCCGCGGCGCTTGGGATGATGGCCTCGGCGGGAACGAATCTGGCCGCCGGCATGTTTCCTGTCTTTGAAAAGGCCCCTCTATATATGCGCGAGACCCTAATGTTCCCCTACAGCGCAGGTGTTCTCTTCCAGCAGGCGGCCATCGACCGGCTGGGCAAGCAGGCTTTCGCCGAAGTGATGCGCCGCCCACCAGCCACCGCCAGAGAAGTCCTCCATCCAGAGGTCTGGCTGACCGGCTGGAAACCGGAACCGTCTCCACTCATGAAGTTTCCGGGCCAGGAGGCGTACAAAGTCACCACGGAAGGCGCCGTGGGTGAACTCGACTGGCGGATCCTGTTCGAGCAATACACGGACGCTGATGAAGCTCGTTCGATCGCTCCTGCCTGGCGCGGCGGCCGGTTTGACTTGCTTGAGACGGCCGGCCGCAACCGGGCAGTCCTGCGGTTTTCCGCCGTCTGGGCCGACGAAGAAACGTCGAAGCGGTTCATGCGTCTGTACCAGCGTGTCCTGGAAGGAAAACTGGCAGGGCACAGGCCGCTGTCGTCTGATGACAATGAGCTGCGAGGTTCCAGTGCGGAGGGCAGATATGTGATCCGGCGCCAGGGCCGCATTGTTCAGGGGATCGAAGGTCTTGACGAGGACAGCCGGCAAACGAAACCGTGACTGGCGGGCAATCCGTCCTACGGTATATTGAAAGTGAATCAATGGAAAATCTGAGCAGAAGAAGCGCCCTTCTTGCGGGTTTTGCAGCCGCCTTGTCCCCACGCCTCCTGCGCGCGGCCAAAGTGCCGCGTCCGGCGCCGGAACTTGTGATCGCCAGGCCCGGCGGTGAGCAAATCCGCTTGAGTCAGTACCGCGGCAAGATTGTAATGCTTGAGTTGCTTCTGACCACGTGTCCGCATTGCCAGCGGTGCGCGCGTACGATTCAGCAGGTGCTGGGCGATTATAAGGCGAAGGGCGTGGAAGCGCTCGGCGCCGCAATCAACGATGAAGCCCGCTTCGACTTGCTTCGATTCGAGATGGCGGCTGGCGCGAAGTTTCCCATGGGCATTGCCGATCGCGACAAGGCCTATGCTTTTCTTCAGGCGGAAATGAATGCAGGTCCGGTCTATTTCCCGCAGTTGGCGCTCATCGACCGCCAGGGCATCATTCGCGCTCAATACGATGGCACCGACCGGTTTTTTGAGAATGAGGAAACCAATCTGCGAGCGATGCTCGATACCCTGCTGAAAACCAGCGCACCGAGCGCCTCGGCTGGCCCGAAAAGGATGGCGAAGTGAACCGGAGAACTCTCTTAGCGGCCCCACTGGCGGGCCTGATCCAGCGGGCCCTTGCAGCGCAACTGCCGCGTCCTGCTCCCCCATTGAAGTTCATCTCGCATCTAGGCCAGCAGATTGATCTGGCCAGCTACAAAGGCAAAGTGGTTCTTCTCGAATGGCTGATGACGACCTGCCCGCACTGCCAGGAAAGTTCGTTGCTGCTCAGCAAACTCCAAACCGAGTATGCCGCCAAAGGAGTTCAGGTTCTTGGCGTGGCTATCGACGCCGGCGCGGGCCAGAAGTTGCCGGATTATGTTCGAAGGTTTGCCACGACGTTTCCGGTTGGCGTGCTTCCGCACACGGTTGCGACCGATTTCCTCCAGGCCAGCATCATGGCCCCACTCATGATGCCGCAGATGGTGATCATCGACCGCCAGGGGATCATCCGGGAACAGTATGCCGGCGACGACAAGTGGCATCTGCAAGCGGAAAAGAACCTGCGCGCCTCAATCGCTAAATACACGGCCCAGAGCGCCGGGGCTCCCGCGAAACGGACCAAGAAGAAGTAGTAGCCGGTTACAGACGCCGCGGATTCAGCCTGGACAGTCAGGAGCGGCGCATCAATTTCAGGGCCTCGATCGCCGCACCGCGCGCGCCAGCCGTATCTCCGTTGGGCATAATGTGAACCGGGATGTCGGCCTGCTCGGCCCGCTGCGTGGGCATGCCGGCGTGGATCTCGGCGACAAACCAGTCCTGGAACTCCTTGCCTGTCTCGATCGCCCCGCCTCCGACGATCAACGCGTCAGGATCAAAAGTATTTACCATCTCATCGAAGAACAGGCCCAGCGCATGCGCCTGCACGCGGAAGATTTCACGGCACATCGGATCGCCGCGTTCGGCCATTCCGCGAACCGCTTTGGCAGCCTTGTGCATGTCACCGAGTTTGGCCAGCTCGTGACCGGGATACCTAGCGAAGAAGTAGGGCAGGAAAGTTTTCTCAATCGCCGTCAGCGAGCAGACCGATTCGAGGTCGCCGGTGCGGCCGCAGTTGCAGACCGGCACAAGCCCTTCAATCCCCTGAATGCTCTGGTAGGGGATCAACACGTGGCCCAGTTCGCCTCCAAATCCCTTGCGTCCCTTCAGGACCATGTCCTCGATAATTACGCCCCCGCCCAGGCCCGTGCCCACGATGGCGGAGATGGAGGTCTTGCCGCTCGACGCCCCAAAAAGCGCGAAATGCCCCCAAAGCGCTCCGGCATTGCCGTCGTTGAGGTAGGTGACCGGCTTGCCTAGTTTGGCTTCCAGGCCGCCACGGAGATCGAAATTGGACCAATCCGGGTGAACGAAATTTGTGGAGCCCTTGGCGCTCAGCACGCCCGTGGCACTGGCCGGGCCCGGCGTATCGAGTCCAACCACGGCGACGTCTTCGAGTCTCACCCCCGCCTTGTCGACGGCGATTTGCAGCCCGTCGGCGATCTGTTGCAGGCAGATGGCTGGTCCTTCCTTCGACCGCGCCGGATGCTCGCAAAGGCCCTCGATGAGGAATCTCTCCTCCGCGTCAATCAGCGTGTAATTGACGGCCGTGCCGCCCAGATCGACTCCCGCTACAACTTGCACAGACGTTCTCCTCGCGTCGGAATCACTGCCCTCGAACTTTCCAAGATAGCAGGCGTCGCAGGATGTTGGAGCCCGGATGGTCAGATTTCGAGATGTCCGTTGTAGACCATTGGCTTCAGTGGGAATCGTTTTTGAAACTTGAAGATTTGCATGTCGCCGCCCACTTCCACTTCGCCGTCGCTCACCTTCAGCGGCTCGCTATCGGAAAACGTCACGAAGATGGTCAGCGTCAGCGCATTCACCTTGGCCTCGGCCTTGATGGGAGTGAGCCGCCGTCCCGAACCCGTCTTTAGGGAGATGGCTTGGCGCGCTAGGTCTGCCACGGTCTCGGGCCCCTGATGCGCTACTTCGGCGGGCACGCCGTGAATTTCGAGTACGTAGCCGCCGCCGCGAGCGGCGATGAGGTCGATTGCTTTGCCCGCGGATAGTTTCTCGTCCCGTTGCCGGTAGAGCGCTTTGGCTTGACGGATAGGCAGTGCGGACGCCCAGCGGATCAGCAAATCGGCGTCGCTCGGGAACTTGGGCTTCGGAGCCCCGATGCCGCCAAGCGGGCTGCCGCCCTGGATCATGCCCGGCTGCGCCGTTGGCGACCTGTTGACGCCAGGCACCTCCATCGGGTTAAACGGCCGCCGCTCCTGCTTGTACCAGTTGAGCTTCACCGTTTCAGGCTTCGCCCAGGGCGAATCGGTCACCAGATCGATCACCGCATCGTTAGACCAGTCCGGGAACGGCGCTTTCTTCCAGGCGTCGCCCGCCGCGACGGGGATGGACGCACATAGGCACAGCGACATTGCCAGTCTCTTCATTGCAGTACCAAAATGAGGACGCGCGTGAGGCACGCCCCGTTTCCAGGGTAGCTTCTCACGCGAACCGTAGTGAAATCGCTCGAAACGCCGCTTGCCGCTGGCGCGTCTCAAGGCTCGTAACCCAACGTAACGCTCACTTGAACAAATCCGGCCGGGCGCGACAGCTTGAGCCTCCCTTTGGTCGCACCCGGCCGGAACCGGTTTCAGTACCCGAGCGTCCGGCTACTTCTTCTTCACCCGGCTGCATGCCAGCGCCGCGCCGTTGGGATCGAGCGCTGTCTTGCCCTCCTCGATGTGCTGGATGATGCCCTCTGAATCGATGACAAACGTCGCCCGGTTGGCGATGCCCGACTGCTCGATCAACACTCCATACGCCTTCGACACGGTCCGCTGGAAATCGCTGCCCAACGGAAACTCGATCTTCAGCACTTCCTTGGCCCAATGCGCCTGCGACGGCGAGTTATCGGTCGAGATCCCGATCACCTGCGCGCCGGATTCTGTGAATTTGGCGAGACCAGCCTGGTACGCCGTCATCTCCTTCGTTCAACCACCTGTGAAGGCGGCCGGGAAGAAGGCAACCACGACGGTCTGCTTGCCCTTGTAGTCGGAGAGCTTGAAGTTGCCGCCGGCCGTTGCGCGGACAGTGAAGTCCGGCGCCGGATCGCCAACTTTCAGGTGCGTCTGGGGCGGCGCGGTTTGAGCCATCAGGGCCGCCGAGGCCAGCCCAAACGCCGCCAGTACAGTCAGGATTCGCATGAAACCTCCCAGTGGAATTCGTTGCGCGAACGTAATGGGAGAATAGCAGGCCCGGAAGCGGCACGGCAAGACTCCAGTGATCACATGTTCGGCCATTGGCCGTGGCTCCAATCCTTCCATCCCCGCAACCAATGGCCCAGCGCTTCGATGCGCTGCGAAAAGACCGCATCCTCTTTACTCTGCTGACTCACCTCGTTCACCGCCGCCCGCAACGCCTCCAACATCGGACTCGTCTTCAGCGGCGCCAGGAATTCCAACGCCCGCGCGGCCGTCATCAATTCGATCGCCAAAACCAAACGAACCAGTTTCACCGCCTCGGCCAGTTTCAGCGCCGAGGTCATGCCCATACTGACGAAGTCTTCCTTGTTGCCGCTGGTGGTGATCGATCCGGTCGATGCCGGCGACGCCAGCACGCGTAGTTCCGCCACTAGCGATGCGGCCGTCACCTGCAGCATCATGCAGCCCGATTCCAGCCCCGCGTGCCCGGCCAGGAAAGGCGGCAGCCCTTCGCTGAGCATCGGGTTCACCAGCCGGTCGATACGCCGCTCGCTGATGCCGGCTAAGGCGGCGAGTGCGACCGCCGTAGAGTCCATCGCCAGCGCCAGATGCTGTCCGTGAAAATTGCCACCCGACAGGATTTCGACGCCAAAGACCAGCGGGTTGTCGGTGGCTGAATTCAGTTCGATCGAAAAGACGCGGCGCGTCTCGGTTAAGACGTCCCGTACCGCGCCATGCACCTGTGGCGCGCAGCGCAGCGAGTAGGCATCCTGGACGTGGCGGCAGGTCCGGTGCGAATCGCGGATCTCGCTGCCTGCGAGCAACCGCTCCATCAACCTTGCGCTCGCCAGTTGCCCCGGGTGCGGGCGTGCCTCGTGAATCCGCGCATCAAACGCCCGCGGCGTGCCACGCAGTGCGTCGAGTGAAAGTGCGCACGCCGCATCGGCGATCTCCGCCAGTTCTTCCGCATCGATCAGCGCCAGTCCGCCGCAGCCGAGCATCGCCTGCGTGCCGTTGACCAGCGAGATCCCTTCCTTCGCCTGGAGTCGGATCGGTTCGATGCCCGCCGCCGCAAGAGCTTCCCCGCCCGTCATGCGCCGCCCATCGAATTCCGCCTCGCCTTCGCCGATCAGCAACAGCGCCATGTGGGCAAGCGGCGCTAGGTCGCCGGATGCTCCGACGCTGCCGCGCGAAGGCACCACCGGCGTCACGCCCTTGTTCAGCAATGCGCACAAACGCCGCGCCACCACCGGACGAATCCCTGAAAACCCCTTCGCCAGCACATTCGCCCGAATCAGCATCATCGCCCGGACCACGTCGCGCGGCAACCGATCCCCAACGCCAACAGCATGCGACCGCACCACATTCAACTGCAGCTGCTCGATCTCGTCCGCCGCCACCTGCTGATCCGACAGGTACCCGACGCCCGTATTCACCGCGTACACCGGCGCCTCGCCGGCCGCCATCCGCTCGATGACCTCGCGCGACTTCCGCATCCGGCCAATTGCCTCGGCACCGATCGACGCTTCCCCGCCCTGCCGCGCCACCGCGTTCACTTGCTCCAGCGTCAGCGACGCGCCATCCAGAACGACTTCCGGCTCCCTCGTCATTGCTTCACGATATCCTAGTCAGTTGGCGCAGAACACTCCAGTCCCGGTCATCATACTGCTCGACCACGTCCGCAGCATGTACAACGTCGGCGCATTCTTCCGAACCGCCGACGCGGCAGGACTGGAGCGCCTCATCCTCTGCGGCATCACCGCCCATCCGCCCCAGCCCGGCGTCGCGAAAACCGCACTTGGAGCCGAGCAGACCGTGCCCTGGGAATACCATGCCGATAGCCAGATCCCGCTGCGCATCTGCAGATCCAAGGGTTACCAGCTCGCCGCCATCGAGACCGGCGGCGCCGCCATCGACCTGTTCGACTGGCAGCCCCGCTGGCCCGTTTGCATCGTCTTCGGAAACGAGGTTGACGGGCTTTCGCCCGGCCTGCTTTCCATCTGCGATGTCCACGTCCGCCTGCCCATGCTCGGCGCCAAGAATTCGCTCAATGTAGCGACTGCTGGCGGCGTGGTGACCTATGAACTGCTCCGCAAACACCGCCAGGAGTCGTCTCAATGAAACCCCTCGTTCTCCTCCCAGTCCTTTCGATGGCTGGCCTTTCCGCTCCTTGCTTCACCCCGAATGACGCCTGCACGGAACGCCTCGCAACCGGCAAGCACCACGTCCGCATCTACCGCACTCACGCGCTTTCCGGTCCCGCCGAGCCCGCCCTTCACCTGGCCTACATCATGGTCCACGGCATGAACCGGAATGCTGACGATTACTTCGCCTGGAGTCTCGCCTCCACCGCCGCCGCTGGCCGCCTGGACTCCACCGCCGTCACCTCGATCCATTTCAAAGCCCGCTCCTTGAACGGCGGCGACGCCGTCGCCGATGGCGAACTCTACTGGAGCAGCGAAAGCTGGAAATCTGGCGAGACCGCACTCAATGGGACCGAATCCTCCTTCGATGCCATGGACGCCCTCGTCCGCGCCTTCGCCGACAAGAGCCGTTTCCCGAACATCAAGGAAATTGTCGTGGCAGGACACTCCGCCGGCGGCCAATTTGTTCAGCGCTATGCGGCGGCCAATCGAATTGATCCGGTCGCGGGCGTGCAGATCCGTTATGTCGTCGCCAACCCATCCAGCTACGTCTACATGAGCCCCAACAGGCTCCGGGCAGGCGCGACCTGCACCCAGGCCGACGGTTGCAGCGGACCCTTTGTCCCGTACTTCGACGCCGATAATTGCACCGGGTATAACCGCTACCGCTATGGCCTCGACTCGCTCACCGGGTACGCCGCCAAGACCGGCGCCGAGACGATCCGCAAGCAGTTCGCCGCCCGCCGTGTCATCTATCTTGCCGGCGAACTCGACACGAATACCGCCGATCCAAGCCTTGACAAGTCCTGCCCCGCCCAATCGCAGGGGCCGAACCGCCGCGAACGCGCCGTCACGTTCTGGAATTCGATGCGCTTGCTCTTTGGCGCGCGCCACCTGTTCGGCATCGCGCCAGGCTGCGGACACTCCGCCGTCTGCGTCTTCGCCGGACCCGCCGGCGTCAAAGCCGTCTTCGGCCCATATGAGTGAGGCTGAAAGCGGGAGGCAAAAGGCGTGGCCCAGAATGACGACAATGGTGAGATCGAGATGATCGCGAAGCAGAGCACCGCCACGCCGGCCCTTGCCAGTCCCACTTGGTCGGGCGACACTCCCTTCCTGCTTTACCAGATCGTGCTGAAGGACTTTCGCATCCGTTACCGCAACATGTCCCTCGGCATTTTTTGGTCGGTACTCAATCCCATGGTCATGATCGTCCTGCTGACCTTCATCTTCACCCAGGTCTTCGTCAGCAACACACCCAACTACCCGATGGTCATCCTTACCGGGCTGATCCCATACAACTTCTTCGCGCTCGCCTGGTCCACTGCCACGACATCATTGATCGACAATTCAACGCTGTTCAAGCGCATTCCCATCCGTGCGGAACTGATCCCCATCGGCGTCGTTCTGGCCAATATCATGCACCTGGTCGTGCAACTGGCGCTTCTGGTGGTCATCGGGCTCTTCTATGGCGTGTATCCGAACTGGTACTGGCTTTGGCTGCCGCTGCTGTGGGGACTGGAGTTGATCTGCATCATGGGCCTTGGCCTGGCCTCGGCGGCGTTACATGTCGTTGTGCGCGATGTGCGCTACGTCGTCGAAAGCGCCAACACCATTCTGTTCTGGCTCGTTCCCATCTTCTACACCTTTGCGATGGTACCTGACCGTTTCAAGGAACTCTACCAGTTCAACCCTGTTTCGGCCTTGGTCCTAGCCTCGCGGCTCGTCATTCTCGAACACCGCCACCCGCCGGAAACGTTGCTCTGGAAACTGACGCTGGTTTCGGCCGTCAGTTTCGTCATCGGCCTGGGCGTATTCAGAAAGCTTCAATCAAGGTTCTACAGCTACCTGTGATGCCGCCAGTTCTCGCCAGCGTCGAACATCTCACAGTCCGGTTCCAGCCACGCCGGCAGACCCTGCTGCTCCGCCAGCGAATTCGCAACCTCTTCAGCGAGCGCGGCGGCAGTTCGTTCCTGGCGCTCGACGATGTCTCTTTCGCCGCATCCGGCGGTGAAGGCGTCGCCATACTTGGACAGAATGGAGCAGGCAAGTCTACTTTATTGAGTGTCCTGGCCGGCGTACTAGAACCGGATAGCGGCACTGTGCGTGTTGGCGGACGAGTCGGCGCGCTGCTTGAGTTGGGTTCGGGATTCCATCCGGATCTGACCGGCCGGGAAAACCTTACGCTGTACGCCGCACTGCTCGGCCTCGACCGCCAAAGCATCCGCGACCGCTTCGGCTCAATCCATGAGTTCTCCGAGCTTGGCGGCTTCATCGACGAGCCGCTGAAAAACTACTCAGCCGGAATGCGTCTGCGTCTGGCATTTAGCGTCGCCGTCCACGTGGACGCGCCCATCGTGATGATCGACGAAGTGCTGGCCGTCGGCGACGCCGCCTTCGCACACAAGTGCATCGAACATGTGAAGCGGTTGCGCCGCGAGGGCCGCCTGCTCCTTTACGTCACCCACATCACCGATGGTTTGGATGAAGTCTGCAACCGCGCCATTTGGTTGCACCGTGGACGCCTGATCCAGGACGGCCCCGTGAACGAAGTGGCTGCCGCGTATCACGACTTCATGGCCGACCCGGAGCGCCGCTTCCGCGACCCTGCAACGTGAAGCGCGGCTACTTCTTCCTGATCTTACCGTCCAGAACAACCATCACCGGTTCGATTTGCCTGATCTCGTCTTCTGGGCAGTTGAGGTAGTCGCGGTCAATCACCACCAGATCCGCCAACTTCCCTGCTTCGATCGATCCTTTCGTCTTCTCGCTGAATTGCAGGTAAGCCGCCCAATTCGTATACATCTTCAGCGCCTCGACGCGCGTAATTCGTTCTTCCGGATAGATCACCTTGCCGCGCGTCGTCTTACGCGTGATGGCCATCCACATGTTGTAGAACGGGTCGTAAGGATTCACGGCGGTGCGCTTGTCGTGTCCCATCATGTGGTCGCTGCCGCCGGCCACCGGAATACCGGCATCGATGATGCTTCGCAATGGGAAGAAGTACCGCATGTTGTGGTATCCAAATACCTGTTCGAGCGCCGGAACATCAAAGTGGAGCCAGTCGGCCTGCGCATCATACAGGACGCCCATCTTCTTTGCCCGGTCGATTGCCTCCCGGCTCATGAAACTGCCGTGCATGATGTGAGACCTGGTCGGGGCGATCGGATTTACCTTGTCCACGGCTTCGAAGGCGTCCAGCAAGTTATCGATCGCAGCGCCGCCCTGGACGTGCGCCGTCATCTGCCATCCCTTTTGGCGTGCCGCCAGGAAGATCCGTTTTAGTTTTTCCGGTTCAATGAACAGGAAGCCTCTGGCATCCGGGTCGGTTTGTCCATACAACTGACGCCCGAATGGGCCGTATGGCATCCGCTGGTAGGCCGTGCCCACGCTTTGGCCGCCGTCCAGGGTCACCTTGAACGTCCCGAACTTCAACCATTCGTCGCCCTGGTTCGTCGCCCAGGGGTTTTCCTGAATCTCCTTCTCGATCTCCTCGATGGGCCTGTTCGAGTTGATGCGCCAGGTCAGAACCACACGGGTGCCCAGGCCCTTCGCCGCCTTGAGCTTTTCGAAGATCCTGACATCCTGCGCGGTCACGGCACGGTCGCCGACCGTCGTTAATCCGGCATCAAGGTAGAGATTGAGCATCCTCTCTAGGCCGGCCAACCGCTCAGCCTCCGTGACGGGAACGGCTTTGACCGGCCGCTTGAGCAGCCGCGCGGCATTACGAAGAATCCCATTCGGTTCACCGTCGGGTCCTTTCACCACTTCGCCGCCCGGCGGATTCGGTGTGTCCTTCGTGATTCCGCTCATCTTGAGCGCAAGAGTATTCGCGCCCCAAACATAGCTGCCATCGAAGGCCACCGGATGGGTCGTCACTACGTCCAGATCCTCTTTGGTAGGGAAACGCATCTCCTTGAGTCGCGGCGGCAGTGTGCGCGGGACAACGATCCATTCACCCTTCGGCGTGCTTCTTGCTTTTTCCTTGATCCACTCCTGGATTGTCGCGATCGAGTCGAAAATGGGCAGCTTCTCCTGGAGTTCACTGACCCCGGAGTCGATCGCATGCACGTGAGCGTCGATCAGGCCTGGCAAGACCATCTTGCCCTTCAGATCGATCACCTGTGTCCGCGGGCCGCGCAATGCGAGAACTGCTTTGTTGTTTCCGACCAGCTTGATGAGATTGCCTTGCACGGCGACGGCCTGCCGGATAGAGAACCCTTTGTCCACCGTCACCACCTTGCCGTTATGCAGAATCAGATCAGCCTGGGCCGCGGCGGCCGGAGCCAGACAAAGCATGATCGCGAGCAGACGATGTTTGTGCATTTGTCGTGATTCTACTTCAATCGGCGGCGAACGCGGATTTGGGGGCAGCCGGTCCAGGAACGGCCGGCGGAACTTCCATCACGTTTAATCGCGGTCGCGTTCGCCCCTCACTTCGTCGAAGTTCACTTAATCCCTCGCAGGAAAGATATCGTTCCGAGCAGGCTCAGAAGCACCAGCGCGGTCATGAACACAACCGGCGCAGCAGGGATTTGGATGCCCCGTGCTTGCTGGGACTGGAACATGAATAGGATTGCGATGCCCATCGCCGCCGCGAATGTGAGTAGCGGCGCGGCGAACAGCAATCCGAGAGGTTTTCGGCCGCGCAGTGCCAGACTCGTCACAAGCATGCCCGGCAACACGAATGCCAAATCGAGCACGTGAATTGGATTGACAAAGGAGCCGATCTCGGCGATCGCCAGCGGCACTGTCCCGTTTGCCAGCGCTCCCGCAATCTCTCCGATCCACCGGAAGGCAAAGAGCAGGCCGATGCCAAGCAGCAGCCAGCTCGCAAAACTCGTCGCGGCGTTCATCCCCAACACACGCGCCACTTCGACTCGGTCTGTTTGAATGACACCGCCCAGCAACCCGTAAGTTGACAGTCCGAGTACCGCGACGTACACCGGGAACCACGGTCCGAAGTGCACAAAAAGGGCGTACAGCATGTAGGAGTAAACGCTGTAGATGAGCAGCCCAATTGCTACCAGCATCCCGCGCGTTGAACCGCGGCGAGCGAAGTAGAGGGCGATCAGCAGCACGGGCACGACAACGAACAGATTGGCTGCGTCCTGTCCTATCGCCTGCGCAGCCCATGACGCCGTTTCAAGTGCATAAGTGGAGCGCTGGAAAAGGCCGCCCGCGCTGGCAGCGCCCATCAAGATGGCGGCTGCGCAGGAAAGAGAGATCCAGACCCGGTTCTTAATCATTGCGAAGCGACTATCATACCCCGCACAGCCTCAGATCCTGATCAGGATCCGCTTTCGGTACATCCAGTACAAGATCAGCCAAAAAATGATCAGCACCGACACGCCCATCAGCACTGGCCGCAACTCATCCCCGAACACGCTGAAGAATCCGATCCCCAGATGGGTCTTCAGCGCCGACATGAAGTAGCCTTCCATTGTGTGCGCCATGATATATGCCGCTATCGAGTTCATTCCGACAACCATCAGCGGAAACGCCCACTTCACCCAGCCCTTCAGTTCCATCAGCCCATAAAACGCCGCCAGCATCAGGATCACGATGCCGCCGCTCCAAAGCGTGAACGCCGGAGTCCAGATGCGCTTTACAACCGGGCAGATCCCCGCCACATGCAGCAGCCATCCCGCCAGGATCAGCGCCACACCAGCCACAGCCATGCCCTTCAGCTTGTCGATGCCGCTCCTGCCTGATTTCAACCACTCTCCCGTCAGCAGACCGAGGATCATCGTACCCAGCGTCGGAATGAAACTCAGCGTCGAATACCCGCCACCGTTGAACTCAAACGGCTTCACCCGCGGGAACAGGTTCAGAAACCATGTGTCGAACGCCCACGCCATGTTCGAGTTCTTGTTGAAATGGCTCATCAGGCCCTGATAGTGGTGCGGCCAGTCGGCCGGCACCCCGACCCGCGCGTAGTCGAACGTTGCCTGTGGCGCGGGGTAGAAGACGAACGCCGCCCAGTAGCCCACTAGAATCACCACGAGCGCCGCCACCTGTTTCCTGATCGAGACGAACCCCAGCAGGAACAGCGCGAAATACCCCAGGCCGATCTGTGTCAGCGTATCCTCAAACGTGTAGTTCGTCATCGGACGCCCGTCCGAGCGCAGGTAGATCCCCAGTGCGCAAAGCAGAAACGCCCGCCACAGGGCGTGTCCGCACATCTGCCCAAAACTCTGCCCTTTGGCCTGCCGCGCGGCGATGGAAAACGGCAGCGCCGCACCCACCAGAAACGAAAACCCCGGCTGGATCATGTCGTGCAGCGACCCCCAAGCCCAGGCCACATGCGACTGGTGAAACGCCAGCAGACCCGCCAGCCACGACTCCGGAAAGGCCTTCGGCAGCGACGGCAGACGCATCACTTCCGCCAGCATCAAAGTCATCACCAGGCCGCGGAACGCGTCAATTGAAAGTACGCGTTTCGGCATCGCGGGGGCTTGGGCAGGTGCGCTCATAGCTGATCAGCATATCAACCGCATCCAGGTGTATGCTGTGGCCATGTTGCAAGACCGCCGGTCGTTTCTGACCGCTCTCGGCGGCGCCGCCGTGCTCCAGCGCCCTGCCCGATCCAACATTATCGTCCTGTTCACCGACGACCACCGCTTCGACGCGATCTCCTCGCTTGGCCATCCTGATGTGAAGACCCCCAACCTCGACCGCCTCGCCACTCGCGGCGTCACTTTCACCCACGCCTGCACCCAGGGCGGCCCCCACGGCGCGATCTGCGTCGCCACCCGCGCTCAACTCATGACCGGCCGCAGCGTCTTCCGGGCCAACCAGCTCGTCATGAGCCCCAAGGATGGCCCTGACCCCGCCGTGAAGACCTTTCCTGAACTTCTGCGCCAGGCGGGCTACGAAACCCACGGCATCGGCAAATGGCACAACGCCCCCTCCCTCTATCAGCGCTCTTTCTCTAGCGGCGGACCCATCTTCTTTGGCGGGATGAGCGACCATGACAAAGTCCCCGTCCAGTCCTATGACCCCGCCGGCCGGTACGACAAGTCCCGCATCGAGATCGCCAAGGGTTTCTCGAGCGAGATCTTCGCCAACGCCGCCATCGACTTCCTGAAAGGACGGACCGGCAATTCAAAGCCCTTCCTGCTGTATGTTGCCTTCACTTCTCCGCACGATCCCCGGATGGCCCAAGGCCGGTTCGCTGACATGTACGATCCGGCGCGCGTCCAGCTACCGCCGAACTTCGCACCGATGCATCCCTTCGACAACGGCGAGATGAAGGTCCGCGACGAGATGCTCGCCGCCCACCCCCGCACCGAAGCCGAAGTGAGAAAGCACATCGCCGCATACTACGGCATGGTCTCTGAAGTCGACCACCAGATCGGCCGCATCCTGGACGCCATCGAAAAGTCACCCGGCGGCAAGAATACGTACGTCGTCTTCGCCGGCGACAACGGGCTCGCGGTCGGCCAGCACGGACTGATGGGCAAGCAAAGCCTCTACGACCACTCCTGGCGCGTGCCCATGATCATCTCCAGTCCGTTCGCGCAAGGCGCCCGCAAATGCGATTCGCTCTGCCACATCATGGACCTTTGTCCAACCATCTGCCGCTTCGCCGGAATCGCCCCGCCATCGCCCATCGAGGCACAGGGATTGAATCTGGCTTTGCGGAACGAGAAGACGACCGTCCGGCCAGCCGTCGTCGCCGGTTACCGCGACCTCCAGCGCGCCATCCGGACCGATGACTGGAAACTGATTCTCTACAACGTCAACGGCGTCAAGACGACGCAGTTGTTCAACGTTGCCAAGGACCCCTGGGAGATGACCAATCTCGCGGATAAACAACCCAAACTGGTTGCGAAACTGAAATCCGATCTCCAGGCGCAACTCGCGGCCATGGGCGACCAAACGAACCTCGATGCAGACAAATGGGTCACATAGTCATGCCCAAACTCACCTTCACTGTCAACCGCACACGACGCACGGTCGACGTTCCCGCCGGCGCCCGCCTCATAGACGTCCTGCGCAATCAACTTAACCTCACCGGCACAAAACCCGGCTGCCGCGAAGGCGCCTGTGGCAGTTGCACCGTCCTCGTCGACGGCCGCCCGGTGCGCTCATGCATCACCCTTGCCGCCAGCGCCGCCGGCAAGAATGTGACGACAATCGAAGGCCTCGCCTCAGCCGATACCCTTCACCCCCTGCAACAGGCATTCCTCGACCACGAAGCCTACCAGTGCGGCTACTGCACTCCTGGCATGATCCTCGGCGCCGCCGGACTCCTCGCCCGTGACAAATCCCCCAGCGACCAAACGATCAAGCAGTCTCTGAACGGCCACCTCTGCCGCTGCGGCTGTCAACCGCGTATCGTCCAGGCCGTTCGCGCCGCCGCGGAGGTGATGCGCCGTGGCTGACCTCACACTCCTGCTCGAATACAAACGCCGCGAGTTCCTGAAGCTCCTCTCCTCCGGCGCATCCCTCACAATCCCGGTCTCGCTCCAGGGCGCCGAGACCCGTCTCCACGTCCGCCGCGCCGCCGACGGCAAGATCGACGCCTTCACCGGCAAGATCGACATGGGCCAGGGCACGCGGACGTTGCTGACCCAGTGCGTCGCCAACGAACTCGGCATCCCCATCGGCGAGGTTCGTTTGGTCATGGGCGATACAGATCTGACCCCCGACGACGGCGGCACCTGGGCCTCGCTCACCACCCCCGAAACCGTCCCCGCAGTCCGCAAGGACGCGGCGGCCCTCCGCGGCGCTCCCCTTCGCGAACCCAAGGACTGGCCCGTCCTAGGTAAGTCCCAGCCCAACCTGAACGGCCGCGATATCATCGCCGGGGCGTTTAAGTACAACAGCGACGTCAAGGTGGAAGGCATGTGGCACGGCGTCGTCCTCCGCCCAGCCGGATACCGCGCTAAGCTCGTCTCGGCTTCCGGCCAGGGCGTCATCCGCGACGGCGATTTCGCCGGCGTCTGCGCCCCTACTCTCGCCGAGGCACGCGCTCTCGCCGCCATAGCCAAGGCCGAATGGACGCCCGAGCCCCTGCCCGCGTTCGACAAGATGATCGCCGCGTTCAAATCGGAATCGAAAGCACCGGTGGAGAATAACCAGACACGCTATCCACCACTCATCCGCCGCGGCGACGCCGCCAAAGCTCTCGCCTCCGCTGCCCAAACGAAGTCGCTCAGCTTCACTCTCGCACCCATCGCCCACGCCGCTCTCGAACCGCGCTCGGCCATCGCCACCTTCGGCCAGGACGGCCGGCTGACCATCCGCTGCGGCAAGCAGGCCCCGTTTGTCGTCCGCGCCGAGGTCGCCAAGGCCATGGGCATGAAGGAAGCGGACGTCCACATCATCGTGGACATGCCCGGCGGCGCATTCGGCTGCAAACAGCGCGCCGATGTCGAAATCGAAGCCGCCCGCCTCGCTAAGGCCACCGGCAAGACGGTCCGCGTGGAATGGTCTCGCGCCGAAGAGTTCGTTTGGTCGTACGCCCGCCCTGCCGCACTCATCGAAACCGGCACTGGCGTCGACGCCTCGGGCAAGATCGTCTCCTGGCGGCACCGCAACTACAACGCTGGCGCGCCCGGCCTCCGCCCACCGTACGATTTCGCCAACCACTCGAACGAATTCTGGGCCGTCCGCTCGCCTCTGCGCCAGGGTTCCTATCGCTCGCTTGCCGCCACCGGCAACAACTTCGCCCGCGAGTCAACCATTGACGCTTGGGCCACCGCGCTCAATCGAGATCCCCTCGAATACCGTCTCGCCCACATCACCGATTGGCGGTTGAAAGCCGCCCTGGAACTCGCCGCCCAGCGCTTCGGCTACAAGGGCCGCAAACCCGGGGTCGGCCTCGCCTGCAATCTCGAAAAGGAAGGCCGCATGGCTCTGTTCGTCGAATGCGCCAACGAGCCGTTCCGAATCATCCGCATGACCTGTGTCGCCGACTTCGGCGCTGCCCTGAATCCGTGGAATCTTCAAAACCAGGTCCAGGGCGCGCTCATCATGGGCATCGGCGGCGCGCTGTGGGAACGCTTGGAATTCGACTCGACGAAGCAGTTGACGACTCGTCTGGCCGGCTATCGCGTCCCGCGTTTCACTGACGTCCCCGCCATGGATGTCCATATCGTCGATCGCCGCGAAATCACACCCGCGGGCGCCGGCGAAGCCGGCATCACCTTAACCGCCCCCGCGCTGGCCGCAGCCATCTTCTCCTTGACGGGCAAACGGCCAACGTCAATGCCGATGCTGTTGTAGGTCTAGTCTCTTCGGCCCGTCCGCGCCCGGCGGGCCCTCCAGCCTCAGATCAACTCGCTCAACAACTCCGGCCTCGGATTCGCAATCACCACCTTGTTCACCAGCAGCCCCTTGCGCCCGATCACCTGCGCTCCTGCCTCCACCGAGCTTCTGACGGCCGAGACGCTCCCGGTCACTACGGCAAACGCCTTGCCGCCCATGGCCATCGCCAGCCGCACTTCCATCAGCCGGACGTTGGCCGACTTCACCATCTGATCGGCCGCTTCGATCAGGCTCGCCACCGAGAACGACTCGACGATCCCGATCGCCTCCATCGTCCCGGCGGTTACCGTCCCGGCGATCGCCGGAAACAGCGCATCGTCGACATTCGGAATCACGAACGTATCAATGACGCTGAACTCGTTGCGCGACCGCCCTGCTTCGACAGCCGACTCCACCGCCGCCACGTCGCCCTTCACCATCACCATGTACTTGCCGCTGCAAATCGTCCGCGCCAGCACCAGCGAGACATCGGACTCCTTCAGCATCGCGTCGCACACCTCGAACCCGGCGGCGATGCTGGATAGTTCTATCAGTCCAATGGAATGGCTCATCTCGAAATCTCCACAAATTCGGCCGTCGCCGCCGTCACCGTCCCGTCGATACTCGCATGGACGTCCGCGCCCAACTCGCCTTCGTTCATTCGCGCCACGGCCTGGCCGCGTTTCACCTTCTCGCCCGATTTCACAATCACTGTCGCCGGCACCCCCGTATGCTGCCGCGTCATGATTCGCACCTTCCCCGGCTCCGGTTCCTTCGTCGTGAACGGCGTCGGCGCTTCGTACTGCTCGACGTTTAGACGCTGACGGAGTTGCGCCAGCGGTACCCGCCGGTACTCCTTCATCGGATGAACCTTCACCGGCTTTTCTTGCACGAACTTGATGCCCGCCGCCCGCAGATCCACCTTCGCCTGGTCGCAGGCCTCTTTCGGGAAAAGATCCTCGGGGCAGGCGTAGAGCGTACACAACCCGCAGGCGCAGCAAAGCTGGCCCCACTGATTCCAGTTGTCGGCGCCGGCCAGCGTGAAACCGAGCGTCCGCATTACCTTGTGCGGCTGGACATCGTAACCGAGCAAATACCGGGGGCAGAACTCGGTGCAGTAGCTGCATTGATCGCACGCCGACCTGCCGATCCGCGCCATCGCCTCTTTCGGGCGCAATCGCCGCTCCACGAGCGTATGTTCCGCCGGCAGAACGATCAGCCCGCCCATCGTCTTGGTCACCGGCTGATCCATGTCGAAGCTCAACGTGCCCATCATCAGCCCCGAGACGAACAACCCGGCATCGTCCACCGTCATGCCGCCCGCCATCTCGATCAGGTCCTTGAACGGCGTACCCACCGGAACCCAGAAACTCGTGGGCGTCCGTACCGCGCCGTTGATCGAAACGAACTTCCGCGTCACCGCCCGCCCTTCCACCGCCTCCTGGACGTTGTAGAGCGTCTCGACGTTGTTCACCACGCATCCGACATTCAGCGGAATCCCGCCCGCTGGAATCAGCCGTCCCGTGGCCGTGTAGACCAACTCGTACTCGTCGCCCGAAGGATAGAAATCGCCCAGATAAGTCATCCCAATGCCGGCGGCTTCGGCCAGCGGTTCGATGGCGGCAATCGCCCCTTTGTTCTTTTCCTTGATGCCGAACAGCGCCGTGCGCGCGCCCGTGGACGCCCTCATCGCTTTCATCCCGTCGATGATCGGGGCCGGGAAGTTCTTCATCAACTCGTAGTCTTTATGCAGCAGCGGCTCGCACTCGGCCCCGTTGGCCAGCAGGTATTCCACCTGCGACGAGGCTTTCACGGACGCAGGGAATCCCGCGCCGCCGGCGCCCACCACGCCCATTTCGCGCAACGTCTGGCTGAGACTCATCTTTTCTATCATCCTACGGTTCTCGCCGGTACGCCCGCCGCCGTTCTTACTCCACAAACCCGTAACTCACCACTGCCGCTCCCAGCGGTTCGCCCACACGTCCCTTGAGATGGTAGGCATTGGGGAATCGGACCTCGATTTGGGTCAACTTCTCCGGGCCCGGCTTCAACTCCCAACTTGCCGTCAGCCAGCCGTTCTTATCAAAGGTCCGTGCCCCCAAGGCAGTTCCGTCCAGAACCGCATCCACCGTGACAGAACCCTGGTCCGCGATCTGCCGGGGGCTAATGTTCAGTTTCACCTCGAACCGCTTCGCCCCAGCAGGCCGCCTCAGTGCCGCCTTCGCGCGGACGCCGGCCCACCGGAACTTGCCACCCGGCCACAGCCAGCCGTCTCCAAGCAGCCAGAGCGGCTCCTCTTCGCCGAACTCGTACATGGCCGGTTCCTTCCCGATATCCCTTTTCACAGCGCACAGGCTCTTAAGATACGGGTTCCACCCGACAACGGCCAGGTTGCTTTCCGACAGCAACACCTTCGAATTGGCCCCCTCGGGAACGTCCACCTTGAAAGCCGGACTCCGGTAGAACCACCTGAATGCCCCCTCCACGCCCCATGATTCCATGAACTGCGGCCGCGTCCGCGAATAGACGTTCCGAACCTCGGGGTTCGCCGCATGGAACCGCTCCACGGCCGCCACATACGCCCGATTCTCGTCGGCAATTGCCAAGGCAGCCTTCCGCTTGTCCCTCATCACCATGTAGTTGTAGGGAATCCAAGCTGCCATCACCGCCGCCACCGCCCATGTCTTCCAACGCTCCGTGCCGAACGCAACGGCCACGGCACCAGCCACCAGCGACAGGTATAGGTAGACGCTGAATAGGCGCTCTGGCAGGAACCAGAGCGGCCCCATCAGCAGTGCGATTCCGGCGATGCCCAAACGAACCTTCGGCTCCTTGCATAGGAAAAAGACCGCGATGAGCGCCAGCCCCGCATACGGCAGGAACAGGATCTCGGAACTGTAAAAAGTGGTCGTTTTCCAGAGAGCCGCTGGCGTGAACTGAAGCGTGTAGGCAGTTACCTGATCGGGTCTGTTCCATAGCGCCTGAGCCGTAAACCATGCGGAAACAGCAGCATACGGCGCTACACGGAGCCACCTGCGCTCGCCCGCCCAGTACTCATACGCCGCCAGGAACGCTGGCAGCGCGACGGCGATCTCCTTGGATTTGTAAGCGATCCAGAGCGTGATCAACCCCGCCCACCACCACCGGCTCATGTACAGGAGAAGCGTCAGCAGGCAGAACAGACACACCAGCACGTCGAAAAGGAACATCGGTTTCCAGTAGGCGTCAAAGCAGGCCATGTGGAAAGCGAAGAGAATCGCCGCGACCGCCGCCCCCCGTTCCGCAGCGCCCATTCGCCGCAACAACATCCACAGAAGCGCCACATTGGCCAGGTGGACCAGGTGGATCAACCAAACGAACGGTTGAAACGTAAGGCCATACGCCCGCCCGAACAGGGCAAAGATTCCGTGTCCCACCGGGCGGAAGTTGGCTTCGCTCAACCACGGCGACACCATGCCTTCAGCCCACCCGCCTGGATACAGGAATTGGGTCCAGGCGAGATTGTTCAGATCGTCGGCTGAGAAAAAGCCCTTGTATGCGCCTCGATTGGCAATCAGAAAGAGAACCGCCACCGCCGCCATCGAGGCGATGATCCGCAACCGCTTCATCTGTGACAGTCTATCCGCTTGCCGCCGGTCGCTGCATCCAAATTTGGCGGTGCGATCCGAATCTATAATGGGAAGGATCTCACCCATCGCCCCCATGAACGCTCCCGCCGCCAGCGCCGAACTCTCCCCAGCCGCGCCGGCACGGTCCGGGGCCGCTGTCCAGACACTTCTTCTCCTTTCTTTTGCCCATTTCTTCGTCGACCTTCACGCCGGCGCGCTCGGCATCTTCCAACCGCTGCTGGTGAGCAAACTGAAGCTGAGTTTCACCCAGGCCGGCTTCCTCGGCGGCCTGCTCGTCTTTTCCAGTTCCGTCACCCAGCCTGTCTACGGCTATCTGAGCGACCGGATCCGCACTCGCATGTTCACCGTCCTGGCGCCTGGCGTGGCCGCCCTGTTCCTCACCAGTTTGTGCCTTGCTCCCACCTATGCCTGGGCCTTGGCGGCGGTTTTTCTCGGCGGCGCCGCGGTGAGCGCCTTCCACCCGCAAGGCGCATCCTGGGCGGCCTCTGGTTTCCACGCCAACAAGGGCCAGTGGATGGCTGTTTTCATTAGCGCCGGGACCCTGGGCATGGCCCTATCCCCCTCATTCTATTCCTACTTCATCGAAAAGCTCGGCTTCGGCAACCTCTTCTGGACCACCCTGCCCGCCGTCGCCTTTTCGGCCCTCATGTACTTCGGCCTCCGTGCTCCGGACGAACGCAAGGCACGGCAGACGTTTGACAGCGCCGCCCTGAAATCGGCCGCCCGCCCGCTTACCTATCTGTTCCTGGCGGTCTTTTTCCGCTCTGCCGTCCAGGTCAGCTTTGCTCAGTTTCTTGCTCTGTATCTCAACTCACAACTCCATCTACCTCTATCAGTTGCCGCTGCCGTTCTCACCTGTTACCTGACTGCCGGAGCCATCGGCGGCTTCCTCGGCGGACGCCTAGCCGACCGCTTCGGCGCGCGCCGCGTTATCATGGCGAGTTTCCTGTTTTCGGTTCCATTCATGGCCGCCTTTTTCCACACTTCCGGCGTGTTTTCGTACGCCATGCTCGCCTTGGGCGGCTTCGTGTTGCTCTTCACCATTCCAGTGAATGTCGTTGTTGCACAAGAACTTGTTCCATCCCAATCGGGCGCCGTCTCGGCCCTGATGATGGGATTCTCCTGGGGACTTGCGGGCATGATCTTCATTCCGCTCACCGGTTGGATCTCTGACCGCGCTTCACTCGGATTTGCTCTGGAACTGTTGCTCGTCTTCCCGCTGCTCGGACTCTGGGTGACCAGCCGCATTCCGAAAGAGGTCATCCGGTGAAGCGGGCGGTTTGTTTGGTCAGCGGCGGCCTGGACTCGGCGACAAGTCTCGCTTGCGCGCGGCGTGATGGCTTCGAAGTATACGCTTTGTCATTCGATTATGGCCAACGGCATAAGGTGGAACTTGAAGCCGCAGCAAGGGTTGCCAAGGCGCTAGGAGCTGCCCGTCACGAAATCACCCGGATCGACCTGCGGCTGTTCGGCGGTTCCGCCCTGACGGGCGAGATCGAGGTCCCCAAACACCGCGCCGCCACCGAGATGTCCCGCGGCATCCCCGTCACCTACGTTCCGGCTCGCAACACCATTTTTCTTTCCTTCGCCCTTGCCTGGGCGGAAGTGCTCGGCGCCTCGGACATCTACCTGGGTGTGAACGCTGTCGACTACTCCGGCTACCCTGATTGCCGGCCGGAGTACATCGCAGCTTTTCGCCGCATGGCGAACCTGGCGACGAAAGCCGGCGTCGAGGGCTTGATGGCGTTAAATATCCACACTCCGCTCATTGCACTGTCCAAGGCCGAGATTATCCGGCTCGGCGTCTCGCTCGGCGTCGATTACTCGCTCACTCACTCCTGCTACGACCCGGACCCGGCCGGTCTGGCTTGCGGGGAATGCGACTCATGCCGGCTTCGTTTGGCCGGTTTTGCCGAAGCCGGTCTGTCCGATCCGCTCCAATACCAAACGAACACTTGAGACGGCCATGAGAATCAGCGAGGTCTTTGCGAGCATCCAGGGCGAGGGCATCCTTGCCGGCGTCCCTTCGCTGTTTATTCGAACGAGTGGCTGCAATCTCCGATGCCACTGGTGTGACACCCCCTACACCTCATGGAGCCCCGAAGGTGAGGACTGGCCGATTGACAAGCTCATCGCCTGGGTCTCCAGCCAGCCCATCTTCCGCCACGTCGTCCTGACCGGCGGCGAGCCGATGATCCAACCCGAGCTCCCGGAACTGGCCCGCCGGCTCGATGGAATTGGCTTACACATCACCATAGAAACCGCTGGAACGGTCTATTCTGAACTGCCCTGCCACCTGCTCAGCCTCAGTCCGAAACTGGTTAACTCCACCCCGCCTCCTGATGCCCCGGATGGCTGGGCCGCCCGTCACGAACGCCTCCGCATCAATGAGGATGCCCTGCTCCAGTTGACCAGCCGCTACGACTATCAACTCAAGTTCGTCGTGTCCGAGCCGTCCGATCTCGACGAAGTCCACTCCCTCGCGCGCCTTTGCCGAACCCCTGCGGACCGCGTTTTGCTTATGCCTGAGGCTCGAAACAGAGATGAATTGCACATGCGCGGGCCTTGGCTGGCCGAAGTCTGCAAGCAGACCGGCTACCGGTACGGTCCACGGCTGCATGTGGAATTGTATGGGGACCGCCGCGGGGTGTGATCTGATTCGGGTTAAGGAAGCCTACCTAGAAAACCTTACGTTTTCTCTGACTGGATATAGCTTAAGCGGCGCAGTTCTAAGCCGATTTGCCGATTGTTGGGCTCAATCGCTTTCTCTACTCTGAACTTGGAGGATAGTGATGCTGCGGGGATTGCTTATTTGCCCGGATCCCGAAATGGCCGGCGCTCTAACGACCGCCCTCGGAGAAACCAATCAGGCCGGGATCGCCAAAACGATGGACCGCTATGCGGGCGAAGTCGAGTTGATGCGGATTGTGCTGGCTCACGCGCCTCAGGTCATTTTCGTCAGTACTGAATCTCTCAACAAGCTGTTGGAGACGGTCAAGACGCTGGAGCAACAGGCGCAGGGCATTCAGGTCATTGCGATTGGGAGAAGTTGCGACCCGTCGCTTTTGATGGAATTGATGAGGTACGGAATCAGGGAGTACCTGCCCTGCCCGTTCGTCCGAGACAATGTGTTCCAGGCACTGGCAAGGGTGGAGGAGATCATCAATCGCAATCCGCCGAATCTGAGCGTCAGCGACCAACTCTACGCCTTCCTGCCGGCGAAGCAGGGTGTGGGCGCTTCCACGGTGGCGCTAAACACGGCCTGGGCTCTCGGCTCGCATAAGGACACACCGACGCTGTTGATCGATATGGATTTGACGTCCGGGATTTTGGGTTTCATGCTGAAACTCCACCCGTCGCGTACGATCATCGACGCCGCTCAGAACGCCCACAACCTCGACGAATCGCTCTGGCCCCAACTCCTCACTCGAAAAGGCCCCATGGAGGTGCTTCCGACAGGAGGTCTGAACCCAGAGTTCCGCATTGATGGCACGCAGATCAGGTACATCTTGGATTTCGCCCGGCGGCATCACTCGGCGATCTGCGTCGATCTTTCGGGCAATCTCGAACGCTACTCGATCGAGATCATGCACGAGTCCAAGCGCATCTTCATGGTGGTGACGCCGGAGATCCCCACCATCCATCTGGCGCGCGAGAAGCTCAAGTATCTCAACAACATCGAACTAGGCGACCGGATCTCGGTGATTCTCAACCGCAACCATAAGCGGGCCGTAATCTCGCCCGATCAGGTCGAAAACCTGCTGGGCGTCCCTGTGATGACCTGTTTGCTGAACGATTACCAGGGAGTCCACCGCTCCTTGCAGGCGGGCCGCGCCGTCGAACCGACCAGCGAGTTGGGACGCCAGTTCGTCGGCTTCTCGAACGCCATCCTTGATAGAGCATCTCCAGCGAGTGAACCCAAAGCGCGCAGACTGGTTGACTATCTTTCGATACTTCCTGGCCGGTACAGCGCCGTTAGCGACTGAGGACGGGTAGGCCGGCGCCTGCCGCGAAAGAGAGCGATTCGATTGCAGCCCGGCTGCAGGCCGCACATTTTCGGTAAAGATGCCAGCGAAGGCGTTGTGGCCTCTGCCGCTACCTGATCATCCCGGTCTCACCCGCGCTTGGCGCGTTTCAGAGTGATGGTGTCGGACACGGCCTTCGGATCGAAACCAAACTCACTCAGGAAGGCAGCCACTTCGGCGCTTTGCGCGGTGACCACAGGCTTGCCGTCGACCATGACGTGGGTGAGTTTGCTCTGCGCGACGACCCGGCCGCGCAGCCACTCGGAATCGAGCCAGCCGAGGCGGAGTTGATCCGGCTGCTTGTCGACAAGCATGAAAAAGTGCCCTGGAACCGCCATCTCCGGCCTCTCGGTCTTGACCAGATCGAAAATCAGGCGGTCTCCGATCCGAACCAGCCGCCCATTCAGCCTGAGCGGCGCCTCGTCCGGCTTGGCGGGGATCCAGAGAATGTCGTAGTCCTTGGACGAAGGCGAGCGTTGACGGATCCAGGCTACGGTGACCCCATCTTCGTCTGAATGAACCCATTCACCCACGAGTGTCGTGTCCAGGACGGTGGTTTCATTCGTGGCGAGAGGGTGAACCGACATCAGGTCGACGCAGCCGATCAGCATCACCAGACTTGCCAGCGCTACGATGCAGGAGATTGTACGCACCAAGGAAACCTCCCCCTCCCGGTTTTGACCGAGTTCACGAAACCGAGATCGAGTCCAGTATGCGCTGTGCCGTGGGATCGGTGTCAATCCGGAAGTTTGCGGCGGATGGAAACAGTTGCGGCCTGTGAGTGGGGCACGTAGGCTCAAAGTGGTATGCCGAAAAGGGAAGTTGCAGGTCATTCCGCCGCTCACCTGGTCGCAGCCATCCGTGCCTACTGCCAGAAGCATGCCCAGCCGGACAAGGCGGACAAGTGGGCGCGGTATTTCAGCGAGGGATATGACTCTTGGGGGCTCTTGGACAAGGGCCATCCGATCTTTACGACGCAACAGGAGGCGTGGGCGGCCGAATACGCAGGGCTCGGGCTCGATGGTTTTATCGAAGCTGGATGCGAACTATTCAAGAGCGGCAAATATGAGGAGGGGGCTCTCGCCATCCGGTTCGTCAAGCAACTAGGAGACGGGATCGGGCCGGCGCAGTTGAAGGCGATGGAGGGGTGGTTCGACGGCGGAGTCCGGAACTGGGCGCATGTGGACGTCATGTGCATGGAGATCCTGTCGCCGTTGCTTGAGACGGGGAAACTGAAGCCGGACAATCTCTCCACTTGGCGCTCGTCGCCGCACAGGTTCCAAAGAAGGGCGGCGGTGGTGTCGATGCTGGCCCTGCTGAAGGCGAAGGGCGGACCAAAGAAGGCGCTGGCCTTCATCGAGCCGATGATGGAGGAGACCGAAAAGGTGGTTCATCAGGGCTTGGGGTGGGTCATCAAGGAAGTCTGGAAAATTGAGCCCGGCCTGGCGGAGGAATTCCTCACGAAGTGGAAGGACCGGTCGGCGCGGCTTGTCATCTCTACCGCCTGCGAGAAGATGACGGCCGAGAAAAAAGTCGAGTTCCGAGCGGCGCGCCGTAAGGCATAGCGCAGCGGCAAGCCGGGTAGGCGACTGATGAAGCCGCAGGCGCTCAAGTTTGGACGCTTGGAATCAATCTTCGACGAGCAACTGTGATCGGGCGACACGCTCGCCCTTTAGGAAGACGGCCATGATCCGCTCAGCGGCCGTAATGTCTTCCAGCGGGTCGCCATCGACCAAAAGCAGGGTGGCATCGAGTCCAGGTGCGATACGGCCGAGCGGTTGATGTAACGCTGCCGCCGCCCGGGACGTGAACTGAAGGAGCACATCCGAGGGCGGAATACCGGAGCGGACCATCAACTGCATCTGGCGGTGAAGGGCGGGACCGTGCGGCAGGCCGGCCGAGCCGGCGAGAGAGTAAGGCGCACTCGTGCCTATGCCTGCGCCTGGCTCCTTTTCCGGACGAGGCGTCACGGACACGCGGGCGATTTGCTGGGCGAGAGACATGGAGAGAAGCGACGGGGACTCGCCAGCGGAGATTTGGGCGGCCCACTCCGCGGCGACGAATGGCGTACCGGAGGGCAATCTTGCATCGACGCCCAGGATCTGAGCGCCAAGTAGAGCGCCTGACGCCAGGCGATTCATCACAGACATGGCGGATGTGGCCGACTGCGGTCCTGTGGCGGCAACGCCGGTGACGCCGCAATAGAGGTGAGTTTTCAGCGCACGTTCGACGGAATTCGGCTCGGCCGGCAGGACGACGGCACGGTCGATGAGTCCAGGCAGCAGAGTCCGGCCGGCCGCTTCAACCGCTTCGGCCCGCAGGGTGGCGGGCTCAGGACCCGAGTCCTTGAAAACCTCGACGATGACGCCGTCGCGAATCAGGACGGCGCCAACTGGCAGGACCGTTCCGTCGCCGGTGAAAACGCGGGCGCCGCGGATGAGCCAGGTGACGCCGCGGTTCTGCTGGCGGGCGAGAATGCGGGTCTTCTCCAGATTCTGTCGAGTCGTGGTCTCCCACGCGCCGAGCAGGATGAACGGAGCCATCGCGGCGGCGACCCACAGTTTTGCCGATGCCTTGAGTTTGTCTTCCTTTTCCCACCGGAAAAGTTTCACTGAGATAAACAGGCCAACGGCGGCTGCGGCGGCCAACGAGCCAAGCGCAGAGATGTTCTGCCAGGCCGATTCGCCGTGGATCAACATCCCTTGCAGACCCAGATACAAATGCGTTGCCGGCAGGAACTGGGCGAGCACCTGCAACCACTCGGGCATGGTGGAGAGAGGGATTGTCGCCCCGCTCAGCAGGAGCATGGGGAAGTACAGCAACTGCACAAGCACCTGGCTCTCGCCCATGGTGTTGACGACGCTGGCGATGATGAGACCGAGGGACCGGAAAGCGACGATGCCGAAGGTCAACAGCAGGAAGAGTGAAAAAGGATTGGCGGGCCAAGGCATCTGATAGCGCCAGTGGGCGAGCAGGAAGAACGCCATGACGGCGGGCATGTAGACGGCCCACCCGGTGACGATTGAAGACACAAGGATCGGCGCAGCCGTGATCGGTGCGACTTTGAAACGCCTGAGAATCCCGGCCTCCCGCTCCATCACGGCGCGGACGCCTCCACCGAAGAAGCCGTTGCCAAGGACCCCGAGGACAAGGACCATAGAGATGACCTGAGCCGTATTGCCGGTCGATTTCGCGGCGTCAAAGCCCTCTCCAAAGGCAAAGAAAAAGACAACGGGAAAGAGGTAGCTGAAGAAAAGAACCACGCGGTCGCGCAAGGTCAGGCGCAACGTGGCGCGGATGTAAGCGAGATAGGACCTGAGGTTAATCACGAAGCGATTTCCCGGTGAGTTCGATAAAGACGTCCTCGAGCGTCGGCCGGCGGATATGGAGGTCATCGAGAACAACGCCGTTCGAGTCGATCCACTTAATGAGTTCGACGACGGCCTGGGCCGGCTTGGGATGGGACACGGCGAGATGGCGGCCGCCGTCGCTGGTTTGGAGCGGGTACTGATCCGGCCAACCGGAAGGCGCACCGGCGGGCAGCGGCGTCTCGCACGAAATCTCGATGCGGGCTTGGCCGAGCACCTGCTGTTGGAGTTCCCTGGGCGGTCCCATGGCGACGATGCGGCCCTCGTCGACAATCGCCACACGGTCGCAGAGACGCTCCGCTTCCTCGATGTAGTGCGTGGTGAGCAAGATCGTCGTGCGGGCGGCCTTCAGTTCGAGAATCATGTTGTGGATCTCGAGCCGGACCTGAGGATCGAGGCCGGTTGTAGGCTCATCGAGGAAGACGATGGATGGCTGGTTCACCAGGGCAAGGGCCAGAGCCAGGCGCTGTTTCTGCCCCCCCGACAGAGTCGAGTACATGGAATTCCGCTTTTCCCAAAGTTGAAAGCGTTTGAGCAACTGCTCGATGGAGGCCTGGCGGGAATAAAAAGCCGAGAAAAGTTCGAGGGCCTCAAAGACGGTCATCTTCTCGGGCAGGTTGGTGGCCTGGAGCGAAACGCCGACGCGGTCCTTGACGGCCGGGGCTTCGACCGCCGGATCAAGCCCCAGCACGCGGACCTCGCCGGCTGTGCGCGGACGCAAGCCTTCCAGAATTTCGACGGTCGTGGTTTTGCCGGCTCCGTTGGGCCCGAGCAGTCCGAAGACCTCGCCTTCGGCAACCTCGAAATCGATGCCGCGGACCGCTTCAAACGCGCCGTAGCGCTTGCGCAGTCCGCGGACCAGAATGGCTGGATCGTCCATGCGGACCTACTGGGCCTTTAGGACATCGATGCACGCGCGCATGAACGCGGGCAGGTCGGCCGGTTTTCGCGAAGAGACGAGGTTGCGGTCCACGACCACTTCCTCGTCGCTCCAGATGGCGCCGGCGTGTTCGACGTCGTCCCTGATGGCGAAGAAGGACGTGCATTTGCGGCCGTTCAGAATCTTGGCCGAGCAGCAGCACCAGAGGCCATGACAGATGGCGGCGACCAGTTTACCCTGCTTGTCGAAATCGGCAACGAACTGGTTGGCCTTCGGATGGCGGCGGATGAAATCCGGGGCGAAACCGCCGGGACAGACGATCCCGTCGTAATCCGACGCGGTAACTTCGTCGTAGCTCAGGTCTGATGTGGCCGGATACCCAACCTTGGAAGGATAGGATTTGCCCTTTTCTGCGCCAATCAGGTGAACTTCGGCGCCGGCCTCGATGAGGCGGTAGTAAGGGTACCAGACTTCCATTTCCTGATACTGCTGGTCGACCAGCACCGCGACGCGCTTGCCTTTGAGCTCCATGGGATTAGTTTATCGTTCCGGCCGGCTTACTTGACACGGTGGCCATAGGAGTTGATTCGCGACAGCCGCTCGAAGTGATCGAAGACAATGCCGGCAGCGCGCAAGACTGGAGTGTTGACTCCATCAGCCAAGGCTGCGGACGCGACTGCAAGCACGAATGGCCGTCCATCGAGAAATACGATTGCGGTTTCAGTGTGGACTCCGGGGATGCCGCCGGGCTTGGAGGCAACCTCGACCTGCGCTGGAACCGCCTGGCGTACGGCCGCCTTGACGGTTTTAAGTAGCGCGACGATCTCGGCCGAACCCGCCACCTTTCCTCGATAGATCAACTCGGCGAGGCTGGCCATTTCATTCGGGGTCGATGAGTTCTCCTCGTTACGTAGCGCGGCGGGCGTATCCATCATGATGCGGCGCAATCGGGTGGCCTTGAAACCGAGCTTGGTCATCAGGGCGTTGACGCGGGCCATGCCGACTTTGGCGATGAGGACGTTGGTTGCGGTGTTATCCGAATCGCGGATCATCAGCAAGGCGAGCTCACGAAGCGTTAGTGTCTGGCTGGAGGTCTTGAGCTTGTCCTGGAGCCCGCCGGAGCCGCCGACGGCATCTTTGGCAGTCAGAGTCACGCTTTCGTCGAGGTTTAGCCGTCCTGACGAGGCATCGTCGAACAAGGTGACCAGAATCGGGATCTTGATCGCCGAAGCCTGGGCGAAGGAGACATCGCCATTCAGAGAGAGTCTTCGTCCGGAGGTGAGGTCGATGACGGCATAGCCGAACGCACAGTCGACCTCGGCGGAGAAGGCTGACATGCGGTGTTCGAGACGGTTCCAGAGCAGTTGCTCGACGCTGGTTTGAGCGTGAAGGACGGATGCGAACAGGAACAGAGCAAGGGGCTTTGTCATAATCACACTGAAAGGATAACTAAGCTCGATGATCTGGTTTTGGGTGGCGGCGGGCGCGGCGCTGGGGGGAGTGTTACGCTATGGCGCCAATGTGGGTGCGGGGCGGATGGGTCTGACTGCGTTTCCCTGGGCGACTCTGTTTGTCAACGTGCTTGGCTCTATGGTGATCGGATTTTTCGCCACAGTGACGGGCGATCAAGGAAGGTTGGTGGCTAGGCCGGAATTGCGCATGTTCGTGACGGCGGGCATCTGCGGTGGATTCACCACGTTTTCGTCTTTCAGCCTGGAGACGTTGAGATTGATCGAAGACCGCGAATGGCTGTTGGCGGGATTGAATGCAACCGGGTCACTGGTGTTGTGCCTGGCGGCGGTCTTCGTGGGCGCTACCGCCGGGGCGATGTTCAATCAGAAATAGGAGGACTGAGGGATGGAACCCATGACCAAGGCTACGCTGCTGCGAATCTTCGTTGGCGAGAGCGACCGGCATCACCACCGCCCGGTTTACGAGGTCATCGTCGAGAAAGCAAGGGAGGCGCACCTGGCTGGCGCGACGGTGCTGCGCGGCCCAATGGGCTTTGGGCGGTCCTCTCGATTGCATACGAGCAAGATTTTGGAGTTGAGTTCGGACATGTCCATCATCGTCGAGATTGTCGACAAGTCGGAGAAGGTGAGCGCTTTCCTGCCCGATCTCGATGCTTTGTTGGTTGAATCCGGAGCATCGGTGCTGGTGACCGTTGAGCAGGTTGAGGTCCTGGCCTACGGCGCCAAACGCATCTGAGGTGCATCCTCATTGGTTGCATGAGCGCGGCGTTCATCGAGTGCGGCGACGATATGGAAGTGGCTATTCTCGGAACTCATCAGCATTGGGGCTCGAGGCTCCCTCGAGTGCATTTACGGCTTTGCTGGCGCAGCCGGCTGAGTTCAAGTCACCTCAGGGCGTCGTCTGTCCCGCTTTGCTGTATACTCGCATTCGAGCCGTGGACCTGATGGCGCGCCCCGCCCCGCGGAGCTTGTCCGGCATTCCACTGCCAGAGTTTCAGCCTTCAGCTTGGAGGACATCATGATCAACATCTCAAGGAGAGAGTTCGCAGGCGGGATGGCGTTCGCCGCCGCGCAAGGGGCGGCAGACAAGCTGCGCGTGGGTGTCATCGGATGTGGCGGCAGGGGCGTGGGAGCGCACATCGCTACGTTGCAGAAGTTGAAGGAAACCGAGAAGGTCGAGGTGAACGCAGTCTGCGACGTCTTCGATAAGCGGGCGCAACAGGCTGCGCGTCTCACAGGTGGAAAGCCGTACCAGGACTACCGCCAGTTGCTCGCCAACAAGGATGTGGACGTGGTGGTGATCGCCACGCCTGATCATCTTCACGCCCAGATGGCCATCGACGCGGCCAGCGCGGGCAAGCACGTCTACGTCGAGAAGCCGATGACGCACACGGTGGAAGAGGCCCAGCGGGTCGTCGCCAAGATCAAGGAGACTGGCGTCAAGTTGCAAGTGGGCGTCCAGGGGATGTGCGACGACTCGTATGAGACGGCCTATAAATACGTCAAAGCCGGCACGCTGGGCAAGGTCGTCATCGCGCAGATCGACTACTCGCGCAATTACCGCGACGACTACTGGCTCAAGCCCGTCGATCCGGACATCAAGCCCGGCGTCAACTTCAATTGGGACCTGTTCTTGGGACCGGCTCCCAAACGCCCATTCAGCGCTGAACGTTATTTCAACTGGATTCGCTATTTCGACTACTCGGGCGGTGTACCTGCCGGGCTCTTCGTCCACCGCGTGACTCGGCTGATCAAGGCCTTGGGATTAACGATTCCCGAGTACGGATCGGCGCATGGAGGCAAGTTCGAGTTCACATCAAGCACGGCCGAAGTGCCCGACACGATTAACATCATGCTGGACTATCCGGGCGGCCCGACGGTGATGCTGATCTCGTCGCTCGCTAACGACACGCCCGTGCCGCACGTGCTGCGCGGCCACAAGGCGACGCTCGAATTCACCCGCACCGGCTTCACCATCACGCCTCAGAAGCTGTTCGAAAAGGAGGTGAAAGAGGTCGTCCACGTCAAGACTGGCGGCGAGGACACAGAGTTGCACTGGCTGAATCTGATCAGGGCCATCCGCGTGGGCGAGCCGCTCAAGTGCGACGTGATGCTGGGCTACTACGGCGTTGTGGCGTGCCAGTTCGGCATTCTCTCCCAACAGCAACGCAAGTACATGAAGTGGGACAAGTCGCGGGAAAGGATTGTGCCGGCATGATCCGGGACAAGCAAGGCTTAGGGCGGCGGGCGTTCATCGCTTCGGCCGCCGCGCCGGCCATAGGGCCGCTGCTGGCGCAATCCCAGAGTCCTTTCACGTTTCGTGAAGTGGGAGACGCCTCTTTAGAGATTGTCGAAGACGGCCGGCCGGCGTTGGTTTACAACCACGGGATGCTGCTCGGCGAGGGCGTGGATCCGAAGTACCGCCGGTCGTCCTATATTCATCCGCTGTATGCGCCTGACGGGACGGCGCTCACTGACGATTTCCCGAAAGATCATCCGCACCACCGGGGCGTCTGCTGGAGTTGGCCCATCGTCAAGTTCGACGGGCAAACGCACGACGTTTGGGCGGTGATCGGTATGCACCAGCGATTCGTCCGCTGGATCAAGCGCGGCGCCAGACAGAACGACGCCGTGCTGGCAGTTGAGAACGGCTGGTTCGTGGGTGAGCGAAAGGCCGTGACAGAGACGGTCGAGATCACAATTCACAGGACCAAGGCCGCGCGGAGGGAAATGGTCATCGGCTTGTCGTTCGAGGCGGTGGATGCGCCAGTGGAGATTTGCGGCCGTGAGGTGAAGGGCTATGGCGGATTCGGCGTACGTTTCGCGCCACGGACCGGGACGGTGATCCGGTCCGACAAGGGCGTCGAGCCGAAAGACTCCGATATGGTTCCGCATCCGTGGGCCGAGTTGGAAGCTGAGTTTGGCGGACGCCGCGCCGGGTTGCGCGTCGAGGACACCGAAGTCAATCCTAAATACCCGAACGGCTGGTGCCTGCGGCACTACGGGTATGTGGCGGTAAACTATCCGGGGCTTGAGCCGGTGACACTTACACCCGGCAAGCCATTGAGGTTGACCTACCGGATGACGGCGTATTCGGTTCCATAAAAGAGGCGGTTCAGAACCTCCATTCCAGGCCGATGTTCGGAAACAGCCCCAACTGGTCACCCACCTGAATTGTGTTGGAGCGCCGGTTCCAGGTGTAGCCGGCTACATTGGTGCGGTTCAGAAGATTCTGCGCGCCAATGAAGACGAGCAGTTTCCTGTCTCGAATGGTGAACGTCCGGTCTGCGCGGACATCGAGCCGGATGTAGTCCGGCAGCCGCTCGGCATTGACACGCGACAGGTCGAAGATGGCGCGCCGCTGGGCCGTGGACATAGGCAGATCGAATGGAGTGTACGGCCGGCCGGCAAGGTAAGACGCCCGCATGGAGAACTCCCACTTCGCGTTCAAGCGGTAGCCGCCTGTCAAGTTGGCGATTCGGGGGTAATCGAACGAACCGGGGCGCCGGATGCCGTCCAGTCCAGCGTGCCTGCCCTTGGCCAGCGCGAAGTTGGCCTGTCCATACCATTTGGTGGTGAACCGCTTCTCAATCAGCAGTTCGAGACCGTCCACCCGGCCGCGGCCCGCACTGGTGAGAGGAAAGAGGATATCCCGAACGTTGAATGTATCTCCGATGTTGATGAGCGACAGCGAGGGGAACTGGAGCGAGACCGGATAATCTTTGTAGTTCTTGCGATAGGCCTCGACGGTGATGCGCAGGCTGGAATTGGGCGTAATGGCGAAGCCGGTGACGTAATGGTCGGCGCGCTGGGGGACGAGGCCGCGGTTGACGTCGAAGGCGGATAGGAAGAGGAGGAAGGGCTGCTGGTAGTAACTGCCGTAGCTGGCACGCCACGAAAGACGATCAGTCAGGCGGAAACTGAGCCCTCCGCGCGGGCTGAAACGGGTCTGGCCAATGTAGTTGAAGTTGTCCAAACGGGCGCCCCAAGTGACGTTGAGGCGGGAACCGAGGTTGCGGGTGGATTGCAAGTAGCCGCCCGTCTGGTTAGCCGTGAAGTTGCGGCGGAGGATGAAGGGGTTCACGCCGGGCGTGGTTGCGTAAGGAGAGTCGTTGCCGAACGGTGAGGCCGTGTCGTAGTTGACTTGGAAAACCTTGAAACTCCCGCCGGCCTGGGCCTTACCCAGCACAGAAGTGTAGGTTGTCAGGTCGTACTTGAGCGTGGTTTCACCTTCGCGGGAATCCTCGCGGAAGACCACTGGGCCGGCTGCGATGATGTCGTCCACGTTCGCGCCGGCAGGCGGGAGTCCGTTGCGCACCAGGTCCTTGACGGTGGAACCAATTCGGGCTTCGGAATGTGTCAGACCCAGGATGCCCACACCGCTGGCGCCGAACAGCCGCTGCCAGTTGAATCCAGTCGCCGAGCGCCATCCTTCGTAACGGATGTCGAAGTTGTCTACCTCTTCCAGTTCCTTCTTCCCTTCGGTGAGGCCGAGCCGGATTCGATCGACTCCAGAGACATTCACCGCCCAGATGCGGTCGCGGGGAGACAGATCGTAGAGCGCCTTGGCATTGAAGGAGTATGCGACAGGGACGCCGCCAAAGCCCAGATCGTCGGTGAAGAAGTCCAGAAAACTCCGCCTTGCCGAAACGATCCACGAGCCTCTTTCCTTCCGGATGGGTCCCTCGAGGATGCCGCCCGCTCCGGCGAAACCGAGCGTGGCCCGTCCGCGGAATTGCTCCCGGTCGCCTTCGCGTTGCGTGACCTGAAGAACACCCGAGGTCCGGTTGATGTAAGGCGCCGGGTAGCCGCCAGTCAGGAAGGTGACGTCCTGAAGCAATTGCGTGTCGAGCAGGCTGACTGTGCCGCCTGCCGAGGCGAAATTGGCGAAGGCGTTGATGTTCGGAATTTCGATGTTGTCGACGATGTAGAGGTTTTCGAGCGGACTGCCGCCGCGGACGATAATGTCATTCCGGAAATCCTGCGTGCCGATCGCGACACCTGGAAGAGTCTGAACGTAGCGTGAGACGTCCTGAAGCGCCGCGGCACTTTTGAAAATGATGCCCGGATCAACCAGATAGCCGGAGTTTTTTACTTCCTCAGGGGCCACATAGACAGACTCGGAGACAGTAATGGACTGCTGCAAGGCTTCCAGCGTGGGCACCACGATCTCCACGCTAGCCTCCAGACCCGCACGGACAACGACATCGGCCGCCATCGCAGACTCTCGGCCCGGAATTGTCAACTCAACCCTGTACTCGCCTGCACGGACTCCGTCGAAGCGGAAAATGCCCTTGTCGTCCGTGAACGCGCAGCGTTCACGGCCAGCCAGGCAAGCCTTGACAATCTCATTGGGTGGCACGCCGCGGACGACGCCGGCGATTGAACCTGTTCCGGAGGTATCCTGCGCCAAAACGGCGCCTGCGAGTAAACACACGGATAGAGCTGATACGTGAAGTCGCATAGAAAGAAAAGACCGCCCTCATTGAAGATGCAGTTCAAGCGGCCAGGAGTTCAAGAAAATGGCCCCACCGCTGGTGGCTGAGTCACCGCCGAGCGATCCCCTGGATACCAATTCCCGCTGCCCCGCGAGTAGACTGCTAACTGGTGTCCCTCGCCAGCCCAGACTTGTGGCCGGCGGTGGCCGCCTAGGAATATGACATGAGACCACTACGAATCATCGCGGCGTTCCTGGCCACCGCAACTCTGGCGCCTCTGCTGGCGCAATCGCCAGTGATCGTGCGGCCGAAAGAGATCGATGATGTCTTGACCAATCCGGGCATCGGCTTCATGACGTTCCAGCGGTTCAACGGCGACGCTCTGAACGAAGGAGTCCGCTGGACCGAAGGATTCCCCATCGCCTACCAGGAGTTCAAGGGCAGTCTGAAGAACAAGGACCACCCCGACACATCCATCGCCTACTTCCGCATTTACTGGCGCTACATCGAACCCGAGCGCGGCAAATACGCCTGGGACCAGTTCGACAACGCTCTCAAAACCGCGCACGCCCGCGGCCAAACGCTCATGATCCGAATTGCCCCCTATGGCAGTTCGGGCACACCGAAAGACGACGTGCCGGACTGGTACCGCCAGATGATGGGCGACGAAACTGGCAAACTCCCAGTTCAGAAGTGGCGGACCGACCCGGAGGACCCGCGCTACGCCAAGGCCTTTGGCGACATGATCCGGGCTTTTGGCAAGCGATACGACGGCCATCCAGACCTGGAAAGCGTTGACCTGTCGATTGTCGGGGCATGGGGCGAGGGCGAGGGATCGGAACGGTTGACACAGGGCACGCGTGAAGCGCTGGTGGACGCCTACCTGGAATCATTCGAGCAGACGCCCTTGGTCATGCTGCTCACTGACCGGAAGACGAACATGTACGGCCTGTCGAGGAAACCGGTCGGCTGGCGGGTGGATTGCCTTGGCGACATGGGCGGTTTCAACCCGAACTGGAACCACATGCTCGACTACTACCCGCAAGGCATCATCAACTTCGGCATGGAAGATGCCTGGAAACGGGCGCCGGTGAGCCTGGAAGTCTGCTGGGTGATGCAGACATGGAAGGACAAGGGCTGGGATGTGGACTACATCATCGACCAGTCGCTCAAGTGGCACATTTCGTCGTTCAACGCCAAATCGTCGCCGGTGCCAATCGAATGGACGCCGAACGTGAACCGCTGGCTGAACCGGATGGGCTACCGGTTCGTGTTGCGCAAGTTCACTTATCCGGATGCGGTGAAGCCGCAAGGCAAGCTGGAGTTCACGTCGTGGTGGGAGAACAAAGGCGTGGCGCCATGCTACAGGAACTACCCGCTGGCGGTCCGTTTGAAGGGTGCGTCGCGCACCGAGGTTTTCGTGACCGGCGCCGATATCCGTAAATGGCTGCCCGGCGACGCGCTCTACGACGGCTCTGCCTATGTCCCGGCCGATATGCCGGCGGGCGAATACGAGATCGCCGTGGCGCTGCTTGATCCGCAGACGCGCCAGCCGAAGGTGAAGCTTGCTATCGCCGGCCGTGATGCCGATGGCTGGTATCCACTTGGCATGGTCAAGGTGATTCAATAGACGGGGACGGCTTGGCCTGCGTGGACTTGCCGGTTGCAAATCGAGCTGACAGGAGTCGCAAAAATGGTTCGTTTGGCCGCTGGGCTGACATTCCTGGCATTGTTTCCAGCAGTGGCGGGTGAATGGATCTGGACAGGCGAGCAGCCGCCAAACCCGGCGAACCGCTTCACTTACTTCAGAAAGGTGGTAAACCTAGCCTCCGGCCCCAAGGATGCGACTCTCTACCTGGCCGCCGATAGCAATGCGAAGGTCTGGATCAACGGCCATGTCGTCAGGCGCAAGGTCACGCGCTACCACGAGGAGCGGATCACGGCCGAGGTGATCGAGGCTGGACCGTATCTGAAGACCGGCCAGAATGTAGTCGTCGTGCTGCACCACAACTGGGGTCCGATCATCACCTTTCAACGCTCGGCGAACAGGCACGCCGGCCTCTACGTGGAAAGTCCGTGGGTGACGAGCGATTCTACCTGGCGTTGGATCACCGCGCCGGGCTACTTGGCCCATTCGCGCCAGGTGGTCGGGTTGAACACCCATGCGCGTATTCGCTATCCCGTTGTCGCTGACGGCCGGGATCTCCTGCCGGAGACGGTTCATGCGCCCGGTTTCGACGATTCAGCCTGGAAACCGGCCGTGGTTATGACAGACGGGCCGTGGCCGGCGAAGCCCGCGCCAGTCGAAACGGAAGGACAAAGAGAGTATCCTGTGAGACCCGAGTCGGTGCTCGCCGCCGGATCAGTCGGCCGGCCTGAACCTGATTTGAAAGACCCGTTTTCGATGGCCGCAGGAATTCGTTCGGCGGTTTACCGGCCAGACAGCGCGGCCACCGCGGCAGCTTCGGCGTTGATGTCGGACAAGCCTGTGGTGATTGATGGCGGGGCGGGCCAGTGGCGTTACATCACCTTCGATTTTCACCGTCCGGTGCACGGCTACCCGTTCATCGACATTGAGAGTTCCCTGCCCGGCGCGGTCATCGATTTTGGCTATGGCGAGATTGCGCGGTCGCTCTACTCAGGCGCCGCGCATGTCAAGGAGAACGGCTGGATCGATACGGAGGGCATTGTGGGGAAGGGGTACGGCGACCGGTTGATCACGCGAGCTGGCAAGCAGCGGGTCGAGTTGCCGGACGAGCGCACGGCGCGCTGGCTGGCGGTTCAGGTGTATTTCCCGGCCAGTGGACGGGTGGTTTTCAACGATGTAGGACTGATCAAATCACAGTACCCCGCGCCGGTGGCAGGCGGTTTCGAATGCGGCAATGAACGCATCGCCCAAATCGTGAAACTTGGATTGATTCACGCCGAGGTGACGATGAGCGACGGCTATGTCGACACCACTGGGCGTGAAGACGGCCAGTGGATCGAAGACTCGCGCGTGCGGGCGTTGATCGCCAGCCGGTGGTTCGGCGACTGGAGACTGCGCCGGACCATGCTCCGTCACTATGTCGAAAGCGAAGGCCCGAAGGGCGGTTTTCATTCCTTTCCGCCGTCGAACTTCCCTGCCTTTCCGGCCAACTATGACTGGGCCGTTCAGTGGGTGGCGATGCTCTACGACGACTACTATTGGACCGGCTCGACCGAACTCATCGAACGCTACTGGGGCGCGCTGGAGCGATTCTGGACCGATGCGCTCGCCCGCGTGGGAGAGGATGGCATCTGGCGGACTCCTCGCGTCTTTGCGGATATCCGCGTCGGTGAGCGGGTCCGGGGCGCGCAACAATCCAGCGGCATCGTCACGCCTTTCATGATCGACCGGCTCCGCTGGTCGGCCGAAATGGCGCGGGCGGCCGGCAAAGCGGAACAGGCATCCAGTTGGGAAACAATGGCCGCAAAGATGGCGCAAGCCTTCCGGCAGCATCATGTAGTGCAGGCCTCAGGGGGGCGTCCGGCGCTGGTGGGCGACCGGTATGATTCCAGCAATCCGGCAATGGAAAGAGGCTATAGCCAAGCCGGCCAAGCCATGGCGATTCTCGCTGGTTTACTGAGTCGTGAGCAGGCGCGCGCAGCGCTGGATTACGCCTATCCCGCGCCCGATGGGTCGCCGCCGGCGGGCTTGATCCGGTGGAACAACCCAACATTCGCCTACCGCTCATTGCGCAGCCTTTCCATGAATGGTTTGACCAAGCGGGCCGTCGCGCACTTGCTTGAACGCTACGCGCCATATCTGCCCGGCCACCCGCGCAATCCAACCCCCGCCGCACTCCAGGGCCCGTACGGCGGACCGTTGCCGGAGTACTGGGTGAGCCGGGATGATCTCGGCTTAAAGGACGGCGAGATCAACACGGCTCAACCGGGCGACGAGACCGGCTCGCACGGCTGGGGCGCGGTACCGCTGCTGTGGCTCCATGACTCTTTGCTTGGCGTCGACATCGCCGAGCCGGGCGGCGCAAAGCTGAAAATTGCTCCCGACGATGGCGGGCTGCCGTTTGTGAGTGGACACACGGTGACGCCGAAGGGGCCGGTCTGGGTGAACTGGGAACCGCTGAGAGTCAGGCTCGAAGTCAGTGTCCCGCCGGGTGTGAGCGCGATCGTAGAGTTGCCCGAAGCAATGAGAGGGAGACCGGTAACCTGCTCACGCCAGGAAGCGAAGCCTGCCACGGAGGGCGCGTTCACGTTCCGGTTAACGGATCCCGGCGTGTATGTTTTCACTCTCCGGTGAGGCTATCAAGACAGGACTAAAAGGTTAAGAAACTATTACAATAAATTAGTTGCGGACATTCGGACCTGCAAGACATAATGAGAGCAACTCAATAAGTCGTCATCGACTTCATGCATCCCAGTGAGGAAACCCAGATCCTCACATAGCCCCTCTGACAGAGGCCCTGAGACCCCAAAACCTCAGGGCCTCACCCTTTTGGAGAACCTTTTCCGCCCTTAGTACTAATTTGCGGCGGGAGACGAGATTTCGTATTGCAGACAATCGGCTCTGTAAGGCATAATGTTCCCAACTAGCAAGTCATTCTATTGACTTCATGCATCCCAGCGAAGGGACCCAGCCCTTCGCATTGCCCCTCTGACAGAGGCCCTGAGACCCCAAAACCTCAGGGCCTCACCTCTTTGAGAGGTCAGTGCCGCCGGTCCCTGGCAGATGATAGGATTTGGACGTGCGAATCCTATTTGTCGTCATCACAGCCGCGGCCCTGCTGACCGGATGCGGCGGCTCGCCTGAGGCCAAGCAGGAGCCTGCCAAGCCAGCTCCGAAGCGTGTTGCTCCCGCGCCCGAAGATATGCGATTTCCCGCCGAGGGACGCCTGGAGGTTGTCCAGAGCGCCGACCCGCTGTACGGCAAGGAATTCCTCGCTGGCGGCAATATCGCCCGTTACAGGCGTGGAGCCAAGCAGTTTGAGCTCTTCCTGATCAAGTGCCGGAATGAAGCCGAACCTGCTTCAATGATGTTCGCGTACAAGAAGACGCTGACCGATCCTAAGTTCATCGCCCATTTCGGAGGCTACGCCGGACAGGACTCGGGAGTCGATGTCTTTCTGTTCTCGAAAGGCGCCTGGATGGCCGGCATCCGCGGTTTGCCGCAGGCTGAAGCGGATCAGCTGGCGCGGGACTTCGCTTCCCGGCTGAACTACTGAGCTAAGAGTTCAGGTGCGTGTTGATCCGCTCGATGGCCTCGTCGACCTCGGCGGTCGACTTGTAGCCGATCGTCACGGAGTCGACGGTTCCGAGTTTCATCACGAACTTGATTGAGGCGTCCCGCTGTTCAGGCGTCTTGAAGGCGCCTTCGCCGATCAGTTTCATCCCCAGGATGCCCGTGCCGCCCTGGCGGATCTTGGCGATGTGCGAAACCACTTCCGGCACGTCGCCCTTGTCGTCCGTATCGGTCATCTTGAGCGAATCCATCTTGGTGCCGTCGTGATTGACGCGCAGCAGGGCGACATCCAGCCAGTTGGTGTTCGCCTGGAAGGCGCGTAACGGCAGCAATCCGTGGCATGAAGCGCCGTGGGCCAGAATCGTCTTCTTCTCCTTGATCTCCGACATGCCGTCGCGCAACGGCTTGAAGGTCTCGGGCCAGTCCGGCGTGCGGACACAATGAATGAGGACGATGTCGAGGTACTCCGAATTCATCTCTTTGCGGAACCGGTCGATTGTCTGTTGCGGCGTTTCGGCGCTCCTGGCCCGGAGTTTCGTCATCAGCCGGTAAGTGTCGCGCGGAATTCCCTTGAGCGCTTCAGCCAGCATCTCGTGCATCTCGGCATAGCTGTCGGCGGATTCAAAGAAGCGGATCCCGCGGTCGTAGGCGTAGCGGACCAAGCGGGTGAATTCGGCCTGACCGAGGCCGCGTTGGATCTTGCCTGCAAAGGTGCCTGTGCCGAAGGCGAGACGGGTGACCTTAACGCCCGTGTTGCCCAGTTCAACCCAATCTGTGGCCGACCGCTTGGCGGCGAACGCTTGCGGCCCGGCGGCGATCGATCCGGCGGCGACGGCAGTGGTCCGGAGAAAGTCCCGGCGTGAAAAGTGTGCCATGGAATATCCTTTCGCGAGTGCTTAGGGCAAAGCTAACACAAGTCCCGGGTGGGCTGGAACCGGAATCTGTGTGTCTTGATCAACCCTCAGACTCAAGCTTCGCACGGCGGGCAAGCCAGACACAGATAAGCGCCGAAACCAGAAAGATCCCCTGGGTGAGCAACGAAGGCGCGCCCTTGCCCGGAAGATAGGATTTCAGAAAAGCGTCGGCTGTTGCTGTGACCGTGAGCAGGACGAACAATTGCAGTGCCGGACGCCAGCGTTCGGCCAGCCACGCGACAATGGCTGTGGCAAAAATGACACAGACCAGCCCAGGGATGCCGAGGTCGGGTTTGTTCTCAAGCAAGTCGAGGCCAAAGGCAGCGAAGGTGACGGTGATGGCGGTTTGGCGCGCGAGCATACCCGAGTGCAGCGCCGCAGCCAGCAGGATTGCGCCAGCGATCGAGTAATTGTACTTGGTCGTTTCCATGTACTCAATCCCTATCCCTATGAGGCATAAGATGATAACGGCAATCAGGACCTTCCAGAAGGGTTCGTTTGGTCGCGATTCCCAGGCCGGGCCGGGATCACGCCGGGTCTGCCAGGCGGCGATGCCGTAGCCGAGTCCGAGGAGCACGCCGAAGGTAAATTCCATCATCTTCCACCAATCGATGCCCGGTTCGGGCCAGGCGGCGCGCCCGGCGACCTGGATCCATGCGCCGGAAGCGAAACCGATGCCGCCGCTGAGACCACCCCAAAGAGCGTAGGTCCACATGGTCCGGCGAGCCTCGCCGCGGGCCATCCAGGCGAGAAACGCCAGCCCGCCCAGCAGCAAGCCTGCCCAGATTTCGGGACGGGGCTTGTCCAAACGGTTGGAAAAGTAGATGAGCTTAGGCTCGTTGATCAGTTTCCAGCCGATCCAGACAGCAGCCGTCATCAGCGCCAACCCCGACCAAACGAACTTCGGCGTCCAGGCGAGCCGCCGCCGCTCGATGGCCGCTCCCATGACGGCCCCGCCCACGAATCCCCAGATCCCCCCCTTGATGAAGAAGCCGAGGATCGCCCACCAGAAGGTCTCCGGCTTGAAGGCGAGGCCGACTGTCTGGCCGTAAGTCATTTGGCCGCCGAATCCCACACCGACAGCGCCGAAGGCGGCCAGCAGGGCCGTATCCGCTTCATCCAGTCCGAGCAGGATGGCAATCGTCAGAGCCGTCATCGCGCCAGGAATCATTGCGCCTAGAGGTCCGCCGCCGATGAAGCCGCGAAGACCCCAGCCGAGCATCATGGCCACCGCGGGCAGAACGAACCAGAGGTACTTGGCCGGAAGCTGTTTGCACATCGCTGGCCATTATTGCACGTCGCAGCTCACGACGAGGCCGGAGTCTACAATTGAAGTGTGATCAAAACCGTGATTTTTGATTTGGGCCGCGTGTTGGTGGATTTCGACTTCATGCGCGGCTACCGGACGATGAGCGAGATCTCCGGCCTGGAGGTTGATGAGGTCCGCCGGCGGTTCCATGCAAGCGGGATCGCCAGCGAATTCGAATCCGGGCAGATCTCGGAGCAGGAGTTCGAAACGCGGACGCAGAACATGCTCGGGACCTCGATTCCTCACGAGCGATTTGAAGAGATCTGGTTCTCGGTCTTCCTGCCAGGGACCATTATGCCGGAGGAGGTCGTCGAGGGCATCCGGCGGAACCACCGGACGGTCCTGCTGTCGAACACCAATGCGATGCACTTCCGCGGCCTGAGACAGCGGTATTCGATTCTGTCGCACTTTGACGCCTATGTGTTGAGCCACGAGGTGGGGGCAATGAAGCCGCTGCCAGCCATCTATGAAGCAGCCATCCGCGCCGCCGGCTGCCAGCCTGGAGAGTGTTTTTTCACCGACGACATCGCGGAATACGCCGAAGGCGCCCGGCGTCACGGGATCGACGCCGTTCAGTTTACCGGCGCGGCACAAGCCATGGAAGAAATGGCGAGTCGCGGTGTCCGCTGGTAGGATGCGGACGCGGTTCGGGATCCAAAGAAAGGCGCTTGCTATAGAAGCGTCTCATCAAGCCGTTGATCAGCAGCGCCGGATTCGACCTCGATGGTGATGGGCGGAATAACCGCCGACTCGCCGGCCAGGTAAGCGGCCAGCGATTCCCTGGAGCCGTCAAACAGAGTGTCGACCAGCTCGCGAATGGCCAGTTGACGTATGTCCTCGCGGGTGATCAGCGGAGTATAGACGAACGACCGGCCTGCCTTTTTGCGGGAGACAGCCTGCTTGCGCGCAAGGCGATCCAGCATGGTCATCACGGTGGTGTAAGCGAGAGGCCGTTTCGGCGCCAGTTGCTCGCGGACGGCGCGGACGTTGGCTTCGCCCAGAGTCCAAAGAGCGCGCAGGCACTCGAGTTCCAAGGGAGGGGGGATGTCGCGAGCGGCGCGTCCACGTCTCAAGGTTTGTCCTCCGCGAACAGATCGCCCAGCATTTGCAGCTTTTGCGCCATGGCGGTCGAGGGCCGGGCTTCCGGTTTCGACGATGGGCGGGGGGCAGGAGGCGCCGGATTCAGGTATTTGTCCTTGTCCAGCACCTGGCGGTCGAGCGCGTAAACGAAGCCGGTCCAGTCGCCTGGCATGGCACGTTCCTTCTCAATTGCCGCCCGCATCGCTTCCATCTTCGAATCCATGTTATCCAAATGATGCAGCAGCAGCGCCTCGGGGAAAGAGGGCAGTTTGGGTGATCCGAACTCGAGCTGGCCGTGGTGACTCAGAATCAGATGTTCGACGAGGTTGCGCAGACGTGCGGGGAAGCCCGGCAGAGATGCAAGCTTATCCCCGATCAAACGTAATGCGATCTGTATATGGCCGAGCAACTGTCCCTCGCTTGAGTAGGAGAAACTACGCTCGTAACTCAACTCATAGATCTTGCCGATGTCATGAAGTATAACGCCGGTCATCAAAAGGTCGGCGTCGATGCCGGGGTAGTGCGATGCGGTCAGTTTGGCGAGGCTGGCGAGTGACAGCACATGTTCGAGAAGGCCGCCGAGCCAAGCGTGGTGAATGCTCTTGGCGGCAGGCGCCTTCTTGTATGCGGCCGCCACTCGCGGGTCGCCTAGAATCGCCTCGTTGAGGGCCTTTAAGTGCGGGTTACGCATCTGCGAGACGTAGCCGAGTAGTTCGGCCATCATCTCGTCCGGATTCCTTTTTGAGGCGGGCAGGAAGTCGGCCAGATCCACTTCCCGGTCGTCCACCTTCGTGATGCGGTGGACGGTCAATTGCAGACGGTTCTGGTAGATCTGCGTCTCGCCCTTGACTCGTACGAAGTCGTCCCGGTTGAAGGAGTCGGCAATGTCGGCGACGCCATCCCACATTTTCGCGTCGATATCGCCTGTGCGGTCGATCAGTTGAAGGGAGAGATAGGGTTCGCCGGTCTTCTTCTGGCGCACTTCCTTCGACTGCACCAGAAAAAGACCGGTGATCTGCTGGCGCGGTTCAAGATCGGCGATATTGGGACTCTTCATTCGGTTGATATCCTGGATGTTGTTGTCCAGTCAGTTGGCTTTGAGACTGCTATCTACTGGTGCTAATCCCCTCGCCAGTGGTCTTGGTCCCTGGGATTGGGAACATCCACAGAAGCCTCCGGTTACGCGCCTGAGCCGCCACCTCTTCCTTGGTGATGGTTTCGGGCCGCAGCAGAGCGGGATCGTTCCAGGCTGTGCTCTTGCCAGCCGCAGCACCGGTGTCGACATAGCCGTCGCGGATTTCGAGAAACGCGTTGCGGCGCAGTTCAGTCAGATATTGGCGGATTCTAGGCTCGAAGATCGGGTTGTAGAGCCTCTCACGGATCTCGTTCTCGACCTCCTCAAGCGAAGCCTGACCCTCCTTGTGCTGTTCATCCACCCGCACGATGAGGTAAGCGTTATCGAGCTTGATCGGATCCGTGACGAACCCTTTGGGCTGGTCCCAAACCACTTTCTCGATGTCCTCCCTCAGTTGGCCGCGCTCCATGGGCGGAATAGCTCCGCCTTCAGCCGCAGTTTGGGCATCGGAATTATCACGGGCCAGTTCAGGGAAACGCTCTCCCTTGCGCGCCCTGGCGACGAGATCCTTTGCCTTCTTTTCCGCCGCCGCCCATCCAGCCGCGTCCTTGGTGGGGTTGTTCACTAGGATCTCGCGCAGGAAGATGCGTTCCTTGCGGATGAATTCCTGTTTGTGCTCGTTGTAGTATTTCTCAACGTCGGCTCGTGGGATGTTGATCTTCGAGCTAACCTCACTGCTGATGACTCGCTGGGTGAGCATCCTATCGCGGATGTCGGAGCGGAAGTCTTCATATGACATGCCGGTGGCTTCGCGTATCCACGCCTGAAACTTGTCGGGATCGGCGATCTTGTTCTCGCTCTGAATCCTCGCGAGGTACTTGGTCACTTCGCCGTCGACGTTGACATCCAACTCCTTGCCTTTTTGCACAAGCAACTGCTGGTCGATCAGATCACGAAGCGTGTTCTTCTTCTGCTCTTCCACAGCAGCCTGGAGCCGGTCCGCTGGAAGGTTGGCCCCTCGCAGTCGCGCTTCCACGGTCTTCAATTCCTGTTCGTACTCGCTGCGGGTGATGATGTCGCCGTTGACCTTGGCGATAATCTGTTCCACCATCGTCGCGGCCGCTTTAGCGGGCGCCGGCGCCGGCGGCCGGGACGGGGCGGACTGCTGGGCGGACACGACGCCGAGCAGGGCGAATGTGAGCGTCAGAGCGCGGGCACAAGTCGTCATATTGTCATTATCACCCAGCGCAGGGGGTTGGATTCAGGCCGTGGGGGAAAGCGACTTGATGATGGCATCCAAGTGGTCGAGCAGTCTGCCAGGATCAGCCGCGCCATCCAGCAATGGGAGCCGCAGGATCCCGGCTGGCGTGAACTGGGCGCCTGAAGTCAGGCTGACCAGCCGCATCAACGCGTTCGGATCCACTTGTGCCGCGGGATGGAACTTAATGTTCACCCATTGTCCGCGTTTCTCGATCATTTCGATACCGCTGCGCTCGGCCCGCGTCTTCAAGCATGAGAACTCGACCAGACGACGGACAGGCTCGGGCGGATCGCCGTACCGGTCGCGGAGTTCCTCGACCAGAGATTGGGCCTTGGCCGGATCGGTGACATCGGCGATTCGCTTGTAGGCACGCAACCGCTGCTGTTCATCGGCGATGTAGGCATTGGGAATCCGGATGTCGAGGCCGAGATTGAGGGTTGAATGCACCTCGGCCGCGACAGGCTCGCCGCGCAGTTCACGAGCCGTCTCATCCAGTAACTTCAAGTACGTTTCGTAGCCCACCGAGCCGATATGGCCGTGCTGTTCTCCGCCCAACAGGTTGCCTGCTCCCCGCAGTTCGAGATCCAGCGCGGCGATCTTGAACCCGGCTCCGAGATCGGAGAACTCCTTGAGCGCGGCCAGCCGCTTTCTGGCCACTTCGGTGAGTTCACCGTCCTGCGGGATCATTAGATAGGCGTAGGCGCGGCGGTTGGACCGGCCGACGCGTCCGCGCAACTGGTACAGTTCGCTCAGGCCGTAGTTCTGGGCATTCTCGATGATGATCGTATTGGCGCGCGGGATATCCAGGCCGTTCTCGACGATGGTGGTGGCCACGAAGACGTCGGACTCGTGGCGCATGAAGCCCAGCAGGACCTTTTCGAGGGCCTCCTCGCCCATCTGCCCGTGCCCCACCGTTACCCGGCAGTTGGGCATCCAGCTTTGAACTTCCGCGGCGCGGCTCCAGATCGTCTCCACGCGGTTGTGGATGAAATAAACCTGGCCTCCGCGGGACATCTCCTGCTCGATCGCCGTCTTGATCAGGTCCTGGTTGAAGCGGGCAACCACGGTTTGGACGGCTAATCGGTCCTTCGGAGGAGTTTCGATTACTGACATGTCGCGTAAGCCGAGCAGCGACATGTGGAGCGTTCGCGGGATCGGCGTGGCGCTCATGGTCAGCACATCCAGGTTGTGGCGCAATTGCTTCAACCGTTCCTTGTGGCGAACGCCGAAGCGCTGCTCCTCATCAATGACCAACAAACCGAGGTCCGGGTAGACGACATCCTTGGACAGCAAGCGGTGCGTGCCAACCACGATGTCGACCTTTCCGGCCGCCAGGTCTTCGAGCGTCTGCTTAATCTCCTTCGGATGGCGGAACCGGCTCAGCAATTCGACGCGCACGGGAAAGGCCTGGAAGCGGCGGCGGAACGTCTCGTAATGCTGGAAAGCCAACACTGTGGTGGGCGCGAGCACGGCCACCTGCTTTCCGTCTCCCAGGGCCTTAAACGCCGCACGCATGGCTACCTCGGTCTTGCCGAATCCCACGTCGCCACAGAGCAACCGGTCCATGGGATGAGGGCTTTCCATGTCACGCTTGATCTCAGCGGCGGCCTGCACCTGGTCGCGGGTGGGGACGAATTCGAAGCTGTCCTCGAATTCCCGCTGCCAGTTTGAATCGGGCGAGAAGCTGAAGCCCTCGGCCGCGCGGCGGGCGGCGTACAGCTTGAGCAGTTCCTCGGCCATGTCGCGCATGCGCGCCTTCACGCGCGACTTGGTTTTGGCCCAGGTTACGCCGCCCAGTTTGTCCATCGACGGCGCGGCATCGCCGGCGCCCCGGTACTTCTGAATGAGGTCGAGCCTTGTCAGCGGCACATAGAGCTTCGAGCCGCCGGCATACTCCACCGCCAGAAAGTCCTCAAAGCCTGCCTCGCCTGGAATCTGCTTGATGCCGATGTACTGTCCGATGCCGTGCTGGGTGTGAACAACATAATCGCCCGGCTTCAGGTCGAGGCTGTCGGGGCTGAACAGAGCCACGTGGCTGCGCCGCGACGGAGCTTCCATGCCGGAGGCGACCTCAAAGAGATCCTCATAGCCGATCAACGCTAGTTTGGACTCGGGCAAAACGACGCCGCGGGGAACCTGGCCCTGCACCACGTAAACGTTGGCCAGACCAGATCCCATGTACGCCCGCTCGGAGAGGTATGCAGGCGTGGATCCTTTCAGTTCAATGCCCAACTGGAAAGGCAGCGAGTATTCTGCGAAGATGTCGGCCAGCCGTTCGACTTCGCCCTGCGCAGGGGCGAAAAACATCACCCGGTTGCCCTGCTCCACCAGCGACCTGGCCTCGCCCACCGCCGCCTGCATGTTGTTGTGAAACGCGACCGGTTGGCGGGAGTGGATTTCGAGTGGTGGAAGATCGGACCTCTGTTCGCCTTCCAGCGCAAGCTCCCTCAATTCAAGCAGGCGCCTCACCGGCGAATGAGATGACCATTCGCCCCAGCGGAACCACAGTTTCGCCGGGTCCACGCCGCCGAGCGCCCCCGAGTCGAGCCGTTTCCACAGCCTGTCACTGGCTGCGGCGAGTTCCTCCGGCTCGTCCCACACCACGAGCGGCGCATCAAGAAGATCCTCGATCGAATTGCGCCGTTCGCGCAGCATCGCAGCGTAGAATTCCCACCCGGGGAATGCCTCTCCAAGGGCCGTGTCACGCACAGCGGCCAGTTCTGCCGCCTCGCTAAGCGTGGCAGAGGTCCTCGGCGTCTCTTCCAGGGGCAGAAGGGCCGCTTCTTCGATCTTGAGGACCGAGCGCTGGGATTCGGGATCAAAACGTCGCAGACTTTCGATAGTGTCACCGAAGAACTCGATCCGGACCGGCTGATGCGATTCGGCGGGGAAGACGTCAAAGATGCCGCCGCGGACGGAATACTCGCCTTCCATCTGAACGGGATCCCGGCGAGTGTAGCCGACACTTTCCAGATGCGCCGCCAATTCTTCGAGGCCGATCTCGTCTCCTGCGCGCACTGTCACGGCTAATTGCCTGTAGAAAGAGGCGGGCTCGCATCGCCAAAGCGCCGCCGGGACCGCCGCTACAGCGATGGAACAGCGCGCGGTGGCCATCCTGTACAGCCCGACCGCCCTTTGCTCCTTGATTTCGGTGTGCGGCGACAAGCCCTGACCAGGCAAGACGTCGAAAGCGGGCAGCAGGATGGGCCTGGAAGCTCCGGCCGGCGGAATCAGCAGAGAGTGGAAGGCGTCGAGCAGCGCCGCCAACTGTTCAGCAGCCCGGTTTGAGGCGGCAACCACGAGCATCGGCGTCTGCAACGATTCCCAAAGAAGAGTCAGATACAGGGCCTTCGCCGTCAGGGTCAGACCGCTCAGCCGGCTCAGTGGAGCGCCGCCGCCTTTGTACCGGCGAACTAGTTCCTGAAAGGCTTCATGCCGGGCGACGGCGTGGAACTTTTCCCTGACTGCTGGATTGATCACCGCCGTCAGCCCGCCGGCTTGCGCCGCGCCAGGATCTCCTCCACCGTCGCAGTGGTCGAGTAGCCCTTTTCAAGGGGGATGAGCTTCACTTCGCCGCCCGCGGCTTCCACCTCTTCGCGCCCGGCAACGAAATGCGACCAGTCGGCGCCCTTTACAAGAACGTCGGGCAATACGGCCGCGATGAGTTCCCTGGGCGTGTCTTCGTCGAACAGCGTGACCGCGTCCACGGCCTCGAGCCCAATCGCCAGATCGGCTCGGTCTTTTTCGCTGATGAGCGGCCGTTTCGGACCTTTGATCCGCGCCACACTGGCATCACTGTTCAGGGCGAGGATCAGCAAGTCGCCCAGTCCGCGCGCCTGTTCCAGCAACCGGATATGTCCCGGATGCAATATGTCGTAACAGCCGTTGGTGAAGACAACCCGTTTGCCTTCACGCTTCCAGACCGCGCGCGCGGCGATGAGTTCAGGCCGGGAGTAGAAGATGCCCATGTGGTAGCCAGGAGCCTGTAGCCCCTACCACCAGTGTAGCTTCACCTTTCGCCCTTGCCGGGCACGGAGCTTTGGTCGTCGCCGTAGTCGAACATGTAGATCTCTTCCAGTTTGGTTCCTGGCGACATCATGGCGAGTTCCTTGAGAATGCCGTTGTGCAGGTCGTAGATCCAGCCATGAAGCGTCGGCTGGTTCATCGAATTCCACGCTCGCTGGACAATGGATGTTTGAGCGAGGTTCTGCACCTGCTCAATCGTATTCAACTCGACGAAACGATCAAACCGCGCCTTCGGATCGCCGATGGCCTCCAACTCCCGGTCATGGAGCCGGTAAATGTCCTTGATGTGCTGAAGCCAGCGGTTGATCAATCCCAGCGGCTTCCGCGACAGGGCGCTTTTGATGCCCCCGCAGCCATAATGGCCGCAGACAATGATGTGCTTCACCTTCAGCACCTCAACCGCGTACTGCAGCACGCTGAGCATGTTCATGTCGGTGTGCACGACGAGGTTCGCGATATTCCGGTGAACGAAAAGCTCGCCGGGCTCGGTCCCGGTAATCTCTTCGGCCGGAACCCGGGAGTCCGAGCAGCCAATCCAGAGGAATTCCGGTTGCTGGCCCTCAGCCAGCTTGTCGAAGAAGTGCGCGTCGGCGCTCAGACGGTCCTGGACCCACGCCTTGTTGGCGAGCAGCAGTTTCTTGTAGCTTTCCATGGTTTACCTCTTCGCCGGCGCGAACCGGCTCTCCATGTGTTTCAGTTCCACGGTGATGTCCTTGTAGGGCGCCAGTTGCTGAAAATCCTCCAGCGCCTCGTAGATGTCATGGTCGATGTAGAGCGCCTTACTCCCGTCGACCAGCACATGGGACCCAGCCGGCAGCTTCCGGAGCTTGCTGCGAAGTTCGCTCTTGTTGACGAATGTCATGTCCTTGTTGAAGCGCATCAAGTAGTTGTTGTCCTGGCTCACCACGGAAATGGCCTCATGGTGATCCTCGCGGATGATGAAGAACAAGCCAACGGCGAGACCGATGACTACGCCCATCAACAGATCCGTGAAGACAACGGCCGCCACGGTGACGATGAACGGCAGAAATTGATGCAGACCGTCTCGGTACATCTTCTTGTAAAGGTCCACGTTGGTCAGCTTGTAACCTACCGCCAGAAGCACCACTGCCAGGCTCACCAAAGGCGTCAGATTTAATAACCCTGGGATCAGCAGTGTGGATCCGAACAAGAGCACACCGTGAATAAACGCCGACATCCTGGTCCGCGCGCCCGCATACACGTTCGCCGACGTCCTGACCACCACCGAGGTGATCGGCAGCCCCCCGATCATCCCAGAGAGGAAATTGCCCACCCCCTGAGCCAGCAGTTCACGATTTGGAGGAGAGATGCGTTTGTAAGGATCCAGTCTGTCCGCCGCTTCGAGCGAAAGCAGCGTCTCCAGGCTGGCCACGATTGCCAGCGTAAAGGCTGTGATCCAGACCGCCTTCTGCGTAATGAGGCTGAAGTCCGGCAGCATGAAGTTGGAGAAGAAGCCCTGTAAGGAATCGGCCACCGGTAGGGTGACCAGGTGCTGCGGATCGGTGAGTTTCCATGCCGGGGCAACGAAGCCGAACGCCTGATTCAAGCCGATCCCCAACAGGACCGTCACCAGCGCGCCTGGAATGAGCTTGAAGAATTTGTTCGATTTGGCCCATTTGTCCCACAGGACTAATACGGCGAGGCTAACCGCCGCGATCACGACCGCTCCCGGACTCGCGCTCATGACCGCCGCGGCGATGTCGGTCAGCGCGTTTTCGCCCCCGACGGCAAAAAAGGTCAAGTCGCCTTCCCAGTCCTTATCCCGGCCCAGTGCGTGTGGAATCTGCTTCAGGATAATCAGTATGCCGATCGCAGCCAGCATTCCCTTGATCACCGAGTTGGGCACGTACTGAGCGATCACGCCGGCTTTGACCGTACCCAAGAGGAATTGCAGGACTCCGGCCAACACCAGCGCTGTGAGAAACGCTCGGAACGATCCGAGCGTCGCGATACCGGTCGCCACAATCACCGCCAGACCAGCCGCGGGGCCACTCACACTGACATGTGAACCCGATAGAAGCGACACGACCAGCCCGCCGATGATGCCGGCGATGATGCCGGAAAATAGCGGCGCCGAGGATGCCAGAGCGATGCCCAGGCACAATGGCAGCGCCACAAGAAACACCACCGTTCCAGCCGGGCCATCGTAGCGGAAGAAATTCCCGGAACTCGCCTCCAGGACTGAGGTTGGAGACTCAACCTGCTGTGTTTTATTCATACTTGATTGTTTGAATGTATTGACTTTACCACGATTGTCGTTGAACCCGGCGAAGTACCGTGAACTTCCACCATTTCGCACCACCAAGCCGCTAGGCGGTGATCTACGCTGAAGAGGTGCGACTCCTGGTCAGGGCGACAAATTGGGTTGGCGATGCCGTGATGAGTCTGCCGGCTCTCAGTGCGCTCCGGCGGCGTTTCCCAGACGCCCACATCTCGATTCTGGCCAGGCCGTGGGTAGCTGGACTCTACCGCCACGAACCCTTTGCCGATGAGATCATTTCGTACCAGCCGGGCGCTGGGGTGAAGGGTCTGAGGAAACGGCTGAAGACTGCGCGCGCGCTGGGTGAGATGCAATTCGATTGCGCGGTTCTCCTGCAAAACGCCTTCGACGCCGCACTCATTGCTTGGTTGGCTCGTATTCCTCGCCGCATCGGCTACGCCAGGGACGCGAGGGGTCCTCTGTTGACCGACGCCTTCCGGGTCCCGGCAAGAGGTTTGTTGCCGCCACACGAAAGCTTTTACTACTTGGAACTGATCCGTTTGGCAGGCTGGCTCGAACAAATGCCGGAGCAGCCATTCATCAGACTCGAAGGCGCCCCGAGGGCAAAGGAGAAAGGTCTTTCCCGGTTCAAGAATGAGGGAATCGAAAAGGTGATCGGCGTCAGCCCGGGCGCGGCGTATGGCACAGCCAAGCGATGGTGGCCCGAGCGATTCGCTGCTGCCGCGTCAAGAGTGGCGGCTGAAACCGGTTCGGCAGTCGCTTTGTTCGGGTCGGACTCCGAGCGGGAACTCTGCGCCTCCGTGGCCGCGCAGATCCGGCTCAATGGTCTGGAAATCCGGAATTTCGCCGGTCAGACGAGCCTCGAGGAGTATATCGAACGCGCCGCAGCCTGTATCGCTTACCTCACAAACGATTCCGGCGCCATGCATATCGCGTCGGCGCTGGGAGTGCCGACGGTCGCCGTATTTGGCGCGACCAACCACATCACCACAGGGCCCACCGGGCCGTTGGCGCGGGTGGTCCGTCAGGACACTGGCTGTAGCCCATGCATGCTGCGCCATTGTCCGCTGGATCACCGTTGCATGGCGGCGGTCACGCCGGACGCTGTGGCCGAAACTGCCCTCCACCTGTTACAAAAGAGTTAGCAGGTGGACACCAGAACCAAAATCGTTGGCGGCGAGGAGTTCGCCGAACGCGTTCAGCAATGGAGGCGTGAGGGGGTTGAAGTCGTGGTCGCAGCTGGGCCCTTCGACCCGATGCTGGCCGTCCACGCCGCAACGGCCGCTTCGGCCCGGTCCCATGCCGGCCGTTTGGCCGTCATCATTACTGAACCTGCGCAACCAATCCTCGACGCACGTGCGCGGGCCGAGTTGGCAGCCGGCCTGGCAGCCGTCGATCTTGTCACCCTCGACGGGCCCGGTTTGCCGGCCGCCGATGTGGTTTGGGATGAAGGGCATGCGTCAGCGGCCGCCAAGTTCGTCGCCCACGTCCTGAACCGCATGAGCTGATCCCGCCGATCGACATGTCTATCACGAGATTCCTTGTCGTCCGGCTCGGCGCGATGGGTGACATCATTCATGCTCTGCCAGCCGCCGCGGCACTCAAGCGCACCTGGCCCGGTTGCCGGCTGAGTTGGGCGGTCCACCCAAGATGGCGCGATCTCTTGGTGGACGGTGGCGTCGCGGACGAACTAATCGAAATCGACCGCCACAGCGCCCAATCACTCATTTCAGCTCTCAGGCAACTTCGTTCGACCAGTTTTGACTTCGCCATCGACTTCCAGGGGCTCATCAAATCAGCCGCCGTGTGTCTCGGCGCCCGCACTCGGATCCGGTATGGGTTTGGAAAACGCTTGCTGAGAGAATCCGCTGCGGCGCTGGTCTACAACCGCCACTGTTTGGCCGACGATGCCCATGTAGTGGATATGAACCTCTCGCTGGCAGCGCAAGCCGGCGCGTTTCCAGGACCGGTTCAGTTCCCTTTACCACCAGGCCGCACGGAAGGCAGACTTCCGGACGAGCCTTTCGTGTTGGCCTCACCCCTGGCAGGCTGGCGGTCCAAACAGTGGCCGATCGAGAACTGGGCGGAATTTGCCAGAATGTTGCATGGCCAGACGCCTTACCGTCTGGTGTTGAATGGCCCGCCGGCCGCCGCTGGTATTGCCGCGGAGATTCCCGGATCGATGCTCCATGTCTCTACCGTTGCGGGCCTGATCGATGCCACACGCCGCGCGCGGGCGGTCGTCGGACTCGACTCCGGCCCCCTGCACCTGGCGGCGGCGCTTTCGAAACCCGGCGTGGGTTTGTTTGGACCGACAGACCCGGCGCGGAACGGCCCCTACGGCGATTCCATCCGTATTCTCCGGACTCCAGGCGCGACAACCACCTATGCGCGTGTGGACCAGATCCATCCTTCCATGCGCGAACTTGCCCCGGGAACGGTCTTTCGCGCTTTAATGGACAAGTTGGAGTCTGCCTAGGTGAGCCGGATCTTCCCAAAAGCTTATTCCGCAAAGGTTCAGCGATTGCGTGTCCCAATGGGATTCCTGTTGGCCGCTGCATTTCTGTATTTTGCCCAGCCCACATGGCTTTGGCTTCTGCTCGGTCTTCCTTTCTCGGCTGCGGGACTGGCGCTGCGATCGTGGGCGGCGGGGCACCTCAAGAAGGATGAGTCGCTGGTGGTTTCGGGTCCGTATGCCTGGACGAGAAACCCTCTTTATCTAGGAACTTTTCTCACTGCTGCCGGCTGCGCCGTCGCATCGGGCCAGTGGTTAGTGTCGGTGGCCGTGTGCGCCCTTTTCCTGTTGATCTATCTGCCGGTGATGGAGCAGGAGGAGGAACATCTGCGGAGTTTATTTCCGGATTACGCCGAATATGCAGCCCGGGTGCCGCTGTTGCTGCCCAAGCCACCCTCCAAACGATCCGCTCTCAGGTACCAGGGCGAGTTGTGGCGCCGCAACAAGGAATGGAAGGCCTGGTATGCATATCTGGCGGTCCAGGTTTTCCTGCTGGCCCAGGTCCTGCTAAGCTCAGGGCGATGAAACTCACATTCTGGGGAGCCGCTCAGACGGTGACCGGGTCGATGCATGAATTGAAGGTCCAGGGGCGCCGCTACCTGCTTGATTGCGGCCTTTATCAGGGCCGGCGGTTTGAAGCCCGGACACGCAACGCCACCTTCCCCTGGCCTGCGAACTCCGTCGATGGCGTCATCCTCTCCCACGCTCATATCGACCACTCAGGCAACTTGCCATCGTTGACCAAGAACGGCTACGAGGGCCCGATTTTTGCCACGCCGGCAACCATCGACCTCTGCGCGGCTATGCTGCCCGACTCGGCGCACGTCCAGGAGAAGGATGCCCTCTTCCTGGCCAAACGAAAGCAACGCCGCCGCTCGCTCGGTCAGGACGACCCTACCGAAATCGCCGAACCTCTCTATTCAACCGAGGACGCCGAGGCGACCATCCCGTTGATGAGGCCGGTCCCCATGGGGGAACCGTTTGAAGCCGGTCCCGGCATGACCTGCCGGACATTCGACGCCGGCCATATGCTCGGCTCAACCTGTATCTACATCGAGATGGAACACCACGGCACGCGCCGCTCCATCGTTTTTTCAGGCGACGTGGGCCGGAAAAACCTGCCGATCATTCGCGATCCGGAACCGGCCCCGCAGGCCGACTACCTTATCATGGAATCGACATACGGCGACCGGCTGCACCAGGATTCATGCTGCGTTGAGGACAAACTCGCCGACGTGGTCAATCGCACCGCGAAGCGCGGCGGCAAGGTCATCTGTCCGGCCTTCGCTGTAGGCCGTACTCAGCAACTGGTCCTCGTCTTGCACCAGTTGTTCGAATCTGGCAGGATTCCGCGCATTCCGGTCTTCGTCGACAGCCCGCTGGCCGTCAACGTAACGAATGTTTTTCAACAACGAACGGAGTGCTACGACCAGGAAACTTCCGTCTTCTCCTCCAACGGCGAGGACCCGTTCAACTTTTCAAACCTCCGGTACATCAAAGAGGTGGCCGAATCGAAGGCGCTGAACGATCTTCGAGCCCCATGCATCATCATCTCGGCCTCGGGCATGTGCGAGTTCGGCCGGATTCTTCACCACTTGAAGAACAATATCGAGAACCCGCACAACACGGTACTGATTACCGGTTTCCAGGCCGAACACACTCTGGGGCGCAAGCTGGTGGACAAGCAGCAAGAGGTTTCGATCTTCGGTGAGCCGGTGCGGCTGAGGGCCGAGGTCGTCAAACTCAATGAGTTGAGCGGCCATGCCGACCAGTCCGAGTTGCTGGCCTGGATGAAGCCGATCGCCCCGAAGCTGAAGAAAATATTCCTGGTTCACGGCGAACCTCGCCAGTCACAGGCCCTGGCACAAACAATCCGTTCCATCTACGGAATCGAAACGGTGATCCCATCTCGCGGCGAAACCTACAAGCTGGATTGACGCAGCCGGCAGTGGATGACCGCCAGAGCCAGCGCTGTCGGCGGCTGGGAGGGTACTGGAACTAATCGGCCCCGGTTTTGGCGGATTGGCCCTTCCGCCGGGTGCCCCATCCAGGTGTAATTGGGGCATGACGAGTATAGTCCGTCGTCTAGTGAGCCGCCTGTCTTTCGATTCGCAGCCTTTGCGACCCCAGCGCGGCTCCTCTCGCCCGGTGTCAGGCGGAGCTATCGCATCCTTAGCTGCCCATACGATGCCTAGTCTCAACAGCCCCATGACGTCAACTCTGGTGAACTACGCCTATTTGCAGGTGCTCGACCTGTTGACGACTTCGGCATTTCTTCTGGCCGGGGTCCGCGAGGCTAATCCGTTGGTTTTGCTGGCGATACGGCTGGCTCCGAACGCGATCCTGGGACTGGTCGCTGTGAAGTGTATGGCTCTGATCCTGGGGCTTGTCTGCTGGTGGACTTCGAGGGCGCGTTTGTTGATGACCGCTACCGCCTTTTATGCCGTCCTGGTGGCCTACAATCTGGTGTGTCTGATCCTAGGTCTCGCCGTTAGATAACCGCGCCGCTCAAACACCACCGAGGCTGGTCATCAACTCGCTCAATTTAGAAAAAATGGCAGAGATCGGCCCTGAAGCTCCCCATGGGATGAGCGCCCCGCCAGCCACCGCCACGAATCCTGCGAGAAGCGCGTACTCGATCAGATCCTGCCCGCTCGATTTCTTGAGGCGCCCCAACACGTTGTCCCATTCGATTCGAACCCAGCCGCCAATTCTGTCCATGGTGGTCCTCCAAGTCGACTCGTACTAGATCCAGCGTCACCCCACTTTGGTTCCTGAACAACTCACCGAACACAGTAGAAACCTTACAAAAGCGTCTTAGCCCGTAAGTACTATCGGGCCGGACACTGGCCGACAGAGGCGGGCAGATGGCCTGAAACTCCGATGACGGCGACTTCGGCCCATAAGGCAATCAGCTATAATCAGCTACTTGCTGCTCAGCATTCTCATCCCGGTATTCAATGAGCGGGCAATTGTGGAAAAGAGCCTCGCAGCGGTCCTCGCCGCCCCGCTGCCCGAGAATCTCGATCGCGAACTGATCATCGTTGATGATTGCTCCACCGATGGCACATCTGAAATCCTTCAGCGACTTGCAGATGCCGAGCCGCGCATCCGGCTGTTCCGCCACCCTGTGAATAAAGGTAAAGGCGCCGCCGTCCGTACAGCCATCGAACATGCCCAAGGCGATTTCTGCCTGATCCAGGACGCCGACCTCGAGTACGACGCGAACGAATACCCAATTCTGCTTAAACCCCTGCTCGACGGTCATGCCGATGCGGTCTTTGGTTCCCGGTATCTGGCAGGTGAAAGCCGTCGCGTGCTGCCCTTCTGGCACACGATGATCAACCAGTTCCTCACGCTGGCGTCCAACGTCTTCACCAACATCCACGTCACCGACATGGAGACCTGCTACAAGGTCTTCCGTTCCGACCTGCTGAAATCCATCCCCATCCGTTCGGACCGTTTCGGATTCGAGCCCGAAATCACGATGAAGTGCGCGAAGCGGAAGCTACGCATTTACGAGGTGCCGATCTCCTACCACGGACGCACATACGAGGAGGGCAAAAAAATCGGGTGGTGGGACGGTGTCAAGGCGTTGCTCGTCATTCTGCGTTTCTGGGTTATCGACGATCTCTACGTTGAACCCTACGGCAAAGGGACTCTCGTCAACCTGACACGCACTCCGGCATACATCTCCTGGCTGGTATCCCTCATCAGGCCGCTTTTGGGCGACGAAGTGCTCGAACTGGGAGCATCTACCGGAGCGTTCTCCGGCAGGCTGATGGGTAAGCGGCGCCGCTATGTCGCCGCCGAATCCGATCCCTTCTACCTTCATGCGCTCGAAAACCGGTTCCTTCGCACTCCCAACGTCGAGGTTGTCCCGGTATCGGCAGCAATGCCTGAGTCGTTTCCATGGCGTGAAGAGTTTGACTCCATCGTGATGCTGAACGTCTTGGAAGGCCTCGAAAATCCCTCGGCCACTCTCCGCGCCGCCGCAGCCGCACTGCGCCCCGGGGGCCGCATCGTCCTGCTTTGCCCACTCGGCCCAGGGCTGTACGGACCAGTTGACAAGTCGATGGGTCAACTGCGCAGGTTCTCGCGGGGGGATATCGTCCAGCTACTTTCTGTGGCCGGACTCGAAATTGACTCGTTTCGCTCGATCAACAAGGCCGGGCGGATCTCCTGGTTTGTGACTTCGATCCTGCTCCGCCGCCGGACGTTGTCGAGGTTGTCGCTGAAGGTCTTCGACAAGACCGTTTGGCTGTGGCGTCTGCTCGATCCAATCACCCCTTGGTCCGGCCTCTCGGCCATCGTCTCCGCCCGCAAACGGTAGGCAGTGCGCCTTCGCCCGTGTTTGTAGGAGCTCGATTCAGGCGCGCTTCCGTCCTACAGCAATCAGAGACACGCCGCCCCAAGGAAGAAAGCTCTCCAACAACTTCCACAGCCAAACGAACCTGTCGAAGACCGCCAACTGGAAACGTCCGAACGATCTCCGCCTGAGCAGTCTCCCGTTCACCCACCAACCTGGGAGCGTCACTCGATTGAATTCAAAGATCTTCTCGACCTCGAAACCCGCTTCGAGCATTCTCGCTTCCAGTTCTGTTTTCGTGTACCGCCGGCAGTGGCCCAGCACTTCGTCGAGCGTTCCAAACAGTCGATTGCCCCTCGGGACCAGGACCACCGCCCTCCCGCCGGGCTCAAGTGATTCGAAGAGATTGGCAAATCCTGCCTTGTCGTTCTCGACGTGTTCCAGCACGTTGAGACAAACAACGCTGTCGAAACCGCCCTTGAGGGTCAAGAAATCGGCTGGTTTCGAGGCATCAACCTGCTCTACTCGAATCCTTGGATTGGTGGCAAAACGAACCCTGAGCCGCTCGACGTGTTCAGAGTCCAGGTCCGTGGCCGTGTACAGTTTCCGCCCACGGCTCAACACCGCGGTCATGTTGCCGATGCCCGCGCCGATCTCCAACACCCGTTTCCCCAGATAAGGCGAGACGACAGAAGCCATCCAGGCGTTGAACCGCGGCGTGTCGGCGAGCAGATCCAGAATCCGCGCCCCAGGATTCAGGTAGACGTCCCGCCTGAAACCATACCAAAGCACCGTGAATGGCGTCTTCAACGCGTCCGCCAGGGTGATCTTCTTGCCCTCGCCGTAGCCCCGTCCATGGTAGGAGACCGGCACTTCGTAAATCCTGGCGCCTCGCTGGGCGAGTTTCACCGTCAGCTCCGGTTCGATTCCAAAACCGTCGCTGCGAAGCGGAATCGTTTTGATCAGTGACGTCCGAAACGCCTTGTAGCCGGTCATGATATCGGTGAGATTCAAGTCCGACACCATGTTGCACAACCCGGTCAACCAGTGATTGGCCACCGAGTGCCAGTAGAGCAGCACCCTGCGCTCCTCGCTGAAACTGAAGCGTGAGCCGAACACGGCGTCAGCCTTTTGCTCGACCAGCGGTTTGAGTAGTCGCATGTAGTCGGCCGGATCGTATTCAAGATCGGCGTCCTGAATCAGACAGATTGTGCCAGCCGCTTTTTCGATAGCCAGCCGCACCGCCGCTCCTTTGCCCCGGTTCTCTGGCTGGCGGAAGAGTCGAATCACACCCGGATGCCGGACGGCATGCTCCCGTGCGATCTCTCCGGTCTCATCGGTCGATCCGTCGTCAACCAGGATCAATTCGCGTCCATATCCTTCAGGCAGTTGCGCGGCCAGAACGCGCTTCAGCAACGCCTCCAGGTGGATTTCCTCATTGAAGGCCGGAATCAGAATCGAAATCGTTTTGTCGCCCGGCATCGGTCCCCATGATTCTAGCAACCCGCCGGACGGGAACCGATTCCGTTTGTTTGCCGCATCGCCATCCGGTTATGATTAGATCCAATGGGTTACCGATTCCGTCACTCCATCTGCAACGAGGTCTATCAGGGGTGGGACTTCGACAAGGCTGCGAGGCACATCAAGGAAACAGGGTACGACGGCATTGAAATCGCCCCGTTCACCCTGGCCGAGGACCCGGCCACGATCCCCGCGGAATCGCGCGCCGAGTACCGCCGCATCATCGCCGATGAGGGCTTGGTCTTCGCCGGGTTGCACTGGCTGATGGTCTCGCCCAAGGGCCTCCATGTGACCACGCCAGAAGACGATTTGCGTGAACGCTCCTGGGCTCACATTGTGCGCTTGATTGATCTCTGCGCCGACCTGGGCCCCAACGGCGTCATGGTCTTCGGGTCTCCGTTGCAGCGCTGCACCACCGGCGGCTCTACTCGCGAAGAGGCGACCAAGCGGTTCGTCGACGGACTCGCTTCGGTTGCGCCACACGCCCAATCGCGCGGGGTGAAGATTCTCGTCGAGGCTCTGCCGTCGAATCAGACTGACGTCGTTCTCTCACTCGACGAAGCCGCTTCCATCGTCCACCAGATCGGCAGCCCTGCCATCCAGACCATGTTCGATTCCCACAATGCCGTGGAGGAGACCACGCCGCACGCCGAACTCGTCGAACGCCACTTCAACATCATTCGCCACGTCCATGTGAACGAAACCGACGGCGGCCACTGCGGCACCGGCGATTATGACTTCGCCCCTGTCCTGGCCACGCTCAAGCGACTCGACTACCAGGGCTGGATTTCGCTGGAAGCCTTCGACTTCGCCCCAGGAGCCGAACGCATCGCCGCCGAGAGCCTGCGATATCTTGAATCGATCATCGAGAGAATATGAGCCTTGCCATCGTTACGGGCGGCGCCGGTTTCATCGGTTCCACCCTTGTCCGCTCACTCATCGAAGCCGGCCACCATGTCCGCGTCATCGATAACCTCTCTTCCGGCAAGCGCGACAATATCGCCGGATTGAACTCGGTGGATCTCTGCGTCGCCGACCTGCGAAACCCTTCGGCTTTCGAAAAGTTCCTCGAACCGGGCGCGCCGGTGTTCCACCTGGCCGCCATCCCATCGGTGCCGCGTTCAGTCTCTGATCCCGTGCCGTCGCACGAGTCCAACATCAACGCGACTTTCAACCTCCTACAGGCCTGTGTCGCGCGCAAGACCGGCCGGGTTGTCTACGCCGCGTCCTCGTCAGCCTACGGCGATACAGAAGTGCTTCCCAAGACCGAAACCATGCGGCCAATGCCGCTGTCGCCCTACGCCATGCAGAAACTCGCCGGCGAGTATTACTGTTCGGTCTTCACTAAGTGCTATGGCCTGGAGACCGTCTCGCTGCGGTTCTTCAACGTATTTGGCCCCCGGCAGGACCCGTCATCGCCTTACTCCGGCGTCTTGTCCATCTTTCTGAACTGCCTCATCGACCAAAAGGCGCCGACCATCTTCGGCGACGGCGAGCAGTCGCGCGATTTCACATTCGTCGAGGATGTCGCCGCACTCGTCATGAAGGCCTCCCAGTCGCCCGCCGAAGTTGTTTCGGGAAAGGTCTATAACGCCGGCAATGGCCAGAGCTTCACCCTGAACCAGACCTGGAAGATGCTCTGCGACATGCGCGGCATTTGGATCGAGCCGAACTATGGCCCGCCGCGGGCCGGCGACGTCCGCCATTCGCTCGCCGACACCACCGCCGCCGTTCGCGACCTCGGCCATGCGCCTCAGTTCAGCTTCGAGGAAGGCCTCCGCCGGACCCTGGACTGGTACGAGAAATCGCGCGGCTGAGTAGGACTCGTCGTCCTTGCCTGTCACTTCCGGGACGTCCCTCCCGCATCGAGCGCAGGCACCCGGCCCGCCGTTTTGACGATTGGGTCGAGACGCTTCGTCGTTCGAATCCGTGTGGCTCAGGAACCGAGCTTGACGTTGAGCCGCAGCCACGGCACGAGTTTGTGGAAGCTAAACTCCCCTTCTGCATACAGCCTGGAGACGAAGGCGTACGTCTCTCCTGCGTCCGCCGACAATTGCCCGCCGTTGATGGCGAGAAACGTGTAGGTGGCGGCAAAGGCAGTGCGCTTGTTGCCGTCGACGAACGGGTGATTCTGGGCTAGGCTCTCCCACAGCGCCGCCGCTTCCTCGATCAGATCTGCGTAGTAGCCGGTCTGGGGCCGGTAGAGTGCCGATTGCAGCAGGCCGAGATCTCGAACGCCGTGCGACCCGCCATATCGCTCGATCTGATCCTCGTGCATGGCAAGCACCTCCGGCAGCGCGAGGTAGTCGGTCATTTCGCGAGCTTCTTATAGAGCTCACTGTATTTTTCGTGGCTGCCAAGGTAGGCGGCCATCACGTGCGGACGAGGCCGGGCGTTCTTCCGCTTCTCGATCAGATCGGCCAGCGCTTCATCCACCAGCGCCTGGATCTGCCGTCCTTCCTCTTGTGCAAGCTTGCGGACGGTTGACAGCAGTTGTGAATTGACCTGCGTCGCGAACTTTTCTCTCACCTGGGGCATGACCATACCTCTTCTGGCTCGATTCTCACCGTATCATGACGCATCATGATACGTCAAGATTCCGTGACAGGCGCTCATGTGCAGATTGAGCGAACCTTGACTGACGATACTCTTGCGTGCGGCTTTCCGGCGCTTTTGAGCGATCCGCCGATCGATCGTTTCGGCCCGGCGTGTTGGCGCACCCACCATGATAGACCTCGGTCACGCGCCGCAGTTCAGCTTCGAGGAAGGCCTCCGCCGGACCCTGGACTGGTACGAGAAATCGCGCGGCTGAGACAATCGACATAGGTAGGCTCTCACGAGCTTTCCCTGTCACACCACCCGGCGTACGGGTCCGTACCGGGCGGTTCGGCGGGTTGAGCTACCGACGAACAGTCAGTCTCGGAATCCCGAGCGAGTCGAAATAGGCGTTGGGCA
>JARKOC010000059.1 GCA_029975915.1 Bryobacteraceae bacterium
GTCCGCGACCGCCGCGCCCGACGTATCGGTTGCGGTGAGGGTTACGTCCAGCGCCCCGGCGCTGCCCGCAACGGGAATGCCGGAGAAGGAGAGGGTATCCGGGTCGAAGGAAAGCCAGGAGGGGAGGGGGTCGCCGTTCTCTAGGGTTGCCGCGTACGACAGGGTATCGTCCGCGTCTATGTCGGCGAAGGTGGTGTCCGGAGCCTGGAAGGTGAAGGGCTGGTCCTCGGTGGCGGACTGGTCGGGAAGGGGAACCGCGACAACCGGGACGTCGTTGGTGTTTTCCACGGTCAGGAGGAAAGACCTGTCGGCCGCAGCGCCGAATGGGTCGGAAGCGGTTACCGTTACCGGAAAAGAACCCACATCGCCGTTCTCCGGCGTGCCGCTGAATGTCCTGGTTTCCGGGTCAAAGGAGAGCCAGGCGGGGAGGGGAGCGCCGTCTGCCGTGGCGGCACTGTACGTCAGCGCGTCCCCGTCCGCATCGCTGAAGGCATCCTCCGGGATCTGGAAGGTAAACGCCTCGTCTTCGTTGGCGGTCAGGTCGTCAAGGACAGCTTCGCCGGCTTCGGGAGTTTTGTTCACGAGTTCTCGATAACAGAGTACGCTGCCGTCACCGAACTGGAAGGTGTCGATGGCTGTTGAGCCGTCTTGGCCTGCCGGATAGAAATCCTGTATCGTCACCACATCGCCGGCGTCTCCATACCGTATCCTCAGATTGTTTCCGTCCTGCTCAAGAGTGATATCGTTGCGTGTGATGCCCTCGCCGAAGATGATCATATTGCCTATCCCGCCCTCAACGGAATCGAGTATGGTATCGGCGCCGTCGCCGAGATTCAGAACATAGCTGTCCCATCCCGAGCCGCCCATGAGCGTGTCGTTATCGCTGCCCCCGGTCAGCACGTCGTCTCCCTCGCCCGCAGACAGGGTGTCGTCTCCATGATATCCATAGAGGCGGTCGCTGAGATTGGTGCCGGTCAGCATGTTGTCCGCCTCATCCCCTTCGACCACGAAAATGGACTGTACAAGCTCGGAGAAGGAAAGGACCGTGCCGTCGTCAAACTGGAATGTCTCTACGGAACGGGGACCGTTGTCCACGTCCTCGGGGTCGAATCCGGACAACCGTACCAGGTCGCCGTTGTCGAAGAAGATGACAAGGGCGCCGCTTCCGCCGTCCTGGGGCGTTTCGAACCGCAGGTGGCGATTCAGGTCCTGCGGGGTGATACCCGGACCGAAGCGGAGGGTGTTGCCGGCGCCCGGTTCCGCGGTATCGATGATGTTCAGGGTGCCGTCGCCCTGATTGAAGACATAGGTGTCGTCACCGGCTTCACCGTAGAGGGTGTCGTTGCCCATCCCGCCGCTCAGGAGGTCATTGCCGGCCCCGCCATGGATGCGGTCCGCGGTCGCCGTTCCCGGCAGGATGTCGTTGTTGTCACTCCCCTCGATGTCGAAACCGCGGGCGAGCAGTTCCTGGTAGGTGAGGGTCTGGCCGTTCTCGCCGAACTGGAAATATTCGACGGCATGTTCCCCGAACGGGTCCAGGCGGTTGAAATGGGTCAGGTGAATCTCGTTGCCCGTGACCCGCTCCCGCAGAATGAGGGTGTTGGTATCCGGGTCGTGGCTCAGGAAGACGTTGTCCGGATTGGAACCGTCCGGCAGGACAACGGTGTTTCCCTCGCCGGGAGCGGCGAGGTCGTCGATGGTATCGATGCCGTCCCCGGCCTCGAACAGATAGAAATCGTCTCCCCCGCCCCCTGCAAGCAGGTCGTTATTCTCCAACCCGCGTATCAGATCACTGTCAAGCGTTCCCGACAGGGAGTCCTCATCAGGTGTGCCGACGATCTCGTAGCTTCTTGCCAGAAGGTCGGCAAAGGTGACCACGGATCCGTCATCGAACCGGAACTCCGCAACCGGTTCGGGCATGCCGGGAATGCGCGGGTCAAAGCCTTCGAAGCGCAGCGCGTCACCAGTGTCGCCGACCCGCAGCACCAGTGCGCCGTCCTCTACCACGGCATGGATGTCGGTCTGCAGTATCCCGTACCCGAAGCTGACGCTGTTCCCCATATCCGGCCCGCTGATGTCGACGATGGTGTCGACACCGTCTCCCCGGTTGAAGAGATAGGTATCGTTGCCGCTGCCCCCTTCCAGCCGGTCATTGCCGGGGCCGGTTGAGAAGGTGTCGTTCCCCTGGCCGCCCTGCACCAAATCCGAACCCTCCGTTCCGTCAAACCGGTCGTCCGCACCTGTCCCGGTCAAAGTCATGCCCCGGCCGAGAACATCGTCCCACGCCGCCTCTTCGCCGTCGGAGAAGCGGAAGATATCGACAGCCGTGGTGAAGGTCGGCCGTTCCGCGTCGTATCCGGCGAGCCTGATTCTGTCTCCGGTGGAGGGGATGTCGATGACCAGATATCCGTCCTGTTCGGAGAAGTTCAGATCTTCAAGGGAAATGCCGGGACCGAACTGCAGCACGTTGACGGCCGTGGTCCCGCCGTAATCTCCGCCGTATCCTCCACCGTAATCCCCACCATATCCGCCGCCGTAACCACCACCATACTCTCCGCCATAGCCGCTGTCGGAGCCATATTCACGATAATCGTCCTCGATGGTCAGGGTGCCGTCGCCTGCATTGAATAAATATGTGTCGTTGCCGTATCCGCCCCTTGCGATGTCGTTGCCCGGGCCGGCGTACAAAAGGTCGTCTCCGTCGCCGCCGAAGAGCGCATCGTCTCCGCTTCCCCCGTACATCGCGTCCGTGCCGCTCCCGGCATCGATCCGGTCGTTGCCGTCCGCTCCCTCAAGGTAGTCGTCCCCATCGAAACCGAGTATCAGGTCGTTGCCGTTACCCGCGTTCAGGCTGTCGGCGCCCGGTGTCCCGAACAGGATATCGTCGCCGTCCGTTACCGCATTGAGCCCGGCGTATCGGGCCGTTCCGAACAGGTCTCCGTTCTGGGCATAGGAAACGGCGGGGTCTCCTCCGGCGGGAAGAACCCTGTTCGTGATGTCGAATGCCCCCGCATTCGAGAACAGGGCAACCGGGCGAGTTTCGTCGGAACCAGCCAATGTTCCTGCCGAACCGCGCACCATGCCCGCCAGATCATAGGCACGGGTTTTCCCGTCCGCATCAACGAACTGCACGTTGTGGACGGGAAGCATGGAATATTCATTCAGCGTTCCAGGCTGATACCAGGGGCATGTGACCCTGCCGCCCGCGCCGCCGTCCACATGGAGCACCAGTTCTCCTTCTGCGTTCACGAAAGCGGTTACGTCCTGAAGCCCGATGCCCGCTCCGAAGGAGAGGGTATCCGCTTCACCACCGTTTCCGTTTGCTACGATGCGGTCGGCGCCGTCACCCCGGTTGAAAACGTATGTGTCGTTGCCGACACCGCCGTCCAGCGTATCGTCACCATATCCGCCCGCCAGCGTATCCTCGCCATACCCTCCCTGGACCTCGTCGGAGCCTGCGTCGGCGCTGATCAGGTCATTTCCTGCCCCGCCGCACAGTACGTCGTTATTGTCCCTTCCTCGAATCGAGTCGTTACCGTTTCCGCCGTAGACGGTGTCGTCGGCATCGCTGCCTGTCAGGGTGTCCGCGGAATCCGTCCCTTCCCTGAACCCGGCCAGACCTCCGTCATTGAGGGCCAGAATCTGTTCCAGGGACATCTCCGTGCCGTCCTGGAAGCGGAAGCGTCGCACAGATGCTCCGGCGACATCACCGCCGTTGTCGACGGTAACGACACATGCGTCATTATTCCCGATGCCGATTACCAGGCGGCTGAAACCCGTGTTGCCCGGTTGCGGTTCATCATTGGTCGGTTCACCCAGTTGTACCCGGATATCCGAAGGGGA
>JARKOC010000062.1 GCA_029975915.1 Bryobacteraceae bacterium
TGAGTTCGTTTGGCGCTTTCTGCGGGCTAGGGCAACCGGAGGCGTTCCGGCGGACGTTGAAGGAAATCGGTCTGGAACCCGCTTTCTTTGAGGTGTTTCCAGACCACCACCATTACTCGCCAGAGGAAATCGCGGCGCTGAAGTCGCGCTCCGCCATCCTGGTGACGACGGAAAAGGACCTTTTAAACGTGCCCGCGGCGCTCCGCGAATCGATCCACCCGATCCCCATCGAGATGGCGCTGGACGATGCTGATGGGTTGCTCGCTGTGGTCAGTCCGCCAAGAACTCCTTGATCAGACGTATATTGGATGGCGGCGTTTCGAGCGGCAGGCAGCCGGTGCCCATCAGGCAGTTCGGCCGGGCGATGGCGACGATGCGATTGACCTCGGCGCGGATGGTTTCGGGGTCGTCACAGGCCACGATGCGGGGGTCCATGTTCACCCGCACTTTCACTTCGGGCTTCTCCGCCCACACTTTTTCGATAAACTCCCGCTGTTTGGTCTCGACGTTACAGACCAGGAATCCGGTGCCTGTGGAAAGCATGTCGCCGAGAATCGGATAGGTGTTGCCGCCCATGATGCAGGGCACGGGCGCGCCGACGATGGATGACGCAGTGCGAAGAATCCAGTTTAACGCGGGCAGTTCGACGTTGTGGAACTGGCGCGGCGACAGCAGCGGCGGCGCGGCGGCGGATTCGAAAAAGGCGATACCCAAACCGGCGTCGGCCACGGCCTGGACGAAGGCGGCCTGGTTGTGGGCCAGTTGCATGAGCCACATGGCGACGCCTTCAGGGTCCAGCCCGACATCTTCGAGCAGGCCGTTGATGCCGCGCAGATTGAAGGCGACCGAAAACGGCCCGGTGACCGGCACACGGACGTCGGCTTCGGGCAACGCGTCTTTCAGGCGGCGGGCGACGTCGATCACCATTGGGATGCGGCCGTCTCGCTTGGGGTCGAAGGGCTTCAATTCGAATCCTTCCGCGATCGACTTGCATGGGTTGCGGCTGATGGCCGGGATGGCATCCTCGCCCGGGTTCTCGACCGTGGCGCCGTAGGCTTCGGCTTCGAGATTGTAGATGTCGATGCCGACGGCGATGGGCGAATGGCGGTACTCCAGCCAGGCGTCGCGGTGGCCCCGGAAGATGAGTTCGGGATCGCGGGAGGTTTCATAGGGGGAGCGGCCGGCGAAGCGGGCGGCGTGTTCGTAGATGGCGGGAGTAAATGGGATTTTCATGTACGGCTGACCCGGACCCATGGTATCGCGTTGGGCAGACGCAGATGGCGCCTCGGTTGACAGAATGTTCCCATTATGGGACTATGAATGCGCGTCGAATGCATATCGTCAGCCACAAGGCGGTCAGGTTGTTCTGCGAAGACCATCCGGGTTCCTGCGGCGCGCTGGACTTTTGGTACAGGGTCGCCAGGCGGGCGATCTGGACCAGTTTCGCGGATGTGAAGAAGACGTTCAACGCGGCGGATTTCGTCGCACCTTATGTCGTGTTTGACATCGGCGGCAACAAGTATCGCCTGATTGCAGAGATCAACTTCGGCCGGAGAGTGCTTTTCATCCGGAGGATCATGACGCACAGGGAGTATGCGAAAGGAGCCTGGAAACCATGAGCGCGACATTGACCGTGGATCCCAAGAAGTACGCCCGGCTGGCAAACCGGATTGTCGTGAAGGCCATCGAGAACGAGGAAGAGTACGACCGCATGACTGCGGAAGTGGAGCGTCTGATGGACAAGGGCGAGGACCAGCTATCGGCGGAGGAGTCGGCTTTGCTCGAAACCATGGCCATCCTGATTCAGTCCTACGACGACCGCCACGCCGCGCTGGCCGAAATCCCGCCAAACGAGATGTTGACGTATCTGATGGAATCGAGCGGGTTGGCAGTCAAGGATCTGCTGCCGGTGTTTGGCACACGCGGCCGGGTTTCGGAAGTGCTGAATGGCCGGCGATCGATCAGCAAAGAGCAGGCCAAGCGGCTCGCCATGGTATTCAAGGTCAGTGCGGATCTGTTCATCTGAACGGGCTGACCGCAACGCCGGACGAGGCCGGCCGGTCGCGCGGAGAAGGCTCAGCACTGTTCCCAGCCGTCGCCCGACTTCTTCCAACACGTGCCGTTCATGTCGAGCCATGGGCCGTAGGGTTCGCCCTCGATGGGGTCGGAGCCGAAGCGGAGGATGTTGCCGTCGAGGTCTTCGATCTGGATCTCGCGGGCCCAGGGGTGGTTGGCCGGCTCCTGCCGGAGGCGTGCTCCGGTCAGCCGGAATTCTTCCCAGAGCGCGGCGCAATCGGCGACGCCGATGTAGACCCACGAGCCGGGGTGGCCCTGATCGCCTTCGCAGAGAAAAAGTGTAGCCTCGCCTCTGGAAACCGAGGCGAAGATGCCGGGGTCCTGGAAGTCGATCCGGAAGCCCAGCACGTTGATGTAGTAACCGACGCTGGCTTCGAGTGAATGGACTCGGAGAATGGGTGTGGCGCGTCAAAACTGTGTGCCAGCCGGACTAGCGCCGCTTGGATCGGCCATGGAAAAGACCGCCGCTAGCCGAGCAACCCCTTGAGCAGATCCATGCCCTGGCCCATTGCGCCTTCGTCGATCTCGCCGCCAGGGGTGAGTTTGTCGATCACCTGGGGCAGGAGGCTGGCCAGCGCGCCGCCGGCATCGCCGGCGTTGCCGCCGAGTTTCGCTGCGATGTCGGCCAATGGGCCGTCGCCGAGGACAGAACTGATCTGCGAAGGCGAGATGGGCAGGTTCGAGCCTGTGCCAACCCAGGAAGCGGCCACTTCGCCGAGGCCCTTCTCCTGAAAGGCGTTCACCAGTCCGGCGATGCCTCCGGGATACTTCTGAACCATTTCGAAGATGGCATTGACCGGGCTGTCGCCTCCGCCGCCCATCAGTCCGCCGGCAAGGTTTTCGAGAATTGACATTGTGCTTTCCCCTCCTCGATGAGATTATCACCTGTCGATGCGGGCCAGACAAGGAATAGCAACCGCCGGCTTATGCGGTCGGCGCGCACGGGCGTCGAGACGAGTCTCGACGCGGCAGGCACAAGTGCCTGCGCTACGATAACGCCGGTGGTTATTTGGCTGACTCGCGCACGAAGTCGCCGATTTGTTTCAATGGATGCCCAGATGTGGTCTCGTATGGAGTCAGAATTAACTTGTACTCTATCTAAAGATAGATTTACATTAGAATTTTGTAGCACTACACTTCTGCTAGAAACAAAGAGGCGGGAATGAACACTTTATGTGCGTCTATCAAGAATAAAAGTCGGTTCGGGCTGGCTTGGCTGACCATCGTTTTGCTTGTTGCCTCGACGCCACTCCCACTGAACGCCGGCTGTTGCTATGACGGGCAGAATTGCGATCTTTGTCCACCGGATGGCTGGTGCCTGTGTTGGACATTCGAATCCTGGTATGACACAGGGTTCGATTGCGGAAATGGGCAGACGTACGTGGTCGTTGACTTTTATTGCAATACATATCCGTTTGGTTACTATAGTTGCCTGAGGTGTTGTTGTTACAACCTGGGCTGAAAGAGGTCTACTGATGAGCCAAAGCAAGGTCAGATTCAGTTTGTTCTGTATCGCTGGATTGGCGGGATTGGCTGTAATGGCCCAATGGCCCAGCGATAAGAGCGGAGAAGAGCCGTACATTGCTGACGGCATATTAAAGTTCCAGATGATCGAACCGGGCGGAAAAGCGGCGGAAGAGCGCAGCTTCGGAATTGTCGTGGCGCGCGACCGTATGGGAAGCGTGTATCGATCTCAGGAACGGCCACAGGGAAAGCTCGTCACGCTGTGGGTGAAGCAGACAGGGTTGCTGTATTCGATCGACTACGCACAGAAGACAGTGGAGGTTCTGGACCGAGTTGATTCGTTCCCCGGTGATGCCAGTGTGAAGGCGGCAGAGGGGAGTTCGAGGGGGGCCCAAAAACAGGTGGCTGGCTTGTCCTGCGTTCCGGTTCCGGTGTTCGGAAGGCGGGATGGGCAACGCGCGAAGACCGGTGAACGGTGCTACGCGACGGAACCCGCTGGGCTGCTGCTGTCCTCGAATTCGGAGTTTCCCTTGCCCGGAAAGACACTGCGGGAAGAGATGGAAATCACTAGTGTCCGGCGCGGAGTGGAACCAGATGCGACCTGGTTCGAGGTCCCGGGCGATTTCCGCATAGTCAGAGGGCAAGGCAGGTAGGACCGGTCATCGGAATCCCGGACAACGTCAGGCAGCCCGAAGATGCGGGCCTCGCTGCCCGGATGCAGGGTGGCGGCGCTGTTTGCAGCGGATTCAGGAGAGGCGGCAGCGCAGCCGTTCAACACCGTCTCGTGTAGAAGCCGGCACAGGACTCCGCCCCGGCGCGCCAGCGTATGGCGCTATCCTGATTCCGTTATGACCACTCGCATCTCCCGACGATCCATGTTTGCCCGCTCGGCCGTGGGCGCAATGGTTTACCGTGCCGTGGGCGCTCCAGCGCCGGCTCCCGCCAAGGGTGAAGTCACACTCGGATTCATCGGCAGCGGCATCCGTGGCAAGCAACTGATCGATGAGTTCATGGAAGTGCCCGGCGTGCGCGGCATTATGGTCGCCGATGTGTATGACGGCGCGTTGCAGCGGGCCAAGGAACAACTGGGCGATCAACTGCTGACCACGAAGGACTACCGCCGGGTTCTCGACAACAAGGATGTCCAGGCCGTGGTGATCGCAACGCCTGACCACCTGCACATGCAAATGGTGCTGGACGCGCTCTCGGCCGGCAAACACGTTTACTGCGAGAAGCCGCTGACGTGGACGCACGCAGAGGGCAAGCGGATCATCGATGCGGTGAACAGATCCGGCAAACTGCTGCAGGTAGGCAGCCAGGGCAAGACGACGACCATGGTCGCCAAGGCGCGCGAGATCATTGCGTCGGGCCAACTCGGCAAGGTCAACATGGTGCGGCTCTCCGAGCACCGGAATACGGCGGAAGGCGCCTGGGTCTACCCGGTTCCGCCCGACGCCAGCGAAAAGACGATCGATTGGGCGAAGTTCATCGGCAAAACGCAGATGAAGAAGTTCGATCCGAAGATCTTTTTCCGGTGGCGGTGCTGGTGGGAGTATTCGGGCGGCGTGGCGACGGATTTATTCGTCCACCAGTTCACCACGCTGCATGAAATGCTGAACGTGCAGCATCCGGAAGCCGCGGCGTCTTTTGGCGGCATTGTCAAATGGAACGACGGGCGGACGGTGCCCGACGTGTTGCAGTCGATCCTGCAATACTCAGAAGGATTTGTCGTTGATCTTTACGTGAATCTGGCCAACGGCAGCAACCGCGGGCGCGGCATCTGGGTGATGGGCAGCGAGGGGACGCTGCAACTCGGCGGCGAGAGCATCACGGTTTATCCCGAACCCATTTTCGCCGAGAAACAGATGTATGGGAGTTTGTATATGCCGAAGGCGATGCGGGAGGCGTACCTGAAGACGTTCGAGGGCAAGCCCGAAACGCAGATGCGGCCAGAACAGGTGGTGAAGGTCCAACGCGGGCCTTCGCACAACGCGCTATTCATCGATGCATTGCTGAACGGGAAGAAGAGTCCGGAGTCGGCCGAGGAGGGCCACAATGCAGCCTCGGCGGCGCACCTGGTGAACGCGGCGTATCGAGAGAACCGGCGTGTGAACTGGGGCGACCTAGACATGGCATAGGAATCTTGGAGCAGTACCGAAAATGAATTACCTCGCAGTGTTGGCTTTGATGGCCGGCGTGTCGATGGCGGCGCCGCCCGGGGTGGTGATCGATCATGTTCCGAAGTCGACGGGCCAGTACATCGGCTCGCCGTCGATCGCGATCCTCAAGAACGGCGACTACGTGGCTTCGCACGACTTCTTCGGGCCGAAATCGACACAGAGCCATTCGGCCGTGTCGAGGGTGTTTGTCTCGACCGACAAAGGCAGGACATGGTCAAAAACGGCGGAATTTTCGGATCAGTTCTGGTCGAACCTGTTTGTCCACCGCGGAAAGCTCTACCTGATGGGCTGCACCTATGAATATGGGCGTCCGGTGATCCGGCGGTCGCTGGACAATGGCCGCACATGGTCCGAGCCGTCGTATCTGCGCGAGGAGACCGGCTATCACACGGCGCCGATGCCCGTGGTGGTTCACAAAGGCAGGATCTGGCGGACGTATGAGTGGCATCCCGAAGGCAAGTGGGGCTTCTTTGAGGCGCTGGCCGTCCATGCGCCGGAGAAGGCCGACCTGATGGATCCAAAGAGCTGGACCTTTACGCCCCGGCTGAAATTCCCCGCGACCGGCGCCGAGCCGGGCAAGCACTGGCTGGAAGGCAACATTGTCCTGACGCCGAAGAAGGAACTGTGGAACATCATGCGCGTCAGTGATGTGGAGAAGGCGGCGATTCTCAAAGTGACGCCCGAGGGGCTCAGATTCGACCGGCTGATCGAGTTTCCTGGCGGGGCGAAGAAGTTCACCATCCGGTGGGACAAGAAGTCGAAGCGCTATTGGACGCTGTCGAACCCGGCGCTGCCGGAGTTTGAAAAATCGGCGACGAATCCGGCATCGGTGCGCAATACACTGGCGCTGATGTCGTCCAGGGACCTGCTGAACTGGACCGTGGAGCGGATCGTGCTGAAGCACCCTGAAGTGATTTATCACGCGTTTCAGTATGTGGACTGGCAGTTTGAAGGCGACGACATCATTGTGGCCTCACGCACGGCCTTCGATGACGAGGAGGGCGGGGCGTACCGCGCGCACGACGCGAATTTCATGACTTTCCACCGGATTGAGGGTTTTCGGATGAACCGCAGCATCGCAGGCCAATGAAACTGGAGGCGGGACCGGGCGGCGGCTGGCGCTTTCGCCGGCCGGCATCAGGATAAGCAATAATCGGTCATGCCTCGCAGTGGAGTTGTTTGTCTGGCCCTGGCGGCGGGATTGTGTCTGGGGATGGGGGCTTGCTCACGCGGAGGGGGGGACACCCAAAAGGGCGCGGGCAAGAAGATGGGCGCAGTGGCGGTGCGGGTGGCGGCGGTGGAGAAGCGCGACATGCCGCTGGAGATTGAGGCGGTGGGCAATGTGGAGGCGTACGCCTCGGTGGCGGTGAAGTCGCGGGTGGCCGGGCAATTGCTGCGGGTCCACGTGAAAGAGGGCACAGACGTCAAGCGCGGCGACCTGCTTTTCGAGATCGATCCCGAGCCATTCGAAGAGGCGGTTCGATCGGCCGAGGCGACGCTTTTGAGGGACCGGGCCGCCGAGCGGCAAGCGGCGGCGGCGATCACGCGAGCCAAGGCAGAAGCGGCGAACGCGCGGACACAGGCGCAACGTTACCAGACGCTATACAAGGAAGGCGTCGGGGCGCGCGAACAGGCCGACCAGTACAGAACCGCGGCTGAAGCGCAGGAAGCGCAATTGCGGGTGCAACAGGCGGCGCATGAAAGCGCGCAGGCGGCTATCGCGGTTGACGAAGCGCGGCTGGAGCAGGCGCAGCGAGAGCTTTCCTATACGAAGATCATGGCTCCCATGGGCGGCCGCGCCGGATTTGTCACGATCAAGGCCGGCAATCTGGTGAAGGAGAACGACACAGTTGCCCTGACGACGATCCACCAGATGTCGCCGATCTTCGTGACATTCGCGGTGCCGGAAAAGCACCTGAACCAGATCCGGGCCGCAGGTCCAGGGCTCGCTGTGAGGACGAGCAGCGGCGAGGCGGGACGGCTGGAAGTGATCGATAACGCGGTGGATACGACAACCGGAACGATCAGGCTCAAAGCGGCCTTCGAAAACACATCGAGGCAGCTCTGGCCGGGGCAATTCACGAACGTGAAGCTGAGGTTGAAGACCGAGGCGGGCGTTCTTACGTTCCCGGATGCAGCCATCCAAACCGGCCCGGCGGGAAACTTTGTTTGGGTAATGGAGGGCGGCGTGGCCCAGATGAGGCCTGTGGCGATCGCGCGCACGGCCGAAGGACTGGGCATTGTAAGCCAAGGGTTGTCGGAAGGAGAGCAAGTTGTCACATTCGGTCAATTGCGTCTCACACCCGGGGCGAAGCTCCAGCTCCTGGATGGAAAGGGATCGGCCGGGCGATGAACTTCACGGCATTCTTCATCCATCGGCCGGTGGCCACCACGCTGCTCATGGTGGGCATCCTGGTGTTCGGGGTTATCGGCTACCGCACGCTGCCGGTGAGCGATCTACCGCCGATTGAATATCCAACGATCGCGGTGAGCGCGGCGGTGCCGGGAGCGAGTCCGGAGACGATGGCGTCGACGGTGGCAACGCCGCTGGAACGGCAGTTCTCCACCATCGACGGGATCGACAACATGTCGTCGACGAGTTCGCTTGGGCGGACGCAGGTGACGATTCAGTTCAATTTGGACCGGGACATCGACGCGGCGGCGCAAGACGTAATGGCGGCGATCTCGCGGGCGCAGCGCAGCCTGCCGGTGTCGATGCCGTCGCCGCCGTCTTATAACAAGGTGAATCCGGCGGACCAGCCAATCCTCTACCTGGCGCTGTCGTCGAAATCGCTCAGGCCGTCGGACGTGAGCGAATACGCCGATACGACACTGGCGCAGAGATTCTCGATGGTGGGCGGCGTGGCGCAGGTGGAGGTGTACGGCCTCCAGAAGTATGCGATCCGGGTACAAACTGATCCGGACAAACTCGCCTCCGCCGGAATTGGCATCGACGAGGTGCGCCAAGCCATCAGCAGCGGCAACGTCCTGATGCCATCGGGTGCTCTCTATGGCGACCAAAAATCGTTTACGGTCCAGGCGAACACGCAGTTGACCAATGCGGCCGGATTCAGGCCTCTGATCATCTCTTACCGAAACGGGGCGCCGGTCCGGTTGGAGCAGGTGGCGAACGTGATTGACAGCGTTCAGAACGACAAGAGCGTCTTCTGGCGGAACGAAAACAACACTGTGGTACTGGCCGTGCGGAAGCAGCCCGGCACGAATACTGTCCAGGTGGTGGATGGCATTTTGGCCTTGCTTCCCGTACTCCGGAGCCAGATGCCGGCCGGGCTTATTCTGGAGACCCATTTTGACCGGTCGAAGACGATCCGCGAGTCGATCGCCGACGTGCAGTTCACGCTGCTGCTCACAGTTGGGCTGGTGATTCTGGTCATCTTCGTCTTTCTGCGGAACGCCTCGGCGACGATTATTCCAAGCTTGGCGGTGCCGTTGTCCCTGATTGGGACCTTCGCCGCGATGTACCTGCTCAAGTACAACGTCGACAACCTGACGCTGATGGCGATGACGCTGTCGGTTGGATTCGTCGTGGATGACGCCATCGTGATGCTGGAGAACATCGTCCGACATCTGGAGATGGGCAAACCGAGGATGCAGGCCGCGATCGACGGGGCAAAGGAAGTCGGCTTCACCATCATCTCGATGACGTTTTCCCTGGTATCGGTATTTATCCCGGTGCTGTTTCTTGGGGGCATCGTCGGGCGGCTGCTGAAGGAGTTTTCGGTCACCATCGCAGTGGCTGTTCTGATCTCGGGCGTGATCTCGCTGACATTGACGCCAATGCTGTGCAGCCGGTGGCTGAAGCGCGAGGAGGACGCCGGGCATGGCCGTCTGTACCTGCTTTCGGAACGCGCCTTCCACGGACTGCTGCACGTATACGAGTGGAGCCTGTTGTTTGTCTTGAGGCACAAGTTCGCCACGTTTTCGATCAACGTGGTCCTGGTGGCGGTAACGGCATATCTGTTTGTTCAGATCCCCAAGGATTTCCTGCCGCCGGAGGATATCGGCAGCATCATGGGCAGCACCGAGGCGGCCGAGGATACGTCGTTTAACGAGATGGTGAAGCTCCAGATCAGCGTCAGGGACACGATCCGGAAGAACCCGCACGTCGAAAACGTCATGTCGGGCGTTGGCGGATTCGGGGGGCAGAACACCGGATTCATGTTCCTGCGGCTGAAGGAGGCCGATCAACGCCCGAGCGCCGAGATCGTCTTGAGGCAGTTGCGGGCGCAATTAGCGCAGGTGCCTGGGATCAATACATTCCTGCGCATTCCGCCGCTGATCACCATCGGGACGCAGGGCCGCGCGGCGTACCTGTTGTCACTGCTCGATGGCGACACGCAGTTGCTCTACCAGTGGGCTCCGAAGGTGGAGGCCGAAATGAGGGCCCTTCCCGCGCTGGTGGACGTGGTGAGCGATCTGCGCTTGGCGAACCCGCGGTTGAACGTGGATGTGGACCGCGACCGCGCCATGGCGCTCGGGGTGACGCCGGAATCGGTCGCACAGGCTTTGTTCAGCGCGTTCGGCAATCGCCAGATTTCGACGATTAACACGGACACAAACGAGTACTACGTCATCCTGGAAGTGACGCCGGAGTTGCAGAAAGACCCGTCGGCGCTCGACAGGCTTTACGTCCGCGCGAACACCGGCAAGCTGGTACCGCTTTCGGCGGTGACGGTGGCCCGCACGGGCGTGGCCCCGCTGAACGTCAACCACAACGGCCAGATGCCGTCGGTGAACATCACGTTCAACCTGGCGCCTGGGGCGGCTTTAGGCGATGCAGTGACCCAGATCGAGAACGCGGTGGCTCAGCTCAACCTGCCGGGATCGACGCGAATGATGTTCCAGGGCACGGCTCAGGCGTTTCAGGAGTCGACGCGCAACCTGGCGATTCTACTGATTGTCGCGGTGGCAGTCATTTACTTGCTGCTGGGCGTTCTGTACGAAAGTTTCATCCATCCGATCACGATCCTCTCAGGGCTGCCGTCGGCCGGACTGGGCGCGGTGGTGACGTTGATGCTGTTCAACATGGAATTCAGCTTGTATGGATTCGTCGGGCTGCTGCTGCTGATCGGCATCGTAAAGAAGAACGCGATCATGATGATCGATTTCGCACTGAGCGCACAGCGGCTGGAGGGCAGGTCGCCGCACGATGCAATCGTGGAGGGGTGCCTGAAGCGTTTTCGTCCGATTCTGATGACGACGATGGCGGCCATGCTCGGCTCGGTGCCGATCGCCATAGGTTTTGGCGCCAGCGGCGCGGCGCGCCGGCCATTGGGGTTGTCGATCATCGGCGGATTGATCGTGTCGCAAGCGGTGACGTTGTACCTGACGCCGGTGCTGTTCCTGTACTTCGAGCGGTTCCAGCAGTGGGTTGTCAGGCGAAAGCCGGCATAAACCGGGCGCGTGTTCATATACTGGACACATGCCGTCCCTGAGGTTCGTTTGCCTGCTCACCCTCGCGCTTGGCCTTGTAGCGCAAACGCCATCATCGAAACCCGCCAGAAGAGGTCAACCGGCCGCAGTGGCCACACCCGCGCCGCAGTCCAACGACGAGGGCTACACGAAGCAGATTCTTGAGGCCACCACGGACAAACAGTTTCTGACGGAACTGGTGGACCATCTGCCGGCCTCGGCCTCGGTGCCGACGCCGGAAAAGGTATTGGGATACATCGCTGGCGCGCCAGATAAGTTGACCTACGCGTCGACGATCCACGCCTACATGCGCGAAGTGGCCCGGACCACTCCGCGGGTGAAGGTGATCGAGATCGGCAGGACGGAAGAAGGCCGCGAGATGATCGCGGCAATCGTCTCGGACGAAGCGAACATGGCCCGGCTGGACCGGTTGAAGGCCATCACCGCAGCGCTGGCCGATCCCCGCAAAACGACCGACGCCGAGGCCGAGAAACTCATCGCCGAGGGGTTGCCGATCTATTGGGCAACGGGCGCAATTCATTCGAGCGAGACCGGCGCGCCCGAGATGCTGATGGAACTGGTGTACCGCCTGGCGGTGGAGGAGACGCCGTTCATTCAGACGATCCGCAAGAACGCCGTGGTGATGGTGACGCCGGTGATCGAGGTGGACGGGCGCGAGAGGATGGTGGATCTGTACCGCTGGCGGAAGGCGAATCCCGACGGCCAGGCGCCGAGCTTATTGTATTGGGGCCGGTATGTGGCGCACGACAACAATCGCGACGGCATGGCGTTGTCGTTGGCGCTCAGCCGCAACATAACAAAGAACTTTCTGGAGTTTCACCCACAGGTTCTGCACGACTTGCACGAGTCGGTGCCGTTTCTATACACGTCGACCGGCATGGGGCCTTACAACGCCTGGCTCGATCCGATCGTCATAAATGAGTGGCAGAAACTCGCGTGGCACGAAGTGGACGAGATGGCCAAGCGGGGCGTACCCGGAGTGTGGACGTTTGGATTCTATGACGGTTGGGGCGCGAACTATCTAATGGAAGCAGCTCACGGGCATAACGCGATCGGCCGGTTCTATGAGACCTTCGGCAACGGGGGAGCGGACACGCGCGAGCGGACGGTGCCGGCGGCGCAGACCTCAAGGGCCTGGTTCCGGCAAAACCCGCCGCTACCGCGGGTGAAGTGGTCGCACCGCAATAACGTGAATATGCAGCAGAGCGCGTTGCTGCTGGCCTTGAACTACACGGCCTCGAACAAAGAGACATTCCTGAAAACTTTCTGGGCCAAGAGTAAGCGCTCAGTGGCCAAGGCGACGACAGAAGGTCCAGCGGCCTACGTGATTTCCGCCGCTGAGAGGCCAAACGAAGCGGCATCGCTGGCGGCGCAGTTGCAGATGCACGGCGTCGAAGTCCACCGGCTCACCGCCGAAGCAGAACTCAACAAGGTGAAACACCCAGCTGGCTCGTACGTCGTCCGCATGGACCAGCCGTATTCGCGGCTGGCAGACACGCTGCTTGACAGGCAGTATTACAACCCGAATGACACTCCGCCTTACGACGACACCGGATGGACGCTGACCGAGTTACGCAATTTGAAGAGCTGGCGGATCACCGATGCAGCGATCCTGAAGGCGCCAATGGAGAGACTGACCGTTGCGGCCGCAAACGCCGGGCGGGTCGTTGGAGAAGGACCGGTCTATGCGGTCAACCACAACGGCGAGCGGGCTTTGGCCACTTTCCGGTTCAGGTTGGCTGGGGTGAAGATGGAGGCGGCGGAGGAGGCTTTCGATGCGGCCGGGCGGAAGTTTGCCCGCGGGTCGTTCATCATCCGCGCCAGCACCAATCCGGGCGAGTTGCGCAAGCAACTAGAGGTGGCCGCCGCCGACACCGGGGTTACGATCCAGGCGCTCGACAAGGACCCGGCGGTGAAGACGCACTCGCTGGCTGCTCCGCGCATTGGACTGGTTCATACATGGCAATCCACGCAGAACGAAGGGTGGTTCCGCCTTGCGCTGGAATCGAACTCGATTCCGTTCAGTTACATCTCAACGCACACGTTGCGGGACACCCCGAACCTGAGGTCGAAGTTCGACGTGATTATTCTCGGGCCGGCTCCGGGAACGCCACAGAGCATCGTTAATGGCCTGCCGATGCGCGGGCAGGCGCTGCCGTGGGACTCGTCGATTGGGCCGAATGTGGCGCTGTCACCGGACACGACCGCTGATATGCGCGGCGGAATCGGGCTTGAAGGGGTACTGAACATTCAAAGATTTGTCGAGCAGGGCGGGCTGTTTGTCACCATCGCGGCAAACAACGCCCTGCCGGTCGAGTTTGGATTGACCGAGGGGGTCACGTTGTCGCAGGCTGCGAATCTACGGCTGCGCGGGAGTGTCGTTGAAGGCGTTGTCGCCGACGCGGCCAGCCCGGTGGTGTACGGCTATGACGAGCGGGTGCCGGTGTATTACAACCAGACCTCGATCATGGACGTGAGCCGGGGACCAGCGATGTACGGAGGCGGCATGGGCCAGGGCACCGGCGCAGCGGGCCGCGCCAGCGGACGCGGGACCGCGTCTGATCCCGATGTGATCCAGGGCCGGCCCTATACGGCGCCGCCGAAGCCCTCGCCGGGTCCGACTCCTGAGATGCAGGAGATGATGCGATTTACCCAGCCGCCGCCCGACCAGCAGCCGCGGACGGTGCTGCGATTCGCGGAGGAGAAGACGTTGCTGATTTCGGGCATGATGTCAGGCGGAGCGGCCCTGGCCGGCAAACCAGCCGTGGTGTCCATCCCGAAAGGCAAGGGAAATTTCCTGATGTTCTCGATCAACCCGATGTGGCGGCAACAGACCCAGGGCAGTCACATGCTGCTATTAAACGCCGCCATGAACTTCGAACACCTGAATACCGGGCGGGCGCGGACAGCGCCACCCGCAACCGCGGAGCGTTCCGCGGACGACTACGGCGATCAACAATGACGCGTGCCGCTGCAGTTCGTTTAGCCGCCCTTGCCATCCTGGCCGTGTGCCCACTCGCGCAGGCGGCAGTGATCGCCGTACTGCATACGGGATTCCGGATGCGGGCCGATAAAGTGGTCTGCCAGGGCCAGTCCTGCGTACTGCACATGGGCGAAGGCAGAATCGAGGTGGCGGCGTCGGCGGTTGCCGGCGTCGAGTTCGAACCAGATCCCCCTCAACCAAGCAAACCCGCGCAAACGACTGTGACACGAGCCGCCGATGAGATCAAGGCGCCCCGGTCGCCGCGTGCACTCATCGACGAAATGGCGGCGCGCAACGGACTGCCGCCCGAGATTGTCCACAGCGTTGCCCAAGTGGAATCGGCATACCAAGTGAATGCGGTCTCGCCGAAAGGGGCGATCGGGGTGATGCAGTTGATGCCATCGACGGCCAGGCAACTGGGCGCCGACCCGCACGACCCGGAGCAGAATATCGCGGCAGGCACGGCATTGCTGCGGGAACTCCTGCTCAAGTACGAAAACGACCCCAACCCCGTTCGGCGCGCGCTGGCGGCCTATAACGCCGGTCCTGGCGCGGTGAGCAAATACAATGGAGTGCCGCCGTACCGCGAGACGCAGCAGTACGTGGAGAAGGTGCTCGAACGGTACTGGAAGCTGGTGAAGGCAAAGCCGTCCAGCGATTAGCGTTTCTTCGAATAGCTGGCTGAAATCGTCGAATAGACGCCGCCGCGCGGGGTGAATTCGCCTGTGACCGTCATGCGCCTGGGCTTCGAGGCATGAACGCAATCGCGCAGAATGCGGTTGACGGCGTTTTCCTGAAAAATGCCCATATTGCGATATTCGAGCAGGTACAACTTGAGCGACTTCAACTCCAGGCACTGCTTATCCGGTGTGTAGACGATGGTGATGGTCCCGTGGTCGGGCAGTCCCGTGCGCGGGCAGACGGAGGTGAATTCCGGCGTCTCGATCTCGATGTCATAGTCCTCGCGGAACTGGTTCGGCCAGGTTTCGATCGCGGGAAGGGGGGCGTCGAGTCCGGCGGCCGCGTGTTCATCGGTGTAGAGCTTTTGCTGTTTCTTTGACATGATTATTCCTCGGGCCGAAGCGACTTTTCCAGCAGGTCAAGGAACATTCCAACATCGGTGACGATGCCATGCGCCTGCGATGAACCGCGGTCGCTGAGTTTGGTCGCCACAGCAGGGTTAATGTCCACGCAGACGGTCTTGACCCAACTGGGCAGCATGTTCCCGGTGGCGATCGAATGAAGCATCGAACCTAGCATGAGGACGAGCCCGGCGCCGCGGATGACTTCCGCATAGGCATCCTGAGCTGCGTTCATGTCGGTGATGGTATCGGGCAACGGGCCGTCGTCGCGCAGCGAGCCGGCGAGCACGAACGGGATGTTGCGCGAAACGCATTCGAACATGATGCCGCTGGCCAGCTTACCTTGCTCCACAGCTGCTCTGATCGATCCGGCGTGGTAAATCGCATTAATCGCCCGCATGTGATTGCGGTGGCCGTGCTCCTGCTGGCGGCCGTCCTTGAGCGAGATGCCGAGCGAGGTGCCGAGCAGAGCGTTTTCGATGTCATGGACGCCGAGCGCGTTTCCGGCAAGCAATCCATCCACCCATCCGGCTTTGATCAGCGCCGACAAAGGTCTGACGCCGCCGGTGTGGACGACCACGGGACCAGCTACGACGATAATCTTTTTCCCAGCGTCCCTGGCCTGCCGGATCAGGGCGGCTGTTTGCTTCACGGCGGTGCCGACTTTGCGTTCGGAGGAGATGCCGTTGGACATGAAGGCGAATGCGAGGCGATCACGTTCCTTCGACTCGGGCACGACGCGGATGCCACCCATGCCAATCACCACCTCGTCGCCGGCTTTGACATCGCGCAAGCGAACGCAATACGGAGCGTTCTCCCGCCAAACGATCAGCGCATCCATGCGTTGGTTGCGGCACTCATACCATGAGCCGCCGCGCCGCACCATGGTGCGGTGATTGGTCGTGGAGTAGAAGTCTTCAGGGGCACAGCGGTCCCGCTCGATCCTCGCCCAGACGGCGTCGCCGCCCTCGACCGGCGCGCAGCCGAGCATCAGCAACTGGCCGAGCATCTGTTCGAGCTGTTCCGCCGATTGCGCTTCCACCTTGAGGCGCAGTCGCGATGGATCGGCGTTCGTTTTGCCGATGTGGAAACGCTCGACTTCGAAACGGCCTTCGTATTCGACCACCGTGTCGAAGATCTGCTCCATGATGTGGGAGTCGATGAGGTGGCCTTCGGCCTCGACAATCTCGGTTAGGGCATGTCTGCGGGTGTGCTCAGTCATTACCAGATACTTCAGGATAGCGCGCTGGTGCGATCAGGGAATTATCCGGGAGTTAGTCAAAATCGGGGCCGGGCGGAGGCGTACGTTGCGCGATGACATAGCGCGGGCGGCGCTTGACCTCGCCATAGACTGCCGCCAGGTACTCAGCGATCAGTGCAAGGCTGAATAGCACCAGGCCGCCGATCAGCAGTTGCAAGGTGATCACCGTGGTGAAGCCGCTCAGCGCAATGCCAGCGAACTTCAAGTAAAGCGCCCAAACGCCGAGCGCGGCTCCAAACAACAGAAAGACGGCGGCTATCACATGGATGATGCGCAACGGAACGTCTGAATAGGAGGGCACCGTATGCCACGCGAGCGCGATCAGGTCAACGAGGCCGAACTTCGAGCGGCCATCGACTCGCGGGGCAACCCGGAAGGGGATATCCACGGTCTCGAATCCGAGCCAGGCGACCATGCCCCGGTAAAAAGTCCTGTTTTCGGGCATTGCCAGCAGGGCGTCCAGCACTTCGCGGTCTAGCAATTTGTAGTCGGTCGAAGATTGAAAGCGGATGCCCGTCAGCCGGCTGGCAATGGCGTTGTAGAGGGTTGAGAAGCCGCGGCGAAAGAGCGGCTCCGATCCATAATCCTGTTTGACCGCCTGCACGACCTTGGCATGGGAACTTCGCCAGATCCCGGCGAACCGCCCGATGAATTCAGCCGGATGCTGAAGATCCGCGTCCATCGTGATGGCCGCGGCGCCGCGGCACTGACTCAAGCCGGCAAACAGCGCGCCCTCCTTTCCGAAGCGCCTTGCCAGGCGAATCCCGCGGATTTGAGGATGGCGCGCACCCGCCTCGCAGATAGCGCGCCAGGTTCCGTCCGGCGAACCATCGTCAACGACAATCACTTCGAATGAACTTGAGGCAGCGTCCGCGTGGCGGCACACGGCGTCAAGCGTCGCCGCCAGGTGCGCCTCCTCACAATAGGCAGGGATCACGATGGACAACTCACAGACGGCCATCAGGGACGCCTCCATGCCGCCAACACACAACCAAGGAGCGTAAGAAGGCTCAGCGCTGCGCCGGCCCAGAATGCCGCTGGGACATAGAAGAGTCTCACCCGGTGGGCGCCGGCCGGGATCCGCACGCCCATCAGCGCGTGGTCCATGGGAAAGAGTTCCGCGCCGCGGCCGTCGATTTCAGCACGCCACGCAGGATACCACGGGATGGCGATGCGCATGACGCAATCGCCCTCCGATGAGACATCCAGCACATATTCCGTTTCGCTGTGGGATTTCAGCGACGCAACTGCCGTGGCGTTGACTTGCTCCCCTTGGGCGGAGCCAGATTCGACGATGCCGTGCGTGGAGGGATCCAGCCGGTCCAGCAAAGCCCTGGCGTCCCTGGTTTGGAGGATTCTGGGGGGAAAGTTGAACCTGGGCAGGGCGCCTTCAAGCCTTGCAAGCGTCCGGTTGTCCGGTTGGACGACATACTTCACGCCGAGACCTTTGAGAAGCGCGGGATTCCGGCGCGAAGCGCTCAGGTAAGCGTCGTACCGCGACAACTGCAGAGGATTCAGGCCGGAGGCGCTTTCAAGGGGATAGGCGAACGGAGCACTGACCGGAAACCGCGCGGCCCACTCCGCAGTCGGTGCAAATCTCTCCCGGGGTTGGCGGTCGATCTGAGCCAGCCAGTCCTGGAGTTGCCGCAGCCCGTCGCTGAAGATTTGGTGATACTCGCCGCGTGCAAAGACAAGCGGGTTGGCGAACATATTCCAGTAATACAGATCGGCGAAACACAACACGGCCAGCCCCGGCAATAGATATCGCCGAGCCGCTGAGGGAGCAAGACGCCCGATCCAGGTCCATCCGGCCGCCGCAGCCAGGGCGATGCCCAGCGAGCAAATGAACATGGCGTGGCTGGGTCCGCGGACGCTGGCGAAGCCCGGGAGTTTGGACACGAATGTGAACAAAACCCCGGCTGGTCCCGCAGCGTATAGGATTGGCAAAAAAATCAGGGCAGCAAGCGCCAGTCTGAGACGCGACACCAGCAGTCCGGCGGCTGCGAGCAAGAACGCAAGTAGCCCAACATAGAAATAGTGCTGGGTGATGTCGGGCGGTCCGGAATAAGGGGTTTGGCTGAAGACTCCAAGGGCGTTGGGCCAGACCAGAGTTGCGAAGCTGCGTGGGCCGGCGATGCCAAGCGGGGATTTGACGGCGGACACCTGCTGCCGGATGGACTGGGAAGTCAGTTCCGCGCCGGGCAAAATCTGCACCGCGGCGAGCAGAGCAGCACCGGCGGTGACGGCGAGTAATAACAAGATGGCGGACTTGAGCCGGGAGGTGTTGCGCGCGTAATGGAAACCGGCAAAGACGGCCACAGCGGTGAACAGGTAGAGGGCCGTTTGAAAGTGCCCAGCCAGAGCCACGCATCCTCCGGCGAGGGTACAGAGTACCGCCCGCCGCCGGCTGCTGGATTCCACAGCAGTAATGAACAGCCAGAGAAGCAGCGGGAACCAGGCCGCGGTTTGGAAAAGCGTGACGTGTTCGGCGTGGGCGGCAAAGAAACCACTGAATGCGTAAATGAGGCCAGCGATGACGCCAGCCGGCCGGTTGTCAAACAGACGGGCGGCGAGCAGGTATGCGCCCGCGGCGGCGAGGAGGGCGTGGAGCCAAAGTTCAAAGAAGATCGAGCGCGGCTCAATGCCGAGGACGAAGAACGGCCAGTTGAGCGGATACCATGCGCCGACCTGCATATCGGACAGAAATGGGAATCCGCTGAAGACCGAACTAGTCCAATGAGGCAACTGCCCTGCCGCCAGCGAGTCAGCGAAGTGCTTCTGGTGCGGAAAGAAGTAGGAGACCGCATCCCATGTAATCGATGCCTTCCCGAACAGGGGCTGGAAGTAGAAGGCCGTCACGGCGAGAACGATCAGGGCCAGCCAGGGCAGGTGCTGCGAGCGAGTCATGGCTCAATCCGAACAGCCGGCGCGCTGAGTTCCGGCCGGGGCCGCCGGCAATGAATCGAATGATAAATGCTGCCGTGGAACCAGGGCAACGGAAAACGCTTGACCTGAACGTCCTGGAAAAACCAGCCGAGCACGGCCAGAATCTCCGGCGCGCTGTTGATGTGTTCGTGGCGCATGACCGGGGCGTAGGCGCACCCGTTTCGCAACCGGTAAGCCAGTCCGGTCGTTAAGCGCCAGGACAGGCCCCACAGCAGTCCGCCTTCACTTGGGATGGCGGCCTGAAACAGTCCGCCGGGTTTTAAAAGTCCTGCGCTTTTGGCCACGATCCGCGGCAACTCCTCAAGGTGTTCGAGTACAGCAATGGAGAAGATGCGATCGTAACGATTCGCCGAGGGAACCGCATCGATGGAGCCGTAGAGCGCGCGGAGCCTGTCCCGAAGCTGGCTCTGGGCGATTAGGGCGCCCATGGGTTCCACTGCGTCGTACACCGTGTCCGGCTCGTACGGGATGTGGTTGAGGGTGCCGGCGCCGAGTTCGAGAACTGTTTGGCCCGGCGCGCTCGCGGAGGCGACGGTCCGGTGCATCCAACCTTCGACCCAGTTCACAGCCCTGAGCAAGCGGCTCTCGCCAGTGCGGCTGGCGACGATGTGCGATTCATAGATCGCCTTCTGCCGTGGCGGCAGATCCGGCTTGATGCGGGGATAACTGGCCAGCAGCGCTTCCACGCTGCGGCATCTGGGCCCAGTACGCTTCACTGTCTTCACCCTCGGTTGCTTCCCGGCTCCCTCAAACTGGCAGTATCCCACAAGGCGCGGCGGCTTCCGGCTTCTTCCGCACATGAGGGTCCCCGATAGGCTATCTTGGATCTTTCATGTCACAACCAACCTCCGCCGGGACTTCTTCTAACTACAAATGGTGGGTCGTCGCGATGCTCTGGTGCATCTCGTTCTTCAACTACGCGGACCGACAGGCGATCTTCTCCGTCTTTCCGCTGCTTGAAAAAGAGATGAATCTGGACCCGATCCAACTGGGCCTGCTTGGCAGCAGCTTCGCCTGGGTCTACGGGCTGACGGCGCCGCTGGCGGGCATGATCGTCGATCGCGTCAAACGCGTGAGCGCCATCATCGGCGGCCTGCACGTCTGGAGCATCATCTGCATGGCCACGGCGCTGTCGCGCAACTTCGGCCACCTGCTGTTCTTCCGCGCCGCCGAGGGACTCGGCGAAACGTTCTATTACCCGGCTTCTATGTCGCTGGTCAGCGATTATCACGGCAAGAAGACGCGCTCGCGAGCCATGGGGATTCACCAGACCAGCGTCTATGTCGGCACGATCGCCGGCGGATTCTTCGCCGGCTGGATTGGCCAGGTCTACGGGTGGCGTTGGTCGTTCATCGTCTTCGGCGGGTTGGGCGTCCTCCTTGGATTCGCGCTTCACAAGTTCCTTCGTGAACCCGTGCGCGGTGCGGCCGAAGAGGCGCCTGCTCATCCGCAGGCCACGCCACAGGCCGAGCCGCAAGCCGCGCCCCCTGCACCCGAGAAACTCTCAGCGGGCCAGACGTTCGCCCTCATCCTCCGCAAACCAACGGCGATCGCCCTCATGCTCGCGTTCCTCTGCGCCAATTTCGTCGCCGTCGTCCTGCTGTCCTGGATGCCGAAATTCCTGCATGACAAGTTTGAGCTGAATCTCGCCATGGCCGGTTTAGCGGCGACCGTGTTCGCTCAGGTTGGCAGCATGACGGCCGCACCGATTGGCGGCTACATCGCCGATAGGCTGCGCGCCAAATCAGTTGGCGGACGAATGACGGTGCAGGCGATTGGCGTTCTGCTCGGGGCGCCAATGGTGGCGCTGTGCGGACTCACGGGTGAGATTGGCTGGCTGCTGGTCGCCCTGACCGGGTGGGGGCTGTTCAAGGGGCTCTACGACGCAAACATATTCGCATCGATGTACGACGTCATCCCGCCGAATGCGCGCGGCAGCGCCGCAGGTTTGATGAACACTGTCGGCTGGCTGGGCGGCGGAACTGCGCCGCTGCTGATCGGCATCGTGGCGCAGCGGTCCTCTCTAGGATTCGCCATTGCCCTGGCTTCGGCGGTGTATGTGCTCGCAGGGTTGATCCTCATCACCGCGATTACGTTCTTCGTGAAGAAGGACGCGCTCGAAGCGGGGACTAGCGTTTGAAGCGGTAGAGCCTCAGTTCGGCAGTAGCAGAACCGATACAGACGAGTTCCAGCCTGTTGTCGCCATCGAGATCGACAGCCTCGCAGGACGCCGCTGTGAGCGACCGGTCCAGCGGAGTCTTCACCCAGCCGGCCTGAGTTCGTTTGTGCAAATCGACCACTCCGCCACCGCCGCGCGCGCCGGAGATGATTTCATCGTTGCCGTCATTGTCGAAGTCGGCGGCGAGCACGGTGTGGCCGTCAACGAGGCTGGAATCGAGCACTTCGCGCTTCCAGACCTTGCCGCGTTGGGTGTAGACGGCGAGTTCGTTACCGTGCCAGGGTTCGATCGAAGCGATGAACGGGCCAGACTTCAAACGGCCGACGGTTACATCGCTCGAACCGCTCTTCGGCCACGGCAGCGGGCTCCCGGCGGCGAGTTTGGTGCGCTGCCAGGACTTACCCTTGCGCTCGATGCGCGTGATGCCCGCAAAGCTCGCCACCAGCATCGAGCAGGGTTTGTCGCGCTCGACATAGAGACCGTGCATCACACCCTGCCCCGCCCCGCCGATCCGCTCCGGTTTCCAGTTTCCGGGACGGTAGAGGATCAGTGGAACCGCGCCGTGGAAATCAGGCGGCCCGGCTTTGGCGTCAGTCAACGGGGCGTTGACGAATGCGCCGTCGCACACCCGAATCCTGTGCGCTGTCGGCACGCGGTCGATCTCGGTGACAGACCAAGGTTGCCGGGGATCGCCTTGCGAACGCAGCACCATGACAGTCCCAGCACTCTTCGCCGCTATATTTGAGAACTCCTGCGCAAGGACGAGTTCCGGGATGCGGTCGCCGTCGGTATCCATGGCCGCCACGTTGATCATCTGGCGGAACCCGGTGGCGATCACGTGGCGGGTCCACGAAGGGTTCTCAAACCAGACGAGTTCAGGAATCGACGACGCAAGCGCGATCAGGTCCTTGCGGCCGTCGCGGTTCAGATCCACGGCCAGCACTTGGTAGCCGCCCTTCAAGTCCCGCGCAATGGTAGTGGTTTCGACCTGTCCCCAAGCCAGACAGGACAAGGACACGAGAGCGGCGGCGAGTTTCATGCCTTCAGAATCGATCCTTTCCGGTCGATTGCGCGCTCACCCACAGGCGCCGGCACGAAGAAATCGTCCCACTTCAATCCGCACAGTTTCACCATCTCGATGCCGTACTCACAGCGGCCCAGCTTGGCGTCGGTGTTGTTGGTCCCGAAGCTGAATTTCAGGCCCTCAGCCTTGGCCGCCTGGATGAAGCGCCGGCCGGGCAGCCGGTAACGGTTGTTGATCTCGATCGCCACGGCGCCCTTTTTCGCGGCCCTCACCACCTGCATGATGCGCTCGTCGGTCCACAATTTGTCGTAGTCCTTGGCGATCTGGTCGGGCACAAAGGTCGGATTCACATAGATGTCGATGGGCTCGCGTTCGAGAATCCCCACGGCGCGGCTCACCAGCGTCTCCATGAACTCCTGCGGGTCGGCAATCGTGCCGACCTCGTTGGCCATCCACGTCCGCATCCGGCGGCCGCGATTGTCTGTCCAGGTCATCGAGTCGGTGAAGACGTAGTCGAAAACGCCGACAGTCCGGCGGTCGAACATCTCCACCCATTCGCGGCCTTCGGCCTGCATGGCGGCATATACTGGCGCGCCTTCGAGCGACTTCTTGAAGGCGATCGCGCCGGCCTCGTTTTCGACCGGGAAGCCCTTGCCGCAATTGACGGCGATGCCATGGAAGATGCCTGTCTGGCGGGAAAGCGCCAGAGCGGCTTTCAGGTCGAGATCGCCCTTCAGGTGGACATGGTAGTCGACCAGCGGGTAGTTGCCCGCGCTCAGATCGAGTAGCGCCTGGGCCGTATCATCGCTTGCCGACACTGGCGTGGCCGGCTGTTCGACGTTGTCAGGCAGTGGGCGGACTCGCAGATTCCTGTAGCGCGCTTTTGATCCCGGATCGTGGCATTGGAGAGCGAATGTTCCAGAACTCAGAACCCTGCCTGGATCGCCGGCGTGTGTCAGCGGCGGCGTGGATTCGGTGTAGTCCACCACCAGCATCCCGTTCACGCTCACCTGGACGTTTTTCTGCCGGACGGCGACACGGACTTTGAACCATTCCCCGTCCCTGACAAGCGCCTTGTACACGTTGCGGACGCCGTAGAGCGAACCCGTCTTCTTGTTCTCGCGGTAGTTTCCCTCGCCGGTGGCGGTGTTGTTGATCTGGACCTCGAAGCCTTTTGCGGGCCAGCCTTTGGGCTGGTAGGCAGTATGGAAGAAGAAGCCTGAATTGGCCTTGGGCTGAGTCATCGCCTCGAATTCGATTTCGAAGTTGCGGAAGTTCGCATTGTTCACGTTGCCGGAGTAAAACAGGTGCGAACGAGGCCCATCAGCCACCAGGCAGCCGCCGGCCACCTTCCATGAACCGCTGTTCTCGCTCGCACGCCAGCCCTTCAAGCTTTGGCCGTCGAACAGGTTCACCCAGTCGCCGCCGGCCGCTTGCGACTGCTTGGCGCAGGCAATCAGCCCGCCGGCCAGCGCGCCGAACTGGCGTCTCGATATCTCCAGGCTCATAGAATCTGCCATGTTTCGCTCCGTGTTCATCCTACTACTTCGATCTTTCGTTGAAAAACAAAACGCCGGGCAGAGCATCACGCCCGCCCGGCGTCGCAAACCGGCCCCTGAAGCGGCCCGGTTAGCCGTGGATCTTCTTGATGTTGGCCAGACACTTCTCGACCGTCTCGAACGGAGGCAGGTCGTAGCCTTCCTGCTCGATCAGGTAGAACTCAACGCCGCCTTTGCCTTCGGCCGCCTTGAAGATCTCCTTCCAAGGTGCGTCGCCCTCGCCGAACAGAACACGGTACTTCTTCGCAGCGGAGTAGTCCTTGCAATGGACGCACTTGATGCGGCCGGGATTGTCGTTGATCCACTTCACGGGGTCCTGACCGGCCTCAATGCAGGTTCCCACGTCCAATTGCATCATCACATCCTTGGGTGTGCCCTTGGCGACAACGGCCAGCGGAAGAACGCCGTCGATCGGTTTAAACTCGGCGGCATGGTTGTGGTAGCCAACCGACAGTTTCGCCGCCTTGGCCTTTTCGTAAGACGCAGTCAGTTTGTCGGCGACACCCTTCCAGCCATCGATCCCGTTCACCCGGCCGGCGCTGGCTTGGACGATGTACTTTGAACCCAGGATCGTGTTGATCTCGATCGCCTTGCCGATACCCTCGGGCGTGAAGACGTTGGCCCCGTTGTGGGTCGAGTAACACTTCACATTCAGGTCGTCGAGGACCTTGCGGACTTCCTTCGCGAAGTCGGTGGTCCACTCGATGTAGTTCCCATAGAATTCAAATCCCGGGTAACCCATCTTGGCGCATGTCTTGACCGAGCCGATGACGTCCTTGGCCATCTCCGTGCGCACGGAATAGAGTTCCAGGCCGAAGGGGATCTTTTTGGCTCCAAACGCAGGCAGCGCGGCCGCCGCTGTGGCCGCGGATAGGAACGAACGGCGTGTAAATTCGCGTGTCATCGCTTGCACGATATCACATCCGGCGGCGCCGCCTAGCGGCCTTTCTTTCGATAGCCGGCAAACCTCTGCCCGGCAGACTCCATGCGGGGCTTGCTGCACTCGGCTTCGCATCCTGATATCTTGCATAAGACGCGGTTGCCAGAAACGGGCGCCGCCGGAATTTTCGCTGGAGGATCAGATGAGCAAACGAACCTCTATCGGCTCCTGGGCTTACACTATCGGCCCTTATGCAGCCAATCCCATCGATTTCGATACGGTCATCTCCAAACTGAAGGAACTGGGCTTTGACGGTGTCGAGCTCGGCGCATTTCCGCCGCATCCTAATCCTGGAAACCCCGGCGGCGACGATTCGGCCTGGCCCGGCGCGATGCCGGAGGCGTCACAGCGCGCCGAACTGAAGGCCAAGATGGACTCTCTCGGCATGGGCTTCAGCGGCATCGCCGCCAACCTATGGGGGGAAAAACTCATCAACACAGACGACCAAACGAAATACATCTCCGAGTTCAAGAAGAACGCCAAGTTCGCCGCCGATCTCGGCATTCCTTCGGTTCGCGTCGATTGCGTCCAGCCGCCCACCATTATCCGGGATGTCGATTACCAGACGGCCCTGGCCCGCGTCGTGAATACCTGGAAAGAATGCGCCATTATCGCCGCCGATCATGGCCTGCATGTCACCTGGGAGTTCGAACCCGGCTTCGCCTTCAACAAGCCCTCCGACATCCTGCGCGTCCACGACGGTGTCGGCAAAGACAATTTCGGGCTGATGTACGACACCTGCCACGGCCAGATGGTCGGCGTGAACGGCGCCCGCCAGGAAGGCCAGAAGGAGACCTTCCCGTCGCAGGTGGAGTTCATCGCCACGCTCGACGGCCGCATCAACCACATCCACGTGATCGATTCCGATAACACCTGTCACAAGGACGCCAACGGCGAGGACGAGACCTCCGCCCATCCGCCGTTTGGCCTGGGCGTGATCGATTTCGATGTCGTGATGCCCGCCCTGGCCAAGGCGTCCCGACTGCCCCACGACTTTTGGACCATCGACCTCTGCTTCTGGCCCGACGCCTGGCAGGCTACGGCCGACTGCAAGAAACGACTCGATGCCCTCATTGCCGCCCACGGTTAAGGAGTAAACCATGTCGAAACAGATTCGCGTAGGAATGATCGGCTACGGGTTCATGGCCCGTACGCACTCGAACGCCCACAATCGCCTCAACAACTTCTTTCCGGTTGAGCACAAGATGGTGCTCAAGGCCTGCACCGGCCTTGAACCCGAAAAAGTCGCCCAGTTCGCCGCCACTTGGGGCTATGAGCGAACTGAGGATGACTGGCGCAAGATCGTCGCCGCCGATGACATCGACCTGATCGACATCTGCACGCCGAACAACACCCACGCCGAGATCGCCATCGCCGCCGCCAAGGCGGGCAAGATGGTGTTCTGCGAGAAACCCCTGGCCCGCACGGTGGAAGAGGCCCAGACCATGGTGGACGCGGTCGAAGCCGCTGGCGTCACCAATATGGTTTCGTTCAATTACCGCCGCGTCCCGGCGATCACGCTCGCCAAGCAGATGATCGACGCCGGACGGATAGGCCGCCCCTTCCACTTCCGGGCGAACTTTTTGCAGGACTGGACGATCTCGCCCGACGTGCCCCAGGGAGGCGACGCGCTGTGGCGGCTGGACGTAAAAGCCGCCGGTTCGGGCGTCACCGGCGACCTGCTGGCTCATAACATCGACGTCGCGATGTGGCTCAACGGACCCATCACTCGTGTCACGGCAAAGACCGAGACTTTCGTCAAAGAGCGCAAGAACGTCCTCACCGGCAAGGTGGAGCCTGTCGGCATCGACGACGCCTGCCTGTTCATCGCCGAGTTCGCCAACGGGTCTCTGGGCTTGTTTGAGTCCACCCGTTACGCCCGCGGCCACAAGGCGCTGAAGACCTTTGAACTCAATGGCGAACACGGCTCGCTGGCCTTCAACCTCGAAGAGATGGAGTATCTTGATTTCTTCGAATATAAGGGCACGGATGCTGATACGCGCGGCTGGCGGCGCATCCATGTCACCAACGGCGAGCATCCGTACATGAACCGCTTCTGGGTGCCCGGCCTGGTGATCGGTTACGAGCACACTTTCCTGAATGCGCTGGCCGATTTCGTCGCTGGAATTGAATCGGGCGTTCCGGCGGAACCGACTTTCCGCACGGGCTTGCAGACGCAGAAAGTCTGCGAAGCCGTGCTGAAATCCGGCAAGACCGGCGCCTGGGAAGAGACCGGCGTCGAACTGTAGGCTGACAAAGTCTAACACTCAGGGTGCCGGTGGACGCGCGAAGGCCGTCCGCCGGCGCCGGATTCGCACCGGCAGGGTGGAACAGCATGCACATTGGGCAAACGCCCCGTGCCGGCCGTGGCTGAAGTCTGCCGCCGCAGATCGAGCCCGTGGAGTTCATCTGGCGTGTGTCATGCTGTGTGGCGAGACATCATGGACAGACGCACCTTCCTCGCCTCGCTCGCATTGCCGCCGCAAAAGCTGAAATCGTCAAACCGCGCCTTCCACCTGTGTGCCGGGACGGATGTGCTGGACCGCAATCCTGGGCTTTTGGACATCGCGCGGCGGGCTGGCGTCGAGACGATCTGGCTGGCCGGTTTCTTCTACGGGCACTGGTATTACACGCCCGAAAAGGTGAACGCCTGGGCGGCCCGGATCCACAAGGCAGGGATGAAGGCTGAATTGATCCATCTGCCGCTGGGCCATCCCGGCGATTCGCTCGGCGCGAAGGAGGGTGCACCGCCGCTGATTCCTCCACCGCACTGGCGGCAGGCTGTGCGTCCGGACGGAAGCCGCCATTGGGGCACGTCGCTGCACGCTCCGGCGGTCCAGGAGAACGCCGCCGCACTGCGGCGATGGGCGGGCAGCGGTTTCAAGAGCTTGTTTCTCGATGATGATTTCAGGCTCGCCACGGGGCCGGGAACCATTGGCGGGTGCCACTGCGATGAACACTGGCAGCGCTTCCGGAATAAAGCCGGCTTCAACGACGGAGACAGAGGAAAGCTGAAAGAGGACATCAAGAGCCGGTCGTTGTCGCCTCTGGTGCGCGCGTGGGTGGAGTTCCATTGCGACGAACTGAGTGATTGTTACCGGCAGATGACAGCTGCGAATAAGGGCATCGACCTCGGCGTAATGGTGATGTACCTCGGCTCCGAAAAGGCGGGAATCCGGCTGAAGGACTACAGCGGAGCCCCATTCAGGGTTGGAGAACTGATGTTCGACGACCGTCATTTCGATCCGGTCAAGGGCAAGACCGACGAACTGTTCAGTTCGCTGTTTCACAGGCGTTTCACGCCGCCGGAGATGGCTTTCAGCGAGACCACGGCGTTCCCGGCGGACAAGCTCTCGGCGCCAAACATGGCGGCCAAGCTGGCCATTTCGACCTTGAGCGATGTGCGCAACACGATGTTCATGAGCGGGATGACGCCCTTCCCGCTCGCTCACTGGGACACGTTGCGGCCCGCTATGCGGCGTCAGGCGGAGTTGCACCAAAGAGTGGCTGGCCTTCGTCCGCATGGCCCATTCAAGCATTACTGGGGAGAGGCGAGCCGGTATGTTGGCGCTGACAAGCCGTACAGCCTTTTCCTGGCGATGGGCATTCCCTTCGAGGTCTGCAACGAACCGCCGCGCGACGGCTGGACGTTTCTGTCCGACGAGGATGCCCGCTTTGCACCGAGCATGGCGGGTACGCGATGGATCTCGCGAAAAGATGTGCAGGAGACGCTCGATGACCTCTTCGCGTTGCGGCGGCGTATCCTGCCCGAACTGAATCTGACGCCGTATATCGCGGAAGAGGTCCCGGCCGTCTGCTCCTGGCTGCGCGACGCCCGGCTGGCGCTGGTTTGGAACCTCTCGCCAGAAGCGAAAGCCCTCACTTTGCGCTTCGGAAAACACAGCCGGCGCGTCCAGACAGAGGCGCTGGGCCTTGAACTGATTGAACTCGGAGAGCCCGGCTGAATCCGGAAGCCGCTTGCCTCAGCCACGCTCTTTCCGGGTCTTTCATGTCCGATTTTCCGAACCCTGCCGGCCCTGTCTCCGTCTACACTGAGGAACACGGAGGCACCATGCTATCGCACGTGAAGATCCTGGCGGTCCTGCACATCGTTTTTTCCGCCATTGCGATCCTTGTCGGACTCGGCTTGTTCTTGCTTTTTGGCGGGCTGGCGGGGCTGGTGGCGGTCAACGAACATGGCTCGGACGCCTTCGCCGGGATGGCTGTCCTGGGCGGCATCGGCACATTCCTCCTGATGCTGCTGCTGGTCCTGTCCCTACCCGGCCTGATCGCCGGGATTGCCCTTCTCTACCTGAAGCCCTGGGGCAAGATCCTGGGCATCATCGTGTCTGCCCTGGACCTGCTGAGTTTCCCCTTCGGCACGGCCCTCGGAATCTACGGGCTATGGGTCTTGGTGAACCCGGAAACCGACCGTCTCTTCAAGACCGCGCAACCGGCTGTCCGCGCAGTATAGCCGCGAGGCTGGCTCCCCGGCCAGCGGGCCTCCCGATTCCACTATCGTGGATAGAGAGACACCTGCTTGCGCAGCTTCACCAGCATCCTCAGGACCAACCGCAACTACCGCTACCTCTGGACCGGCCAGGCGGTGAGCGAAATCGGCGATCACTTCAACACGATCGCCGTGTTGAGCCTGTCGCTGCGCATCACCGGATCGGGCTTCGGCGTCGGCATGGTGATGCTGGCCCGCGTGATCCCTGCTATCCTTGCCGGACCCATCGCCGGCCTGGTGCTGGACCGCATGGATCGCCGCAAGGTCATGATCTGGAGCGACGCGCTGCGCGGCGTTGTCGCCCTGGCTCACATTCTGCTCATGATCTATCCCCAGGCCTGGCTGATGTACACACTCAGCGGGCTGTTGATGTTCGCATCGCCGTTCTTCACCGCCGGCCGTTCAGCGATCCTGCCAAAGATCACCACGCCCGAGGAACTGCACACCGCCAACGCCCTCACCCAAACCACCGCATGGCTCACGCTCTCCATCGGCACCATGTTTGGCGGCATGTCGGCCATGCAATTCGGCTTTGGTTGGGCTTTCGCCGCCAACGCCCTTTCGTTCGCCGTCTCGGCCTGGGCCGTTTGGATGATGAAGAGCCCAGACGGCCACTTCCGGCCCGGCGGCGCCGTTCATGTACTCAAGCGACGCATCGCCGGATGGCGTGAGTTCACCGACGGCTTGCGCTACATGCGGACACGTCCGTTGATCTTCGCCATCGGCATGGCCGGCGTTGGCTGGGCCACCGGAGGGGGCGCCGCCCAGATTCTGTTCACCCTCTATGGGGAAGTCGTCTTTCAACGCGGCCCTGCCGGCGTGGGACTAATCTGGTCGTTCGCCGGCATTGGATTGGTCATCGGCGGTCTGACCTCGCACCGGCTCGGAAACCGGCTCAGCTTCGTCGGCTATAAGCGGCTGCTCGGTGTCACCTTTCTGATCCACGGGCTTGCCTATACCGCCTTCGCCATGATGCCCACCATCTGGCTCTCGCTGATCTTCATCTCACTGTCGCGGATGTGCGTCGGGATGAACAACGTTCTCAACCGGACGATTCTTCTCACGCACGTTCCCGACGGTTTCCGCGGCCGGGTCTTCACCACGATCGAGACCATGCTGAACGTCACTATGATGGTCTCGCTGGGCATCGCCGCCTGGGCAACCGCGGTCTATCCGATCCGCACGATTGGCGTCATTGCTGGACTGCTGAGTTCGACGACGGCTCTTTACTGGGCGTGGGCGGAGGCCACTGGCCGGCTGGTACGCCCCCCAGCCAACGACATGGGCGAGGAGATCGAGGAGCCGGAAACGGTCACGCCCGCGTGAGGTCTTCCCTTAGCGCGGCGATGACTGCATCGCGAGACCCATCCAGGTAGAGATGCCCTCCTGGGAAGACCCTCCGCGTGAATTCCCCGGTCGTCATCTCCGCCCATCGGGCCATATGGTCGTCGCTGATGTTTGGATCAGACGCCCCATGGTAAGCGCAAACCGGCACGTCCAGCAGCGCGCCGGGCTGATGGACGTAACGCCGGTAGAGCCGCGCGTCGGCCTCCAGCGCCGGCAGCGCGATTTCCAACAGCCTCGGATCATTTAGAACCCCTGGAGGTATCCCTTCAAGGCGCTTGAGTTCCTCGATGAACTGTTTTGGCGTAGGGTCCGGCGGCGGCTGGTAGCCGATGCGGAAGACCGGTGCGCGCGCCGCCGAAACGACCAGCAATCGCGGTATCGGCAATCCGTGCGCCTTTAGCTTTCGCGCCAGTTCGAACGCGATCACCGCGCCCATGCTGTGCCCGAAGAAGGCGAAGGGGCGGTCCAGGTGCGGCTGGATCGCCTCCAGCAGCGCCGCCACCGCCTCCTCCATCGAACTCAGCGGCGGTTCCGCCGCACGATCCTCGCGGCCTGGCAATCGCACGGCGGCGACGTTTGCCACCCCCTCCAGTAGATTCCTCCAACCCAAATAGGCCGCCGTGCCCCCTCCAGCCCACGGGAAGCAGAAAAGCCGATCTCCTGGCGTATCCCAATTGCAGGCGAACCACTGAGCCAGCCGCCGCTCAGCCGCTTTCTTCTTCAGCATCAGCGCCAGCAGTTTGCGCCTGTCGCTGCTCAAGGCGTGCGCCGGCGCTTCTGGAACTGGACCTTTCTTCGGCAGACCGAGCAAGCCTTCCAGCAACTGTTCAAACGGCAAGACGCTGAGTTGACCTGTGTAATCGAGCGCTGCCTGTCTTGAAGCCGCCGCGATCTCGCGCCAGTGTTCGCGATCGCTCGTCAATCGTCGCACCGCTTCCACCCACGGCGCGGCATCCTGTTCCGGCACTTCCGCCACCGGCACCATGCCTGAACTCACGGCGGGCTTGTACCGCCGGATCAGCCGAACTTTCAAGAGATACGGCACACCGAGCTTGGCCTCATGGAGGCCACCAGCGTCACTGGCCACCACGGGAATCCCCCTCGACATCGCTTCCACGACGATCCGGCTGCGCGCCTCGGCCCACAGGCTGGGCACAACCACGACTCGCGAAACCCTAAGAAAATCGTCAATATCGTCGACAGGGTCCATCCGGGTGATGTTCGGCCGGCGTCTTAGCTGTTCCAGGTCATCAGGATCGGCGCCCCAGGTCGGAATGGCGGCGAATTGAACCTGCGGCATTCTGTCGGCCAACTCAAGGAAAATGGAGATCCCCTTCACCGCGCACGGATTCACCATCGAAACGTAGGGATTGTCGAACCGCCCCAGTAGCGGATACTCGGTCACCGGTTCCAGCAGGGAGATCGGCACATGGATCGCCGGAATGCCTGCCCACTGCCGGACGTAGCCGGCGACATAGCGGCTTACGCCCACAACCGCGTCGGCGCGCCGCAGCAACTCTGTCTTGCGTTCGTTCACCCCTGACGAATCCGGTCCAAACGGGACGGCAATAGTCGCCCGGACGAGGTGCACAACCCTGGCCCGCGGCGCCTTCACCGCCAGGTCGAACAGCAACTGGCCCGGGTCGTCGGTCGACGTCACGATGACGTCCGGATCAAATTCGTCGATATGACGCTGAAACGCCGGCCTCAACTCCGGCCGCCCGGCAAGCACCCGCACGTCAACTCCGCCCAGTGTGAATCGCATCTCGCCCGACTCCGTGTCCGTCTCGTGCCGCTGCCCGCGCCGGTCCAGTTCGGCAAGATACAGCCTGAGTTCTGCTTCGCCAAACCGTTCGGTCCGGGTGAACACCCTGACATGGTGGCCGCGCGCCGCCAGCGCTTCCATAAGGAGGCGGTTAGACTTGTCGCCGCCGCCATGGCCCGGATAGTAGGTCGAATTGTGCGCCAGCAGGACCTTCACTGCCGCCCGCGCCTCTTCCTCAACTGCTCCTTGAGCAGCTCGATCTCGCGGGGCCCCAGCCGCTTCGCACCCCCGGGGGAATTTGCCTTGGAAACCGGCTCCAGACTTAACAGCAGACGCTCAAAATCCGCGGCGTCGAGCCGTGAGACGAACTCCAGCGCCGCGTTTCTCGAAGCCGTCGACTCCCGCCAGTATTCCTTTTCATCCTCGATCAGCACGCGCAGCTGGTCCGACCAGGGTTCGATATCCTGCTGCGGCACCACCGCCACCGGCATATGCGTCTCATCGAACTCCCGCTGCCACTCCCTGATTGGACTCACCGGCGCCACATAGCCGGTGCCCCGTTTGGCATCCACCAAACCGCCAACGTCGCTCGACAGCACCGGCAGTGCCCGCAGCATCGCTTCCATGGCGATCAATCCGAACCCCTCGTACCACAACGACGGCATCAGCAGCAGCCTCGCTCCGGCCAGCGCATCTTCGATGTCCGGCACCGTTTCGAGTATCCGGACATTCGGCAAGGCCCTCATTGCCGCCCTGTCCGCCGATGTCGTACCCCAACCCGCCAGACCCGCGAACTCAACGTGCGGAAACCGTTCGGCGAGCGCGAGAAAGATTGAAATCCCCTTCGCCGCGCAGGGATTCACCAACAGCACGTAACCGTCGCCGAACCGGCCCAATTGCCGGTACGGCGGTTCGCCATAAATCGGTGGGTGTATCACGGCGGCCGTTCGGTCTAGGTTCTGTTCCACGTACCTGGCCATGTGTTCGCCGATCACCACCACCGCCCGCGCTCGTTTCACGATTGCAGCAGCCTCCGGATCGGGATGCCAGCTCTCTGGGCCAAACGGAAACCACTGCGGCGTGTGGGCAAGATAAATCAGGCGCTCTCCGCCGGCTGAAGCCGCCCTGCGCAATAGGACATGGCTCAAATCCTCACTACTCACCAAAACATGATCTGGCTCGAACTCCTTGATCGCTTGCACCAGTTCCCCGCCCCTGAACGACAGGTTCCGTATGCCCCTGACCGTGACCCCGTCGACGACTGTCTCCCCGTCGGCGCCGGCTGCCGACACGACCAGGACGCCGTGCCCCGCCGCTGCCAGGTGCCTGAGCCAGGCCAGATTGCTCCTCGTCGATCCGCCCTTCGGCGGATGGTAACTCGCGTTCGACGTCAGCAGGACCTTCATTCAGGCGACCGTTGCTCGGACTCGGCCTGCTCAAGCAGGGCCTGAACCTCCTCGTCCGTCATCCCTTCCAATTCCCGGAGCAGTTGTTCGTATTCCTGCTCGCCGCTTACACCGAGCCTCGCGGCATCGATCATGGCGGCCAGTTCGCGTAGCGTTAGCGTCGCCGAATAGACATTGTCGACGGCCATCTCGACGCCAAACTCCTCTTTGATCCTCATGAGCAGCAAGACCGCCAGCAGTGAATGTCCGCCCAAGTCGAAAAAGTTGTCCCCTGGCTCGATCCGGTCGCGCCTGAGCAACTCGGTCCAGATCCTCAGAAGGGCTGCTTCAGTCTCCGTCTCTGGTTGATCGACCGCCTGCACTCCTGCCATGGCCACAAACTCCGACCTCAGCCCTTCAAGCACCTGCCGCGCTGTACCCAGTTCCACCGCCAGGCTGGCGTAGTCGGAAAACTGTCTTTCGGAACCCGCTCCCGCCCCGCTTGGCCCCCGGTGAACCGCACCGGTTGCAGGCGTCCATGTGAGCTTAGCCAATTCGATCGCGCTGAACCTGTAGACGCGGGTGCCGTTTCTTGTCTCCACCTGGCCGCCGGGGATCGAATCCAGGAATTCCCGCGCCGGAGCGTTCCGCGCGCTCATCGTGAAGTCAACCGCCACGGTCTCCAGCCCCATGTCGAACGCCGTCTGACCGGCAAACCGCATCACCCAGTGCTCAACGCCTCTTCCAAGCACCCGGCAACTCAGCATGAGACTGTCCACCCGCAGCTCTTTTTCGCTCCTCTGCGTCACCAGCAGAACCGTTACGCCGTACTCGCCAAACCGGTCGGCAACGGTCGCTGTGAACAGATTCCAACAAGGGTCCGCAACCAGCCTTTCGATATCCCCCTCGGTCCGCCGGATCGTCGTCGTGTTGAACTGGTTTGTCCGTTGCGTCAGTTGCGCCGCCCGCGCCACCGTCTCCAGTTGAAGCGGCATCACATGCACCGTCAAACCCAGCTTTTCGATAAAACCCTCCAGGCTCTTGGCTTCGCGAATCTCCCGCGCGAAGGCCCGGCCCTGGCTATAACTCTCGCTTCGCTTTCTGTCCTCGCCAGTCACCACCGGATGGTCAAACGCCCATACACGATTCAAAAACGCCGGCGTTTCAAGCGGATTCGACGGCAGAGGAATCGTGAGCACCTCGGGCGCGGAATCCGACACTTCAGCGCACTCTTTCGGGTTGTCGTCGATGAATATGAAACTGTCCAAGCCGAGACTAAGTTCGCTGGCCAACTCCGCCAGATTGTCCTCCTTCGGGCGCCAGTTGATCCGCCAGGAGGCGAAATGTTCCGGCCTGAGCGGGAACTCCGGGTGCGCCGCGAAGGTCTCGAGCACGTCCCGTTCGTTGTTCTTGCTCACCATGGCCAGCACCATGCCGGCATTCCTCTGTTCGATCAGCAGTTCTTGAAGGCTTCGGTGCGCCTCCTCCAGCCTCACGTTTTCTGGCCCGTCCTCGCCGCAGATCCCCGCCCATAGCGTGTTGTCGCAGTCAACCGCGATCACCTTGTACGGCGGACGAGTAAGTGCGTCCCAGTGCCGCACGGCCACGGTCGCCAGCGCGGCGAAGTACTCGTCGGTGTAGGGAATCCTGCCTAGTCTTTCTCCGTCAGCGTTGAACTTCGCCGTCACCGGATAGACGGCCTCAACGTCGGTCCAGTCCACGATCACCAGATTGCCCACCGTTCCGGCCATCCTTTTCAGCCGTAGCGCCTCCGCCTTGCCATATCCGCTCCCCGCGCCAGTCTCGAACCCCTCTGAAGGCGCGCAAACCACCATCAGCAAGGGAGCGGCAAACCGCCCCGCCTCCGCGACCAGGGCCTCCCCCAGGTGCGCAACGTTCTCCGAAATTCGTTCTAGGGCGGATTTGTCGAGCACGCTGAACTGACCCAAGTCCTCGATCCGGACCAGAATCAAGTTCAGTCCGGCATGGGTCGCGGCGAATTCGCTGGAAGGATCGTGCAGCGTCTGCAGGAGCTGATTGTAAGGGGCAAACCTGATGTCCGCCTCGCGCCCTAGCCGTCGCGCCCAATACCGCAGCGCCGGCGCTATCGGTTCTGCGGTGAATGTTGCGCTAATGGCGAATCGCACCGGCTGCCGGGCTGGCGTGTCTTGGTGTTGGCTGGTGCGGTCGTCGGGCACGATTCCGGTACTGTCTTCGGGTTATAGGGCGTCTTCCTGCGCCTTCATTCTCCATTTCAGCATATGCTGTGCGCGGCTCGTGCTCCTACTCCGTTAGACGTCCCCCGAAGCCGTCGCCGCGTATAAAAACTCACTAGCGGGATCGTGCTCCCGCCATCTGCGCCGCGCCGCCGCCCGGCTGGACACCGCATAGCAGTAGATGCACCCGTGCGGGCAGGTGTCGTACTCCCCGATGTCGCGGCATTGGTAACAGGCGCACCCCTCCCTCACCCCTTTGAGCTTCGCGCCAATCCATCGACCTGCCAGCTCCGACAGTCTGATCGCGTCGATGCACCGCGCTTCTTCCGCCACACCCTCAATCAGTAACTCAGGCTGTGTGCAGACCGCCAGCCTCATGCCGCGGCTGCGCGCCATGGCAGAAAGCTCCGCCAGCAGCTCGCGTTTCCGCTCAACGGCTGGATCGCACCAGGAGAACTGGAACAGCCGCCCCGCCGCATCCATGTTCCGCCGGGTCTTTTTGTACACCTGAAGGAAGCTGACGATGACTTCGTCGGTGGAGCCCTCCAGCATCTTCGCCAGCCTTTCGAAGTTCGTCTTGTGGAACTCAGCACTGGTGATCGATGAAATCACGATCGTGTCGTACCGCCACACCGCTGCCCTAGGCCCGAAACTCCCTGCGATCCGCTTCATGTGCTCCGCCGCTCGCATCGCGTCTGTCACTGACCATTCGATCTCCCGCGGATACCCGTTGATGGCATATTGCACCGCGAACGCATAGCCCCGCCGCCCGACATCATCGAGAGTCTCCAGGAACGGCCCGGCGTTCTTGGTCCAGAAGACAAACGCGTCGACATCCTCTGGCCGCAACCCAACGCGATACACCTGTCCTCCATAAGGGTTCCGCATCAAGCAGTACCCGGCATCAAGCCGCCGCCGGAACCATTCTCCATAAAAAGCCGGGATATCGGTCTTGTAGCTCGCCGAAACGATCATGCCCTTGCCTTGCCCGTCCACAACGCCGCCGACGGCAATCGAGCCCGGCATGCGGCGGATCTCAGAATGCCAGTCCTGCAAGACATGATATGACTAGGATGTGAAGAAAGCTGTCTCATCCCTTGCCGCATTCGCTCTGCTACTGGTCCCGGCGGCCGCAGCCGAACCCCGCACACCCGTTAAAACCGTCAAGCTGTTCAATGGCCGCGACCTCACCGGCTTCTATCCTTCGATGAAGGAGAACAAGCTATCGGACCCTAAAGGTGTCTTCACGGTCAAAAACGGCGTCATCCACGTCTCCGGCGAAGAATGGGGCGGCCTGACGACGGTGGATGAATGGACGAATTACCACCTCATCGTCGAATGGAAATGGGGCGGCAAAAACCTGCCCCCGCGCGTCGACCGCGCCCGCGACTCCGGCATCCTGCTGCACGGCATCGGTGAGGACGGCGCCGCCGGCAACGGCTGGCTTGAGTCCATCGAGTACCAGATCATCGAGGGCGGGACCGGCGACATGATCCTGGTTCGCGGCAAGACCCGGCCGAGCGCCACCGTCGAGATCGAGAAGGACGGAAAGAACGAGACCTACTGGAAAAAGGGCGGCGAGAAGATGACCCGCAACTCCGGGCGCTTCAACTGGTACGGCCGCGACCGCGCCTGGCAGGACAAACTCGGCTACCGTGGCCCCGTCGATGTCGAAAAGCCCGTCGGACAGTGGAACAAGAGCGAGATCATCGCCCGCGGCGACACCCTGAAGTACTATCTGAACGGCAAACTCGTCCTTGAAGCCACGGACGTGCGCCCAACGGCAGGTAAAATCCAGTTTCAGTCGGAAGCCGCCGAGATCCTGTTCCGCAAAATCGAACTCAAGCCTTTGAAATAGCTGGCGTGGTTCGAGGCAGAGGCCTGGGAGATCGCGTATCATGATTTAGTTGCTTCCGCGGTTCTACCCTATCGTCGACCTCGGCCTGCTGGAGAGGCGCGCTTTCGCGCCCGTACGATTTGCCGCTCTTCTGCTCGACCAAGGCGCCCGGATCCTGCAAATCCGCCACAAAGGGCCACTAACCCGGCAAGCGTTCCACCTGATGGAGGAGATCCGCGCTCTCTGCGCGCTAAGCGGCGCGCTCTGTGTCGTCAATGACCGCGCCGATGTTGCCGCGCTGCTTGATGCAGGCCTGCACCTCGGGCAGGACGACCTGCCCCCCTCGCTAGCCCGCAAAGTGGCGCCCGCCGCGCTCACCGGCCTCTCGACTCATAACGACGTCCAGGCCATCCGCGCCGCACGCGAGCCAGTGGACTACCTGGCGATCGGACCAGTCTTTGAGACCGCTTCGAAGGAGAATCCGGATCCCGTTGTTGGAATCGACGGTGTGCGCCGCATCCGGGCGCTAACACACCTGCCCCTGGTCGCCATAGGCGGGATAACGGCGGATAGGGCGCCGCAAGTGCTCGAAGCCGGAGCTGATTCGATCGCCGTCATCGGCGATCTCCTGCCGGAGGAAATGACGGAAGCCGTGATTGGCGAGCGGATCAAATCATGGACTCAGGCAACAAGGTAGACATCCAGGGAGGGAATCACACGGGGCTCGTCAAAGGGCTGGGGCTGATGGATGCCACCACCTTGGTGATGGGATCCATGATCGGCTCCGGAGTGTTCATCGTTTCAGCCGACATCGCCCGCCAAACCCAATCGCCCGCCTTGCTGATGCTGACCTGGCTGGTGACGGCGCTGCTCACAACGATCGCCGCGCTCAGTTACGGCGAATTGGCGGCGGCCATGCCCAAGGCCGGCGGGATGTATGTGTATCTGCGGGAGGCGTTCGGTCCGTTGAGCGGGTTCCTCTATGGCTGGACGCTGTTTACCGTGATTCAGACCGGCACGATCGCGGCGGTGGCAGTGGCGTTCGCGAAGTTTCTCGGCGAATTCGTTCCGGCGGTTTCGGCGTCGAACTGGATTGTCCGGATTGGGCCTGTTGGGCTGAACACGCAGATGGCTGTGGCGATCGCGTTGCTTGTCATGCTGACGTGGGTCAACACGCGCGGGCTGAAAGCCGGAGCGCGCGTGCAGAACGTGTTCACAATTGCCAAGGTTGCAGCGCTGGCGGCTCTGGTCGTGCTGGGCATCGCGTTGGGAAGGCGGCCGGAGGCGATCTCGGCCAATTTCGGCAACTTCTGGGGTGGCGCGGAGTGGAGTTGGACGGCGGTGAAGATGGTAGGCTTGGCGATGGTCGGATCGCTGTTCTCCTCGGACGCCTGGCACAGCGTGACGTTTACCGCTGGCGAGATCCGGAATCCGAAACGCGACCTGCCGTTGTCTTTGGCGCTGGGGGTGGGAGTGGTGAGCGCGCTTTACCTGTTGTGCAACCTGGTGTATCTTTCAGCGCTGCCGCTCAGCGCGATCCAGACCGCGCCGGAAGACCGGGTGGCCACGGCCGTCATGGCAGTCATGTTCGGCCATTCTGCAACGTGGATGATGGCGCTGGCGGTGCTGGTGTCGACATTCGGATGTGTGAACGGGCTGGTGATGTCGGGTTCGCGGGTGTACTACGCCATGGCGCGGGACGGCCTTTTCTTCAAGGCCTGCGCGCGGGTGGACGCGAAAACGCACGTGCCGGCGGTCTCGCTTTGGGTGCAGTGCGCCTGGGGCTGCGCGCTCACATTGAGCGGGACCTACAGCGAGTTGCTGGATTATGTTATCTTCGCTGTTTTGCTTTTCTACATCCTGACCATTGCTGGCCTATTCGTGCTCCGGCGCACGCGGCCGGCGATGGAAAGGCCCTACCGGGCAGTGGGTTACCCGGTGCTGCCTGCGTTCTATCTCGGCGCGGCGGCGGTGATCGAGGTGCTCCTGCTGGCCTACAAGCCGAGTTATACGTGGCCCGGGTTGATCATCGTGCTGATCGGCGTTCCGGTCTACTTGATTTGGACCGCTGTCAATCGACGAAGGAGTTTGAATGAATCTGTTCGCAACTAAAACGATCGAGAGCCTGCTGGCGGAGTCGGAGGGCAAGACCGGCGGCGAAACTCTCAAACGCACCCTGACGGCCACGTCGCTGATCCTTCTGGGTATCGGCGCCATCATCGGCGCCGGTATCTTCACGCTCACTGGCGTGGCGGCAGCGCAACACGCTGGACCGGCGGTGGTGTACAGCTTCATTCTGGCGGCGGTGGGCTGCGCATTCGCCGGATTCTGCTACAGCGAGTTTTCGACGATGATTCCGATCGCCGGCAGCGCGTATACATACGCCTACGCGACGATGGGTGAGTTGCTGGCCTGGATCATCGGCTGGGCGCTCGTGCTGGAATACGCGATCGGGGCGGCCACGGTCTCGGTAAGCTGGTCGGCTTATTTCGCGTCGATCTTGAAGGATGCCGGGTGGGAGATCCCGCACGCATTGCTCGCTTCGCCCTGGGATACGGTGCCGGGATCGATGAATCTGGTCGCGGTGTTCATCATTGCGATCATTACCGGAATCCTGATCATCGGGATCCAGGAGAGCGCGAGGTTCAATTCCCTGGTGGTGGCGATCAAGGTCAGCGTTGTGCTGGTGTTCATCGCCCTCGGTTATTTCTACATCAATCAGTCAAACTACACGCCATTCGTTCCGCCGGCGACCTCGGATAAGTTTGGCGACTTCGGCTGGACGGGCGTGCTGAGAGCAGCCGGGATGATCTTCTTCGCCTATATCGGGTTCGATGCGGTTTCGACGGCAGCGCAGGAGGCAAAGAACCCGAAGCGGGACATGCCGATCGGCATCGTCGGGTCGCTGGTGGTCTGCACAATTCTGTATATCGCCTACGCCCTTGTGCTGACCGGCGTGGTGAACTACAAGGACCTGAACACGGCGGCGCCGCTGGCGGTGGCCGTCGACCGGATGCACGACTATCCGTGGTTGGGCAAGCTGATGAAGCTCGGCGCGCTGGCTGGATTGACGTCTGTAATGCTGGTGATGCTGCTTGGCCAATCGCGCGTGTTCTTCTCGATGTCGCGCGACGGACTGTTGCCGGGGTTGTTTTCCAAGGTGCACCCGAAGCTGAAAACGCCCTATCTGTCAAACGCTCTGCTCATGATCTTCGTCTCGCTGTTTTCGGCCTTCACGCCAATCTCGAAGCTGGGCGAGTTGACCAGCATCGGGACGCTGTTCGCGTTCGTGTTGGTCTGCATCGCGGTGATTATCATGCGCAAGACGCAGCCGGATCTGCCGCGGCCGTTCCGGACGCCGCTGGTGCCGCTGATCCCGATTCTGGGCGTGGCGTTCAACCTGCTGTTGATGTTCAGCCTGGACAAGCTGACGTGGACGGCGTTTCTGAGCTGGATGGTGATCGGGCTGGTGGTGTACTTCACTTACAGCAGGACGCGCAGCCACCTGCAAAGGTCGCTGGCCACAAAGAAGTAGACTACCCTTGATGGACCGCAGACAATTCCTAACCGGGGCCGCCTCGCTGGCGGCCCTTCCCGTTTACCCGGCGTCGAGCAGGAGCCTCATTCTGCTTTCCGGAACTGAATGTGCCCGCTTGAAGCCGGGTGAGGAGATCGCAAAACGGGCGGCGGCGGCGATGAACGATGGTCCCTGGAGCGTGACGTTCCACCGGCCCAAAGGCGGATTGACCGAGGCCGGACCAAACGATTTCTTCTCCGAAGGACCTTATTGGTGGCCCGATCCCAATAAGCCGGGCGGGCCGTATATCCGGCGCGACGGAGAGGTGAATCCCGACAGGTTCATCGAGAATGACCGCGATCTGAGCCGGATGTCTGAGGCCGTATTGTCGCTAGGGATGGCGGCGTATTTCCTCAAGGACCGCGCCGCGGCCAGCCGGGCGTGGGAGTTTGTACGAGTTTGGTTCGACGAACCGAAGACCCGGATGAATCCGAATCTCGAATATGGCCAGGCGATCCGGGGCGTCACAACCGGCCGGGGCATCGGCATTATTGATACCCGGCCATTGATTTGGTGTGTCCAGGGGTTGGCGCTGCTGGAAGCCGCTGCCGGACGGACGGAGTTGACCAAACGAACTCAGGCTTGGTTCGCCGAATACCTGGACTGGCTGGTTAACTCTAAGAAAGGAAAAGACGAAGCCGCCAACGGAAACAACCATTCGACATGGTGGGCAGCCCAGGTGGCCGCCTACGCGCGCTATGCCGGCGATGAAGAAAAGGAGAAGATCGCCTACGATTTTTTGGAGTCTGATCTCGTGCCCAAGCAGTTGAGACACGATGGCAGCGCGCCGAAGGAGGAGGCCCGAACGAAGTCGCTCAGCTACTCGATCATGAATCTGGACGGTTATGCGCTGCTTTGCCGGATGGCCAAGCGCCGCGGGCGCGATCTGTGGAACTTTCGGACAAGCGGCGGCGCCGGGGTGCTGAAGAGCATTGAATATCTTGCACCATACCTGTCCGATCCGTCGAAATGGACCAAACCGCAGATCGCCCCGGTCAGCGGCAACCGGGGCTATTTCCTCGGGCTGGCCGGAATGGACACCGGCCGGCGGGAGTGGGTCGAAATGCAGCGGGGCTTCCGCCGGCCAGGAGGAGCCTGGGGGATTTTGTTTGGCATGGTGCTGGAACAATGGCGAGGCTGATTCAAACTCAGGTCCCGGATTTCGGCCGGGGCACGGAACAGCCGCCATGGCGGCTGTCGCGGGAGCAGTACCAGGCGCGGCTGGATACCGTCCGCGAGCGGATGGAGCGGAAGGGGTGGACACACCTGGTTGTCTATGGGGATCGAGAGCACTTCGCCAATCTGCTCTGGCTGGCGGGATTCGACCCACGCTTTGAAGAGGCGCTGCTGATTGTCGGCATGAAGGGTGATCCGCTGATGCTGGCCGGCAACGAATGTGTCAACTATCTTCCGGCGACGCCGGCGCCGATGCGGGTGGAGCGTTTCCAGTGGCTTTCCCTGCCCTCCATGCCAAAGGACTCCTCGCGATCGCTGGCAGAGATCATTCGGGACGAGGGCATCGACGCGCATTCGCGCATCGGACTGGCGGGCTGGAAGGAGTATGACGATCTGCGGCGGATCGACGCGCCGGGCTACATAGTAGATGCATTGCGATTCGCGGCCGGCTGGGAGAATGTCGAGAACGCGGCGGGTCTGTTCGTCGACCCGGTGGACGGGCTGCGGACTGTAGCCGCGGCGGAAGAGATCGTCTTTTTCGAATGGACCGGCACGCTGGCCAGCGATGGCATGAGGCGCGTACTCGATGCGATTGAGCCGGGCGCGATGGATTATGACCTGCTGAAGCGGGCTGAGTACAATGGGGTCCCGCTCGGCTGCCACATGACGCTGAAGTGCGGCGGAAACCAGGTTTCGCTGGCAAGCGCGCGGGGCGAGAGGGTGGTGCGGGGCGGGCGGTTCTCGTGTGGAATCTGCTACTGGGGGGCGAATTGCTGCCGCGCCGGGTGGGTGGCGGCGGGCCGGGCGGATCTGGACGAGGCGGCCAGGGATTATGTGGAGGTCTTCGCGGGACCGTACATGGATGCGATGGCGGAATGGTTCGGAGCGCTCCGGGTCGGCGGACGGGGCGGCGATCTGCATGAGGCGATTCACCAGCGGATTGGAGGGGAGAGGTTCAACGTCTTTCTGAATGCCGGCCATTTGATTGGGTTCGATGAGTGGATCAGTTCGCCGGTGTGGGCAGGGTCCGGGGTGGAGCTGAGATCGGGAATGGTAATGCAGTCGGACGTGATTCCGTCCAATCCGGTCTACTACTCGACGCGAATGGAGGACGGCTATGCGCTGGCGGACGCGGATTTGCGGCAGCGGATCAGGTCGATCTCAACAGAGTGCTTGGCGCGATGCGACGCGCGGCGGGAATGGATGAAGCGGGAGTTAGGCTTGCCGGTGTGCGAAGATGTGCTGCCGCTGACAAATCTGCCGGCGGTGGTGGCGCCGTATTTGCTGGATACGTCGTTGATACTAAGGGCGGGCTGAAGCCCTTCGTGAGCTGAAGGACGACTCACGGCGGCGGCGGGCGTCGAGACGAGTCTCGACGCGGCAGGCCAAGGGCCTGCGCCACGAGAGTGCTGAGGGCGGGCTGAGAGGTGTGAGATAGTCAAGGCAGCGGTCGGACGGCCGCCGGCTGACCGGCCAGGCGGCCTGTCCTACTGAGTGAAAGGAAACGAGAACGATGAAACGCAGGATTGTGTTGGCGGTGCTGGCGTTGGCGGTTGCGGCGCTGGGGGCCGGCAAGCCGAACTTCACAGGGACGTGGAAACTGGACGCGTCGAAAAGTGATTTCGGCCAGATGAACGCGCCCGAGAAGATGGAGCGTGTGATTGACCACAAAGATCCGGTGATCAAGGTCAAGACCACGCAGTCGACGCCCAATGGCGACCGCACCATGGAGACCGAGTACACGCTCGACGGAAAGGAACAGAAGCAGGAGAACCCGCGGGGCGTAGTGCTATATACGCCGAAGTGGGAAGGCGCCGTGGTGGTGATCGATTCGAAGCGGAAGATGAATATCCAAGGGCAGGAGGTCGAAATCACGGGATTCGAGCGCTGGTCGATGTCCGAGGACGGAAAGACAATGACCGTAGACAGCAAGATGGTGGCGCCGATGGGCGAGATGACCATGAAGGCTGTCTTCGTCAAGCAGTAACCCAGGCACGCAATTGTTTGATTCCCAGGGCCGTTTGGGCGAATCTGAAAAGACTCGGATGAACCCAACGGCCCGTATTGTTTCGCAGGCGGCTCAGAAGTTTGAGCGGCCCGTTCATCATTTCCGCTATTTTGACCTGGCAGTGATGGTCTTCGTGGTCGTACTGCTGATCAGCAACCTGGTAGGGCAGAAGATCTGCGCTGTCGGGCCTTTCAGAATCAGCGGGGCGCAACTGCTGTTCCCGATCACATACATTTTTGGGGACATCTTCACGGAAGTGTACGGGTATGCCGGATCGCGAAGAGCGATCTGGATGGGGTTTTTCGCCTCGGCGTTGATGGCAGCCTTCGGCATAGTGGTGGTGGCTCTTCCGCCGGCGCCGGAATGGCCCAACCAGGCGGCGTTTGAAACCGTATTCAGTTTCATCCCCCGGATGGTGGCGGCCAGTTTGGTGGCCTATTGGGCGGGCGAGTTCGCCAATTCCTATGTCATGGCGAAGATGAAGGTCTGGAGCGGAGGCAAGCACCTTTGGATGAGGACGATCGGTTCGACAGCTGTGGGCCAGTTGGTGGATTCGGCGGTGATCATGACGCTGGCTTTCGCTGGACGGGCGAGCGCGGGGACGATCCTGAACCTGATTGTCTCCGGCTACCTGGGCAAGGTGCTGTATGAGGCGGCGATGACGCCTGTAACCTACGGAGTGGTAAACGCGCTCAAACGGGCCGAAGCGGTTGATGTGTATGATGTCGCGACGAACTTCAGTCCTTTCGCGTCGGGTATCGAGGGCGAGGAGTTCCGGCCGGTGACACCAGCCGAAGGCTGAAACCGGAGGCTGGCTGGCAGCGTCAAACGGCAGGATGGAAAGACCGCCGGCCGAAGGTGTACATGCGGCTTCCCTTGCGGGATTGACCTTCGGAATGACCGGCCCTAGAATTGAGCTAGACTGGAGAGGAGCGCCGCATCCGGCGGCGCGCGACGCAAGCCTATGAAGAGCAAAGACTTTCTCTCCGTATTCCTGGCTGTTGCCGTAGCACTAGCCGGATTTTTGCCGGCGGCGGCGCAGAAAAAAGGCGATCCACCTCGCGAAACCGTAGCCAAGCCATTGAGCGCTAAGGAGTTGCGGAAGCAACAGGAGCGCTTACGGAAAGAGCTCGAGCGGCCCTACAAGTCGTGGCTTGAGACCGATGTTCTTTACATCATTACGGATGAAGAGCGCAAGGCGTTCAAGAACTTCACGACGGCTGAGGAGATGGAGCAGTTCATCGAGCAGTTCTGGATGCGCCGCGACCCGACGCCGGACTCGATGGAGAACGAGTACAAGGAAGAGCACTACCGGCGCATGGCTTACGCCAACGAGCGGTTCGCCTCCGGCATCCCAGGCTGGAAGACGGACCGTGGCAGGATCTACATCACGTTCGGTCCGCCGGATGAGATTGAATCGCGTCCTTCAGGCGGAACCTACGAGCGGCCCTATGAGGAGGGCGGCGGAACGACGTCGACTTTCCCGTTCGAGAAGTGGCGGTACCGCTGGATCGAGGGGATTGGCACGGATGTCATCATCGAGTTCGTCGACCCAACCATGACCGGCGAGTATAGGATGACCATGGACCCGTCGGAAAAGGACGCATTGCTACACGTTCCGGGCGCCGGCCTGACGCTCATGGAACAGATGGGCATGGCCGACAAGGCGGACCGCTTCAGCCGGACCGATGGAACGCGGCTGGGCACGGGCACGCAGCCGCTGCCGGCGAGGATGCAACAGTTCGAGCGGTTGCAGCAATTCGCCATGCTCCAGAAACCTCCGTCGGTGAAGTTCAAGGATCTGGAAGCACAGGTTACTTCGCGGATCATCTATAACGTGCTACCGATGCAATCGCGTGTGGATTTCTTCCCCGCGACGCCATCGACCGTGATGAGCAACATCACTCTTCAGTTCAACCGCAAGGATTTGCAGTTCAAGACCGAAGGCGACGTTTCCAAGGCGATCGTCAACATCTACGCGCGCATCTCGACGATGTCCCGCAGGCCGGCCAACATCTTCGAGGACGTGGTTACGGTGGACGTGCCGACGTCGATGCTACAGGAAGCCAGCGAAGGCGTGTCGATCTACCAGAAGTCTGTTCCACTGGCGCCTGGCATGTACCGGCTCAATATTGTGGCCAAGGATGTCGTCGGCGGCAACATGGTGAACTACGAACAGGCGTTGAACGTTCCCAGGATGGAGGACGACCAGTTGTTCGCGAGTTCGCTCATCCTGGCCGACGTCCTTGAAAAAGTGCCGACAAAGTCGATCGGTTCGGGACAGTTCGTCATTGGAACGTCGAAGGTGCGTCCGAGGATGAACGTCAGTTTCAAACGCTCGGAGAAGATGGGAATCTTCCTGAAGTTGTACAACTTCCAACCCGAGGAGAAGACGAACAAACCTCGCGGGCAGGTGGAGTATGAAATTGTGAAGGCGGCCGACAGTTCCAAGGTGCTGGAGTTCACCGAGGAGGTTTCGGCGCTTGAAGGGTCCGCGGCTCAGATGACGATTGAGAAGTTGCTGCCACTGAGTTCGTTGGAGCCGGGCAAGTATATTCTCAAGCTCAAGGTGACTGATAGTCTTAAGAATTCGAGCTTGACGCAACAGGCGGAGTTTTCTATAACTTAAGAGGTTCCGCCAGAGCGGCGAGGAGGTTCGCGGCGAAGACGATGCACTTCAGGGCCGGCATGGCGCTGATTGCGATTCTGGCCGGAGCGCCGGCCAGCGCGTGGGGTGTCGAGTACCGGTTACTCGGCGCAATCAGGGGAGAAGTGCGTAATCCGGCGGGCACTACGCAGATGGGCGCGGTGGTTTCGCTCTACAACCGCTACGAGCGGCTGATCGAGAAGACTCTGACAGACGCCGCGGGGCGGTTTGAATTCCGGGCCCTTGCGCCAGACAACTATGCGGTTCGCGTCAATCTGAGCACGTATGTTCCGGCAAGCCGAACGAACATAGCGGTTCGTGCCGGAATGGAGAGCTTCCTCAGCATTGAACTGGCAACCATCTTCAGTTCAATTGAGCTGGTCTACACGTCGCCGGCGCCCGGCTCGCCGCTGCTCAGCGACGATTGGAAGTGGGTCCTGCGTTCGTCAAACGTGACGCGGCCGGTTTTGCGCGCCCTGCCGGGCCTGGATGTCCATTTCCCCGGCATTCCGCAGCGCGCGAAGCGATCGAACTTTGAGCTGACCCGCGGGCTGATGCGGGTTTCGGCGGGGAGCGACGGATCGAGTTCGGTACTCGGCCACGAGCCGGACCTTGGCACGGCATTCGCGCTGGCGACGTCGGTGTTCGGCAGCAGTGAATTGAAGGTGCTGGGCAATCTCGGGTATGCGTCGTCGATGGGCGTGCCTGTAACAGCGTTCAGGACGAGCTATTCAGGCTTGTCAAGCCCCGAAGTCGAGCTTACCGTGCGGCAGGTGATGATGCGGCATGCCGCTGGGCAGCGCCTGATGGGCGCGGCGGGAATTGGGGCCGAGTCGCCGACGCTGAGGACACTGTCGGCAAAGGTGATGGATCAGCAGCAGATCACGGAAGAGGTTTCACTCGAGTACGGAGCGCTCGTCGAGGCTGTAGCGTTTCTCGACAACATAACCGTTTTCAGTCCGTTTGCGAGACTGACGACAGATCTGGGTGGGAAAGGCGTCGTGGAACTGGCGTATTCAAGCGGTGCGCCAGCGTTAGATCTGCTGGTGCCGGCTTCCATGGAGGGGTCGTTGCAGGGTGACATGGTGGGCTTGTCGATGTTCCCAAGGGTGAGCCTGAGGGGTGGACACGCACGTGTGCAGCGGACAGAGTCTTATGAGGCAGGCTACCGCAGACTGATGGGGAATTGGACGCTGGCGACGGCGCTGTATGCCGAGAACGTTCGTGATGCGGCGTTCACGGTCGCCGCGCCGGCGGGTCTATACAGTTCGATGGACCTGTTGCCTGATATTGCGTCGAACAGCTCGATTTTCAACATGGGGGCCTACCGGTCAGACGGCGTGATGAGCTCGGTGATGCGGACGATAGGCCAAGATTGGTCGGCGGGCGTCATGGTGGGATGGAGCGGGATGCTTGCGCCGAACGGATTTTCGCCGGTGAGCGCGGATCCGGAATCAATGCGAACGCGGCTGCATGTGGAACGCAGGGGATGGGCGGCGGCCCGTTTGAATGGACTTTTCAGGCATAGCGGAACCCGGCTGGCGGCCACCTATGTGTGGACGCCTGAGGGGGTGGTTCCCGCAACTCACGCTTGGTTGACGCAGCGGATGGGGCCGCAGGCCGGGCTGAACCTGCAACTTCGCCAACCGTTGCCGGGATCGGGATTCATCTCGGGGCGATTCGAGATGACGGCCGAAGTGCGCAACCTACTGGCGGCCGGATATACACCGATCGCCGGACCGGATGGCAGAACGATCTTCCTGGTTCAATTCCCCAGGTCGCTCCGGGGCGGATTCAACTTCATTTTCTAGATCAAGACGGCCAGCTTTCAGATGTCAGCGTTCGACTCGGAGCTTCGGGCTGCCGGCGGCGCGCTGAGAACTGAGAGCTGGCCGCAGATGGCTAGCGTCCAACCTGGGCGAATGCCAGAACGGACGGTTTGACAAGCTGTTCCCAATCTTCCGTGGTCATGCGGACAACGTCGCGGTGTGTGCCGGCGTTGAAGCAGATCTGTTCCTCGGCGAGAACCAGGCCATCGGCCCAAACCGGCATGTCGAAAAGTGTGCCGTTGCCGAACGGGGGCATCGCGCCAAGTTCACATTCGGGGAAGAGTTCCTGAAGTTCGGTTTCTGTGGCGAGACGCAGTTGGCGGCTTCCGAAGGCGAGACGCAGTTCTTCAAGATCTACATGACGGTCGGCTGGAAGGACAGCCATGGCGTAGCCGTCGGAATAATGAACGACCACGGTTTTGGCGAAGCAGCGTGGAGGCACATGTTCAGCCGATGCGGTTTCACGTGCGGTGTAGGTGAGCGGGTGGAGATCGTGGGTGTAGCTGATCTCCCTCATTTCGAGCAAGGCAATGAGACGGTCGAGAGTGGTCATGGTTTGCTCCGTTTCATGATCTGTTTTGGGCGAGCCTGGCGGGACCGGGTTTTGCCGGGATGCGGACCAACAGCCGGGGTGTGCGGCCGGCCGGCATTCCACGGACGGATAACCAACGGGTTTTGTTTACGATCCATGGCTAGATGACTCCTCTTTGACGGGGATCCGGTCGAGAAGACTCTCGGTCATCTGAAGCTGATCCTGGAGAGTATGCCGGAAGCTTCGGGTGACGCTGTGGTGGATTTCGCTGATCAGCCGGTCCTGCTCGGACCTGAGCAAGCGGGCGATGTAGTCCCACTCGAGTTCGTTCAGAACGGGCTGCGCGGTGGATGTCGCTGCCATGAAGGCCTCCTTTCCCCCTATTGGGTTGCCTGGAGTCCCACGGACTGCCGCTGAGCGATCCGTGGGGGCCGATCAAATCGTTCCGCCCTCAGGGTACTCCCACTTCGCCAGGAGTGGAAGGGGAATCGTTGGGAATCTGGTAAACCTAGAATTGATGCGCAAACACTTGGCAATCCTCCTTTTCTGCATTCCACTGGCTGCTTGGGGCCAGTTGAGTCAGGCTCAGGAATCCGCGATTGAACAAGCAGCCGTGGCCGGCATTACGTCGAGCAGGATTCCGGCACTGTCGGTGGCGGTGGTTTCCGGCGATGGCCCCGTCTGGGCTAAGGCGTGGGGTTTTTCCGACATGGAGAACCACGTGCCCGCGACACCAAGAACAGTGTTCCGGCTGGCCTCGATCTCGAAGACGTTCACGGCCGTCGCGGCCATGTCGCTGGTGGAGAGGGGACAGTTGGATCTCGACGCCGAGGTGCAGCAATACGTCTCCTTCCCACGCAAGAAGTGGCCCATTACCACCAGGCAGTTGTTGTCCCATCAATCAGGGATCAGGCACTACAAGGGGGCGGACTTCAACAGCACGCAACACTATGGCGGCGTGATGGAGGCGCTGGCTATATTCGCGTCCGACCCGCTGGAGCACCAACCGGGGACGAAATATCTCTATTCGAGCTACGGCTTTAACCTGGCGGGGGCGGTTGTAGAACGGGTGGCGAGAAAGAGCTTCGTTGAGTATGTCCGTGAGGCGGTGCTCGTGCCGTCGGGCATCGAAACCATGAGGCCGGACGACGTGTACGCGGTCATCCCGTTCCGCGCGCGTGGGTATGCATTGCTCAAAGACGGCACGTTGCAGAATTGCGCTTTAGCCGATTTGAGCAACAAGTTGCCCGGCGGGGGCTATTTGGCGACGGCGAGCGACCTGGTATTATTCGCACGAGCGGTGAACGACGGGAAACTGGTGAGCGCAAAGAGTTTGGAAGCGATGTGGACGCCACAGCGTTTGTCCAACGGCGAGGCGACCGGCTATGGGCTCGGATGGAACATCGCCGAGGTGGACGGCGTCAAAGTGGTGCAGCATAGCGGCGGTCAGCAGGGCGCAAACACGCACTTGCTGCTTGTTCCCAGCCGGCGGCTGGCCATTGCTGTGATGGCGAACCTGGAGGGCGCCGGCGCGCCGGCGATCGCCACAGCCATGCTGCGCGCCCTCTTGAAGGACTAATGGCCTATGAAAGCAATCATTCTGGGCGTGCTGCTCGTTGCGCCGGGGCCTGAGCTGGCCGATCTCAAGCCGGAGACAGTCAGAGAATTCAGCGCCTACATGGCAGAGGCGGACCGGCAGATGGCGGCCAGGGCGAAGGGCGCTGAACCGTTTTTGTGGAGCGCCTCCGACCAAGCCCGCCTGAAACATCTGGTCGCCCGAGGGGTGCTGGTCTCTCCAACAGGCAAGGAACCATCTGTGGAGGTAAAGCACGGCATGGTTCACGACTGGACAGGGGCAATCTATGTCCCCGGCGCCAAGGCCGCGCACGCGCTCAGGATCCTGCAAGACGTGGAAAACCACAAGAAGATCTACGCACCTGAGACGGTGGACTCCAAGCTTGTCTCGCGCGACGGCAACGGCGGGTTCACGTCAACAATGCGGACTGTGAAGAAGAAGGTGATTACGGCCGTACTCGATTACGAGTTCAAGACGGTCTATCGGGAGTTAAGCCCGGGCCGCTGGCAGGGGGTGGTGCGGTCGACCCGAATTGTGGAGGTCGAAAACCACGGGGAAGCCAACGAGCGGCAGAAACCGGAGGGGACCGGATTTGGCTTTCTTTGGCGGCTCAACAGTTGGTGGCATGTCGAGGAGCGCAACGGCGGAGTGGTGATGGAATTGCGGTCCATTTCGCTCACGCGCGATATCCCGTTCGGGCTGGGCTGGGCGATCAAGCCGATGGTGACAAGCCTGCCGAAGGAAACACTGGAATCGACATTGGGCAAGACACGCGCCGCCGTCCTGCAAGCCACACGTCAGCCTGAGGTCCGGTAGGCCTCGTCGAGCAGTTCAACTACGTGCATAACCCTCTGGCCCTTACCGTGGCGCTCCACCCCGGCCCGAAGCTGCAACATGCAACCTGGATTCGCCGTAGCAACGATAGAAGCGCCGGTGAGGTTGACCATCGACATCTTGTCTTCCAGCAGCGATGCAGCCATTTCGTCATGGACGATGTTGTAAACCCCAGCGCTGCCGCAGCAGATTTCGGCTTGAGGCAATTCCCTAAGACGCAAACCTGGAATGGCGGAGAGGATCTCCCTGGGGGCATTGCGGATCTTCTGGCCATGCAGCAGATGGCAGGAGTCCTGATAGGTGACCAGGGCATCGACAGGCTTCATATCACGGTTTAGTTCGATAGAGCTCAGGAATTCGGTCACATCGCGCATACGCTCGACAAAGCGTTTGGCTTTGTCAGCGTAATCGGGGTCGGATTCGAGCAACTCGTGGTACTCCTTGAGGGTCGAGCCGCAGCCAGCGGCGTTTGTCAGGATCGCATCGTAGTCGCCAGGCAGCAGCGCGTCGATATTGCGCCGTGCGAGGATCCGGGCGTGATCCCGCTCTCCCGCATGGGCGTGCAGAGCACCGCAGCAGGTTTGATCCGCGGGGATGACAACTTCGCAGCCGTTCTTCGTCAGGACGCGAACGGTCGCGTCGTTCAACCGGGCGAAGAAGACATTGGCGATGCAGCCGGCCAACAAGGCGACCCTGAAACGCCGCTCCCCTTCTGCGGGGAAGGTTTTCCCAATCTGGTCGAAGAAGAACGGGACCTCCGCGGCGGGGGCGAGAGGGGCGATCCGGCCCAGTTTGCCAAGGAGCTTTAGAAATCCGCCGCCCTCGGCCACGGTCCGAAGCCCGCTGGCTTCATACAGATAGAGCACCGCGCCGAGCGTCTTGAGCCAGCCTCTTGACGGAAGAACCCGTTTGAACATGAATGACCGGAACAAACGGATATGCCAGGGCCGGCGGATCACCGTTTCGACTTCGGCCCGCGCAGCCTCAATCAGGCGCCCATAGGAGACGCCCGATGGACAAGCCGACTCACAGGCGCGGCACGCAAGGCAGAGGTCGATGTGGGTAATGTAGGCGGGGCCGATCTCCATTTCGCCGGCCGCGACCCGGGCCATCTGGTAAATGCGACCGCGTGGCGAATCCATTTCGACGCCGAGTTGACGATAAGTCGGGCACGCGTTGAGGCAAAGCCCGCAATGAATGCATTTGTCGAGGTCGGCCTGATGGGGAGCATCAACGGGGCGAGGCGTGGAGGCCGGCGGCCGGTGTTCAGATCCGGTCATGCAACCTCCCGGGGTTTAGCAGCCCTTCTGGATCAAAGACGGCCTTTATCCTTTGCATGAGTTCAAGATCCGGACCGGGATCGGGCCAGAGAGCGAGGTCTTTGCGGCGCTCCGGGTGTGACCATTCCACCAGTGAAACCTGGCCGCTCGAACAGACCTTAGCTACCTCTGCTTGGCCGGTGCATCCCAGCCGCGTCACTCCGTTCAGGGCGTGGGACCAAACAGGACCATCAACCAGGTTCGCCAGTTCGCCGAGCGCCTGGGCCTGGTGTACAACCTTTACAACCGCCATGCCATTGTGCCTGGAAATCCACTCCGGCGCCAGGTTGTCCACCTTCTCCCAGAGCTCTTCTTCGGACCCGCCTTCTAATTGGGCCGCGCCGGGGAGTTCTCTCTCGTAGCGCGCCAGCACACGGCCGGACCCATGGGCTCGAACCAGGATCACGTGTCCTTCCAAACCGCAGATCGAGGCAGCTTTTGGGTTGAGATAATCGACCGCGGCGGGCTGAAGGACACTGCGGGCCAGACTGGACCGCGTCTCGCAGGCCGCCTGCGCCGTACGGCGGGCGAAGACGAAGGTGCGCGAGTTCTCCGGAGCCGGCGCAACCTTGAAGTTGACGCTGGCGATTGCGGCCAGGGTGCCGAAGCTGCCGGTGAGCAACTTGTGGATGTCATAGCCGGCGACGCTCTTGACCACGAGTGCGCCGGATTCGGCAGTCTCGCCAGCCAGCGTGCAGTAGGACATGCCGATCACCATGTCGCGGGCGGATCCGAACAGACGCCGGCGCGAGCCGCACAAGTTGGCAGCGACGACGCCGCCGACAGTGGAGACGGCGGCCAACGGCGGATCCAACGGTAGCATCTGTCCTTGGCCTGCCAGCAAGCGGGTCAGTTCAATCCACGGAAGCCCTGCCTCGACGCTGACGGTCAGGTCTTTCGGTTCATAGGCAAGGACGCGCCGCATGCCGGAAGTGGAAATCGAGACTGCTGCATCCCGTACGGCGCCTCCCATGGCGTCCTTCGTGAACGCGCCGCCCAAGCGGATGCGTTGCCCACTTGCCGCCGCCTCCCGCAGGGCCTGGCACAGCTCAGTCGTGTTGGTTGGCCGGATCTGCTTCATGAACCGTGACCGAATTCCCATATTGTTGCAAATCCATCCGCCTGCCGGACGGTCCCGTCGGCAGTCCTCCGCAATACGGCGTCTCGCCTACACTGAGGTCCTGAAGCATGGCACTGGCGCCGCCGCCCGCCGATCGACGATTATGTTAGAGTGCGCGCAGCGGCGCCCGGCACCAATCGAGAAGGAGGCTGCACTTGGGAGCGAAGATCGGCATCATTGGCGGCAGCGGGCTGTATTCCATGCCCGGCTTTTCCGGACAGCAGGAGGTCAGGCTGGAGACTCCGTTTGGCGATCCGTCGGACGCCTACATCACGGGCGAACTAGAGGGCAAGCCAGTCGCGTTTCTTGCACGGCACGGCCGCGGCCACCGGATCAGCCCGTCGGAATTGAACTTCCGCGCCAACATCCACGGCTTCAAGCAGCTTGGCGTGGAGTGGATCATTTCACTCAGCGCAGTGGGCTCACTCAAAGCCGAGCACAAGCCGCTGGATTTCGTGATCCCCGACCAGTTTGTCGACCGCACGGTGGGCCGGACGTCGACTTTTTTTGGGAATGGTTTGGTTGCACATATCAGTTTCGGGGATCCGGTCTGCGGATGTCTGGCCCGGCTGCTCAAGGAGGCATGCACCGAGGCGGGAGTGGCTTCGAAGCTTGGCGGGACTTACGTCTGCATGGAGGGTCCGGCGTTCTCCACCAAAGCCGAATCCAATCTCTACCGCAGTTGGGGGATGGATGTGATCGGCATGACAAACCTGCAGGAGGCCAAACTGGCCCGCGAGGCGGAGATCTGCTATTCGACTGTCGCCATGGTGACCGACTACGACTGCTGGCACCCGGACCACGATGCGGTCACTGTCGCCGACATCATCAAGAACCTGACGCACAATGCCGAAAACGCTCAGAAAGTGGTGCGTTCGGCGGTCAGGCTGCTGGAGATCAAACAGCGGACTTGCGCATGTTCAAGAGCGCTCGAACATGCGCTGATCACCGACCGCGCGGCCATTCCGGCCGAAACACGCAAGAAGCTGGAGTTGATCGTTGGCAAGTATCTCGGCCAGTGAACTGGCTGCCAGGCTGCTCGACGCCTGTCTGGCGGGCCGGGCGTGGGACCCGGATGACTTAGCGGCGCTGACGGCGGCCGCTCTCGATGGCGATGAGTACCTGGCCTCGCTGGCGTCGAAGGCGCTGTTTTCCGGATTGGCCGAGCCGCTTGCTGATCTTTTCGATCCGCGGCTTGCGAGCGAATACGCCAGGTTGTTCAGCCGCGTCTTCAGCCAGGCTCTGCCCGAGTTCAGACCCGCGCAAATGGAGGAGCACTATGCGGGGGCGTCGCAGCTGCGCCAGGCGCCGGATGATCCGACCAGAGTGGTGGTTCTGTCGCGAGTCACCCTGGGCGCCGACGTGGCCATCACTAGTCTGTTCCTAAACGCGGCAAAACGGCGATACCCGTCATCTGAAATCGTCTTCGCGGGCACGATGAAGGCATGGGAACTGTTCGAGCGCGATCCGAGGCTGACGCATTGCCGGATCGAATACAGCCGGAGCGCGGCACTCAGAAGCCGGCTGGCCTGTTTCGCAACGCTTAGGGAGGTTTGCGGACAGCCTAGGACGATTCTTCTCGATCCGGATTCGCGGCTGTCGCAGCTCGGCCTGCTACCACTATGCCCTACCTCCAGTCATTTCCTTTTTGAAAGCCGCGCCGCAGGCGGAGAGAGGATGGACCCATTACCTGTCCTGGCGTCTGAATGGCTGGAGAGGACGTTGGGCATCGGCGACGCTGAGCCATATCTCCATCCGAAGTACACAGCCGGCTTTGGGAGCACGCACGTCATCACGGCGAGTTTCGGAGTTGGGGAGAATCCAGCCAAGCATCCAGGCCGATTGTTCGAACACGGCATCGCCACGCACCTTGCCGGCTTGCCTTCGCAAGTCATCATCGATGCCGGGGCGCCCGAAAGCGATGAGGAAGAGCGGGTGCGCCAGGCCGTGGCAGCCGCAGGGGAGCGCGGCGCTCGCATCGGAATTCACAGCGGCCCTTTCGCCAGCTTTGCCGCCATGGTCGCAGAATCAAGTCTCTATTTTGGTTACGATTCGGCCGGGCAGCATGTCGCGGCGGCGATGGGCGTCCCATTGGTCACGGTCTTCAAGGGATTCGTCAACGAGCGGATGCTGGCAAGGTGGACGCCGTGCGGGCCGGGACCCGTCACCGTGCTGCGCGCCGACCGTTTTGCCAGCGAGGATGAATTGCTGGCGGCAGCCGAGCGCGCGCTTACTCTTTGAGGAGCCGGAATCCACTTCAACGGCCAATGTGATGCCGGTCAGCCGCGATGGAGCCGTTTGACCATGTGCAATTCATTTTTCTCGCCAGGAGTGATCTGGTAGTTGACTTCATCCATGACGGAGCGGATGAGGCGCAAACCGAGGCCGCCTGACTTCCGGCGGCGGATGAGTTCCTCGACATCGAGTTCGTCGATCTGCTCGGCCACGAAGCCGCGGCCGTTGTCGATGATGTCGAAGATGAGATCCTGTTTGTCGAGCCTGGCGCGAATGGTCACGACATGAGTCTCTTCAGAGCTGTAGGCGTGTTCAATGACATTGGCGCAGGCCTCATCGACGGCCAGGGTAATGCGGGCGGTTTCGTTCTCGTCGAACCCGGCCTTGGCGCCGATGGAAGCAACGAAGTCGCGGATCATGGCCAGGTTTTCCGTGGAGGAAGGAACATGAAGCGTGAAACTGCGCTCGAAGGCATCCATCTCAGGACTCCTTCGCCTGGCCGAATCGCGCAACTGCTTCTTCCACGGCCGGCGTGATGTCAAATAGTTTCGGGAAACCCAGGACGTCGAAGATCTGGAAGACTTTCGGTGTTAGGGCCGCCAGTTTGATGTCGCCGCCCTGCTCACGCGCCTCCTCCAGAAAGCTCATGAACACGCCGAGCCCGGCGGATGAGATGTAGGTGAGTCGGGAACAGTCCACGACAAGCCGGAAATTGCCGGACCGGATCTCGTTCTCGATCGACGACTCAAAAGAAGGCGCGGTGTGGGCGTCGAGAAACCCCTCGATGGCCAAGACCCGGACCGGGCCGATGTCATCGATGTTCACGCGGAAAGGCTGAGGCACGCCGGATGGGTTCTCCTTTCGGGCTCGATTCATCTTACGCCAGGATGCCTGGCCCTCCGCAACGCCATGACCGTGATGTCATCGTGCTGAGGGTAGCCGGCGGCGAAGGTATCAATGGCATCGAAAATCTTCTCCACGAGTTGCCGCGGCCCACCGCCACAGGCCGGCTCCAGCAGGCCGATGAGGCGGTCTATGCCGAACTCCTCTTCGTCCGAACGTGCGGCGTCGGTCACGCCATCGGAATACAGCAGCAGCGTATCTCCAGCGCCGAGAGAGAAACTGGACTGCACATAGGTGCGGGCGGGGAAAAGCGCCAGGGGAACTGAAGTTGAATCCAGACGGTCGATCTGACCGGACGCACGGCGGATCAGCGCCTCATTGTGGCCGGCGTTGATGTAATCGCAGGCGCCGGTGGACGGATCGTACTTGACCAGGATGGCCGTGGCGTACTTGCTTGGCGGGGTGGAGGCATACAGCAGATCAGAAGTTTTGCGAGTGATCTCTTCAAGTGAAGATTCAACCGAGAGCATGGCTCGCAAAGTAGCCTGAATATTGGCCATCAGGAGGGATGCGCCAATGCCTTTGCCGGATATGTCGGCAACGCAGAGGAGATGAGGGCCGGAAGGCCCGGCGCCGCCCACGCTGAGGACGTCGTAATAGTCGCCGCCAACTTCCCTGGCCGGGCGGTTGCGGGCTGCCATTTCGGTCCCGTCGAGGAGTGGCAGTTGCCTCGGGAAGAGGTCCTGCTGGATCGCGGCCGCCAGACCCAGTTCGCGTTCAATACGCTGCCGGTAGAGCGTGTCCTGAATGCGCCACGCTTTGTCGAGGGCGACGGCGGCAAGAGAGACGAGTCCAGCCGCAAAGCCAAGGTCGTCACCATCCATTGGGCGGCCCGAGGCAGGCGGCCCGAGCAAGACCGCGCCAGCCAGTTCCTCGCCCATTCGCATCGGCAGCGCCAGGTAGTCGCCACACCGGGCGTGATCACGGTTCTTGAGAGCAATTTGAAGTTCAGCCACGGGTGGCGGTTCCAGACCTTTCAGCCGGCGGATGGGTGGCGCGCCGGACCGCCAGGTGACCAGGCCGTGCTTCAACAAGGCCCAGCGGCCTGCCAGCGTCAGCATCAGGAGACGGGCGACCTCCTCAGGTTCGATCGCTGCCGCCAGGCTCGAACTGAGTTCGAGCATTGCTTGGAGTTCCTGGTTGCTCCTCAGGGCTTCCTGGTGGGCACGCGCATTCGAGATGAAGGCGGAGGCCAGACCCAGGAGGGCTTCCATGAATGCGGCCTCGCCTTCGTCAAACGATTTCCCGAGTGGATCGTTCACGGCGACAAAACCTGCCGGGCCAATCTGGCCGTCGATATTGAACCACTGGCTGAGTCCAAGCTCACGTGCCGAGTCAGGTGTGATCGGATCGCCCGTGGCCAAGCCCTTCAATCCTCGAACAGCTGCAATACGGTAGCCTGAAGGCTGCTTCAGAGCGACTAGAGCGCGGGTCGCCAGCAGCCGGCCCATCACGGTCCGCAAAAGGTGGTTGATCTGCTGATCCAGATCCAACGAGGACCCAAGCAGGCGCGCTGATTCGAGCAGGCTCTCGAGTCGCGAGGCGTCCAGGCGATTGTCCATGATTCACAGGATAGTATCCGGAAGGCCGCGGCGACCGGAGACGGCGTCAGGGTTCCCCAGGAGACGGGCGGGCAGTTTCAGCCTTGCGCGCACCAAGCCGCTCTACTTCGGCGACGAATAAACGCGGTTCGACCGGTTTGTTCACGAGGCCGTCCATGCCCGCCGCAAGGCAGGCGTCGCGGTCCTCCGGCAAGGCGCTGGCCGTGAATCCAAGCACCGGGGTCCTGCTTACCGGACCTGGGTTTGACCGCAATCGGCGAGTGGCTTCAATCCCGTCCATTTCCGGCATTTGCAGATCCATCACGACGACGTCGAAGTCCTGACGCGTCATCGCATCAAGAGCCAGCAGTCCTGTCGCGGCAACTACAACCTCATGGCCACGCTTTTCCAGCACCCTCTGCGCCACCTTCTGGTTGAGCAGGTTGTCCTCGGCCACCAGGACTCTCAGTTTTTGTCCCGCCACATCGGACGGGCGCGGCTTGGATGCAGCAGACTCCGGCCTTGCGGCGACGGGCAAGGAGATTTTGACGATGAAGCGTGAACCGCGACCGACCTGGCTTTCCATCTCCAGGCTCCCGCCCATTGCCGCAAGCAGTTTCCGAGAGATGGCCAAACCCAGTCCGGTCCCGCCATACCGGCGGGTAATGGACCCGTCAGCCTGCCGGAATCCTTCGAAGATCAGTTCCTTATGCTCTTCCGCGATCCCGATTCCGGTATCTTCGACGACAATGGTCACTTCCTGGCAGCCTCCACGCAAAGCGGCCGCATTCGCCGAGATCGACACATGTCCAACCTCGGTGAACTTCACCGCATTGCTCATCAGGTTGACCAGCACTTGGCGTAATCTGTCCTTGTCACCTTCAACCCATGTAGGCACATTCAGCGATATCTGGACATGCGCCTCCAATCCTTTGGCCTGCGCTTCGTGGGCAAAGAGCGCATGAACGGAGGAAAGCAGCGCGTGGAGGTCGAAGGGAGCGGGTGAGAGTTCGAGCCGCCCAGCTTCGATTTTCGACAAGTCCAGGATGTCGGAGAGGATTCCGAGCAAGGCGAGCGCCGCGGATCGCGCGCCATCCAACTGCTCGCGCTGTTTTGCATCCAGGTCAGAATCCAGCGTGAGACTCATCATGCCGAGGATGGCATTCATCGGCGTCCGAATCTCGTGGCTCATATTGGCCAGAAACTCGCTCTTCAGGCGGTTGGACTCGATGGCGCGCTCGAGAAGTTGACCGATCTGAGTGTGCTGCTCCTCGACCTTCTGTTTTTCGAGTCGAAGTTGCTCGGTCCGAATTTCAACAGCGCGTTCGAGAGCTTTTCTAGCGGTCTCAAGCCGCCGGTTTCTCATGCGCCAGATCAGCAGCACCATGAGAAGCGAAAGCACGGAGACCAGGACTCTGATCCACCACAACTCGTACCATCTAGGAGCAACATCGAACTCGAGCGTCTGGACTTCGTCGCTCCACCCCGCTTCGGGATTGCCGGCCTTCACCTCAACCCGGTGACGTCCCGCCTGGAGTTGCTCTAGGTTGAGGTTCCGATCCGAAGTCTCCACCCAGTCCCGACCATCGACTCTGTACCGGAAGCGGTTCGTGTTTGCGTGACGGAATTCCAGTACCGTGAACCTCACCTGTACGGTGCGTTCATCCACTTCGATCCGCCCTCGCGATTCGGGCTGCAGCCAGGCTCCGCCGGCCCGGGCCTCAGTAATAATGGCTCTTGGAGGTTTCACGGCACGCAATGGTGCCCTCGGCAGGTAACGCGATACGCCCCGCGAGGTTCCAATCCAGAAACTGCCGTCAGAGGCCCTGAGAAATGCCCGCTGGCCGCATTCGTCCCACAGAAGACCGTCGGAGCGGTCCAGCCTGACCCATTGGCCATGATTCAGAACCTGAACGCCATTCGACGTCAGCGACCACACGCCGCCGTTGGGCGGGAAATGGAACGTATACATCAGCCCCGCGTCCACCCCTTTGGCCCCCTCGATGTTGTCCACTCTGTATCGGCCATTGCTGTACTGAATCCGGCTTGCCCCGCCGACGTCGCGATATCCGATCCACGCGCGGCCCTCAGGATCCACGGACGGAACGACCACCGCCTTGCTCCGGAGACCGTCAGAGGTCCGCAGCCATCTCCACTTGCCGTCCAGGTAATGCAGCAACCCGTTGTAGGTTGATACCCAGAGCTCATCAGATCCCTGGCCTAACGCCAAGCCGGTGAATGTAATACGTGTAGTCTCGGGTCCGGCGGGTGGGATCGTTTGGTCGAGACGTTCCAAAACCCTGCTGGTGCCGTTGGACCGGTACAGTCCTCGCTCACTGGCAGCCCAAACCCTCCCCATCTTGTCCAGGAGGGCGTCATATGCCCCACCCGGAATCCCAGAGTAGCGGGCCCATTGTCCCGTTCGCGGATCGAACCGCATTACCGCCTGGCCGTTTCCGGTCAACAAGAAAGTCCCGTCCAGGGCCTTCGTAAGACTCGATAAGACATCCAATCCAGGGGTGGGGACTGTACTCCACCGCCAGTGGCGGCCTGACCGGACACCGATCGAAAGACCGGACGATGTGGCAACCCAGATCCGGCCATCGGTCGTTTGCTCCAGCCCGGTGACGATATCACCGGACAAGCCGTCTGGTTGAGAGTAGGACGTCCACTCGCTGTAGCCGGGCATGCGTACGATTCCAGCGCCGCTCAGGCCGATCCAAAGCGCTCCTTCCCGGTCGGCCCAAGCTCCGCTCACCCCGCTCACGGGCAGGCCGTTGTTGGCATTCAACAGACTCCATCCACCCTCATCGCGAATCGCAAGCCCCTTGGTGGTTCCTACAAACAGCCTGCCGCCGGAGTCTGACGTGATTTGGGCATACCCTACACCCGTCGGACCGACCCATCGCCCATCCACTGCCTCAAACCGGTTCGCGCCGCGTGCGAGGAACAACAGCTGGCGGCGTGACCTTGCCCACACACTTCCATGACGGTCGATCAGGATTGAATAGTAATCATCCTCAGGCACCCCATCCGCAACCCTCAGCTTCCGCAACAGGCGCCCGTCAAACCGGCATAGTCCCTCCCCGCACCCCCACCAAACCGTTCCGTCCGGGCCAACAGCTAAGGACTTGGCGACTCTTTCCCTGCGCGGCTCCATAGCTGGGAGGAGGGATAGTCTCAGACCGCCGCCGCGGGGCGGCCAGTCTCCATAGGCGACTCCCATCCGGGTGGCGAAGTAGACTTTGCCCTGCGAAAAGGCGACGCCCTGGGCCGAGAGCGCCCCATTAAGATAGGCGTGGCGAGGACGCTCGAATTCGTTCTCCCGTTTCCAGACCAGACCGCCGAACGTCGACACCCACAAGGTTCCTTCAGGGGTGACGCCCATTCCCATCACAAGCTCATGGGGCAAACCATCCCGTTCGCCGTACTTCCGGAACGTCATCCCATCGAACCGGAACAGACCTCGCTCGGTTCCTATCCAGATGTAACCCCGCTTGTCCTGCGCCCAGGCCGTGATGGACAGATTGCTCAGACCTTGTCCGACGCCAAAGAGTTCGTAGACTGCGCGCTGGCCCAGTAGTGCGGATGGAAAAGCGAGGATCGCCACAGCGAGACAAACAAGCCGCAAGAGTAGAGCCCAGTTCAGGCTCCGCCCTGTGCCGCGGACGTGTGACCCGGATTGGTTCACACCGTTTCCATCGGCCCTGTGCTCCTAAATGTTTAGCCTCAGCTGTCTTAGACAGTCTTGGGTGACGCCCTCCGTCCGCACAAGCCGGCTAGGGCGAAAACCCCATGCATTGGCAAGCTTTATTCGCTGCATCGCGTCCATCCTCCCGGACGACGCGCTTTTTCCGCTTAATTATTCATGTTAGTGTATAAGTATTCAGATGGCGGTAACTATGACACCTGATTCCACCTCACGCGCCCAGGTCGAGACACCAGGCGTGGTCGCAGCCGGCGATTTGCGCTCCGATTTCGACTTAACAGTGGCCGAACTCACCGCCTGCCTGGATCTGGCCACCGAGGTCAAACGGACGCCGCGCGCATATGCGAAGGCGCTCGCCGGCAACGTCGTCAGCCTCCTGTTTGAGAAACCGTCGCTCCGCACACGAATTACCTTCGAAGTGGCGGCAAAGCAGTTGGGCGGGGACTCGATCCTGCACACAGGGCCGATTGGCGGGCGCGAACCCGTTAAAGACGTGGCCCGGAACCTGGAACGTTGGACGACGATGATCGTCGCCCGGACATTCGCCCAGGAGACAGTCGAGGAACTGGCCCGATGGGCCCGCGTTCCAGTGATCAACGCTCTGAGCGATCTGTACCATCCATGCCAGGCGCTCGCCGACATGCTGACTTTGAAAGAGCATTGGGGGTCATGGCAGGGACATACCCTGGCGTTTGTCGGTGACGGGAACAACGTCGCCCACTCCCTGATGCTCGACTCCGCCCGGCTTGGTCTCAACTTCACCTGCATCACTCCTCCGGGCTATGAACCATCGCAAGAGGTTCTGGCCGCCGCGTCAGGGATGGCCTCCGCCACGGGCGCGTCCATCAAATCCACTAGTTCCATCGAGGAAGGATTGAAAGGCGCGCAAGCCGTCTACACTGACGTTTGGGCTTCAATGGGACAGGAACACGAGGCAGCCGAGCGCGCGCGGTTGTTCGCCTCCTACCAGGTCAACTCGGACCTGATGGGGCTGGCGGAACCGGGAGCGCTGTTCATGCACTGTCTCCCGGCGCACAGGGAGGAAGAGACCACCGATCAAGTGATGGAGTCGCCGGCGTCAGTCGTCTTTGACCAGGCCGAGAACCGGCTTCATGTTCAGAAGGCGCTCATGCTGATGCTGGCTGCTTCCCGGCGATAGGACTTATTACCGCATGGCTGACGAACAACAGAACCATCCCAACGCACCCGGATCAAAGCCGATGAAACTTTGGGGCGGACGCTTCAAGTCCGGACCGTCTCCCGCATTTGAGCGCTTTTCCGGCTCGTTGCATTTCGACCGCCGCCTGATCGAGGCCGATATCGAAGGATCCAAAGCCTATGCCCGCGCTCTTGCGCGGGTGGGCATCCTCGCCAGTGACGAAGCCGCGGCTATCAGTTCCGCACTCGACTCAGTCGACCGCGAAGCCGTTGCGCATGCAGATGACGAAGATATCCACACTTACGTCATTCGCTGCCTGAAGGAAAGAACCGGGGATCTCGCCGACAAGATCCATACGGGCCGGAGCCGCAACGAACAAGTCTCGCTGGACACGCGGCTTTGGCTGCGCAGCCAGATCGACACGACACTCAATCTGCTGCGCGGACTGATGGCAGCCCTGCTCGACCTCGCCGGCCGCTATCCGGATGCAATCATTCCCGGCTACACGCACATGCGCCGCGCCCAGGCCGTCCTCTGGCCGCATTACCTGCTGGCCTATTTCGAGATGTTGATGCGGGACCATGAACGGCTTATTCAGGCGCGGGCGCGGGTGAACGTCATGCCGCTCGGCTCCGGCGCTCTGGCAGGGTCCGGATTTCCCATTGACCGGCAGGCGCTTGCCGCCGAACTTGGCTTTGACTCGATCACGCTGAACTCCATGGATGTATCCGCCGACCGCGACTTCGTCCTGGATTTCCTCTCGGCGGCCTCCATCATCATGGTTCACCTCTCGCGGCTGGCCGAGGATTGGATCCTCTATAGCGGCGAAGAGTTTGACTGGCTTGAGCTGGGAGACGGCGTGACCAGCGGAAGTTCACTCATGCCGCAGAAGAAGAACCCGGATTCGATGGAACTGATCCGCGGCAAATCCGGCCGCGTCATCGGCGCGCTCACCGCCGTTCTGGTCCTGATGAAAGGCCTGCCGATGACTTACAATCGCGACATGCAGGAGGACAAGGAGCAACTGTTCGACGCCGCCGACACGCTGGCCGCTTCCATTTCGATGGCCGCTGAAGTGATCGCGACCACGACGCTTAAACCTGCGGTCCCGCGGCGGGCGGCGGACGAATCCTGGGTGGTGGCCACAGACCTGGCCGAGGCGCTGGCACGCTCCGGCGTTCCTTTCCATCAAGCCCACACGCTGGCCGGCAAGCTGGTGCTTGAGTCGGTCCAGAAAGGGATTGTGCCATCGAATTGGACGGCAGAGAACCTCGTGGATTTCGATCCACGGTTCACTCCGGCCATGGCCTCGCTGATGGATCCCGCGGAAGGGATGAAGAGCCGCAGCGCGCCCGGCGGCACGGCGCCCGAAACCGTTCTGGCGGCGCTGGCCGAGGCCCGCAACCGTTTGGAGAGACTCGCATGACAAAAAACTACCGTCAGGGACAGATTCTGAAGCTGATCCGTACCAAACGAATTCAAACGCAGGAGGAACTTGCACGCGAGCTTCGGGCCCAGGGGATCGAGGCGACCCAGGTCACATTGTCGCGGGACCTCAGGGAGATGGGGCTGGCCAAGACGAGTGAAGGCTACGTCGAGATCCTGCCCGATCCGACAGGTCCCGATCTGGCAACGGTCATGTCGGAGTATCTGCTTGATGTCCGGCTGGCGCAGAGCCTTGTGATCTTGAAAACGTCGGTGGGCAGCGCAAGCTCGCTGGCGGTGGCCCTCGATCAGGAGGACTGGGCCGAGATCGCCGGCACTATCGCTGGCGACGACACAGTTCTCATCGCCTGCTGGGACGATCAACGCGCCAAGACGGTCCACGAGCGGCTGCTGGCGTTCGTCCAGAACTAGGTCCCATGCTCGGCTCGCCGATTCCAGTGGGTGCCCCGGCGCCCGATTTCCATGGTCGCGACCAGGCAGGCAATGCTGTCTCCTTGGCCTCGATGGCTGGGAAGTACGCCGTCCTCGTCTTTTATCCCGCCGACGATACTCCGGGTTGAAACCGCCAGTTGAGCGCCCTGAACGGCTCTTACAGCGAGCTTCAGGACGCCGGCGCCATCGTGTATGGCGTCAACCCCGCCACAGACGCAAGCCACAGGAAGTATATCGAGAAGCTGAGCTTGAAGTTCCCACTCATCGTGGACGCGGGCGGGCGCATTGCGCGGGCCTATCGGGCTGGATGGGGTCCACTGGTCCGGCGGACTGTTTACGTCATCTCTCCTGATTTGAAAATCGCTTTCGCCAAACGGGGAGCGCCGCCTGTTGAAGAGATCCTCGCCGTGATTAAAAACTAGGGCCGACCGGCCCCGTTTCCGAATGACCGGGTCGCTAAAAGCGCGTGGCATGCGCTGGTTATGTGCGACAACGCCGATGATGCACCCTCTGAACCATTGAGATTCAGATCCCACCCTATTGGCTTTGTCCCTTCAACAAAACTTGCGGGAGGCTGACATGAAGAAGCAAATGACCACGATTTTCGGACTGGCGATTGGAGAGGCCGGGCTGTTGCACGGGGTGTCGCGGGGCGGGCATTCGCCGCTGGCATGACTGGCCGATCGGGGCTGGAATGGGCCGGGGCCTGGTGAACCGTCTCAACTGCGCGGCGTCGCGGACCCCGGCGGCAAGGTAAAGGGTGGAGGCGTGCGACCGGCGGTCGAGGCGGCTCGTTTGTGATCTTCGCTCGCGAAATCAACTGCTTGGCAGACCAGTCCTGTACTGAGGCAAGCCCACTCTTGAGGTTGTGCTCATGCAGACGCTGAGGATTCGGTATCAGAGACCTATGCCTGGGCAAGTACGGCGAGGGGGGCTGCGGCGCCGCATCTCAACCGCCGGACTCAAGTACAATGAGGACTGCCATGTTGGACCCGCGGCTCCGTACCACCACTGCCTTGGCGATTGCTCTGGGCATACTGATCGTCACCATTGGCTGCAAAAAGTCTGTTCCTGCCAACGTCGCGGCGACGGTGAACGGCCGCGCCCTGACGATCGCTGACCTGGACAAACAGTTCAGACGGCAGTTCCCGAATCAGCCCGACGGCGTGTCGCAGGACCAGGTTCAGTTTCAGAAGCTCGAATTGTTGAGAGCCATGATCGACGAGGAGATCCTGCTCCAGCGAGCCGAGAAGCTCAGTCTGATCGCCACGGAAGCCGAAGTTGAATCGAAGTTCAACGAGATCCGCGCGCCTTACACGCAGGAGGAGTTTCAGCGCCAACTCGACGCCCGCCAGATGAGCGTTGAGGAGTTGAAGGCCCAACTGCGCCGGGACCTGAGCGTCGAGAAGCTGATGAACAAGGAGATCATCTCCCAGATCAACATCAGCGACAAGGATGTCACCGATTTCTATGCCGCCAACAAGGCCGCTTTCAACTACCCGGAGAACAACTACCATGTGGCGCAGATCGTGGTCACGCCCCAGCCTGATCCTAACGTTCGCAATCTCAAGCGCGACAAGGCGCAGAATGAAGAACAGGCGCGGAAGAAGATCATGATGCTGGAAGCACGCATCCGGCAGGGCGAGGATTTCGGAGCGGTGGCTCAGAACTTCTCTGAAGACCCTTCCAGCGCGCCGAACGGGGGTGATATGGGTTATGTGCCGGAGTCGGCGCTTGAGAAGGCCGATGCCGAGACCCGCAAGGCGATCCTGACGCTGCTGCCAGGCCAGGTTTCAGCCCCGATCAAAACGCCGGTCGGCTACCGGTTGCTCAAGATGGTTTCTCGTGAGCCGGCGGGCCAGCGCGAATTGAACGATCCCCGGGTCCAGCAAAACATCCGCGAAACGCTGCGCAACCGCAAGGAGCAACTGCTGCGCAACGCTTACGTCGACGCGTGCCGCAACGAGTCCAAGGTGGTGAATCAACTGGCCAAGACGATCGCGCCCGGTTTCGACAAGGACTAAGCGCGGCCGCGGAGAGTTTCATGGGTGCGGCGGCGCGGATTCCGTTGCTTTGGCCCGGATCCTGGAGGGGCGCCGAAGCGCTTGCCCTGCTCGATGGCACGCCGATCAACTGCCTGACTACGGCAACCGATCTGCCCCCGGAGGTCGAACGGGCAGCGAAGGAGAAGGGGATCTCCTGCGAGAGGTTCGCCTGGAAGGATTGGGGGGAGATTGATTGGTCTGCCAGCCGGACAATTGCCATTGGCAATGGATTCTGGCCCGGCTCATCCGGAGGGCAAAACCGGCAGGAAGGTGGACCAACCGGCGCTCCCTGGGTCGACGCAAACGGCTGGATCATCCAACTGGCCCGCGCGCGCATGCCGGCCAGCGCGGAGATTCTGCTTCACTCACCGCCGCCCGATGACCCGCTGGCGCTGTCGGCCGCTGGATATGTGCTGGCGCTTATGGAGGCATGGTCCTACGGCGCGCGCAGGCCGGTCTGGCTGGCCCCGCAACACGCCGCCGAGGCGATACAAGGCGCTGGCGAGGGCGCGGCCATTTGGAGATTGATCCGCGATTTGCTGCTGTGGCAGCAGAATCGCCAGGCATGGAGACAGTACGAGCCGGTGTCGAGCTTGCTGGTTGTCTCGGATTTTTCGGGCCCAAACCAGTTCATGGCGGGAGAGGTCCTCAATTTGGCGGCCCGCCAGCACATCGCCTTCACGCCAGTGGAGACGAGCCGTCTGACCGCGATATCGTTCAAAGGTAAACGGGCGGCGCTCTATGTGGACGCGCAGCCGCCGCCCAAGGCTGCTCTGGAGCGTCTGCGGGCATTCACGGCTGGCGGTGGTCTTCTGCTGGCGCAAGCCCGCACTGCGGCGCTGTTCACCGGCGGCGGGAAGGGCGATCCCAGCCATCCGCGTTTCACGATCCAACAGTTCGGCAAAGGCCGCGTTGCAGTCTCCAAACAGGACTACGAGGATCCGTGGATTCTGGCCCGCGATGCGCATCTTTTGATGAGCCGGCGCTGGGACGCGATCCGGCTCTTCAATGCGGGCTCGATGCTGGCGCACTACACAGCCTCTCCGGGTGGCGCTTCGAGCGTCGTGCACGTGCTCAATTACAATTGCCGGCCGTCGGGTAATCTCGTCTCGCTCCAGATTCCCGTGAGCGCGCGGAGAGCCGTTCTCCATACGCCGGGAGCCGGCAGCACGCCGGCGCCGATTGTCCGGCGGGACGGACGCGCCGAAATCGACCTGCGCGCGTTTCCGGCATACTGTGCCATAGAGCTGCAACTTGTTTGAGGGGGAACCCGCATGACAGCCTTTGCCACTGATCACAGCCGCGCTATCAGCCGGCGCCGCTGGCTCCAGTCCGGAGTTGGCTTGGCGGTTTCGGCTCACATGTGGTCAGCGCCGGGCCCGGGCGCCCGTGTGAGCGTGGCACGCTGCTACGAATACGGCCAAGCGCCCTATGCCGCCCTGAGAACGATGTTTGATCAGCTTGGGGGCATCGGCAAGCTGGTTCGCGGCAAGACCGCCGGCATCAAGCTGAACCTAACCGGCGGCCCCCGGCAACGAATCGGCGCCGTCCCGATCGAGCGCAGCGTTTACACGCACCCGGACGTCGCCGGCGCTGTGATCCGCCTGATCTCCGAAGCTGGCGCGACGCGGATCCGTGTGCTTGAAGGATGTTTCGGTTGCGGCGATCCGCTCGAAGAGTTCATGTACGACGCCGGCTGGGACCCGCTGGCGCTGCTCAACGCCGGACCCAGGGTGGAGATGGAAAACACCAATGTCCTCGGCCGCGGCAAGCGCTACCACCGCCGCATGGTCCCCGGCGGCGGGCTCATCTTTCCGGGATTCGACCTCAACCATAGTTACGACGAGTGCGACGTCATGGTTTCCATCGGCAAGCTCAAGGAGCACGCCACCTGCGGCATCACGCTGTCGATGAAAAACATGTTTGGCATCACACCGGTGACCATATACGGAGACAAGGCAGGCAGAGATGAGCCAGCGCCCGACGCCGCCGGCGGACGAGGAACAATTCTCCACCAGGGCGCACGGGGACCCTCGTTGAGCGCGCCGCAGGAGATCGATCCATCCACGCCACGCAACGACCGCTGGCGTGTGCCGCGCATCGTGGCCGATCTTTGCGCGGCAGTCCCCATTCATCTCGCCATCATCGACGGGATCGAGTCCCTTGCCGGGGGCGAAGGCGGGTGGGTGGGTTCGGCACGCCACGTAAGGCCGGGCATTCTCGTTGCCGGGCTGAATCCGGTCTCGACTGACGCCGTCGGGGCGGCCCTGATGGGCTTTGACCCCATGGCCGGCCACAGGGAGAGACCATTTGAAGGCTGCGATTCGACATTGCTTCTTGCCGAGCAGCAAGGGCTGGGAACGCGCGATCTGAACCGGATTGAGGTCGCGGGCCCCGCCATCGAACAAACGCGTCTCGACTTCCGCGCTCATTCGCCCGGCCCGTGGAGAAGAATCTAGAGAGTTGGCGCCCGGGATAGGCAGGCCAGCGGATGTCGCAGCGTCCAGTGGCTCACGGCGGGTGTTCGACCATGAGCTGCACAGGAGGCCGTCCTCTGGGGTCCGCTGCCCAGGGCGCGATCCAGGACCGTCCGGTCGAGCCAGGCCGCGCTGACAGAGGCGGGCTCCGCCAGCGGCGTTGTCTTCTGTCAAAGATACAGGATCTGGTCGAAGAAGCGTTCATACAGTTCGAAGTGCGCCGGCACGGCCCTTCGCGCCAGGCTCACCTGCCAACGCGGACGGATGCCCAACCGCCGAGCTTCGCCACTGGCCGACAACACCACGCCCCGCTTCTCTCCGCCGACCACCACCGGACGCCGCCGCAAACGGGTGTCCGACGCTTGTTCGATGGAGGCGAAGAAGCTGTCGCCATCCCAATGCACGACCGTCCGCATAGTATAAACTCTTACACCATGCTCCTGCCACGCTTCCCCGCCCCGCGCAAGCGCCATGTGGCCGGAGAGCGTTGTTTCGCAAGAGCGATCTCCGTCGGGAAACGGATCGGAGGCGCGCCGCGTCCCAGAAACTGATGCCAGGGCCACCGGCAGAAAAAGACGAATGGAAACAACCCAACGCTGCCGGCGAGGGCGCCGGCCGCGGTCCCGGGGGACCGCCCTACTGCCTCAAACCGCGAACAGCGAGAGCGGGTTCCAGGCTGGGTTTCGACGGAGCAGGCCGAGGCCGCGGATTAAAGTTGAGGTAGGATCGGGGGATCTATGCGATTTTACAGTCTCATGATGGCTGGAGCGTTCGCGTTCGCGGCGCTGGGCCAGGCGGCCGAACCGCCGGCCATCGAATACCGCGTGCTGGCCACGAGCAAGACGTCCACGATGGAGAAGGAGATGAATCTCGCGGCCGAAGCGGGCTTCAAATTCCACGCCGTCATGGGCGGCGAAACGGCGGCGGGTGGCGAGGTTGTCGTAGTGATGTCCAAACTCGCTTCCGAACCCCAAACCGGAACGGCCGCTTACAGACTGCTGGCCACGAGCAAGACCTCGACGATGCAAAGGGAGTTGCAGCAGTTGGGCGACGGCGGGTTTGACTACAAGGGCCAGACCGTCTTCAACACCACATTCGGCGGCGAAGAGGTGGTTGTCATCATGGAACGGCCGGCGGGGCCTGAACCGCCCAGGATCCAGTACAATCTGCTGGCCACGACAAAGACCTCGACAATGCAGAAGGAACTGGGTCAGGCGGGCGCCGCCGGTTTCACGCTGGTGGGGCTCACCGTGTCGAAGACGGCTTTCGGTGGGTCGGAGATCGTCAGTATTCTGCGGAAACGATAACCGCTCGGGCGGGGGTCCAGGGCTCCGGGGCGGCTCGTTGACACCCGTTGGCCTGTCGCTCTGTATTGTCGTGGTGCAACCACGCTGACCTTTGTGATCCAATGCGGCCCGTGGTAGCGTCGTCACTATGGATGACGAACACGCGCGGGCACCACGCAAGGGTGATCGACTGTTTCGTGCCGACCTGCCGGACTGGATGAATAACGCGTGTTTGAATGTAGCGCACCGAGGTGATGACTTTGGCTACAAGGAAGGCTACCGTCGAGGGGCAAGGTTGCTGGTCCAACACATCGTGGAAAACGCCCGAGACCAAGACTTCCTTGTCTATCCGGTCATCTTCCTATATCGGCACCACACCGAACTCGCGCTCAAACACCTGCTGGACCAAATACCCTACGTCATTGGGCGTGATCTGAACCCGGCCGAGAGACAACATCTAAACAAGCACCGTCTCGATTTGATTTGGCAGGACGTGAAGCCACTATTGCATTGCGTGTGTGGGGCTGCTGGCTGGGCCCCCTTCGACCCGGCCGATATTGAAGGCATCGACGACTACATCCGGCAACTCTCGGATATGGATATGGAGTCCTTCGCGTTCCGCTATACACGCACGAAAAAAGGGACCCTTTCACTGCCCAAGGATCTGAAGCTCATCAACCTGCGCCATTTTGCAGAGAGCCTTGAGCGTCTTGCGGACAGTTTAGCGGGCCTGCAGGTAGCCGTAGACCACCTGGCTGAGGCCAAAGCGGAGATGGAAGCGGAACAGCGCCGATAAACAGCGCGCTCCGCTGACTCTGCGACGATTTGACTAACGGGTCGGCCTGATTACGACCGACTCGTGATTTCGTCGAACGCGGCAGAGCCGAGTGGCACCTTCACGATTCTCGTTCGTTCTGCCGCAGCCTTTTTTGAGAGGCACGCTCAGGGCACATGGAGTCGCCTCCATCCCGTTATACTCGCCACATGGACAGACGCGAATTTCTGCTTGCTTCGGCCGCCTCCGCGGCTCCGCCGCCGGGCCGTCCGCGGATCAGCGCCGGCAGTTTCAATTTCCACACCTTCGGCGCCAACCAGAAGGCCGACGCCGCCATCGACATCATCGGCGAGATGGGTTTCGAGGGCATCGAACTCATCCTGCTCACCCGCGAGGACATCAAGGGTTATTGGACCGACGCGAAGATCGGCGAACTGCGTAAGAAACTCGAACGCTGGAAACTCGACGTGGCGCAGTTCATCATGTTCCAGCCCGTTGTTGAGGGGCTAACGAGCCTGAACCGCACGGTCCGCAATCAGAATTTGGATTTCTTCGAAGCCGGCTGTCGCATCGGTAAGAAGCTGGGCGCGCCGCTGGTGAACATCGTGGCGCCGTGGCCGCGCGAGGTGTCGTCCAAGGAAAACTCTTACCTGCCCCGCTATTACGATATCGAGAAGCCCAAGCCGGGCGAGAAGTTCAGCATGGACGTTGCCCTGCCCTTCGATTGGGACGCGCTATGGGACAACTACCTCGGCGCAACCAAGGAGTGTCTCCAGCGCGCCAAGGCCCACGGTATGAAAATGACCATCGAGCACCACACGCACACGATGATCCCGGGCATCGACGCCTTCCTGCGCCTCTGGGATGCGATCAAGGACCCGGCGCTCGGCTACAACCTCGACACCGGCTGGACCCTGGCCCACCGCGATTACCCGCCCGTGGCCATCTACAAGGCACGCCGCCACCTGATGAACATGCACGTCCGCGATATCGACGGTCTGATGCGCCGGTTCCCGCACATCGGCGAGGGCGTGATGGACTTTAAGGCCATCTGCGCGGCGCTGAAAAACGTCGGCTACCGCGGCTTCATGACGCTTGAACAGGACAAGCATCCAGGCGACATGAAGGCGACCGCGAAGCGGTATCTGGCCATGATGAAGGAGTATCTTTCCTGATCGCCCCGACCTGAGAAACGGCTCACACCGCACACGGACCGGCCTCGAAGCCCAGTGATATACTTCGGCTTTCTGGAGGCGTTTTCAGTGTTTTTTCGTTCGCTCACCGCAGCATTCCTGGCGTGTGGATTCGTGCAGGCCGGCATCACAGTTACGCGGGAACAGGCAGTCCTGAAGTCGCAGAATCTCGAACGCGTGATTGAGATCCGGGATGGGCGTGTGCGGACCGTCCGTTTGGCCGTCGGCGGCCGCGAGATGCTTGCGGCGGCGGCGCGCGAGTTCTCCGCCGTCGTGATGCGCGAGTCCTCCAACCGCAAGCCGCAGGGTCTGCGTCCCGGCGACACGCAGGAGAAAAACGCCTTCACCATCGCCAACCGCGCCCGATGGCGGGGCGACCTGTATGACGTCTCCCGTTACGATGACATCCGGCCAGACGCGCCCCGATGGGTGGACGCGCAGAACGTCGTCGCGGGCGGCGCCAACGCCGTGAAGACCCAGCCTTCCGTGGAGGTGGCCACGCCGTCGGCCGGGGTCAGCCGGCTGACCATCGCGTTCGCGCCCGCCGGTTCGGCCACGATCGAAGGCGTCCGCATCGAATTGATTTACGAAACCTACGACGGCTACCCTGCCATCCGCAAATGGGTGCGCGTCCGCAACAACGGCAGCCGATGGCTACGCCTGGACCGGATGGTGATCGACGATGTCCATCTCAGCTCGCTGACCCGCAAACCGCTCGCGGCCGCCATGTTCGGCGTGCAGCCCAGCGTAGTGGCGTTCGAAGCGCCCGGCGGCGCCGAGGGGTTGATCGCCGCCAGCGAAGTCCCCTCCGCGCTGAGGACCATCTCGGACCAGGGCGCAATGGGCTACACGGCGGCCCTGTTCGAATGGGTGCTCGGACCGGGTGAGGAGTTCGTTTCCGAACCGGTCTTCTACTTCGGCTACAGCGGGGCGGTGAGGGCGACCATCTCCGGGATGTCCATGCCGCTGGACCGCGCCGTCGAAGGACCATACCTCGATTTTGTCCGCCGCGTAATCGGCGTAGCCGCCGACAAGGCCCCGATGCACGGGCCACAGTGGCTCACCTGGGCGTATTTCTACGACAAGATTGACGACAAGCTCGTCCGGCAGCTCGCCGGCATCATCTCGCAGGCCGGTTTCACCGAGATGCTGCTTGATGATGGCTGGCAGAAGGGCCGGCTCGGCACCGAGGTGGATACCGTCAAGTTCCCCGATTTCGCCGCCACGTCCCGCTTCATCCGGGAGAAGGGCCTCGCTCTCGGTCTCTGGGTCTCCTGCTTCCGGGATCTCGATTCCCGTGATATGCGGGACATGCCGGATGCGCGCATCCTGCCCGAGCTCATCCGCAGCCCGGATCTGCCCGGTCTGGCCATGAGCTTCGCTTCATCTTGGCGCGACTACTACGTGAAGGACCTCGTCGAAACCGCCCGCCGTTACGGCGTCTCGTATTTCAAACAGGACTTCACCAACATCATGTACGGCGACTTGGCCGACGGGCACGAGAGCAGGACGCGGCGCGAGTCGCTGTTGCGCGGACTGCGTGGATTGCTCGCCGTGCAGGCGTCGCTGCGCGAAGCGGCGCCGGATGTGGTGAACGAAATCACGCATGAAATCTACTGGGGCACGCCCGGCGTGCCGGCCGATCTCGCCGCTCTGAAGTCGACCGCCCGATTCCACATCCCGCCAAACGAGTGCGTAGGATCGGATATCGCCCGCGAGTTCGCCGGACGGAAGATTGACGCGGAGGAGCATCGCGAAGCCCTTCTCCGCGGCTGCTGGCTGGCCCGTCAGCGCTTCTACTCTCACCGCGGTCTGCCGCTCTATCCGTTGGAATTCTACGCGGCCGCGACAACAAACCACGAGGGCAGCCTCACGGCCGACGTCCAGGACAGGCAGGTGGCCAGTTGGCTGATGGGCGCTCCGGTCTGTTACTCGGGCGATGCACGGACCCTGACGAAGGAAAACATCACTCACTACCGCAAACGGCTCGACGAAGTGAAACGGCTGGAAAGCCACTACGGCATTTACAAGCGGTTCCAATTCAGCGGTGTACCGGAGCCGACCGACACGGATTGGCACTGGTGGGGCAAGTTAAACGAAACCGGCGAAGGCGTGGTCGTCGTCATCCGCGGCAGCGCCGGCGCAGACACCCGGGCGGTAAACGTGCCTTGGGTGGACCGGAAGAGGACTTACCGTGTTACCGGCCTGTTCAGCGGCAAGTCCTTTGGAACCGTCCGCGGCAGCCGCCTTCAGGACGCCGGTATTACGGTCGCGCTGCCTGCCTATGGTCAGGAACTACTGGAACTGTCGGCTATGTGAGACACGTCCTGGCGCCAATCGGCTATAATCCGGCCCAGGACACTCTCATGCTGCGTATCGCCATTTCCCTCTGCCTGCTGGCGCTTCCGGCGCTGGCCCAGCCGTACGATCTGTTGCTCAAGGGCGGCCACCTGATCGATGCCAAGAACAATATCGACGGCGTGATGGACATTGCCGTATCCAAAGGCGTTGTCGCCGCGGTGGCCAAGGATATTCCCGCCTCTCAAGCGCGCCGTGTGGTGACGCTGACCGGTCTCTACGTCACGCCCGGTTTGATCGACGCCCACGTCCACGTCTACACCGGCACGGGCCTCAAGGGCGTTCTCACAGGCGATAGCAGCGTTTACCCGGACAGCTTCTCGTTCCGGTCTGGCGTCACTACCATGGCCGACGCCGGGACCGCCGGATGGCGCAACTTCCCCGATTTCCGGCAAAGAATCATCGACCGCGCCCGGACGCGCGTCCTGGCCTTCATCAACATCGTCGGAGGCGGCATGGGCATCACCAGCGAGCAGGACCCAACGGACATGAACGCCGAAGCGACGGCGGCCATGGCGAAACAGCACGCCGACATCGTCGTCGGATTCAAAGTGGCTCATTTCGCGGGCGAGGGCTGGCCCGACATCGACGGGGCGATCAAGGCCGGCGAGATGTGCAAGCTGCCCATCATGGTCGATTTTGGTTATGTCCGCGGCGAGCGCAACCTGAAAAACCTGATGGAGACAAAACTCCGCAAAGGCGATATCTACACTCACTGCTATTCCACTCACCGAGACGAGATGATCGACGGGAAACTGAACCCTGCCATGTGGACCGGCCGCAAGCGCGGCGTGTTGTTCGACGTCGGCCATGGCGGCGGCAGTTTTTATTGGAACGTTGCCGTGCCGGCCATTCAGCAGGGTTTCGTCGCCGATGTGATCTCCACGGACCTCCACACGGGGTCGATGAACGCTGGCATGAAAGATCTTTCGAACGTCATGTCCAAGCACCTGAACATGGGACTGACGCTCAAACAGGTGGTCGCCATGGCCACCTGGAACGCGGCCAAGGAACTGGGCCGCACCGAAATTGGACATCTGACGCCCGGCGTCGAGGCCGACATCACTGTGTTGCGAGTACGCACGGGCACGTTCGGTTTCATCGACTCGGCTGGAGCCCGCATGTCTGGAACGCAATTGCTGGTTCCCGAGTTGACCATCCGCAAGGGCGCCATCATGTGGGACCTCAATGGCCTGGCCGCGCCGGACTGGAAGACATTCAAATACCGGAAACGGGAAACGCCACCAGTGGCGGCCGCAAAGTAGCTAAGTAAGGGGGATTAAGCCATGTTTGGACGCAGGCCGTTTCTCGAAGCCCTGGCTTCCACTCCAATCTTTTCCGCTCTCGGTTTGGCCGCTCCGGCAGCAAAGACCGTCAGGCGCGACGTATTCAAGGAACTTGGGGTACGTACGTTCATTAACGCCGCTGGCACCTATACGGCGCTGACCGCATCGACTATGCCGCCCGAAGTCATCGCCGCCATGGAAGCGTGCTGGCCGCAGTATGTCAATTTGAACGAACTGCAAGAGAAGGTCGGCGAGCGCTTAGCGCAGTTGCTCAAGTGCGACGCCGCCATGGTGACCTCAGGCGCCGCCGGCGCGCTGACAGTGGGCACGGCCGCCTGCATCACCGGGACGGACCGCCACGCCATCCGCAGCCTGCCTGACCTGACGGGCCTCAAATCCGAGGTCATCATGCAGAAGTCTCACAGGTTCGGCTACGACCACGCCGTTCGAGCCACGGGCGTGAGGATCGTCGAAATCGAAACCGAAGCCGAACTGGAAGCCGCGGCCAACCCGAAGACGGCGATGATGCTGTTTTTCAACGACGCTGAACCGCGCGGGAAGATCGACAACGCCGGGTGGGTGCGTTTGGGCAAGAAGCTTGGTGTTCCGACGTTTGTCGACGCCGCGGCCGACACACCGCCGGTCGAAAATCTCTGGAAATACACGGGCATGGGCTACGACCTGGTGACGTTCTCCGGCGGCAAAGGCATCCGCGGTCCGCAGAGCGCGGGCCTGCTGCTGGGCCGCAAGGACTTGATCGAGGCGGCGCGGCTGAACACGTCGCCCAATGGGTCGCTTACGCGGGGCATGAAGGTGAACAAGGAAGAGATGGTGGGCATGCTGGTAGCCGTCGAGTCGTTTCTTAAACGCGACCACGCCGCCGACCGCCGTGAGTATGACCGTCGCGCCGAGGTGATCCGGAAGGCGGCGATGAAATTGAAGTCGGTGACTTCTGAGATCGTGGTTCCGCCGATCGCCAACAACGTGCCGCACCTCAAATTGAAGTGGGACCCGGCCGTGATCAAGTTGACGCCGCCGGAAGCGATGAAGAAGCTGCGCGAGGGCACCCCGTCAATCGAAGCCTGCCCAATGACGGACCGCGAATGGCTCGCTTTTGGCGTCTGGATGATGAAACCAGGCGACGCCGAAGTGGTCGCCAGACGCACGGTGGAGGTCCTCAAAGCGGCGATGGTTTAGCCATTGGGGGGAAATTGGGGCGAGGGCCCTCCACACGATTGAACAAGAATATTTGAGGTCCGGACAAACGTCTGGAGGCAACTCTACCTGGCCCCGGAGAAGCATTTGTCCCGAATGCGAACTGCCATCGCCAAAGTTAATCCTTTAGCGCTCGCAATGCCCTCTCTCCAGCCGCAGTCACCGTGGATGGGCTGCGGATGAACTCCCTGATACGCCCTTCCCCCTCCTGCTCGTACAGCAGATCCACTACCGCTAGGGCATAGTTGTAGGCCAACCGCGCCTCGGCCGCGCTCAAGCCACTCCAAGATCCGGCCATCGCACCCAACGCCGGCAGCCGTTCCTGCCGCGCCGCCGCTCGAACTTCTGCCCTCTCCTGCCCTGACAGCCTGTCGCCAGTGAGCCGCTGCGCCAGTCCTTCATGGAACCACGCCGGGAAGTGCCCCCGGCGCGCCAGGCAAGCGTGGACGATTTCGTGTCCGAACCGGCGCCTCAACTCCGGCGACACCGCCGCACCGTCCGGCATCCCCACCCGGATCCGCCCATCATAGACCGCCGCGCTCCACTCCGCCGCGCCCGACGAGGACCGAAAACTTTCCCGGCTCAGGACGATCGCGGTAATCGCCTCATTCCCCCCACAACCGATCACCTCGTCGATCCTTTTGTATTCCGCGTCCAGCGCATCCAACATCGCCGATGCCACGTGCGCCGGCACTTCGCCGCCGTCGAAGCGCAGCCGGAACCTTTCACCGTTCGCCACATGTTCTCCCTTGTCCGAGTCAGTCTCACGTTTCACTTGCGCCAGCAGACGCTCCACTGAGGGATTTCTTTCGATCGTCAGGGACTCCTTCCAATACTGTTCCGCCCGCTTCAGTTCGTCGCTCTGGTAGGCCGCCAATCCCGCCAGCGCCAGCGCAAACGGATTCTGCCTGCCCTCATTCATCAAAGACCATTCCAGAAGCCTCAAGGCCTGCTTCGGCTGGTGCTGTTCGATCATTTCCAATGCCCGCTTCAACGTCTCGGTCGCCTGGCCCGCAAGCCGTGTCCCGTTTTTTGCTAGACTCCGTATCTCATTGTTATTACTATATTTACTCTCCGATGGGTTCGTTTGGTTCGCATTCTTCCGGCCGGCGTCGAAGGCTTCCAGTCCCACCAGGTCCCCAGCCAGCACCCACCCTTTCAGCGAACCCGCCTCCACCTTGTAGCATGCCCCCTGCTCCCCGATCATTGAGAAACGGATCTTCACCTCCGTTCCCGCCTCGATCCGCCCTACCGGATCTTCGCCGCCTTCGCATCCCGCGCGCAAAACCGCCCCTGATCCGCCTACCCTCGGCGGTCCCATGACCAGCGCAATCAACATCACCGCTTCCGCCGTCATTCGCCTTATCTGTCTATCGGATGACGCGGAGTCCGGCTGTAGTTCATGCCTGAGATCGCAAACAGAATCGTGATGATTGTTGTGTCTTCGATCCGGCTCCCGTAAGATTCTGATAGATCAACGCGTTCAGTCCCGGCAAGATCGGGACGTTGGAGGTCACTGTGTCAGTGTCGTTGTTGCGTGTTTCCATTTTGCTTGCGGCCACCTGCCTGAGTCTTCTTGCTCAATCGCCGCTCTTATTCAATCCGTCATCGGTCCAGGTCAGCTCGGAGGCAGGATCAAGCGCACCGATCGTGCGCACGGTCAAGCTTCAATCGAGTTTGACCGTCTCTTTCCTTGCCGCGTCCAGTCAGCCATCGTGGCTGGAAATCTGGCCCGCGAGCGGCACTGTGAGTCCGGGTCCCGGCAACGACATCACTCTGACCATCAAACCCCAAGGATTCCAGACTGGCGTTTACACCGGCTGGGTCACCGCCACGCCACAAAGCGGTGGCCAATCCGTCATATTGAATGTCACGCTGAACGTGACCGGCCTCACGTTGTTCACCAGCCCTTCGACGGCCGCCATGACCACCTACCCAGAGGGCATCGACATCCTTCCAATGTCGATCACCTCATCCGACGGCGTGATCCGCGATGTGTCGTGGACGCTTTCAACTACATCAGGCGGCGACTGGCTCTCCATTCGCGAGAGCGCTCCAGTCCAAACGCCTGCCACGATTACTCTATACGCCGACGCTACGAACCTCGATATCGGAGTCTACACAGGCGAAATCCGGCTCACATCCACGAGCCTGCCTGGATTCCTGAAGATCATCCCGGTCACATTCGACGTTCGAGATGACGCTCCTCGCATCCGAGTCGTGCCAACCGAGGTCCGTTTCTACACTTTCGGCACGCTTGATCCTCCGCCCCAACCGGTTCAGGTATATTCGAACACCGACCTCGCCACGGCTTTCAGCGTTACCCCGAATCAGACTTCCACAATCGTTATGGCGTCCCCGCTGGCGGGGCAGACTCCTTCGGCGGTCAAGTTGTCGTTAGACACCGCGCAGCTTGGCGCCTTACCTCGATCAGACTCTTTTGTGGTCACGCCAATCCATGGCGGGACGCCCGTCACCGTCAAAGTACAGACGGCCATAGAGCCGAAACGCCGCAAGGCCATCCCCCAAATCGCGGATGGAGGTGGATTCCGCACCCGCATCACCATCGTAAACGCCGACAACGTGCCAGCCCGCGTCTCACTCAAGTTTTTCAAAGTGAATCCAGCCACGCGCGAGACTGTCGCCTGGACGCCAGCCCTCACCGGGAATCCATCTATCACCAACGTCACGATTCCTGTTGGAGCATCCTGGTCAGTCATCACTTCCGGCGCTGACGCCGCCATCTCTTCTGGCTGGGGCGAAGTCATTTCCGACCAGAAGGTGAGCGGTAATGCCGTATTCCAGTTCTTCCAACCCGACGGCCGGGTTCAGGAAGCCGCGGTCCCTGTCAGTGATGCCCTGATGCAGAGATTGCTGCTCCCGTTCGACAACAGCAACGGTTTTGTCACCAGCTTCGCCTTGATCAACCTGAGTGCGACCGAGTCTGCGGATATCCGCGTCGCATTCCGTGACGACAAAGGCAAGCTCATCCGCTTCGACCGCATGACAGAGTTGCCGGCCGGGGGGCACTTCGCCATCGAGTTGACCAACCTGTTTCCTTATCTCAACGGTTTGCGCGGCACAATGGACCTCTCGGCAGCCACGGGCCACATCTCGCTGCTCGGATTACGCTTCAATCCGACAGGCGCCTTCACGTCGTTCGAAGCGCAGTCGTTCAACCGCCGCGAAACCGGCCGCCGCACACTGCCCCAGATCGCCGACGGGGGTGATTTCAAGACAGCCATCACGTTGGTCAACCAGGATTTCCTCACCGCCTATGTCACCCTCAAATTCCACAAGTCCACGGCGGGGAACAACACCACGGATTGGAATCTGAAGTTCGATAACGGAGCTACGTCCTCTTCCACAATCCTCATCCCGCCCTGCTCCACGGTCACTTTGCGCACCACGGGGGAAAGCCCTATGGTCGAGCAGGGTTGGGGTGAAATTTTCTCCACCGGGTACTGGGTCTCGGGATTCGCCGTCTTCGAACAACGCATCGCCGGCCGGCCCGACCAAGAAGCAGCCGTGCCAGTCAACTATGCCGCGCCAAGGCGTGTCCTTCTGCCCTTCGACAACACCTCGATCTTCACCACTTCGGTCGCCCTTGCGAACCTCAGTGAAACCGCCCCCATGGACATCAATCTGATCTTCCGGGATTCCGCCGGCCAAAGGATCACGACCAAGAACCTGGTGATCCCCGCCCTGGGGCATAAGGCATTTAACCTCGTCGCCGAGTATCCGGATCTACAGGGACTGTCTGGCGCGGTCGAGTTCTCCGCCCTCACTGGTGAACCCTCCGCGCTGGGGCTGCGATTCACAAACACCGGCGCATACACAACCTTCAAGGTTGCGGCGCTGCAATAGACGCCGGTCAGTTGTGGGCGCGCGGCCCGCGCCAACGCATGAGCCGCGCTCCCTCTCGCCTGCGGCGCGGCGAACGATGTATGATTCAGGCACGATGCCGCTGAACCGCCGCCAGTTCCTCTCTGTACCCGCGCTTGCCGCCCTGCCGAAGCAAGCCACTCCGCTGGCCATCACCATGTGGGACTTCTCCTGGCTTGAGCGCCGCTGGCCCGGCGCTGGCTACGAGAATTGGGATGCCGCCCTGGATGAACTCAAAACCCGCGGTTACGATGCCGTTCGAATTGACGCTTATCCCCATTTCATTCACTTTGGCGCATCTCGCACATGGGAACTTCTGCCGCAGTGGTCGGTCCAGGATTGGGGCGCGCCTGCCCGCTGCCGCATCCGCGTACAGCCGGAACTGAACCAGTTCATTCAAAAGTGCGGCGACCGTGGGCTGAAGGTTGGCCTTTCGTCTTGGTTCCGCCAGGATATCCACGACCATCGCATGCGCCTCGACACGCCAATTCAACTGGGTGCGGCCTGGAAATCCACCCTTGACTCCATCGCCGCCGACGGTCTGCTCAAGCACATTTACTACGTCGATCTCTGCAACGAGTTCCCGCTCGACGTGTGGGCGCCATACGTCCCTAAGGGCTTACGCCGCGCCTCCGCCGAAGGCGTCCGCTGGATGGCCGAGCCCATTGCCCTGCTCAAACAGCACTACCCCGATCTCGCTTACACATTCTCATTCACCAGCGAATACCAGACCTGGGAGCAGCAAGACGTGTCGATGCTCGACTTCCTGGAACTTCACCTCTGGATGACCCATTTCTCGGACTTCTACCAGAAGGTCGGTTACAACTATGAGCGCTTTGACACCAAGGGCTACGACAATCTTGCGCTGAATGCCGAGGCGACCTACAAGAAAGACCCCGCCCACTGGCAAGACCGCCTCAAGTATGGCATCGATCTGCTTTCTGCCTGGAGCGTCAAATCAGGCAAGCCGCTCATTACCACCGAGTGCTGGGGCCTGGTGGACTACAAGGACTTCCCGATGCTCAATTGGGGCTGGATTATGGAACTCTGTGAACTCGGCGTCCGCTATGCGTCATCGAAAGGCCGCTGGGCAGCGATGGCGACATCGAACTTCTGCGGTCCTCAGTTTCGCGGCATGTGGCGTGACATCGCATGGCACCGCCGCCTGACTGATGTCATCCACTCCGGCCGTCTTCCGGCCCATTAGGAAAGACTTCACGGACTGCCCGCCCGTCTTAGGGCGGCACATTGGGATCGCGGCTTTTTATGAGACTACGCCGCCATCACGCCGTAGGCCCACTTCACAGAAATCTCGACACCATATTGGGAGACGCCTCTTGCAGAGCAGAGGACCTGGTGCCGCCGTGCTCAGCCCGCTTGGTTGGGTAGCGCAAGCTATATGTTGATCCCAACCCGCCACAGCAGGTATGCGAATGCCTGCCGCACGTAGAGCCATCGCCCGCTGGGAGTGCTGTTCGGCGCCACCGGCCTCGGCGAGCCATGCACCGTCATTCCCTCGTGTTCGAGGATCTTCTCCACCCGGAAGATATGGTATCCGTCGCTCACCACGATCGCCGATTTCAGCCCCATGCGCCGCATGATCTCGCTGACTGCGACAACCGTGTGCACGGTCGAATCACCTTCACCCTCGACGATGATGTCTTCAGATTTCACCCCCAGTTTCACCAGGTAGTCCCTTCCCACCTGACCTTCAGTGAATTGAGGATCGCCGCCAGCGCCGCCTGTTGTGATCAGCCTCGGCGCCAGCCCGCGCTCGTACAGTGAATAGGCATGATCCAGCCGGGCTTTCAGCACGGGCGACGGTCTCCCGTTGTACTCGGCCGCGCCCAGCACCACAATCACGTCCGAAGGCACGGCATCGTCGACAAGCGAGCGCTGCTCGATCTCCTTCGACAGCGCAACAACATAGGCGGCCACAGGGAGCGCGATCGCCAGGACGACGATGGCTGCCAGCTTTTTCATTGATACACTCAAATTCTACTTGGAATCATGGCCGAGGCGGAGATCATCACCAGCCCGCGCAATCCTCTACTGAAAGAGGTGGCCCGCGCCGCCGCCAAGGGCGCGCTCACAGCCGAATCGGGTCTTTGCCTCGCCGAGGGACTCCACCTGCTCGACGAAGCCCTCGCCAGCGGCCTGATGGTCCCCACGGTCCTGTGTGCTCAATCCATGCAAGGTGTTGTCGCCCGGCGCCTGGCCGGGTTGAAACGGCTGCGTTTGGCCGTTGCTCCAGACCCGTGGTTTGAAAAACTGGCCACAACCGAATCCACCCAAGGCGTCATGGCGCTTGTGAAACCGCCCGTTTGGAAGCTTGACAACATATTTCGAGCCCGATCGCTTGTGATCGTGTTGGACGGTCTCCAGGACCCTGGCAACGCCGGCGCCATCGTCCGCGCAGCAGAGGCCTTCGGCTCGAGCGGAGTCATTTTCATCAAGGGTTCGGCGAACGCCTGGCACCCCAAAACCCTCCGAGCCTCTGCCGGCAGCCTGTTCCGTGTGCCCAGCCTCAACGCCGCCGATCCCGAAGTCGTCCTCACCGCCTTCGCCCAGCGCCGCGTAAAGCTTTTCGCCGCTGTCGCTCACAATGGCGCGCTCGCCCATGAACAGGACCTGATGCGCCCTTGCGGCATCATCATCGGCAGCGAAGCCCGAGGAGTCAGCGCCCGTTTCGCCGAAGTCTCCACACCCATCCGCATCGCCACGTCCGGTGTCGAGTCGCTCAACGCGTCGGTCGCCGCCGCTGTCCTGCTCTACGAAGCCGCTTCACAACGCCGTTTGGGAAGGAAGTAATGTCCCTGTTCCATCCAGGACCGGACGAATCCCGCCCGCTTGCCGACCGCATGCGTCCTGAACGGCTCGAAGACTACGTCGGCCAGGAACACATCCTTGGGCCCGGCAAGCCGCTCCGCGTCCAAATTGAAAAGGATCGCCTCACCTCCATCATCCTCTGGGGGCCGCCCGGCGTCGGCAAGACTACGCTGGCCACGCTCATCGCCCGTCACACGAAATCCTCCTTCGTCCCATTCAGCGCCGTCCTGAGCGGCATCAAGGAGATCAAGGAAGTGATGGCCAAGGCCGAGCAGTTGCGCCGCATGAACCTGCGCACCGTCCTGTTCGTCGACGAGATCCACCGCTTCAACAAGGCTCAGCAGGACGCCTTCCTGCCCTATGTCGAGCGGGGCGACATCGTCCTGATCGGCGCGACGACCGAAAACCCGTCGTTCGAGGTCATCTCGGCGCTGCTTTCGCGGTCGAAGGTTTACGCCCTGGGGCCGCTCTCCGAGGAGGAAGTCCTCGAACTTCTGCATCGCGCCACAGGGGTATTGAAAATCTCCGCGCCTGACGACCTTCTCCGCCAGATCGCCATCTATTCCGGCGGCGACGCTCGGACGGCCTACAACGTTCTTGAGATTGCCGCAGCGGCATCCTCCGGCAGACAACTCGAAGCCGCTGCCGTCGAAGCCGCCATCGAGCGCAAGACCCTGCTTTACGACAAGTCCGGCGAGGAGCACTTTAACCTCATCTCGGCGCTGCACAAGTCAGTCCGGTCGTCGCGCCCGGACGCCGCCCTGTACTGGCTGGCCCGAATGCTCGAAGCTGGCGAGGACCGCATGTACATCGCCCGCCGCCTTGTCCGCATGGCTATCGAGGACGTTGGTCTAGCCGACCCACGCGCCGTTGAACAAGCAGTCGCCTGCATGAGATCGGTCCACCTGTTAGGTGTCCCCGAAGGCGACCAGGCGCTGGCCCAAGCGGCGATTTACCTCTCTGCCGCCCCAAAATCAGATGCCGCCTACCAGGCCTTGAATGCCGCGCGTGAACTCGTCCGTTCCCGCCCCCCTTCTCAAGTCCCTCTCCACCTCAGAAACGCCCCGACCAAGGCGATGAAGGAATGGGGATACGGCGACGGCTATGATCACGCCCATACGAATGAGGAAGGCCTAACTACCATGGAGTGCCTTCCCGAAGGCCTGGAAGATCAGGTGTTTTACCAGCCCACCAGTCGAGGCTTTGAATCCCGTCTCAAAGACCGCCTCGACGCCATCCGTGCCTGGATCGCGAATCACCGCCAGTCGAGGTGATTCCTCCATCCAGAGGGAACAAACCTCTTCCCACCGCTGCGTGCAGCCGCGGCCAGCCTAATACCCTGGAGACACGTGCCAGTTTGAACTTAACGCTTGACTGATGTTCCGCGAACTGTATTCGACAGGGGACGCTGCACTACTTCTGGATTGGCGCCCGAGTTCTTTTGCTGTGGCAATGGGCCGGGTCCCTGCACTATTCGGTTCGACGGGCCAGGAGACCTGTCCTGCTGGCAACGCGTTTCAAGATTTCAACCGACTGTTCGAGTTGGGCACGCGAGTGGGTAGCGGTGACGATGGTCCGGATGCGGGCTTTGCCTTGCGGGACCGTTGGGAAGCCGATGCCGGTCGCCCAGAGGCCTTCTTCAAACAGCGCCCGCGAATAGTCCATCGCCGCCTTGGTGTCGCCGACAATGATGGGGACGATCGGCGTCTCACTCATGCCCGTATCGAAGCCTTCCTGCTGTAGAAGAGCTTTGAAGTAGTTCGTGTTGTCCCAAAGTTGGGCAACCCGCTCAGGTTCATGAATGAGCAAATCAAAGGCGGCAAGGCAGGCGGCGGTGACGGCGGGCGGATGCGATGTGGAGAACAGGAACGGGCGGGCGCGGTGGTAGAGGTATTCGATCAGGTCGCGGGAACCGCAAACGTAGCCGCCGAGGGCGCCGATCGCCTTAGACAGCGTCCCAACCTGAATCTGGACACGCCCATGCAGGCTAAAATGATCCACCGTGCCGCGGCCGTTGGCGCCGAGTACTCCGGAGGAATGGGCGTCGTCAACCATCATGATGGCTCCGTACTTCTCCGCCAGCGGAACGAGTTTGTCCAGCGGTCCAATGTCGCCATCCATGGAGAAGACGCCATCGGTAATGAGCAACTTGCGGCCAGGGGCGCCGGTGAGCGAAGCCAGGATCTCCTCGGCGTGTTCGGCGTCCCTGTGGCGGAAGACATGGATCTTGGCGCGTGAGAGGCGGCAGCCGTCGATGATTGAGGCGTGGTTCAGCGCGTCGGAGATGATGTGGTCTTCGGGCGTGAGGACAGCGGAGACGGTGCCAGCGTTGGCTGTGAACCCAGACTGGAAGACGACGCAGGCCTCCGTGTGCTTGAAGGCGGCGATCTTTTCTTCCAGTTCGATGTGCATGGCAAGGGTGCCGGTGATGGTGCGGACGGCGCCGGAACCTACGCCGAAGTCGCGCACGGCCTTTTCGGCGGCTTCCTTCAGCTTGGGGTGGTTGACCAGGCCGAGATAGTTGTTCGAAGCGAGGTTAATCACCCGACGGCCATCCACCGTGCAGACCGGCTCACAGGCCGACTGTAATTGGCGCAAGCGGAAATACCCTCCCGCGGCTTTGATCTCATCTAACGCGGATGTGATGAATGAAAGCGGAGTTTTTTCGGTCATCGATCATCAGTATAGCCACCGCGCTACTGCTAACATGAAGGTTCCCCATATATGACACGACTGATCCTCTCCCTCACGTTGCTTTGCTGCGCCCAGGTCTTTGCTCAAGGCGAAGCCGAGACCGCGCTCGACCGGTACGTGAAGACGCCTGATCCGGCCTACAAATGGTCGCTGGTAAAGACGATCCCTGGTGACGGCGTTACGGCTTACGTGCTGGACATGACGTCGCAGACGTGGCTCACCACGAATGAAGTCGACCGGCCCGAGTGGAAGCACTGGGTTGTGGTCTACAAGCCCGACACGGTAAAGCACTCGACAGCCTTGCTGATGATTGGCGGCGGTTCAAACCAGAACCCGGCGCCGGCCAAGCAGGAACCTTTCAACGCCCAGATCGCGAAAAAAACCTCGTCGGTGACAATCGAATTGAGGATGGTTCCGAACCAGCCGCTATCGTTCTTCGGCGAGTCCCGGAAAAGGACCGAGGACGCCATCATCGCCTACAACTGGATCAAGCACATGGAGACGGGCGACGACAAATGGGCAACACGGCTTCCAATGACCAAAGCCGCCGTGCGGGCTATGGACGCAACCACCGAGTTTCTGAAATCCGAGGCTGGCGGCGGAGTGACGGTGGACAAGTTCGTCGTCACCGGCGGCAGCAAACGGGGTTGGACGACCTGGACTACGGGCATCGTGGACAAGCGGGTGGTGGCGATTATGCCGGCGGTGATCGACCTGCTCAACATGACGCCATCGTTCATCCACCACTGGCGCGCCTACGGGTTCTGGGCGCCAGCGGTCAGCGACTATGTCGAGCACGGCGTGATGGAAAAGGTGGGTACTCCGGAATACCAGCGGCTCATGAAACTGGTCGAGCCGTACGAGTATCGGGGCCGGCTAACCATGCCTAAGTTCATCGTCAATTCGGCGGGTGACCAGTTTTTCCTGCCTGATTCCTGGCAGTTCTACTGGAATGATCTGAAGGGCGAGAAATACTTGCGGTATGTGCCCAACACCGACCACGGAGTTACGCGGCGTTCCGATGCCGCGGATTCGCTGGCTACCTACTACGCTTCGATCATCAACAACTGGAAGCGGCCTGAGTTTGCATGGTCGGTCGCCAAGGATGGCACCATCACGGTGAAGGCCCAAGATAAACCCTTGGCGGTGAAGCTTTGGCAGGCCAACAATCCTGATGCGAGGGACTTCCGCCTGGAGAAGATCGGCCCGGCCTACAAGAGCACGGATCTGACGGAAGCCGCGCCAAACCTGTGGATAGTGAAGGCTCCGGCGGTGGAAAAAGGCTTTACCGCGTATTTCGTTGAATTGACATTTCCGGCGCCTGAGGGGATGCAGTGGAAGTTCACCACGGGCGTGAAGGTAATGCCGGATGTGTATCCTTTTCCCGCGCCGCAGTTCGCCAAACCGGCGAATTAGCCCCCCGGCAGAGAGGCCTGGCCACCGGACGGGCAGGAGGACCGCCATGACGCGTGGAATGTTGATCTGGCTGGCGCTCGCGCCGCCGATTCTGACGGGTGGCCCGAAGGTGCTCAAGGTGGGTCCGGATCAGAAGTACGAGACCCCTTGCGCGGCCCTCGCGGCTGCCGCGGATGGCGACATCGTCGAAATCGACGCCGCCGGCGCATATGCGGGCAATGTCTGCGCCATCGTTCGTAGCCGTCTGACGATCCGTGGCGTAAACGGGCGGCCAAAGATCCAGGCAGGCGGGAAGGCGGCCGAAGGCAAAGCGATCTGGGTGATCAAGGGCGCCGATACTGTAGTAGAGAATATCGAGTTTACGGGCGCCGCCGTGGCCGGACGCAATGGGGCAGGAATCCGGCAGGAGGGCAGGAACCTGACGGTCCGCAACTGTTTTTTCCACCACAACGAGAACGGAATTTTGACAACACAGACGGCGGGTGATGTGCGGGTGGAGCACAGCGAGTTTGGATGGAACGGTCACGGCGACGGCTATTCCCACAACATCTATGTGGGAGCCACGGCCAGTTTCACACTCTTCGCCAGCTACATGCACCACTCCGCCGGCGGAAACCTCGTGAAATCGAGAGCGCTGTCTAACTCGATCACCTACAACCGGCTGTCCTCGGAAAACGGTAACAGCAGTTGGGAACTGGATTTGCCGAACGGCGGCCAGGCGCTGGTGATGGGCAATGTGATTCAACAGGGAACCGAGTCTGTGAACGAGCACATGGTCAGCTTCGGCAGCGAAGGCGCGCGAACCGGTTCGCGGATGCTGTTTACCTTCAACACCGTGGTGAGCAGCCGGCCGAACGGGAGGGTCTTTCTGAAAGCTGCCGACGCCGTGATTGAGCTGAGAAACAATCTGTTCGCCGGCCAAATGGAGATCAACCTGGGCGGCACGGCGCTGCCGAAGGGCAATGTGCTGGATCCTGCCATGAGATTCACCAATGCCGGCGGCTATGAGTACGGTCTGGCGGCGGGTTCGGCGGCAATTGACGCGGCTGAGGAGACCGGCGTCTGGCGGGAAATGCCGGCAATACCCGAATGGCAGTACGCGCATCCTACATGTCTTCAGGCAAGGATGGCTGTGGGACCGCCCGATGCAGGCGCCTACGAGGCTGGCGTGGCTCAGGGGGAGCCAGTCTGTGGGTTGGTGGCTACGCGCCCCGGGCGGCCATACAGACAGTAGCAAGCCGGGCTCAGGCGGGACAGGTTCAGACGCTGTCAGTACATATGGTAGTAACCGTCAAATTGCTGAACCTGGACGTTTACGCCAAACAATTCCGAGAGGACGGGGCGCGCGAGCAATTCGCGTTTGTGCCCGTCCCTCCAGACCCGGCCATCACGGAAACACACGACGCGGCTGATTTCCGGCACGATGTCGGGCAGATGGTGTGTCACCAGCAGCAAACCAATCCCTTCGCCTGCGAGCCTCCGCATTGCGTTGCGGAGTTCAATCTGGGAGGCAATGTCCAGGCTGTTGGCGGGTTCGTCTAGAAGAAGCGCTTTGGGATCATGAACCAGGGCACGGGCGATGACAGCGCGACGGACCTCTCCAGAGGACATCTCAGTCATGCGCCTGCCTGAAAGATGGCCGATTCCCAAAAGGTTCATCAACACGCGCGCCTTGTTAAGCATGGCGGGCGTCACTTCGTGGTTTGGCCAAACTCCGATGGATGAGAAGAAACCGGAAAGCACGGTCTCCTCGACGGTATTGGGCTGGACACATTCCTCGGCCAAATCGTTGGTGACGATACCCAGCAGCGCACGCAGATCAAATACGTTCCAGACCTCGTTGCCGAAGATACGTAGCCGGCTGGGCGGATCGAGCAAGGGATAGCATTCACGGGTGATGGCCTTGATGAACGTGGATTTGCCACTGCCGTTCGGGCCAAGAATGGCGGCGTGTTCGCCCGGCTGAATGGACAACGTGACGCCTTTTAGTGCCAGGTGGCGACCGCGAGAGACGCGGACATTTTCGAATTCGATCAAGGGAGGCTGCATCAAGTTTTAATGTAGCGGTCCTTACCGGCCGCTGTTGGGGGGAACCGCGAACTGGGTATTGGCGTATTGTTTACTTAGAAGCACAACCATGGACGCAATCACTTTGCTGGGTACCTCGCTTGGCTTGGGTTTTGCCGCCGGGATGCGTCTGTACGCGACTGTTCTGGCCTTGGGTCTGGCGCTGCGTTACGACTTGCTCTCCCTGCCGGCAACGCTTGAACCGCTGAAGATTCTGTCCCACCCGGTGGTGATTGGCGTGGCTGCGCTCATGTACATCGCTGAGTTCATCAGCGACAAGATCCCGTGGTTCGACAGCGCCTGGGACGCCGTTCATACCTTCATCAGGCCGATTGGCGCGGCTGCTCTGGGATTCGCCGCGTTTGCGAACATCGATCCATTGGCGCGCACTGTGCTGGTGCTGCTCACCGGCGGCGTGGCGTTGACATCCCATGCCTCAAAGGCGGCTACGCGCGTGGCGGTGAACCACAGTCCAGAGCCGTTCTCGAACTGGGGGCTGAGCCTGGCTGGCGATGCCGCCGCGCCGGCGTTGGTTTGGCTGACAATGACTCATCCGCTCATTGTCGCAGTTGTGGTACTTGTGGCCTTGATCGTCGCGATCTGGCTCGCACGGAGGATGGTGAGGCTGTTGGGAGAGGGTTTCGCGGCACTGCGGCGCAGATTTGCCTGACTCGCTATCCGCGCAGGTCAAATTTCTTCATCTTGTAGCGGAGCGTGTCGCGGGTGATGCGCAGCAGCCGCGCGGCTTGCGTCTGGTTGCCGCCGGTCTTTTCGAGCGCCTGCATGAGAAGACGCTTTTCGTTGTCCTCAAGCGACAGTCCGGTGTCGGGAATCATCCGCGGAAAGCTGTCGAGAGGGGTAGTGGCAGCGCCAGGGGCCTGCCGGCTGATTGACATAGGCAGGCTCTGAGCGGTGATGAAAGCCGAATCCTCGAGAATCATGGCTCGCTCGATCGCGTTGCGCAATTCCCGGACGTTGCCGGGCCAGTCGTGGCGTTCGAGCATATCCATGGCCTCTGGAGAGATGCCTTCGATGTGGCGTTTGAACTTCCGGTTGTAATGCTCTACGAAGAAATTCGCCAGTGGGGCGATATCTTCAGGCCGCTCACGCAATTGCGGGATGGTGATGTGAATCACGTTCAACCGAAAGTAAAGATCCTGGCGGAAAGCGCCTTCATTCACCGCTTCACGCAAATTCTTGTTCGTCGCCGCGATGACGCGTAAGTCAAGATTGATATCCTTCAGGCCGCCTAACCGGCGGAAGGTCTGCTCCTCGAGCACGCGCAACAGCTTGGCCTGGAGGGTGAGTGGAATCTCGCCGATCTCGTCCAGAAAGAGAGTCCCCTTGTCGGCAAGTTCAAATATGCCTTTCTTCTGTGCGCGGGCATCGGTGAAGGCGCCCTTCTCGTAGCCGAACAATTCGCTCTCGAGCAGCGTTTCAGGGATGGCGGCGCAGTTGATCGCAATAAAGGGCTCAGCCTGTCGCACGCTCTGGTAATGGAGCGACTTTGCAATGAGGTCTTTGCCAACGCCGTTCTCGCCCTCCAGCAGGATCGTGGTCGCTTCGCTGATGGCCACTCGGCGGACAAAGTTCAGCATTTCAATCATGACCGGACTGGCGGCGATGATTTCGCGCTTCTGGGGTTCTGCTTCGTCTGTGATGTCCCTGATGGCGGCCACTACGCCCTGAACCGATCCATCCTCCCGAAGCACATGGCGGGTCCGGATAACGACCAGGCGTTCGAGGCCGTTTTCGGTTCGAAGACGAACGGTGGAGTTGGAGCCATTCGTGGGCATCAGCCCCGTATGCATACCACAGCCAGGTTCGCACTGCTGGCAGCGGAACATCATCCTGCAGTCCTTGCCGACGAGTTCTTCGGCGGACATGCCAAAAACGCGTTCGGCGGCTGAATTGAGGCCAGTGATGATATGGTTCAGGTCATACAATACCAGAGCATCCGAAGTTTGGTCGAAGACGGCTTCGAGAACCCGGTCATTCCGCCAATCATTGGAGAGTCTGGTCATTTCACGCTAGGGCCATTCACAATTGTAGCTGGAACCGGGGGCTGCGGTGCGCCTTGTTGGGTCAATTGCCCCACTACGGCTATGCGGCGGGTGCTTGTTTCGGAACAAAATGTCTTTAATTTGAACTGGATACACCGTGTTCCCGGCATGGTGCGGATTCGTACCGCGATTGGCCACTGAATTGCATCCTGCCATTTGGAGACAGCCGCGCGGGTTTCGAAAGTGGAATCAGGCGTGGCGGAAGGCACAGCCCGATGGGTTCGATATACCTGGCGTTGTCCGACACGGCTAAGGCTGAAGCATTGCGGGGTATTTTGTCCCGTAGCGCCCAGCGTGAAGTCGTGTGCACGGAGACGCCGGATCTGGAATCGGCCTGCGTGGTCGTGGTCGATCAGGCTCATCTGAACGCACTGCCGTTGCCTTTGACCAAACCCGACCGAGTGATCCTGATGGCTTCAAGCGATGCTGCGTCTTTGAAGTCGGCTTGGGAGGCGGGCGTGAGTTCTGTGGTAAACGAGCAGGATTCGTTGAATACTGTTGTGTTGGCTATTCTCGCTGTGTGTTTGCGTACCGGGTCGGCGCGGCCCAGGGAGGGCTCGCCGCAGACGATGGGTTGAAAAAGGTTACGTTTGCTCCAGGCCGAGCCTGCCGGACGGTCTGGCGCCGGGAGGTAATTGAACATGACTAATCTTCTGCCTTATGCGATGGCTTGGCTTGTCCTGTTGATAGCCGTGATCGCGTTGGCCTTCATGAGAAAACACGTCGCTGCCCAGGAGGATGACACGATCCATTTGGGCGGCGGATCGGAGACCGCGATCGAGCACCAGAAGGAGACAGCCAAAAAGTTGGCCAAACTCGATCTGTGGGGTAAGGTGCTCACAATCATCACGGTAGTGACCGGTCTCGCCCTGGGCATCATTTATGGCGTGCGGATGTGGGAGGCGAGTTCGACCGCTGGAATGTAATCGCCGGCAGGCATGAATTGAAGCTGAACTCCGAGGCTTGGGCTGCCGGACATGTAGGCGGCAACGGAGTTAGCTTGGTTTTTCTGGGCTGGGACCTGACCGCCCAGGACACAGACCCGCTGGGCAGCTGGTGGGAAGGAGTCTTTTTTGCACTATCACATGATCTGGCGTGTCATATTGGCGGCTGCCCTGACCGCCAGTGTGGGGGGGGCGGCGCAGCGAGGGACTGGATCGGTCACTCCGAGCAGTGTTTGCGCCGATTGCCACGACACTGAAGCCAAGCTGAAGAAGTCCGCCCATGTGGGAGTGGAGTGCGCATCCTGCCACCTCAAACGGGACGAGTACCCTCATCCCGAGGACGCTCCCAAGCCGGCTTGCGCCAACTGCCACGCCTCGATCGTGGATGAATACAATCTGAGCAACCATGCGCTCGAATTGAAGAAGGGCAACGCCGGCGCGCCTGATTGCGCATTCTGCCACGGCGAGAAACACGACATTGCGATTGCCAAATCGCCCGAAGCGAGGCGCGCCTCATTGGACACATGCGGCGGGTGCCACGACAAGGCGATGGCGCAATTCGAGACTTCGGTGCATGGCAAGGCCGTGGCCGCTGGCATCCGCGAGGCGCCGGTCTGTATCGACTGCCATTCGGCTCACAACATCGAAAGTCCGAAACGCGAAGGCTCCTCGGTGAATGCCAGGGGCGTGCCGGAGACCTGCGGCCGTTGTCACGGCGACTTGAAGCTCATGCAGCGCTTTGGCCTGAACGCCAATCAGGTGTCCACGTTCGCTTCGAGTTTTCACGGATTGGCGCTCAAATCCGGTGAGCAGCGTGTCGCCGGCTGCGCCTCCTGCCATGGCTGGCACGACATTCTGCCCTCCCACGATCCAAAGTCGCGCATCCACCCCAAAAACATAGCCGCCACTTGCAGTTCCTGCCATCCAGGAGCCGGCAGCAAGTTCTTCCTGGGCAAGATTCACTCGGTCGAATTAAAGGATGAGCCGAAGCCGGTCCAGTGGGCGCGGATCTTCTACCTGATGCTCATCCCTGGGACCATCGGCTTGATGTTCGTCCACCACCTGGGCGACTTCATCCGGAAGTTCCACATCCACAGGTTCCAGGGGCAGACGCAGCCGTCAACGATGCTTAAGCCGGCGAAGCCGCATATCCGTATGCACCGCTTCGAGCGCATCCAGCATTTTCTGCTCTTGGTGAGTTTCATCGTGTTGTCCTACTCTGGCTTCGCATTGCACTACCCCGACGAGTGGTGGTCGCGCTGGCTGTTGACATGGGAACAGAACTACCCGATTCGCGGCACGGTCCACAGGACGGCGGGCGTCATCCTCCTGGTGACGTCAGTGATGCACGTGGTCTCGCTGGTCATGAACAAGACCTTGCGCAATCATTGGATGGAACTTATGCCCCGGTTCAGCGACCTGAGGGAGTTTTTCGAGGGCACGATGTGGCGTCTCGGTTTACGCCGCCAGAGACCCTATCAGTCCTCGCACAGCTACATCGAGAAAGCCGAGTACTGGGCGCTGGTGTGGGGAACCGCCGTCATGGCGGTTACCGGCATCGCGCTGTGGGCAAACAACTGGATGCTGGCCAACCTGCCGAAGCTTTGGTATGACCTCTCGCGCGTCGTTCACTATTACGAAGCCGTCCTGGCGACGCTGGCCATCGTCGTCTGGCACTTCTACTCGGTCATCTTCGATCCTGAGGTGTATCCGATGGATCCGGCATGGTACAGCGGTTACAGCCCGCGTGAATTTCCCGAGCACGATCACACCCATCGCCATAAAGAAGGCGAGTAAGCCCCTGGCAAGCTTTTGCGATCTGTTTATACTGAAACAATGCAGAAGCTGAAAGATTGGCTGGCGCCCCTGGTTTACCTCGGCAGCAACTGGATCAGTTTAGTTGGGATCGTCCTTGTGACCACCGGCGGCCTGCTCTGGGTGATCCTCTTGCCAACGATGCTCAAAGCAGGCGGGCCTGACCCCTATCTGGGCATCCTGGAATTCATGGTCCTGCCAGCCGTCTTTTTCGCCGGCCTGGCACTCATTCCGCTTGGCATCTGGTGGGCCCGAAGAAAGAACCAGGGCAAACTGCCGGAGGTCTTCCCGCCGGTCGATCTGGCAAACTTGCGGTTTCGGAAGCTCCTGGTCTTTTTTGGCGTAACCACCGTCCTGAACCTGGTGATCGGCAGCCAGTTGATCTACCGCGCCGTGCATTACATGGAATCCGTAAGCTTCTGCGGCCAGACCTGCCATGTCGTCATGAAGCCCGAATTCACCGCCTACCAGAATTCGCCGCACGCCCGCGTGGATTGCGTCAATTGCCACATCGGGCCTGGGGCAAATTGGTTCGTTAAGAGCAAGATCTCGGGCTCCTGGCAGGTCATCAGCGTCACGTTCAATCTCTACCCTCGTCCCATCGAGACCCCAATCAAGGACTTGCGGCCCGCCCGCGAGACTTGCGAGATTTGCCACTGGCCGCAAAAATACGGCGGCGACCGCGTCCGTGTGCTGGACAAGTTCGCCGACGACGAGGCAAGCACCCAAACCAAGACGGTCCTGCTCATGCACATCGGCGGAGGCAACGGTTACCAGGGAATTCACGGCGCGCATATGGGGCCAGGCGTGGTGATGCGCTACGCTCCGAAGGATGGCAAGCGCATGGAAATTCCCTGGGTCGAGTATTCAAAGAATGGCGAAAAGGTGGTCTACAAGGCTGAAGGATACCAGGGCGACGGACCCGGCAACCTGGAAGTTCGGACCATGGACTGTATCGACTGCCATAACAGGCCCTCGCACACTTTCGAACTTCCGGCACGCGCCCTGGACCGCGCGCTGGCCTCTGGGGAAGTGGACCGTTCCCTGCCGTTCGCCAAAAAGACAGCGATCGAGGTGATGCAAGCGCAGTATTCGACGACCGAGGAATCCGAGCGTGAGATCCCAGCCCGTTTCGCGTCCTTCTACCAGAAGAACCATCCTGAGGTGTATGCGGCAAAGAAGGCCCAGATCGAGAAGTCGGCCAAAGCCGTCCTCGCGGCGTATTCAAAGAACGTTTTCCCCGAGATGAACGTCAAGTGGGGCGTTTACCCCAATCACCTCGGGCATGAGGATTTCCCTGGGTGCTTCCGCTGCCACGACGGGCGCGCCGGGTCGAAAGAGGGCCGTGAACTGACGCAGGATTGCGACACGTGTCATAAGACGCTCGCCATGGAGGAACCTGCTCCCAAAGTCCTGCAGGATTTGGGACTAGCCGCAACCTCAGGAACCAATTGATCAGGCTCGGGCGCAAGAAGCCTTGCCGCCCGCCTCGAGAATGGGGCAGAATTGGGGCGGAGGCGACGCTATGCCACTTGGTGAGATTCTCGTTCCCGTCGACTTCTCCGACCGCTCGATCGGGGCGGTGCGCCACGCCGAGGCGCTGCAACGGCGGTTCGATAGCCGCATTGTTCTGCTTCATGTGCTGCCGCCGCCGCATTACGAATTCGGCGCAATGGAGGTCGGCGGGACCGTTCTTGAAGACCTGTTCCGGACGCGCTCGGAACAGGCGCGCCAGGATCTGGACAACTTCCTTGCCGGTGAGGTCTCGTGCGACAAATGTGAGCGCCTTCTGCTCGAAGGAGATCCTTCAACCGTCATTGTCGAGACGGCGCATGAACGCGGTTCAAACCTGATCGTGATGCCCACCCACGGATACGGGCCATTCCGTCGTTTCATCCTCGGCTCGGTCACGGCCAAGGTGCTGCATGACGCCGACTGCCCCGTCTGGACCGGCGTCCACCTCGAGGCGCCTTCGGTCGAAGCCGTTCACCTCGATCATGTCGCCGTCGGACTTGACTTGGGATCATCCAGCGAGCGGACGTTGATGTGGGCGTCGAGGTTCGCTTCGAGAATCGGAGCGAGGCTGAGCCTCATCCATGCCATGCCCAATCTGGAAGGCAAAGCCGGCGAGTATTTCGACCCCGATTGGAGGAAGCACGTCGAGACTTCTGTGCGTGAGGCCGTCACCAACCTGACGGCCAGCCTTTCCATCGAAGCGCCGCTTCAAATTGACTCCGGAGACGCGGCGACTGTGGTCTGTGAGATCGCGGCTGACATCAAGGCCGACCTGCTGGTGATCGGCAGGGGTTCAGCCGCCGGCGTCTTCGGGCGTCTCCGGGCGAATGCCTATTCCATCATCCGGCAGAGTACCTGCCCGGTGGTCAGCGTCTGAGCGAATCTGGACCTTTTCGATACTAACAAGTCTTAACGATTCCGCCGTGGGGTTTGCTCGGCCTGATTGGGTAAACTCGTATTTTCACCATGAAACGACTTGCTCTCCTTTTCCTCATCATTTCGGCGGCCGCGCCCCTGCCTGCCAAGTCGAAGGCCAAGAACGTCATCCTTTTCATCGGCGATGCCGGCGGCCTTTCAACGATTAATGCAGTCAGCGCCTACGGGCACAACGCCCCCCAGAAACTCTACATCCAAAGCATGCCCCATATCGGGCTATCGGACACATCGACTGCCGCTGAATGGGTCAGCGACTCCGCAGCCGGCATGACGGCCATCGTCACCGGCCGCAAGACCCGCAACGGCGTTCTCTCCCAGGGGCCCGACGCAGTGCGCGGAAAGCAGGACGGAACAGTTCTGAAGACGATCCTCGAATACGCCGAGGAACGGGGCCTATCCACGGGTGTTATCTCGAATATGTCGATGGCTGACGCGACTCCCGCCGCCTGTTACGCCCACGCCAACAGCCGCTCAATGACCGGCGAGATTGCCCTCCAGATCGCTACGCCCCGCTTCGGCGATGGCGTCGACATGGTGATCGGCGGAGGCCGCAAGGCCATCTATGCGGCCACTGAAAAATTGGGCGTTGACTTCGACTCAAAGCTGAAAGAGAAAGGCTACTCGTTGGCCTCCACTCCCCAAGACATCCCGAAAGGCGCCAAGCGTGTTGTGGCCTTGTTCGACGGTCCCGACTTCGACCCCCTCCCCGTTGTCGACCAGGCGATCGACACTCTGTCGGCGAACAAGAAGGGCTACTTCCTGATGGTCGAGTGGGACATGCACACCAGCAACCTGAAACTCGGCCTGGAGCGCGGACTTGTCATGGATAAACTGGTCCGCCAGGTCGCCTCCAAGGTGAAGGACGACACCCTCATCATCTTCGCTGCCGACCATTCCTTCGACCTGCTGCTCCGCGGTGGCGCCATCGGCGAGTCCCTCCTGCCGGTTGAAGGCAGAACCGAGAAACGGCCTCGGCTCGCCGCCGAAGGCAGCCACTCGGGCGAAGAAGTCATCGTCGCCGCCAAGGGACCGGGCGCCGAGCGCGTCCGCGGATTCATGCCCAATACCCGGATCTTCGAGATCATGATGGCCGCTTACGGCTGGAAAGAATCGCCCCAGCAGGCCTCGGCCTCCAAGTAGCCGCACTCGAATCGGCGCAGCGGGTTGTATACTCGATCCATCCGGCGAGAGTTCGTTTGGCTCCCGCCAATTTAACGACTGGAGACGGTTGTGAAACTGCTGCTCGCGTTGTTCATCGCCTTGGCCCTCCCGGTGGCCGCCGTCGACTTAACCGGCGTCTGGGACGTGACGGTGGAGATTGGCGGCAATACCGGCAACCCTACAATCACGCTGAAGCAAGAAGGCAATTCGCTGACAGGTACTTACAAGGGAATGCTTGGCGAGGCGCCGGTAAAGGGGACCGTCGACGGGGCCAAGGTCCGATGGGAGTTCACTGCCGAAATGGACGGTAACAAGTTTACCTGCGTTTATGCCGGTGTCTTCGACAACGGGATGATCAAAGGAACCATCGATTTCGGCGGCCAGGCCGAAGGCACGTTCACCGCCAAGCGCAAGCCGTAGCGGCTTCCTCCCGGGCTCAGGCCCGTTCGAGGAATAAGCTGAACTCTGAGAGCGCCGGACTGACGGGCGAATTCGTCACGCGCAGCCGGACTTTGGCCGCTGAGACGGGCGTGTCAAGTCTGATGATGCGGCACGCCCCGACACTCGTCGCCGTCCCGATCGTCTTCCAACCGCCGTCCTGCCACACATCCACCACAACAGAGTCCACTCGTTGCCCTAGTGCTATCGCCTCCCTGATCCGAATCACATCGAATGCCGCCGGACGAGCCAGTTCGATGACGGCCTCGGCCTGCGTGACCCCCTCATTTGTCGCCCAATAGGTCGCCCGCTTGCCGTCCGTGAGCGACTTGGCGGCACTACCCGGCCGTTCATTCGACGCCGACACCTTTGCGCCCGCTGCAAGATCCACGGCGAAAGTCTTCCTGAGCATTGCGCCGAAGCCCTTGAGGGAGGCGATGTCGTTTTCGTGTAGCAACCCGCGGCGGTCCGGCGGGACGTTCAGTAGGAAGTTTGCCCCGCGCCCGACCGATTTGTAATACAAATCCATCAACTGCCGCGGCGTCTTGACCCGTTCGTTCTCTTTCTCGTGCCAGAACCAGCCCGGCCGGATCGAGACGTCGCATTCGGCCGGCAGCCACCTGGAACCGTTCCTTGTGCCCACATTTAGCAGCGCCGCCTTGGCGTTGCCCGGCGATGCCGCGTCGCCCTGATCTGCCACCGGATCGCACGTCGCCCAGCACGTCTCCCCAGCTATGCCGCGCTCGTTGCCCACCCAGCGGACGTCGGGCCCGACGTCGGAGAAGATGCAGGCGTCCGGCTGGTGCTTCCGGACCAGCGCCCATGTCTCGGGCCAACCGTAATAGGTCTTCTTGTCGATGGTGCGCTTCTCGCGCGCGCCGCCATAATAACCGTCGCCGCCGTTGGCACCGTCGTGCCAGACTTCGAATAGTGGACCATACTGCGTCATCAGTTCAGTCAATTGCCGGCGGTACATTTCGACATAGGCCGGCTGGGCGTAAAGGGCGCTGTTGCGGTCCCACGGTGAGAGATAGACGCCGAACTTCAACCCTGCCTTCGCGGCCGCCCGCGACAGGTCGCGCACCACGTCTCCCTTGCCGCCGCGCCAAGTCGAACTGGCGACGGAGTGCTTGGTCGTCTTGGTGGGCCACAAGCAGAACCCGTCGTGGTGCTTGGCCGTTATAATGACGCCCTTCATCCCGCCTGCCTTCAATCCTTCAACAATCGCGCCGGCGTCGAAAGCCGTGGGATTGAAAATCGACGGCGCTTCGTCCCCGTAACCCCACTCCTTGTCAGTGAAGGTGTTGGTTGTGAAATGCAGGAACGCATACACCTCCAACTCATGCCAGGCCAACTGCCTTTTCGATGGGAGCGCGCCATAGGGCGCCGGACCGGGAGCCGCTTTCAGGGATGAGCCGGCGGCGGCGAGCATGAGCGAACGGCGTGTGAACTGCATACTCCCACTCTAGGACATGCAGCCCGCCCTGATAGTCCTCGCAAGCCCGTTCTACCGTTCGAGCAGCGCCTTGGCAGCCGACAGCATCGGCTTAAGCAAAGCGGAAGGGGACCCGGCATCCGTTGTCCTGACGTCGACGATTCTGCCCCCCTTGATCGCCATCACCGCGCTGATATCGCCGTCGGTGAATGAAACCGCAAAATCGCCTATCCCGCGTTCCGCCTTCCCTTTGTTCTCTTTGCGGAGCTGCTCCAACTGGTCTTTCCGCATCGTGGCAAGCGGCCCTTCATCCACAGCGGAGACCGACAGTTTCTTTGCCCCATTCGAGAAGGTGCACATACGCGCCTTGCCGTCCGGCACGGCCATCTCGGACTGGGTCCCTGGGCCAAGGATTGCCGTTGCCTCATCCAGGGTCAGAATCTTGCACGGCGCGCCCGGCTTCGGTTGCGAGCTGGCAGGAGTCAGTACAAACACGGCAGCCGCTGCGGCCACGAGGAACAATCGGGTTGCGGTACTCATGGTGTGCCTCCACAAGCGAAATGGTCAGTCCCGATAGTACCGCCAAAGCCGGTCCGGCTGTTAGTGGGATCTGAGAGCGAACGCCGCCCGGCTTAGTTCCTCGCGGAACTCCGGGGCCGCAATCGAAATGAGTAGTTCGGCTCGCTGCCTCAGATTGCGCCCATGCAGGTTCACTGCGCCATACTCGGTCGCAACCCAATGCACATCGCCCCGCGAGGTCACTACCCCCGAGCCGTCCTTCAGCCTCGGCACAATGCGCGACACAGTCCCGCCCTTGGCCGTCGCCGGCAACGCGATCACCGGCACCCCACCCTCGGAATGCGCCGCGCCTCGAATGAAATCCACCTGCCCGCCGATGCCGGAGTAAATCCTCGGCCCGATCGAATCAGAGCACACCTGCCCGGTGAGGTCGATCTCGAGCGCCGAGTTCACCGCCGCCATGCGGGCGTTCCTAGCAATGATCTCGGGATGATTGGCGTAGCGGTTGCGGCGGAACTCAATCAGTTGGTTTTCATCGATGAAGTCGTAGACCCGCTGGCTGCCGAGCACAAACGTCGTGATGACCTTGTGCGGATGCAGCGTCTTACGCGAGTTGTTCACCACCCCAGACTCAATCAGCCCGACCATCGCATCCGAGAACATCTCGGTATGCACACCCAAGTCCTTGTGATCCCCAAGAGCCTCCAGGACCGCCTCCGGAATGCCCCCGACGCCAATCTGAAGCGTCGCACCGTCCGGTATCAAGTTCGCCACATGGCCCCCAATCGCCCGGTGTACGGCCGTAATCTCACCCTGATCGAACACCGGCAGTGGCGCCGAGGCCTCGACGATCGCCGTGGCGTCCTCAACGCGGATCGTGGAATCGCCGAACGTCCTCGGCATCCGATCATTCACCTGCACGATCAGCTTGCACGCCCTTTGCGCCGCCGTCAGCGAGATATCAACGCTCGGACCCAGGCTCATGTTGCCGAACCGGTCCGGAGGCGAAACCTGAATGAGGGCCACGTCAATCGGAAGCGTCCCGTCTTCGAACAAACCCTCGATCTCGTGGAGGAAGACCGGGATGTGGTCGGCCCGCCCCTCGTTCACCGCTTGACGGGTGTTTCCCGCCGTAAACAGGGAATTGTGGCGGAAACTCGCCTCCAAGCCGGGCACGCAGTAGGGCGCGTCGCCGATGGTGATGCAATGTAGAATTTCGACGTTTCGAAGCTCTGGAGCCCGGCCGCACAACGCCCGCAACAGCGCCAGTGGATGCGCCGCACCTAGGTGAGAGTAGACCCTGTCGCCTGAGGCAACCAGTCCTACCGCTTCTTCGATAGATACCAGGCGTTCCCGGTATGCCTCCATCCAACTTTTCGCCGGCTGACTCATCAACTACCAAGGTAGTCATCGGCCCGCACCCATCGCAAGCGCCGGGCGGCCCAGCATGCTATGTTTGCGGCAAACGCGCAAACCATGCGCAGCGCGCTTGTACACTGCAACTGAAATGCCTTATTTTGCAGCAAGATCCGGATTGGTCTCGCCATTGCTCTTTGAATTGCCGGAGGCTGTCATGAAAAAGACATTGATCATCGCTCTTGCAGTCACACTTGGAGCGGCCGGACTCGCCGCCCAGCAAACCGGTCAGGACACTGGAGCACCACTGGGACGAGGACGCGGCGGCGCACCCTATGCCTGGAACGACAAAAATAAGGACGGTATCTGCGACCTCACCGGACAGGCGGTTGGCCAGCGCCAGGGCCGTGGCGTAATGGGGATGCGCGGCGGACGGGGACGCGGATTCGCCGGCTCCTCTGGGCGTGGCTTCGGCCGGGGTATGGGCCGGGCCATGGGCTCGTGCGCCGGCCAGCAGACTGGCCCTGCGCCTTCGGCGAAGTAACACCCCAACCCGCAAGCAGCTTCGGGCGCCCGAAGCCTGCCGAGAAGCTCCTAATAGCGGATATGGAGGCTCCGGAGGAAGGCAAGATCCTCACTCGTCGGCGCGGCGGGCTCCTTCGCCTTCCTCCATCCGGCGGTTGTCACCCACAGAAGTCGGCAGGCCCATAATGCGCATCCTACGCTCAGCGTCGATGCGCATATCCACTCGATGGCGGACTTGGCTTCCAAAGACATTCACGGCTCCTGCGCAATCAATTCCGGTAACCGGCTTTTCCATTAGATGTATCTTACATCTAGAGTATTCTTCCACCCTTGTAGTGTCAATGGCCGTTATTCATGCCACCGGCCGCACGGGGCCGCCGTCAGCGCCCCGCGGCCTGCCCTGGCTTTGTGGACGCCATTGCAGCGTCCGCTGGCTCAGGGGTGTGTCTGCGCACTTCGCGGACGAACCGGCCCATCGACTTCGACACATGATCGAGGACGATCGCCCACTCCGCAAGATGCCGCTCCCCGTTCGCCGTCAGCCAGTAGACCCGCCGAGCCGGCCCACCCTGCTCGGTTTCCCACTCCGAGGCCACGTTTCCGTTCGCCTCGAGCTGCCGCAGCGTTCTGTACAGAGCCGCGCGCTCAATCTCCGCGTCTGTCAGCGCAAAATCGCGAAGATCCCCGGCGAGGTCATAGCCGTAGGACCGGCCCTTCCGCTTTAGTAGCAGCAACACCACCGGTTCGACAAACCGGTACAGGTTCCCCATGGCGCACGTGCACGGATTGCCCTCGCCGTGGCGTTCACATCGTCTTCTCGGCAAGTTCCCCTCCCCGTCGCGGACACCTCCCGCGGCGCAGTATCATCCTCATGAGCATATCAACTCTAGTCTCTAGATGCGACTGACACCTATACAGCAGATCCATGACGGCCAGGCGGCATCTTTCTCCCGGTTCGGATCGCCCCAGCCAGCGCCGCCGCTGTTGACCGTCTCTACGTTATAGTGTATTTTAAGTGCTAGTTACATCTAAATGTGATCCGCTTCAGATTGCGGACGCTCGAAAGGAAAACACAACTCATGAGGTTTGCGGTTCCGGTCGCCAACGGGAAGTTAACGCAGCACTTCGGCCATAGCAGAAGGTTCGCTCTTCTAGATGTGGACCCGGAGGCAAAGACAATTGTCGGCTCCACCATAGTCGAAGCGCCCGATCATCAGCCTGGGCTCCTGCCGCCCTGGCTCGAGGAACGCGGCGTCAACGTGGTGATTTCGGGAGGCATGGGATCAAGAGCCAAGTCGCTGTTTGAAGCCCTCTCCATTACGGTTTGCACCGGCGCGCCTGAAGAAAGCCCCGAATCGCTCGTCGTTGAATATCTGAACGGCCGGCTCGTCTCCCGCGAGGTGACCTGCCATCACTAGCCGTCTACAGCCCGCCCCCGCCAGTGGCGGCGCGCATGCGCCGGATCACCTTAGAGACCGGACGCACATTCTCCCGCAAACACGCTGCTTCGTCTGCGGACAGGACAATGCGGCAGGCCTCCGGCTGCTCTTTCGCGAAAACCCCGAGGGCGAGGCTGTCGCAGTCTGGACCCCTGGATCCGAGTTGGAGGGCTTTCGCGGGATTGTGCATGGCGGTGTGGTCGCCACGGTCCTCGACGAGGCGATGTCAAAGGCGGTCCTGTTCTCCGGCCATCCTGCGCTCACAGCTGAACTCCGCATCCGGTACCGCCGCCCGGTTCGCCCGGGAATGGTTCTCCATATCCGTGGCTGGATCGCGAGGCGGTCCGGCAGGCTTTCGGGAGCCGAGTCCTCCATGACCGACGTCGACGGCGCCGAATGCGCTCATGCGTGGGCGCGGTTCCTTTCACCGCGAGTCGTGCGCGCCGGGACCGGGTGAAACCGGAGCGGGCGAGTCCCGCCCGCAGGCGGATTTTTCCTTTGTCCATCGGGCGGGCAGGCCAGTCCCCGCGGGATTTCGAACCAGTACGGCGACTGCACCGGATATCGGCTCTTCCCCGCGTCATCACCCTCCTGCCCGCACGCACTCCTGGCACGCTCGCGCTCATACTGTCCTAATCTGCGCCGATATGTCATACATCTTGGCGGGCGCACAGCAGGCATGCGAAAGACTCGATCCGCGGTCTCTCGTGCGGACGCTACACCTTCATGCGCTGTGGTTGGATGGCCTTGCCGGCGGCGAGAAGGCCGTGCTCCGGCGTTACGAGTTGGCAAACGCACGGCTCGCCCGAGCGCGCCTGGACCGGGCACAACTTGGCTGGCTCGAATGGCCCGCGGCAGACTTGAGTTCGGCGGTGCTTGCTGGAGCAGAAATCTGGGACTCGAACCTGGCTTTGGCGAATCTCTCCGGCGCTGATTTGACCGCCGCGTCTATGGACCGGTGCCGGATGGACTCGGCCTGTTTGGCCGGAGCAGGATTCTGCGAATCGAGGCTGGACGGGTGTTCATTCGAGGAGGTCAAGGCGGTGGGGTCACGCTGGCTGGAAGCGATGATGGGCAAAGTCCGCTTCCTCGGCTGTGAACTCCGCCAGGCTGGCTTCCACCACGCCAAGTTAATGGAATGCCTGTTCCAAGGCTGCGGACTGGAAGCTGCGGCTTTCTATAAGGCGCAGATGCAGTTTTGCCGTTTTAGGGCGGTCCGCGCGCGTGATGCTCGCTTCATTGAGGCCAGGATTCAACACTGCGAATTCGATTCGTCCGACCTGCGCCGGTCCCGCTTCATGTCGGCTCAGTTATGGACTTGCTCCCTGACTCGATGTGATTTGAGACAAGCCGATTTCCGTGGTGCGGACCTGCAGGGCGCCAGGCTGGCCGGAAGCACTCTGGCTGGAGCTCGATTCGCGGGATCCAAGACATTCGGAGCGGATTTCCGGGGCGCAAATCTGCACGGGGCAAGGGAGTTGAACGCGCGGCAATTGTCTCAAGCCCGCAGCGACGCGTCCACGATCCTGCCCGACGGTTCCAAAGGCCCCTTCATGCGAAACTCGGGCGCCGAGCGGCCGTGCCGCAATAGCCATTAGGACCCAGCACTAAAGAAACCGCCCGGATCCTCGCAGACCCGGGCGGTCATCAATCCTGCTTTGTTCGCAGGTTACTTGGGGCAGCCTGCTCTCTTCAGATCCCGTGCCGGAATCTCCTTGGCCGACTTAAAGGCCGCAGGCATTTTGGTACCCTTCGGGACAAGCCAGACCTCGACGCGGCGGTTTTGGTCAGCGGTGGACACAGCAGAGCCGCGCCGTTCGCCGGCGGCTGGACGCGCCGATGTGCCGCAAATGCCGGGCTGGAAGTCCGACGTCTGTTCAGTTCCGGTCCAATCCACCTTGATGCGGCTCTTGTCGACGTTACCGCAGGTGCCGGTACCGGCGGTTAGCACCGCGTAGGCGTTCTTTACTCGCTCCATGTCGAGGGTCGTCGGGCGCTTGCCTTTCTTCACCTCATCCTGATCGTAGTGGCCCACCAGGATGAGTTCATAGTCGGGATCGGCTGCCTTGGCGGCCACTTCCTCAAGCAGAATGCGCTTGGCGCAATTGTTCACCCGCGCGCTGTTCTTCGAGAAGATCAGGTCGGAGAACCGAATGGCCGAAGGGATGTAGTCGACTTTGACCTGAGTCTCGGACGAGGCGGTCGCGCCGCGATCGTCGGTGACTGTCGCCTTCACGGTAACAGTCTTGGACTGGATCTTGCCGCCCTGTTCGAAGCGAACGGTCTTTGAATCGAAACTGGCGCTCGGCGAAGTCGAATTCGCCACCGTGCCTTCGGAGGCCGTCCAGAGGTAGGAAATCGAAGAGCACGCCGAACCTGTCCCCGTGACTGTCAGCCGCCCTGTGTCGCCATAGTTCAACTGCGCAGGGACGGCGGAAATGCTGGAAACTGTCGGAGCCCGGTATTCCTGCACGTTGATGCCCAGCGTGTTGGACTTGGCCGTACGGACGGGCATACCCTCAGTGTTCGGCGCCGAAACTTCGAGTTCGATGGCATAGCTGCCGGCCCGGTCGGGGGTGAACTGGAGTTCCGGACTGTTGCCGCCCATCGGCTGGTCATTGACGCGCCACTTGTAGGTGATCTGGCGGCCTGCCGGGTCGGAAACGCCGGTCGCGCGGATCGTGATCGGGCGGCCCTGGCAAAGCGTGCCGGTGCCGGCCGAAAGGGTGCCGCCGTTGAGAGCCGCCAGGGCCTCAGCCTTGGGCGGGGCTGGCGGCGGCGGGGGCACATATTTTTTGCCTAAATACCAGTTGAGTCCCACGCTCGGGATCACGCCCCACAGTTTGTCACCACGCGGGACGTAGATGCCCCCAGTCGGGACATCCGAGACACCGTAGCCAGGATTGCGGGAATATGTGCTCCGCAGGTCAAACCTCAACCCAAAATGATCTGTCAGGTGCCATTTGACGCCGCCGCCAAAGTTCAGCGCGGGGTGGAGCGTGTCGCTCAATCCTTGGGATCTGTAAAGCGCCGCGTTCTCGGGCAGCCGCGCCAGGCCCTCCGCCGTGTCGGTGGGATTGAAGTTCATCGCCGAGACGCCGGCGGTCAAATAAGGCCTGACTTTGGATCCCCGTGGTGTAAAGTGGAACACCGGGTTGAGATTCCATTGATAAATTCGGTTTCCGAATGCAACCGTGTTGGGGGCAGTGCTCAGGCCGAACCGGATGTTGTTCGCGCTATAGGTAAAGCCCTGCTCCAGGCTGATGTACTTCCAGAAGTTCTCGGTCACGCGTAGACCCACAGCACCGCCGCTGACGTGCTCGGTGCCGAGGCCGCTGGAAACGCTCTTGAAAAAGCTGCCTCCACCGAATAGGCTGATTTCAATCATGTCCGGCCGCTCGTCGCCATCGCCCCATCCGGTTTGCGCCTGGGCTGCAAAACTGAGGAGCACAACGAGGCTGGCGGTAAACAATAGACGCAGCCAGTTTCGAGTGCGGAAATTTGAAGTTGAGTTTAGGAGTCTCATAGCTGGGAATGACCTGCTTCTTTCATCTTAGTCCAAATTGTTCCATCTGTTTCAATATGAAAACGCCGATGTCCGGTGTGATGGCGATTGCCTGACCAGCGCCGCCGGGACTGGCGAACAGCGCCCGGATCGAAGACTCGGGGATATGGCCATCGGGATGGTCGCGCCAGGTCGTGCCGAAATCGTTCGATACGAAGAGTTCTCCAAACCTCACCAGCCAGACGATCCCACCACCGCCTGGCTGGTAGCGGACCGCGCTGACAGTGCTGTCGTCAATTCCTCTGGTCACCCTCGCCCATCTCTGCCCCTGCTCGGCGGAAGCAAACAAACCCTTCGCCGTCGCCAGCAGGATCGGATGCCTCGGATCTTCGGGCACGGCGATGTCGTAGACAACCGAAGTCGGCAGAAGTAGTGAGAGCGGCCGCCAGGTCTGGCCCGAGTTTTCCGAAAGATAAAGGGCGCTTGATGTGCGCACAACGATTCTCGGCCCGGCCGTGGAGATGCTCAGCACCCTTGGAGTCTTGTCGGCTTTCGTTACGGGCACCAGTGTCCAAGGCCCGCCAGATGCGCTGCCGCGGTATAGCCCCTGGAGCGTTCCCAGAAAAACCTGCACCCCGCCCGGAGCGCCGTTCTGGGGCATGAGCGCCAGCGCTGAGACATCCACTGTGCCGCCCCGGGGTTGAGCGGGCAGTTGGAGGCTCTTCCAGCTTTTGCCGCCGTCAGCGCTGCGGTAGAAGCTCCGCTGGTTGGCGGCGAAGATTATGTCTGGATCGCTGGGGTGTCCGGCGAGATGGTGCAGATGGTTGTCGCCGACGCGGGAAGCATTAGCCACGAGTGTCCACTTCGCACCACCATCGGCACTGGTGAAAACGCCCCCTGCCGCGCCATCCTGGATCGTATTCAGATAGAGCCGCCCGCGACCCTGCGCCGCGCCGGCGGTGGTGACATTCAGCACCTTCCGGCTCACGAAGCCCTGGTTCACCGGCCGCGCCGTCAGTCCCCCATCGTCGCTTCGCCACAGCCCCGCCTGCTCGGCCGCCATGTACAGCACGTCAGGCTTGTTCGGGTGAAAAACCATCGAGAGAATGTGTAAATTGTTGATCTGCTTGAACGTTCCGCCACCGTCGGTGGAGCGCAACAGACCAAGCGTTGTTCCCGCATAGATGACGTTGGATTTGCCTGGATGGCGGCGGATGACGTGCGTCCGCCGATGCGAAGCCGGTATCCCATTGAACTTCGCCCATTTAACGCCGCCGGTCTCGCTCCGGTAAATCCCGCTGCATGCGCTCGCCAGCAGGCGCCGCGGATCTTCCGGATCGACGAAGATGGAGAATACATCTGAATCGTCCAGCATCCCCTCGTGGATTGAGTTCCATGTCTTGCCGCCGTCGGTCGTCTTCCAGGGCAGATGAGGCGTGCCGGCGTAAATAACGTCTCGGTTTGAAGGATCAAACGCGACTGCGGTGATCACCCTCATCTCGTGATTCCAGGGCTGAGAAATGCGCGCCCAACTGAGGCCGCCGTCCTGGCTCAACCAGACGCCCTTGTGGGTCCCGGCCACCCAGACTTTCGGATCCCCGGCCCACTGAGAAAGCGCCTCCACCGAAGCGCCGGCAATCGATTCCGGCAAATCCCAACTCCGCCCGCCGTCCATGCTCCGCCATACTCCGCCGAAGCCGGACTGTTCGGCATTCACGCCAGCCAGTAGCGATTCGGGGTTCGTTTGGTCGAAAGCCAACGCACGGACAGTACCCAGAAAATGACGCGGGAAATTCAGCCGCCGCCAGTTCTCACCTGCATCTTCACTCATGTAAATCAATGAGTTACGCGCACCAAGAAGCATCCTGTCGGGGTTCGTTTGGTCGATGGCCACCGAGGTAGCGCTTCCGCCCCACGGCCCGGCCGGAACCCATTGGCCAAGAACTTGGCCCGCCAGGATGCAGGCGCTGGCGGCCAGACGAAATGTGTGCGCGCCGATCATGATCTGGGGGCTGGGACGGCTTGCCGGGAGAGGTCCCTAAAACAAAAGCATAGCAATCCGCTTGGGCAGAGTCCAAACAAGTCGAATGGCAGGTATGATGTCGGACACAGAGCCGTCATCCAGATCAAGGAGCGAGACATGAATTTGCCGATCAAACGAATCAGCCGCAGAAAAATCCTCACCAGCGCCGCCTCCCTTTCCGGCCTCAGAATTCTCAAGGCGGCGCCGGCTCGTCGGCTGCCAAATCTCGTCGTCATCCTGGCCGACGATCAGGGATGGGGCGACTTGAGCATCAACGGCAACACCAACTTGTCCACGCCCAACATCGATTCGATCGGCCGGGATGGCGCCATCTTCGACCGTTTCTTCGCCTGCGCCGTCTGCGCACCCACTCGCGCCGAGTTTCTAACTGGCCGTTATCACCCTCGCTGCGGCGTCCGCGGCGTCTCCACCGGCGCCGAACGCATGAACCTGGACGAGACTACCATCGCCCAGACCTTTAAGCAGGCCGGATACGCCACCGCCGCGTTCGGCAAGTGGCACAACGGCAGCCAGGCGCCTTACCACCCCAGCTCGCGCGGGTTCGACGAATACTATGGATTCACCTCCGGCCACTGGGGCCAGTACTTCGATGCCCAACTCGATCACAATGGCGAGTTCGTCCGCGGCAAAGGCTACCTGACGGACGACTTGACCGATCATGCCCTCCAGTTCATCCGCCGCAACCGCCGCCAGCCCTTTTTTTGCTACCTGCCCTACAACACGCCGCACTCGCCCATGCAGGTTCCCGACAGGTTCTATGAGAAGTTTGCCAACTCTGACCCGAAGCTGCTGAACCGCGACCCCAAACGCGAAGACCTTCCCATGACCCGCGCCGCTCTCGCCATGTGCGAGAACATCGACTGGAACGTCGGCCGAGTCCTTTCCGAGATTGACCACCTTGGGCTCAAAAACGACACCATCGTCGTTTACTTCAGTGACAACGGCCCGAACAGTTGGCGTTGGAACGGCGGCATGAAGGGCCGCAAGGGGCAACTCGACGAGGGCGGACTGCGGGTCCCCATGCTGATTCGGTTCCCAGGCCGGATTCCGGCGGGCAGGCGCATCGCCGAGATCGCCGGGGCCATCGACCTGCGGCCGACGCTGGCCGGTCTCGCCGGCATCCCCGTCAACGGAAACAAGCCGCTCGACGGCCGGAGCCTGATGCCGCTCCTGACCTCTGAAAAACCCCAATGGGAAGACCGGTTGCTGTTCTCCATGCAGAACAAGCGCGTGAGCGTTAGGTCACAGCGCTACCGTCTGGACGCCGATGGCGCGCTTTTCGACATGGTTGCCGATCCCGGCCAAGACCGCGACATCGCGGCCGAGGCGCCCGAAGCAGCCGCCCGGCTCCGCAAAGCCCAGCAGGACTGGGCCTCCGAAATGCTGCCGCAGGTCGGACCGGACGAGCGGCCGTATCCGGTAGGCTACTCGAAGTTTACCTACCTGCCTGCCCGCGACGGTACCAGCGCCGGCGGCATCAAACGAAGCTCCATCCACCCGAACTGCTCGTTCTTCACCAATTGGACTTCGACCGGCGACCAAATGAACTGGGATGTCGAGGTCGCCCAGCCGGGAGAGTATGAAGCGTCACTCTACTACACCTGTAAGCCTGCCAACACAGGGTCGATCGTCGAGTTGAGCTTAGGCGAATCAAGGGTCCAAGCAAAGATCGGTCAGCCGAACGATCCCCCACTGATCGGCGAAGCGTGGGACCGTGCCAAACGAACTGAATCGTTCGTGAAGGATTTTCAGCCGCTCATTCTCGGAAAGTTGAATCTGGCTCGAGGCAAAGGCGTATTGAAGTTGATGGCACTGAATGTCGCTGGCAAGGAAGTCGCCGAAATTCGTTATGTGACTTTGAGACGGCATTAATTTATATATTATTCGGACAAATGATCGCCTGGCGCTCTGCGACACGGCGAGTGGAAATGGAGACCGCGTATGAAGATCTTGCTTGCCGGTATCCTGCTGTGGACAAGCCCATGGCTCATTGCTCAGACGGCGGCCACGTCCGCACCGTACCGCTACCGTGGCAACGGCTACGCCTTCGGTTCGATCGGAGCCTGCCAGCATGGCTACCTGTTGTTTGGTGGAGGAGGAGGCGGCGAGGCCCTTCTTTGGAAAGGGCTGGCGGTGGGAGGCGAGGGCGGGGCCTACACGTTCAGCGACGGCTACGCATTCGGGTCTGTCCAGCCAACCATCGGCTGGCACTTCGTGAACCGCAACATCCGGGCCAAGAATGAAGGATTCGTCAACTTCGGGCCCGGCATCGCCTTTGGCGTGGCCCGCGGCGGCACCAGCCCTTGGGCCAGTCTGGGAGGCGGCGTGATTAGCTGGCTGAACGGCCGCGTTGGGGTGCGCATCGAGGGCAGGATGCAGTCTTTCCGGTCAGAGGGGATGTTCGTCGGGCGAATCGGCGTCAGTTTCCGCTAAGGCCCGGACCAAAAAAAACGAGCCGCCACGGCTGGCGGCCCGTTTGGGAAGGTCAATCGGTCCTATTGCTATCGTTTGAGCTGGCCGTCGGCGTCGAACTCAAAGATCATCTTGCCGCCGGTCCCGCGCCAGTTCCGGTACAGCCAGTTCTCGCCCTTGCCGGGATGGGATTCGATCTCGTCGGGCGGGCCGTAGCGGATGTAGTGGCGTCCTTTCGCGGTTGTCGATCCCTTCACGTCACCTTTAGTCCATTTCTGATCCGCATAGCCGGTCCGGCGATCGCGCTCCTCGCGCTGCTTCTGGTATTGGCCCTGAAGCTCCTTCATCTCGCCGTCAAGCCGTGCCATCGCCTGCTCGATGTTCTTGCGAATCTCCGGCTCGCGGGCCTTCAATTCGGCCATCACCTTCTCTATCGATGCCTGAGCCTCCTTCTGCACGTTGACATCGGATAGCTGTAGCTTGGCCTTTTCGACCGCCTCGCGGATGTTCACCTCAAGTTGCTGTTTGTTGTGTTGCAACTCCTTCAGTGCGCTTTCAAGTTCGCGTTTCACGTCCTCGCGCACTCTGGCCTGGTCCAGATTCCCTTCGGCCCGCAGTGCGGCGATTTGCGCCTGTTTCTCTGCGCGGAGCGCTCTAGCCTCAGCGCGCATCTCGGCCCGCTCTGCTGTCCTCTGCTCCCGAATCTCCTTGACGCGCGCCTTGGTTTCGGCGATCTTCGCCTTCTCTTCGTCGGTAAGCATCCTCTTCTTCACGGCCGGAGGCGGCGGTGGCGGCGGGGGTGGTGGGGGCGGGGCGGCAGATGCCTCTTGCGGAGTTGCATCGGAAACACCGCCGCTGACGCCTCCGGCGACCCCACCGGGCACGCCACCGGCAACACCGTGAACCGGCTGCGCCAGCTTCGGCGTGGCCGCGAACGCAGGGGCCGCGGGAGGTGCGGGCGCAACGGGCACGGCTTCCCCGTGAGTTGGCCCCACCACAGCTTTTGGAACCGCAAGTGTCGCCGGCGCGGCTGGATCAACAGCTGCCGCGGCAACCGGGGGCGCGGGCGGCGGAGGTGGAGGCGGCGGAGCCGGGGCCTGCGAAGCCCAAAGTAAACTCCCCAACAATAGAGCCGCGCCCGCGGCGGCCACGCCCGGACCCCAGGCCGCGCCTTCGGCCGGATAACCCAACAATCTCGCGATTCTCATACCCATACCTCCTGCCGTGGCGGCCATGGCCAGCGCCGGCCGCGATTCTTCCAACTTCAGCAATGCCCGCGAATACCGCCGCCGGTCGCCGCAGACCTCCACCGCCATGTCGTCGCAACAGTGCTCGCGCTCCTGCCGGATGCGGCGTGAGACCCACCACACAGCCGGGTGGTAGAACAACAGCGATTCGATGACCGTCTGCACCAGGTTCACCAGGTAATCTCGGCGGACGATATGCGCCAGTTCGTGCGCCAGCACCGCTTCCATCTCGGCGGGCGACAACCGGGCGATCGCCGATGCCGGGACCAGAATGACCGGTTTCAACCAACCAAAGACCTGTGGCGCATCCGCCAGCCGGGAAACCACCAGTTCCACCGTCCCGCTCATCCGCATCCGTTCCATCAGTTGGCTGAGCGGATAGTCCCACTCGACGCCCCGGCGGCTGTTGCGCCGCGCCACATGCCAGCCCATCGCCGTCCGCATCAGCAATGCCGTGGCCCCCGCCGCCCAGCACAGTACGACCCACCTCTGCCAATCAACGCCCCGGTTCACCGCCACATTGGAGTCCAGCATCAGGCTCTTTTCGCCCGGGGGCAGCGCGATCTTGTCGCTTCCATTCAGCAGCAGCGACGTCGCCGGAACGCACATCGCCATAGCCAGCAACGCCAGGCAGGCGGCGGCATAGCGCGCCTGGGCGCTCAACCGGCGCATCGCGCCCAACGCCACGGCCAGCACCAGGGCGACGACCGCGCCCTGCCAAAGAAAATGTAACAGCGCCCAACCCAGTGCCGTCATCGCGTGCCTCCCTCGGCTTCGTCAAGCATCCGCCGGATCTCGGCGATCTCCTTTTTGGACGCACGTTTGAGCGAAAGCGCCCGCATCACCAGCGCCGACGCCGATCCGCCAAAGACGCGTTCGAGCAGGTCGTCCACAATCCGGCCTTGCGTCTCGGCTTGCTCTAATGCGGGGCTGTAGATGTGGGCGCGGTTTTCCTCGTCCCGAATGAGCAGGCCCTTTTCGGCCATGATCTGCATCAGCTTCAGGACGGTCGTGTAGCCGGTGGGTTTGGCGGTTTCAAGCTCGGTCCAGACTTGGCGGACGGTTGCCGGTCCGATCCTCCAGAGAATGCCCAGGATCTCCAACTCCGAGGCCGTGGGTTTGGGAATCGCTGCGTTCTCTTTCTTCACACCCAGACTGTAATACGAAGCGCTTCGTAGCGTCAACGAAATTCTTCGTACTTGTGTAACAAGTTGGCCGCCCCATTGTTGATCACTACGTCCAGCAGCCGCCACTTCACCGCCCTGCCCTGCTCGAAGACCACCTCGGCCAGTTGACCGCGGTCCGTGCCCGGGTCTTTCTGGTCGAAGGCCAGGTTGCCGAGCGAATAGAAGACGGGCACGCCGTTGATCATTTCCGCGGGTTGGACCACATGCGGGTGGTGACCTACAACACAAGCCGCGCCGGCCTGCACCACCGCCTTCGCAAACGCCTTCTGGAACTGATTCGGTTTCGTGTGATACTCCCAACCGGCGTGCATGGAGACGATGACAGCCTCGCCGCGCGCGCGCGCCGCGCGCACGTCCGCGGCGGCCTTGACCGGATCCAACCCAGGTACTCTTGCATCGTCGCTTTGCCAGTTTCCGTTCCTTTGGTCGTAGGTATGGGACAGGAAGCGGAACTTCACGCCGCCTCGTTCAATGACGGCGTTCCGTCCGGCGCCTGCGACTGTGATTCCACGGCTCTCCAGCAGCTTGGTCGTATAATCGAACCCGGCGGCTCCGGCGTCCCGGACATGGTTGTTCGCCAGACTGACGGCATTGATCCCAACCCCGGTCAGCGCCTCGATCAACTCCGGCCGCGATCTGAAAACCATACCCGAGGCTTCATACGGGCCTGTCTCCGAGAACGGCGACTCCAGGTTCACCATGGCAATGTCGGCGCCGAGGAACGCTGGCGAAACGCCCCTCAGCGGGCGCAACAAGTCCTTTTCCTGGATCGCCTTGGCGCCCACCCAGCGGGCGAGCATGACATCGCCGCCGAAGACCATGCGCACGCGCGGTGCGTCTTCCAATAATGAGGCAACCAGAAATGATCTGCGGCTAAGCACCTGATATGAGTCTAGCCGCGGCAGCCTCATCGAGGAACCAATCGACGTTTTCGGCTTCGCGCGCGATCAACTGCGCCGGGCACTTCAGCGGGTTGAGTTCCCCGTGCCAGGCCTGCCAGAGCGGCTCAGCTTTCTCGGCGCCACATGCCAGAACAACGAGGCTCTTAGCCGCCAGAATCACACCAGGCAACAGGGTGATGCGCCATTGCGCCGCCGTGGCGGAATACACCGCAGCCGCGACACTCTCGCGATTGTCGATATAGGGCTCGCCGGGAAACAGGCTCGCCGTATGGCCGTCCTCACCGACGCCTAACTGGATCACGTCGAATCGTGGAAGCTCCTCCGCGGGGCCATCAAAGAACGACCGGATGTCATGTATGTAACGGCGGGCTGAGTCGTGCGGTGTCGCCTCGCCTTGAATTCGATGGACATTAGCAGTCGGGATGCCAGCCGGTTCGATCAGCCGCTTCAACGTCATCCCGTAGTTGCTCTGCTCGTGGTCCGGCGGCACGGCGCGTTCGTCCACGAAGAACAGGTGGACGCGCTGCCAGTCCACATCTCCGTTTACGGCAAGCGAATCGAACATTTCGCCAGGTGTGCGGCCGCCAGACACCGCGAGCTTTGCCAGCGGCGCCAGTTCCAGTGCCGTCTGCAGCAAGTTCGCCATCCAGGCGGCTGCCGCGCTGCATGACGCCCGCGCATCAGTCAGAATGTGCTTTTGCTGGCTCACCACACACAACGCCTCATTCCCTGACAACCAGTTACCATTGGGCAGACAACCCACTTACAAACCAAAGATCTAGCTCGAAATTCTCCCCCGAGCCGCTCCCGCAGTCAAGGCCATGGACACCGGAGTTCCCGTTAGGTATTCCTCCACTGGTGGCCGTGTCGCGCCAGCATGTCGTCCGACGCCTTTGGTCCCCAACTGCCCGCCTGGTAATTCGGCAGGCTGTATTTCATCCCATCCCAGACGTTCAGCACCGGTTCGACCACCCGCCAACTAGCTTCCACCATGTCCTGGCGCGTGTAGAGCGTCGAGTCACCCTGAAGCGCGTCCAGCAGGAGTGTTTCGTACGCCGCCGGTGATCGCGTTTCAAAGCTCGTGTTGTAGTTGAAGTCCATTGTGACCGGCCGCAGGTCCATGCCCTGACCCGGCGTCTTCGACGAGAATCGCAGCGAGATACCCTCCTCGGGCTGGATGCGGAGTACGAGCATGTTCGGGAACCGTTGCGTCCCTTCTCCGAACATGGACAGCGGCGCACAATTGAACTGGATAACCACATCGGTCACCCGCTTTGGCATCCGCTTGCCGGACCTAATGTAGAACGGTACTCCCGCCCATCGCCAGTTCTCGATCTCCAGCCGCAGCGCCGCGTAAGTGTCTGTTTGTGCTTCGGGATCGACGCCCGGCTCCTGGCGGAATCCCAGCACAGCCTCGCCGCCTATGGTCCCAGGTCCGTACTGTCCCTTCACCGCAAAGCAATTGACTTCAGCCGGCCGCAGGATCTTGATCGCCCGGAGCAGTTTCGACCGCTCGTCCCGCACGGCTCGCGATTCATAGGCTGAGGGCGGCTCCATAGCGATGGTCGCCATCACCTGCAACAGGTGATTTTGGATCATGTCGCGTAGCGCCCCGGCCTCCTGGTAATACGCGCCGCGGCCCTCGACGCCGATCGACTCGGCGGCCGTAATCTGCACATGACTGACGTAGCGCCGGTTCCACAATGGCTCGAAGATGCCGTTGCCAAACCGGAAAGCCAATATATTCTGAACCGTCTCCTTGCCCAAGTAGTGGTCAATCCGGTAGATCTCGTTTTCCGGAAACACCCCTTGCAGCGCATCATTCAAATCGACTGCACTTGCAAGGTCCCGTCCGAACGGCTTTTCGACGATGATCCGCCGCCACACGCCTTCACGTTCCGTCCGGTTCAGCCCCGCCGCGCCAAGCGCCGATGCCGTTGGAGCGTACTGGCTCGGCTGAATCGACAGGTAGAAGAGGACATTGCCACGGCTGCGCCGCGTCTCTTCCACCTCGTCAAGCTTCGCTTTCAGCCGTTCATATAACGCCGGATCGTGGACGTCCCCATCGATGTAGAACAGCCCTTTGGCGAATTCGTCCCAGATCTCCTCGTCAAACGGACTGTCCTTCAGAAAGTGGCTGACCGATTCCCTCATCCGCCCGCGAAACTGCTCGTCCGCCATCGCCGTCCTCGATATCCCCACGACGGCGAACTCCGCTGGCAGCAGTTTCTCGTAGGCCAGCCTGTAGAGCGCCGGCATGAGCATCCGTCGCGTCAGATCGCCGTTGGCGCCAAATATAGCGATGGCCGATGGAGGCGCCGGCCGTTCACCCCGCTCTAGGGCTACCGCTGATTCCCAGGACATCATGAGATCAACGGTATCACCCGTCTGATGCACACCGCTGACGGCTCCTTGCCCCTATCGACCCCAACCAGTTATTCTGGAACTGTCCTTCCTGGTTCGCCGGACCTCTCCGGCATACCCTTTTCAAACGAACCCTACGTATGGCGAAGAACAAGAAGATTGTGGCTGCGGTCGAAGACCTCTTTTTTGTCGTGAAGATCAACGATCTGGCGAAGCGTTCGGGATTTCAAGCCGAGTTTCTCAAAGGCCAGGATGCCATCCTCAGCCGCATCGCGGCCGAGCCACCGGCGCTATTGATTGTCGACTTGAACAATGCAGCGATCGATCCGGTTGGTCTGATCTCTCAAGTGAAATCCAATCCTGAAGCAAAGGCCACATCCGTTATCGGCTTTGTGTCGCATGTCGAGGCGGAATTGAAGCAACGCGCTCAGGAAGCGGGCGCCAACATGGTGCTGGCGCGGTCAGCGTTCTCGACCAACCTGCCTCAAATCCTCAAGCGGCACGCCGGCTCGCTGTAGAAGCCGGTCTACTTGATGCGTCCAGCGATAGCGGCGGCGAGTTTTGCCGCATCATCGCCTTCCGCCAGCCCAGTCCACCCGGCTACGCGGCTCCCTACCCTGAACATGCACAGCTTGCCCAGGTAGCGGTCCGTCGCAGTGAATCCATCCGATCCGACGGCGAGTTCAACAGAAGCCTGGAAGCGTTCCTTGAGCCTCTGCATCAGGTCCTTGGCCGCCTGCTCTGATGCCTCTTCCACCACAAAAGCCCTGCCGCTTTCGTACTGCGCCAGGTAGCCGCGTCTCAGCATGCGCAAACCCAGCACGCTTTGCGGCACTAGTCGCGGAAAGCCGGGCTTGATCCCTTCCGTGGGGAACCAGGAGATCTGCGCCGGTGGCGCCACTTCACCCGGAACTGACTTCTCATATCTCTTGATGGCATCGGTCAGCAAGGCGACGTGCTCGCCTTCTGGTTCCGCTGCAATCTCCACATAGTACACGCCCTTGGTGAAGACTGCCTTGCGCGGCGTCACCTGGCCGCCGCCGCCGATCTTCAGCACCGGCTCACGTGTATCCAGGTTGCCCGTGAACATTCCGTACGCCGATTCGTGATCCTTGAACGTGCTTACATCGAAGATCAGCTTCGTTTCGCCCTTCGAGCAGGTGATGCCCTTCATCGACTGAAACCCGTAAAGGAAGTACCCCTCCGAATTTCCGTCCATATATTCGAAAAGCGTTTCGGTGACGTAGCTTCGTCCCGGACCTTCCTGCTTGAAACCTGGAGCGACCGAGCAGTCCGGAGTCTGAGCCATGCAGGCCGCTCCCAGCACGACAGCGGCCCACATCATTTTTCTCATGCAAACCACTCCTGGGCCAGCGACACGCGCTCGGCGACATGGACCCCATGCGGGCAATTCACGCTGCACGCTTTGCAGTCCGAGCAGCGGATTGACCGCACATCTTCCGGCAACTCCTGCCAACGCTCGCGCGCTAACGCGAACTGGCCATAGCCGTCGGCGTAGCTGACGATACGGATGATGTCAGAGTGCGGCAGTCCTTTCTCACACTGGTAGCCACACTTGCCGCATACCGTGCAGTAGAGCGGCGAAATCGCCTCCAATTGCGCCGCCAGCACAGGAGCGTCAGACGCCTGCCAGCCTGTCGCAACGGCTTTGAAGTTCTCATCCAGCATGTCCAGATCCTGGATGCCTGGGATCGACGTGTGAACATAGGGATTGCGAACCGCCCATTTCAGCGCCGCCGCCATCGCCCCTTTGCGGCTCAACTTCTCGTGCGTCGGCGTGCCGGGCCGGTTGGTCCTGAATCCGCCCGCCATCACCTTCATGGCGACGATGCCCACGCCGGCGTCGGATGCCTGCTTCAGCACCTTGTCCATCTCAGGCTCCATCGTGAAGTTGTAGGAGGTCAGGATGACGTCCGTGCGGCCCTTCTCCACCAGCCACGGGATCATCTTCGTTTGGTTGCTGTGGAGGCTTACGCCGCTGAAACGGATCTTGCCTTCTTTCTTCATCTTGTCCTGCATGTCGAAAAGCGGGTCCGGCACCGACTCAGGATTGGAGCGTGAGTGCAGGTACCAGATGTCCAGGTGGTCGGTCTGAAGCTCGGTCAGCGACGTCTCCAGATGCTTCACCATGTCTTCGGGAGTTCTCGCCTGTGTTTTGGACGATAGCAGGATCTTGCCGCGCTTGCCCTTCAGCGCCGCGCCCACCATGCGCTCGTTCTGTCCGCCCTGATAACCTCGGGCGGTGTCAAAGTAGGTAATGCCGGCGTCGACGGCCTGCTCGATCACCGACGGGTCCGACGTCGTCATGCAGCCGAAGCCAAGCACAGTCGGCTTCAGGCCGGTCTTGCCGAGCGGCCGCACGGGCATTTTCAAATCGGCTGCGCCTGCTTCAGACGCCGCCATCAATCCGATTCCCGCACCCAGGAATCCGCGCCGTGAACTGCGATCCATAAGTCCCGACCTCCTAATCCATAGCTTTACATACTTTACGGTCTGTTATTACTATTATGGCGAGGTCCCAGTCATGTCAATTGGATTGTCCAGACGCGCCCTTCTCGCCACCCCGGCCGCGTTGCTCGCCCGCAAGTCCTTCGCAGCCCCACAGGCCTCGAAATCGCCCGTCTCGCTAGTCTCCGGCGATGACCGCCGCAAGATGATCACTGAGGCCCTCACCGCCCTCGACAGAGAACTGCTGCCCAAACTCCAGCAGCGAAAGACTGTCGTCATCAAACCCAACTTCGTCTCCGTCACCCGCCAGCTCGCCGCCTCCCACGCCGACTCCATGCGCGGCATCCTAGACTGGCTCGAACCCCGCTTCCAGGGACCAGTCACCATCGCCGAAGCCTCCGCCGGCGAAACCAATGAAGGCTACGAGACTTTTAATTTCACGGACCTGCCGAAGGAGTACAAACGCAACCAGTTGAAACTCGTCTGCCTCAACGAAGAGGGCCTCTACGAGACTATCCACCTGCTCAACGGCGACCTCCATATCCAACCCGCCCGCCTCGCCGCCCGGCTGCTCGACCCAGACGCCTTCGTCATCTCATGCGGCCCAATGAAGACCCACAACGTCGTCATCGCCACACTTTCGATCAAGAACATGACGCTCGGCGCTCCGTTGAAGTCCAAGAAGGGTGAGAAGCCGCGCTGGAACGACAAGCGCATCTACCACGGCGGCGTCCGCCAGACCCACTACGACATGATGCTCACCGCCCAGCGCATGAAGGCGAACTGGGGCGTCGCCGTGATCGACGGCTACGAGGGTATGGAAGGCAACGGCCCTTCGTCGGGCACGCCCATTGCGTCACGCCTCGCCATCGCCTCGCCCGACTTCGTCGCCGCCGACCGCATCGGCGTCGAATGTATGGGCATCAATCCGGACTGGATGGGCTATCTTCAGTACTGTGGCAAGGTCGGCGTCGGCACCTTCGACCGCGACAGAATCGAACTCCGCGGCGTCGCCGTCGAAAAGGTCATGCAGCAATACCAACTCCACCGCGACCTCGACCGCGAACTCCAATGGATGGGCCCGCTCGAAGAACTGCCGCCGAAACTAGGGTAGGCGCTCTCGTCAGGACTCGCTGGCCAGACAGGTGATAACAACCAGGCGCACCACACCGGTGCACTTCTCCCAATCTGAAGCTACGGCGGCTCAACGAAAACCGGCCGTGCAGCGATCCGTTTATAAAAGGCGACGCAATGGTGGACCACATACCTGGCTCGTGACTTGGCTTTTTCTCTCGTCCTACATGCCCCAGCCATTCTCCCTCACCTCCATTTGGCTTCTGATCAACTTCGCTTGCCCGGCCACGAAGACCAGCCGGCCGACCTCCATCTCGCGCAGGTCTTCCGCCTTCCACCGCGGTTTCATGATGCCTCGGTCAGAATGCTTGTCTGGGCCCATCAGGAGGTGGCCGATCTCATGTGCCACGACGTGGGCGAGCAGGACCTCCCGGCAAACGGTGTGCGCAGAACCTTTGCTCCGGATGGCGGTCTGTTCGACGCGATGGAAGAAGACATAGGCATGCTGCGCCGGCCGGCCGCCGGAAGCGGGCAACGAGAATCCAAAGGCGTCGCCGCTGAACCTTTGGTTCTCCATTGATTGAGGGATCACGTGCAAAATGATGTCGGATTCCGTTTTCGGCTTCCGGCACCCGGGGAACCGGTCCTCCTGGCCCCGCTCCGTCGGACAGTGGACCCAGTCAGTCTCCACACCGGCTTTTCGGAAAATCTGCCCAGCCAACGCTTCCGCTTTTAATATCGTATTGTCCGATAGCCCGGTGTAGTCGTACACTCGC